>NZ_JAYMRZ010000030.1:0-112785 GCF_038900715.1 Paraburkholderia phymatum | reverse complement strand
GATGATCCTCAGGAAGCTGAAGCTTTTTTACGCCCTCGTCCTCATCGCCTTGCTAAACCATATCGTCGCCGCCGTGCCAACAGCATGAGTTGAGTGGCCGACTAAGCGAATTGTTCAGGGCCGACTAATTATTCGGTGACGGACGAACTCGAGTTTTGCACAGAAATCGCAAGATCAGTGATCGACACAGCCCGCGTGGTCGACGGCAGGCCGGCATACCGGAAGGGTTTTGCCCAGCGCTGCCGGTTCGTCCGGATCTGCCAATATGAATGCTGTGACTCGCGTGCTGTGACCCGCGCCGAAGCTTAGACGTCCATCGCAAAGCGAAGCCAGCATAGTTGGCTGGCTGACAAATATCAGCGGCGGCAGAGAGTCAAGGGCAAACCAAATCTAGAAAGTTGAGAGATGCGTGGGGGTACTGTAACTAAGCCGCCAGCAATCAAAACTGCCACGCCTTCTGATGTTTGGTCTCGTAGAAACATTCGCGCCTGACAACGGATCGATGCGCACTCGATGCTCCTGACTTGCATTGCAGATCACGAATGAGAAGCTGGACAGGTTGCAACGACCTTCGGGATACTTTACATGTCAGTGCCACCCTGTCCGACGCGCGCGTTCACTGGCGCTCGTTTCCGCTACGCTGATCGCGTACATGCGGTCACCGATGGTGAGAATGCCTTCGACATACTCATTGATGGTCAATTGCGGTTCCGATTGGAGGGCGATAGTCAATGGCCTACTCAATGGCGCCTTTACCCCGTTACTGCCGGTGTTCGAGAGGCGCAGTGGGTCGCGATGGAGAACGAACGCTGGGACATTATTGGACAACTTGAACGTGGCGCGCACTGGATGTCTGCGACTGATATTGAGCCAGAATCAAGACAGGCTCGGTGTTTGACCACGTACACCCGCTTTCCTGAGTATCTGGGAGAAAACTAGTCAGAGACAGGACATGAAGGCCATATCGCGCTACCTCGTCCGAGCATCATTAACATAGATGTAATGCGACGAGGTAGTTCGACGAACAACCAGTCTAGTTCAGGGCGCTAACTCTGCCGTTGCCGGCAGCAACGGACAATGCGAAACCAGTGATTTCAGCAGCATCCAGTATTGTCTGTACCTGATGGAGCGGTTTTGTCGAAAGCAACGGCGCATCCATAAACAGGTTGACCATCAATCCGAGTTGCATTTCCAGCGCATAACACGTGTCGGCATTTGGGTGTCGTTTAAGGATGCTCCTTGCAATAAGTGCTGCATCCATGAACCGATCAAGATCCGGGTCCCGGATCACGGCAGTACTCACGCCCAAAAAGGGTCCAAAAAAACTTTTAAACATCCGCGTGGCAGCGGTCGGTGTATATTGATTCAATTTCGTTATCCTATGTAAAATAGTTCCAGCGAATTTGGAATGATGGAATGCGGAAAATGCTGCTACGGGCATTACCGCGACAGAGGGAATGTCCGGGACGCAGATTAGGCGTAGCCGGTCAGCAATTGTCCGGGTGAAGGGCTAGAAGGTGTTAGGAACTTTCTCTCAAACCTGGTACCCTGGCGGGATGACAAGAGAGAAACGCAAACCTTATCCGTCGGACGTGTCAGACGAAGAATGGAGCTTCGTAGCTCCATATCTGGTGCTGATGGATGAGCGTGCGCCGCAGCGCAAGTATGAGTTGCGCGAGATGTTCAATGCATTGCGCTGGATGGCTCGGGCGGGGGCCCCGTGGCGACTGATGCCTCACAACTTTCCGCCGTGGGAACTCGTGTACCAGCAGACGCAGCGATGGCTGGCTGCAGGGTGTTTCGAGTGCATGGTCAGTGATCTGCGATCGATCATACGCGTGGCGCAAGGGCGGCAGGGACAGCCCAGTGCAGTGATTCTTGACGGCCGTACGTTGCAATCGACGTGTGAAAGCGGCCCGCGTGCAGGCTATGACGGCTACAAGCGCAAGCGTGGCAGCAAGGTGCACATGGCGGTCGACACGCTGGGTCAGTTGCTCGCTGTACACGTGACTCCGGCTAACGAGCAGGAGCGCGCGCAGGTGGCAGAGCTTGCGCGTCAGGTGCAACAGGCCACAGGAGAAACTGTCAAAGTGGCCTTTGCCGATCAGGGTTACACGGGTGAAGATCCTGCACAGGCAGCGCGCGATCACGGCATCGATCTCCATGTAGTCAAGCTCGATGATGCGAAAAAAGGCTTTGTGCTATTACCGCGGCGATGGGTGGTCGAGCGCAGCTTCGGATGGCTTAACCGCTTCCGACGTCTCACGCGAGACTATGAGCGCTTGCCTGAAACTCTTTCTGGGCTGCACTTTGTCGTCTTCGCCATGCTTATGCTTGTTCACGCAGTGCCGCTACTTCGAAGTTCCTAACACGCTACAAGGGCTTCCCCGTTGAGCACAAGCTCAATCGAGGTTCGCTGTTGATACATGCTGCAATGCCGGGCTGGTGCGTGTGAGAAGGTGAAGGACTGCGGTTCTACAACCGGTCATGTTGGACCAATGGCCCGGACCCTGATGAAAGACGCGCGCAGAGGCCTCATTCTCTAGCCGGGAATGGATATCCCCGCCGTGTTAGTCAGGTACGCCCCGCGCGGGTCCAACCCGCTTCACATCACCGCTGGCAGTGCAAAGTGATCGTTCCTATGTGCTCATGATGTCTGCGCTCGTGTCCGGTTGCAGGTTGATTGACAGGCCCCGCATCGAAGTTAGTCTGCCTCTGGTTCGAGCTTGAAATCATCTCCGTATTTCAGCGAGGCCCACGCCAATCTCGCGTTCTTTGCGGCTATCGCAATGGCCGCCCGCCAGTAGCCCCGGCGCTCGACTAGGGTTCGAACCCATCGGCTGAAGCGATCCTGTTTCTCTCCGAGATTGGCAATGACAGCGCGCGCACCGTTGACCAGCAAGCCGCGCAGATAGGCGTCACCTGCCTTCGTAATGCTACCCAGCCGCGCCTTACCGCCGCTGCTATATTGACCGGGCGTAAGTCCGATCCACGCTGCCACCTGTCGGCCGTTTCTGAAGTCGTGCCCGGCACCGATACTGGCGAGCAGCGCACTTGCCGTGGTTGGGCCGATGCCGCGCAACTGCATCAGCCTCTTGCTACGCGCGTCCTCACGCGCGATATCAGCGATCGCACGGTCGTATTCGAGCAGGCGATCCTCGATATGGCCCGCATGCTCAAGCAGATCGCTGATACTGCGCTTTGCCCAGCCAGGCAATGCGTCCAGATGTTCCGTGATGTACCTGCGCAACTTCTCCGGGCTCTGTGGCAGCACCACGCCGAACTCCGAGAGCAGGCCTCGCAATCGGTTGTAGGTCGCTGTCCTCTCTTCGACGAAACCTTGTCGTGTCCGATGCAGGCAAAGCGTTGCCTGCTGATGTTCGTCCTTCAGCGGCACAAAACGCATGCTCGGGCGCGTCACCGCTTCGCAGATTGCAGCAGCATCCGCCGCGTCGTTCTTGCCGCGCTTGCCCGACATGCGATAAGGCGCGACAAGATTGGGCGCCATGAGCTTGACCGTATGACCGTGCTGCTGGAACATCCGGGCCCAGTGATGAGCGCCGGAGCATGCTTCCATGCCAATGAGGCACGCAGGCAACTGTGCGATCAACGCCGCCAGCTGATCGCGCGGAACACGCGGCTTCATCAGCATCGCCTTACCGGTCTCGTCCACACCGTGAACGGCAAATACATTCTTGGCAAGATCGATTCCGATAGTGACAATAGCCATGGACTTCCCCTCTCGCTGGTGTCGATGAACGTTCGCAACGTCATCCTGGCACATTGATGCCGACTCGCGGCTTCCGCCGCAGCCTCGGGACGGGGAAGTCCCTTTCATTCTCTAGATACTTCGAATAAGAGCAACGGATAGAATCTCGCAAATAAGAATAAGAAAAACAATCCACGCAAGGTAGTGGCGATCGAACGAAAACCAGGATGACAATTTTTCCTTGATTTGGCCATAGCGTCTCTCGACCGACAGTATGAGTAGTCGGAACGGATCGGTAACTGCTGCAGACCAATGGCCACTAACAGAAACATCGATATTTCTTCCGAGAAGATCTCGCTGTAATTGCGCTAGCTGGGTTTCGTATTTATTCAGCTTGCGCTCAAGCGTGGACTGATTGAACAGAATATCCTCCATGGCCATATCAGTGGCAAAAAGAAGCTCCCCGGATAGCTTGGAAAACCTCGCATCCAGATCCAACTCATTCTGGATCGACGTGCAAGCATTTGTTGGTTCATGAATGCGACCACCGTACTCGCTGACCAGACTTTCCAGGGTGGCGCAGATCTCTGTCAGAGTCGCCACGGCTTGAGTCAGCGCTGTTTGTGTATCACGCAAAGTCTGGAGGAAAACTCGTGGCTCCCTGAGTGACAAGGGGTTAGAGGTTTCATCCATTTTCGAGGCAGAAGGAAGCATGAGTTAGATCCCGTGGTGTGGTTGTCCATTGGAGGTGATGTCCAATTTGAAAACTATCCAATGCCTGATTCGTTTTCATGGACTGATAATACGTCCCAAACCGATAAATCGGGATTCGAAAAACACGCTATTTCGGCGCGCTTTCGATCTCATCGACCAATCCAGTCCCGACGTAGAATACTGGCGAGTCCAATGACGTCTCGTGGAGGCGCTGTTTGACGACTGAGGAACCTGGTGCCACAGGAGCGATGGGGATCGAGTTTTTGATCAAATTCACCGCTAATGAGCCGTGACAAGTCGGCGTCGTGAAGCCGTGGACAAGATGGGTCGAAGTGACAGTCTGGGTCGCGCAGACTTCGTATGATCGTCGCGCATAGGACGGGAAGGGCTGGTAAGTTGTTTCGAACTCTTCCTGCGAACCCGCGGATCATGGCGACTCGCGGAGCCTGGCCGCGTTTCTGGAATCACTCGCGATGGCACGAGGGGAAGGACGGCGATTTTCGACGATGCGCTGTTTGTTGGGGGGGCGCGCAGTGCATCTACGAAGACGCTCCGGAAAGACACGCCACGATTGAAAGGCGACCCGAGCACGACAATTACTGGCAGGAGAGGGCCTGAGTTCGAAGGTCGTAACGATGACGGTAACGGTGCGGAGAAGCTTTCAATGCAGAAAGGAAGGCAAGAGAATGCGGCTCTCCATCGTCCGACCGCGAAGATTCGTTGAGGAACAGTTTTGTCTCACTGTGAGACAGTTTTTGCAGATTTTCGTATTGATTTTGAAAGGAAATTGACGATTGGAAGCGCGTAATATACAGAAAAACCTGCGTGATTACGTTCGAGTTTGCATGGAGGAAATGGGCGTTGGGAGGCAACCCGTTCTGCGGCAAATGAAATCGCGATCAGCGGGTCGGTGACCAAGAACGAAGGGCTTTTTGGTCGAGACGATTAAATCTGAACATGGTTCGAGTACGAGATAGACGGTACAGATCCGTGACGTAGCATCATGCGAATTATGCAAGTTGCCGTACGTCTCGGGCGAGTACACATCCGAATCTGCGGCGCCGCCAGATGATGGAGCGCGGTGATTCCTTGTTGCGGGTTGTGGTCAGCCGCTCATATGGTCGCGGGGAAGAAGAACGGATCGGAACATTCCCGCGAGGGGCTGAAGTAACCTGCGGGGGAGACCTAGTACTTGAATCGGACCCCAGCGGCTAGTGGAGGCGAAGAATCGGTGTACATCAGATAGAAGTCAAGGCCCAGACCGAATAGGGTGTGACCCGGCCGACGTCACACATTCCTTTCCCCGGTGCACCACCCCAGATAGCCTTCACCGTGCCGCACATCCAAATCGGTCGACCACAGCGGCTTTCTTCCGATCCGTCCCTTGCTCCAATAGCGCCGGTAACGCCCAGGCTGCCAGTGCTCCCCGGGAGAACGCCCATCGCTCATCTACAGATGCTGGTGATATCTGCATTTCGGAGGCATTTTCGTCGTAGCGGATCGCCGATCGAATGGAGCGCGTCTATGGATACACCGCCTTAAGCTCGTGCCCGAGCTCTCAGCTGATAACGCGGATTGATACGCGTCACGTACATTGCGAAGACGCCGGAGCATTTTGTATCTGGTCTTTGTGTCCCTTCGAAGATCCGGCAAATCCACTTGCTCTTCGCAACGCAGATCGTCGCCAACGACCTCTTACGGATATTCCGGACTTGTCCACGTCCTTTTAACTCTTCTGCTCGCGCCGACGGTGATTTGCGTCGGTGAGATATCCCTCGACAATCGACCTGCGGATCCATGCGCGGTATGCATAACGCGGATTTGGATGCCTAACTACAGAGGAGATATCATGTTTGTGCTCATGTTTGCTTTCGTCGAAACGATCTGCTTGGGATTGCCGGTTATCTGGGGGGCGTTGCTGTTTGCTTCCATATCCGGGCCATACAATCTGGTGGGCGAGAACGGGTTCAGGTTTTTCGGATGGACGGTCGTCGCCGCAGGGGCAATTGTCTTCCTGAGCGCCGGGCGCCGGGGCTGGAGGTGGGCTGCTCTCGCCGTAGTGGGCATCGGGACGCTACGGCTGCTGCTAGCCGCAAATGTGTATGGCGTATACGGCGTGTTCATCTGCTGCGCGGGATTGCCGCTCCTTATATTCGAGCGAAAGCGACGGGTGAAGCTCGCTGCTCACGAGCAGTTGCGTCCTGCACAGACTAGCGTTCAGCAGTCGAGTGATTCTTCACAGGCTGTGCGATCCGAGTACGGATATGAACATCTGATACAGCGGGCGAGGTACAGCTTTAGCGATATTGTCGGTATGACTGATATCAAAAAGCGCCTCATTTTTTCCGCGCGCGAAATCATCTCGTCTAGCGATCAGAAGATACATCTCCAATCACAGGAAAATCCGCGCAATGGAATATTGTTATTCGGGGAGCCGGGAAACGGAAAGACAATGTTTGCCGAAGCTTTAAGCGGGGAACTAAGAATACCATTTATTAAAGTTGCCTATGGTGATGTGGCATCTCGCTGGGTAAACGAGACACCCGCCCGAATCAAGGCGGTGTTTGATACAGCGCGACGTATGTCACCGTGCCTGCTATTTATCGATGAATTCGATTCTCTGGTTAAAAGCAGGGGCTCTGAACGCACGCACTCGATGGATCATGATATGACCAACGTAATGCTGACTGAAATCGTAGCATTGCGCGGCACACCCGTAGTGCTCGTGGCAGCAACCAATTTCAACGACAGTGTCCTTGATCAGGCATCGATTCGCGATGGCCGATTTGACTACAAGATTGAGGTGCCATCGCCTGATCTTGAGGCGAGAAAGGCTCTTCTTCACAATAGCCTTTGCAGGGCGTTGGGGCAGGATTGCATTGACCCAGACACGCTGGCGAATCTTGCGCAACGTTGGGAAGGATTTAGTGCAAGCCGACTGGACGCACTTGGCAGGCAGCTCGGAGAGATGCGTGACAACGGGTTATTGTCCTCAGGCAATGTTACGTCCGAGGCCGCCATGGCAGCCATGCGCATGCTGCAAGGCCGGAAGGGCAAACTGCCGGAAAACGTGAAGTCAACCGACGAGATCATCATGCCGGAGTTGTCACGAGACATATTACGCAACCTCGCATTCAGGATGAAGAATGCGGTTGATCTCGAAAAGATTGGCGGACGTATTCCAACCGGGCTGCTGTTTGCCGGGCCTCCCGGAACCGGGAAGACAGCCGCTGCGATGTCGCTTGCCAAAGAGAGCGGCTATGCATTCCTTTCGACCACCGGTGGTCAGATCATCGCCCGACCGGAAACCTGGGAATCGCTAGTGCGCGAGGCACGCGAGCTAAGGCCGACTGTTGTGTTGATTGACGAAGGCGAGGATATTCTTCGCACCCGGCGACACTCGAACGTCGCCTCGCTGACGAACAGGATTCTCGCGACAATAGACGGCGCGGCGGGCCGGACGCGCGACATCATATACATATGCACTACAAATCACTTAGACCAGATTGATCCAGCGGCCTTAAGGGGTGGGCGATTCGAGGAAACAATCATGTTCGACGTACCGAGCTCGCAGGACATGGTTCGGTACGCCTGTGCGCATCTCAAGAAGCTGGCGGGGAGTACTTACGTGATCATGCCTGGAACGCGCTTGCGTCTACAACAGCTTCTCGTGGGCAGATCAATCGCGGACGCCGACGCGGTTCTGCAAAAAATCGTTGATATGGCCGCCGTTCGCGCCTTACGCGAGCGTGTTAATGAGATTCGCGCCGCGGACGTTGAGCTGGCAGCCGCTAGCGTATTCGCTGCTCAAGACTTTGTTCACTAGCGGGAGGTATTGGGTCGACGCTTGTGAAAACCGTTTACGACGCAAGAGGGATCTTAAATCAACTTCCTGAAAACCGTGCAAGGAGCACGTTAATGCCACCCCTGAATGAAGACGACGACTTCACAGTCATCATGCGCTTCCTGCGTGCCGTCGCGCTCGTCGTGCTTGCGCTCGCCACGCTCGCCATGACCGTGGCAATGTTCTGGCGAGACATGGGGATAGCGTCTTTCTTCGACGACTGGTTTGGGCAGTGGTCTGAAGGAAAGCTTACGGCCGTCGCAGGTGTCATGGCGATCGTTTCGATTGTCGCCCTGAGGGTTACCCAGAAGTCCGAGGATCGATATCGGCAACGCTCGCGTATCCGGTGAGATCCGCCTGGCGCCGCTGGTCCGCGCGTGGAGAGGGCCCGGCGGACCGATCAAGTGGCCTCCTGGCGGCGGAAGGCCCCGTCCCGATATGATCGGCACCGTCTAAGGTAATCCCCGCTCCTCAACATATGCATTGAGCACCACTGCGAACCGCAACGGCGCGCGCTCGAGCGTATGCGTTCATTTCCTGCGCTGAATGTACCAGGGTGCCAGGCTAGCATTTACATATTAGAAGTATGGCGGATCGAAATGCAATCGGCACGTGCCGCGCGTTCGACATATTGCTTCCTGTTGTGTCCGCTTGTCGCCTCTCCTTTTAGCCGGCACCTGTCAGACCTCCCCGCGAAATAAAGATAGCTGGACTTCAGGCCTGCCCACTTGCGTAGCAGGCTCGCCCAACCATTTCTGGCTGCCGGCCGCCAGTGTGTGTGGACTTGTTTCGGTTTCCTGTAGATTGTCAATTACGATGGCCGCCCGGCCAAGATAATTGTCGTTCTCTAGGTTTCCGGGCTCCGTGCCTGGACGACATTGCCTGTGGTGGCGATATGACGGGCGTCATGCCTTTCGTGCCTCCACTTGCGTCGGCGCATCTCTCCTCGACACTGTCGTTGCGGACGATTTTATCGTGATCCGTTTTGTAAGCTTAACTAAGGAGAATTTCGTGCAATCGAAAGTATCGGGATTATTCAAACGTCTTCTGCGTATTGACGTCATAGGTTCTCAAATGGCCGGAATTGCGTTGTTTATCTACTGGTTGACGGGAGTCTGGTCCGACGTCGCATCGGGGCATATTTTTACATCGACTGAACGGAGTGTCTCTCTGTGGACGGGTGTAGCGATAGCGCTCCTGTTCCGTTCTGCTTTTCGTCGGTGGGCGATGTTCCGCTGGTTCGGCCGGTCGACGTTAGTCTTTGCCGTGGCACATACGTTTCTGCCATTTGACGGGTTTTCTGTCATATCCATGCTCGCTCTGTCTACGGCAATCGCGCTGGAAGTTTTCATGTCTCGATCATGCTCATCTACCTCCTACATTCGATCAAGGCTTGACCGAATGTACGGACGCGCCAGGGGCGATGATGCTTTGAACCGGCACGATGCGCTTCTGGCGCCCGCTGGATCGCGACATTCGATCATAGATGCCGCCGCCGCTACAGAGCGGGGACTTCAGGGCAGTTGCGACCGTGAGACCGCGTTCGTGACAAGTGCGGATGATGCGGGAGCTCAGACCAGCGCAGGGGAACTTATATCGGTCAGCGCAATGAACAGCAGCGCACTTTCGGATGCGCGGGCGCGTGACACCCGACGCGCGGACCAGCCTCCGCTTGCGGTGCCGGACCCCGACGCTGTCGCATCTTATATACGCGTCGAGCTTCGCCTGATGGCAGGGGAACTTCGTATATCGCGTTACGTGATGCACTATGCCGTGTTTGCAATGCGCGACGTGCCAGTTTCAGAAATTGGCGCGATATTGGAGCGGATCATCGATGAGGCGATGCTGCGCCGGTGCCGCGAAGGCGGCGGAGCCACAATCACAGCGGAAGATGTTCGTACGGCACTTCGCGGTTAACGTGGCGAGACAGCACCGGGCGGCGGAAAGCATTTCTCTACCGTAGGTCGGACGACCATTCAATGGCGCCATATCGTCACACGGTGCTGACCGTTCGCTTGCCGTCGCAGCCAGGAACTCGGGCCGGGACTGCGGGATGGGGGCGTCCCGGTCGCTTGTGGTGCGATCCACATCTCGCCTGTGAGTGAACGCAGGACTGCTGGACTCCGAACTCCCGGTGCGTCCGGCGGGACCTAACCGGAGTAGTCGCGCACGGGAGATGCGGTTTGTGTCCGCAGATGTTCATCTGGCGTTCGGACAGCATTGCGGGCGATCGACGACGTCTATGGTCTATGCGTTGCCGACGCTGACGACCCGGCTGATAAAAACGCGTCGCAGGTCAACCTGCTCGACTGGCGTAGGGATGTCCGCATGTCGGGTCGGCGGGAGCCGAGGGTTTTCATCTTCCTTGTGCGACCGCGACAAACTGCGCGGAAAGGGTTTTCTTCGCGTGATCGGTGCAGCCGCGTCCGCAAGTCCAGGACTGCGGGACGCGGCACGTTCACGCTTTACAGAATGAGTGACCAGACCGCGAGGCGTGGGATTCCTGATGTTCCGTCAGATACTGGCTGTACCTCATCCGCGTGTAGTCGTCCGGTACTTGCCGCAAATCTCGCACAGGTACGTGTCGAGCGCCACGTGGGCGCGCCGGCCGTGACCACAACACGCAAAAGCCCGAGCTTGCACTTGCCCGGGGCTTGCGCCTGTTTTGAGCAAGAAGTCGCAAAGTGATAGAGGGTAGGAAAAGCGAATGGACCGCGAGCTAAGTTCGCCGCTACTTCCCGCAGGAGCAAGCATAGCACGCAGCCGGTTGCGCATCGTCTTCTCATTCTTTCCGGCGATCGGCTTGCCATCATCACCATCGGAATGGTCCAGGGTTGCTTCGAGCACGCGAATGGTCTCGCTGCGCAGGGAGCGACAAACCCGATCTGGCGCGACCGGATCTTCCAGCACGATGTTCTTGTCACAGGGAGGCAAACTCGCACACAGTTGAATTCTCTCGGCGCCCTTCTTGTCGCGATCGCGGACAACGAGATGACTTTCCGATGGGCCGCCGAAGGGTCGCATCGTGGAGATCCGCATCAGCCCTCCACGATGTGCCTCCCGGTTCGCCCCGACGCTGTGCGGAACAGATTGCGTAAGCGGCCGTGTTGTCGGGCGACGTCCCATCGCCGGTCCCGTCTGCTTGCGTCTGCCAGATCACGTGCGAACCTGCAATCGCGAGGAAGGAAACGCAGCGGCAGGGATGTGAACTGTGCCGCCTGCGCATCGCGAATCTTTCGTCAACAACAGGCGGCGAAGAACGTGTCGCCCGCGTCGTCGTCACCCGCAAAGGCATTCGAATGAAAGTACGGTACTTCGTTTCATCGACTAACCACCAGAAAATCGCGAGCATCAGCAAAGGGAGCGCCACGCTCTTGTTTCCTGCGCGGCTTCCCCTGGAAGTTCTGGAGCATTTCAGGCGACGCATGCGCGACCGGGTCGCGCGCCCGCTCGCATGGAGACGGCGGGAAGCGCGAAGACTTTTGAAGGAACAAACGGCACGACGACACGGGCGCGAGCGCATTGAACGGCATGTGGCCGTGCGCGCGTCCAGGCAGAGGCGAGATGGCGTGCGCCACCCGGGCCGCCGCAACCTAGAAGTCCGGTTTTGACAACGCGCGGGTCTGCTGGCGTGCACGCAGACGTTCCGGTGTAAGTTGCGTGGGCCAGCAACGATCATGCTCTTGTACAGGCTGTCCTCGCCGTAGCCAGGACTATTCGATGGCATCTGCGAGCAGTGGTTGGACGGACCGTAGTTTTGCTCTTCGGGCCCACGCCACCGCCATCGTCCCACCAGAACACGGCGGCAGGCGCGGTCGCCGATGAACCGGAGCCGCCCGCGAGCGACGACAGCATCGAACGGCTGGGGGCCGAATACGACGCTCCCCCTGACGTCGTGTTGAAGCAGTTGTAGCGTGCCGCCGAAGGCGCGGACGACGAGTCCGTGAAATTCTTCAGATAGCTCGCGCTCACGCCCGTCTCGACATAGAGCAGGCAGTTGCTTGCGGCGTTCGGCCTGCTGGTGCGGTATCTCGTCGAGCACTTGTACGTCGTCACAGTCATGTTCTTGCTGCTTGTGGAGGTGCCGACCTTGCCGTTCGAGTTCCTGAGAGCCCGTTAGTGAGCATTCAATGCGTCGCCGCTGCTACCGTTCTTCGATAAGCGCGGACAGTTGCTTGAATTCGGATTCGCATTCGCAAAAATGGGATCGAGGGAATCAGTCGCTGTCGGAATTGGTGTGGCAAACGCCACCCCCCTGATGTCGCGTTTGGGGCCGCAGGTATCGTCTCCACCAAGCCGAAGAAGGTTGTTCTGGTTGCCCGCACAAAAGCTGCTGACCATCCTCGGCGCCATCGCAAAAGCAGGAGAGCCACGTGGAATGAGTCTATCCACACGGTTTGGCTGATAAGACAGGCTTGACTGATAAGACAGTTACTCATTACGCTATAGGATGACCATGCGGAATGGGGCTACGGGAAGAAGTGTTGTGAAGGTCTGCGTTCGATCGTCCCAGTAGCTGTCAATTACCATAAAAAAGTGAATGGCGTTACAGACATGTCGAATAAAACAAAAAATCCGACCGCAATGCTTCATCTTCAAATCCCTCACTCAAGAATGCCTCGTGATGTTCTGCCCATGCTGACTGTCGAGGACCGCAACGTCTTCTATGACGGAAAACTTGTTTTTCAGGCCGTGTCGAGCGACGAAGCTGTAGCCTATAGGGATAGACTCATTGGCTTGTACACCTGACTAGACCGCTTTTCTCGTTCTCTCTTTGCCACTCTCAAGTTTGTTGTGTAATCGTCGACATGGGGAATGGAGGCAATGCAATGCCGAGACGTTTCGAACGTCCATAAATACGGGATCTCGATCGCCGAACTATGGCTTGGGAACCGCGGCCCACGGCACAATTGCATTCATCGTGTCGAGAAACTCGTGGCAACGCATACGTTTGCGTCACGGCTCATATCCTGCACTCTGATCTGCTGCCATCGTGTGCGTGTGCTGCTTCATCGTTTCTCGCTTTTCCGTTGCTGACATATGGATCATGGACCGGGTAGATTGTTGCTCGCATCGGGTGAAGGACGTACGCGCTCATGACGCTCTTGCCTGACTGCGGTGCAACGGTAATGACAAGCGCGCGCTTGCCTGGTGATGAGGTGTTTGCAAAGCGTTGCAATGTTGACTGCTGGTCTGCCGCCGGAGGTGCCGCGGGGATGGATCGAGTGCGGCTGCAATCAGCCACATGGGCGGACCGACCTTGCCAGTTGTGCCCTGGTTGAAGTTGTGGGTCATTGCGGCATCCGGCGAGCACATCAAACCAGATCGACTGCACGATGGAGGCGTGACATCTGCCGGGTCGTCGCCGCATGCAGGGGTGGCGGAGGGCGACGCTCTCAGACCAGTTGTCGGTGGAAGGCGGTGAGATCCAGCGATAGATGAACCCGCACGCGACCTCATCGAGGCAGCCGATCTCGTGGACCATCGCAGTCATCGTCCACTGCGCGAGCGAAAGAGAGGCGGGGCCAGTTGCACCGTTTCCGGCTCGCCTGAGGGCAATAGACCTGGCCGGCCGGGATGCAGTCGATGCGTTCATCGGAGTCTCCTTAGAACATGTTCCGTTATCGGCGGCCGGTATGCTCAATACAGGACAGTCGACACGCGGCACGCCGCACTGCCTGGCCTCGATGCAGCCGGGCACAATGGCATCCAGCAAAACGACGGCGCTGCGCTGCAACTTTTCAGTGTGCCGTTTCAGGCGGCGTGAAGCCAGTCGCTTCGAGCTGCAGTTCATTCACTTTGATATCCAAAATGAATGGTATTGTCATTCACTCAACCGCCATGGGCACTAGCTTGCACGGTTCCCCACCCGGCGGGCCAGCGCCTGCCGGGTGGACATTTCACGTATTACCGTGTGAACACAATCACGCCCCAATCGAATGGTTCCTCGCGGACCAGGCCGGTGCCTGCCGCGCCCGGCGCCTGCGGGGCTTCATAGGACCGCTCGCCAATCTCCCGCAGGTAAGTGTCGAGGAACATATGGGCCCGCGGGCCTTGGCCGACTGATGCGAAAACACGCTCCCGCGCTTGCTCGGGACTTGCACCCGCCTCCATCAGCGCATTTGCCAGCGAAACCGCGTAAGCATGGCGAAGCGACAGCGTGCTCAGTTCGCCGCTGATCCGCGCAGACTGCAGCATCGCGCGCAGCCGGTTGCGCTGCGTTTTCTGATCCGCGCCCGGGATCAGCTTGCCGTCGTGGGCCTCGCAATGTTCCAGTGCCGCTTCGATTGCGCGAATGGTGTCCTCACGCAGCGGCCCGATAATCTCAATCCGGCGCGCGCGGCTCGCCCCCGCACCGCGTGGGAGCCGAAGGTATTGCACACCGATCCGAAGCAGGACAAGCCAGTCAGCCAGTTCGCGCACGCACCGCAGCGCTTCAATCGGTCGCAGTCCCAGCAGGCGCATGAGGCACAGCAGGTGCGCAAGTCCCGGATCAACAGCCCGTGCCCGCCTGAGGGTTTCGGCAAACTCCGATTGCGTCTGCGCACGGCGTGCGCCCGTGCGACCGCGACAGGGTGCCCGGGGAGCGTCGTTAGTGCAGGCGGTGTCGACGATGCCGCATCGGGCTTCCGCGTTGTTTTGTTCCATCTGTTCAATCTCCAGAAAATCCTTCCGACGAGAAGGGGCTGCCCAATGCGGCGGAAGATTCGCAGTGCTTGGGACCTGGCACAGGATTGTCCGCGCCAGGGGGTAAGTTAGAACTTCAGAAAGCCTTATGGGAGAGAAACGCATGCCGGCTGCGGCGGAAGATTCACAATACATGGCCCCCTGGCACAGGATGGTCCGTGCAAGTTACTTACGTCGGGGTTGCACCGGATGCTGCAGGCCGCTTGGGGCAGAAGCGGCAGAACACGCGGTGCTTTCGGACTGGTGTGGGATTGACTGGATGTGTTTCTTCTGATTGGCCAAGGGCATTACTGCACCGCTGGCTCTAGATCTGATCGCCCGAGACTCCGCACGAAAGGCGAGGATGTGTTCAAGGGCTTGACGCACGTCCATCGGGTGTGACGCATGCTGCGTCGGACGATCAAGCTATGCGTCGGACTATTGAGCCTGCTGTCAACGGCAGGTATTGGAAGTGCGCATCAAAACGCTGCGCATCTGCTCAATGGAATTTTGATCGGCGCCTTCAAGGCTCGTGTCAGTTGGGTCGGCCGCGCCTGGCAGATTCGCCCTTACAGTAGCGAATCCAAGCGGGCATGAGATCGCGGAAGACCTCAGATGACTGACTTTAGGGTGCCAGGACGCATTTCGGAAACACCTACTGCCTGATTGCAGCCGTGCCCCGTAGAGCCGGGCGCGGAATTTTCACTTTTATATTGGTACAGCGGTGTAACCCACCCGTTATGCCTCAGCGGAGGCCGGGTAAACCGTTGCTGGACCGATAGTTGTATCGTCACACAACGGTCTATCGCTGTCAAGAGACAATCTTGCCAGATCGTTGTTTAATCAGCATACCCGATTAAGGCGCACCTGTAGCACGGACACTTTCCGGCGGGTATCGCGGCACTTCTTTGCCCACCTTGCACACAACGATCGCCGCATGCCAGGACGTTCACGCATACGCATTGCACGTGGGACTGGATGTCGCGGGGGATACCTGGCGCAGCAATCCCTTGAAAATCACTGTTCGACGCGGTTGGGGCGTTGTCGGTTTGAAGATCCTGTCGATTTTTGCAAACAGATACTCGTCGAGAGTTTTCCAGCTCATCTTTACCTGACTCCTGTAATAGCGTGAGTTGTTCCTTCACGCGAAAGTTGATAAAGGACATGCAGCCAGTTGCCGCATTGCTTACTGCAACAGCGTGGAATCGATTCACTCTCGGGTGACGATCGATTCGCAGTGTTTAGCGTCCGGTCCGACGCCGTACGCATCGATGATCCGACGCTTCCCGGAACATATATCGATATCGGTGTTCAATCTGCGCCGACGTCGACCAGCCTTTGCGACTTTCTGATCATCTGTGCGTTTGCGGTCTCCAGACTGCAGTCTTCATCATGGTCCGTCGACTGGATGCACGGGAACAACGCGCATCGTTTCGCTGCACAGGCAGGCTCGCGGACGGGCTTGCACCGTGCGCTGCCGCATGCGCCGTGATGCCACTGACGGTTGCATCTGCGGCGTAGCAGCTGATACAGGGTGCAAGCCATGACGTGTTCAGCGGGAGGCCGCGCGGTGAGGCGATGCGCCAGCTTCGCGCAGCCACTCGTCTTTTCCAATGCGAGGCAGGCCAAGCAGATCGTAGGCACGCTCAAACTCACGTGCAGCGGCAACGACAGTGCGTGCCGCCATCAGCCGACGGCTCAGCGTGTGAAGCTTCTTTTCGTTTGCACCTTGTGTGCGCGCTGCTGCGAACTCGCCTTCGATGTCGACGGCACGATGAATCAGCGCGCCAAGCGAGAGCTTGTGTGCCTGCGCCTGTTCGAAAGCACGAGAGGCGCAGACCACCGCCGGCACAACCAGCCCGTCGAGCTGTTTATCGCCCAGATACGTGTAAACCTGTCCGAACGCGGACTCGGGTTGCGTATCCTGCGGGCAGTCGACAAGCAGCAGGCGAAATTGCTCGGGTCCAAGGCTGTCGGGCACAGTTGCGTCCAGGAGGGTGACGGCGTTGCGCTGCGACTCCTCATCCGGCGATACGATCACGACGACGCAGGCCAGCTCGACAAGTGTGTCTTTACGTTCATTCAGGAACGTCACCAGATCCTGCCGGTTCTGCGGCGAAACTTCGAGCAGCCCCCCATGAGGCGATGCCATCAGCGTGCAATATGACGCTTCCATTTCGTCACGGCGGGCGGCCGGCTCCGCAAGCCCGGGTTGCGCGTTCATGTCCGTTGCGTGCCGTTTGATACTGGCGCCACGATAGCCGTGCACGACGTCCGTCATGCTACGTTGCGTGAGATCATCCGATGTACGCACAATAATGGTGATTGAATGCATGTGTAGTCCTTATGAGCTTCGTTGGTTGGTAAAAAAGTCGAGCAATGCCTGCGTCGGAAGAGATCCGGTGCCGGGCTGTCGCGGGGCGACCCGATGCAAGCCCTGCGTAGCTTCCCGGCGGATCGCATCAGGTGTCTATTCCTCCCCGGATGAGTCGCTGTCACCGCCGGCCTGCGTCCCCGTCTTACCGGGGACTTCGCGCGGTCGCGCGACTTCATGGCGATACGCGTTGTCCTTGTTTTGCACGCGTTTGCGGCGACGCGGAGCGCTCAGGGCCGCGAGCGCCTCCCGGTCATAACCGCAGTGAAGCAGGATAAGGCGGACGGCACCCAATACGAGAGGAGCTTCCTCGAAGGCGACTGCGCCTTCGAGGTCACAATGTCGGGAAAAGGCCTCCAGCGTTTCCTCCGGGATGTCGGTCACCGACGCCGGCGGTGCGCCGAGTCCGAGCACAAAGCGCGCGAAGATCTGCCAGGGCGGGTCGAGCACGCGCGCGGCGTCTGCGTCCCATCCTTCGCGTCCAATCACGTGACGTGTCGTTTCCATGAGACTTACGTCGTCCCCAGTGGTCTGGATATCATTCATTTTCTATTCCTTAGCGTATGTTGATGCACAATGAAACTGGTTAACGGGCGCCATGTTTTTGGCGATATGTCAGGATTACTATTTGAACTGCATCACCCGGTTCGAGCGAATGGTGCGTTGCGGACCGGGCAGGTTTCTGCGGCGCCCTGCACGATTCGGGTTGCGAGACGGGACTCTCGGAATGGTCACCGACGCGAACCGCTCCTTGATCTCGCGCAGGTATGTGTTTAGCACCATCGGCGCCCGGTCCCCGTGACCAAGGGCCCGCGACACGCGGTCCATGACGGCGTCGGGGCTTACCCCAGCATCGAGCAGCTCTAGCGCCAGGTTCACGGCATATGAATACCGGCAACAATGCGACACCGTGTCACCGCTGAATCCGGCAGCCTGGAGCGCGGTGCGCATGCGATTGCGACTGGTCCTAAGATCGTTATCCATCCCATTGATCAGCCTGCCGCTGTGCGCCTCGCAATAGGCAAGCGCCGCTTCAATTGTCTGGATCGTCTGATCGCGCAAGCTGCTGATGATTTCGATGTTGCGGAAACGGTTGGTTTTGGCACCATGCGAAAACGGAAGGGAGTTCGCACCCATCCGAAGCAGGGCGAGCCAGCCCGCGAGCGTGTCCGCGGACCGCAGGGCTTCAATCGCACGCGGTCCGAGGTAGTACATGATCGAGATATGGTGCGCCAGCCCTTCATCGACACACCGCGCACGTTCGCGCATCTGCGCAAATTCCTCGGGTGACAGCGCGCGACGGGTGCCCGTGCGATCGCGGCGAGGCACACCGAGCGCATCGTTGGAACAGACAGTGTTGACAAGTCCGCGACCCGCTTCATCGAGAAGCACGCGTATGGCCGTCGTCATATTTCTTCCATGCGCAGCCTTCATCCCCTCGCACAGTCGCATCTGGACGTAAAGTTTGATGACCCACAGGGGGGTGTCTCGAATGTGGGTAACGCGGATACCCAACCGCATGGGAAACCCCCATAGTTCATGCGTGAGCTGTCGGCGGTTGTCCCTGGTTTTATAGGATCCGCCCCGAAACATCGAGTACTGCCGTGAACCGTGCCGCAAACGGGAAGTCTGCCCCATACGTTCTCTCCTGAATTGAATGAAAGAATGAAAGCCTTCCGGAACGAGGCATGCCCGACAGCGGAAGGACCGCACAAACATGGCCCCGGCACGGAGTGATCCCGTGTCAGTTGCTGGAGCTGGAGTGCGCTGGTGCAGCAGGCCACCTGGGGCAGGAGCGGCGGTGCTGGTCGCAGCGCTTACGGATTCATGGAGGCGGGGCTCGTTAAGATGGAGTCCTTCGGAAAGGAAGGAATTGTTGCAGTCGCGCCAGTTTGGGATTGGGCAGCCCGCAGACTTTTCGCCACGCGAAATGCGAGGGCGCGCTCAATGGCTCGAGGCGCGCCCGTTCAGGCGATGTCTGACGCATTGCTGCGTCGGGGGGCTTTCAGAATGCCGTATGAACACGGCATGAAAGGAGAAGCGGCTGTTCCGCATGGCGGAAACATCCGTTCGCTTGATGTGCAATTTGATGAGGCAGTTCGGAGAGCACCAGCGGTGCATGGCGGACTGCAGCGGCCGGATCCGTGGACATCCGGAACAACTGTCGATGTCCTTACGCGGGGCGCATCAATGCGTTTCCCTCTGGCAGCAAAGACACGAGGTCCTTGTCTTGCGATATTCCTTGACGGTGCACCCTGACAGGCGGTACACGATATTTCGGGTAATAAACCGTGCAAGTAGCACGGGGTGAGTCAATGCCGGTATGCGGCGGCGGAGAAAAAGCGATGAAGAACAGCTTTCTTCATACATTGCGCAGCATAGACGGGGGCTGCACATATGTCAACAACAAGTTGGTACGAGAGCGCCGGCTTGTGTCAGCACGCAAAAGTGCGGGTGGCCAGCGCCGGGCTGCCCGTCAGATGCGCGCATTGCATGCGAAGCGGATCGGCTGATCAACGGACTGCGGTAGCCGCATCCAGCCAGGAGGCGTGAAAGAGGCGCCGTAGCGGGGGCTTTTTCCGTTCGACAGCCGAAGAAAAAGACGTCGCGTTGGGCGCCTGCTGATTACTTCCAACCGCAAGCTCGATGCTTTTGTCGGTTCCATACAGACTTGTGAAAACAACATCCACTGCAGCGCGTTCGCTCGCCGCTACCTGTTGACTGCTTGCCAGCGCGAGCAGGTCCTCATTTTCGCCCTGCACGAAAACTGGGCTGTCCTGAGCCAGGGAGCCTGCTTGAATCCCTCAGGAATCGATCGCCTGGAGTAGTCAGGAAGCTGCGTACGAAACGCCAGTACCTCGCGACTGACGATTGCCAGTCCTGACTGCGGACATCATCGTTCGCAGCGCGGCAATACGAAGTGCCTCGCTCATCGTCCGTTGTACCAGTTAGGAGTCCAATACGATATGGAATCCAGATCAGATATGGGTGGTGGAGGCGACTGGGAGCACCGATCGTAGAAAAGCGCCCGTCATCATACGAGCGAGGCTTTGGACGGGATAGGCGAGCAGTGCCGCAAATGGGTAATGGTGCGTTAATCAGGCGTGAAGATATATCGCGAATTTACAACACGTTCTCTCGCACACAACGTAAGAGCCGGGCCTCAGGCATTCGCAGGAAGTTGGCAGAAAACGTTTGCATCGCCGTCCCTTACGGATAATGGGAGCAAATCCGCAATATTTACCTGTCAACCTGACCGGCGATATTAGCGTTTTGACGCAGATGTTCTCGAAAATACCGTGTAAACCACGTTAGAATCCGCTTCGGTTTTTACACGTCCACCTGGTTCAATATGCGAGGTGCGCACCATTCGGCATTTGTTACATCCTTCCTTGACCGCGAATGCGCTGGGATGACGGCGCGCGGCCGGTGGCGTCGGTAGGTGGGGCGGTTTAGCGAATACGGCGTACTGGCTCTATTAAAACGATTTAAATACATCGCGACATGCCAACGAGAATTCTGTCGATTTTCGGCACACGGCCGGAAGCCATAAAAATGGCGCCGCTGGTAAAACAGCTGGCGGTAAACCCGGAAGTCGTGTCGGTCGTGTGCGTCACCGGTCAGCATCAGCAGATGCTCGATCAGGTACTCGATCTGTTCGGAATCGCGCCCGACTACAACCTCGCGCTGATGACGGGTAATCAGACGCTCAACGGACTTGCGTCGCGTCTCATTGCCTCGCTCGACGACGTACTGGCGAGCGTGAACCCGGACCGCGTGCTCGTGCATGGCGACACGACGACAGCGTCGGCAGCGGCGCTCGCAGCGTTTCATCGGCGCATTCCCGTCGGTCACGTCGAAGCCGGTTTGCGCACGGGCAATCTGATGCAGCCGTGGCCGGAAGAAATGAACCGCCGCGTTGTCGACGTGATGAGCGATCTGATGTTTGCGCCGACCCCCAGTTCGAAGGCGAATCTGGTGCAGGAAAACCTTCACGGCCGTGTCGTGGTGACAGGCAATACGGTAATCGACGCGTTGAACCTCTCCACCGCGCGGCTGGACAGCGACCCGGTGTTGCGTGCCGAAATCGACGCACGCTTGCCGTCCGTCGATGCGCGCGAGCCCATGCTGCTCGTCACCGGCCATCGGCGCGAGAGCTTTGGCCCAGGCTTCGCAAACATTTGCGCGGCGCTTGCGGATCTGGCCACAACCAATGCTGTCCAGATCGTTTATCCCGTTCATCTGAATCCGAACGTGCGCGGTCCAGTGCAGGAG
This sequence comes from Paraburkholderia phymatum, assembly GCF_038900715.1. GTDB lineage: Bacteria > Pseudomonadota > Gammaproteobacteria > Burkholderiales > Burkholderiaceae > Paraburkholderia > Paraburkholderia phymatum_A. The sequence goes on along the minus strand of NZ_JAYMRZ010000030.1, from coordinate 91,203 downwards.
TCGCTCGGCAAGCTGCGCAACATACATCTGGTGGAGCCGCAGGATTACCTGAGCTTCGTCCGCCTGATGCAGCGCGCGTCGATCATCCTGACGGACTCGGGCGGCGTGCAGGAAGAGGCTCCGGCGCTCGGCAAGCCGGTGCTGGTCATGCGCGACGTCACCGAGCGCCCCGAGGCCGTGGCGGCAGGCACGGTGCGTCTCGTCGGCACGCAGCGCGAGTCGATCGTGCAGGCCGTCATGGGTCTCATCGGGAACGCGCAAGAACGGGACGACTTTGCGCATCGGATCAACCCGTACGGCGATGGTCATGCGTCGCAGCGGATCGTCGCGGCGCTCACGGGATGCCCCTTCGAAGAATTCGCGGGCGCGCGAGCTAGCGAGGAGCAGCGCGTTCAGCCCACCGTGGACGCGCAGTAGTCCACAGGAGTCTGTTACGTCGTGGCGGGCTGCGCTTGCACGCATTCGTCACGTCATCGACTTCAGAAGCGCTCCCGAACTGCCGTTAATGCGAGCAGACCAATGCGTGATTTCACCCGTTGCCGTCGCTGAGTGGTGCGCTGCCCTCCATCTGGTTGCGCGCACATCAAAGGATATGAGAAAGTGAGCTTCGATCCGTCCCCGCACCGCTTCGCGCGAGCTTTCACGCGGCCTCGCCCGATCTGGTCCGTCGCGCTGCTGTGTCTGGCGACAACCGCTCACGCGCAACATTCCGGCGACGTCGCCGGCAGCTTTGCGCGGCTCGGCAGCGGTCGGCTCGTCAATCGCACCGTATCGCTCACCGATCTGGGAGTGCGCGATCCCATCGTACTGCACGCGCCCGAGAGCCGCCAGGAACTGTATTTTCCCGTGCCGGCGGGCCTGGTTCTCAGCGATGCAACCCTGCAGATCACCGGAAGCTATTTGCGCGGCGACGGCGGCCGCGTAACCATGCTGGTTTCGCTGGACGGATCGCCCGTGCTCTCGCGCTCGCCGGCGCAGGACCAGGGCGACGCCTCGGCGAGTATCGGGGTGGACGGCGCAGCGCGGCCGGGCGGATTCGTTCGCGCGGGTTTCGACTGGTCGTCGGTACTAGGCGATAAGGCCAGTAGCGATCAGACGGCAATCGGTAACGTCTGGCGTATCGCACCGACTTCCCGCCTGACGTACAGCTACGATCCCGATTCCGTCCGTGATTTGCGCACCGCGTGGAGCGCGTTGCCGCACATCCCAGTCGTGATGCTGGGCGCGCGTACGGTGACGGCGACTTCCTTCGATGCCGCATGGCGTCTCGAAGCACTGCTGCAACGTGATGGCCACGCGCCCGCGACCCGCGCATGGCCCGTCGCGGGCGATACCGTCGACCTGACTGGTATCGACGTGCCCGCACCGCTACGCGCGATCCCCGCATTCGCCGCGCTTGCAGCGGGCGGTTCGCACAAGCTGGCAGACGAGGCCGAAGCGGGCGCGCTGATCGCACTGACGCCGCGCACGGCATTCGCGCCGGATGTGATCATCGCCGACGACACGTTGCGCAGCTCGCTCAGCCATTCGCTCGACGCGCTGCGTCAGCAGGTCGCGAGCGCAGGGCCCACTGCGGCTAATGCATTCGATGCGTGGCGAATCCGCGCGATCGAGCCGATCACCGAACCGCTCGCGGTGGGGGAGGTGCGTCTCGCGCATTTCGCTGGGCAGACCGCGATCGTGCTGGGCGACAACGAAGGCGTGGCGGGACTTGCACGCGAGTGGCGTCCGATCGACGTGTTGAGCCGTCTCGTCGTGCATCAGCTCGATGACGCCCCGCTCGCGCGCAGCGACGAAGTCGCACTGTCGCTGCTCGGCGGCCAGCCGTGCGCGCTGGACGTGCGAGACCGCGCCACGTGGGACGCGAACTTCGATCTGGGCGCGGTGGCGAGCAACGGCAAGCTGCCGGAATCCGTGGTGCTCGACGTGACAGCTGCGCCAACGGTAAAAAACACGGCGCAAACGGCATCCATCTACTTCAACGACGTGCTGATCGGCTCCCAGCTCCTGACAGCGGATGGCAAGCCGCTGCGCATCACCGCGCACGTGCCGCATTACGCGCTCGCGTCCAACAACCTGCTGCGCGTGGTGTTCGAGCGTCAGCCGGAAAAGGACTATGGGCCCCGTCTCCCGGAGCATCTCGTCGCCATATTGCCGAGCAGCCATATCACGCTCGCCGAAGCAAAGCTCGACGACGACTTCACAGGCATGGTGGCGCGCTTTGCCTCAGGCGCGCAAGTCGTCGTGCCGGCCGGCTACCTGAGCGATGCGACGAATGCGCTTGCGCGCGTCGCGAGCCTTGCCAACGCAAGCGGCATTGCGCCGACGCGTGCAGCCTTCAGCGTCGCGAACGCAGGCGCGGCATTCACTCCCAGCCGCGCCTTCCTCGCGGTCGACGTGCCGCTCGCGGACGAAAAGAGCGTCGTGCGCCTGTCGAAAGACCGCCTTTCGCTCACGGATGCATCCGGCAAGATGCTCGTCGATGTGTCGGGCCTCGATCGCGTCGGCGTGCTCGAAGCGGTCAGGTCGGGCAGCGTGCCGGGCATCGCCTATCGCACGGTCGGCGATACGGCGGCGGTCCTGCCCGCTTCATTGAAACTGTCGCGGGGCGACGTCGAGATCGTCGACGGCAGCGGCACGCTGCGTCAGTTCGATACGCGCAATCCGGGCGAAGTGCCCAAAGCCGACGCCATACAGGGGCCATGGTTCATGCACAGCTGGGTGAGCTGGGGTATTCCTGCCGGTCTGATCGGGCTGCTGATCGTTTTGCTGCTGATCGCCAACGTTGCGCGCAGACGGACGCGGGACGGGTCGTGAGCATCGATCTGATCAAATGGTATGCAGGCTACGCAGTAGCCCACTATTACCACGGACTCGAATACGTCGCGGCGGCGGTGGCGTTCCTCATCTTGCTGTCGAGTATCGACGACCTCTTCATCGACCTCTGGTACTGGGTGCGAACGCTCTATCGCCGTTATACGGTGGAGCGCACCTACAGCCCGCTGACAACCGCTCAGCTTTACCAGCGCGAAGAGCAGCCGATCGCGATCATGGTGCCTGCATGGCACGAGTACGACGTGGTCGCGGCAATGATCGAGGACATGGTGCGGGTGCTCGACTATCGCAGCTATGTGGTGTTTGTCGGCACGTATCAGAACGACCCGCAGACCATTGCCGAAGTCGAGCGCATGCGCCGACGCTACAAGCAGTTGCGCCGGGTGGAAGTCCCGCACGATGGTCCGACCTGCAAGGCAGACTGTCTGAACTGGGTGATCCAGGCGATCTTCGCGTACGAGCGCGAAGCGGGCATCGAGTTCGCGGGCGTGGTGCTGCACGACAGCGAGGACGTGCTGCACCCGGTCGAACTCAAGTTTTTCAACTATCTGCTGCCGCGCAAGGACATGATCCAGTTGCCGGTAGCGTCGCTCGAACGCAACTGGTTCGAACTCGTTGCGGGCACCTACATGGACGAGTTCGCCGAATGGCACGCGAAAGACCTCGTGGTGCGCGAGAGCCTGGTGGGTTCGGTGCCTTCTGCGGGCGTCGGCACTTGCTTTTCGCGCCGCGCACTGCTCGGGCTGATTGCGCAAACCGATAACCAGCCGTTCAACACGGAAAGCCTCACCGAGGACTACGACGTCGGCGCACGCCTTGCCAGAATGGGCATGCGATCGATCTTCGCGCGTTTTCCCGTGCAGTTTGCGACGCGTCGCAAAGCATGGTTCGGCTTCGGCAAGGAACGCGACATTACAGTGACGATGCCGCTGTGCGTGCGCGAGTTCTTTCCGGATACGTTTCGCACCGCTTACCGTCAGCGCGCGCGCTGGACGCTCGGTATCGGCTTGCAAGGCTGGAAGCAGACGGGCTGGACGGGTTCGCTCGCCAACCGTTATCTGCTCGCGCGCGATCGCAAGGGCGTGGTGACTACCTTCGTCGGCTTCTTCGCGTATCTGCTCGTGCTGCAGTTTCTGGCGTTTGCGGCTGCAGGTCTGTTCGGGTGGCTGCCGCCACTGATCGCCTCGCCTTTCTCCGACTCGTCATGGGCGCAGATCCTCTTGTGGAGCAATGCGTGCGCGCTTGCCCTGCGCATCGTGCAGCGGATCTATTTCTCGATGCGCCTGTACGGCTGGGAGCATGGCCTGTTGTCCGTGCCGCGCATGGTGGTAGGCAACTTCATCAATTTCATGGCCGTTGCACGTGCATGGAAGATGTTCATCATGCATCTGATCACGGGCAAGCGGCTCGCATGGGATAAGACCATGCACGACTTTCCGTCGGCGGACCAATTCAAGAATCGCCGGCAGCGCCTGGGTGAACTGCTGCTGTCCTGGCAGGCGATCGATCCCGACAAGCTCGAACAGGCGCTCGGCGAGAGTCATGCGCGCGAGGCACCGCTCGGCCGTGTGCTGATGGCGAGAGGGTGGCTCGACGAAGAGACGCTCGCGGAAGCCATCGCCTTCCAGGCGGATCTGCCGCGCGGCCATCTGGACCCGGAACGCCTTCAGGCGGATGCCGTGCGTCTGCCGCTCGATGCGATCGTGCGGCATCGCGTGCTGCCGCAGGTGGATGCGTCCGACCCGTCGGGTGCACGAACCGTTCTACTGACGGCGAGCCCGCTCGCCGAACCCGCGCTCGCGACGCTCGGCGCGATGGTCGATGGACCCGTGGTCCAGCATATCGTGCGCGAAGGCGAAATTGCCGCAGGTCTTCGCGCGCTGCGAGGCGTCGCGATCGACGCGACGGCTATCCAGCCCGTCGCGGCGCGCAGCGTGCCGCTGATCGGCGATCTGCTGATCGAGCGCGGCTACATGCGGCGCGAAACTTTCGAGGAAGCGATGCAGGACTACCGCCCCGACCGGCATGGCCGTATCGGCGACTACATGGTTGCGCGCAACGTTATCTCGCGCGCCGCGCTCGAAGAAGTCATCCAGCAACAGCGCCGTCTGCAGGACGCACTGGCGGCATCAGAATGATTGATTCACTTGTAGACGGCCGTGCTGTCGCGATTCGCATGCCGGAGTGCGCGACGATCCGCGCACATCAGGGCGAGCGTGCGCTGCGCAAGATCGCAGCCGCTGTACTCGCCGCGACGCTGTGCATGTGCTGCGCCGCGCACGCGCAGACGGCCGCCAACGTGCCGGGCGCGGCGAACGATCAGAACGCGTTGCCATTGACGGGCGCCGCCTACCGGGTCGCGCAGGATGCCTATGCAGCGTACTCCCAGGGGAACTACAAGATCGCGGCCGCGCGGGCGCACGAAGCGATCCGCCAGCGCCCCGACGCGGTCTCGCTGCGGCTGCTGCTCGCCAACGCGCTCGCGGCGCAACGGAACTACGCGGAGGCAAGCCGCTCGCTTGGCGACGCGATCGCGCAACTCGGCGCCGATCCTTCGCTCGTATCGCGCCGCAAGCAGATCGATGCGCTGAACGTATCGACCCGCGCGGTCGCGCGCGCGGCGCGCGTGCAGCCGAACGACCCGGACACGCTGACGGGCGACGCGCTGATCGCGGCGCAAAAAGCGTACAAGGCCTTTAACGCGAAAGACTTCAGCGGGACGGTGAGATATGCCGGCGAAGCGATCGCGATTCGTCCGGATCTGCTGCGCCTGCGTCTGCTGCTTATCGATGCCGCGAGCGCTGCCGGCGAGGACAAGGTGGCATGGAACGCCGATCTTGAAGCCGTCACGCGTTTCGGAGACCGCGAGGAGTTGCGCCTGCGCCGCAGCTTCATCGGCAGCCGTCTTGCGCCGAAGTCGTCGCAGGCGTCGTATACCGCGCGCGGGAAGGGCGATTATGCGCAAGCCGTGGCGCTCGCCCGCGAGACTGTCGCCTATGCGCCCGAGCTGGTCGGCTATCGTATCCAGCTGATGGACGCGCTGTTCGTCTCAAACGATCTCCCAGGGGTGGAGGCCGCCGCCAGCGTCGCGATCGCCGCGGACGACACCGAAATCATGCCGTTCGTCCTGCGCGGCTATGCGTTTGCCGCGCAAGGCAAAGCGGCACAGGCCGATGCAGACTTTGCGAAAGCACTGAATGTGCGCGACGCCACGCAGCGAAACGGGCGCATTGCGCGCGTCATTATCGCCGACGTGTGGATCGCCGACGGAGAACCGCAACGGGCCCTCGACCTGCTCGCGCCGCTGAAAACGGCAGGCGACGACACCGATCCGTCGATCGCGCTTCGCCGAGGCGAGGCGCGGCGGCTGCTGGCGCGGACGGTCGCGCAGAAGTCGGCAGGCGATGCGGACACGGCGGCCACGTCTGGCGAACCGCTCGATCCCGCGCGACGACCCGTGATCGACTGCGTGGCAAATGAATTCGGCGCAAGCTGCGACGTCTATGCCGCCGACGCGGGCTTCAAGGCAGCGCGGTCATACGCAAGGGCGGCCGCGGCAAGCGACACGAAGGCGGCCGTCGGCTATGCGCGCGAAGCCGTCGAGGATGCACCGCAGGATCCGCAGCATCGTGTGGATCTGGTCAATGCGCTAAGCACGGCAGGCGACGAGCGCGCTGCTACGCTCGAGGCGCGGCGCATGGTCGATATGGGCATGCTCGACTCGATTCCCGATATGGCTGCCGCCTACATCGCACAGCGCGCTGGCAACAACCGCGTCGCGTACCAGCGTTTCAGCATGGCCGACAAGGCGGGCATGATGCCCGTCAGTGCGACGGCCGATGCAGGCTACGCCGCCTTGAACGCACACCGCAACCGTGAGGCTGCCAGCTATTTTGAGCGTGCGATCGACGCGAGTGCAAAGCCGGGCGACGACTCGTTGCATGCTACCCCCATACAACTGAACGAAATGCGCAGTGCGCACGCCGACGTCACGCGCAACTGGGGCTTCGACGCGTCACTGAACTATCGCGGCGCCGGTCTGCAGCCCGGGTACGCGACGTCCGCGACGCCGGGGACATCGAACAACTGGCAGGCGGGTGTCGAAGCGTACTGGCGCCCGTTCGGCAGTTTCAACGACCGTATGTTCGAACTCTACGCGCGAGGTTACGACAGCTTCGGCGTGAAGAACGGCGCTCCGTCGGGAGTCAGCACCTCACAGATGGCCGTCGGTGCGCGCGCCAAGCCGCTCGCGCAGATCGACGCGATCGTCGCGTTCGAGCGGATCATTGCGATCGGATCCCAGGTCAAGCCCGACTGGCTCGCGCGCCTCGCGTATTCGGGCGGCGTCGGCATCGAGCGCCGGGTGGACGTGCCGTCGTGGTGGACTGCGCAGGTCTATGCGGAAACCGGGACATACCTGAACGCCGGCTCGGTCTACGCAACAACCAATATCGAAGTGGGCCGAACCTTCCGCATGGATCGTTTCAGTCCGAAATGGACGGTATTTCCGTATGCCGTGATCGGCGCGGATTACGACTCGAACGTCGATCACAGCATTCCGCTAGGTGCGGGTGCCGGTATTGCGACGCGTTACTGGTTGCGGGACAGCAAGTACGATGCGCCGCGCTCGTATGTCGATCTGTCCGTGCAGTATCGCTTGCGTATCTCCGGCGACAATCGCGCGCGGGGCGTTTTCTTCGGCGCAATCTATTCGTATTGAACCCAGTATGGCTGACCTTGAATCCGGACCGATGACATGAAGAGAATCGCGGGTATCCGAAGTAAAGCCGTCGTGGTCCTGGCGGTGCTGCTGTCGTCGGGCGCCGCGTGCGCGGCAGCCAACGATGTGGCGAGTCTGTACGGGCCACAGCCGCCTGAGGATGCCTCCTATCTGCGCTTGCTCAATCTCTCGCCGCAGGCCGTACGCGTTGCGCTCGCGGGCAGCGACACGCCGCGGACACTTGCACCGGGGGCGGCGACGCGCTTTAGCGTGGTGGCCAGAGGCACGCCTTTACGCGTGACGGTTGACGGCATGCTGCTCAGGGAGGCTTCAGGCGACGCCAGTCCTGGCGACGCGATTACCGTGGCGCTGCGCCGCGACGCATCGGGTTGGCACGGGACGCCGGTCGCTGCGCGCTATGGACGCGCCAACGGTTTGAAGGCTACGCTGCGCGTGTTCAACTTTGTACCGGGCTGCGCCGCAACGATCAGCGTGGACGGTGACGGCCCAACTGTATTCGCACGTGTCGCGAGCGGCACGCAGGACGCGCGCGCAATCAACCCGCTTGACGTGAAACTGGTGGGACAGTGTGGCAAGGCCATCAGCGCGCCGCTGCCGTTGCCGATGCTTGCCGCCGGAGACAGCTACAGCCTGTTCGTGAACGGGAACGCTGCGAAGCCGGTATTGAGCGGCGCGCGCGATGTGCTGGCCTGGCCGCCTGCTACCCATTGATCGATCGACAAGCCGGAAGCGCTCGACGCGCGTGCGGGCAGCGAGCCGCACGCATCGATGCCGGCATACCCATGCCTTGTATGCGTCACGGAGACTGCAAGTAATGACTGACACCGGCCGTCCGATCATGCGGATGTCGGCGCAACCAGTTGCTCTTGACGAGCGCCGGCGGCGTTTGCTGCTGGCACTCGCCGCAGCACCGCTTCTCGGCGGACTCTCGACGGTGCCGGCGCGCGCGTTGGCGGCGGGCCAGACGAGCGTGATCGAGGGGCGCAACCTGTGGCTCTACCCTGGCTGGGAGAGCCTGACCGAGGATGCCACGCAAGCTTGTACAAAGGCGCTCGACCTGATTCACCAGACGGCCGCGAAGCTGGCCGCGCGAGGCATTCGCAGCGTCGTCGTGGTGGCGCCGTTGAAAGCGCGTTCGTGCCAGGAGAACCTGCCGGACGGCGTGGCGATGTCCGACGGTGTCAAGGCGCGGTTTGACGCGATGCGCTCGCATGCCGCCTCGCTGGACCTGCAGATGGTCGATTCCGTACGCGCGATCGCGGGCGTCGATCCTGCGCAGGAAAAGTACATCCGCGCAGACTATCACTGGAGCGGGCACGCCGCCGAAGCGGTCGCGGCGGCCGTCGCCTCGCATCTGACGGCGGACGCGCTGAAGGGCGGCAGCGGCGGCGCGCGGCTTGGCAACTGGAAGGAAGAAGTCCGTTATGGTGATCTGGCGACATTGCTGCCGCCGGAACGCAAGAAGGCCATCGGCAAGGACCACTTCATTGTGCGCACCGTGGTAGCGGCGAAGACACTTGTCGATGGCGAACCGCCCGTCGTCCAGGTGGTCGGCAACAGCATGGTGCAGCCGTATCTCGGCTTTCCACAGGCGCTGTCACGTGTGATCGACCGCCAGGTCGGGCTCACGTGGACGTTCGGCGACACCGGCCCGTGGAAGACGCTGCTCAACTATCTGGAGTCGCCTGCATTCAAAGGGAGTCCGCCGCAGGCGATCGTCTGGCAGTTCAACGAAGGGCAGATGATGAATCTGCCGGCTTCCGCGGGGCAATGGGACGCGACCTCGGTCATGTCCGACGATGCGTTTCTTGCGCGCGTCACGAAAGCCCTGGCATGATGAGAGAGCCGTACAGTCATCCTGAGGGAAGCAACGCGCAGAAGACGGCGTGGCCGGTGGGCGCCAGCGGACAGGCACACGCGCAGCAACTCGACACGCAGCATGCGCATCGGCGCATCGCGTGGCTGGTCGCTTTGATACTCGTCATCGGCTGCGCGGGCGCGCTGGCGTCGCTGGTTGCGCAGTCGCGCAGTGGTACGCCGTTGGATGCATCCGGTTGGCGCGACGGCAGTCTTGGCCGCAGGCTCGATCGCATGATCTCCGTGCCGTATGCGCGCACGCTGCATCGCTGGGAGGCGGCGGCACGTTACCGGCTCCTCGGCGATCTCGGACCGCAGGTGCGCGAGGGCTGCCCGGGCTGGATGTTCTTTGCCGATGGCCTGCATGGGCCGCTGCACAGGGACGACGCCCACGACGGCGACGACCTGATGGATGCACGTATTGCGACGATGCACCGGTACGCCGAGGCGCTGCGCAGCACAGGTATCCAGCTGCTCGTCGTCACCGTGCCTGACAAGGCGCGCGTCGAGAGCGAAGCGCTATGCGGGCTGCGCCAGGATGCCCTGATGACGCAGCGCATGAGCGCGTGGAACCGGGCGTTGAACGAAAGCCGGGTCGCGCATGTCGAGCTGCTGCCAGTCTTGCAGGCCGCGCGTCCCGCGTATTTTCATACCGACGTGCACTGGAACGCGCGCGGCGCGCAGGCGGCGGCGCAGGCGGTTGCCGCGGCAGCACTTCAGATGCTCGGCAAGCGTGGTAATACTCACTACTTCCATGTGACGGCGCCCGCTGCGCCGCGAGTCGGGGATCTGCTGATGCTCGCCGATCTCGACGCCGTGCCCGACGCATGGCGTCCCGCGCCCGACGTCGTCTCGGCGGAAACCCTGCAGGTGCAGCGCAACCTGGGTCTGCTCGACGATGGTCCCGACGCAGAAGTGCTGCTCGCAGGCAGTTCGTTCTCGCGCCGCAGCGCGTTTGCCGAGCGCCTTGGCGAACAGCTGGGCAGCGAAGTCTGGAACGTTAGCCTGGATGATGGGCAGTTCGATCGGGCGCTGCGCGCGGTCTGGCGTGATCGGTCCAACTGGCCGAGGAGCGTGCGCGTCCTGATCTGGGAGATGTCGGAGGACGCACTATCGATGCCTGTCGCCGGGGACGGGACGAAACAGGACTGATACCGATGCTCTTCAACTCGTTCATTTTCCTCACGCTATTCCTGCCGCCCGCGCTCGCTGGCTACTATCTGCTCGGCCGGCGCACGCCGCGCGCCGCAGCAGCATGGCTGTGCGGTGTTTCGATTGTGTTCTATGGCTGGTGGACCCCTGCCTTCGTTGGCCTGCTGCTCGGTTCCATCGCGTTCAACTATGCGATGAGCCACGTGATCGCCGCAGCACCCGTGAATTCGGCGCGCCGCCGCTGGCTGCTCCATCTCGCGATCATCGCCGATCTCGCACTGCTGGTGCGCTACAAATACCTGGCGTCGCTGTTGACCGCGCTCGTACACGCGAGTGGCATCGTTCCCGCTGGCTGGCTCGCACAGGGCATGCACGATGTGGTTCTGCCCCTCGGCATTTCGTTTTTCACCTTCACGCAAATCGGCTATCTGCTCGATTGCAATGCGGGCATCGTCAAGGAACGCGATGCGCTCGGCTATATGCAATTCGTGACCTTCTTTCCTCATCTGATCGCGGGTCCGATCCTGCATCACAAGGAAATGATGACGCATTTCGCGCAGCCCGAGACCTACCGGCTGCGCGCGGAAAATCTGTCGGTCGGCGCCTTTATGTTCACGATCGGGCTGGCGAAAAAAGTGCTGCTGGCCGACACCATCGCTCCGTATGCCGATGCGGGATTTGCCGCACCTCACGAGCTTCAGTGGCTGGCAGCATGGGCAACCTGCCTTGCCTATGCTCTTCAGCTCTATTTCGATTTTTCCGGCTATTCGGATATGGCCATGGGACTCGCAAAGATGTTCGGCGTACGCTTCCCGCTGAACTTCAATTCACCGTTCAAGGCGGCCAGCATCATCGATTTCTGGCAGCGCTGGCATATGACGCTCACGCGCTATCTCACCGCTTACCTCTACTATCCGATGGCGATGCGGATCAACCGTAGCCGCGCATCGCGCGGGCTGCCCATCGGCCGTCACGCGCAGCGCTCGTTGAGTGGTTTTCTGAGCACAGTTGCCGTGCCAACTTTCTACACGATGGCGCTGGCGGGGATGTGGCATGGCGCGGGCTGGCAGTACCTGATCTACGGTCTGCTGCATGGGACGTATCTCGCGGTGAATCACGCGTATCGCGCGAGGCGCGCCGCCGCGCCGTCGGCGACGGGTACGGCATCGAAGGGCGGCTTCGGAGAACGTGCTCGCCATGTGGGCAACGTGTTGCTGACCTTCACGACAGTGCTCGTCGCGTTTGCGTTTTTCCGCGCGCATGGCGTCGGCGATGCGCTCGCGCTGTTGCAGGGTATGGCAGGGCTGCACGGCATCGAATCGCCCGAATGGCCGGCATGGGGCACGGCGAACATGGACGTCTTCGATGGGTGGCATCTCGTCATGGGCCGCTCGACGCTCGCGTTGCAGCTTGGCGTACTGCTTGCGATCGCCTGGGGAATGCCGAATTCGCACCAACTGATGGGCCGTTTTTCCCCCGCGCTCGAGCGGGCTGCGGAGCGTTTGCCGTCGGCTCTCGCCTGGCGGCCCTCGTTGCGATGGACGCTCGTCATGTTCGGCGTGCTGGCCGTCTGCCTGGCGCAGTTGCACGGCGAGGTCCGCTTTCTCTACTTCCAGTTCTGATTGTCGACACAGGTCTTGAAGGATCACACATGACTCAAAATGAAACCCTGCATGCCGAAGTCGCGGCGTTGGTCGAATCCGTCGTGCAGCGTCCCGTCGACGGCGATGTCCCGTTGCTGGAATCGGACCTGGTCGATTCGGTGCTGGCCGTCGAAATCGTGATGGGCGTCGAGATGCAATTTGGCGCGAGGATTCCGCCGAGCGAAATCGATGAGCATCTGAGTTCCGTGAATGCGCTTGCCGCATTCATCGCGTCTCAACGCTAGGCGCGCCATGCGATTCGACCTGACGGCAAATCGCTTTGTCGACGAGCACCTGCGCGCCGAAGCGTGGGCGGTAGTCGGTTCGGACCGCGCGCTGCGTTGGCACGAACTGGCTGCACAGGCGCGCGAGTGGGTCGAACGGGCGCGTGCGCATGGCTTTGCGCAAGACGTGCCGTTGATGGTGCGAGGTCACAAAGAGGCGTCGTTTTTCGTCGCGATGGTCGGGGCTTTGCTGCTTGGTGCACCGTTTGTTCCCGTCGACACCATCTATCCCGATGAACGCATGGAGCGCATCGCGCGCGCGCTCGGCGCCCAGATCTATTTCGACGCGCAGAGCGATCGCTTTTTGACCGTGAGTGGCAAGCACGCGATCACCGATCCTGCCATGTTCGTCCCGCGATCCTTGCGGGAGAGGAATCTCGCCTACGTGCTGTTTACCTCGGGTACGACGGGCGAGCCGAAGGGAGTCCAGATTGGCCGTGAAAGCGTGGCGGATCTGGCGAAATGGATGACAGAGGACTTCACGCTCGGCGATACGCCCGTGTTCCTCAACCAGGCGCCGTTCAGCTTTGACCTGTCGATGTATGAAGTATTCGGGACGCTTGCGACGGGTGGCACGGTGGTGCTCGCGTCGCGAGCGCTGGCCGCGCACGGAGGAGGGCTGCTCGGCAAACTGGCGCAATACGGCGTGACCACCTGGGTATCGACGCCCTCGTTCGCGCAACAGCAACTGCTCGATCTGCGCTTTTCGCAGACGGAGCTTCCCTTGCTGAATACGTTCCTGTTCTGCGGAGAGGTGCTGTCCGTCGAGCTTGTGAGGCAGTTGCGTCAGCGCTTTCCGGCTGCACGCATCATTAACACGTACGGACCGACCGAGGCGACGGTCGCGACGACCTGGATAGTCGTCGACGATACCGTGCTCGGCAAATATGAGCGTTTGCCTGTCGGTTACGCGAAGCGCGGTGCAAAGGTGTTCGTCGATGCCGGCGAGATATGCATCGCGGGCGCACATGTGATGCGCGGTTATCTCAATCGCGACGACCTGAACGCCGCTCGCATGTTCATGTGTGATGGCCAGCGTGCGTTCCGCACGGGAGACCTGGGCGCTGTCGACGGCGATCGCCTGTTGTTCTGCCACGGACGCATCGACGATCAGATCAAATTCGGCGGTTACCGGATCGAACTATCGGAGATCGATGCTGCACTGTGCGCATTGCAAGGCGTTTCGAGCGCTGCGGCCGTGGCATTGCGCCGGCCGGACGGCAGAGTGATGCGTATCGTTGCGTTCGTTGCGACGGGCAGCGCCGAGGGAACATTGCCCGGTGCGTTGCTCGACTGGAGAGCCCAGTTGGCAGTTCGTCTGCCTTCCTATATGGTGCCGTCCGAACTGCTGACGTACGAGTCGTTGCCCGTTTCCGCGAACTTCAAGACCGATCGCGCTCGTTTGGTCCAGGATTATCGAAACCATCACTTCAAGTCTTCGTTCCAGGCCAATGCGTGACTCAACGAGCTTCATGGATGAAACGACTACGCTCGCGTCGCCTCGCCGGCGCACGCTTCTCGCTGCCGGTTTGTGCGCGGCCCTGCTTGACAGCTGCTCGGCTCTGCGTTCCGATCAGGCTGACGCACTCGCTCAAGGAGTAGTCTGGCAACCGGACGGAGATCACCTCGACCCGTTCGGCGACTGGGATCGCCTGGGCGTCACGGACCTGCTCGTGCAATGGACGGCCGTGGACGACATTTCGTTTTTGCCGGGCGCAGCCAGCCAGAGCGAAAAGGCTGGCCTTAAAACGTCTGGCCGCATGCCTGACTGGACGCGCATCGCCGGCGAGCCCTGGGCGCGCAACGTGATCGTCGGTCTCGCGGGACGTTTCGACGAGACCACGGCGCGCGCGGAGGTGGCGCGGCTCGTTGCGCAGTCGTTGAAGCTGGCGGCCTGGCGGCCGCCTGTCCATCTTGCCGGATATTATTTTCCTGTCGAAGTCGATCCGACCTGGCAAGGTGCCGCGACCCTTGGCCCTTTGCTCGCCAGGCTGCCGCGACCGCTGTGGATTAGTGTCTACGACAACTCGAATATCGGTGGTGCTGCGTTGGCTACATGGCTGGACGGGTGGCTGCCCGAGGACGTGGGCATATTCATGCAGGACGGGTGTGGAGTCTATGCGCGTGGCCCGTCGGCGGCGCGCGCCTATGCCGACGCGCTGACGGCCCGTCTCGGCAAGCAACGTGTCCGGATCATCGCCGAAGCCTTCCGCCCGGCCATGGGTGACGCATTCCGGCCTGCCACTGCGGAAGAACTGGCGCCTCAATTGCTCGCGTATCGCGGGTATCGCGTCTATCTCTTCGACGGCCCGCATTACGTGTCGGGCCAGCTCGTGCGTGATCTCCTGCAGGCGGCATAGCACGTGTGCTTGCCGCCGAATGAGGGCGCGGTGCTTGCTCGAGAACGAAAGTCCTGACCGAGCGCCGTTCGGCCTTCAACTCTCCGCACGCCCGTATTGATCATCAAACCGCACGATATCGTCTTCGCCCAGATAACCGCCCGATTGCACCTCGATGATCTCGAGCGGTGTCTTGCCCGGATTCTCCAGCCGGTGCTGCACGCCGAGCGGAATATAGGTCGACTGGTTTTCAGTGAGCAGGAACGATTCGTCGCCGCGCGTCACGCGCGCCGTGCCGCGCACGACGACCCAGTGCTCCGCGCGATGATGATGCATCTGCAACGATAGCCGCCCGCCCGGCTTCACGACAATTCGCTTGACCTGGAAGCGGTCGCCGCGATCGATCGAGTCGTAGCAGCCCCACGGCCGCTCGACTTTGCGATGCACCTTCGCTTCCGTATCCTTCGCGGCATTCAGCCGGTTCACGATGGCCTTGACGTCCTGCACGCGGTCTTTCGCGGCGACGAGCACGGCATCGGCCGTCTCGACCACCACGACGCCCGTCACGCCGACACACGCGACGAGGCGCCCTTCGGAATGCGCATACGTGTCGCTCGCGCGCTCCAGCAGCACGCGGCCGCGCGCGACGTTGCCCGCTGCATCCTTCGCGCTGATGCTCCAGACGGCGTCCCATGCGCCGACATCGGACCAGCCCGCCGTCAGCGGCACGATGATGCCCGTCAGCTTCAGATCGTCGCCGATGCGCTCCATCACCGCGTAGTCGATCGAGTCGCTCGGGCATGCGGTGAACGCGGCGCGGTCGATCAGCAATGCGCCGTCGCGATCGGTGCATGCGTTGTCATACGCCGCGCGGCATGCGGCCGCGATATCGGGCCGGCACGATGCGATGGCCGCGAGCCACACCGATGCGCGCATCACGAAGATGCCGCTGTTCCACCAGTACTCGCCCGACGCGACATAACGCTCGGCCGTTTCCTGCGCGGGCTTTTCGACGAAGCGCTCGATGGTCCGTGCGCCGCGCGCGTCGGCGGGCAGGCCTGTCTTGATGTAGCCATAGCCCGTTTCCGCGCGCTCGGGCGGCACGCCCAGCGCGACGATCGCATCGCGCAGCGCATGCTGGACGGCTTGCTGCAATGTTGCGACGAACGCGGCGTCATCGACGATCAGATGATCGGCGGGCATCACGACGAGAACGGGGTCTTCGCCTTGCGGCGCGTCGGCGAGCGCGGCCAGCGCGGCGACCGTCAGCGCGGGCGCCGTATTGCGCGGCGCGGGTTCGAGCACGACGCGCGATTCGCACGCGCAGCGTTCGAGCCGTTCGCGCGTCGGCAGCCGCAGTTCTTCGCTGCAGACGACGAGCGCCCGCTGCGTCCTCACGACATGTCGGGTGGGAAGATCAGATGTGGGCACGCGCAGTCCTTTCGTTCTGCGCAACGTGGCTTCGAGCAACGATTCGTCGCTCGTCAGGCCGATCAGCTGTTTCGGGCATTGCTCGCGCGACAGCGGCCACAGACGCGTGCCCGAGCCTCCAGCCAGCACGACGGGCTGGACGATGCAAGCGGGCTGCGTCTCGTGCCTAAGGGCGTCGTTGGCGGACGCTTCTGCGATGACATTCATTTTCCCTCCGGGGACGCCGGGCCAAAGCGGATGCCGCAGCGCCCGTCATGTCCGGTGATTGAAGCATCGGAGGGAGGGAATTTCTGTGCGTCGGTGCACAGAAGAGGTAGCGGAAGGAGGTGGAAAGAGGTGGAAAAAACAGGTGGAACGGATCGCAGCGGAGCGATCCGTTCATGCGCGCAATCTGTGTATGTTCGCGCTTACTCGAACCCGCGCGGATTCTGCGCCTGCCAGCGCCAATGATCGACGCACATGCGCTCGATGTCGAACTGCGCGTGCCAGCCGATCACGTCGAGCGCCTTCGCCGGATTCGCGAAGCACTGCGCGACGTCGCCCGGACGGCGCGCGACGATCTCGTAAGGCACCGGCTTGCCGGATGCTTTTTCGAAGGCCTTCACGATTTCGAGCACGCTATAGCCCTGGCCCGTGCCGAGATTCACGACAAAGCTCGCATCGCGTTTGACGAGCGCATCGAGTGCCGCGATATGCCCGCGCGCCAGATCGACGACGTGAATGTAGTCGCGCACGCCTGTGCCGTCCGGCGTGTCGTAGTCGCCGCCGAACACGCGCAGCTTGTCGAGCTTGCCGACGGCCACCTGCGCGACATACGGCATCAGGTTGTTCGGAATGCCGCCCGGGTCTTCGCCGATCAGTCCGCTCTCGTGTGCGCCGACCGGGTTGAAGTAGCGCAGCGTTGCGATGCGCCACGACGGGTCGGACACTTCGAGGTCGCGCAGGACCTGTTCGGCGATCAGCTTGCTCTGGCCATACGGGTTGGTCGCCGACAGCGGGAACGTCTCGTCGATCGGCGAGCTTTCCGGCACGCCGTACACGGTCGCCGACGAGCTGAACACGAACTGCTTCACATTGCGCGCGCGCATCACGTCGAGCAGCACGAGCAGGCCGTCGATGTTGTTGCGGTAGTACGCGATCGGCTTCGCGACCGATTCGCCGACGGCCTTCAGCGCCGCGAAGTGAATCGCGCCCGTGATCGGGTGCTGGTCGAAGATCGTGTTCAGCGTGGGCTCGTCGCGCACGTTTGCTTCGTAGAACGCGATCTTCTTGCCGGTGATCTTCTCGACGCGCGCGATCGACTCGCGCTTGCTGTTCACGAGATTGTCGATCACGACCACGTCGTAATCGCTGTTGAGCAATTCCACGCACGTATGCGAGCCGATGAAGCCCGCACCGCCCGTCACCAGAATTGTGCCCTTCGTGGTCATGCTGAGCTCCCTTAAAGTGATACGCCCGTCAATTGCCGGATGACATCCTTGTACCGCTCGACGACCCCGCGTTCGTCGAACTCCTTCGTGACCTTCTCACGACCGCGCGCGCCCATCGCGCGCCGTTCGTCGTCGCTCATGTCGAGCATGTGCGCGAGCGTTGCCGCGAGGCTGTCGACATTGCGCACATCGCACAGCAGGCCGTTGACGCCGTCGGCGACGCATTCGCGGCAACCGGGCACGTCGGTGGCGATGACGGGCCGGCCCATCGCCGATGCTTCCATCAGCGTGCGCGGCACGCCTTCGCGATACGAAGGCAGCACGACGCAATCGGCGGCTTCGATCAGCGGACGCACGTCGTGCGCTTCGCCCAGATACTCGATCACGCCTTCGCGCACCCACGCGTCCACTTCGGCACGCGTGATCGCGCTCGGATTGTCGACGCCCACGGGGCCGAGCAACTGAAAGCGCGCACGCGGATAAGTCGCGCGCAATCGCCGCGCGGCCTCGACATATTCGCCCACGCCTTTATCCCACAACAGCCGCCCGATTAATACAAAAGAAAATGTCTCGCGTGCGGTTTCACGCTTAGACAACGGCGCGAAATAAAACTGGTCGAGATCCACGCCCTCGCCGTGCAGCAGACGCGCGCGCTCCGGATGCACCAGCAGTTTCTGATCGAGAAAGGCGGCCTGATCGTCTTTATTCAAGAACCATACTTCGCGTGGAAAGCGAAACGCAAAGCGGTATAGCAGCTTGGCGATTTGCGCGGCCCGACTCTGCTGGATAAAAACATAGCCCAGCCCAGTCGTCACGGCAACCGAGTCGACGCCTGCAAGTTTCGCGGCAAGCGTGCCAAAGATATTCGGCTTGATCGTGTAATGAAATACGATATGCGGTCGAATCGACCGGTAGAGCTTGTACAGCGACCACAACGTGCGCAGATCGTCGCGCGGATTGGTGCCTTTCGATGCGACCTGCAACTCGATGCAGCGGCAGCCCATCTCCTTGAGCAGATCGAACGTGCGGTCGCGCGGCGCGATCACGGTCACTTCGACGCCGCGTCCGATGAGCATGCGTATCAGCCCTTGCCGGTACGTATAGATCGCAAACGCGGTATTGCACACGAGACAGATGCGCAGTGCGCGGGCGGATTCGATCGGTTGCTTCATGCTTGCGATGCGGACAGAAAAGGGAAGCAGCGATTAGAGGCTTGCGCGCAGCGCATAGAGACGCTTCTTGACGCGCTGAAGCGTCTGATACGGCGTCACGAAATGCAGCAGCGTCTTTGCAAGGCCCAGCCAGTCGCACGGATTGAGCACGTTGAAGTACTGCATCTGCAAACGCAGCGTCGATACGATCTGGCGGCGCCGCTTCGTCGCGCTGATGCCGCCTTCGTTCAACTCGTAGTAAAGGCCGGTTTCCGGCAGATTCGCGCAGTCGTGGCGTTCCATCAGGCGCAGAAAAAGATCGAGATCTTCCGCCGCCTTGTACGCCTCGCGATAGTTGCCGACGGCGAGCACGGCATCGACACGCAGCATCATCGACGGATGCACGAAGCACGTGCGCAGAAAGCGCACGCGTCGGATGGCGCGCGGCTCGGCGGGCGGCGTCAGCATGAAGAGCGGCGTGCCGTCGCGCGAGACGACCTGCGTCCACATGCCGAGACCCGCGACTCGCGGATTCGCTTCGAGATACGCACGCTGTTTCGCAAGACGCTGCGGCACGCTCAGATCGCCGGCATCGATGCGCGCGGCGTAGCGAAAGCCACGCGCCGCGAGCGCTTCGATGCCCGCCTGCAACGCGCGCTCGATGCCACCGTTCTTCGGCATGCGCAGCACTTCGATCGACATGTTCGGCAACGCGGGCGCGCCGATGGGCGGCGTGCTGCCATCGTCGACGATCAGCACGTGGATGCGCGCGTCCTCGCTGAACGAGGCCAAGGTGCGTTCGACGTCGGCCTGGCCGTTGAAGGCGGGCATCAGCACGGCGACATCGTCGAGCGAGGCCGGGCCCTTGGGCGGCGTGAATGAAGAAGACGTCATGGACGCAGCTTGAAACGGATGTAATAGAAATTGACGCACGCGGCGGCCAGATAACCGGCCGCGAGACCGACCAGCGCGCCATACGCGCCCATGCGGGCAATCGCAAACAGATTGACGACGCACGCGACGGCCAGCGCGAGCAGCCATTTCGACAGCAACACGAACTTCGCCTGATACTTCAGCACGACCAGATTGCCGATCGCCTCGATGCCCGCCGGCACGGACAGCCACACGGCCCAGCGGAAAATATCGACGGCTTCTTCGAAGTTCGGCCCGAACACGCGCCGGATGATGAAGCCCGCAAGCAGATCGAGCACGCACGCGCCCGCGATCATCAGCATGGCTGTCATCGCCGTGAGCCGCCACATATTGCGGCGCAGTTGCGCAAGGTCCTGGATGCGATAGACGAACGCGGGCGCGAGCGTTTGCGCGAGCATCAGCGCGAGCGTGATCCAGTTCTCGTTCAGCTGCTGCGCGGCCGAATAGCGCCCGAGATCGGCGAACGAGATCGCGCGTTCGAGCATCAGCCGGTCGAGCTTCAAAAACAGATACATGCAGATGAGCCCGAGCCAGAACACCGTGCCCGCCGTCGCGAAGTGGCGAAAGAGCGTGCGGTCCACGCGCCAGCCGAGCTTGCCGCCATGCCGCTTCACGTAGTAAGCGATCAGTACGACGCCGATCACGGCCGATTCGAGCGCCCAGAGCCAGCCGAAGCGCGCGGGCGCGGCGGCGGCGCGCACGAGCAGCCACACGAGCATTGCCTTTGCGATGGCCGTCGTCATGCTCGTGATGAGCTGTGGCTTGCTGTAGGTCATGCTCTGCAGCCACGCGTTGATCACGCCGACGAGCGGCTCGCGAAACAGCATCGTGACGGCGAGCCCGGCGAGCATCGCGCCGACGAGCGGATCGGTGATGCCCGTCGACGTGCACGCCACAATACCCGCCCACGTCAGCAGCAGCGCAGCCGCCGACACGGAGAGCCGCAACGCGAACGCGCTGCCGAGCACGGTGCCGAGCTGTTCGGGCGGACGATGGACGATGGTCGGCACGAGGATTTCCGCGCCGCAAACCCATGTAATCGGCGACAGCACGAGCAAAAGCGTATTGGCGTATTGCCACTTGCCGAACACGTCGGGACCGAAATAGCGCGCGAGCACGCCGCTGACCGCGATCGCGACGC
Source organism: Paraburkholderia phymatum (assembly GCF_038900715.1). Lineage (GTDB taxonomy): Bacteria > Pseudomonadota > Gammaproteobacteria > Burkholderiales > Burkholderiaceae > Paraburkholderia > Paraburkholderia phymatum_A. The sequence goes on along the minus strand of NZ_JAYMRZ010000030.1, from coordinate 70,266 downwards.
CGATCTGCGTGAGACGCTCGAGACCAAGCCAGACAAGGTTTGCGACAGCGCGCGTGACGTCCGGGTTCGCGAAACGCTTAAGCGCCGGCATCCGCATGTCGTCTGTCTGCTGTCTGCGGGCACGGGAGGTGCATATTGTCTGTATTTTGGCGTGCCCAGCCGAGCTTCCGATGCGGCAACTTTGTGAGCGCGGGGCGTCTAAGCATTAGAATGGCGCCAGTAAGGCGTCGCTGAAAAGCGCAATTATAAGTTGTATCCGGACCGCTTCCGGCAAGGCACAGCGCCATGACCACGCCGTGTCGAACATATTTCCATTGCACGTAAGTGAGCCAATCCATGATCTCGCAATCCATATTCAAGGCATATGACATCCGCGGAGTGATCGGCAAGACGCTCGATGCCGAGACCGCCCGTTCGATTGGCCGCGCCTTCGGCAGCGAAGTGCGCGCGCAGGGCGGCGATGCCGTCGTGGTCGCGCGTGACGGACGTCTTTCGGGCCCCGAGCTGATCCAGGCACTGTCCGATGGGCTGCGCGCGGCGGGTGTCGATGTGGTCAACGTCGGCATGGTGCCCACGCCCGTCGGTTACTTCGCGGCCAGCGTTCCGCTCAAGCTCGCGGGCGGCGAACGCCGCGTCGATTCCTGCATCGTCGTGACGGGCAGCCATAATCCGCCCGACTACAACGGCTTCAAGATGGTGTTGCGCGGCGCGGCCATCTACGGCGACCAGATCCAGGCGCTCTACAAACGCATCACCGATAACCGCTTCGAGAGCGGCAGCGGCAGCTATCAGGACTACGACATCGCCGATGCGTACGTCGAGCGCATCGTCAGCGACATCAAGCTCGCGCGGCCGCTGAAGATCGTCGTCGACACGGGCAACGGCGTCGCGGGCGGTCTCGCGCCGCGCCTCTTCAAGGCGCTCGGCTGCGAACTGGTCGAGCTGTTCACGGACATCGACGGCAATTTCCCGAATCACCATCCGGACCCGGCACACCCGGAAAATCTGCAGGACGTGATCCGTGCGCTGAAGGAAACGGACGCCGAAATCGGCTTCGCATTCGACGGCGACGGCGACCGCCTCGGCGTCGTCACGAAGGACGGCCAGATCATCTATCCGGATCGCCAGCTGATGCTCTTCGCCGAAGAAGTGCTGTCGCGCAACAAGGGCGCGCAGATCATCTATGACGTGAAGTGCACGCGCAATCTCGCGAAGTGGGTGAAGGACAAGGGCGGCGAGCCGCTGATGTGGAAGACGGGCCACTCGCTCGTGAAGGCCAAGCTGCGTGAAACGGGTGCACCGCTCGCGGGCGAAATGAGCGGTCACGTGTTCTTCAAGGACCGCTGGTATGGCTTCGACGACGGCCTGTACACGGGCGCGCGTCTGCTCGAAATCCTCGCGCGCGTGCAGGACCCGAGCAAGCTGCTCAACAGCCTGCCGAACTCGCACTCGACGCCGGAACTGCAACTGAAGCTGCAGGAAGGCGAGAACTTCGAGTTGATCGCGCGTCTGCAGAAGAGCGCGAAGTTCCCGGACGCCGATCAGGTTGTGACGATCGACGGTCTGCGTGTCGAGTATCCGGACGGCTTCGGCCTCGCGCGTTCGTCGAACACGACGCCCGTCGTCGTGATGCGTTTCGAGGCCGACAACGATGCGGCGCTCAAGCGCATCCAGGAAGATTTCCGCCGCGTGATCCTCGCGGAGAAAGCGGACGCGAAACTGCCGTTCTGATCGTCTGCGGATGCCGGGTGCGGCTATGTGCCGTACCGCGCGCAAGATCCGCCGATCGCGGGTCAGCAGCAGGCCCGACAGCAGGCACATAGCAGGCCCGGGGAACAGAAACCGACGCGGCGCAAGGTATGCTTACCGCGCCGCGTTTTTTCATGTTATTTGCGTCGGGCGCGCTAAAATTGCGTCCTTTCCATGCATCCTGACGTCGGATCAGCCGGCGTTCTCCCTTTCTTGAGCGCGCAAAAGATACTGATCGTGAGAGTGTCGTCGCTGGGCGACGTCGTTCACAACATGCCCGTCATCGCCGACATTCGCCGCCGCCATCCTGACGCGCAGATCGACTGGCTCGTCGAAGAGAGCTTCGTCAAGCTCGTGGAGCTGGTGCACGGCGTGCGGCGCGCGATCCCGGTATCGCTGCGGCGCTGGCGCAAGCGCATTCTCTCCGTGAACAACTGGCGCGAGATCGGCGCATTCCGCCGCGCGCTCGCCGCCGAAAACTACGATCTCGTGATCGACTGCCAGGGGCTCATCAAGACCGCGTGGGTTGCGAAGATGGCGCGCGGGCCGCTGGTCGGCCTGGGCAATCGCACGGACGGCGCGGGCTTCGAGTGGCCCGTGCGCTTTTTCTACGACCGGCGCGTGCCCATCGAGCCGCGCACGCATGTCGTCGAACGCACGCGCCAGCTGGTGGCCGCGGCGCTCGGCGACCCCGCGCCGCAGCCCACCGACGAGATCGACTTCGGCATCGACACGCGCCGCGCGGCGCTAGCGCTCTCCGAGGCGCAACTGAATCTGCCCGTGCCGTATGTGGTGTTCGTCCACGCGACGTCGCGCGCCGACAAGCAGTGGCCCGATGCCGCGTGGATCGAGCTCGGGCAGTCGCTGGTGCGGCGCGGCGCGTCGATCGTATTGCCGTGGGGCAGCGACGACGAGCGCGCGACGAGCGAGCGTCTCGCGAAAGAATTCGGCGCGGCCGCGATCGTGCCGCCGAAACTGTCGCTGCCGGCCGTGGTCGGTCTGATCGAGGGCGCCGCGGCGACGGTCGGGGTTGATACAGGTCTCGTTCACATTGCAGCCGCGCTGAAGCGGCCGACGGTCGAGTTGTACAATTTCGCCACTTCATGGCGTACGGGCGGCTACTGGTCGCCGAACGTCGTGAATCTCGGCACGGCGGGCCAGCCGCCGACGCTGCAGCAGGTGAAATCCGCGCTGGCCGGGTTCGGCCTGCTCTGATGCGGCGCGGCGATGCAGGGTGGCCGCGTGCCGTATCCGTTGGCGCATCCTGCATCCCGCGTGTGCGTCCCGTGCGTGCGTCCCATGGGTGTATCCCGCACGGTGGCCGGATGCCGCGATGCGCAGCAGGAAGGGCATGGACACATGGCGCGGCCCCGGTGGCTAGCCGTTGCGCCCGCCCGGTTCCATCCGCTTTGAAAAGGCGATCATGAACGAATCCCAGATCATCGAAGTAGCAAGCGCCGACTGGCACGGCAAGAGCCTGTCGGTGCCGCGCGAGACGCTGCTCGCCGGCGTCGAGCGCGGCAAGGTGCTGTATTTCCCGAACCTCGCTTTTGCGATCGACGGCGGCGAGCGTGCGTTGCTCGATCCCGCGCTCGCCGATCCGAAGCGCAAGAACATCAGCCTCGAACCGAACGGCGGCGCGCTGCATGGCGTGCTCGGCGATTCTGTCACGCAGTCCGCCGTGCGCGCGCTGATTGCGCGCTATCAGTCGAATGCGCGAACGCTCGTCGACGGACTCTTTCCCGAGTACATCGGCAAGCTGCGCGTCGCGCCGACGAGCCTGCGCCTGCATCAGGTGGAGACGCGTCAGACGTCGTGGCGCAAGGACGACAGCCGCCTGCACGTCGATGCGTTCCCGTCGCGTCCCAACTATGGTGAGCGCATCCTGCGCGTGTTCACGAACGTCAATCCGAACGGCACGCCGCGCGTGTGGCGCGTCGGCGAGCCCTTCGAGGACATGGCAAAGCGCTTCCTGCCGCGCATCAGGCCGCAGATGCCGGGCTCCGCATGGCTGCTGAATCTGGTGCACGTGACGAAGTCGCCGCGCAGCGAGTACGACCATCTGATGCTGAACCTGCACGACGGGATGAAAGCCGATCTCGACTATCAGAAGTCGTCGCCGCAAGAGACGATGCCGTTTCCGCCCGGCAGCGTGTGGGTGTGCTTCTCGGACCAGACGTCGCATGCGGTCATGTCCGGCCAGTTCATGATGGAGCAGACATTCTTCTTGCCCGTCAAGTCGATGGCGCAGCCGGAGTGCGCGCCGCTCGGCATTCTCGAACGCCTGAAAGGCAGGGCGCTGGTTTGAACGGCGCGCTCGCACCCGTCCGTCCGATGCCGGGCGCCACGTGCGCGGCCGCGCTTGTGCCGCCCGCGATGCCGCCCGCGACGCCGCGCGTGGAAGCCCGATGCTGAGGGTCGTCTATAACGCGCTGTGGTGGCTGATCGCGCCGCTGGCGGTGTTGCGGCTCTTCATCCGCTCGCGCAAGGAGCGCGGCTATCGCGAGCATATCGGCGAGCGCTTCGGCTATGCGCGCGGCCGCGTGCCCGAGGACGATACGCCGGTGATCTGGGTGCATGCCGTGTCGGTGGGCGAGACGCGCGCGGCGCAGCCGCTGATCGACGCGCTCATCAAGGCGCGGCCCGATGCGCGCATCCTGCTCACGCACATGACGCCGAGCGGCCGCGCGACGGGCGTGCAGATCTTCGGCGACCGCGTGCTGCGCTGCTATCTGCCGTATGACATGCCGCATGCCGTGCGGCGTTTTCTGAAGGCCTGGCGGCCCTCTGTCGGGCTCGTGATGGAAACGGAAGTCTGGCCGACGCTGATCGACGAATGCCGTCGCGCTGACGTGCCGCTCGTGCTGACGAACGCGCGCATGTCGGAGCGCTCGTACCGGCGCGCGGCGAAGTTCGGCAACGCGACGCGCGGCGTATTCGGCGGCTTCGCGCGCGTGCTCGCGCAGAGTCCGTCGGATGCGACGCGGCTTTCCGCTTTAGGCGCGCGCAACGTGGCCGTGCTCGGCAATCTGAAGTTCGACATGAACACGCCGCCCGAACTCGCGGCGCGCGGACATGCGTGGCGCGCGGCGATCGGCACGCGTCCCGTGTGGGTCGCGGCGAGCACGCGCGAGGGCGAAGAGGAACTGGTGTTGCAGGCGCTCGATGCGCTCGGTGTCGACGATGCGTTGCTGGTCCTCGTGCCGCGTCATCCGCAGCGCTTCAACGAAGTGGCGGCGCTGGTCGAGAAGAAAGGCTTGCGTTGCGTGCGCCGTTCAGAGTGGGCGCCTGCGGGCGCCGTGGCAGCGGGCCAGGGCGCCGCGAAAGAGTTGCCGCGCGACGTGAAGGTGCTGCTCGGCGATTCGATGGGCGAGCTGGGCGCTTACTATGCGGCGTCGGATGTGGCGTTCATCGGCGGCAGCCTGTTGCCGCTGGGCGGGCAGAATCTGATCGAGGCTTGCGGCGTCGGCGTGCCCGTGCTGATCGGGCCGCACGTATTCAACTTCACGCAGGCGACCGCCGATGCCGTTGCGGCGGGCGCGTGCGTGCAGGTCGACGATCCCGCCGGTCTTGCGCGCGTGCTGCGCGAACTGTTCGGCGACAAGCCGCGCCGCGCGGCGATGGGCGCGGCGGCATCGGCGTTTGCTGCGAGACATCGCGGCGCGACTGCGCGGACGGTCAAGGTGTTGACTTCGTTGTTGCCGGAGTAGTGCTGCCGCTGAGGGGGCGCCTCGGGCGCGGCTCTCATCACGGGGCGGGAGCGGGTTTCCATCACGACCCCCGGATAGATTTGCGCATGCCCCATTTACGTCAACACCGACTCGCTTGCGAAAGACGGGCTGACCATAGATTTGTTTGGGTTCACTTTTGCCTTTCGCGGGCAAGGTCGCATCACTCGCTACCATCATTCGCCCAGCGGACGATGCGCCGACTGAACACGTCCAGCACCACGGCGAGATATGGGTTGCCGGCGCGATGTTCGATGGCTGTCAATCGATCTCCGCGCCGGCTTCGTGTACGCGTCCTTCCGCAAGGATATGGATACTTGCTCCACCTGAGGTTTTCCCGGTACCCGCGAACTACTGATGCGTGATTCGGCGAATGGTGCTCGTGACCAGATCCACGTAAAACAGATCGCCATTCGGACCGCCCTTCAAGTCCACCGCGCCGCCCTGAAGGCCTTTGGCAAACGCTTGTGCCTGTGGCAGGGACGTATTGTTCGGCGGCGGCATCTGAATCATCCAGATGCATTTGCGCAGGTAATCGCCGAAGTACAGCGCGTTTTTATAGATGGCCGGATAGGTCGTGCTGCTGTTATCCGTGAACCCGATGGCCGATATGACACTGCCGTTCTGATCCGGGCCGCCGCCCGACGGCCTGCCGCCACATGTCTTCGCCTTGCTGTCGGCTGGCGTGACATAACTTCCATGCGCATACGCGAAAAACGGTGCAGACGAGCTGATGTTCGTACAGTAGCTTGTGTTCCCCGTTCTCGCCGGGTTCTGATAATCCGGCTGTGGTGCCGCCGCGCCCGTCCCCGGGTCCCATCCTTCGAAGCACGGCCAGCCAAAGTTTTGCCCGGCATTGCTCAGATGATCGATAGACTCCCACGCGTTCCAGCCTACATTGCCAATGTACAAATCGTGGTTGACGGGATTGACCGCAAACCGGAAAGGATTGCGCAACCCTTTTGCCACCACTGCTATGCTCGGAGTGGCAGCGCTCAAATTCGTGACGGCGAGAACGACTCCATCAATGTAAGGTGGCGAATTCAGTTGCTGACTGCGAAACGCACCCTGCGGGAGGTTCGTGCCATCACCGCAAGCGGTATCCAGTTGACCGTAGTCGACCGTATCGAAGCTGGCGCCATCGCCCGCGCTGACATACAGCGTTGTATTGTCAGAGGCAAAAGCCAACCCGCCAATACTATGAGACGTGTAGAAAAAGCACCAAGGCTGACTGGAGGCCGTGCTGGAGGGAAGGATTTTGGTCTCGGTCACCGTCCCGTTTATCGGCGACAAGCGGGAAAGCTGCCCGCCTGTAACAACGTTTCCGGTACATGCCGCCCCGGGGGAAGGCGTCGTATAAAGCACGTAGACGTTTTGTGCGTTCATCGGGTCGATCGCAAGCCCGAGAAGCCCTCGGTCCGCGTCGTTGCAGATTTCACTGCTGAGGTCGGCCAATTGCGTGCACGTTGACGCAGATAGATCGCATCTCCAGACCTTGCCACCCTTTTCAGCAACGAACGCGAGCGTCATGTCTGCACTGAAGCTCAGCGCTGTCGGCTGGTTCAGGCAGCCGCTGAAGAGAATCTGTTCGGTAAAGCCTTTGGGAAGCGTTGGCTGCGGTCGAGTAATAAAAGGAGGCTTGCATGATATCGTCGGACCGGGACCAGACACGACCTGCGCCTCCGCTTTCACGGGAGTAGTCGCAAGCGCTACTTCGAAGATCACGGACACCAGCAATATCGCGAGGCCCAGCAGACGCTGGATTTGATCGGTCGAATTTCTTGTGATGCGCACCATCTCGTCCTCCCGCTTTCGACTGAACGACGAGTCGACTCATTGAAGGACCTGCGTTCGCAGGCGACCCACCACGGGTAGGAAGCGCGCTATGAGGGAAACCGGCGTTGGTCTACCGAAACCAATGATAGGTCTTACCCCTTACATGAACAAATTTTTGCAGCACCCGCACGTCAGACCTGACGCGGCAAGAAAGAAGTAGTTGATTGCTGTTTCGACAGTCACAAGTGTGAGCGGCGGCTATGACTCCTCTCCAGGGTTAGAGTGCTTTTCGCGGTGGCCGCAATTGCTACGCACACGCGGATGCCAGAAAAAAGGCAAATAAATCAAAAACAGCGTCGCAGACGCAAAAACTCACACCCCCAACAACCCCTTTTTCTCAACAAACGCAATCACCTGATCCAACCCCTCAAGCGCCTTCAGATTGCACATCACGAACGGCCGCTCGCCGCGCATCTTCTTCGCATCCGACGCCATCACGTCGAGATTCGCACCGACCATCGGCGCGAGGTCCGTCTTGTTGATCACGAGCAGGTCCGACTTCGTGATCCCTGGCCCGCCCTTGCGCGGAATCTTCTCGCCGCCCGCGACGTCAATCACGTAGATCGTCAGGTCGGACAGCTCCGGGCTGAACGTCGCGGCCAGATTGTCGCCGCCCGATTCGATGAACACGATGTCCGCATCGGGAAAGCGCGTCAGCATGCGGTCGACGGCTTCGAGATTGATCGACGCGTCCTCGCGAATCGCCGTGTGCGGACAGCCGCCCGTCTCCACGCCCATGATGCGCTCGGCGGGCAGCGCGCCCGCCACCGTCAGCAGACGCTGGTCTTCCTTCGTGTAAATGTCGTTCGTGATCGCGACGAGATCGTACTTGTCGCGCATCGCCTTGCAGAGCATTTCGAGCAGCGTCGTCTTGCCCGAACCGACAGGGCCGCCCACGCCCACGCGCAGCGGCGGCAATTTCTTCGTGCGATGCATCGAATGAGGTGCGTTCATGATTCGATTGAGCGAAACCGAAAGGCTATGAGCGGAAGAGCCGCGAATACTGCGACTCGTGACGCGCCGACAGAATGCCGAGCTGCGGCGCGAACGTATTGATCTCGTTGGGCGAAGTGGCGAGCGCCTCCTTGACGGCCACGTCGATCGGCTCGCGCAGCGCGACGATGATGCGCTGTCCCGCGATCTGTCCGAGCGGCACGGCCTTCAGCGCGGCCGCCGCCTGGTTCTCGACCCAGCTGAACGCATAGGCGGCGAGCGCGGCGTCCGTGGCGGCATCGTGGGCGAAGGCGGCGAACGCAAATGCCGTCGGCTGCGCAATCGGCGCGATCGATGAGAGCGTCGCGCGGCGTTCGTCGTCCCCCCATTCGAGCGACGCGCACAACTGCCGCAGCGACCACCCCATCTGCTCCGTCTCGCGACGCAACTCCGCCGATTCACGGCTCGCGAGGAATTCGTGATTGCTCGCCGTCAAAGCAGCGGCATCATGCGCGCGCCAGCGTTCGATCTGATGCGCGAGAAACGGCAGTTCGCCGTGCGCGAGCACGTTCGAAAGGCCGCTTTCGATCCACGCGCATGCGCTGTCGGCGTCCGTGATGAGTCCTGCTTCGATCGCCGCTTCGAGCCCTTGCGAATAGCTGAACGCGCCGATCGGCAATGCCGGCGACGCGAGATGCAACAGCGCGGTCAGTTCAGCGATGCGCATGATGATGGCCATGATCGTGACTGCACGACGACGAACCGCAATCGCCGTGATCGTGCTCATGACCGTGATCGCGCGAATCCGAATGTGCATGCTCATGACCGTGATGCTCGCCATACACCTGCTGTGCGATCGCATAGTCTTCGGCGAACGTCTCGTCGTGACCGTGCCGATGACCGCCGCCATACGCGCCCGTTTCCGGCTGAAACGGCATCTCGACACAATCGACGGATGCGCCCAGACGCTTCAGCATATCGGCGAGCACGGAATCGTATTCGAGCTTCAGATAATCCGTGCCCACTTCGACGGGCGTATGCCGGTTGCCGAGGTGATACGCGGCGCGCGTCAGCGTCAGCACATCGGGGGCGCGCACGATCAGCACGGAATCGGCGGCCGCGACGACGCGCACGAGCGCGCCATCGTCGGCGACGAGCACATCGCCGTCGCGCAGCACCGTGCCGCGCGGCAGCACCAGCGCGACTTCTTCGCCGTCGTCGAGCGTGGCGGCAAGACGGCTCTTGCAGCGCGCGTCGAATGCGAGCGTCAGCGTCGACGCGCGCTCGATGAGGACGGGCGCGAGCTTGATATGGGCGCCCAGCAGCTTGTCGATCGTTCGCATGTCAGAACAGGAAATAGCGTTGCGCCATCGGCAGGACTTTTGCGGGCTCACAGGTGAGCAACTGTCCGTCGGCGATCACCTGATACGTCTCGGGATCGACGCTGATCGACGGTTGCCACGCGTTGTGGATCATGTGCGCCTTCGTCACATTGCGGCAGTTCCTCACTGCAACGATACGCTTGCCAAGGCCATAGCGCCCGGCGATGTCCGCATCGAGCGCCATCTGCGATACGAACGTCAGCGACGTGCGCGCCAATGCGCCGCCGCGCGTGCCGAACATCTCGCGATAATGCACGGGCTGCGGCGTCGGAATCGACGCGTTCGGGTCGCCCATCTGCGCCATCGCGATCATGCCGCCCTTCAGGATAAGCGCGGGCTTGATGCCGAAGAACGCGGGCTCCCACAACACGATGTCGGCCCATTTGCCCGGCTCGATCGAACCGAGTTCATGCGCGATGCCATGCGTGAGCGCCGGGTTGATCGTGTACTTCGCGACATAGCGCTTTGCGCGGAAGTTGTCGTTGCGCGCGTTGTCCTCGGGCAGCGTGCCGCGCTGCACCTTCATCTTGTGCGCGGTCTGCCACGTGCGGATGATCACTTCGCCGACACGTCCCATTGCTTGCGAATCGGAAGAGAGCATCGACAGCGCGCCGAGATCGTGAAGAATGTCCTCCGCTGCAATCGTCTCGCGGCGGATGCGCGATTCGGCGAACGCGATGTCTTCCGCAATCGACGGATCGAGGTGATGACAGACCATCAGCATGTCGAGATGTTCGTCGAGCGTGTTGACGGTGTACGGGCGGGTCGGATTCGTCGACGACGGCAGCACGTTCGCCTCGCCGCAGACCTTGATGATGTCGGGCGCGTGGCCGCCGCCCGCGCCTTCCGTGTGATACGTATGGATCGTGCGGCCCTTGAACGCGGCGACCGTCGCTTCGACGAAGCCCGCTTCGTTCAGCGTGTCGGTGTGGATCGCGACCTGCGTGTCGGTGTCGTCGGCCACCGACAGGCAATTGTCGATCGCCGCGGGCGTCGTGCCCCAGTCTTCGTGCAGCTTCAGGCCGATCGCGCCCGCTGCGATCTGCTCGAGCGCGGGCGCAGGCGTGCTCACGTTGCCCTTGCCGAGAAAGCCGAGATTCATCGGATAGCCGTCGGCGGCCTGCAGCATGCGCTCGATGTGCCACGGACCCGGCGTGCAGGTCGTCGCGTTCGTGCCCGTCGCGGGGCCCGTGCCGCCGCCGAGCATCGTCGTCACGCCGCTCGCGAGCGCTTCGTCGATCTGTTGCGGGCTGATGAAGTGAATGTGCGTATCGATGCCGCCCGCCGTCACGATCATCCCTTCGCCCGCGATCACTTCCGTCGCCGCGCCGATCGCGATCGTCACGCCCGGTTGAATGTCGGGATTACCCGCCTTGCCGATTGCAACGATGCGGCCGCCCTTGATGCCGATATCGGCCTTCACGATGCCCCAGTGATCGAGAATCAGCGCATTCGTGACGACGGTATCGACGACATCCGCCGCGACGCGTTGCGACTGGCCCATGCCGTCGCGAATCACCTTGCCGCCGCCGAACTTAACCTCTTCGCCGTAGATCGTGTAATCGCGTTCGACTTCGATTAGCAGGTCCGTATCCGCGAGACGCACGCGATCGCCCGTCGTGGGGCCGAACATTTCCGCGTAGGCGCGGCGGCCAATGCGTAGTGTCATGTTATGAGGTTCCCGAATGTTTTCGCGGTGGCGCATGCATCAGCGGCGCGCGAATCAAAGCTTGCCCATCACCTTGCCGTTGAAGCCATAGACGACGCGATCGCCCGCCAGCGCGACCAGTTCGACGGTGCGCTCCTGGCCCGGCTCGAAGCGCACGGCCGTGCCCGCCGCGATGTTCAGACGAAAGCCGCGCGCGGCTTCCCGGTCGAACGACAGCGCGTCGTTCACCTCGTAGAAGTGATAGTGCGAGCCGACCTGCACGGGGCGGTCGCCCGTGTTCGACACCGTGAGCGTGACGGTCGCGCGGCCCGCGTTGAGTTCGTGCTCGCCGTCGTCGGTAATCAGTTCGCCTGGGATCATGAGCGCGCCTCGTCACGCAATCGGATGATGGACGGTCACGAGCTTGGTGCCGTCGGGGAAGGTGGCTTCGACCTGAATGTCCGGGATCATCTCGGGCACGCCCTCCATGACGTCGTCGCGCGTGAGGAGCGTGGTGCCGTAGTGCATCACTTCCGCGACCGTCTTGCCGTCGCGCGCGGCTTCCATCAGCGCGGCCGTGATGAACGCGACGGTCTCCGGATAGTTGAGCTTGAGGCCGCGTGCGCGTCGCCGCTCCGCGAGCAACGCGGCCGTGAAGATCAGGAGTTTGTCTCTTTCGCGTGGAGTCAGCTTCATCGCATTCGTTGTGTCTGGTTGTAGCGCGTCGTATTGCAGGGGCCGTTTGACGATACCAGCTTCAACCAACGCAGCGCTTACAGGTCGGCGGGCAACGCCGTGCCGAACCACTTCTTCGACATCGCATCAAGCGTGCCGTCGTGCTTCGCTTGCGCGATCGCCGCATCGACTTTTTGCTGAAGGCGTGGCTCGTTCTTGTTGAGGCCCACGAAGCACGGCGAGTTCTTGATCACGAACTTCGGCTCCGGGCGGCGCGGCGGGTTCTTCGCGAGAATCGCCGAGGCGACGATGTTGCCCGCCGCGATCAACGGGACCTGACCTGACAGGAACGCGGAGATAGTTGCGTTGTTGTCTTCGAAGCGCTTGATCGTCGCGTTCGGCGCCATCTGCGTGAGCGCGATCTCTTCGAGCGCGCCGCGCGTCGCGCCGACCGTCTTGCCCGTCAGATCGGCGGGGCCGCTCACCTTGATGTCGGCGGGACCGAACACGCCCTGATAGTAAGGCGCGTAGGCCGTCGAAAAGTCGATCACCTTCTCGCGCTCGGGCGTCTTGCCTGGCGACGAGATGACGAGATCGACCTTGTTGGTCTGCAGATACGGAATGCGGTTCGCGCTGTTGACGGGCACCAGTTCGAGCTTCACGTTCATCGATTTCGCGAGCAGCGCGGCCGTGTCGATGTCATAGCCTTGCGGCTTCAGATCGGGGCCGACCGAGCCGAACGGCGGATAGTCCTCGGGCACCGCGACCTTCAGCACGCCGGTCTTCGTGATGTTGTCGAGCGCATCGGCATGAGCGACGGGCGCGGCGAGCGCGAGGAGCGGCGAAAGCAGCAGGGCGGCGAGCCACGCGCGGCGCGGGCGATGGGCGGTCGTTCGGATCATGATGGCGAGGGTCTCTTGCGTGTGGTCTTTAGCGGGCTCGTTTAGCGTGCTTGCGTGCTTGTGCGTGCCGGCGGATACGGCATCGCGCGGCGCCAGTAGCAGCAAGGGCCATGCCATGCGTACTCCATGCGGATGTCGCGCGGTTTGCCGCGCTTCGCACATGAGCCTGCACCACGCGAAAGCATATCGACGCCCGAAGATGGTGCGTCGGAGAGATTCGCTCAGGTCGTCCAGAGACGCAGCGGCACGGCATCGACGCGATGGACGATGGGGCGCAACTGCATCCAGCATCGAATCAACGCATGCTGGAGCGTTTCCATCGATCTCGCGATGCCCCGCACGATCATCACGCCGGGGCGCACGCACGAAGCGGCCGCGCGGATGGAGTCGTCGAAGGGCAGTTGGGCGGCGAGCGATTCCGCGAGCGCGTCGTCGCATTGCGGGCTGATCGCCCACAGCGTGCCGAACGCGGGGAAACGCGCGAGCCCTTGCGGCGCATCGCGCAACGGGTCGCTGGCAGCGAGCCTTGAGCGCTCGAACCACAGCAGTTCACCATCAGGCCCGACGATGCGCGATACAGCGTGCACATGGCCCGCCGACCAGGTTTCGCCTGCCGCTTGCCTGCCGAGTTGCGTCGCGTCCCAGCCGAGCGCGGTCGCGCCTTCATCGAGCGTCAGCGAGAAGTCGAGCGAAGCGTTTGCGTGATCGAAAACGATGTTGTTCTGCGGCAGCCAGTCGAGCTTTGAATTCGCGGCGACGTGTATCGCGATGTGCTGATGCGCGGCGCGTCCGTTGGACTTGTACCACTTGTTGGCGCCGGGTGTCGTGAGCACGGCGTGAGTGTCCGTGTCGAGTCGTATGTCGATATCGAGTCGGTCGCCGCCCGCGATGCCGCCGGGAGGATGCACGATCACCGCGTGACAGATGGACGATCCTTCGGGATAGAGCGGACGTTGCAGCCGCAGCGGCCCTTCGTGTCGACGATGGGCGAGCGTCGTGCGGCTGCCGTGTCTGACGAAGCCGAGTTCGAGCCGCGCGCGCCATTGGGCGTGCGACGGATCGTCGATGGTGGCGAGCGTGGCGTGGTGTTCGTGCAGCGACATGCGGCGAGAATAGCAGCTAAGCGGTCTTTGTCGTTATACCGCGATCAGGCTGCGCACGCCGTCGCGATCCATGTCGACGCCTTCGCCGCCCGCAACGATTTCGCCTCGGCTCATCACCCAGTAGTGGTCGGCGATCGCTTTGGCGAAGTCGTAGTACTGCTCGACAAGCAGTACTGTCAGGCCCATTTCCTCGACGAGTTGCCGCAATGTTCTTCCGATGTCCTGGATGATCGACGGTTGAATGCCTTCTGTCGGTTCATCGAGGATCAGCAGTTCTGGTTCGCTCATCAGAGCGCGGCCGATGGCCAGTTGTTGTTGCTGTCCGCCGGACAGGTCGCCGCCTCGTCGTGCTCTCATGTCTTTGAGGACAGGGAAGAGGCTATAGATTCTGTCCGGGATTTTCTTCGGGGCTTTTCTGCTGGCTGCGCCGACCAGCAGATTTTCCTCGACGGTCAGTCGCGGGAAGATGTCTCTGCCTTGCGGAACGTAGGCGAGCCCTTGTGCGACGCGCGCGTGCGGGGCGAGTTTCGTGATTGGCGTGCCGCGCCATCTGATTTCGCCGGTTTTTGTTGGGACTACGCCCATCAAGCATCGCAGCAGCGTGGTCTTGCCGACGCCGTTTCGTCCCAGCAGGACGGTGAGCTTGCCGTCGGGTACTGTGAGTTTTACGTCTCTCAGGACGTGGCTGCCGCCGTAGTACTGGTTCAGGTTTTCTACTTCTAGCATTTGGGGTTTCCTTTTTGCCTTCGGCGTGTGGTTTGTGTTTTGTTTGTGTCTGCGGCGCTGTTTGTTTTTTTGCCTCTGCGCGGGCATCCGCGTGTGCGCCTCGCGGCGCGGGCGTTGCCCCTGTGCGGGGCGGCACTCACTTTCTTTGCCGCCGCAAAGAAAGTAAGCAAAGAAAGCGGGCTCACACCGCCAGTACTTGACGTTTACCCACGGGCTCTCAACGTCCCCGTGTTTCATGCGGGCAGTGTGCTGGCTTGCATTCGTTGCCAGCGCACTGCTCAAGCGCCTCACCTGCTTCATGCATCCGCATCGCGGCTCGCGATATCGAATAGCCGGTGCCCCTTTGCGGCAAACTGTGTGTAGGCATTCGCACCGCACGGGAAACCCTCGCCACGCGATGCGGCTCAAGTGAGGGCGATGCCCTGTACGACACAACAACTTCATTCACTACCGACATGCTGCGCTGAAACGTTCGATACCCTTAGCCGTGCCACACGTGCATGAAGCGGGTGAGGCGTTTAGCGAGCGCGTTGGCAACGAACGTACGCCAGCACACTGCCGTACGAAACACGGGGACGTTGAGAGCCCGTGGGTAAAGGTCAAGGACTGGCGGTGTTAGCCCGCTTTCTTTTGCCTACTTTTCTTTGCGGCGGCAAAGAAAAGTAGGTGCCGCCCCGCACAGGGGCAACGCCCGCGCCGCGAGGCGCACACGCGGATGCCAGCGCGAAGGCAAAAACACCAAAACTAAAGCCGTCGCAGACAAAAACTACATCGCCGGCAGCAAGCCATAAAAACCAAAACGCCGTCGCAGACAATTAACGCCCAAGATAACTCTCAACCACCCCCGCATCCCGCTTGACCTCATCAAGTGTCCCATCCGCGAGCACACGTCCCTCGGCCATCACCGTAACCTTGCCGGTTTCACCGGCCAAAGCGGCTACAAATTCCATGTCATGCTCGACGACCATCATTGAACAAGTCCCACGCAAGTGATTGAGCAAAGACGCCAACTCCATGGTCTCATCATCGGTCATGCCAGCCGCAGGCTCATCGAGCAAAAGAAGTGCCGGTTGCTGCATCAGCAGCATGCCGATCTCCAGACGCTGCTTCTGCCCATGCGACAGCTCGCCCGCAGGCCGCAACGCTTCACCTTCCAGACGAATCAGCGACAACGTCTCCTCGATGCGCGCCTGGGCACTCCGATCCAGACGCGCCCGCAGCGAAGCGAGCCAGCGCTTGTCGGTCTTCATCGCCAGTTCGAGGTTCTCCCACACGGGATGCTGCTCGAACACAGTCGGCTTCTGAAACTTCCGCCCAATCCCCGCGCGCGCAATCGACGGCTCGTTCATGCGCGTGAGGTCGATCGTCTGGCCCAGAAACACCTTGCCCGAATCGGGCGCAGTCTTCCCCGTGACGACGTCCATCATCGTCGTCTTGCCCGCGCCGTTCGGGCCGATGATGCAGCGCAATTCGCCGACGTCGATCGACAGCGACAGCTCATTCAATGCCCTGATGCCGTCGAACGAAACTGTCACGTCCTCCAGATAGAGAATCGCGCCGTGCGATACGTCGATCTCGCCGGGCGTCACCGCGCGGCTCATCGATGCGACGCCGGACAACGCGCGGCCGTCGTGCTCTTCGGGTAGCGACAGGTCGGGCACCATCGGGTTTTCGTTCATCGGCGGTTCCTCCTGCGCGTCGCGAGTTCAACCAGTCCCATGATCCCGTTCGGCAGCAGCAGCGGCACCAGCACGAAAATCAGACCGAGAAAGAACAGCCAGTACTCCGCGAAATAAGCCGTGAAAAAGCTCTTCGCGCCATTCACTGCGAACGCGCCGACAATCGGTCCGATCAGCGTGCCGCGTCCGCCGACGGCGACCCAGATCGCCATTTCGATCGAGTTGCCCGGCGACATCTCGCCGGGATTGATGATGCCGACCTGAGGCACGTACAGCGCGCCCGCGATGCCGCACAGCACGGCCGATACCGTCCACACGAACAGCTTGTACGCAAGCGTGCTGTAGCCGAGGAACATCAGCCGCGTCTCGCCATCGCGCACGGCCGTCACGACACGTCCGAGCTTCGACGTGACGATCGCACGCGCGCCGATGAACGACAGCACCAGCACCGCGAACGTCATCAGAAAGAGGGCCGTGCGCGTGCCGGGATGCGTGATCGGGAAGCCCGCGATGCGCTTGAAATCGGTGAAGCCGTTGTTGCCGCCGAAGCCCGTTTCGTTGCGGTAGAAAAGCAGCATCGCGGCGAACGTCATCGCCTGCGTGATGATCGACAGATACACGCCCTTCACGCGCGAGCGGAACGTGAAGAAGCCGAACACCCAGGCGAGCACGGCGGGCACCAGCACGACCAGCAGCAGCGCGTACCAGAGATGCTGTGTGCCTTCCCAGTACCACGGCAGCCGATGCCAGTCGAGGAACACCATGAAGTCGGGCAGATCGCTGCCGTACTTGCCGTCGCGGCCGATCGCGCGCATCAGGTACATCCCCATCGCGTAGCCGCCGAGTGCGAAGAAGAGTCCGTGCCCCAGGCTCAGGATGCCGCAGTAGCCCCACACGAGATCTAGCGCGAGCGCGGCGATCGCATAGCACATCAGCTTGCCGACGAGCGTCATCGCATACGCGGACAGATGGAACGCGCTCGTCTCGGGCAGCACCAGCGCGCTGAACGGCACGCCGAGGCCGACCGCGACGATCAACGCGATCAGCAGTTGCCACGCGCGCCGCGACAGCAGCGCGGGGCGCGGCGGCAAGCCGAGCGCGAAGCCCAACAGGCGTTCGCGTTCGACCGACGGCGCGGCGCTGCGCGCATTGACGGCAGCGGATGAAGTCGCGGATGTCATGTCATGCCTCCGCGCTGCGGCCCTTCAGGGCGAACATGCCCTGCGGACGCTTCTGGATGAACAGCACGATCAGCACGAGCACCGCGATCTTCGCGAGCACCGCGCCCCAGAACGGCTCGATCGCCTTGCTCACGAGTCCGAGCCCGAAGCCGCCGATCACCGTGCCCGCCAGTTGGCCGACACCGCCCAGCACGACGGCCATGAACGAATCGATGATGTAGCTTTGCCCGAGGTCCGGGCCGACATTGCCGATCTGCGACAGCGCGCAGCCGCCGAGTCCCGCAATGCCCGCGCCGAACGCGAACGCGCACGAATCGACATACGCGGTCTTCACGCCGACGCACGCGGCCATCCGGCGGTTCTGCGTGACGGCGCGCACGAAGAGACCGAGGCGCGTCTTCGTCAGCACGGCCCATGCAATCGCGACGACGATCAGCGAGAACGCGAGGATCGCGAGGCGGTTGTACGGCAGGATCAGGCTCTGCATCACCGTGACGCCGCCGCTCATCCACGACGGATTTTGCACCTGCACGTTCTGCGCGCCGAACAGCATGCGCGTCGCCTGAATGAGGATCAGGCTGATGCCGAAGGTGGTCAGCAGCGTTTCGAGCGGACGTCCGTACAGATGCTTCAGCACGAGCCGTTCGAGCACGATGCCGACGAGCGCCGCCACCACGAACGAAGCGGGCACGGCGATCAGCGGATACCAGTCGAACGCGCCCGGTGCATAGCGTTGCACGAGATTCTGCACGACGTACGTCGCATAAGCGCCGATCATCAAGAACTCGCCGTGCGCCATGTTGATCACGCCGATCAGACCATACGTGATCGCAAGCCCGAGCGCCGCGAGCAGCAGCACGCTGCCGAGCGACAGACCCGCGAACAGCGTCCCCGCGATCTCGCTGCGGCGCTGGATCGAATCGAGCGCATCGATGCCTTGCTGCGCCGTTTCGCGCACACGCGCGTCGCTCTCGGCGAAGGTGCCGTCCGGTTTCTTCACGACGAGCGGGCGCAGCAGCTCGTACATGTCCAGGTCGTGCCGCGCGGCGACGAGCTTCACCGCTTCGAAACGCTTCGCGCCATCGCTGTCGTGCAGCGCCGTCATCGCCCATAGCGTGTCGAGGCGCTGTTTCAGCTTTGCGTCCGTTTCCTTCGCGCGCGCCGCGTCGATTTGCGGTTTCATCGACGGATCGGGATTTTGCAGAAGCGCGGCAATCGCGGCGGCACGCTTCGCGGGATCGGTCGAATCGAGTTGCAGGCCCGACAGCGCGCCCGATACTTTCGAGCGCAACAGATTGTTCAGCGTGATCGATTGCGCGTCGCCTGCGGCCACGGTCTTGCCCGTGACGGCGTCGCGCGCGGTATCGCCGTCTTGAATCAGCACTTCGCCGGAATCGGTCGCGAGCACGCTGTCTTCGGAGAGCGCCTTGAGCAGCGAAAGCGAAGGCGTGTCGTGATTCGCGATCAGCTTGTCGATCGCGGCGGACTTCGCGTCGAAATCGTCGCCGGTCAGCGGTGCGACGTCGGCGGCCGTCAACGCATGGGCGCTCGCTGGCGCGAACGCGATGAGCGCTGCGCCCAGCGCACATGACGCGCCGAGCAGGCTCATGCGCTTGCGGGCGTTGCGCAGCCAGTCAGCACTGTGAGCGGCGAGCGTGGAAAGTGAATGCGCCATGATGGTTTTGAGAATGAAGCCAGCAATCAGGCCAGCGATCCGGCGCGCGATGCCATCGCATGCGAAAAGCGGCAAGCGAGGTATCGCGCGATTGCGCCGTGCGTTTGCTTCGATACGTGCATCGAACGACGAGTGCCGTGTGCGCCGATGCGTTCGTGAAGGCTGAACGCACCGGCATGCCGCGTCACGCGACGCGCGAGCGGCGGCGCAGGAACTCGGGAATCGACGTGACGATATCCGGCTTGCCCTGATTGCCTGCGATATACGGGCTCCACGGCTGCGCGCGAATGGCCGTCTTCGTTTTCCACACGACGTTGAACTGGCCATCCGCGCGCACTTCGCCGATCATCACCGGCTTGTGCAGATGATGGTTGCCGTCCATTTCGAGCGTGAAGCCCGACGGCGCCGCGAACTTCTGGCCGATCATCGCGACGCGCACCTTGTCGACATCGGTGCTCTTCGCCTTTTCGACGGCCTGCTTCCACATGTGGATGCCGACATAGGTCGCTTCCATCGGATCGTTCGTCACGCGCTTCGAACCACCCGGCAGGTTTTGCGACTTGACCCATCCGGCCCATTGCTCCTTGAACTTCGAGTTGCTCGGGCCTTTCACCGACATGAAGTAGTTCCATGCGGCAAGGTTGCCGACGAGCGGCTTCGTATCGATGCCGCGCAGCTCCTCTTCGCCGACCGAGAACGCGACGACGGGCACGTCGGTTGCCTTTAGCCCCTGGTTGCCGAGTTCCTTGTAGAACGGCACGTTCGAGTCGCCGTTGACGGTCGAGATCACGCACGTCTTGCCGCCCTGCGCGAACGTCTTGATGCTCGCGACGATCGTCTGATAGTCGCTGTGACCGAAGGGCGTGTAGACCTCCTGGATGTCGCTCTCCTGGACGCCCTTCGACTTGAGGAAGGCGCGCAGGATCTTGTTCGTCGTGCGTGGATACACATAGTCGGTGCCGAGCAGAAAGAAGCGTTTGGCACCGCCGCCTTCGGCGCTCATCAGGTATTCGGTGGCGGGAAGCGCCTGTTGATTCGGCGCGGCGCCCGTATAGAACACGTTGCGCGACATCTCTTCGCCCTCGTATTGCACGGGGTAGAACAGCAGGCCGTTCAGTTCCTCGAACACGGGCAGCACCGACTTGCGCGACACCGACGTCCAGCAGCCGAAGACGCAGGCGACCTTGTCCTGCGTCAGCAGCTGACGGGCCTTTTCGGCAAAGAGCGGCCAGTTCGAAGCGGGATCGACGACGACGGGCTCGATCTTGCGGCCCATTACGCCGCCGCTTGCGTTGATCTCGGCGATCGTCATCAGCGCGGTGTCTTTCAGCGACGTCTCGGAGATCGCCATCGTGCCCGACAGGGAGTGCAGGATGCCGACCTTGATCGGGCCGCTGCCCGACGACTGCGCACGCGCGAAAGGTACCTTGCCCGCGAGCGCGAGCGCGCCCGACATGGAGCCGAGCTTCAGCAGACTGCGACGTTTCATATGCTTCCCCTTGCCATGAATGGTGGTGAGTGGCGGACGGGTAGTGCGTGTCCGATCCCTGTTTGCGTTATGTGTGCAGAGTCATGTGTACAGAGTCGTGCAGGGCCGGATACTGCAAGGCATATGCCAACTCGCCGCATCGCTCTTCAACGGACACTGAGCGTGCTGCAATGCGGCTCGCTGACGACGCCGCATCGTGTGGCTGTATGCGCTTTGAGCGCGAAAGCGGTGCAACGCAAGGCGTTTCGCCTCGTCCAGGTGCGCCCGCGCTACAACGGGGCGCAGGCGGCGATTCGTCATATCGGCGGGCGCGCCGCCGGTGCGAAGACGCTGTCCGGTTGTGCATGGCCGTGTGCCTGCCTACACTGAAAACCCAACTGACCTCATTTGAGAGGAGACAGCAGATGAACGAACGCGCTACACCTTCGGCCACGGCACCTACGTCCGCCACGCCCACCGACGCGCCCGACATGTCGGCGTTCTGGATGCCGTTCACCGCGAACCGGCAGTTCAAGAGCGCGCCGAGGCTGTTGTCGAGCGCTAAAGGGATGTACTACACGTCGCACGATGGCCGGCGCATCCTCGATGGCACGGCGGGGCTGTGGTGCGTGAACGCGGGACACTGCCGCGACGAGATCGTCGCCGCCGTGCAGGCGCAGGCCGCCGAGATGGACTTCGCGCCGACGTTCCAGATGGGCCACCCGAAGGCGTTCGAAGCCGCGACCAGGATCGCGAAGCACACGCCCGGCGATCTGAAGCACATCTTCTTCACGAACTCGGGATCGGAAGCCGTCGATACCGCGCTGAAGATTGCGCTCGCGTATCACCGCGCGCGGGGCGAAGGGCAGCGCACGCGGCTGATCGGACGCGAACGCGGCTATCACGGCGTGGGCTTCGGCGGGATTTCCGTCGGTGGCATCGCGCCGAATCGCAAGGCGTATTCAGGCGCGCTGCTGCCCGCCGTCGATCATCTGCCGCATACGCTCAACATCAAGGAAGCGGCGTTCTCGAAAGGACAGCCCGCGTGGGGCGCGCATCTCGCCGACGAACTGGAGCGGCTCGTCACGCTGCACGACGCATCGACGATTGCGGCCGTGATCGTCGAGCCGGTGGCGGGATCGACGGGCGTGCTGATTCCGCCGCAAGGCTATTTGCAGCGTCTGCGCGAGATCTGCGACAGGCACGGCATCCTGCTGATCTTCGATGAAGTGATTACGGGCTGGGGACGTCTCGGTGCGCCGTTCGCCGCGCAGTACTTCAACGTGACGCCCGATCTGCTGACGATGGCCAAAGGCACGAACAATGCCGCCGCGCCGATGGGCGCCGTGGCTGCGAGCGCGCGGATTCACGATGCGATCGTCAACGGCGCGCCCGCGGGCATCGAGCTTTTCCACGGCTATACGTACTCGGGGCATCCGATCGCGGCGGCCGCTGCGTGCGCAACGATCGACCTGTACGAGCGCGAAGGGCTGTTCGAGCGCGCGGCAAAGATGGCGCCTGTGTTCGAAGCGGCGATTCACAAGCTGAAGGGCGAGCGGCATGTGATCGACGTGCGGAATCTAGGGCTCGTCGGGGGCGTCGAATTGCAGCCGCGCGACGGCGCGCCGGGCGCGCGCGCTTACGACGTGTTCGTGCGCTGCTTCCAGAAAGGCGTGCTGACGCGTTATACGGGCGACATTCTGGCGTTCTCGCCGCCGCTCATCATCGATGAAGCGCAGATCGACGAGTTGTTCCGCACCGTCGCGGAGGTCTTGAAGGAAGTGGATTGAGCGCGATTCGTGTGTGATCTCAGCGCGCGAAAAACGGCGGATGGGTTGGCTGACCGTCCGCCGTTTCGTTTCTTTTGCCGTGGCTCCGGCAGAGTCCGCGCGCGGAGCCGGTGGCCGATCAGAACGCCACGTAAGGCCCTGTCTGAGTGCCGGCCTGCATTCCGCTCAACGCCGTGTACGCGTTGCGCCCGAAGAAGAACGGTAAGCCCCAGATGAACATGCCCGACGCGGGCGCGCCGAGCGCGTCATAGGCGGCCAGCGCGCTGTCGAAGAGATTCGGCGCATTCGCGATCGAGAATGGCACCGTCGATTGCGCATTGCCCGTATTCGACAGCATCGTTCCGTTCAGGCTCTGCGTGACGGCGGGTGCAAACCAGCCGAGCAGCACGGGCAGTGTCGCGTCGGGAAAGAACAGGCCGTTCGAGCCGCTGTCGACCACGCTCGTCATCGTTCTGCCTTTGTATGTCGTCGTGAATGCGCCGCGATCGGACACGGCGACGAACGTCGGCGTGGCGGGCAACGCGTTGTTGTCGCGCGTGCCGATGCCGAACACGAGTTCTCCTGTGACGCTCGCCTGGCCCGTCGGCGGCAGCGCCGGCAGACGGACGATCGTGCCGTTGTTGTCGGTTGCGAAGGCGGCGACGGGGTTGGCTGTCTGCCTGTCGAGCGGCACGCGCGCGGGCATGCAGGACGAAGGCGTTGCGCAGTAGTAGTAAGCCGCCGCGAGCGCCGTTTGCGCCGCCTGCGGGAAGTCGCGCGCGAGATGCCCGATGCCCACGATTCCGTTCGCGCCGAGCGTCGCGGCGGTGTTCATGCTTGCGCCGCCGCGCGCGAGGCAGTCGGATGGCGCGGACGGATACGCGCTGTCGCCGATCAGCTGGATCGGGATGCCGCTTGCCGTTTCGCCGCCGATCATCACGTCGGCGCGGCGTATCGAACCCCACGTGTAGCCCGACGCGAAGATCGCGCATTGCGCGATGGGCGCGTTGCCCGTCGCGTCGTTGCCGGCGCCCGTCTGCGCGGGCAATTGCGCGGCAAGCGCGGCGCCGAGCGCGGCCTGCGTCACGCGCACGCCCGACGATCCCGTATCGAGCAGCATGTGATCGACGGTCGCGCACTGCGCCGCGCCGCGCGTGCCCGGCGCGCAGAGCGTCACGCTGACGTAAGGCATGTTCACGACCGAGCCGATCGCATTGTCGACGACGATGGGCACGCTGTTGGCGGCGACGGGCGAGGGCGGCGGTGTGTCGTTGGTATTGTCCTTCGGCGGTTGGCCGTTGTCGGGCGGGTTGGGGGGCGCGGGTGGTGTCGGTATGACTGGCGTGCTGGGCGTTGTGGGCGGTTGCGCGGGCGTGGCCGGCTGCGTCGATCCGCTCGCGGTTACGGGCGCCGACGCCGCGCTCGCAGTCGATGCCGGAGCCGCCGCTGACGGTGCGCTGCCCGGAACGGCGGGTGTCGTCGTCGGTGCGGCCGGCGATACGTTGGTGACAGCCGGATTGCTGCCCTTGTCATCGCCGCCGCCGCCACCGCATGCCGAAAGCGCGACGCTCGCCGCCAGCATCGCGGCGAGAACGGCGAGACGTGGGAAGTCGCGCTTCATGGCAAGACCTCCAAGTCGACATTCGCGGGCACGAGCCGTGGCACCCACGCCTTGCCCGCGAAGGCGCCCTGATGCCCGACCGATTCGATCCGCAGATCGCCGTCACGCGCGATCAGCGGACCGGTGCCGCGCGCAGTGCGATGTGCTGCCGCAACGAAGCTCGGAAAATAGCTGCCGAGCAGCGCCTGCATGTCGGGCCGCGTCGGCCCTTGCCATGTGAGCGCGAAGACGACGTTCGCGGGCGAAGCGTATTCGCGCACCGTGACGCCGTCGGCCGTTTGCGATTCGTGAACGGAATAGGCCGACGCGACTGCCGAAGCGGCGGACGGCGACGCGCGCAAGCTGCGGGACGACTGATGTGCGTCCGTCGATGGCGCAGCGCCGAGCGTCGCATGACAAACGACAGGCAACAGCAACATTGCCGTCGACGCGATCCTGATCAGGTTCATTCAGGCCTCTGCTTTCGAAAAGGAAACGAGGCATGTTGATCGATCGATGATCAGGATGGCGTACGAAGCTTCCGAATCGTCAAAGGGAAATGGCCGCACCGTGAGGCGGCAGGACGGAAGCGACCAATAAAAAACGCGCCGGAGAATTCCGGCGCGTTTCGACTACATCAACGACAAGCGGCTTGGCTCAATACGTGGGAACGGACGGATCGACCTGGCGCGACCACGCGTCGATGCCGCCTTGCAGATTGAACACGTCCTTATAGCCGCGCGATTCGAGGAACATCGCGACCTGTGCGCTGCGCGCGCCGTGATGGCATACGCAGACGATCTGCACATCGTCGTCCAGTTCTTCGCTGCGCGCCGGGATTTCGCGCATCGGAATCGACATGCTGCCAGCGATTTTCGCCGTTTCGATTTCCCATGGCTCGCGCACGTCCAGCAGCACGGGCGCCGGGCGCGACTTGTCGGCGAGCCATTCGGCGAGAGCGGGAGCGGTCAGGTTTTGCATCATCAAATCTCGCTACGGTGTCGGTGTCGTGCCGATGCTCAGAACCGGAAGCGCGGTGCGTGCACCGCGTTCTGCAGCGGCTCGACATAGGTTTCGAACACGTCGGCGATACGGAACTGCTTTTCGTCGACGCGCGTGATGATCTGCGCCTTCATCACGGGAGCCGTGCCGACGAAGGCGGCCAGACGTCCGCCGACCTTCAGCTGCTCCAGCATTTCCTGCGGCAGCACGGGCAGGCCACCCGACACGCAGATCACGTCGTAAGGCGCGGCGGCCGTCCAGCCGCGCGCGGCGTCGCCCGTCGCGACTTCGGCGTTCAGCACGCCGTTGGCGGCGAGGTTCGTCTTCGCGAGCTCGGCCAGTTCCGGCTCGATATCGACCGTCAGCACGTGCTGTGCGCGGTGCGCGAGGAGCGCGGCCATGTAGCCCGAGCCCGCGCCGATTTCCAGCACGGTTTCATGCTTCTTCACCGCCAGTTCTTGCAACACGCGTGCCTCGATGCGCGGCGCGAGCATGTGCTGGCCGGCGGGCAGCGGAATGTCGAAATCGACGAACGCCAGATCGCGATAGACGGCGGGCACGAAGTTCTCACGCTTGACGATCGACAGCAGATTCAGCACGTCCTGGTCGAGCACTTCCCAGGGACGGATCTGCTGTTCAATCATGTTGAAACGCGCTTGTTCGATGTTCATGATCAATTCGGCGGTGTGGGTTTGGATGCGGGCAACGGGACGACAGCGGATGTCGTGGAGAGCCCCGCCCGCTGTTCCGCTGTTCAGTTCGTTAACTGCGGAATTGTACCAAACCGCGCGCCGGTGCCGTCCGGTAGCGGGCAGGTGCGCTGTCGGACAGCGCTGATCCGCGCGCCGTCCGGCCTCCGTGTAAATCCCTACGCGATGGGACTTGCGATTCGCCGCCAAGTCGACCAAAAATGTAATCGATTACATTTTCGAGCCAGATGGTGGACAAACCCGTGGATAAACCGTCCCGTCCCGACCCGCAATCGCCGCCGCCCGGCACGGCCGAGCCCGACGCGCGCGGCGCTTCGCGGGGCACGGCGGAGGGCTTGTCGATCGCGGGCGTCGCGGAGCAGGCGGGCGTGTCGGTGGCGACGGTTTCGCGGGTGCTCAACGGCCACGCGAATGTGCGCCCGGCCACGCGCGACAAGGTGCTGGCCGCCGTCGCGACGAGCGGCTATCGGGTGAACGAACTGGCGCGCAATCTGCGCACGGCCGAAAGCCGCCTGCTGCTGACGATGGTGCCCGACGTCGGCAACCCGTTCTACGCGGAGGTGATTCGCGGCATCGATTCCGTCGCGCGCCAGCACGGCTATTTCATGCTGTTGTGCGATACGGGCGCCGATCCGGGCCGCGAGCGCAGCTACTTCGATCTGCTGCGCCGCCGCCGCGCGGACGGCGCGATCTGCCTCGATCCCGCGACGGTGCAACAGGCGCTCGCCGAAGAATCGAACGCGCTGCGGTGGGTCGCGTGCTGCGAGTTCGACTCGTCGGTGGGCGTGCCGTATGTCGGCATCGACAACTACCGCGCGGCGGGCGACGCCGTGCGCCACTTGCTCGCGCGCGGCCACCGGCGCATCGCGCTGATCAACTCCGACGATCACTACCTGTACGCGCAGCAGCGTCAGCGCGGCTATCTCGACGCGTTGCGCGACGCGGGCATCGCGCCCGACGAACGCTGGCGCGTGAACGTGAACAGCCTCGACTACGAAGCGGGCGCGCAGGCATCCGCGCGCCTGATGACGCACGCCGATGCGCCGACGGCGGTATTCGCCGTGTCGGACACGCTCGCGATCGGCGTGATTGCCGGTTTGCGCAGCGTCGGCAAGCGCGTGCCGGACGATGTGGCCGTCGTGGGCTTCGACGATATCTCGCTTGCCGCGCAGATCGAGCCGCCCCTCACGACGATCGCGCAGCCGATGCGCGAGCTGGGCGAAACGGCCGCGCGTCTGCTGCTGCGCAGGCTCGCGAATCCGACGGAAAACGTGCCGGGCGTGCTGCTGCCGCATCGGCTCGTCGTCAGAAAGAGCGCATGAGAGGGCCGCCGCGATGAGCCTCGCCGTCCGCTTCGACGACATACGCAAAGACTTCGGCCCCGTGCGCGTGCTGCACGGCGTGAGCTTCGACATCGCGCCGGGCCGCATCTACGGACTGCTCGGCGAGAACGGCGCGGGCAAGTCGACGCTGATGAAGATACTCGCGGGCTACGAGACGGCGACGGAGGGCACCGTGCTGGTCGACGGCCACGCGCAGCGCTTCGCGGGCTCGCGCGACGCGGAAGCGGCGGGCATCGTGCTGATCCACCAGGAGTTCAATCTCGCCGAGCATCTGACGATCGCGCAGAACATGTATCTCGGCCACGAGAAGCGCAAGGGCCTGTTCGTCGACGATACAGCGATGCGCAACGAGGCGAGGCGCTATCTCGATCAGGTCGGTCTGCACAAGCATCCGGATACGAAGGTGCGCGATCTGATCGTCGCGGAAAAGCAGATGGTGGAGATCGCGAAGGCGCTGTCGCGGCGCGCGCGCCTTCTGATCATGGATGAGCCCACGGCGACACTCACGCCTTCGGAGACCGAGCGCCTCTTCGCGCTGATGACGAAGTTGAAGGCCGACGGAGTGACGATCGTCTACATCTCGCACAAGCTCGACGAGGTCGAGCACATCACCGACGAAGTGATCGTGATGCGCGACGGCCGCTTCGTCGCGCGCAGCGAGACGGCATTGCTCGGGCGTCAGCAGATGGCGAACCTGATGGTCGGGCGCGAGCTGTCCGACATGTTCCCCGCGAAGACCCCGCCCGCCGCGGACGCGCCCATCGCGTTGAAAGTCGAGAACCTGAGCGTGCCCGACTGGGTCGACGATCTGAGCTTCGCGGTGCGCGCGGGCGAAGTGTTCGGCTTCGCGGGACTGGTCGGCGCGGGCCGCACGGAAGCGTTCGAGTCGATCATCGGCTTGCGCAAGCGCACGGCGGGCACGATCGAAATCGCGGGCCGCAAAGTCGATCTGCACAGTCCGCGCGACGCGATGCGCCGCGGCCTCACGTACCTGAGCGAAGACCGCAAGGGCAAGGGCCTGCATGTGAACCTCAGCCTGCAGGACAACGTGACGCTGATGACGCTCGAACACTACGCGCATCCGCTGCTCGACCTGAAAGCGGGACGCGAGGCGCTGACGCGGGCCGTGCGCGAGTTCGGCATCCGCACGGGCGATCTGTCGAGCCGCGCGCGGATGCTCTCGGGCGGCAACCAGCAGAAGCTCGCGCTCGCCAAGTTCCTGCAGCCCAATCCCGATGTGATCGTGCTCGACGAGCCGACGCGCGGCGTCGACATCGGCGCGAAACGCGACATCTATTTCCTGATTCACCGGCTCGCCGCCGAAGGGCGCGCCGTGATCGTCATCTCATCCGAACTGATCGAGCTGATCGGGCTGTGCCATCGCGTCGCCGTGATGCGCGCGGGCCGTCTGCAGGCGACGCTCGGTCTCGACCATCTGACCGAAGAGGAGTTGATCGCTCATGCGACCGGCACACACTGACACCGCGCCGACCGGGCGCGCGATGCGCATCGCGCATCGTCTGCATGGACTCGGGCCGCTCGCGGGCCTGATCGTGCTGTGCATCGCGGGCACGCTGCTCAATCGCGATTTCGCCACCATTGACAACATGATGAACGTGCTCACGCGCACGTCGTTCATCGGCATCATTGCCGTCGGCATGACGTTCGTGATCATCTCGGGCGGCATCGATCTGTCCGTCGGCTCGATGGCTGCACTGATCGCGGGCAGCATGATCTGGCTGATGAACGCGCTCGCCTTGTCGCCGGGCGGCCACGCCTTTGCGCCGCTGACCATCGTGATCATCGGCATTCTGTGCGCGTTCGTGCTGGGCGGCGTGTTCGGCTGCGCGCACGGCCTGCTGATCACGAAAGGGCGGATCGAGCCGTTCATCGTGACGCTCGGCACGCTCGGCATCTTTCGCGCGGTGCTCACGTGGCTCGCCGACGGCGGCGCGCTCACGCTCGACAACAACCTCTCCGATCTGTACGGCCCCGTCTATTACGCGAGCCTCTTCGGCGTGCCCGTGCCGATCTGGGTGTTTCTCGTCGTCGCGGCGGGCGGCGCGCTGATCCTCAACCGCACCGCGTTCGGGCGTCACGTGCAGGCGATCGGCTCGAACGAACAGGTCGCGCGCTACGCGGCGATTCGCGTCGATACCGTGAAGATCGTCACGTATGTGCTGCTCGGCGTCTGCGTCGGCGTGGCGACGGTGCTGTACGTGCCGCGCCTGGGCTCCGCGACGCCGACGACGGGCCTCTTGTGGGAACTCGAAGCGATCGCGGCCGTGGTGGTCGGCGGCACGGCGCTCAAGGGCGGTGAAGGGCGCGTCGCGGGCACGGTGATCGGCGCAATCCTGTTGTCCGTCATCGCGAACATCCTCAATCTCACGAGCATCATCAGCGTGTATCTGAATGCGGCCGTGCAGGGCGTCGTGATCATCGTCGTCGCGTTCCTTCAGCGAGGGCGGCGGTAGCAGGGCAGCGCGCGTGCGATTCCGTGAAGGTCAAGGGCATCGAAGCTAAGGGCGTCGAAGGGTTAAAGGCGGCAACGCAAGCGGCAAAGGAGAGCAGCACAGAAGCGGTTTATCGACGAAGAAACCAGTCAAAGGAAAGTCAAAGGAGACACAGCCATGAAGCAGATCATTCGAGCGGTCGGCGCCGGGATGCTGGCACTGGGGATACTGGGGCTCACGGGCGCCGCGCGCGCCGACGACAAGGTCACGCTGGGTGTCGCGATACCGACGGCCGATCACGGCTTCACGGGCGGCATCGTCTGGTGGGCGAACAAGGCGAAGGCCGATCTGGAGAAAGCGCATCCCGATCTGAAGGTGATCGTGAAGACGGCCGCGAACGCGCCCGAGCAGGCGAACCAGTTGCAGGATCTCGTGACGGTGAACAAGATCAACGCGCTCGTGATCTTCCCGTATGAATCGGCTTCGCTCACGCAGCCCGTCGCGCAGGTGAAGAAGAAAGGCGTCTACGTGACCGTCGTCGATCGCGGCCTCACCGACACCAGCGCGCAGGATGCGTATGTGGCCGGCGACAACACCGCGTTCGGCAAGATTCCCGCCGAGTACCTGGCGAAGGCGCTCGACGGCAAGGGCGACGTCGTCGCGCTGCGCGGCATTCCGACGACGCTCGACAACGAACGCTGGACGGCCTTCACGGGCGTGCTGAAGAGCTATCCGAACATCAAGATTCTCGATGCGAAGTACGCGAACTGGAATCGCGATGACGCGTTCAAGGTGATGCAGGACTACCTGACGCGCTTCAAGCATATCGACGCCGTGTGGGCCGCCGACGACGACATGGCCGTCGGCGTGCTGAAGGCGATCGATCAGGCAAAGCGCAACGACATCAAGATCGTGTTCGGCGGCGCGGGCTCGAAGGGCATGGTCAAGAACGTGATGGACGGCGCGCCGCTCATCAAGGCCGACGTGTCGTATTCGCCGAAGTTCATCTACGACGCGATCAAGCTGACGGCGGAAGCGCGCCTCAAAGGCGACAAGCTGCCGCCGACGACGATCATTCCGTCCGTGCTCATCACGAAGGACAACGCGAAGGACTTCTACTTCCCGGATTCGCCGTTCTGATCGCATGCATGCTTGAGCGGGGCGCTGCCCTTCGTCATCCGATGCGAAGGGCGGCGCCTTTTCAATCACCGAAGGGAGCAGCAC
Source organism: Paraburkholderia phymatum (assembly GCF_038900715.1). Taxonomy (GTDB): domain Bacteria; phylum Pseudomonadota; class Gammaproteobacteria; order Burkholderiales; family Burkholderiaceae; genus Paraburkholderia; species Paraburkholderia phymatum_A. The sequence continues at coordinate 39,480 of NZ_JAYMRZ010000030.1, read as the reverse complement.
GATGAAAACGATCAAAGGGCCGGCGATCTTTCTCGCGCAGTTCATGGGAGCGCAGTTGGATACTCGGGCACCGTTCGACAATCTCGCGCATCTCGCCGAATGGGCAGCGAATCTCGGCTACAAGGGCATTCAGGTGCCCGCCGATCCGCGCCTCGTCGATCTCGAGCAGGCCGCGTCGAGCCAGGCGTATTGCGACGACCTGCTGGGCATCGTCACCGATGCGGGCGTCGAAATCACCGAGCTGTCGACGCATCTGCAAGGCCAGCTCGTCGCGGTGCATCCGGCGTATGACGTGCTGTTCGACGGCTTCGCCGCGCCGCAGGTGCGCGGCAATCCGGCGGCGCGCACCGAATGGGCGATTCAGCAGATGAAGTGGGCCGCGAAGGCATCGCAGCGTCTCGGGCTCACGTCGCATGTGTCGTTTTCGGGCGCGCTCGCGTGGCCGTATTTCTACCCGTGGCCGCAGCGTCCCGCAGGGCTCGTCGAAGCCGCGTTCGACGAACTCGCGCGCCGCTGGACGCCGATTCTCGATGCGTTCGACGAAGCGGGCGTCGATGTCTGCTACGAACTGCATCCGGGCGAGGACCTGCACGACGGCGTGACGTTCGAGCGCTTTCTCGCGGCCGTGAACGATCACAGGCGCGCGAACATCCTGTTCGATCCGAGCCACTTCGTGTTGCAGCAGCTCGACTATCTCGCGTTCATCGATATCTATCACGAGCGCATCAAGGCCTTTCACGTGAAGGACGCCGAGTTTCGTCCGAACGGACGGCAAGGCGTGTATGGCGGCTATAGCGGCTGGGTCGAGCGCGCGGGACGTTTCCGTTCGCTCGGCGACGGGCAGATCGACTTCGGCGCGATCTTCTCGAAGATGGCGCAATACGATTTTCCGGGCTGGGCGGTGCTTGAATGGGAATGCGCGTTGAAGCATCCCGAAGACGGCGCGCGCGAAGGCGCGGAGTTCATCAAGCGGCACATCATCCGCGTGGCCGAACATGCATTCGACGACTTTGCGGGCAGCGGCGCGGACGCCGCGCAACTGAAGCGCGTGCTGGGCCTGTGAGCTCGCGTGGTTGTCCCGCGATGGTCGCGCATCGAAGAGGAGCATAAGACGATGGCACGAAGACTCAGGCTGGGCATGGTCGGCGGCGGGCAGGGCGCGTTCATCGGCGCGGTGCATCGGATCGCCGCGCGCATCGACGACCGCTTCGAGCTGGTGGCGGGCGCGCTGTCGTCGGACCCGCTGCGCGCGCAGGCAAGCGCCGACGAAGCCGGCATCGCGCGCAGCTACGCGAGCTGGCAAGAGATGGCGCGCGCCGAAGCCGCGCGCGACGACGGCATCGACGCCGTTGCGATCGTCACGCCGAACCATCTGCATGCGCCCGTTGCGACGGCGTTTCTGAATGCGGGCATCCACGTGATCTGCGACAAGCCGCTTGCGATGACGCGCGAAGAAGGCGAAGCGCTCGCGAAACTGGCGCGCGAGAAAAACCGTCTGTTCGCGCTGACGCACACGTACTCCGGCTATCCGATGGTGCGCCACGCGCGCGAACTCGTCGATGCGGGCGAGATCGGCGAGGTGCGCGTCGTTCAGGTCGAATACGCGCAGGACTGGCTCGCGAAGCCGGTCGAGCTCACGGGCGAGAACCGCCAGGCCGTCTGGCGCACTGACCCGAAGCAGGCGGGGCGCGCGGGCTGTCTCGGCGATATCGGCACGCACGCGTATCACCTCGCGGCGTTCGCGACGGGCATGCTGCCGAAGCAGATCGTCGCGGAGCTGCATACGTTCGTCGAAGGCCGCCAGGTCGACGATCATATCGAGGCGCTGCTGCGCTACGAAAACGGCGCGCGCGGCATGCTGTGGGCAAGCCAGGTGGCGAGCGGCGCGGAAAACGCGCTGCGTCTGCGCGTGTACGGCACGAAGGCCAATCTCGCGTTCGATCAGGAGAACCCGAACGAGCTGCTGTTCACGCCGCTGGGCGGCGCGATGCAACGGCTCACGCGCGGACGCGTCGACAGCGCGATCGCGCGGCATGCGACGCGCGTGCCGCCCGGCCATCCGGAAGGCTATCTGGAAGCGTTCGCGCAACTGTACAAGGATGCCGCGCTGCAGATCGAAGCGATCGACGCGGGCTTGCCGCTACCCGAAGAAAGCCGTCTGCTGACGACCGTCGACGACGGCGTCGCGGGCCTGCGCTTCATCGATGCCGTGTTCGACAGCCACGCGAAGCTGCAGTGGCAGGACGTGCAGAGCGGCGGCTGAGGTTCAGCTCTTGCTGCGCTTGATCTGCTCTTCGAAAGCGAGATCGAGCTTGCTGACCTTGCGCGGTTTCTTGGGACCGTATGCGTCGACGAACTTCACGAACTCGTCGAGCGGCAGCGGATCGGAGATTCTCTGTTCCGTGCCGCCCGATTTGTCGACGAGATAGAACACTCCCCCCGACAGGCTGATTGCCGCGAAACGTGGGTTGCCGCTACGGGTCTTCAGCCGTTCGACGGCATGGATGGCTCGGGTCGTGCGCATGATCGGACGATGCTGTGAAGTTTTGAGATTGCAGTCCGATTCTACGACGTATACTCGCGCGCCGTCGGCGGTCCCGCCGATACGTCAGTCCTGCCGAACAAAGAAACAAGCGACCCACGCCATGTCGAACCTTCAGGTTGCGCTCGATGCGCTCGCCCATGCACCCGACGATGTCGAAAAGCTGCGCGCCGTCTGTATCGCGCTGATCGAAGACAAGCGCGACGACGAACTGCTGCCGTATGCCGACCGCGCGCTCGCGATCGAGCCGCGCGACGTGCATTTCGTCAACTGGCGTGCGTATGCGTTGACGCTGATGGGCCGGCATTTCGATGCCGTCGCGACCTGGCGCAACCATGCGGCGCTCGCGTGGAAACCCGCTTACTACGAGATGAGCCTCGGGCAGGGCCTCGTGATGTCGGGCGACGTCGAGCGCGGCATTCCGATGCTGGAGCGCGCGTGGCGCACGGCCGCTGCCGAAGGCGAGTGGTTCGCGCGGCAAGCGGAGCATCTGTACGGCGAGGCGCTGCTGCGCACGGCGCGTCCGGCGGGTTTCGAGCCATGGCTCGCGCGCAATTTCAGCGACACCGGCAACTACCGGCCCGCCGACATCCCTTTGTGGTCAAGCGGACAGGATCTGCGCGGCAAGCGCGTGCTGATCACGCATCAGATGGGTTACGGCGACCAGTTCCTGCTGTTCGCGAACGTGCCGCAATGGCAGGCTGCGGGCGCGCAACTGATGATCACCTGCGATCCGCCGTTGCATGCGCTGTTGCAGGCTTCGTTGCCGGAGTGCGTCATCGTGAGCGCGCCGCGTCCGCTGCATCATCAGGAAGGCTTGGCCGAAGCGCTGGCCGACGAGGTGCGCAAGTTCGCGCCCGATCTGCACGCGACGCTGCTTCATCTGCCGTTGCTCGCCGCGCGGCACACGCCGCTGCCGTCACCGTTTTTTTCCGCGTATCTGCGCGCGCCCGACGCTGAGCGCGGCGCCGCCGCCGGATGGGCGCGCGAAATGCGCGCGGCGCATCCGGGCAAGTCGCTCGTCGGCATCTTCTGGGACTGCAATCAGCGGCACGCGCATGAAGTCGGCGCGGTGATGCGCTGCTCGGCGATACGGCGCAGCCTGCCGCTGACGGAAGTCGAACTTCTCGTCACGCATCCGCACGTCGCGGCGAAGCGGCACTTCGTGAGCCTGCATCCTCCCGCCGCGCAGAGCTTCGCGGGGACGCCGTCGGCGAACATCAGCGTGTATGGACCTGGCATCGCAACGTTCGCGCAGACGGCCGCGTGCATCGAGCAACTGGACGCCGTCGTCGCCGTCGATTCGGGCGTCGCGAATCTGAGCGCGATGCTCGGCAAGACGACCATCGTGCCGCTCAATCTGGCAAGTGAATGGCGCTGGGGCGTGGAAGGCGATACATCGCCGTGGATGGCGAATCTGAAGCCGCTGCGCCAGACGTTGATGGGCGACTGGCGCAGCGTGATCGATGAGGCGGTGGTGTTTCTGTCGTAGCGGTCAGCAGCTATGCGGCGGCGGGATCGCTTTGGGCGAGGGCCGCTGCATGGAGCGCAGCCACTTCAAAAAGCTCACTGGCTCAGATACGTAAACTTCCCGCCTTTGACGATCCCCATCACGCTCGCGCGCTGATCGAGCCCGACGTGATCCTTCGCGCTCGTGTTCACGACGCCGTTCGGCACCACCAGCTCATGCGCGTGCTCGAGCTCCGTGCGCAGCGCAACGCGAAACTCCGGCGTGCCCGGCTGCGCCGTCTTCAACGCGCGCGCGACGGCATCCTGCAAACGCGGATAGACACCCGCCGCGTCGCCCGCGAACTGCGTGACCGTGTTCGGGCCGTACTGCGCTTCGTATGCGCTGACGAACGCGAGCGCGGCCTTCTTCGCCGGATGATCGGCGGGCAGCGTGCGCGCGACGACGACAGGCTGCGTCGGAAAGAGCGTGCCCTCGACATCCTTGCCGCCGAGCTTGATGAACTCCGGCGTCGCGATGCCGTGTGTCTGATAGATCGCGCCCTTGTAGCCGCGCTCGACGAGCGTGCGCTGCGGCAGCACCGTCGGCGTGCCCGCGCCCGCGATCAGCACCGCGTCGGGCTTCGCGGCCATCAGTTTCAGCACCTGGCCCGTGACGCTCGCGTCGGTGCGGTTGAAGCGCTCGGTCGCGACGACCTGGATGTGGCGCAGCGCCGCGAACTTCGTGAACTCGTTGAGCCAGCTGTCGCCGTAGCTGTCCGCAAAGCCGATGAAGCCGACCGTCTTCACGTTGTGATTCGACATGTAGCGCGTCATCACGTCGGCCATCGCGCCGTCCGTCTGCGCCATCTTGTACGCCCAGACCTTCTTGCCTTCCTGCGGCTCGACGACGCTCGCCGAGCCGATCAGCGTGATCATCGGCGTCTGGCTTTCGGCGACGGGATCGAGCGCGGCCATCGCGGCGGGCGTAATGTTCGGCCCGACGATCACATCGACGTGATCCTCGTTGATCAGCTTGCGGATATTGCGCACGGCCGCGCCCGGATCAGAGCCGTCGTCGAGCACGATGTACTGCGCTGGCTGGCCGGCAATCGTCTTCGGCCACATCAGCATCGCGTTCTTGCTCGTGATGCCGATGGCAGCGGCAGGCCCCGTGCTCGACAGATCGATGCCGACCTTGACGTCCGCGTGCGCGGCGGCGGCGAAGAGCAACGCGCCGAGCGCGGCGGCGCGTGTCAGATGGCGCAGGGTGTTTTTCGGCTTGTTCTTGTGCGGCGTCATGCGGAAAGGTCTCCGATAGGTGCGGTAGTCGTCAGTCGTTATTGGGGAACAGAAATCAAAGCTCGTACGTCTCGTGATCGCCCTTGAGCGCCTGCTCGATCAGCTTGCGGTTCAGGTTCGGCGACAACAGCTCGACGAGCGTGTACACATAGCTGCGCAGATACGCGCCCTGCTTGAGCGCGACGCGCGTCACGTTGCTGCCGAACAGATGGCCGACGGGCAACGCGCGCAGATGACGGTCGCGCTCGGCGTTGAACGCGATATCGGCCATGATGCCGACGCCGAGCCCCAGCTCGACGTAAGTCTTGATCACGTCCGCGTCGATTGCTTCCAGCACGATGTCGGGATGCAGGCTGCGCAGGCGGAACGCGTCGTTGATCTTCGTGCGGCCCGCGAACGCGTTGTCGTACGTGATCAGCGGAAACTGAGTCAGATCGTCGAGCGAAAGCTGCTTGCGTTCGAGCAGCGGGTGATCGGCGGGCATCACGGCCACGTGATGCCACGAGAAGCACGGCAGCGACACCAGCTCCTTGTAGCTGGACACGGCTTCCGTCGCGATCGCGAGATCCGCCTGGTCGTGGATCACCATTTCCGCGACCTGCGTCGGGCTGCCTTGCAGGATCGACAGATGCACCTTCGGAAAGCGCTTCTTGAATTCGGCGATCGCGGCGGGCAGCGAGTAGCGCGCCTGCGTGTGCGTCGCGGCGATCACGAGATTGCCCTGGTCCTGCGCCGCGTAATCCTTACCGACGCGCTTCAGGCTTTCGACCTCCTGCAGAATCCGCTCGACGGAGGCCAGAATGATCCGCCCCGGCTCGGTCAGCGAGCGCACGCGCTTGCCGTGCCGCGTGAAGATTTCGACGCCCAGTTCATCTTCCAGCTCGATGATCGCCTTCGACACGCCAGGCTGGCTCGTATACAGCGCCTTGGCGGCTTCCGTCAGATTGAAGTTCTGCCGGACGGCCTCCCGTACGAAGCGGAACTGATGCAGGTTCATATATAACCTCGCCGCATATCAAAAGAATTTTTTAGTCGTTTGAAATATAAGGCGAGTTTATTACGATTTGTCCAGTTTTTCCAATATGGATATCTGTATTTGTCATTAGCAAATGAGTGATGCATCTAAACGGCCGATGGCCGCGACACTCAAAGCTGACTGGCAATGATGAATACGAGGCGCGGCGTAACCGGAACGCCGTGTTGTGCGAGACGAACACAAACCCTGGGGTCCCCGAATGTACCAATACGATCAGTACGACCAGACCATCGTCGATGAACGCGTCGCGCAGTACGCCGATCAGGTTCGTCGCCGTCTGTCGGGCGAATTGAGCGAAGAAGAGTTCCGCCCGCTGCGGCTGCAAAACGGCCTCTACATGCAGCGTCATGCGTACATGCACCGCATCGCGATTCCGTACGGCAATCTGCGCAGCGACCAGCTTCGCATGCTCGCGACCATCGCGCGCGAGCACGATCGCGGCTACGGCCACTTCTCGACGCGCACGAACATCCAGTACAACTGGATCAAGCTCGAAGAGACGCCGGAAATCCTGCGCAAGCTCGCGTCCGTGCAGATGCACGCAATCCAGACGTCGGGCAACTGCATCCGTAACATCACGGCCGACCAGTTCGCGGGCGTCGCGTCCGACGAAATCATCGATCCGCGTCCGTGGGCCGAAATCCTGCGCCAGTGGTCGACGTTCCACCCGGAATTCGCGTGGCTGCCGCGCAAGTTCAAGATCGCCGTGTCGGGCTCGAAGGAAGACCGGGCGGCCGTGCAGATTCACGACCTCGGCGTCTATCTGACGAAGAACGCAGCGGGCGAAGTCGTCGCGAGCATCCTCGCGGGCGGCGGTCTGGGCCGCACGCCGATCGTCGGCGCGATCATCAGGAAAGACCTGCCCTGGCAGCATCTGCTCACGTATTGCGAAGCCGTGCTGCGCGTGTACAACCGCTACGGCCGCCGCGACAACCTGTTCAAGGCGCGCATCAAGATTCTGGTGAAGTCGCTGTCGGCGGAAAAATTCTCGCAGCAGGTCGAGGAAGAGTGGCAGCACCTGAAGGACGGCCCGTCGACGCTCACGCAAGCCGAGCTGGACCGCGTGTCGCAATACTTCCAGCCGCCCGTCTACGAGAAGCTGCCGGACACGGACACGTCGTTCGAAAAGCATCTGCTCGAAAGCCGTGCGTTTGCGCGCTGGGTCGAACGCAATGTGCGTCCGCACCGCGTGTCGGGCTATGCGTCCGTCACGGTGTCGCTGAAGAAGACGGGCGTCGCGCCCGGCGACGCCACCGACAAGCAGATGGAAGCCGTCGCCGACTGGGCCGACGAATACTCGTTCGGCAAGATCCGCGTGTCGCACGAGCAGAACCTGATTCTCGCCGACGTCAAGAAGCGCGACCTGTACGCGCTGTGGGAAAAGGCCAAGGCACAAGGCTTCGCGACGCCGAACATCGGCCTGCTGACCGACATCATCGCGTGCCCGGGCGGCGACTTCTGCTCGCTCGCGAACGCGAAGTCGATTCCGATTGCGCAAGCGATCCAGGAGCGCTTCGACGACCTCGACTTCGTGTACGACCTCGGCGACGTGTCGCTGAACATCTCGGGTTGCATGAATTCGTGCGGCCATCATCATGTCGGCAACATCGGCGTGCTGGGCGTCGACAAGGACGGCTCCGAGTGGTACCAGGTGTCGCTCGGCGGCGAGCAGGGCATGGGCCAGGACGGAGCGAAGCTCGGCCGCGTGATCGGCCCGTCGTTCTCGGCGGAAGAAATGCCGGACGTGGTGTCGAAGGTGATCGACACGTTCGTCGAGAACCGCATCGACGGCGAACGCTTCATCGACACCTACAACCGCATCGGGATCGCACCGTTCAAGGAACGCGTGTATGCATCGCGTCAACCGGCTCACGCGTAACGAGGACTAGCAGATGGCATCGATTATCAAGGACCGCACGATCGTCAACGACGACTTCACGGTCGTCCGCGCAGCCGAGGACGGCACGCTGCCCGCAGTGAGCGCATTGCCCGCCGGCAAGGTGATCGTTCCTTTCGCGTTGTGGCAGAGCGCGCGCGACGAGCTGACGGCATCGCGCAGCGCTGACCAGATCGGCGTGTGGCTCGCGCCCGATAGCGAGCCCGCCGACATCGTCGGCGACTTCGACAAGCTCGGCCTGATCGCCGTCGACTTCCCCGTGTTCCGCGACGGGCGCGGCTACAGCATTGCGCGTCTGCTGCGCGAGCGCTATGGCTACAAGGGCGAGATCCGCGCGATCGGCGACGTGCTGCGCGACCAGTTGCGCTTCTACGAGCGCTGCGGCTTCAACGCGTATGCGCTGCGCGCGGACAAGGACATCAACGACGCGCTGAAGGCGTTCACCGAATTCACCGTGCAGTATCAGGGCGCATTCGACGAGCCTTCGCCGCTCTTTCGCCGTCGCGAAGCGGCTGCAACGCAAAAGGCCACCGTATGACGAGCACAGCGGAACTCACGCCTGAACTCGAGGCGAAGATCGCACGTCTCGACGCGCTGCTCGATTCGATCGCGCAGCGTCACGAGAAGGTCAAGCTCGCGAGCAGCCTCGCGGCGGAAGACATGCTGCTCACGCACGCGATCCTGTCGCGCGGCGTGAAGATCGGCGTCTTCTCGCTGAACACGGGCCGCCTGCATGCGGAAACGCTCGGCATGATCGACCGTGTGCGCGAGCGCTATGGCTACGAGATCGAGCAGTTTCATCCGCAAGCGGCCGCCGTCGATGAGTATGTCGCGCAGCATGGCCTGAACGCTTTCTATGAAAGCATCGATCTGCGCAAGCGCTGCTGCGAAATCCGCAAGGTCGAGCCGCTCAATCGCGCGCTCGGCGACGTCGGCGCATGGGTGACGGGTCAGCGCCGCGAGCAGTCGGTCACGCGCGCGGAACTGCACGAGGAAGAGCACGACGGCGCGCGCAACATCGCCAAGTACAACCCGCTCGCAGACTGGACGGAAGCCGATGTGTGGGCTTACCTGAAGGCCTTCGACGTGCCCGTGAACCCGCTGCATGCGCGCGGCTATCCGAGCATCGGCTGCGAGCCGTGTACGCGGGCCGTGCGTCCTGGCGAAGACAGCCGGGCAGGGCGCTGGTGGTGGGAGTCGCGCGATACGAAGGAATGCGGACTGCACATCACGACGATCCCTGTCACGGTCGTCTCGGAGAACGCCTCGGCCTGATGTGAGCCGCACAGGCGCCGGCGTAAGATGACCCAAACGCCGTGCGCCGCCGATTGCCGATTTCGATTGAATCCCTACGTGCCGCACGCATCTGGTGAGCACCCGAACAAGCGACACGAACCAATGAAGGACCAGAAAATGAGCACGACGCTCGATTCCACTGTCAACGCACCGCTGCCCGTCACGGCGAACCGGATGGATCACCTCGACTGGCTCGAGGCAGAGTCGATCCACATCCTGCGCGAACTGGTCGCCGAATGCAGCAAGCCTGCGCTGCTGTTCTCGGGCGGCAAGGATTCCGTCGTCGTGCTGGCGCTCGCGCTGAAGGCGTTCGGCCTCGGCGCGAACCGCAAGACGAAGCTGCCGTTTCCGCTCGTGCACATCGACACGGGTCACAACTACGACGAGGTGATCGACTTCCGCGATCGACGCGCACAGGAAATCGGCGCGGAACTCGTGGTCGGTCACGTCGAAGACTCGATCAAGCGCGGCACCGTGCGCCTGCGCCGCGAAACGGATTCGCGCAACGCCGCGCAAGCCGTCACGCTGCTCGAAACCATCGAGCAATACGGCTATACGGCGATGATCGGCGGCGCGCGCCGCGACGAAGAAAAGGCGCGTGCGAAAGAGCGCATCTTTTCGTTCCGCGACGAGTTCGGCCAATGGGACCCGAAGGCGCAGCGCCCCGAGCTGTGGAGCCTGTATAACGCGCGCCTGCATCAGGGCGAGCATCTGCGCGTGTTCCCGATCTCGAACTGGACGGAGCTCGACGTGTGGCAATACATCGCCCGCGAAAACCTCGAACTGCCGTCGATCTACTACGCGCACAAGCGCGAGATCGTGCGCCGCAACGGCCTGCTCGTGCCCGTGACGCCGCTCACGCCGATCCGCGAAGGCGAGGCGAGCGAAGAAGCGCTGGTGCGCTTCCGCACGGTGGGCGACATCAGCTGCACGTGCCCCGTCGAAAGCGATGCCGACGATGTCGAGAAGATCATCGCCGAAACGGCCGTGACGGAAATCACGGAACGCGGCGCGACGCGGATGGACGACCAGACGTCGGAAGCCGCGATGGAACAGCGCAAGAAGCAAGGTTATTTCTAAGGCACACGAGGGCGACACAACCATGAGCATTCATCAACCTGAAGACCTCGGCGTGCTTCGTTTCATCACGGCAGGCAGCGTCGACGACGGCAAGAGCACGCTGATCGGCCGCCTGCTGTACGACAGCAAGGCTGTGCTGTCGGATCAGCTGTCCGCGCTGTCGCGCGCGAAGAACAAGCGCACGGTCGGCGACGAAATCGATCTGTCGCTGCTGACGGACGGCCTCGAAGCCGAGCGCGAGCAGGGCATCACGATCGACGTCGCGTATCGCTACTTCGCGACCGCGAAGCGCAAGTTCATCATCGCCGACACGCCGGGCCACGAGCAGTACACGCGCAACATGGTGACGGGCGCATCGACGGCGCATGCCGCGATCATTCTCGTCGACGCGACGCGCGTCACGTTCGAGAACGGCGCCGCGCAACTGCTGCCGCAGACCAAGCGCCACAGTGCGATCGTCAAGCTGCTGGGCCTGCAGCACGTGATCGTCGCGATCAACAAGATGGACCTCGTCGACTACAGCGAAACGCGCTTCAACGAGATCCGCGACGCGTATGTCGCGCTCGCGCGCCAGCTCGGTCTGAACGATGTGCGCTTCGTGCCTGTGTCGGCGCTGAAGGGCGACAACATCGTGACGGCGAGCGAGCGCATGCCGTGGTACGCGGGCGAGCCGCTGCTCGACGTGCTCGAAGCACTGCCCGTCGATACGGCGACGCACGACACACTGCGTTTCCCGGTGCAATGGGTCGCGCGCCAGGACGGCAGCCAGGCCGACGATTTCCGCGGCTACATGGGCCGTGTCGAATCGGGTGAAGTGAAGGTCGGCGATTCGATCATCGTGTTGCCGGCGAACCGCCAGGCGACGGTTGCCGAAATCATCGCGCCCGTGCCGGGCGGCACGGCGCAAGTGGACCGCGCGTTCGCGGGCCAGACGGTGACGATCCGTCTCACGGAAGACGTCGACGTGTCGCGCGGCGATACGTTCGTGCACGCGTCCGCGACGGTTCAGCCGGCGAAGAAGCTCGAAGCGGATCTGTGCTGGTTCGACGACGCGCCGCTGTCGACGGCGCGCAAGTATCTGTTGAAGCAGACGACGAACACGGTGTTCGCGCGCGTCGGCGGCATCAAGCAGGTGCTGGACGTGCATACGCTGTCGCACGCGACGGACCGCCACGAGCTGACGATGAACGACATCGGCCGCGTGTCGCTGACGCTGCAAAAGCCGATCGTCGCCGACGAGTACGATGCGCATCCGGGCACGGGCGCGTTCGTGCTGATCGACGAAGCGACGCATCACACGGTGGCGGCCGGCATGATTCGTTCTGTCTCTGCATAATGGAAGAGAGCAGGTAACGAAGCGGAACGGAGCAGCAAATGGGCAAGGTTTATCTGATCGGCGCGGGGCCTGGCGCAGCGGACCTGATCACGGTTCGCGGCGCGCGGCTGCTCGCCGTTGCCGATGTCGTGCTGCACGATGCGCTCGTCGAGCCGGCGATGCTCGACTACGCGCCGAAAGCACGCAAGATCGCGGTGGGCAAGCGCTGCGGCAAGCGCTCGACCGCGCAGCACTTCATCAACAAGCAGATCGTCGATGCGGCGCGCGAGCATGGCGTCGTCGTGCGGTTGAAGGGCGGCGATCCGATGCTCTTCGGCCGCGCCGATGAAGAGATGCGCGCACTCGAAGCAGCGGGTGTCGAATATGAAGTCGTGCCGGGCATCACGGCGGCGCTGGCGAGCGCGGCATCGCTGCGCCGTTCGCTGACGCTGCGTGGCGTGTCGCGCAGCGTCGCGCTGGCGACGCACAGCCGCGCGGCGGATTCCGCCGAGATTCGCGAGCAGGTGAATGCCGATTCGCTGGTGTTCTACATGGGCCGCGACAGCGCGCCCGAGATCGCGCAACAGCTGATCGACGCGGGCCGCGCGGGCTCGACGCCCGTGGCGATCGTCGAGGCATGCTCGACGCCGCGCGAGCGGACGTTGACGCTGACGCTCGAAGGACTCGCGGCAGGCGACGCGCAACTGTGGCTCGATCCCGCGCAGCCTTCGCTGCTGATGATCGGCGATGCATTCGCCGAGCGCGTGCTGAAGAGCGAGCCGCACGCGGACGATTCGTCTTCCGCCGAGTCAGGCGAGCCTGCGTTGCGGGTCGCGTAGCGCAAGCGCTTTTGCTGTTTCTTTTCTTCGGCCGCATTCGCGTGAGCGAATGCGGCCGATTGTCTTTGGGCTCACCGCTTTCGATTCGTCGCGTCGATTCGCTGTTATCGGACAGTCGAGCAGACACGCAAAGGGCGGGCACATGCGTTGCGATAACATTCGCTTTCGCTCTGCATTCACCTCTGCGTCATGTCCCATTCTTCGTTGCGTCGTGCTCTGCTGATTGCGCTCGCTGCTGGCCCTGTCATAGGCGTTCGCGCGCAGCCGGCTTCTTCCGTCGCGATCAATCTGGCCGCGCATGAGCGCTTCGAGCAACTCGAAGCGAGGAGCGGCGGACGCCTCGGTGTCGCCGCGATCAATACCTCCGATGGGTCGTATGTCGGTTATCGCGAGTCGGAGCGCTTTCCGATGTGCAGCACGTTCAAGCTGCTGGCCGTCGCAGCGATCCTGAAGCGCGGCATCGCCGAGCGTGCTCTGCTCGACACGCACATTCGTTATGGCGAGACGGATCTCGTCGCGAATTCGCCCGTGACGAAGCGGCACGTGAGCGAGGGCATGTCGATGAGCGACATCTGCGCGGCGGCGCTCCAGTACAGCGACAACACGGCGGCCAACCTGCTGTTGACCGCGCTGGGCGGACCGGAAGTGTTGAACGAGTTTGCGCGCTCGATCGGCGATACGTGGTTCGATCTCGTGCGACGGGAGCCAGAGCTTAACGACGCCGTGCCGGGCGACATGCGCGATACCACGACGCCGCGCGCGATGATGAACGATATGCAGAAGATCCTGCTGTCGGACGATGTGCTCGAGCCGCCGCAGCGCGAAAAATTGAAGATGTGGCTGCTGGGCAATACGACGGGCGAAAGACGCATCCGGGCGGCTGTCCGTTCTTCGGGCTGGCCCGTCGCCGACAAGACGGGAAGCGGCGACTACGGCACGGCCAACGATGTCGCCGTCGTGTATTCGCCATCGGCGACGTTCGTCGTCGCCATCTATTTCACTGGCTTAACGCCCAAGGAAACGCGGCCCGAGGACGAGATCGTCGATGAGGCCGCGCGGATCGTGTTCGACGCGATGAAGTGAAGCGTGCTTCCTGTGGGCGGCGTAAAGCCGTGTAAAGCCGGTCAGGAAGAAGCCTGCCGCAGGCAATAGCCGGCGATAGCCTCGATCACATCCGCATCCTCGCCGACGGCAACGGAGCAGCGGATCTCGACACTCGGATTCGCCGCGCGGCACTGATCGAGAATGACGGGCAAGTCGCGCCGGATATGGCCGCCCTGGCCGAAGAACACAGGCACGACGGTCACGACGGACGCCCCCGCCGACACCTGATCGGCGACGGCGGAGGGCAGATCGGGCGTCATCAATTCGAGGAACGCGAGCGAAACGGGCCCTGCATCGGCGCCGCGCAACTCGCGCAAGCGGGTGGCAAGACGCTCGAACGGCTCGGCCCAGCGGGCGTCTCTCGCGCCATGCGCAAACAGCACAATGCCATGCGATCCCATAGCCGGAGCGTCCGTAAAAAAGCAGCTAGTGCCGGTCGACCCACTTGAGCCCAGCGAGCCCAAGCACGAGATACAACAACGCCGGCGTCGCAGCCGTCAAAGGCGCCGGCCAGGTGTTCAGATTACCGATGTGCGAGAACAGCGTGTTGAAGAGTTGAAAGCTCATCCCCAGCATGATCCCGCCGAACACCTTCATGCCCACAACGCCCGCGCGCGTGTGCAAGTAGGCGAACGGCAACGACAGCACCAGCATCACGAACACGGCGAACGGATACAGCAGCTTGCGCCACAACGCGATCTCATACCGCTGCGTGTCCTGATGGTTCTCGGTCAGGTGCTGGATGTAGCGGAACAGATTGAACATCGACATCCGCTCCGGCGCGACCAGCAGCACCGACAGGATCTGCGGCGTCAGTTCCGAGCGCAACGAGTATTCGGGCAGCGTCACCTGCTTCGCGCGATAGACGGGATTCAACGCATCGGCGGGCTTGCCCGCGTCGGGCGCGACGTCGATCAGTTGCGTATCCGTGACGTCCGTCAGCGCCCAATGCCCCGGCGGCTGATACTTGCCCGACTTCGCGATGCGCACATTCGACAGACGGAACTTCGAATCGAACTCGTAGATGCGCACGTTCGTGATCGTCGCATCGGGCTGCAACTGGCCGACGTTCACGAAGCGGGTCACCTGCTCGCCGTCGGCGCGCGACGTCAGCGTGTCCTTCACCCAGACGCCCGACTGGAAATTGCTCGACACCGACGAGCCCAATGCCTCGAGGCGCACGCGCTCCGACAACTGGTCCGTGTACGGGCCGACCACTTCGCCGATGATGTACGTGAGGATCACGAGCGGAATGCCGATTTTCAGCAGCGAGCGCAGCGCCTGGTTCGTCGCGAGACCGGACACGCGGAAAATCGTGTACTCGGAATTCGCCGCCATCTGCGCGAACACATAGATCGCGCTGATCAGCGCGGCGACGGGAATGATTTCGTAGAAGCGCGACGGCGTCTGCAACGCGACGCGCAGCACCGCGTACTGGAACTTGTAGTTGCCGTGGCCGACCGAGTTCAGTTCGTTGATCAGGTCGAAGAAGAAGAACAGACCCGAAAACGCGAACAGGATGAAGATGAACGTAAGGTAGACCTGCCGCGCGAAGTACTTTTCATAGATGCGCATGGTCACGCTCCCTGCGCCGGCGTGTTTGCAGCCCGGCCGAACATCGCCCGCGTGAACAACGGCCGGTTGCGCACCCGCAGCCAGAAGATGAACGCGACGACCAGCGCGACGACGATATGCAGCCCCACGAGCCCCACGCCAAACGACATCTTGCCCTGCTCGATCCACGACTGCACGACGTTCAGCAGATTCGAATACGTCAGATAGATCAGCACGGCCATCACGAGATTGATCGTGCGGCTGCGGCGCGGATTCTGGTGCGCAAGCGGAATGGCGAGCAGCATCAGGTTGATTGCGATCAGCGGCAAGCCCGCGCGCCACGCGAATTCGGCGAGATTCTGGCGCGTCGGGTCGCGGAACAGGTCGAGTGTGGGCGTACCCGTCGTGGTCGGCGTGCTGACGACAGGCTGGCTCTGGATCTTCACGCCGTATCGCTCGAACTCCATGATGCGGAAGTCGGGATGGCCCGGCTCGCCGTCATAGCGGCGGCCGTATTCGAGCACGACGAAGCGGTCGCCGTTCTTGTGCGTTTCCGTGTGGCCGTTCTTCGACACGACCACGTTCAGCTTGCCGTTTTCCGTGCTCGTGACGAATACGTTCTCGACGTGGCCCTGGTCGGGCGACATCTTCTCGATGAAGAACACGCGATGGCTCGTGGCCGATTCGCGGAACTGGCCCGGCGCGAGCAGCGAGACTTCGTCGCGCTGCTGGAAGCGCGCACGGATCAGCTTGCTCTGCTGGTTCGACCACGGCCAGCCGACGAACACGAAGAATGCAATCAGAATGATGATGGGCGTCGCGAACAGCCCGACGGGCTTGATGAAGCGCGTGAGGCTCACGCCCGACGCGAGCCACACGACCATTTCGGAATCCTTGTACCAGCGCGTGAGCACGAACAGGATCGACACGAACAGCGTCGCGACCAGCATGATCGCGAGATAGCCGATGACCGTGAGGCCGATCAGCACGAGCACGTCGCGCGGATCGATTTCACCCGATGCCGCGAAGCCGACGATGCGGATCATCATCGTCGTCAGAACCAGCGTGAGCAGGACCATGAACACGGCACCAGCCGTGTACGCCAGTTCGCGCTGGAGGGAGCGTTCAAAAATCATGGTTGATGAGGAGAGGGCGCGCCCCGGTGGACGGCGGGGTTGGGCCCCATCACGCCTTCCGTGCAGCCGCCGCGGGAAAAATAGCGGATAATTGCGGCTTTCATCCTAAGCCCAGATTTTATCCGAGGACAAGCGCGATGGACTTTAGCATAAAAGCCTGTGATTGGAGCAAAGGCTCGACCAACGGATTCCTTACCGGGAAATCGGATTGCGTCGTGATCGGCGTGTTCGAGTCGCAGACGCTGTCGGGCGCAGCGCTGGAAATCGACGCGGCCACCAAGGGGCTGCTCACGCGCATCGTCAAGGCCGGCGACATGGACGGCAAGATCGGCAGCACGGTGTTCCTGCATGAAGTGCAGGGCATCGGCGCGTCGCGCGTGCTGCTGGTCGGCCTCGGCAAGCAGGATGCCTTCACGCAGAAAGCCTACGGCGACGCCGTGCGCGCGGCATGGCGCGCAATCCTCGGCACCAAGGTCGCGCAGGTCACGTTTACGCTGGCCCAGGCGCCCGTCAAGGAGCGCTCGTCGGATTGGGCCGTGCGCGCCGCGATCGTCGCGCTGCGCGAGCTGACCTACAAGTTCGCGCAGATGAAGAGCAAGCCGGACAACGGCGCGCGCGCGCTGAAGCGCATCGTGTTCAGCGTCGACGGCGCCGATGAAAAGCTCGCGAAGGTCGCCGCGAAGCAGGGCGTCGCGCTCGCGAACGGCATGGACCTGACGAAGGACCTCGGCAACCTGCCGGGCAACGTCTGCACGCCGACCTATCTGGCGAACGCCGCGAAGAAGCTCGCGAAGGACTGGAAGCTGAAGGTCGAAGTGCTCGGCCAGAAGCAGCTCGAAGCGCTGAAAATGGGCTCGTTCCTCTCGGTCACGAAAGGCTCCATCGAGCCGCCGCAATTCATCGTGCTCCAGCATCAGGGCGGCTCCGCGAAGGCCGCGCCCGTCGTGCTGGTCGGCAAGGGCATCACGTTCGACACGGGCGGCATCTCGCTCAAGCCCGGCGACAGCATGGACGAGATGAAGTACGACATGTGCGGCGCGGGCTCGGTGCTCGGCACGATGCGCGCCGTCGCCGAAATGGGCCTGAAGCTGAACGTCGTCGGCATCATTCCGACCTGCGAGAACATGCCCGCAGGCAACGCGACGAAGCCGGGCGACATCGTCACCAGCATGAAGGGGCTGACGATCGAAGTGCTGAACACGGACGCGGAAGGGCGTCTCATTCTGTGCGACGCGCTTACCTATGCGGAGCGTTTCAAGCCCGCCGCCGTGATCGACATCGCGACGCTGACGGGTGCGTGCATCATCGCGCTCGGCCATCACAACAGCGGCCTCTTCTCGAAGGACGACGTGCTGGCGGGCGAACTGCTCGACGCGTCGAAGGAAGCGGGCGATCCGGCATGGCGTCTGCCCCTCGACGACGAGTATCAGGAACAGCTCAAGTCGAATTTCGCGGATATCGCGAACATCGGCGGACGTCCTGCAGGTAGCGTGACGGCGGCGTGCTTCCTGTCGCGCTTCACGGACGCGTATCCGTGGGCTCACCTCGACATCGCGGGCACCGCATGGAAGAGCGGCGCGGCGAAGGGCGCAACGGGCCGTCCCGTGCCGTTGCTGTCGCAGTTCCTGATCGACCGCGCCGCACAATGACGCATCGCAGTTCCCGCGCGCACGAAGCAATGAAGCAGGCTCGCCGATGACCCGCATCGACTTTCATTCGAACGTCGGCGATTCGCTGCTCTATGCGTGCCGTCTCGTGCGCAAGGCGTATCAGGCCGGCCAGCCGCTGATCGTGCTGGCCGAGCCGCCACGGCTGCGCGCATTCGACGAGCAGCTCTGGACCTTCTCCCCGCTCGACTTCGTGCCGCACTGCATGGCGGAGAGTCCGCTCGCGGCGCAAACGCCCGTCGTGCTTACGTCGTCGCTCGACGACGTACCCCATCATCAGATACTGTTGAACCTGAGCGCGACAGTGCCGCCGCAGTTCGCGCGCTTCGAACGCCTGCTGGAAATCGTCGGCAACGAGCCCGACGAACTGGCCGCGGGCCGGGAGCGCTACCGCTTCTATCGCGATCGCGGCTATGCTCTAAACAACTACAAGCAGGGCGCCTGACGGTTCATGTCCGCTCGATGCGCGGTCTTGTCCGATTCGCGCGGAACCGCATCGTCCGATCTTTAAAGGGAGGCTTTCGTGTCCCAATCTTCTGACTCGTCCGATCAAGACATTCCCGTTCTGACCGATGTGATGGCCACGGGCCACGATCCCCATGCGAAGACGAAACGCTCGAAGCGGCATGGACATGGCCACGATTCTTCGCATGCGCGGCGGCATGAAGCGGCGCATGACGATGCGCATCATGATGCGCATGAAGAAGGACATGATGCGGCGCATGAAGGGGCGCATGAAGCGACACATGAAAGCGCTCAGGAGCCGTCCGCGCAAGAAGACGATGTGCCCGTGCTCGATTCCGTGTACGAACCCGCGCTTGATGATCTGCCGGGCGAGCCGGCCATGCATCCCGAACTCGAAGGAGTGAGCGCGCATGCGCCGCAAGCCGCGCACGTCGAAGCGCTTGCGCCCGCGCGCGAGCCGGCGCAGTTCGTGCCGGGCGAAGCGGAGTTCACATCGGGATCGGCGGCTGAACGCTATGTCGCGCCGCCAGACCTCGGCGCAACGCCGGCGCCGACCGAACACATCCACACACCCGCCGATACCCCCGAATACGATGCGGACGTGCTCGCCGAACGCTTGCGCGCACGCTTCGCGACCTATCTGAAAGGCGAGGGGCGCAACCTGATCGAAGCGCGTTGCCGCGACGCGTTTCAGGATCACACGACGTGGCTCGTCAACCAGATCACGCGCGAAGTCGCGCTTGCGCTCGAAACGGAAATGCTGAGGTGGGTGCGCGAAGCGGTCCGCGAAGAACTCGGCAAGAGCGCGGACGGCAAGTAAGCGGCATTTGACGTTTTAATCCGCGCGCCATTCGATGTTTTAATCCGCGCGCCGGCGCGCGATCCACGACGCCGTATCCGGCCTAGATGCGTTATTTGAGCGTCATGATCCAGCTTGCGAGCGACGCTGCTTCGTCGGGCGTGACCTGCGTGTTCGCGGGCATCGGCACGGTGCCCCAGACGCCCGCGCTGCCTTCGAGGATCTTGCGTGCGAGGTAATGCGATGCGTCGCTGCGCGACGCGTACCGGGCGGCGACATCGTGCAGCGCCGGTCCCATGAACTGCCGAGTCACCGAATGGCAGCTCATGCAGTTCTCCTTCTGTGCGAGCGCGAGGCCTGGGGCCGATTCCGCGCGCGCCGCGCCGGCGAGTGTCAAAGCGCCTGCCAGCAAGACTGCCGCATACGACTTCGATTTCATTATGGTCTCCGCCGGCGACTGGGCCCGGCCTGTGGTGGACGCATTATAAAAGCAAAGGGGCACACGGCGATCCGTGTGCCCCTTCGTTCATCGAAGCATGGTACTGGGTTCGTTCACAGCGATCCGGCGTTGCTGCGTTCCGTCAGCGAAAGCAGCGCTTGCGGCGTCCAGAGACACCAGCGGCGCTTGCGCCTCAGCCTGTGACGGCACCCTTGTTCGCCGGCTTCGCGAGCGCGGCGAACTTGGCCAGCACGCCACGCGTGTAGCGCGGCGCCGGCTGCTTCCATGCTGCGCGGCGGCGACCGAGTTCCGCGTCGTCGACGTTCAGTTGCAGCAGCAGCTTGTGCGCGTCGATCGTGATCGAGTCGCCTTCCTGCACGAGCGCGATCGTGCCGCCGACGAACGCTTCCGGCGCGACGTGGCCGACGACCATGCCCCACGTGCCGCCCGAGAAGCGGCCGTCGGTGATGAGGCCGACGGATTCGCCGAGCCCCTTGCCGATGATCGCCGAAGTCGGCGCGAGCATTTCCGGCATGCCCGGACCGCCTTGCGGGCCGAGATAGCGGAGCACGACGACGTCGCCGGCCTTGATTTTGTCGGCGAGGATCGCTTCCATCGCGCTCTGCTCGTCGTCGAACACGCGCGCCGGGCCCGTGATGACGGGGTTCTTCAAGCCGGTGATCTTCGCGACCGCGCCGTCTTCCGCGAGGTTGCCCTTCAGGATCGCGAGGTGGCCTTCGCTGTAGAGCGCCTTGTCGATCGGGTAGATCACGTTCTGGTCCGCGCGCGGCTTGCTTGGCACGTCCTTCAGTTCTTCGGCGATCGTCTTGCCCGTGATCGTCATGCAGTCGCCGTGCAGCAGGCCCGCGTCGAGCAGGAGTTTCAGCACTTGCGGGATGCCGCCTGCCTTGTGCAGATCGGTCGCGACGTACTTGCCCGACGGCTTCAAATCGCAGATCACGGGCACTTTCTTGCGCATGCGCTCGAAGTCCTCGATCGTCCACTCGACTTCCGCGGCGTGCGCGATCGCGAGGTAGTGAAGCACGGCGTTGGTCGAGCCGCCCGTCGCCATGATCAGCGCGACCGCGTTTTCGATCGACTTCTTCGTGATGATGTCGCGCGGCTTGAGGTCCTTCTTGACGGCTTCGACCAGCACGCGCGCCGACTCGGCCGCCGAATCCACTTTCTCCTGATCCGGGTTCGCCATCGTCGACGAGTACAGCAGCGACATGCCGAGCGCCTCGAACGACGAGCTCATCGTGTTGGCCGTGTACATGCCGCCGCACGAGCCCGTGGTCGGGCATGCGTTCTTTTCGACCCCTTCGAAATCTTCCTGCGACATGCGGCCCGCCGTGAATTCGCCGACGGCTTCGAACGACGACACGATGGTCAGGTCGGTGCCCTTCCAGTTGCCCGGCCTGATCGTCCCGCCATACACGTAGATGCCGGGGACGTTCATCCGGGCGAGGCCGATCATGCCGCCCGGCATGTTCTTGTCGCAGCCGCCGATCACGACCACGCCGTCCATCCACTGGCCCTGCACGCAGGTCTCGATACAGTCGGCGATCACTTCGCGCGACACGAGCGAGTACTTCATGCCTTCCGTGCCCATCGACATGCCGTCCGAAATGGTCGGCGTGCCGAAGGTCTGCGGGTTCGCGTCGGAGCGCCTGACGGCTTCGACGGCGGCATCCGTGAGGCGTTGCAGGCCGGCGTTGCACGGCGTGATCGTCGAGTGGCCGTTGGCGACGCCGATCATCGGCTTGTCGAAGTCATCTTTCTGATAGCCGAGTGCGTAATACATCGAACGGTTCGGCGAACGCGCGACGCCTTGCGTGATGTTCTTCGAACGACGGTTGTACGGCATGGGGAGCTCCATCCAGGTGTTTTGATCCGTGCGCCGCGCTGTGCTCCCTTGCCGCGACGGCGCAAGGGCTCAGGGCGGTTCGGGCGCGGGTTCTTAAGTCTAGTTCGGGCGCGTCGCGCAAGAATGCAGTTTCTGCAAACGAATGTCCAATATATTATTCAGCGTCGATTAGGTCGTAAAATGTATCAATGAGCCTGCCCGCGATTCCCGATCTCCGTCAGTTGCGCTATTTCGTGACCGTCGCCGAAGAGAAGCACTTCGGGCGCGCGGCGGCGCGGCTGTCGATGACGCAGCCGCCGCTGTCGCAGGCCATCCGCGCGCTCGAGGACACGCTGGGCGTCGAGCTGTTCGCGCGCACGAAGCGCTCCGTCGAGCTGACGCCCGTCGGCGCGGATCTGCTGCCCGAGGTGAGACGCCTGCTCGCGGCCGCGGAAGGGCTGCGGCCGCTCGCGCAGAGTCTTGCGCGCGGCGAGGCGGGCGTGTTGTCGCTGGCGTTCGTGTCGACGGCGGACTACGGGCTCCTGCCGCCGCTGTTGCGCGAGTTCGGCGCGCGGCATCCGCGCGTGCGGCTCGAACTGCTCGAAGCGACGAGCGATGTGCAGATCGACGAACTGGTGGCGGCGCGCATCGACGCGGGTCTCGTGATCGGGCCGCTGCCGCCGCGCTACGCGGCGCAACTGTCGTGGCTGCCGCTCGCGCGCGAGCCGCTGGTGATCGCGATGTCGGCGGAGATGGCGGCGCGCATCGAAGGCGACGCGCAGAGTGCCGCTGAATGGCGCGACAGGCCGTTGAGCCTCGCGCAAGCCGGCGACGCGCCGCTCGTCGTTTTCCCAAGGCGTCTCGCGCCAGGCTTTTATGACATCATTATGGATTGCTACGGCGCGGCCGGTCTCACGCCGCGCATCGGCCAGGAAGCGATCCAGATGCAGACGATCGTAAGCCTTGTGTCAGCGGGGATAGGCGTCGCACTGGTGCCGCAATCGTTGCGTAACCTGCGGCGCACGGGCGTGGTGTATCGTCCGCTGCGCGAAGCGGTGCCCGCCGTCGTCACGGGGCTCGTGTGGCGCACGGCGGAGGTGAGCCCCGTGCTGGCCGGTTTCATCGACATCGTGCGCGCGCATGCCGATGTGCTCGCCGGCTAGCGGCCGGCACGCGGCGATGCGCTCGACGGAGAGCACCGCGAATCTGCTGCTGCGAACCCTTTATATCCGCGCGCGTCCAATGCGCTTGAATAACGACGAACCCCTATAACGATACGATGCACATCCACCCGAATTTCGACCCCATCGCCATCCATCTGGGGCCGCTGGCCGTCCGCTGGTACGGCCTGATGTATCTGGTCGCCTTCGTCATGGCGATCGTCGTGGGCCGCCTGCGCCTGCGTCTGCCGCATGTCGCCGCGCAAGGCTGGACTCCGAAGGATATCGACGACATGCTGTTCTACGGCGTGCTCGGCACGATCCTCGGCGGACGTCTGGGCTATGTGCTGTTCTACAAGGCGAGCTGGTACTTCGCGCATCCCCTCGACATCTTCAAGGTCTGGGAGGGCGGCATGTCGTTTCACGGCGGCTTCCTCGGCGTGACGCTCGCGATGGTGCTGTTCGCGTGGCAGCGCAAGCGCACATGGCTTCAGGTGACAGACTTCGTCGCGCCGATGGTGCCGACGGGGCTCGCGGCGGGGCGTCTCGGCAACTTCATCAACGGCGAGCTGTGGGGCCGCGTGACGTCGCCGGATGCACCGTGGGCGATGCTGTTCCCGGGCGCCGCGAACGAAGACGCGGGCTGGATCGCCGCGCATCCGGCACAGGCCACGCAATGGCATCTCGTCGATGTGTTCGCGCAATATCACATGCTGCCGCGCCATCCGTCGCAGCTGTATGAGATCGCGCTCGAAGGCGTCGTGCTGTTCCTCGTGCTGTGGTTCTTCACGCGCAAGCCGCGTCCCGTCGGCGCGGCGTCAGCGGTGTTTCTGATCGGCTACGGTCTCGCGCGCTTCACGGTCGAGTTCGCTCGCGAGCCTGACGACTTCCTCGGCTTGCTGGCGCTCGGTCTGTCGATGGGTCAATGGCTGTCGCTGCCGATGATCATCGCGGGCATCCTGATGCTGCTGTGGGCGTATCGGCGCGACCGTCGCGACGCTGCGCGAACCGTCAACGCGAGCTGAGCGTCGGGTCACGTTCGCATCCGTTCAGCGGACATGAAAAACGCCACGGCATGCCGTGGCGTTTTCGTTTGCTCGTACCAGCTGGCAACTGCGGTCGACAACTGCGCCTGGCGCGCGTTACTTCATCTGCACCGATCCCGACACGTTGACCGTCACCGTCGACGTGCCGCCTTCGACGGGCACGGGCGCGGCGGCCTTCGCGCTGTTGCCGTCGGCGCGCATGCTCATCATCATCACCGGGCGCGGCGGCACGCCGCCGTGGCCGACGTTCACTTCGCGGATCGAATAGCCGCTGTAGCCGAACGCCTGCGCGGCGGCCGTGGCCTGCTGCCTGAACGACGCGATTGCCTGACCTGTCAGCTTTTGCTCGGCGGCGCGCTGCGCTTCCGGCGACAGCGAGAACTGCACGTTGCCGACCTGCATGATCGACGACAGTTGCCCCGCGAGCTTCGACGCCGCCGCGAAGTCGTGCGACTCCAGCACGATCTCCGTGCGGCCGCGCCATGCGGAGATGCGTCCATCGCGGTCCGTCGACGGATAGATCGAGAACGCCCCCGTGCGCGCCGTCACGCCCGCGACGCCCTTGGCTTTTTGCAGCGCCTGGTCGGCGTGCTGGTTCAGCGTGCCCGTCAACGACGACGGATCGCTCGCTTCCTGTTCGTAGAACAGCGTGATATCGACGACGTCCTGCGGCACTTCGGCGCTCGCCTGCGCGTTCAGCGACAGGACGCCCGCGGGCTGATACTGCTGCACAACGGTTTGCGCGTTCGCGGCGATGGGCGCGAGCGCAACGGGCGCCGCGCATGCGCCGGCGAGCGCCCACACGAGCGCGGATTTTTTCGTCATTGTTCGACTCCTTCGTTGAGCAGGTTGTGCGCGCATGCATCGACGGCGTGGCTTGCGTCGATCGTTCGACACTTGCTCGTGGCATGGCGCTTGCGGGCGATTAGGCGTTTGAAAGGGCCAACTGGTTCCCCGAGTCCATTCGAGCATCGCTTCGAATGCGAGCGCGCGGCCCGATGCTGCGCCGTTCAAGCACAGACGCACAGAACCGCGTCCGCCGCCCATCGACCCTCATGCGGCCTGCTTCGCAAGCTGCTTCGTGATGAACGCCCACTCGGCTTCGGTGACGGGCGTGATCGACAGGCGGTTGCCCTTCGCGAGCACGCGCATGTCGGCGAGCTCGGGATGCGCGCGCAACTCGGCGAGCGGAATCAACTGGATCTTCTTCTTGAACACGACGTCGACGAGCGTCCAGCGTGGCGTTTCCTGCGTCGATTTCGCGTCGTAGTAGTCGCTCTTCGGATCGAACTGGGTCGGATCGGGATAAGGCGTCGACGAGACTTCGGCGATGCCCGCAATGCCGGGCTCCGGGCAGCTCGAATGATAGAAGAGCACGCCGTCGCCGATCTTCATGATGTCGCGCATGAAATTGCGCGCCTGATAGTTGCGGACGCCCGTCCAGGGCAGCGTGCGCTGCGGCGCCTTAGCGAGATCGTCGATGCTTGCTTCGTCCGGTTCGGACTTCATCAGCCAGTAGCGCATGAGTCGATTGAACGTGAAGAAGAGGGAGGGGTTTTGCCGATCAGTTCTCGCACAGGCACGCGCGCAAAGAAAAACGGCACCGGACAAAGTCCGATGCCGTTTGTTGGGTCCCCGCCATAGCCGCTAGGCCGGCATCCTGAACCTGAGGTTCAGAATTGGTCGCAGTTAGCAGCACTTCGGGTACATCAGACTGAGTGACGCGCACGCCCGTGCTACAAATTTCCGCAACCGTGCACATAGCATTGGTTCAAGGAATATATGACCTTGGCGAACCAGGCAGGGAAGCTGAAAAACGTTTGCTCTACAACATGGGCCTGATTGCCGGTCAATCAAGCCCATCGCGATTCATTTACTGCACGCTGTACTGTTGAATAACAGTGCCCAGCTGCTCGTTCATCTGGTGCATTGTACGCCGGATTTCCTCGGCGGGAAACGATTCTCCGTGGCGCACGCTGGCTTGCAGCCTAAGCAGTTCCGATGCCAGCGACAGTGCCGCCATCACGGCGATACGGTCCTGGCCACGCACGCTGCTGTTGGCACGGATCTTCGTCATCTCGGCGTCGACACGCGCCACCGCTTCGAGCAGCGCCGATTCCGTTTCCGGCGAGCAGGCGAGACGATAGGACTGGCCGAGGATCGACACTTCGATCTGCTTCGTGCTCATGCATTTTCTCCTTGGCGGGTCGCGTCGTTATTCGCGTCGTGATTGGCCTGCGCCTGCTGTTCGGGCGCGAGGAGATCGAGTTGATTGTCGGGCTCGTTATGACCACGCGCGCGCGGCAGCTTTTCGAGGATCGCGTTCAGACGCACCTGGGCGTCGTCGATCTTCGCGGAAAGCGCATCGCGCTCCGCCTGCAATGCGTTGCGTTCTTCACGGATCTGTTCGAGTTCTGCGCGGGTGGATTCGCATTCGGCATGCGCTTGCGCAAGCTGTTCTTCGAGCGCGATGCGCGCCTCGTTATAGCGCTGGCTGATCTCGATCAGCCGGCCGATGTTCTGTGACAGTGTTTCGAGTTCGGTGAGCATGTGCTGCGTCCTCTAAAGACATGGCATTCTAGCGCGGAATGTCGCACGCTCGGACATTTGTCTCGTTTCGAGACGTAACAGTAGCGCGTTAATGCCGCATTATCCAGGTGCCCGGCCGCATTTAACGCATTTTTACCCCTTAAAAAGGGGCTTTTTTAACATCTCCCCTTTGGACATTCGTACGATGTCCCGCGTTTCTTGACGCGTTTGCTCGCCACTTCTACACTTGCGGCACTTTGGTGCCCGCGCACGGTATCGCGCCGCGCGCAGTTAAACGGGAAGCAGGGAGCAAAGTCCTCCCGGACGAGCCAACCTGCGCTGTCCTCGCAACGGTACAACGACCGCAGTTCCTGCAGGTCGACCCCATGCACGCGTCGAGCCGTCCATGTGTTCGAACGCCGTGCGAGAAGCCACTGCGCGTCGCGCGCGGGAAGGCGGGTCGGCACGTCGTCAGCCCGGATACCGGCCAGAGGCAAGGGGCGCGTCGCCCCTTGGACAGGCAACGGCCCACGAGGAGCGGGCCGCGCATAGGCCCACAGGACTCTTTCGATGCTCACCCCGCTGTTCCCGCGCGTTGCGCGTGCGCCGTACGTTGCGCCTGCCGTCCTTGCATACGCACTCTCGTGTGCGCCGTCCGCCGCTTGCGCTCAGACCGACGCGCAGTCTCAAGCGCAGTCCCAGGCGCAGTCCCAGGCGCAACCTCCCGATCAACACGCGGACTCTTCCGCCGCGACGACGGATCAACCTGACAGCGGCGCCGGGAAGCCTTCGTCGAAGCCCTCTGCCGCGACCCTCTCGACGGATGCCGGCCCCGATGCGCCGACGCTCTCGCCGATCGTGGTCACAGCCGAGCGCGGCGCCCAACGTCTCGCCGATGCCATTCCGCAGACCACATTGTTCGACGCGCAGGACATCGCCGATACGACGGCACGCGATCTGCCCGGTCTGCTGCAACTCGCGCCCGGCGCGCAGATCGTGCGCAACGGCGGCCCCGGCTCGACGTCGAGTCTCTTTCTGCGCGGCGCGTCGGCGACGCAATCGCTCGTGCTGATCGACGGCGTGCGCGTCGATTCGGTGAGCCAGGGCAGCGCGCAGCTCGAGCAGATTCCGCTCGACCAGATCGATCATGTCGAAGTGGTCAACGGCAATGTGTCGGCGCTGTATGGCTCGGGCGCGATCGGCGGCGTGGTGCAGGTATTCACGAAGGACGGCGGCAATCATCCGCCGCGCTTTCACTTCGAGGTCGAATACGGCAGCTATCACACGCAGCGGCAAGCGGCAGGCGTGGACGGCGCGCTCGACAAGGACGGCAAGACCACCTTCAGCGTCACGCTCGCGCGCGCGAAGACGGACGGCTTCTCGTCGATCGATCCCGCGCTCGCGCCCGTCAATCCGAACGCGAACGGCTACTTCAACGAGAGCGTGAGCGCGTCGCTGCGTCACAGGTTCGACGAGCGATGGGACGTGGGCCTGCGCTATTTCCAGTCGAACGGCAACGACAGCTTCGACAATCCGTTCGGTCTGCCCACCGATCAGAACAATCTGCACAGCAAGGTGCAGATGGTGTCCGCGTTCGCGAACGGCAGGCTCACCGACTGGTGGACGACGCACCTTATCGCCGCGACGGGCAACGATCGCAGCAACACGGCCCTCAACGGCGACTATCTGTACCGCTACGATTCGGACAACCGTCAGTACACGTGGCAGAACGATTTGATGTTTGCGCGCGATCACAAGCTGCAGATCGGCTATGAGCATCTGGACCAGACGCTCGATTCGAATCAGTACACGGCACCCGACCGCCACGTGAACTCGGTGTTCGCGGGCTACTCGGGGCGCCTGGGCAACAGCCAGATTCAGGCGAATGTGCGGCGCGACCAGTACTCGGATTTCGGCGGGGCCAACAGTTACTATCTCGGCTATGGCTACGACTTCGACGAGCACTGGAAGGCGACTGCAAGCTGGTCCGATGCTTTTCGCGCGCCGAGCTTCAACGACTTGTACTACCCGTTCAGCGGCAATCCGCTGATCCAGCCGGAGCGCAGTCATTCCGTCGAGGCGGCGTTGCAGTACGCATCGGATGCGCTGGGCCTGATGAAGCTCACCGCGTTCGAGACGCGCTACACGAACCTGATCGACTACGTGCAGACGACACCGGGCATCTACGTTGCAGAGAACGTCGGCCATGCGAAGGTGCAGGGCATCGAAGGATCGTGGGCGGGACATGTCGGCAGGACGGATGTGCGCGCGGCCGTGACGTTCCAGAATCCCGTCGACGAAGACACGCACACCGATCTGAACCGGCGCGCGCGTCACTTCGCGTCGTTTACCGCGAACCGCAATATCGGCAGCTGGCGCGTGGGCGGGGAGTGGATTCTGAGCGGCGAGCGCGTCGACGGCGGCACGCCGCTCGGCGGTTATGGCATCGTGAATCTGTCCGCGCGCTATCGCATCACGAAGGCATGGTATGTGGCCGCGCAGATCCAGAATCTCTTCGACAAGGACTATGAACTCGCCTACACGTACAACACGCCGCGGCGCGGCGCGTACATCACGCTTGGCTGGCAGCAGCAGTAACGCGCGATGAACGGCGCCGTGCCACGTCAGCGCATTCATGTAGCGCGAAGCATGAGCGCGAAGCGCGCGCTCGCGATCTGGGCTGCGCTCGGCGCTGCCGCGCTCGTCGTGTTCGTCGCGTCGCTCGCATTGGGCAGCGTGAGCGTCGCGCCGTTGCGCGTGTTCGCTGCATTGCTGCCGTCGCACGACGCAGCGGGTGATCTCGGTATCGAGATCGTTCGCACGCTGCGTCTGCCGCGCGCGCTCGCGGGCTTCGGATGCGGCGCGCTGCTCGCGCTCGCGGGCGCGTTGTTGCAGGTGCTGTTGCGCAATCCGCTCGCGGAGCCGTATGTGCTCGGCGTGTCCGGCGGCGCAGCGAGTTTCGCGCTCGTCGCGATGATCGCGGGCTGCGCATGGTGGATCGTCGATGTATCCGCTTTCGCGGGCGCGTTCGCATCGATTTTGCTCGTGCTCGGCCTCGCGCGCGGTGCGTTGTGGCGCGGCGAGCCGCAGGACGCGTCGCCGCGTCTTCTGCTGACGGGCGCCGTGATCGCGGCGGGGTGGGGCGCCATCATCACGCTGCTGCTGACCGTTGCACCCGACAGCCGTTTGCGCGGCATGCTGTTCTGGCTCACGGGCGACCTGAACGGCGGCGGCATGCCATGGCTCGCGCTTGGCGCATTGTGCGTGGCGTTGATCGCGATCGTGCCCGCCGCGCCGCAACTCAACGTGCTGCTGCGCGGCGATGCAGCGGCACAGGCGCTCGGCGTGCCCGTGATGCGCGCGCGGCTGCGCGTGTATCTCGTCGCATCGCTGGCGGCCGCGGCGGCCGTGACGACGGGCGGCACGATCGGCTTCGTCGGGCTCGTCGTGCCGCACATGCTGCGACTCGCGTTCGGCAACGACCAGCGGATGCTGCTGCCCGCGTCCGCGCTCGGCGGCGGCGTCGCCGTGATGGGCGCCGATCTGGTCGCGCGCATCGTGATCGCGCCCGCGCAGTTGCCCGTCGGCGTGATCACGGCATTGACGGGCGTGCCCGTGTTTCTGTGGATGCTGCTGCGGCGGAGGCGCGCATGAACGCACGCGCCGCAATTGAACTCACGCTGCACGCCGACCGGCTGACATTGCACGCGGGCGCGCGCACGCTGCTCGACGATTTCACGCATACGTTCCATGCGGGCGAAGTCTGGTGCATCGCCGGACCGAACGGCGCGGGCAAGACCACTTTGATTTCGACGCTCGCCGGCCTTCTGCATCCGGCAAAAGGTCATGTCGAGCTCGATGGTTTGCGTGTGAACGAATGGCCGCTTGCGCTGCTCGCGCAGCGCCGCGCGCTGATGCCGCAAGCGTCGCACGATGCGTTCAGCGCGAGCGTGCTCGATATCGTGTTGCTGAACCGCTTTCCGCATCTGGCCGGCTGGGGTTGGGAGCGCGACGAAGACCGTGCGGCTGCGCATGCGGCGCTCGATACGCTCGGTCTCGCCGGTTTCGCTTCGCGCGATGTGCTGTCGCTGTCGGGCGGCGAGCGCCAGCGCGTCGCGCTCGCGGCCGTGCTGTGCCAGGACGCGCCGTTGCTGCTGCTCGACGAGCCGCTCGCGCATCTGGACCTGCATCATCAGATCGATTGTCTTGAAGCGTTGAACGCATGGACGCGCAGCGCCGGGCGTACAGTGATGTTCTCGTGCCACGATCTGAATCTCGCGCGGCGTTTCGCGACGCATGCGCTGCTGCTCGAAGGCAATGGCGCCGCGCATGCGGGACTCGTGCGCGAGGTGTTGACACCATCGCTCGCGAGCCGCGCATTCGGCTATCCGCTCGTGCTGATCTGCGACGGCGACGACGAAGCGCTGATTCCGGCAACGCGTCCATCGGCTCGCACGGACCCTGCATGAACCGCGCCTCAAACGCAGATACGTTTTGCAGATGCCCTTTGCAGAGACCTCATGCAGACACTTCATTTAGACACTTCATTTAGACACTTCAAGCAGATACGAACATGACCACCTCACTGCCCGCTTTGTCCGACCTGCCAGTTGTCGAGCCGCTTTATCAAACGCTGCGCGTCGAGCTGCAACGCGTCATCGATCTGAAGACGAAGCCGCCCGGCAGCCTCGGTCAGCTCGAAGCGCTCGCGTTGCAGATGGGCATGATCCAGCGGACGACGCGGCCCGCGATCGTGCGTCCCGCGATGATCGTTTTCGCCGCCGACCACGGCATCGCGAACGCGGGCGTGAGTCCTTATCCGCAAGCCGTGACCGCGCAGATGGTGCTGAACTTTCTCGCGGGCGGCGCGGCGATCAACGCGTTCAGCCGCGTCGCGGGCCTCGAGCTCGAAGTCGTGAACGCGGGCGTTGCCTACAATTTCGCGCCGCATGAAAAACTCGTCGACATACCCATCGGCAAGGGCACGCGCAACTTCGCGAAAGAACCGGCGATGACGCGCGACGAAGCGCTCGCCGCGATGCGCGCGGGCGCGGAGCGCGTGCGTCATCATGCGGCGCTCGGCACCAACGTGATCGGCTTCGGCGAGATGGGGATCGCGAACACGTCGTCGGCTGCGTGTTTGATGAGCCGGTTGTGCGGCATCGCCATCGACGAATGCGTCGGGCGCGGCACGGGTCTCGACGACGCCGGCCTCGCGAAGAAGCGCGACGTGCTGGCGGCGGCGCTCGCGTATCACCCTGCGCCCGACAATCCGCTCGATGTGCTTGCGACGTTCGGCGGTTTCGAGATCGCGATGATGGCGGGCGCGTATCTCGCGGCGGCGCAAGCGCACATGACGATTGTCGTCGACGGTTTCATCGCGTCGTCGGCGTTGCTGGTCGCCGAGGCATTCGCGCCCGCCGTGCGCGACTACTGCGTATTTGCGCATGCGTCGAACGAGGCGGGGCACCGGCGCATGCTCGATCACTTCGGCGCCGCGCCGCTGCTCGCGCTCGACCTGCGTCTTGGCGAAGGCACGGGCTCGGCGCTCGCGATGCCGCTGCTGCGCGCGGCCGTCGCGTTCATCAACGAGATGGCGAGCTTCGAATCGGCGGGTGTCGCGCAGCGCGACGCGTGATGCCGTGCGCGCATGAACAGGGCGTGCGAATAAACTGTGAAGAATGAACCGTGAAGAGCGAACCGTGAAGAGCGAACCGCGAGCGACGACCAGCGATGAATGAACTGCGTTATTTCTTCACGGCGCTCGGTTACTTCACGCGCGTGCCCGTGCCGCGCTGGGTCGGCTATGAGCCGCATTATCTGAACGCGGCGGCACGCTATTTTCCGCTCGTCGGCGCATTGGTCGGCGCGGCGGGCGCGGTCGTGTACATGGCTGCGCTGCGCATCTTTCCAACGGGCGTGGCCGTGCTGCTTTCGATGGCGACGACGCTGCTCGTCACAGGCGCCTTCCACGAAGACGGACTGGCCGATTGCGTCGATGCGTTCGGCGGCGCATATACGCGTGAAGATACGCTGCGCATCATGCACGACTCGCGCATCGGCGCATTCGGCGCGATTGCGCTGATGATCGCGCTCGCGCTGAAGTGGCAAACGCTCGCGTCATTGCCGCCGCTGCGCGCAGCGTGGCTGATGATCGCGGCGCATGCGGCAAGCCGCGCATGCGCGATCAGCTATCTCGTCACGCTCGACTACGTCCGCACGGAAGGCAAGGCGAAACCCGTCGCGCAGCGCATGTCCCGCAATGCGTTTTGCTGCGCTATCTTACTGGGTATGCCGTGGCTCTTCTGGCCGCAATGGCGGGCCGGTTGCATCGCGCTGCTCGTGCTGGTCGTGCTGCGCATTGCGCTGGGCCGCTATTTCGTCAGGCGCATCGGCGGATATACGGGTGACTGTTTGGGCTTTGCCCAGCAGATCTTCGAACTGGCCATCTATTTAGTAGGGCTCGCATGGATATCGTTCTGATCCGTCACCCGGCCGTCGACGTCGAAGAAGGCGTCTGCTATGGCCAGAGCGACGTGGCGCTCGCCGGTGCGCCGGAAGCGTCGGCGGCCGCGCTGGCCGTGCGTCTCGCGACGTTGCAGGTGCCCGCGCCGCGCGTGCTGCTGTCGAGTCCGCTTACGCGCTGCGCGTCGGTGGCCGCCGCGCTCGCCGCGAACTTCGGCTGTGCGTATAGCTGCGACGACAGCCTGAAGGAAATGGACTTCGGCACGTGGGAGCTGCAGCGCTGGAACGATATCGATCGCGCGTTGATCGACGCATGGGCGAACGACTTCGAAGGCGCGCGTGCGCATGGCGGCGAAAGCGTCGAGCAGTTCGTGAGCCGCGTGCGCGCATGGTTCGACGCACTCCAGCAGACGCGCGAACTGTCGCCTGCCTATGTCGTCACGCATGCGGGCGTGATGCGCGTGATCGCGGCGACGGTGCTCGGGTTGCCCGTCGAGCGTTGCCTGAAATGGTCGCTCGACATGTCGGGTTGCGTCTGGTTGCGCCGCGACGACGTCACGCACGACTGGTCGATGGTGCGCTGGAACGCCTGACGCTCTGCTCAGGTTCCGCTTCAACGATTCGGCCGGCGCGAGCGCGCGATATCGAGGTCCTTGCACAGTTGCGCCGCGCCTTGCGCGAGACGCGGGGCGGGGCGGTTGATCAGATCGCCGTCGATTGCAAAGAGGTTGTTGCGCGCGACGGCGGTCATGCCCGGCCATGCCTTCCATCTGTCGAGCGAAGGCAGAGGCCGGTCGGGTTTCGTCTCGCCGGGCGCGGCCGTGACGATGACTTCCGGATTCGCGGCCAGCACGGCTTCCGTCGAAACCGTCGGCACCAGCGGTTCCAGCTTCGCGAATACATTGCGGCCGCCGCATAGCGCGATCACGTCGCTGATCATGTGCTCGCCGTTGAGCGTCATCAGCGGCTCGTCCCATACCTGATAGAACACGCTGACACTCGGCTGCGTCGAATACCGTGCGCGCAAGCTGGCGATGTCGTCACGCCAGGCGCGCGCTGCCGCATCGGCGGCTTGCGATGTGCCGAGCAACTGACCGAGCTTCGTCAACGCAACGGCGATATCGTCGAGATGATGCGGCTCGCTGAAATAGAGCGGGATATGCATTTCGCGCAAGCGATCGATCTGGCGCTGCGCATTGCCATGACGCCAGACGACGATCAGATCGGGCTTCAACGCGACGATGCGTTCGAGGTCGAGCGACTTGTTGTCGCCGACGCGTGGCAGCTGTTTGGCTTCGGGCGGATAGTCGCTATAGCTCACCGCGCCGACGAGCTTTGCGCCGCCGCCCGCCGCGTAGATCATCTCGGTCACATGCGGCGCGAGGCTGATCACGCGCTGCGCGGGTTGAGAGAGCGTGACGGGCGTATTGGTGTCGTCGGTGACGGTGATTGGTGTGCTTGCGTTCGCGTTCGCATGTAGCAGCATTGAGGCGAGCGCGAATGCGGCGCTCAGCGCGCGGAATCGTCGGGCTGGTTGCATCGTTTTGATCGCGTCGTTTTTATAGCGCTGCCATGCTCGCGTGAAGGCTTTCTTCGAAGCGCAGCCACTGCGCTTCCGTTGCGGGCAGCCCGAAGCGCACGCTCGCGGGTTCGGCGAAGAACCGCGTCCATACGCCTTGTTGCGCGAGCGCGCGATGCAATTGCGCGGCGCGCGGGTCGGCGATCCATGCGAAGAGCGGCGTCGCATGCACGTCGAACCCTTGCGTTTTCAGAAGCGCGACGAGACGCGTGCTGTCGTGCGCAAGCCGTTCGCGCATCGCGTGCTGCCACGCCGTATCGGCGAACGCGGCGCTCACCGCATGACGCGCCGGACCGCTGACGGTCCACGCGCCCAACGCTTCGTCGAGCGCTTCGAGCAGGCGAGGGCAGCCGAGCACGAAGCCCGCGCGCACGCCGGCCAAGCCAAAGAACTTGCCCGGCGAGCGCAGCACGACGAGTCCTTCGCGATCGGTGCAGGCAGTAAGTGATTGTGCAGGCATCGAATCGGCAAACGCTTCATCGACGATCAGCGTGCCACCGCGTGCGCGCAATGCTTCATGCCATTGCAGCAGCTGCGCAGCGCTCACATGCTCGGCTGTCGGGTTGTTGGGATTCACGACGACGGCATGCGTGATGTCATCGGGCAACATCGAACGCGCGACGTCGAGCGCCGCCACTTGATGCCCGGCGCGCGCGAATGCGGGCGCGTATTCACCGTACGTCAAAGGCACAATGCCGACAGTGCCGCGTTCGAGCACGAGCGGCAGCATGCGGATCGCCGCCTGGCTCCCCGCGACGGGCAGCACATGTGATGCATCGGGCGCGCCGTAGTAACGCGCCGCGCGTTCCGCGAAACCATCGTCGCTATCGGGCAGACGCCGCCATGCATCGGCGGGAACGGGCGGCACTGGGTAGCCATGCGGATTGATGCCCGTCGACAGATCGAGCCAGGCGTCATAGGGGATTGCGTAACGGCGTGCTGCTTCGTGCAGGTTGCCGCCGTGCTGAACGGATCGCGTCATCGTCTAGCCCTGAAACGGCACGCTCAAAAGTGCGAGCGCGATGAAGACGGCGAGCCACAGAATGACGGTCCGCTCGACGAGCATCAGCGCCGCCTCGACATGCCGCGCGCTCGCCGTGTGGCCCGCGCCGAGCATGGGACGCTGTTCTATCACGCCGTGATACACAGCCGCGCCGCCCAGCAGCACGTTGAGGCTGCCCGCGCCGGAGGCCATCACGGGCCCCGCGTTCGGACTGTCCCAGCGCGGCGCCTGTTCGCGCCAGCATTGCAGCGCGGTGCGCGTGTCGCCGAGCAACGCGTAACCGAATGCGGTGAGGCGCGCGGGCAGCCAGTTCAGCACATCGTCGAAACGCGCGGCCGCCCAGCCGAAGCGCAGATATCGCGGCGTCCGATAACCCCACATCGCATCGAGCGTGTTCGCGAGACGAAACGCGAGCGCGCCCGGTCCGCCGAAAATCGCGAACCAGAAGAGCGCGCCGAAGATCGCGTCGTTGCCGTTTTCCAGCGCCGACTCGACGGCTGCGCGCGACAGCGCGCCCTCGTCCGCGTGCGAGGTTTCGCGCGAGACGATGCGCGACGTCAGCACGCGCGCCTGCGCGAGATCGCGGCTCGCGAGCGCGCGGCCGATGGGCGCGATGTGATCGTGCAGGCTGCGCGCGCCGAGCGCGAAGTAAAGCAGCGCGACGTGCACCGCGCACGCCAGCACGAACGGCAGCGCCAGCACGAGCCATGTCGCGACGAGAACGGGCGGCACGACGGCCAGCAGCCACGCGAGCATGCCGAGCAGCCGGCCGCACCGTCCCGTGTTGAGCGCGGCTTCGAGTTTCGCTGCGAGCTTGCCGAAGCCGACGAGCGGATGCGCGCGGCGCGGTTCGCCGAACCATCGGTCGATGGCGACGGATGCCGTCGCCAGTGTCGCAACGAGAGGCAGTGACAGCAGCATCATGAGTGGTCCGCCGTTTTCAGATGCAGAGGCAGGCCCGCGACCATCATCGTGACCCGCGTGCTGATGGCGGCGATGCGCTGATTGAGCCGTCCCAGTTCGTCGACGTAAAGACGCGTCGCCGCGCCGAGCGGCACGACGCCGAGCCCGATCTCGTTGCTGACGACGATGACCTTCGCGCGCGCTTGTGCGAGCGTTTCTTCGAGCATTGCGAAACGCGCGAGGTAATCGTCGAGCGGCGGCGAGCCGTCGGCGGGGCACAGCAGGTTCGCGAGCCACAGCGTCAGGCAGTCGATCAGCACGCATTGCCCCGGCCGATCGATGGACGCGAGCGCTTGCGGCAAGTCGAGCGGCGCTTCGAGCAGCGCCCAATGCGCAGGCCGCCGCTCGCGATGGCGCGCGACGCGCTCGGCGAACTCGGCATCGCCGATCCGCGCGGTCGCAACATAGGTGACGGGCAGCGCGCTCGCGGTCGCGAGCCGTTCGGCGTGCAGGCTCTTGCCCGAGCGCGCGCCGCCGAGCACGAAGGTGAGGTCGCGGGAAATCATCGCGTGATTGTACCGACAGTGCACGCATGTGCCGTGACGAAAGCGCGCGCTTCCAAGCACGATGGGATAATGCGTGCTTCCCTTCCACCGGCTGCGCACATGGCCACCGTGTCCGCTTTTTGTTCCGCTTCGAGCGAAGCGTGCGACGTGCCCTTCGATCTATCCGCGAACGTGCCCCACGGCACGCTGATGATCCAGGGCACAACCTCCGATGCAGGCAAGAGCACGCTCGTCGCCGGGCTGTGCCGTCTCGCGCGGCGCGCGGGCGCGCGGGTCGCACCGTTCAAGCCGCAGAACATGGCGCTCAACAGCGCTGTGACCGTCGACGGCGGCGAGATCGGCCGTGCGCAGGCGCTGCAGGCGGTGGCCGCGGGCATCGACGCGCACACCGATCTGAACCCCGTGCTGCTCAAGCCGACGAGCGACCGCGGCGCGCAGGTGATCATCCACGGCAAGGCGCGCATGAATCTCGACGCGCGCGCGTATCACGACTACAAGCCCATCGCGTTCGAGGCGGTGCTCGAGTCGTATGCGCGCCTGAAGGCGGCGTATGACACGATCTTCGTCGAAGGCGCGGGCAGTCCCGCCGAAATCAATCTGCGCGAGCGCGACATCGCGAACATGGGCTTTGCGGAAGCCGTCGATTGCCCCGTCGTGCTCGTCGCCGACATCGATCGCGGCGGCGTGTTCGCGCATCTGACGGGCACGCTCGCCTGTCTCTCCGAAAGCGAGCAGGCGCGCGTGCGCGGCTTCGTCATCAACCGCTTTCGCGGCGACGTCGGTCTGCTGAAGCCGGGGCTCGAATGGCTCGAAGCGAAGACGGGCAAGCCCGTGCTCGGCGTCGTGCCGTATCTGCACGGCCTCACGCTCGATGCCGAAGACATGCTGCCGCGCGAGCTGCGCGCCACGCACGCCGGCGACGCCGCGCGGACGTTGCGCGTCGTCGTGCCCGCGCTACCGCACATCAGCAATCACACGGATTTCGATGCGCTGCGCGCGCATCCGCAAGTCGACTTTCATTACGTGCGCGCGGGCAGCGCGCCGCCGCCCGCCGATCTGATCATCCTGCCGGGCTCGAAGAACGTGCAGGGCGATCTGGCGTTTCTGCGCGCGCAGGGCTGGGATGCCGTGCTGGAGCGACATCTGCGTTACGGCGGGCGCGTGATCGGCGTTTGCGGCGGCATGCAGATGCTCGGGCGCGAAGTCGCGGACCCGCACGGCGTAGAAGGGCCGCCCGCGACGGTCGCCGGACTCGGCTGGCTCGATTTCTCGACGACGCTCACGCGCGACAAGACGCTCAGGAACGTGACGGGGCGCCTCGCCGCGTTCGATGTCACCGATGCCACCGATGCGGCCGACATCGCCGGCTACGAGATCCACATGGGCGAGACGCAAGGCCCCGCGCTCGACGCGCCCGCGCTGCTGCTCGACGACGCGTCTGGCCGCTCACGTCCCGACGGCGCCCGTTCCGCCGATGGCCAGATTCTCGCGACGTACGTGCACGGTCTCTTCGATACGCCTGCCGCGTGCGCGTCGCTGCTCGCGTGGGCAGGGCTTGCGAACGCCGAGCCGGTCGACTATCCCGCGCTGCGCGAGGCGTCGCTGGAGCGGCTCGCCGATACGCTCGCCGCGCACCTCGACCTGAAGCGCCTGTGGGCAGCCGTCGGTTGATTCGTTCTTACTGTGAATTAATCTAAGCCGGGGAGGCGATTTTTCCGACACATCGGTTCGAATAAAGTCCGTTCCATCGACGGCGCACTCCGCGCCGTCAAACCATCACCAAGGAACCGACATGAACCCGACCGCGAGCAACAAAGCCGATCTCGCCGCCACGATCCTGCGCGTCGCGCTGGGCGTGCTGTATCTGGCGCACAGCCTGCAAAAGATCTTCGTCTTCACGCTGCCGGGCGCGGCTCAATTCTTCGTGTCGATCGGCTTTCCGGGCTGGCTCGCCTACGTGACGACGTTCGTTGAGCTGTTTGGCGGGATTGCGTTGCTGCTCGGCGTGCAGGTGCGCTGGGTCGCGCTCGTGCTGCTGCCGTTCATGCTCGGCGCGCTGTCCGTGCATCTGCCGAACGGCTGGGGCTTTGCGTCGCCGCACGGCGGCTGGGAGTATCCGGCGTTCTGGGCCGTCACGCTCGTCGTGCAGTCGCTGCTCGGCAATGGCCTGTTTGCTGTCGGCGGCGCGAAGGCGGAGTCGCTGGGTCAGGCGCGCAAGCCCGCTTGATGCCCGCTTGACTCGGCGATCCGGGGCTGGCGCGCTGCCAGCCTCCCAACGAAAAAACGGCACGCGGGCGTGAGCCTCGTGCCGTTTTTGTCGCCGATGGCTTGCGGTGGTTATGAGGTTGACCCGGTTCGACGGACAGTTCTGCAGTTGGGTTTAATTCACTGTTGATCCTCCATGAAGGCCGCGGGTTGTCCACGGCCCGGCAGCGGGTCGCCTGTCACGACCATGACGCTGTCGGG
>NZ_JAYMRZ010000029.1:0-117155 GCF_038900715.1 Paraburkholderia phymatum | reverse complement strand
CATCCTATTGCCCCGCCGACGCGGCGCCGCCGGTGGTTCGTCGTCTCCGGCGGCTACGCCGCCTGCGACTCCTCACCACCGGCCAAAACAAACGTCAACGACCGGCCACGATAATTGTCGCCGCCCACGCACCCGATCACGCGCGCGATTCACTTCGCGGCGCTGAAGGCCGTCGGCGAAATCGGTCGCGAAGCCGCTCGAGTACTACCGCAACAACATCGACGGCCTGCTCGTGCTGCTCGACGTGATGCGCGTCAATCTGGGCACAGGCCAGGGCTATAGCGTGCTCGAAGTCGTGAAGGCCTTCGAGAAGGCCTCCGGCAAGCCGGTGCCGTACGAGATCGTCGCGCGCCGTCCGGGCGACGTCGCGCAGTGTATAGCGAATCCGGCGAAGGCGCGCGACGTGATCGGCTGGAGCGCGCAATTCGGCATCGAGCGCATGTGCGCCGATCATCGGCGCTGGCAGGCAGCGAATTCACGGGGATTTGAGTAAGCTCTGGGGTAGCTGTACGGGATACGTCAAATGGCACTTGTATTCCGTGATGTCAGGCGACTCGCAGCATGCTGTCGTAAAGGGAGGCCGCCGGCGGGCTCGCCGGGACGCTGTTGCAGTACGCAGACCTGTCAGCCGCCTGCCCGTTTGTCTTCCCGACTTTGTCCTTGTATGTCTGGCGCATGAGGTGACGCCCCTGCCGCCGGCCGAAACCTCTGAGCAGTTGCGTGCCCGGTTAAGGGCTTTTGCACTGGCCACGCGTGAAGAGGCCCTGAAGCGTCAGGAAACACCTTTTCCCAAACACATCTCAGTGCTGGCTGGCCCGCTGCGGCGTGTGCGCCGTGACATCTGAATCGGGGTTGGTGCGATACCCGGGGCGATGTACCACATCGCACGAGATCGAGCTGCAGATGGAAGCCGACAACCAGCGCCCCCCAGAGACTTCGCAAAACTCAGGTACACGTGCGGCCATACTGGTCGTCGAAGCGCACGATATCGTCTTCGCCGAGATAGCCGCCCGATTGCACCTCGATGATCTCGAGCGGCGTCTTGCCCGGATTCTCCAGCCGGTGCCGCACGCCGAGCGGAATATAGGTCGACTGGTTTTCAGTGAGCAGGAACGATTCGTCGCCGCGCGTCACGCGCGCCGTGCAGCGCACGACGATCCAGTGCTCCGCGCGATGATGATGCATCTGCAACGATAGCCGCCCGCCCGGCTTCACGACGATCCGCTTCACCTGGAAGCGCTCGCCGCGATTGATCGAGTCGTAGCAGCCCCACGGCCGCTCGGCTTTGCGGTGCACCTTCGCTTCCGTGTCCTTCGCCGCAACCAGTCGTTTTACGATCGCCTTGACTTACTTTCCGCAGGTCGCCGGTCGAATTTGAGCGCAATTTCCGTGACGTCCGGGCAGCTCAAGGTTTGCGCGGCGCTTCGGCGTCTATCAGCCGCTCGGTTTCGTCCTCCCACGCTTGCATTAGCTTCCTTGCCTGCCGATAGTTGGCGATGGCCCGCCGCAATATGATGGCCTGCTCCGGCGAGACGGTTCGATGAACCAGCTTGCCGCCTTTCATGTGCCCCCACTCGTAGTACGGCCCGTGGCGGGCGTCAGGATCCTGTGCGCAGCGGCAGCCTGGCTTGCCGCAGACCTTCATGCGCTCCACTAGTGTGCCGGAACACAGATAGTCAATCTCATTGAGCTTCTGCCGGATGCGCTCGATGCGCTCGCGGGCTCGCTTGATGATGAGTTCCGATCGGCGTGCCATGAGCTTGACTTTTGTATATCCGTCGCTAATCTTAGCGACAGAATGATACGCACGCAAGAACCTTCCCCGCATGCGGCTCGCTTCATCTTGCACAGCGAGCGCCTGGGACCTTTACCCCTCGTCAATCACTTTATCAAGCGCATCGGCCTGGAGGACGCACTCGATCGGCATGTACCCTCGGATGCGCGCTGTGTGGTCCCTCACGCCCGAGCCCTTGGTGTCCTGCTGCGCTCGATCATCGTCGAACGTGAGCCGATTTACCGCCAGCAGGAGACCGTCCATGGCTTCGCCAGCGGAATGTTCGGCCTCCCTGGCGAGCAGATGGAACACCTCAGCGATGATCGCCTCGGCCGCGCGCTGGATCGGTTGTTTGATGCCGACCGGACTGCGCTGCTGACCGAGGTCGTGGTCGCAGTCGGGCAACGTTTTGGCGTGAACTTCGACGAATGTCATAACGACAGCACGTCGATTAGCTTTTGCGGCAGCTATCGCGGCTCAGAAGGTCGGAAGATCCGGGGGCGAACTGCGCCGGTCATCACCTACGGTCACTCCAAGGACCACCGTCCGGATCTGAAACAGCTACTGTTCATCCTTACGATGAGCGCCGACGGCAATATCCCTGTCGCGTTTCGTTGCACCGACGGCAACGCAAGCGACTCACGTACCCACATCGAGACCTGGAATACCCTGCGTGCGGTGGCAGGCCGCAGTGACTTCCTGTATGTGGCCGATTCAAAGCTGTGCTCGCGCGAGAACATGGAACACATTGATCGCGCAGGCGGGCGCTTCGTTACCGTGTTGCCCCGCAGCCGCCTGGAAGACACCGAATTCCGCCAATGGATTCAGACTCACACGCCTGACTGGAGCTGTGTCTGGGACCGTCCCAACCCGCGCCATAGCGACGGGCCGCGCGACCGCTGGTATGTCTGGCGCGCCCCGCTACCGTCGGCCGAAGTATGGCCAGTGGTCTGGGTCTGGAGCCCGTTACTTACTCTGCGCCAGGAGGCACGACGGCGCAGAAACATCGCGGCGGCCGTTGAAGAGTTCCAGCTGTTACGCGCGCGGCTCACTGGAGCAAGGACACGGTTACGCGGCGCCGCCGAGATCGATCTGCAGATCAAGGGGATTCTGGAGAAGCACCACGTCGCGCGCTACCTGAAGGTCCGTCGTACCGTGCGGGAGGAGCACGCGTACAAGCAGACGAAGCGGGGGCGTCCCGGGCCCGATACCGCTTTACCGCAAGATTACCAGGCGGCGCTTTGACATCGAGTGGACCATCGACGATGAGGCGATCGCTTACGACCACAAAAGCGATGGGATGTACCCACTCATTACCAACGATCGCAGTCTGTCGCCAGCCCAGGTGCTTCAGGCACACAAGGGGCAGCCGATGATCGAAAAGCGCTTCGAGCAGGTCAAGACCGTGCACGAGATCGCGCCCGTGTTCCTGAAGGACGAGGGCAGAATCGAGGCGCTCTTCACCCTGTACTTCCTCGCCCTGCTTGTTCAGGCGCTCATCGAGCGCGAGCTGCGTCTTGCGATGAAGCGTGAGCGTATCGATGAACTTCCGTTATATCCCGAGCAGCGCCAGTGCAAACGTCCGACCACCGAGCAGATCCTACGTCTGTTCAGCCTCGCTGAGCGCCACAAGTTGATCGAGGGCGCACACACTGTACAGGTCTTCGATGTCCCGCTCACGGATTTGCAGCGTCAGGTCCTCTCTCTACTCGGCGTCCCGGAACGCGAATTTCGCTCGCTAGGCTAGCAACGAAATTCGCGCCAAATTGTGTCCTCGACGTGCGGAAAGTAAGGTCTGAGCAAACTCTCTGAACCGATTCAATAACCGGTCGGTGGCTCCGCCGGATACACTGCCATACCGTGCTGAAAGTCATGCTGTCTGCTTGGAGCAGACAA
Organism: Paraburkholderia phymatum; assembly: GCF_038900715.1. Taxonomy (GTDB): domain Bacteria; phylum Pseudomonadota; class Gammaproteobacteria; order Burkholderiales; family Burkholderiaceae; genus Paraburkholderia; species Paraburkholderia phymatum_A. The sequence goes on along the minus strand of NZ_JAYMRZ010000029.1, from coordinate 113,485 downwards.
AGGAAAATGCTTCCTCGCCTAGGAAAAACGGATTGACTATTTTTTAATAGTTATGGAGTGCTGATTTTAACGTACCAGCGTCGAAGACTTGGTTATAGCGCCAAGACATTCAATATCCACATACGAAGTGTTTTATAAAACTCGTCAGGGTCGAGGTACGCTATGAAGGCAGGACCGTTATCACTGACCGCGTCGTGCTGAACGGCGAGTCAGCAGAGATAACCCTGCCGCCGCGCTTGTGTTCTCTACTGGAAATCCTCGATGAATTCGATCAACGGAAGTCGTTCACGGCGCAATGTACAGGCATTGATTTTCTGGTGGAACGTGATCGGGAACATGGCTATCTGATCAATTTCAATGTTCGTTCCCGTTCGAAGCACTTTCTGGGGCTTCGGTCAGTCCTCTGTCCGACCGTCGGTCAACGCAAGCTCAATGGGCGTTTTGCTCACGTGCTTAGCGCCTAGGCGTTGATTGGTGCGTGCTTCGAGGCAGGAACATCTGGACCATTGAGCGGGACATCGCTTGTCGAGCCAGCAGTACACTGTGTGGCCTGGCAATCGTGTTGCTTATTCTCGGGCACTGGTGCTTTTCGACCAGGGACATATCGAGGTGCTAGTCGTTTGTGCGCGAACAGATGATTGTGCTCGCAGCCCGTCACGAATCACATGTGTCGTTGCTGAGAAGCAGATGAGTATCCACGGCCGCACCTTCCGGTGCGGCCTTTTTATTGAGCTTGTGCCTGACAATGACGATCAGGAAAATCGGTAGAGCAAAAGGTGACCATTGGTAGATGTCGGGAAACCATCGCGCGAGTAAAGCCTGGAACGGGAGAAACCAGGCGATAATGGCGATAAGGGTAAGCGCCTTGTTCTTCCCGTTGCGAGATATGTCTGCGGCAATAAATGCTATGGCAATTGCAAGCCATGCGAGATCGTAAAAGATGATATAGGGCGAGACCATCAGTGTTGCTGAGGCCAGGGCTGCACACTTTATCTGGTGCGAATAATTTCCCCTCCAGATAATGACGATGCCCCCGAGCGCGAGAGTACCGTATACACATTGAATGAGGTAAGCTTGAGTTGCACTGACTCCTGTAACCCTGAGTACACCGTAAATGCTGGTCATTGCGAACCAGATATCGTTGCTGTTTTGGGTGATCCATGAACTGCCAAATGTTCCCAGTGCATGGTAGAAAGCGGTAAAGGAATTTACCCCGAAGGTCAGCAAGCAGGCCCCAGCGTAAAGTCCGGTAAAAAAAATCGCCGAGAAAAATGCTTTCCACCGCTGCCCGCAAATCAGGGCCACGGGAAAGAGAACGCCCAATTGCGGCTTGATGCTGAGCAGCGCTATTGCCGCTCCCGCGATGATGGGCCGCGTTGGCAGCAGCGAAAGGGCGATGGCTGCGATGGCAGCTGTCAGCAGGGAGTTTTGCCCGAAGCTGATTACGATGAAGATTGCCGGAAATCCAAGCGAATATCGCCAAGTCTGGATGCCGATGGGGCGTGCGATGAGATGCATCGCATAAACATAGAGCAGGATGCTTGCAGTGAGGAAAGTGACCAGGGCGGCATTGAAACTGAGCCAGCCGAGCGGGAGCACGAACGGCAAAAAAGTCGGGGGATAGGGCCACGGAGTGTAGTCCATGTATGGACGCACAGCCAGTTCCAGAGGGCGCATGAATTCTGGAGAATAGATCGCCGCCGCGCCGTGTTCGATCGCGACACGTGCAGCGGACCAGTACACCGCGAAGTCCATGCCTAGTGCGGGGGATTGCGGCTGTTGCAGTACATAGTGGCGAGCAATCAGGATGATCAGGAAGGTAAACTGCAGTCCAAAGCAGAACCAGCTGTACGTCGCATAACGGGTGCCGGTATCAGGCGATTTTTCTTTCAATTTCGACCTCTCCGCCAATATATTATGTGCGCTTCGTTCATGGCATACAGTGTGTCTGTTCATATCCCTGAGCCGGCTTGATGAGGCAGGTTCATCGGCATGATTTCGCCGAAAAGGATCGCGTTGCTACTGCCGCATGTAACGCCGAGAAGACTCCGCGGCGATCGTTTTGAAGAAATTCCCGCAGATCTGGTGGATGACATCATCCGGGTCGATGGCGCGACTTGCAATGGCACAGCTGCCTGCCCCGTTGGCCGTCCGCTGGGATTACACATTCTGTTGATCTGGCTCGCCTGCTCGTCATATCGTTGGAAACGTCATCCTGTGCTGGGCCGAATTCGACTCGAGCGTAACAACCTGAGCCGCGTTCGAAAGTGAAGGATTCCTTCGCAGGCCGAATGCGCGACAGGCGGGCCTGGCGATAAAACCCAGGTCGTCAAGGCGCGTGCTCTCGGTCACAGCGGGCATCAATTGTCGGTTCTGCCAGTCGGCAACCGTGTGTCTCCTCCCTTTCGAACATAGACTACCGCATGGTCGTCTGCATAAATCCGACGCCAGTCGGGTAGCGCATCAATCATATCCGCAACCGCGGTACCGGCATGGAGGATTGCCCATCGTATCTGGTATTTCGTCACTAGCCGCTCAAATGCGGTGCGGTCAGGCGCCGTCGCGGTCAGGTAATCGGAGACGAAATCGTCGCCATACAGGTCGGCGCGCCCATCGATGAAAGGTTTAATCTTCCTGAATATCAGATAGCCCCCGAATCCGTAGCTATTGAAGACGGGTTCACTCAAAATCTGTGCTGGTACATGCGCCAGTGCCGAGATCGGTGACACAGGGTCATCGGTTCGTGCGATCGGGTGCACAACCCGGATTCCGGTCGCGATCACTCCGCAGGCGAATCCGCCAAGAATCCATCGCACCATAGGGCGGCGCTCCGGGGCCGGGTTATCTCCCACGCGGAAAGCACGCCCGAGGGGCTCCGCGAGGAGCACGGCGCCTAACACACCAGTGACCATCTGGTGTCGGCTATGCTGAAGGGCCATGTGAATAAGCCCGAGTAAGATGAAAAGACGAGGTAATGGCAACCGCACACCCCGCGCAAAGCTGACGTACAGCAGCGCAGCCAACACCAGCTCAATTGGCTGAAGATGCTGAAAGTCTGGTGACTTCCACTCCGTAATGGATGCGACACTCATCATGCTCATGAGTTGGACAGGATGCACCAGACCATGCCAGCCGTTCGGATTCAGGAGCGAAACCGCGGTTGCCGAGACGAGAAACAGGCCCCATTGACGGGCGACGCTAACCCGGTCAGCGGTAGTGTCAACTAGGGCTTCAACGCCGATCAACGCCGCAAGGACAAGGCCGAAAATGAAACTTCCATGCAGATTCGCCCAAAGCGTCATGACAGGAAGCAGGAGGAGCGAAGGCGCTGTCCCTCTTCTTTTCGCCTTAACCAAAGTGATTGACCAGAGTACCAGCAGCGGTAGTGCGAGCAGGTGCGGTCGCGTCAAAAGGCTGGGGGCAACACACGCCGCAGCACAGACAACCACGACCAGCACGCCCAATGGATCCAGCCAGCGTGCCAGGTGTCGGGCCAGCAGCGCAAATGTCAAGGCGCTTGCAGCACCATAAAGCGCGACTATCGCGTTCCAGCCACCCGCCTTATACGCGAGGGCCATGAGTACCTCGGACAGCCATTCGTGCGCCACCCACGGCGCACCCGCAAATGTGTAGGAGAATGGATCCGTGTGCGGAATCGCGCGGTGCTGCAGGATCCACGTTCCCGCGCCGATGTGCCAGTATGTGTCTCCGTCTCCCAGGACCGGGCCGAATACGACGATTACGTAGCCGATCAACGCAGCAACCAGCCAGAATGGCGGCCAGGACCAGGAAGCGGCAGCCCTGGCGTGCCGGGCAATGACTTGTTCCAATGTACCTCCCTTCGTTCTATTGACCATGTTGATGCCGGTCGGACAGTACCAACGGGATACTGGCCAGACGTCACGTCATGCGACATCCCTGGTGAGCACCGCAAATAGCGAAACACCAAACGGAAAGAAGCGGCGTGACCGCCAGCGGCATTCTGCCTTGAAGATCCGGTAAAGAGCCGAGTTCATGAGCTGTATGGGGGTCGCATCTTCACTGGATGCGCGCCTTCGGAACACTTTGTCAAAGCATCGTGCGATGACCGCAAGCGGGAAAAGCAGAGTATCGAAGTGGGAAATCACCTCGACTTTATAGCCCGCCGCGCGTGCGCATGCGATCAGAGACGGCTTGCTGTATCGTCGGTGGTGATGCAGAAACACGTCGTGCGCGCTCCATAACCATCGGCAGGCCGGAACGGTCACGAGGACCATTCCGTCCGTTGAAAGGAGCTTCTGCATGCGCTCAGGTGAACCCACATCGTCGGCGATATGTTCGAGACAATCGAAAAAGAAGACCACGTCGAAACGTTGACCATGAAATGGCAGTTCGTCCGGGCATCGTCCTGCGCGAATATCGAAGCGCCGGCCAGTCTTCTGGACGGCCAGATGCCGTGCCGTTTCGTCCATCTCAAGTCCGCAGACGGTGCCAAATTCGGCCAGCATATTGAGATTGCCACCTGTCCCGGAGCCGATTTCGAGTATCCTGGCGTCGGAGCGAAGATTAAGCTTTAACAGCACTGTGCGTAGCACGTCGCGTCGTCCCCGGAACCACCAGTGTTCCTCCTCAGTCGCGGCCATCTGCAGATAAGCGTCGGGAGACATGGTCTGCTCCGTGAAAGTTAACGGCTAACGGCCCGTACGCGCGCTACGACATGCCGGCGGGAAAAATCCGCCCGCTTTTCGTTGAACCTGTCTGGATGACGGCGGCCGACTGGCAAGACACTAATCTTGGTTTTGGCCTGATAGCGACGTCGGACCAGATAGACAGGTCGGCTTTTCGACTCGTAATAGATACGCCCGATGTACTCGCCGATTACGCCGATCCCGATCAGTTCGATGCCGCCCATGAAAAGAACCACAGTGAGAAGCGACGGATAGCCATGGACGCGATTGCCGAAAAGGAGCGTGCTGCCGATGATGTAGGCACCATACGCGAACGCGAGTGTGGCAATCAGCAGACCGATATAGCTCCAGCTTCGCAGCGGCACGGTACTGAAACTCGTGATGCCTTCGAGCGCAAAGTTCCAAAGCTTCCAGCCGGAGAACTTTGAACGGCCGGCAATGCGTGTGTCGCGCCGGTATTCGACGATTACAGTTTGAAACCCGACCCAGGCGAACAGCCCTTTCATGAAGCGCCGTCTTTCAGGGAGTTTCCGCAGCGCATGGATGACCCGGCGGTCCATCAGGCGGAAGTCTCCAACGTTCTCGATCAGTTTCACATCTGAGAGCGCGTTGTGGACGCGATAGTAGGTCGCGGCGGCTGCACGTTTCAGGAACGTGTCGCATGCGCGGTTCGCCCGTTTGGCCGCGACCACTTCCGCACCATTGCGCCAATGCTCGACCATGATTGGAATCAGATCGGGCGGATCTTGCAGATCGGCGTCGATTGGGATCACTGCATCCCCTATTGCTTCATCGATGCCCGCACTCAATGCAGCTTCCTTGCCGAAGTTCCGTGTGAGATCGATCACGCGAATCCGGCTATCCCGGACGTGATGGCTGATCAGTTGACTAAGGGTGCTGTCGCTGCTGCCGTCGTTGACGCAAACGATTTCGAAGCGAATGTTATCGATCGCTTCGAGTACCGGAGTGACGGCGGCAAAAAAGCGCGGAATGGCATCGCTTTCGTTGTAGAACGGTACAACGAGCGAAATGAGCTGCTTGCCGGTCCTGGCAGACATAATGTGATCCCCGTTATAGCTTGTGTTGGTCTTGTGATTTTCTAAACCGGTAATAACACGCCGTGCACCGTGCTATTTTGTTGCTCCCGGTTAGAGCATTACAGCGAGTCATTCTGATACTGATGCAGAGCCTCGCTCGCGGCTCTGAAAAGCCAGATCCGTGCCACCGAAGGCTGAAGTCCCATTTCTGACGGCTCATCTGAAGAAGCAAGGCAAGCCGTTCAAAGCGGATCGAAAAATTGTTTCAACTATGAGAAGGGCTTCGTGTCCTGTCAGACTCTGTTACACGGTTAGCGCGGTGCTATGCGTTACTTTTAGGCGCTGCTCGCCGTCTCAAGAAAGATGCACCTGCGGCGACGGTCAAATCAATGCGGCGCGCCAGTCCGGTCACTCATTTGAAAGTCCAGCAGATGAGGTGAAACATCGTTTTGTTTCACAAATGAAAAATGAATCAGCCGGTTGTGATGTAGTTGTGCTATCTGCGGAAAACACCTGAGCACTTCGATACCCAGGTGCCTGATAGTTAGCCAGTTTAGACGTTTGCGGGGTTGCTCATTCAAGCAAAGCCAATGGCGTCGCGCAAACGTTTTTGCGTTGCTGTCCAATGCGATGTGCTCCGCTCGGAGATGATCGTCTTCTGTCCGAAAATGCCGCTTGTGCGAATACGTCAAACCCGGCGCGAGCGTTGCGGGGCAACCAGACAGACAGCTGCGATCGATACTTAGAAAAGGTATTCCGAGCCCGGGTGGACCGGTGTTCTCACGGATGACCCACGCTGCTCAAATTCGTTTCGCTTTTGAAACGGCGCATCCCGACGTTTCTCCATTCGGTTGGCCTATGCGTGATGCTGTGCTTTGTCGCTTTATCGGTTTATCGCCTTTCGATTCTAGCCTTCCCGTACATGCGATTGATGAGTGTGTTCGTCGAACGAGGGGTTCGGGGAGGCGTTCCGCTGTTCCTTGAACACCCACAGTTTTGCGCTGACGAAGTTGACAGTCATCCCGGCGATTCCACCGATGCCGACGGCAATGAGCGGCAGCAGCGCGTTCTTCGGCAGCAAGAGGATGGCAGCGGTATAGGCCGTGTAATTGATGACGCCGCCGGCTAGCATCACGAAGAAATAATGCCACCACTCGGTCCAGGCCGATTTGTTGCTGTCTTTGACAAACGTGAAGCGCCGGTTCATCTGCCACGTCGCCCACACGGCCGTGAGAAACGAGACTGCGCGGCCGCCGAGATAGCCCGCGCCGATTGCGAGCATGCCGTACAGCAGTCCCGAATCGACGGCAAAGCCAATCGCGCCCGCAATCGCGAATCGCAGCAGCTCACGTTTCATTCGACACTCATTGAATTTGCAAAGGCCAGATGAGGAAGTTTGACAGCAAGCCGTGTCACGAGATGTTTTCAATCAGGCAGGTTTGAACAGGTGCATCGACACCGTAGTGGTAGTAGCCTCACCGACGCAATGACTATGTCAGGTGCCACGCTGATCATAAAGGTTCTGCGGAAGAAGAGCCTGAGCAAAGGAGAACCAGGCGCGCCGGGCAGCCACGCATACTGGTGATGCTCGCCTCGACGAACAGAAATCCCGGTATCTCACGGCCCTCAGATGCTGATATCGACGCCATATGCTCCCCCGCGATATTGTTTTCGCGGTAGTGTATAGCACGTGGATATTGCGGAAAATAGTGATATCGGTTCTTTAGTGCGGTAACTACCGTTATCCGTGGTCGTAGAAAACACCACGGCGATCGTAGCAATAGCGTTCAGGCGTCGCCGACAAACTGGCCGCCCCCTGGTGCGCTATTACCTCGATCAGACACGCCCGCTCCTGAATTCGCACAGAGGGCAGCCCATTCGGAGTATTGGGACGTGGTTCGGGTGGACGGGTGTTGACGCATCTGCGCATGCGTATGTTGCCGGCGGAGCATCAACTGCAGGTTGGGGACGCAACGGGGAACCTGATATTTGGTGACGGTCGCACGGTTGTAATTGTCGCGATGCATGGTGTGAAGCTCGTGGGAACACCCGTGGCGATGCTTGTCATGAAGCTGCCACAGTTTGCGCTATCGATGCTCGCTGCCATGACGGACCGGCTCGTCGCGCGCCATGTGAGGCGTGCGCGCGGTGTCCATAAGTCCCAGCCCGTTTTCGCCACGCAAGGCGTCTGCTGCTGTTCGGCCTGATCCCGCTCGTGGCAACTGTAGGGATCGTTGTGCCCGCACCGTTACTGATTGAAGGACTATTCAGGCCGGTGTCACGTTGCACTTCGGAGCATGGCAAAGTTCTACAAGCAGTACGTGTAAGGGGAGATCCCCGCGTGTGGCCCGTTTTCCAGACGGAAGGTTGCGAATCGCGACAGGTTCGCGCGTCGCGATTCGTTCCTGTTGATGGGGGCTGTGGAGGGTCAATCTGGGGGCGCGTTCGTGCTGCCCGATTCTTCCGTTCCCGGCACCGTATATCAAGACTCCGGACATCGTAGCCTGTTGCAATGGCCTGCTGTCTGCCCTGCCACCACGCAGGCCTCACGTTCGCGACAGCGGCCGTCACCGTCACTATTGTCATCGAGCGAAACCACACAAGGGTGCCCGATGCATCCTGACGACATCCGGGACCCGACAGTCCATGTAAGCCGCGCGTATCGACGGCGCGAAGCGCCGGGATTCGGAAACAGCCGCGAAATCGTGATCTTTCGAACGTTCGCGGTTCAACCGAATTTGCGCACGTGCCGCCCGTTGCGCATTGTCGGCCGAGCCATCGGTTTCTTCCGAATTATCCGTAAGGCGAATCGGCGGACGGTCGAGCGCTGCTGTAACCTCGGGGCGCTCCGGCGTGAGCTCCGACCCAGAGAAGCAATGATTACCTCTCATGTATCGGCCATGTAACAAAATGTGACGGCGATGGCCGAATTGCCCGGCGAGTTTAAAAATTAGGGTATTCATCAGTCTAGATCTAGCCGAATCCGCCATATGGAGGCGCTCCCACGGACCCGGCCGAGCAGTTTATACCGCTCGTTTTAACGGACGCGTATTTTCAGCGGGTTTTTTTGCCCGCAAGTTGATGTTTCGAAGCTGTAACAAATTGTGAACGTTCGGGAGCATAGATTCGTCACAACAAAATCCGCGTATGGGCACAAGCGGCCCCACGACCGTCACGTCGGGGATGTCTTGTGGTGCCTTGAATTACCGTGAAATGCTCCCCATCACGCCCGATTCGACCTGACGGCTTCCTCATACTTTTTCTGTTCGCCTCCTCACATTCGTGTCTGCGTGGACCACGATTGCCCAGCCCTGCAAGTTTTCACTTATGAAACATTTGCCGTCACAGACGCATCAGGCAATTGTTCTTTTAACTAAATGAACTAATCGCGGTAAGGCTTTCGGCACACATGGCACCGTTCTGGCTATATGCCCGCAACGGTGGCGCGACGTAGCTTCAACAAAACGGGCGTCACAGTTTCAGGCACTGCAGAACAACTGACGGGGGGTCCAGTTCTGCGGCGTCGGAAACTTCGGCACGGTCGGGCTTCGGCCATCGATCGTGACGAAGATCAGGGAACTTCGATTACGGGTTTGGCCGTCGTTGAGGTTCCCGAAGCAAGTGGCGTTGGGGAGGGTGAGGGCTGGAGCGCGGTGAATCACGATAATGCGCTCCAGCACCGATCCGGTAGTCCAGGCCAACTCCGGCTGTGAAGTCTGCAGCTTTTTCCAATGCTCGGTCCCGCAGCGGGCATGTTTAGCGTACCTGAGTAAACCAACTTAATTTTTTGAGGAGCTTCAAAATGCAAAAAACTCTCGACCTGATCCGTGCATTTGCCCGCGAAGAAGATGGTGTGACGGCGATCGAATATGGTCTGCTGGCTGCGTTGATCGCGGTGGCGATCATCGCCGGTGCTGGCCTCGTTGGTACGAACCTTAACGGGATGTTCAACGCCATTGCGGGCAAGCTGCCGCAAACGGCCTGAGCAGACGACGCACCGGCGTGAAGGGAGCTGCCTGGCTTCGCACCGGGCAGCTCCATGATCGTCACCGCGAAGGAAGGCGGAAAAAGCAGACGTCTTTTAGGGGGATGGAGATGAAAGCAGAACTCGACCTGGCCCGTGCCTTCGCGCTTGAAGAAGATGGTGTGACGGCGATCGAATATGGCCTGCTCGCGGGCCTGATCGCGATCAGCATCATCGCCGGCGCGACGGCTATCGGCGGAGGACTCAATCAGTTCTTCACCGGCGTCGGCAACTGGTTCAGCGGCATCACGGTGCCCTAAAAAATCAACGCGGCGCGACCCGTCATTGATCGCGGGTCGGTTCAGCTTTGCCACAGAAGAAATGGGGGACCGCTATGAACGCTTTTGAATTTCCGGTCGGCATCTGTCTGCTGCTTTTGCTGGCGGTGGCAGCCGGTTCGGATCTGCATTCGCGTCGCATTCCTAACGTGCTGGTGGTAACGGGACTGACGCTGGCGCTCACGGTGCAGTGTTGGCTGCATGGTGCAGCTCAGGGGTACTCGTCGTGGGGACTCGGTGTACTGACGGGTGGATGCCTGTTTTTTCCACTCTATCTGCTGCGCGGCATGGGGGCGGGCGACGTGAAGCTGATGGCGATGGTGGGCGCGTTCGTCGGGCCGGAGCTGGCGTTCGAGATCGTGCTGGTGACCTGCACTTTGGGTGGCATCTGGGCGCTCGCAGTCGTCGTGTTCAGGGGCGCGTTGAAGTCGGCAGGCGCCAACATGCTGGCCATCCTGCTTTCGAAGGGCGGTCAAGGCGGCGGGCTGTTTGAAAAAGCAAAAGGCACCGCAATGCCTTCCGTCGGGTCGCTGCCTTATGGCGTGGCCATTGCGCTGGGCACGCTGGGCATCATGATTCTGCGCGCCGGAACTGGCATCGTTTGACGAGAAGCGATTCACACAAGAACAGAGCCCACGTCGAAGGGCAAAAGAAGCAGCAAAAAGACACTTCGCGCGATGCGCGGTACCAATCGGGGGTACAACGTGAAAGACCAACAGCACACGGTGCCGCAGGCATCGGCCGACGTGACGCGCCTGCATGACGCAAGCCGTGCACGTACCGACGGGGACGGGACGGGCATGTTGGCTCGCGCGCCGCGCACCATCGCGGAAACGGGCCTCGACCAGAACTTCCTTCTCGAACTCGTCGCGAAGTCGGCATTCGTGATGGGCAAAGTAACGCTGTCGCAACTCGTGCAGCGGCTCAAGCTCGGCGCCATTGTGCTCGACAGCGTCGTGGCGTTCGGCGTGCGGGAGCGGATTCTCGAAATCGTCCGGCGCGGCGCCAGCGACCTTGATGTCGAACTTCAATTGACGGAAGGCGGCCGTCAGCGCGCCGCGGACTTCATGAACCGCTGCCGCTACGTCGGCCCGGCGCCTGTGTCGCTCGCGAGTTACGAAGCCGTCCTCGCGCGGCAATCCGTGCGGCACACGCACGTGACATACGCGCAGGTGCGCGCCGCCTTCGCCGGGCTGACGGTCAGGACATCGTTGCTCGACGACATCGGCGGCGCGGTCAACAGCGGCAAGCCGGTGATCTTCTTCGGCCCGCCGGGAAGCGGAAAAACTTCGCTTGCCGAACGATTGGGCAAGCTGCTGCCGGGGCGCATCGCCGTGCCCTATGCGATCGCCGTCGAAAACGAAGTGATCCAGATTTTCGATCCTCTGATTCACGAAACCGTCAACGTCGCTTCGTCCGACGGGGCGCAGGGGGCGCCCACCGACGCGCGCTGGCAAATCTGCCGGCGGCCCACGGTGGTGTCGGGCGGCGAACTCACGCTCGACATGCTCGAGCTGCGCTACGACGCCGCGAGCGGTTTCTATCAGGCGCCGCCGCACGTGAAGGCCAACGGCGGTCTTTACGTGGTCGACGACCTGGGACGTCAGCGTGTCGAGCCGGCCGAATTGCTCAACCGCTGGATCGTGCCGTTCGACCGTGGCCGCGACATGCTCACCTTGCATACCGGCTTGCGCTTCTCGTTGCCGTTCGATGTCTGGGTTGCGTTCTCGAGCAACTTCTCGCCGGCGGATCTGGGCGATGAGGCATTCTTCCGGCGCCTCGGCTGCAAGCTGTATGTCGGCGCGCTCGACGTCGCCGAATACCGGGCCGTGTACGAACGCCGCTGCGAAGAGCTGCGAGTCGCGTCGGAGGACGACGCCTTCGAATACCTCGTTCATCACCTGCACATGACGTCGGGGCGTCCGTTGCTCGCGTGTTATCCGGGCGATCTTCTGCGCATCGTGCTGGCCAACGCCAGGTATCTGGACCAGCCGCCCATCGCCGACGCGCTGAACCTGCTGCGCGCGTGGAACAGCTATTTCGCGGTCGTCGGCGAGCACGAGACGCCGCCGCAACAGCAGGGCCCTTCGGAGAGGGCCGCAAAAAAATCAGCGGCCGGTTAATGGACCGGTTAAACGGCCGGAAACCCTAGTCAGGAAACAGGTCAGGAATCAGGAGAGTCATCATGAAGAACGTACGTGCCGTAGTGATGTTGCTGGTTGCTGCGATAGCCGGGCTTGGCGCCGTGGCGATGGCATCGCGCTGGCTGGTCGACCGATCGTCCGGCATGACCGCCAAGGTTGCCGTCGCGGCCATGGACATCAATCTCGGACAGCGGCTGAGCCCGGAATTCATCAAGATGGTCGATTGGCCATCGGGCAGCGTGCCGCCCGGCACGTTCAACGATGTCCAGAAGCTCGACGGCCGCGTGATGAAAAACAGTGTGCTACGCGGCGAGCCGATTCTCGACGGTAAGCTCACGCCCGTCGGTACGGTGGGCGGTCTGTCGGCCGTGATCGCTGAGGGGCGCCGCGCGATCACCGTGCGCGTCAACGATGTGATCGGCGTGGCGGGTTTCGCGTTGCCTGGCAACTACGTCGACATCATCGTGAGTACGCAGCAGGACAAGGGCAGCGGCAAGGGATCGGGTAACGATGAAAGCATTTCGAAGATCGTGCTCGAGAAAATCCTGGTGCTGGCCGTCGCTCAGGAAGTCGGGCGCGACGAAACCAAGCCCAAGGTCGTCAATGCCGTCACGCTCGAAGTCACGCCCGATCAGGCAGAGAAGCTCGATCTGGCGCGCAGTGTCGGGACGTTGTCGCTCGTGCTGCGCAACCAGGTCGACACCGCGGAGCTTCCGACACGCGGCGCGACGAAATTCACGCTGCTCGGCACGCCGGCACCAGTGGCTGCCTCGGCACCCGCCGCGCGCCCTGTGGTACGCACGCACTATGCGGCGCGCCCGGCGGCGCCGCGCGATTGCGTAGGCGTCCTCTCGGGCGTGTTGGGCAGCATGGAGTGTTTCTAGGCGCAAGCCGACAGCACGTGGGCGGGGCGCCCGACATCAGGCGCCGGGGACGACTGCACGTTGCGATCGAAAGACATCGGGTAACGGGGGCATCAAAAATGAAGACGAAACAGGGATTCTCGAGCGGCCGCCAGACGCGCCACCGCTCACTGGGCAGCACGGCGCTCGTTGCGGCGCTTTGCTTTGGCCTCGTCGCCGCGCAGACCAGCGAGGCGCAAGAGGCGATCGAAAACCCGATTCTCGCGGCGAAGCGCAGCCCGAATCCGCCGTTGCCCGCCATGCGCGGCGCGGCGCCGATGATGGTCGCGATGGCGCCCGGCGCGGGCGGCGCGGCGGCGGTAAGCGGGCCGATCCCGTTGCGCGGCCCGAGCTGCACAGGGGAGATCCGCGATGAAACCAACGTCACCGTGCCCGTCGGCAAATCGGTTCTCGTGCCGCTTTCCGAGCCCGCGCGCAATCGCACGCTGGGCAACCCGGTCGTCGCGCAGGCGGCGCTGGTGTCGCCTCGCACGCTTTACGTCGTCGGCATGACGGTCGGCACCACTAACATGATCGTGCAGGGCAAGAGCGGGGCCTGCGCGATGATCAACGTGATCGTCAATGTCGACGCCGAGGGTCTGCAGCAGGCGCTTCGGCAGCTGATGCCGGAAGAGCGCGGCATCCGCGTATCGACAGCAGCCGGCAATCTGGTGATGGCCGGGCGCGTGTCGAGCGGCCCCGCTGCGCAACAGGCGATGCAGATCGCCCAGGCCTTCGCGGACTCGCAACCCACGCAGCAACAGCAGGCGGCCTCGGCGAATTCGGGCAACGGCACGGCGAGCGTGAGCCAGCAGAGTGCGAGCACCAGCAAGTCGGCCACGGTGATCAACATGATGGTCGTCGATACGCCGCAGCAGGTGATGCTCGAAGTCAAGGTGGCGGAGGTATCGAAGTCGCTGATCAACCAGTTGGGCGCGGCCGTGAACATTCAGGGCGGCTTCGGCTCGTGGACGGGTGCGCTGGTGAGCAACCTGCTCGCGGGCGTGACGAGTGCGTTTGCCGTCAGCAAGGCCAACAACCGTCCGTTCAATCTCGCCGTCGATGCGCAGAAGACCGACAACCTGGTCAAGATTCTTGCCGAACCGAATCTCGTGACGATCAGCGGCCAGGAAGCGACGTTCCTGTCTGGCGGCAAGATCTTCATTCCGATTCCGCAGAGCAGCGGCAACGGCGTGTCGAGCATCACGCTGCAGGAGGAAGAGTTCGGCGTGGGGCTGCGGTTCACGCCGACGGTGCTGGCGAATGGGCGGATCAGCCTGAAGGTGGCGCCCGAAGTGTCCGAGCTGTCGCCAACGGGTGTGACGGTCTCGTCTTCCGGCACGAGCGGAGTTTCCATCCTGCCGCTCATCAACACGCGCCGCGCATCGACGGTCGTGCAGATGAACGATGGCGAGTCGTTTGCGATCGGCGGCCTGTTGAGCAACAACATCACGGGCGCGCTGAAAGCCGTTCCCGGTCTTGGCGAAGTGCCTGTTCTCGGCGCGTTGCTGCGTAGCACATCGTTCCAGCAGGACATGACGGAACTCGTGTTCATCGTCACGCCGCACCTCGTGAAGCCGATGCAGACCGCGAACTATCCGCTGCCGACGGACAGCTTCTCGCAGACGAACGAAGCCGACGTGTATGCGACGGGCAACATGGAAGGCCGTCACGGCAGGACGACCGTGGCACCCGTAGGCACGCCGCCCAACGCACAGCCGACGCAGCTTCCCGCACCGGCACCCGCACCTCAGGCGCCCGCTGCGCCCGAGGTGATGGCAGTGCCGCCGCACGACGCACAGGTCACTTCCGTGTTGCCTGCGCAACCCGGCACGCGGGGCACGGCAGGGCCGTCGCCGTCGCCGGAAAAGCCGACGTCCGCGCCGCCGTCGGCACAGACGACCGACAACGAAGCCGCTCGCATTGCGCGCATCGAAGCCACCGCGAGCAGGCTCGCCGCAGGCGGCGGCCAGCAGGACGTCGCGAGCGCAGGTGCGTCAAGCCGTGCGCTGGACCATTGATGTGATGCAAAGGGGAATCTCATGAAACTCGAACTCGTCAATCTCGCGCGCCGTGCAGCCCTTGTCTTGCCCGTGTGCGCCGCGCTGAACGGATGCATGTCCAGCACGCCGATCTGGGATGCGCACTTTGGCCAGGCGCTCAAGGCCGTCACCCAGGCGCAGATCATCGACCCGGACGCCGGCCACCATGCGAACGCCAAGCAGGACATGGACGGCAAGTCCGCCGTGACGGCCATGGACAGCTACGACAAGGCCTTCCGAGCTTCCACGACGCCGGCGAATGCATTCGTTATCGGCGTAGGCAGCGGCAACGCCGGCGGTGGTCAGTAACGGAAACAGGCACGAGAGGGCGTCATGCATGGCGTCAATCAAACGGGTGGATACGGTGCCGCGCGCGTACCGCGCATCAGGTACGCGCGCGGCGCTGTGAGCAAGGCAGGAAGTAGCATGAAAATCGTAGAACTAATCAATACCACGCCAGACACGTCGACTGTGGCCATTTCGAGGGTTGCGGTGAACACCTTGATGTCTTTTATGCTGCTTCCGTTGCCTATGCCACCGACCATACTGCGCGAAAGCCTCAACATGGGCGGTACCAATCCAACCCGTGGCTAGACCATCGCTCATGACAGGAAGAATGAAATGATCGACATTCTCACGATTTCATCCGATCCGGCGCACGCGAACGCGATCGCACGGGTCATCGAGGCGGGCGATTCCCACCATCGCGTCAGGACCTCGACGGCGGGCTTGCTCGATCTCGGCACGAACAAGGAAGCTTTCGATGGCGTCGACCTGCTGATATTCGACAGTGCGCAACCGACACAACAGGACTTCGATGCGCTGCTGGCCATTGCGACGAATCATGCCGAGCTGACATGCATGCTGCTGACGCCGTCACCGTCCGCGGACCTGCTCATTCGCGCGATGCGCGCGGGCGTGCGGGATGTCCAGCCGTGGCCGGCCGATCCTAACGACCTGCGGCATGCCGTCGACCGCATCGCCCGCAAGACGAACCGCACGCGACGCGAGGGGCGGATCATTTCATTCGTGTCCTGCAAGGGTGGAAGCGGCACGTCCTTTCTGGCGGCGAACCTTGCGTTCGCAGCATCGACGGCGGGTAAGCGCTCGCTGTTGATCGATCTGAACCCGCAGTTCGGCGAATCGGCGTTCCTCGTGTCCGAAATCACGCCGCCCGCTACGCTCGCCGATGTCAGCACGCAAATCGAGCGGCTCGATCCCGCCTTCCTCGAAGCATGCCTGACGCGAGTCAGCGACGCGTTCGATGTCCTCGCCGGCGCTCCCGACCCGGCGCGCGCGAAGGAGATCAAGCCCGAGCATCTGCAGCGCATTCTGAATCTCGCGCGCCCTCAATACGATCTGGTCATTTTCGATGTCGGACAGAGCATCAGCAATGTGTCGATCGTCGCGCTGGATCAGAGCGAATGCATCTTCCCCGTGCTGCAACTGAGCCTGCCGTATCTGAGGGCCGGCCGCACGCTGCTGGAGATCTTCCGCTCGCTTGGCTATCGCGGCGACAAGCTCCGCGTATTGGTCAACCGCTATGAAAAGAAGGGCCCGGTGGGGCTGCCGGAACTGGAGAAAGCGCTGGGCTTGCGCGTGGCGAGCGTGATTCCCGAAGACAAGGCGTCCGTGTCCGCGTCGATCAACCAGGGTGTGCCGATTCTGCGGCTTGCCAAATCGAGTGGCGTTTCGAAAGGACTGAGGGAACTGGTGTGCAGCCTCTCGTCTCCGCCAGCGAGTGCGCGGAGCAGCAGCGGCATGCTGCAGAAGTTCTTTAGCCGGCCGGCGCTGAGCAGAGCCTGAGCGATGCGCGGCGCGATACGAGGCGCGATACAAGGAGAACCAGAATGGACAACGTGAAAACATTGCGTGAGCAGTTTTCCCAGCACGCTGACGCACCGGCACATGACTACGCTTCGCAGCGCACAAAAATGGCGCAAAAAGCCTATCAGGAGCTCAAGAGGAACGTCCATCAGGCGATCATTGATCGCGTCGAACTGGAAAAGCTGCAGCGTCTGTCAAACGAGCAGATCCAGAATGAGCTCGCGCAACTTGTCGAACGCATCGTCGAAGAAGACAACGTTCCCATCAACGAGGTTGAGCGGCGGCATCTCATACGCGACGTGCGCGACGAAATGCTCGGCTTCGGGCCGCTTGAACCGCTGCTGGCCGATCCAACCGTTTCGGACATTCTCGTCAACACGTACAGTCAGATTTACGTCGAACGGCGCGGAAAGCTCGAACTGACCGACGTGACGTTCTACGACGACGCGCATCTGATGAAAGTGATCGAGAAGATCGTGTCGCGTGTTGGCCGCCGCGTCGATGAATCGAACCCGATGGTCGATGCACGTCTGCCGGACGGCTCCCGCATGAACGCAATCATTCCGCCATCCGCCGTTGACGGCCCCTTGATGTCCATTCGCCGGTTCGCCGTCAATCCGCTGAGCGTGAAAGACCTGATCGAGTATCAAAGCGTCACGCCACCCATGATGCAGGTGCTCGAAGCGCTGTCCGCCGCGAAGGTGAACGTGCTAATTTCTGGCGGCACCGGCAGCGGCAAGACGACCATGCTCAACCTGTTGTCGGGTTTCATTCCATCCGACGAGCGGATCGTCACGATCGAAGATGCGGCCGAGCTTCAACTGCGCCAGGAGCACGTGCTGCGGCTCGAAACGCGTCCGCCCAACATTGAAGGCAAAGGCGAGATTACCCAGCGCTCCCTGGTGCGCAATGCACTGCGGATGCGGCCCGACCGGATCATCCTCGGCGAAGTGCGCGGCGCGGAGGCGCTCGACATGCTGCAGGCGATGAACACCGGTCACGAAGGTTCGCTCGCGACCATCCACGCCAATACGCCTCGCGATGCGCTGACGCGACTCGAAAACATGATCGGCATGGCTGGACTGAATCTGCCGCAGAAGTCCGCACGCCACCAGATCAGCTCGGCAATCGGTGTCATCGTCCAGGCCGCGCGTCTGACGGATGGGCGCCGCAAGATCACGAGCATCTCGGAGATTACCGGGATGGAAGGTGACATCATCAACATGCAGGAGATCTTCACGTTCAGGCGCTCCGGAGTCGACAAGAACGGGAAGGTGTGCGGGCATTTCTGCGCAACGGGCGTGCGGCCGAAATTCTCCGATCGCCTGCAGGCATTTGGCGTGGCTGTGCCCGATTCGCTGTACGACCCGTCGAGGCAATACCCGGTATAGGCGCCGTTCAATGGAAGCACGAAACAACAACGAACGGAAGGCGGCTACGGCTGCGTTACTGCGAGGCGTCCGGACATGAACTTTCAGTTTTATGGATTCGTCATCCTGGTGTTCTTCTCGATCGTTCTGCTGATCGAAGCGGGCTATCTGTGGTGGCGCAGCCGCCACAGCAGCGAGGCCAAGCGCGTCGAAAGCCGGATCCGCATGATGTCTGCCGGCGGACACGGCAATGACCAGACGATGTCCATTCTCAAGCAGCGTGAGTTGAGCGCATCGCCGCTGTTGACACGAATGCTGCTGTGGGTGCCGCGCATCCAGGTGGTGGACCGCTGGCTGGTTCAGTCCGGTCTGAACTGGTCGATCGGAAAACTCTTTGCGTACACCGTGGTTCCGCCATTCGTGGTGTGTGTCATGGGCTTTTTGTTCTATGTTCCGCCGCTGGCGCTCATAGCCGTAATGCTGGTCGCCGGTATGTACGCCCCGTTCAAGGTCAGTCGCGCCAAGAGCAAGCGGATGAAGGCGATCGAGGAGCAGTTGCCCGAGGCGGCCGACATGATCGGCCGGTCGCTGCGGGCCGGGCATTCGTTCTCGACGGCGCTCGGCATGGTGGGCGATGAAATGCCCGAGCCGATCGGCAGCGAGTTTCGCACGACGTTCGATCAGATCAATTTCGGCGTGTCGCTCAATGATGCACTGGGCGGGCTCGCCAACCGCATACCGATCAACGACCTGCGCTATTTCGTGATCGCCATCCTGATTCAGCGGGAGAGCGGCGGCAACCTGGCCGAAATTCTCGGCAACATCAGCCAGATCATTCGCGCCCGGCTGGCGCTGCTCGGCAAGGTCAGGGTGCTCTCGGCCGAAGGGCGGCTGTCCGCGTGGGTGCTGGGTCTCCTGCCGTTTGTGGTGGCGTTCCTGATCTCCTTAATGAATCCTGGCTTCCTTCGGGTGCTGTGGACGGACCCGATCGGCAACAAGCTGGTCGGCGGGGCGCTCGTCATGATGATGTTCGGCGTGGTCTGGATGCGCAAGATCATCCGTATCCACGTCTAAGGTAGCGTGTCATTTTCATTCTTTGAGGATGGGTCGATCCCATGCCCGCCATGAAAACAGAACAACTCTTGTTGCTGACCGCCGTGTTTGCGATCGTCGCCCTTGTCTCATTCGGCGTGATGACACTGCTGATGCCGAACTCGATCAATCGCCGCCTCGGCAGCCTTACCAGCAACGAGCGCCCTTCGACCGAAGGTGTGGATGGCGAAGAGGCTCAATGGGTAAAGAAGCTTGCGGAAGCGTCGAAGCCGATTGCGAAACTCGCGATTCCGAAAGATGGTTGGGAGGGATCGGCGCTGCGCATGAAATTCATGCACGCCGGGTGGCGCAACGAGTCGGCTCCTGGGGTCTACTTTGCCGCCAAGACCCTCCTCGTGTTCGGGCTGCCCCTTGTCTGTGTCGTGACGGCCGGCCCGTATCTGTCGAACGAAAAGAGCGAGCTGCTTCTGGTGCTGCTGCTCGTGCTTGCAGGCATCGGCTACTACCTCCCAAATTTCGCGCTCGCCCGCCGGGTGCGTCAGCGCCAGCAGACCATCTTCGAGGACTTTCCTGATGCATTGGATCTGCTCACGGTGTGCGTGGAGGCTGGCCTCGGGCTGGACGCGGCGCTAATGAAAGTGGCCGATGAAATGCACGTCAAGAGCCGGACACTGAGCGACGAGTTGCAGCTTCTTGTGCTGGAGCTCAGAGCGGGCATGGGCAAGGAGTCGGCGCTCAAGAACCTGGCACTACGCACGGGTGTCCAGGAAATAGACGTGCTGGTCGCAATGCTGATTCAGGCCGAGCGCTTCGGCACCAGCCTGGGCGACTCGTTACGTGTGCATTCTGACAATCTCCGGCTCAAGCGACGGCTCAAGGCGGAAGAGGCCGCCGGAAAGATTGCCGTGAAGCTGCTGTTTCCACTTATGTTCTGCATATTTCCGACGCTGATGCTGGTATTGCTTGGTCCGGCGTTCATTCAGATCGTTCGCGTGCTGCTGCCGACGATGGTTATCGACACAGGCGGTGCAATGCCGCTGCAGTGATTGGCTGGAGGAACCATGCAACGTATCCCTGAAGAACGCGTTGATGTTGTCAGGCTCCGGTTCATACTGGGCGTCAAGCTGGCGGCCTTCAACCAGTTTGTGGCGACGCAACTCGGACTGAGCGTCACCGACCTGGAATGCCTTGAAGTCGCCTATTACGACGAGGTGCAACCCGTTACGCCCGGCCGGCTGTCAAAACGGATGGGGCTGTCGCCTGGCAGTATCACGATTTCCCTGAAGAACCTCGAAAAGGCCGGGATGATCAAGCGTGAGACAGATCCGACGGACGGGCGGCGCATACTGTTGCGCTTTATCGCAGGTCGGCGGTCGTCGATCGATGGATATTTCGAAGCCGTCAATCGCGAAATCACCCATCTTGATGAAACACTGGATAGTGTGGAGTTGGAAAGTGTAAGGAAATACGTCACCCGCTTGATGAAGATCCTTGATGATTTCATGGCTGAAAATCGGATCCAGTGAGCAGGCGCTGCGAGACACTGGGGCGTCAGTGGTGGAAGGTATGTGGACTCACAGAAGTACGGAAATATGGTTGCACGTGGTCCATCAGCAAGCTCCATGGAGCGGCTGGCGGGGTGAAACGAATCGGGAATGAATCGCGGGGAAGCCATGATAACAACTATCAATGAGAAGACACTGCCTGCGGCGATTGCCGTTGAAGGGCAGGCGAATATAGCGCGTGACGCGTCGCCACATCTGCGTAAAGCATTGTTGGAAATCTCAGCGCGAACCTGTTCCGCAACATTGTTAGGCCTGTTTGCATTCAGCGCGATCATGCATTGGCGCACCGACCCAGGACGTATCACGCTGCTGTTGCTGGTCGTGGCGGAGTGTCTCACAGTCGGCCTCTCGCTCTTTGCCAGGATTCCTTTCCGACGCGACTGGACGCCATTCGCGTTTATATGTTCGGTAGGTGGCAGCTATTACTTTCTCGCTGTCCAGCTTGAGCCGGGTGTGAAGCTTGTGCCGGAGACCGTTGGTGCAGCGCTCCAGGCCGTGGGAATCTGCTGGCAGATATTTGCGAAGGCCTCTTTGCGAGGTTCGTTCGGCATTCTGCCGGCGAACCGCGGTGTTGTTTCGAACGGTGCCTACCGGTTTATGCGCCATCCAATGTACTTTGGATATTTTACTACTGATATCGGATTTCTAGTCGTAAATTTCGGAATGCAAAATATTATAGTTTTCGCGATGCAGTTCGCGTTGCAGGCCGGAAGAATTGTACGTGAAGAACGGCTGCTTTCGGCCGACGCACTGTATCGCGCCTATAAGAAGAAGGTGCGTTTCCGGGTGGTTCCGGGTCTTTTCTAAATTGAGTGGAGCTCTTGCGCGGGTTGCCGCTGGTCAGATCTGTAACGGTGATATTGAATTAATCTGCTTGCATCGGTTTTAACGGGGAGAATTACAATGGCAACGCTTCAAGAACATCGGTATTACCCTCCTATCTACCCCCAAAAAAAAGAGAGTGGAGTGGCAGCGGTGGAATTTGCCATTGTGCTGCCGGTCCTGCTACTGATTATCTTCGGTATCGTAGAGTTGGGGGTTGCCCTTTACGACAAGGCGGTGATTACCAATGCCAGTCGTGAAGGTGCTCGGGCAGGGGTCGTGTTGAAGAATCCGAAGCTTACCGCGACAGACATTCAGACAGTCGTGTTGAACTATACATCGAGCTATCTGCTCACATTTGCCAAGACGAACAACACGCCGGTGGTGACATCCACGGGCGCGGGTGGAACCTTCGGTCAGCCGCTGTCAGTGTCAGTCTCCTACACGTACAACGGACTGGGTCTCGGTTATATGCTCTCCGCCATCACCGGTCCGATCACGCTGTCTGCCAACACAGTGATGAACAACGAGTAAGGAGGCATCATGCGAATGGGGCTCAGAAAGAAGCAGAAAGGTGCAGTGGCCATTATGGTTGCACTGTGCATGGTTTTCCTGCTTGGAATCGCGGCATTGGCGATCGACATTGGCAACCTGCTGGTCGCGCGCAACGAACTTCAAAATGCTGCAGATGCAGCGGCCATGGCGGGTGCGGGTTGCCTTTATCGGCGCACCGAGTGCAACAACACCACGGTTACCGAACCGGATTGGACGGATTCGGAGACGACGGCGTCGAATTTTGCGACGACCAATTCGAGTATTGTCACGTCCAGTAAACCAACACCCACGAACCTCGTTCAAGGCGCGGTCGTGAATGTGGTGTCTACAGCATCCGGGTATTGGAATGTCACGGGTTCACCAAGCGGTCTGCAAAACCCGGGTATCACGCCGGGTGTCAACGACATGCCGGCTGTTCAGGTGACCGTCGTCAAAGATCCGTCCAATGCCAATGGCGGGATACCGACGTATTTGGCGGGGGTCATTGGGGTCAACGTCATGAAGGCGGCGGCGACAGCGACCGCTGTTGTATCGAGGCCGGGCTACGTTGGTCCACACGGGTTGTTTCCGATGGCGATGCCCTTGTGCATGTATCAGCAATTCTGGAGCACCGTCAACAATGCTCCAATCTTGTACCCGAACGGGCCGACACTCGATAGCACACAAAAAGAAACGCAGACCAATGGTCAGCCGTATGTTTTTGATATGGGCTCGACCTACCATGTGACATCGACCTGTGATGCCGGCCAGTGGACCTCCTTTAATCTGGCGACTAACGGATGCAGCTCGTCGCAAAGCGACAGTTGTATCGACGGCATGATTACCACTGGTAATGCCGCACCTCTGAGTATTGGGGATTCCACGTGGATCAAAAGCGGCACGGCGAACAACCTGTTCAACGATACGAACGCCTGTAGCGCAGCTGGTAATCATGGTTGCGAATGGGAGATCGTGCCGGTCGTCGACTCAGTAGCAACGAGTGGCACAGGTGCCTACCACACGATTCTAGCGTTCGCGTGTTTGCACATCCTGAAAGCTGGCAACGGTAGCACTCCATACGTGACTGTGCAGATGAGTGCTGACCAGAGCAAATGTACCACGGCCAATTCGGGCGGGACCGGGCCGAATTACGGGGCGATCACGCCGCCTCGGCTGGTGCAGTAAAGGATCTCGAGTGTATAACGTGAGACGCTCAGGTTCGTGGAATTCTTGCCGTTATCACATACGTGCTATTCGAGCTTGACGGTTGGAGTGTCGCGGGCTGTTTCCCGTGCGGTAGCCGCATGAATTCCTTGTACCCAGCACTCGAACGTCCCGTGCGCTCCGGGAGAACGGTGAGAAAGAGGGCGAGAGTGTTCCGGGCAAGCGGCACTACCGCCTACCTGAAAAAATGACGGCATGCCCGAAAATGCAGCGGTGCTGGGGAATCGCGTGTCAACGCGCACATAAGCGGCAAGCGATAGCCGACGAGCGTTGCTTACTTTTTTCAAAATGCCGACGGCGAGGCATTCGCGAGGCTGGAAACCGGCGGCCATCGGAAATGCCATCAAATAGGCGCAAAGGGCTTTGCAGAATGGCTGTAGCACAGAGTTCTACCCCCAATATGGACGCGCGCCGAGCGAGAATGCACTGTCAAACGCCGGTCTGTTAATCGCTGGTCCATCGCTGCACGTCGAGTAATGGCCCGCACGCATTAGCGTGCCTGTGGCGCAAGTTGCCAATATGTGACGGGCTGGAAATCGAGCGCAATGCGCCGAAGTTCGTGCGGGACGCATTCGACGCATTGCAGGCACTATCGATTTTCCTGGCGGCACCGTGCGCTTCTGGCCTTAGTAGAACCTTTAACAAAATGATGCACGGGGGCTGTTAACTCGCAGCGATTGATGTTAAGGAAGGTCTGCAGAAGTCGTTTTCGTAGCGGTGATCTTCCACACGCATCGCAGTCTGAACGGCGACGACATTCCTTGTGCGGAAATCTCCCGGTACGGTCACCGGTCAGGGGCTGTGCCGGTGAGACAAGTGGCCACACCGACCTTATCTTAGACCGTGTTATGAACTTTGAAGTACTGGTACTGCATGCACGAGCATAAGCATGGCGAAGACCACGAAATGAAGCCCGGCAAGGGTTTCAGGTAATCGCTCATAGTCTCGCGCGAGGCGGCGAAAGCGGTTGAGCCAGCCAAAGCTGCGCTCGACTACCCATCGCCGGGGCAGCAGCACGAAACCTTTCTTTGCTTCCTGCAGTTTGATGACCTGCAGATCAATGCCTTCATTGCTGGCGGCCTGCGCAGCGTCTTCACCTGTGTATCCTTGATCCGCGAAGGCCACCTTGACCGTTTCTCCCGTGATTTCCTGCACCTGTCGCGCGAGCTCTGCCACCTGCGCACGCTCCTGCTCGTTAGCGGGCGTTACGTGCACTGCGAGCAAATGTCCCAGCGTGTCGACTGCAATATGGACCTTGCTGCCACGCTTGCGCTTGTAGCCGTCATAGCCCGCGCGCGGACCGCTCTCGCAGGTGGACTGCATTGTCCGGCCATCCAGAATCACGGCGCTGGGCTGGCCCTGCCGTCCTTGCGCCACACGGATGATCGAGCGCAAGTCGCAGACCATGTTCTCAAAGCAGCCCGCCTGCAGCCAGCGCTGGGTCTGCTGGTACACCAGCTCCCACGCAGGAAAGTTGTTGGGCATCATTCTCCATGGCGCACCAGCACGCACGATCCAGCGCAACGCGTTAAACATTTCTCGCAGTTCGTACTTGCGCTGCGGTGCTGCTTCATCCATCAACGTCAGATACGGCGCCGCGAAGCTCCACTCTTCGTCGGACACGTCTGTCGGGTAGGGTTTGCGTTTCTCTCTTGTCATCCCTCCAGGGTACCAGGTTCTACAAAAAATTCCTAACACGGTCTAAGCGTTTCGCAAAGCTCTGCGCGCCATCCACAAATTGCTCAAAGCGAACAACGTGGTGATCTGGGCAGTGTTTTTCATCAAACCGCGATAGCGGGTCTTCGCATAGCCGAACTGCCGCTTGATGACGCGAAACGGATGCTCAACCTTGGCACGGATACCGGCCTTGAGCCGCTCGATCTGATCGTATATCGCGTCCAGAGGATCACTCAGGTCCAGTAGTCTGCGCTTGCCCGGTCTCATCGCAACATGCCAACGAGCTGCGTCTGCTTCACAATGCTTTTCGATTCCCTGATACCCGGCGTCAGCATAGACATCCGTCTCTTTGCCGTGCAGCAACGCCTGGGCAACGGTGGTGTCGTGCACGTTGGCCGCCGTTCCAATGACTGTATGAACCAGTCCGGAGTCTGCGTCGACGCCGATGTGCGTTTTCATTCCGAAATACCAGTTGCCGCCTTTCTGCGTCGAGTGCATTTCCGGATCCCGGGTGCCGGAACCGTTCTTTGTCGAACTGGGTGCGGCAATCAGGGTGGCGTCGACTGCGGATCCAGCCTTTAGCATCAAGCCCTTCTCCGTCAGGATCTCATTGACCAGTGCGAGCATTTGCGCGGCCAGTCCATGTGTTTCAAGCAGATGTCGGAACCGGAGAATCGTGCTTTCATCCGGCAAACGCACCATGCCGCCGTCGAGACCCGCGAACTCGCGATACAGCGGCACGTCGTACAGCGCCTCTTCCATTGCAGGGTCCGAGAGACCGAGCCACTGCTGCATAAAATGAATTTGCAGCATCGTCGCGATCGGGAAAGGCGGCCGTCCGGTTTTGCCTGCCGGATAGTGCGGCTCGATCAGCGCAATCAGCTTCGACCAAGGCACGACACGCCGCATCTCATCGAGAAATTCCCGCTTGCGCGTGCGCTTGGTTGACAGATCCAGGCCAAGACCCAACTGCGACATTACTCTTCTCCTCAACTAATTCGCGATGCTTCCAGGATAGCTGAACGGGGCGTCAATGCCAGGACTTTTGCAGACCTTCCTTAACATTGCCCGCGGCGGTTTACAAGCGAATCATGCGTCGCTAACTAAATGCTGCGCATGAGATGTGGGGAAACCTTAGCCAAAGAACCTCCCGAGCGACTTTCACTGCAAACGGCTCAAGCACGGCTAAAGCACCATCAGCTGATACCGGTCTCGCCAGACTGCACAAGACCTTCGCAGATATCATTTCGTTGGTCCATCCCCCTGCTGAGACGAGGGCGCTGAACTGCAACACGGCAGTCTCTTCCAAGCTTCCCTACATCGAACCTCAAATATGAGCCTGCGACAGCCGAACCACGCGGAAGTCTGCGCCCTTTCGAGCTGGGGCAAAGTTCGAACCCCTATCCGCTCTATGCAGAGCG
The DNA here is from genome assembly GCF_038900715.1 of Paraburkholderia phymatum. Classification (GTDB taxonomy): domain Bacteria; phylum Pseudomonadota; class Gammaproteobacteria; order Burkholderiales; family Burkholderiaceae; genus Paraburkholderia; species Paraburkholderia phymatum_A. Next base: position 86,898 of record NZ_JAYMRZ010000029.1, on the reverse strand, counting down.
GCATTCGCCTTTTCCGCGTTCTCTTACCCGCTTCCCCAACAGCTTCCCTCGCAGGTCGCCTGCCACGGATTCGAGGTTCTGAACCTTTGGCGGAGAATCGGGCTTACCACGTTCCCATTCTTGCCGACCCGACTTTTCCCAGGTCTATCCGTTTAGCGTCTGTCTATTCCCCGGCAGCGCTTATGACGACGTGCTCCTTCTGATCACAGAAGCAACCGGCTGCACACCTTTTGGTCAGGGCCTGTCGGCCGCTTTGGTCCTTCTGCGATAACGAGGTTTATCAACAATTCACTTACGTTGCGCATGCGGAACTTGCCTGGCACCTCACACCGCACGGCGGCTGGCAGTGTCGACCGTCCCCGTCACCGAGGTGAGCCGTCAATCGAGAGGGACGTTTCTCCAAAGCTTCATACCTAGCCGTTACCAGTTGAGCATGTCCGGATAGAAGGCAGCTGTCGGTCTTACAACAGGTTGCAATTCCGAACGCCTTGCTTCGGCGCTTGGGATGCGACAAGACAAGAACGAGCTTTGCTGCCCTCACTACTTAATGTTCGACAAGCTATGGGCAGCAACACGTGTCGCACGATCAGCATTGCCTTAGCGTCAAGCGCGTCCACCGGGGCGTCGGACAAAGGCGTAAGCAATGGCGGAGAAGTGGCCGCGCTGCGCCGCAAATGCCGGGAGGTTCAATTCGAGATTCAGGCCATGATAGGACAGCGACACACAGATTGATGCCCAGCGTGCTCGCTATGCAGCGATCGTCGAGGAATGCGTCGCGTTGACGTATCTCCATCGTCAGGACGACCGGCACTGCTGGCGCATCAGGGCAAGGCACACGCGACGAAATCAGCTTGACGTCTGCGAAACACAGCTTCTCGTAAGCGGCTGGCGTCGCTACGTTCACGGTCAGTCGCGACGAATGCGATGCAATGGTGAACCGCATTGAAGAAGATGCACGACGGTCGAAAATCGTGCGCTCGATGACTTGACGCCGATTTTCGCGACCGGGCGCCATAGCCATTCAATCGCATGGGAGGGCTCGTGCTTATTTTTCTTGAAGTGAGATGTGGACATTGCCTAAAGGAAATGTCATTCATTTAGATACTGATATGACTTTCGCGGTCAAGTACCGCAAGGTTCTGTTCTGAGCGTTTTTCGCTTTTCGTTGAATCTGCTGGGGGCGGCGCAGCCTGTAATGTCGACGGTGGATCCGGCTGATATCCGTGGGTTGGTTACCACATTACAGGGTTCCGTCTTGTGAACCTGCCGCGCTCTATGTCCGAGAGTCTGCCCTGGAGGGTGTCTCGTATCTAGGTTTTTTGAGTTGCAAACTGGCGCTTGACGGGTCGAGCGGGCTTGCCACCGTGGTCCGGGGGCTATGTTCCGGGCATCGTGCGCACATTGTCAGGAGCGAACGCGCTATGATGACGACGCCCGAAAAATAGCCCGCTTGCGGGCTTTGTCGTTTTGTTGTCAGATCGGCTATTCGTTATCGAATGCAATCGACACAAGCAGTAGCAGGACGGACGACCAGACGAACAGATCTCCGAACACATTGGACGTTCCGAATCCAGCGCCGGCCATTGCGCTCGACAGCCAGAAAGTGAGCGCGCTCATCATGCGCACACCATGATGAGGGTTGCATTGCGTCGCTTTGCTTCTCCTGCTGTTTTCTTCGCGTCGCTGTACATCATCGAGTAGGCAAAAAATAGTTGTCAGTCTCCGCCTTGCGCGTAAACGCGAATGCCCAGTTTCCCCGTCCGCGCGGGGGCGTGTCCGTGCGCTAGCTCATACACTCATACAGCGTCGTACCGAAAATGAAGTTCATGATGTTCCCCGTGTGTGAATGCTGTTATTTCGTTGCTTGTGCTGCTGTCTGTGCGGTAGCGTTGCTCCTGTCCGTAATGCCCGTGCCGAAAAAACTGCCCCGGCGTGGGCCGCAAGACTATGGGCTCAAGCGGTTGTTGGTTGGGCTCAGGAAGGGAGGTGGCTCTCGGGCCTAACCTGCACGGAGCAGAACAAGAGCGGCGCGCAGCGGTATGCCGCGGAGCACGGCATCATCGTCGTCGCGCCAGATATGAGCCCGCGCGAAGGCGTCGCCGACGATACAGCCTACGACCTCGGCCAAGGCGCTGACTTCTACGCCAACGCCACGCAGCAGCCGTAGGCCGCACATTTCCACATGTACGACTTCGGGGTGGACGAACTTCCGGAACTTGTCGAAAGTGCGTTTCCGGCCAGGGGGGCATGCGCAATTACGGGCCATTCGATGGGTGGGCGTTCAGGGGACATTTCCTCGGCGCAGCTGTCCTTCTCGGAACGGTCGCAAGGGAGTGGCGCAAAGGAACCGAGCTTGAAGCATCGGGCTGGATGGTGCTGGTCGTGTTCGCCGGGCTCGGTGCGCTTGACGGTTTTATCGGGTTAGGGCGAGCGCTGCTCGCAGCCTGATTCCGCACGGGAGTCCTCGTGGCCTTCGACCCTACGTGGTGCCCGTCCTACGAGAGAGAGGTGTCGTCTCCTCCTGGCGCGATTGCCAAAGAGACGTGGTACCGGCAGCACCGAAGGCTTGCGCTGTCCTCATCCTCAGCGCCCAGTTCCTTGCGATGGCGTTGGCGCAAATGCACCTCACCATGGCGTCCATTCCAGAAAGGAAGCTCGGTGACGAGACGCGCCCCGCGTGGTGAGCACTGCCCCGGATGGGCTTTCATGAAGCCGTTGCAGCTCACCGGAAACGAGCGAGGGCGGCAAAGACTTGCTCAACGATTTCTGATGGGCAATGAAGTCGGTTTCGTTCTTGAACAGCTTTCCTGTGCTCTCGCACTTCATCCATACGATAACTCGCACACATTTGTCCTTACCTGAGTGAGGTATTTTCACGACACGATACGTGAAGGGAAGTCGCGGATAAGAAGGCTTGCTAAACCGGGATTCCCCCCTGATTTCAACGTTTTCGCGGACCTCACCATGCCCGTACCGAGCGAATGCTTGCCAGCCTTGCTGCCGCCGCCATGTGTTTCGCATTGGACGCCGCCACGAAAGGCTTTTTCCGGAACTATCTTGTGCCAGGCGGTGATGTGCACACGCTCGTGCCGCATGTTCTGTGGGTACAGCGCAAATTCAACATTCAGGGCGCACAGGGGTTACTTGCGAATTTTCCTTTGCTTGTTAGACAGTTGCTGGAAGCGCTGGCGCTGGTTTGCCGTCCTGTTGACGGACGGGTACTTCGTCGCGCGAGCGTCTGCACCCCGCTGAAGCTGGCTCGTCTTCGGCGTTTGAGATCGCTCAGGCCAGGCAAGCGTGGGCGTCGGCCGGGAAGTGGCCGGCTGGATCACTGGCAGGCCGTGAGAATCCGCAAGCTGATCATCGAACGGATGCCGGATCAGCTGGCGTTGCCGTTCTACCTATGGACCCGCGAATCGGTGGCGCAGCTCATCGAGCGGGAGTATGGCATCAAGGTGTCTGCGTGGACGGTCGGTCGATACCTGAAGGCGTGGGGCATGAGTGCCCAGAAGCCGGTACGGCGAGCATATGAGAGAAACGATGCGAGCATCGCGCGCTGTCTGAACGAAGACTATCCGCAGATCGCGAAAGAGGCGAAGCAGGAGAAGGCGACGATCTACTGGGGCGACGGAATGGGGTTGCGTAGTGATCACATCAGCGGCACGAGCTTCGCACTCAAAGAGCAAACGTCAGTGGTGCGCGCGACGGGACAACGCTTCGGCTGCAACATGATCTCGGCCATCACCAACCGCGGGGCATTGAACTTCATGGTCTTCGAGGGCAAGTTCAGGAACGCCACGTTCATCGAATTCCTGAAGCGCATGCTCAAACAGGCCGCGCACAAGATCTATCTGATTATCGACGGCCATCCCGTGCATCGGTCCGGAGCAGTCAGGCGATTCGTCGCCGATCATGCTCAACGTCTGCGTCTGGTTCAACAGCCGGGATATTGCCCTGAGCTCAATCCTGACGAGCTGCTCAACCAGGACGTGAAGACTAATGTGCTAGGCAAGAGTCGACCCACCAGCAAGGCGGAGATGATCGACGGCGTTCGCCGTCATCTGCATCGTCGGCAAATGGAGCCTCACGTGATCCGCAACCTGTTCAAGGAAAAGCACGTCCGGTATGCCGCGTAAGCAATTACGCACTATTTGATGCACTCATCAGTATCTGGGCCTTTCATCGCGCGGACCGAGCGAGCGCTGCACTGCCTGCGCGGCCGTGAGCGGCGTCCTGCAAGGCGGGCGTTTCACATCTGCCAGGAACCCCCGTGGTCGAAGTGCGGCTGACCCATGTCTCTTTTCGATGTCGAACGGTTGCGTGGTAGTGGTTGCGTACAGCCTCTCCATGGTTTGTAGGACGACAGGCACACGATTTATGCGATGGATCTCGAGGAAGACGAGGGTTTGTTGAAGCAGGTCGTTTCTCCCCGCGGCGCCTTCCTGCCAGCCTCGCAGAGGCATCTTTGGCTACACAGGATGTTCCATTACTGGAGCTTCCAATGGCCCAAATCCCCGCTCCACAAGAACTGCAGCACTTCGTAGACGACAATACAAAGCCGTCTGCCCCGCATCATCTCATTCCTCAAACCACCGACGAGCTGAAAGAAATCTATCGCGACCCGGGCGCGGATTTTCTGGAAGCGTATAAACCATACATCCTCGATGGCAAAACCATTATCGCGTCGCCGCTCAAGGTCTACGGTCCCGAAACGAATGACCTCGCGTTGCAACTTCGGAAGAAGGGCGTGTCGCAAGTTATCCTGGCAGGCATGGCGGCGAATCTCTGTATCGAGTCACACTTGCGCGAGCTGATCGAACAAGGATTCGAAGTAGCGGTGGTGCGCGATGCTACGGCAGGCCCGCGGTTGCCGGATGGTGACGGCTATCTGGCCGCGATCATCAACTATCGCTATCTCGCGCACGCGCTCCTGACCACCGAGCAGACGGTTCGGGAACTCACGCGCTGACGTAGGGCGTCGATGAGGGCATTCATTGCATGCACCGGATCGCGTAATCAATGCGGCGGCGATGTCGCGACCGGATTCGGTGCACGGCCATCTCGCCTGCGACGACTGCACGCGCTGGCGCGGCAAACCGGGTTTGCTGCGCCGGTTCTGGTTTTTCGCGCGCGTACCGATGCAGCAATCGCGTATCACTGAACCGCTACGGCTTGCCTGGCGCCGCATCCTTCCGCTTCAATGGCTTCATCCAACCGGTATCAATCCGTTTTAGCGCTTCTCGCACGGTTAGCGGAGATAACGTCCGCATGTTGATGCGTACGAACTCGCGCACGGATGTGTCATCCCATCTGGCGTAGTCGCGCAACGCCCAGCCGATGGCCTTGCGAATGAAAAACTCCTTCTCGCCAGCCAATTGCTTCGCGTAGCAGAACAGTCGCTGACTGTCGGTGTTCAGCCGCCATCCACGCTGATGCAGCATGGCCGCGCGGCGAACCCAGAAGTTTGCGTCCTGTACCCATTCGTCCATCGACGCGTGCCCCTTGCCCGAGCCACGGTCGCTCGCGAGCAGCACGGCACCGATCACCGAGGTCAATCCGTCAACCGTTTCCCACCACGATTCCTGTTCGAGCAATTCGCGCAGTGTCGAGATATCGTCGGTCGATAGCAAACGATGGTGTCGCATGAGCAGATCGATGGCCGTGTAGCAGTACTCGCGCTCTGCCTTGTGCCATAGCAATCGGGCCGCGTCGAGCAGCGCATGCGACGACTGCCACTGTTGCGCGATCAGTGCCTTCACGGCAGCGCGCCGCACCGGCGCAGGCAGTCCGAGAAACACGTAGCGGTTCAACATGTACCGCTCCATCTTCGCGGCCTGTTCCGGATTTGCGAGCGGCCGTAATGCCGCTTCGATGGCATCCGCGAATTGCTGTGGTGCCGTGCTCACGCGCGCCTCGTTCTGCTTGCAGCATTCATACGACGGACGCTATCACCCCCGCCCGGCGCAAAGTCTCACGTCATCTGCCCATACGCGGCGCGCGCCTTGCCGCGTATCCCCCGTTCCTGTTGGGTCAACCCTACTGCAAGTGTAGGGAGGTGCCCCATCCCGCCGTCCAGTGCCCATCTGCAAAATCCAGATACGGGAAGGTGCGGCGATGCACCTGGTCCCGCGATCGCAGAGCCCGACGGCAGCGCGCCCCCGGCGCTGACCGACTCCTCAGCGGAGGTCCTATGTTCAGTACCCTCGCATATCGCAACGGCGTGGCGGCGCTGTTGCTACTGTTGTTCGCGTTGCCGTCCTTCGCGCAATCTTTCCGCGTGCAATGTCCGCTCACCACCACACTGCATCCGAATGTGCTGCCGGCCGGCGCGGGCGAACCTGCCTACACGGGCCCGTCCTTCACGGGACCGACCTCTCAGCCGACGAATGTCGTGAACGGCGCGATCAAATGCCAGCAGATCTCGGGCGGCGACGGCTATGCGACGATGGCCGACGGCACGCAGACCTATCTGTTCGCATTCGGCCCGTTGTCGGGTCTCGCCGATATCAAGAAGGGATTGCCGGGCACCGAATTCGCGTCGGTGTTCAACGTAATCGGCACGGCCGCCGATCCCAACTACAACGGCGCGATCGGCCTCGTGCCCGATCCGGACTCGACGCCGCCGGGACAGCTGACGGGCCACGTCGATCCGCGCCAGATCATGGACGTGGGCGTGATGAACGGCAACATGCCCGCGCCGACGATGGCCATCGACGAGGACGACGAGTTCTTCCTCACGCTGACCAACGTCGGGATGATCATGCGGCCCGACCTGTTCGAGCAGCATACGGTGCACTTCCACGGCTATCCGAATGCGTCGTCGTTCTACGACGGCGTGCCGGACGCGTCGGTCGCGATCAATATCGGCGCGAGCTTCACGTACTACTATCTGGCGCCCGACGCCGGCACCTACTTCTGGCACTGCCACATCACGCCGCCTGAGCATTTGCAGATGGGCATGGTCGGGCAGATCTTCGTGAGGCCGCGCCAGAACCGCGTGGCGGGCGGCGCGAAGCTCTACGACGCGCTGATGCAGCAGCAAAATGATCCGCGCACCGCGTGCGGCAACGACATTCTCTGCTCGACGCCGCTGCCGCCGCAGAACGGCTACATGCACGCGAATAACAAGAGCGGCACGCCGACGCTCTACGCGTATAACGACGGCGACGGCACGACGGCCTATGACGTCGAGTACCCGCTGCAGATTCATGGCTTCGATCCGAACTTCCACTTCGTGGGCATGACGTTCAATCCGGAGCCGTTCACCGACGAGAAGGACAAGTACTTCCTGCTCAACGGCCGCAGCTATCCCGACACCATCGCGGAAGGTCCGATCCAGACGCCCGTCGCCGACGGCTCGCAGCACTTCTCGCAGCCGCTGCCCGCGCTCATCAACATTCCTGCGGGCGGGAAGGCGCTCTTGCGAATCTCGGACCTCGACACGAGCGAATTCCAGACGCTCGCCTCGCTGGGGATTCCGATGCACGTGATCGGTGTCAACGCGCGCCTGCTGCGCGACCTCGCGGGCAACGACATGACCTATATGACCAACTCGATCACGCTCGGCGGCGGGGAGTCGATCGACGTGATTCTCGACGCGAGCGACACGACGCGCTACGCGGCGGGCTCCGTCTTCTATCTGTACACGCCGAACCTCGATCACCTGTCGAACGATGCCGAGAACTTCGGCGGATTGATGACCGAGGTCCACATCTGTCAATCGGTGGACCCGACCACGAAGTCCTGCAACTAGGAGATGAGCCGTGGGCAACATCATCGACAACCTATCGCGCGCAAGACACGCGCGCCGCGGCCCGGCGCTGCGGTTCACGCTCGCCCACGCGCTCTTCTGCGCGGCCTTCGTCATGCTGCTGTACTGTCTGAATGCGCACGCGGCCGCGCCGGGCATCACGGGCACGAGCTTCGATCTCAGCGCCGAGGCCAACCGCATCAGCCAGCCTGACGGAACGAGCGTCTACGCGTGGGGCTACGGCTGCCGCACCGCGCCGTCGGGCTTTTCTCCCGCCGGCATTCCCGGCGCGACCTGCCCTAGCATGCAGGTGCCGGGGCCGACGCTGATCGTGAAGCAGGGCGACGTCGTCACCGTCACGCTGACGAACAATCTGCCCGAAGCAGCGGGCAACACGTCGATCCTGTTTCCCGGCTTCCAGGTCTGCGCCGCCGCGCTCGCCACGGACGGCACCTGTCCGACGACGCTCACGGGCGTGCCCGGCCTGCTCACGCGCGAGGCGACGCACGGCAACAGCGTGACCTACAGCTTCGTCGCCTCGACGCCGGGCACGCACGCGTACTACAGCGGCACGCAGGGCGATCTGCAGGTGGAGATGGGCCTGTCGGGCGCGATCATCGTGCTGCCGACGTCGGCGCCCGGCGCGCTCGCCGTGCCGGCGGGCTGCCGCGCGGTGCAGGGGTCGCTGCCCGACGGCCAGCCCGACTACCGCAATGCCGCTGCCGCGTACAACCTTCCGTCGGCCTGCTACGACCGCGAGTACCTGTTCCAGTTCTCGGAGATGGACCTGCGCATCCACACGCAGGCCGAGCAGGAAGCGAGCAAGCAGTGCTCGCAGCCGACGGGCTGCATGTCCGTCGAGACCGAGCCCTATCACCCCGCGTATTTCATGATCAACGGCCGCTCGATGCCCGACGACATGGACCCGAACTACGCGCAGCAGTATCCGCATCAGCCGTACAACGGCAACCCGCACATGCATCCGGGCGAACTCGTGCTGTTGCGCGTGATCGGCTCGGGCCGCTGGCAGCATCCGTTCCACGAGCACGGCAATCACGTGCGCGTGCTCGCGCGCGACGGCAATCTGCTGCTGAGCAAGACGGATGCGACAAAGCTCGCGGGGCCGCTGCTCTTCACGACGACCACGACGCCCGGCCTCGCATTGGACGGCATCTTCTACTGGACGGGCAAGGGGCTGAACTGGGACGTCTACGGCCATACGGCGGGCGACGGCAGCGTCTGCATTCCCGATGCGAACGGCTACTACACCGTCAACAGCAATCCGCCCGCGCCGCCCAATGCGCCGAACTACTACGAGTGGTGCGCCGATCACGACAAGCCGCTCGAAGCGCATCCGTTCGGCAATGTCGGCAGCGGCGGCCCCGTGACGTTGCCCGATGCGCGCGTGCTGACGAACGGCCCGTGGTACGGCGGCAGCCCGTATCTCGGCCCCGATGCGACGATCCGCGCGACGTCGTTCACGGGCACGACGCCGCCGAGCGGCACGATCGCGAATCCGCCGACTTCCGAAGCGGGATTCGCCTACATGTGGCATTCGCACAATGAGCGCGAGATCACCACGAACAACATCTTCCCTGGCGGAATGATGATGATGATGCTCGTCGATCCGCAGGCGTTCACGATCAACGAAGGCAATTAGAGAGACGGGGAGAATCGCGATGAGATCCAGCGATTTCAACAGAACGCTTGCCGGCCTCGTGAAGTGTGCCGTGGCGGCAGCGCTGATGACGGCAAGCGCGATGGTCTGCGCGCAAAGCGTGACCCTCACTGCAAAGTCCCAGACGATTGCGCTTCCCGATGGGCAGGTCGTGCCGATGTGGGGCTATACCTGCTCGATGCCGGCCGCTTCGCCCGCAACCTGCGCGGCGACGAATCCGGGCGCGGGCGCGAACTGGTCGCCCGTCGTGATCACGACGCCGCCCGGCTCGCTCACGATCAACCTCGTGAACGCTCTGCCCGGCAAGGTGCCGACTTCGCTTGTGATCGTCGGCCAGTTGGGCGGCGGTCTCGGCGCCACGCCCACGAGGACCGCGAGCCCCGATCACCCGACGCAGACGGCGACGACCTGGCCCATTGCCGGCACCGGCAGCGGAGCGAGCTTCACGCCGCCCGCGCAAGCGCCGCGCGTGCAGTCGTTCGCGACTGAAGTGAAGCAGTCGCCTACGGCTGTCGGCAGTGCGACGGCGCTCACCTGGAACAATCTGCGCCCCGGCACCTATCTGATCGAATCGGGCACGCACCCGTCGATCCAGGGGCCGATGGGTCTCTATGGCGTGCTCGTCGTCACGACGCCGCCCACGGCGGGCTCGTCCCAGGGGACGGCCTATCCGAACATCAAATACGATGCGGACCTGCCGCTCGTGCTGAGCGAGATCGACCCCGTGCAGAACCAGGCCGTGGCGACGGCCGTCGCCACGCCGGGCTTCAGCGAGACGCGCGTGTGGTCCGGGCTGTCGGGCGGCTGCGGCAATCCCGCGTCGTCGACTTACGGCACGTGCTATCCGCCTGCCGTGAACTACGATCCGCGCTACTACCTGATCAACGGCGTCGCGTTCGACCGGTCGAATGCCAACGGCTCCGCGTTTCCCGTCACGGCGCCCGCATCGACCAGCACGACGACAGGCCAGATCCTGCTGCGCTTCGTGAACGCGGGCCTGCGCATGCACGTGCCGTCCGTCGTCGGCGCGCAAACGGGCACGCCGCCCGCGTCCGGCTTCTCGCTCATCGCGGAAGACGGCAACGTGCTGCCGGGCAACGCACGCGTGCAGAGCGCGGTGTTCATGCCCGCCGGCAAGACCTACGACATCATGATGAACTCGCCCGCGACGGGCGCGCTGGCGCTGCCTGTATTCGACCGGCAGCTGAGCCTGTCGACCAACAATCAGCGCGACGGCGGCATGCAGGGCTATATCAGCGTAAACGGCGGCGCGGTGCCGACCTCGGCGGCGGGCAATGCGAACGCGAAGGCGAACCCGGATTCGTACTATCTCGTTGCGGGCAATACGCTGACCGTCTCCGACCCCGGCAAGGGCCTGATCGCAAACGACGTGGGCGTCTACGGCGTGCAGATCAAGACGCAGCCGGCGGGCGGCACGCTGACGCTGAATCCCAACGGCACGTTCACCTATGTGCCGAACACGAACACGACATCGGACAGCTTCGTCTATCAGGCCAACGGCAACCCCGCATTGACGGCCACCGTGATGCTCAACGCGTGCTCAGGGAGCCAGAGCTGCCAGTCGGGCCCGCCCACCGCATCGGATGACGCGTTCAGCAGCAATATCGCGTCGCAGCTGCATGTCGGCGCGCCGGGCGTGCTTGGCAACGACCACGATCCGTCGGGGCTGCCGCTCACGGCGGCCATCGCCGGTGGCGTGACGGGCGGCACGGTGACGCTGAACAAGGACGGCTCGTTCAACGTCGCGCCCAATTCGCCACCCGTCGGCAATGCGACGGCGACGGTCACGTTCCACTACAACGCCGTCAATTCGCAGAAAACGGCGAGCACAAACGCGGCGACCGTCACCGTGACCTTCAGGGGCGGCAGTGGTCTCGTCGTCGCGGTCAAGGACGCGAAGGTGGGCACGCCGATCAACGACTACCGCTGGATCATCGAGGAAGACCGCACGTTCCAGATCGATCCCGCCTGCCAGGTGAACTCGTCGACGACGCGGCCCGCGTCATGCCCGCCGCTGCCCGTGCCGAGCCTCGGCACGAGCTTCCACACGAGCTATATGCCCGTCGTCGCGGCGGGATGCGTCGGCGCGGTGTCGTGCGAGTCGGGGCAGACCGTGCTCGATCCGGAGGACAACCAGCACAAGGCCGCCGTGTGCGACGTCGGCAACGGCGTGTGCCGCACGGATGCCGCCCAGCAGACGCCTGTCGATCCATCGCAGGTCGCGCTCGATCCGACGAAACACTACTACCTGTCGATCCTGCCAGGCGACGCCGGCAACACGTTCACGGCTGGCGCGGGCGCGCCGCAGCCCGTCGATCCGAAGAATACCGACGGCCCGCAGCGGCCCTTCGATATCGCGAAGGATTGTCCGTCGGGTCCGGGCGGCCCGGACTTCGCGCCCGGCACGGGCACCTGCGGACACGCAATGGGCGGCGCGCAGATCGCGCCCGCGCAGCATGCCGTCAACGTGCTGTTGCAGCAGACGCCGTTGCAGACCGCGAAGATTTCCGTGTTCGTGTTCGAAGACGATGCGCCCGTGAACGGCGAAGTCGACGTGAGCGGCGGCACCGACGCATTCGGCACCGCGCGCGAGCCAGGCCTCGGCGGCTTCGAAATCAAGCTCTTCGACGACGCGGGCGGCACGGGCGATTCGACGGGCCAGATGACCTACGACATGTTCAACATGCCGCTGTCGAATTCGCTGCAAGGCACGATCGATCCGAGCACGGGCCTCGACGCCTGCCCGATCACGAAGGCCGCGAGCGACGGTCTCGTCGGCATGATCCCGACTTGCCCGAAGTTCGAATCGGACGGCAAGACGATGTCGCCGCTCGTGGGCCAGGCGATCATCGCGAACCTGATGCCGGGACGCTATGGCGTCGTCGCGACGCCGGCTGCCGATCGCATCGCGAAAGGCGAGGAGTGGCTGCAGACCAATACGCTCGACGGCCAGAAGGCGCATGACGCGTTCATCAAGGTGGGCGGCCCCGCGTACTTCCAGGAGTTCGGACCGGCGGGCTTCCACGTGACGATCGGCTTTGCGAATCCGAAGATCATCAACGCGCGGCTGCCGGGTATCTGCAACGGCGTGGCGTGCAACAACGGCATCAAGGGCAAGATCACGAATCTGCACTACAGCCGTCCGCCCAACGAAAACCTCTACAGCAGCGGCTCGCGCGATTCGCTGGGCTTCACGCAGTGCTATGTGAGCGTCGGCGATCCCGATCTCGAAGACGTCGCGTTCACGAAGTGCAACGCGGACGGCACGTTCAGCATCAACGGCCTGCCGGACGGTCTGTTCCGCATCACCGTGTTCGACCAGTGGAACGACCAGATCGTCGACGGTCTCGCGACTGCCGTGCAACTGAAGGGCGGACAGGTGCAGAACGTCGGCGACCTGCCCGTGCTGCAATGGCATACGAACCTCTATACGCGCACCTTCATCGATACGAACGGCGATGGCGTTTCGCAGGACAGCGAGCCCGGCCTCGCGCTCGTGCCGACCAACATCCGCTTCCGCGACGGCAGCTATTCGAACTTCAACAACACGGACCTGAACGGCTACGCGTCGTTCAACGAAGTGTTCCCGCTCTTCAACTGGTACGTCGCCGAGGCCGACACGACGCGCTACAAGCAGACGGGCGTGCATGTCGTCTACGACTCGGGCGGACCGCCCGACGGCACGCCTGGCGGCGGCAGCTCGTCGATTGCGGCGAACTTCGCGAACACGCAGGAATCGTCGACGTCGCATCTGCCGTCCGACCTGCGCGTGCCTGGCGCGATCTACTGCAACGACGCGGACTGCAACGACCGCTCGGGCACGAGCCCGTCGACGGGCCGCATCGATCCGCCGTGGGTCACGACGATGGGCTGGCAGGGCTTCTCGGGCCAGAACTCGTTCATCGAGTTCGGTAAGGCGCCGTTCGGCGAGAACGAGAACGGCGGCATTCATGGCGAAGTGATCTACGCGTCGACGCGTCCGTTCGACGATCCCGCGCTGCTGCTGCATACGAGCTGGACGCCCAACGTGCCGAACGTGACCGTCAATCTGTACGCGGAGGGCACGGCGCCCGACGGCACGCAGAGCCTGACGCTGGTCGACACGACGAAGACGAGCAGCTGGGACGACTGGGCACAGGGCTTCCGTTCGGACGGCAGGCCGAACATGAACTGCCCGGGCCAGGAAACCACCGATCCGTTCTTCTTCACGCTGACGGACAGCCCGCAATGGCTCGATCCGCAAAAGCGCCCGCTGCCTGCGCATTCGCAGTTCAAGTGCTACGACGGCATGCATGCGTTCAACCAGTTGCAGCCCGCGCCGTATGACGGGATGTACCAGTTCCCGAGCGTGACGGGACGCGACGTGTCGAAAGGCACGCCGACGGGCTCGAACTGCACGATCTGCAGCAAGCAGGCCGATGGCTCGTTCATGCTGCCTCCGGGCAAGTATGTGGTCGAGATCATCGTTCCGCCGGGCTATGAGCTCGTGAAGGAGGAAGACAAGAACATCCTGATCGGCGACAACTACATCGCGCCCGTCACGCAGCAGTTCGGCGGGCTGGGCAACATCTTCATCCTGCCCGACCAGGCGGCCGTGAACTCGGCGTACAACCGCAACAACCCGCAGAACCCGACCACCGATCTCGGCTCGTCGCCGCGTCACGAAGGCGACACGGGCAGCGTCGAGACGTTCTGGCCGTGCGTCGGCGCGCTGCGCGTCGTGCCGGATTTCATCAGCCTGTTCCCCGGCTCGCAGGAAGTCGCGCCGTTCGCGGGCGCATCGCGGCACCTGTGCGACCGCAAGGAAGTCGTGCTGACGAACCAGATGTCGGTGCTCGCGAAGTTCTGGGTGTTCAGCTCGACGCACGTGGCCGCGCACTACACGGGCTTCATGCTCGACGACTTCTCGTCGGAGTTCGATCCGTACTCGCCGCAGTTCGGCGAGAAGTTCGCGGTGCCGAACGTGCCCGTGTCGCTGAAGGACTTCGCGGGCAACGAAGTGAGCCGCGTGTATTCGGACCAGTGGGGCATCTTCAACGGGATGAACTACTCGACGTGGGAAGTGAATCCGCCGAACCCGACGGGCTACGCGCCGACGATGATGGTCGCCTGCATGAACGATCCCGACATGCCGGACCCCGCGCATCCGGGGCAGACGATCCGCGATCCGCTGTTCAACCCCGCGTACAGCCAGTTCTGCTACGAGATACCGTTCATGCCGGGACAGACGCAATACATGGATACGCCCGTCGTGCCCGTGTCCGCGTTCGCGGACGGCTACAACCCGCCCGATTGCGCGTACCCGGATGCGACGCCCGCGATCTCGTCGGTGACGGGTGACACGAGCAACGGCGGCGCGGGTCCGTGGGTGAGCGCGGCCAACCATACGCTGACGATCAAGGCGCTCGGCGACCAGCAGGTGCTGAACCACGCGTATGGCGGTCCCGCTGCCACCACGGCGCCGTACAACCAGAAGTTCGTCACGCGGCACTATGGCTTCGGCGCGCAGCAGGGCTCCGGGTCGGTGACGATCGGCGGCGTGAATGCGCCGGTGGCTTCGTGGTCGGATACGCAGATCGTCGTCAGGGTGCCGTCGCTGTCGGCGAACCAGTCGAGCTGCACGATCCAGCAGCGCGGCATCAACACGCAGACGCGCTGCGGCGAACTGGTCATCACGTCGGGCAACGGCAAGAAGTCGATCGATACCGTGACGGTGACGATCGGCGGCAAGGCGCCGACCTACGTCGGCGGCGAGAACGGTACCAGCAACGCGTTGCAGATGGCCATCGACAAGGCGACGCCGGGCGATCTCATCATCGTCGGTCCAGGCAACTACAACGAGATGCTGCTGATGTGGAAGCCGGTGCGCCTGCAAGGCGTGGGCGCGCCCAGCGTGGTCGTGAACGCGAACACGCATCCGTCGGGCAAGGTCGATCCGTGGCGCAGACAGGTCGACTGCCTGTTCGGCGTCGCGCTCAACGGCAGCCCGATCACGTCGAGCAATCCGTATGATCCGTCGGGAACGTACGCGTGCTCGACTGCGATGCGACGCCAGGTCGATGCGATTCCGCTCGAGCCGACGGTCGGCTGGGACAACACGCTCAACGGCAATCTCGGCGAGCTGCTGATGGAGCCGACGCTGATGGGCGCGTACGAAGGCGCGGGCATCACCGTGCTCGCGAAGGGCGTGCGCGACGTGCGCGTCGGCGGCCAGCTGCAGCCCGATCCGAACTGCACGGCGAACGGCGTCTGCGTGCCGCTCACGGCCAGCAACACGGATTGCAACACGTATTCGAGCAACTTCCTGTGCAATCCGTCGCGTGTGGACGGCATCACGTTCACGAACAGCTCGCAGGGCGGCGGCGGCATCTTCCTGCACGGCTGGAACCACTATACGGAGGTGTCGAACAACCGTGTCTTCAGCAATGCGGGCACGCTGACGGGCGGGATCACGATCGGCCAGGTCGAGGTGCCCGACGGCACGATCGCCAACGATGGCTTCACGCAGGAGCCGTTCGCGTACAACACGCATGTCAACGTCCACCACAACTCGGTGACGTCGAATGCATCGTATGGCGACGAGATCAACTCGACGACGCCTTCGTCTGCTGCGGGCGTCACGTTCTGCTCGGGCGCGGACAACTATCACTTCAACTACAACTGGGTCTGCGGCAACATGAGCAGCGGCGACGGCGGCGGTGTCGCGCACTTCGGCTTCAGCTACAACGGCGACCTGTCGCATAACTGGATCCTGTTCAACCAGAGCAACAACCCGACACTGCCGACTTACGGCGGCGGCGTGATCGCTCAGGGCGTGCCGCCCGACGGCACGTTCTGCGAGAACAACCCCGTCGATATCGACTGCGCGCCGCAGCTCTCGGACGGCGTCGGGCCGGGGCTCGTGATCGACGGCAACCTGATCGTCGGCAACACGGCCGAAAGCGGCAAGGGCGGCGGCCTGCGGCTGCAGAGCATCAACGGCACGGACGTGCAGCGCAGCCCGCGCAACCGCAACCGCTGGTACGAGGTGAACGTGATCAACAACATCATCGCGAACAACGTGGCGGGCTGGTCGGGCGGCGGCGTGTCGGTGCAGGACGCCGTGCGGGTGAACTTCATCAACAACACGGTGATGTCGAACGACTCGACGGCTTCCGCCGGCGTGCTGTTCAACACGGCGCTGGCTTCGCAGGCGAACATCCCGCCGCCGAACTGCACGACGGTCGGCTCGGAAACGACGTGCAGCCCGATCACCACGTCGACGATGCAGCCGTCCGGCCTCGAAACCGCGAAGCACACGCAGAACTTCCTGACGGCGTTCTCGGCGGGCAACGCGGGCTGTCCGGCCGGGCAGGACTGCAGCCACTTCTCGTTCCCTGTGCTGAACAACGACGTGTTCTGGAGGAACCGCACGTTCTACATCACCGTGGGCGGGCTGAATCCGAACATCCCGGGCTTGCAGAACACCGTCACGCTGAACCCGACGCTGAACCAGGCGGGACATCAGACCGGCTACTGCGATCCGAATGCCGTGTACTGGGATATCGGGACCTATGGCGATACGAAGCCGGCGGATCACTCGTCGGGTATGACGCTCACGCCGCAGTATTCGATCCTCACGGACGCAAGCGACTATCCGAACGCGCACAACAGCGGAGCGGACCCGAACGTCGTGAGCATGTACTGCAACGGCGCGCGCGTGCCGCCCGAAGGCGGAGGCAACGGCTTCGCGGTGCCGCCCGGCATTGCCGACACCGTGCTGCCCAATCCGCTGTTCGGCCTGCTGCCGTCGGCGACGCCGGATGAAGGCAACCAGTGGATCAACATGTCATACGGGCCGCTGTCGCTCTTCAACATGACGCTGGGTTCGGGCAGCACGGGCTATGGCGTGCCGCTCGGCAACTACTCGATCAAGACGGGGTCGCCCGCCGTCAACGCGGGCACGAACGCCGGTGCGCCGAATCACGACTTCTTCGGCACCCAGCGTCCGCAGAGCGGCGGCTACGACATCGGCGCGGTGGAGCTGCCGCGCACGGGGCTCTTTGCCGGCGGCAACCTGCCGTTCGCGCCGGGCGCGCTGCTCGACCTGCTCAACCAGGTCCTGGGTAGCGGCGCGGCGGGAACGGGCGGTCCGCAGGCGAACGCGACCACGGGAGTCGTGCAATGAGACGCGCGGCGAGAACGGCCGCGGCCGCGTGCCTCTGCTGTGCCGCATTGCCGGCGATGCCGGCGGCGGCGCAGCAGACGCAGCCGGTACAGGCGGCGCCGCAGCGGGTGCAGCCCGTCGCGATGCATGGCGGCGGCCAGCACGCTTCGCACGCGTCGAAGTACGTGCCGATGAAGCTGCCGGGTCACGCGCGCGCTTTCTATCAATCGGTGCGCGGGATCGACAACATGAGCGTGCGGCGCACGGCGTCGGGCAATCTGCTGCGCTTCAGCTATCGCGTGACGGACCCGGCGCTCGCGAAGCTGCTCGGCGACAAGGGCACGACGCCTTATCTGTACGGCGAGGCCAATCATGTGCTGCTCGAAGTGCCCGTGATGGACAACATCGGCCAGTTGCGTCAGACGGGCACGCTCGAGGTCGGCCAGGAATACTGGATGGTGTTTTCGAACAAGGGCAATGTGGTTAAAGCGGGGGACCGCGTCCACGTGCTGATCGGCTCGTTTCATATAGACGGGCTGGTCGTCGAATAGCGCACGCACGTTGCACATGCGGCACGACATTGAGGAGATCGACATGACTCGGGGCATTCTGATGGCGGTTTGCACGACGGGCGCGATAGCGGCGAGCGCGATCTCGCACGTTGCGCTGGCGGCGGGTGGCGGCGGCATGAGCGCGGCGCAGGTCGTCGAGCGCAACGTGGCCGCGCGCGGCGGATTGCAGGCGTGGCGCGCGGTCAGCACAATGACGATGAGCGGACAGATCGACGTCGGCGGCAAGAAGCCCGTCAAGCTGCCGTTCGTCATGACGATGAAGCGGCCTCACAAGAGCCGCTTCGAGCTGAACTTCGACAACCAGATCGCGTTCCAGGTCTACGACGGGATGCAGGGCTGGAAGGTGCGGCCGTTCCTCGGCCGCAATGTCGCCGAGCCGTATTCGGCGGCTGAAGCGAAATCGGCGGCGGAGACGGCGGACCTCGACGGCCCGTTGATCGACTATGCAGCGAAGGGCAGCCAGGTCGCGTTGCAGGGCATGGAAACGGTCGAAGGGCACCGTGCATACAAGCTTCTGCTGACGACGAAGGATCATGCGCAACGGCACGTGTGGATCGACGCGTCGAGCTATCTCGAACTGAAGATCGATGGCGATCCGCGCAAGCTCGACGGCCGGATGCATGCCGTTGCCGTCTACTACCGCGACTACCGTCGCGATAACGGACTGATGGTGCCGCATCTGCTGGAGACGCAGGTGACGGGCGTGAAGCAGAAGCATCAGATGACGATCGAGCGTGTCACCGTGAACCAGCCCGCCGACGATGCGCTCTTCGCGAAGCCGCAGTTGCCCGCGCAACCGCAGTCCGCGCCTGCGAAGGTCGCGGGCAGATGATGTCGCGCGTTCGAGGGGGCACGATCATGAAACGCTTCACGCCATGGCTGCTGGCGGGCTGTGTGTCCGCGCTCGCATGGGCGCAGATGCCCGCCGCCGAACTGCCGCTCACGGTCGACGAGATCATCGCTAAGAACGCGGCCGCGCGCGGCGGCGACGAAGCCTGGCGCAAGGTCCGCACGATGATCTGGATGGGACATGTCGAAAGCGCCAATGCGCCGAATCCGAACGCGCCGTTCATGCTGGCGCTGCGGCGGCCGAACAGCACGCGCTTCGAGATCACGGCGATGAGCCAGCGGATCGTGCGCATATTCGACGGCAAGGAAGGCTGGAAGATACGGCCGTCGTCGGGCGGCGCGCCGGACGTGCAGCCTTATACGCCAGCGGAGATCCGCTACGCGCGCGACGAACAGGTGATCGACGGGCCGTTGCTCGATCACACGGCGAAGGGCATTGCGGTGGCGCTCGACGGCATGGATGCCGTCGAAGGGAAGAACGCTTATCGGCTTGCCGTGACCTTGCCTTCGGGCGCGCATCGGCATGTGTGGGTCGATGCCGCATCGTTTCTCGACATCAAATACGATCGCGAAGCACCGGGCCTGTCGCGCACGCCCGTCACGATCGAAGTGACGTATCGCGACTATCGCGTAGTGGACGGCTTGCAGGTGCCGTTCGTGATCGAAAGCGGCGTGACGGGCGCGGCGAAAAAAGACAGGCTCGTGCTAGAGCGGATCTCGGTGAATCCGCCGCTCGAAGACGCGATGTTCATCAAGCCCGCGTTGCCGGGGCGGCGCGCATCGGTGGCCGTGGGCGTGAGCGGCATGCCGGCGCTGCGTCCCGTGCCTTAGCCATGGCGAGCGGTCTCTTCGCGAGGGCGGATGCGTTGCCGCTGCGCGCGCTGCGCCTGTTGCGCCTGCTGCATTTACTGCTATCGATCGCGCTCGCCGCCGGCCTGCTGATGTGCGCGCATCACGCTCGAAGCGCGCCGCCCGTCGACGTCGGCGAGGCGATCTTTCGTGACGGCATCGCCGGCGATGGCCAACCCGTCGAGGCGACGCATCAGGGGCAAGTCGCGATGCGGGGCGCGACGGCGGCGTGCGTGAACTGCCATCGGCGCAGCGGGCTCGGCTCGAAGGAAGGCAACACGACGATCCCGCCGATCGCCGCGCAGTATCTGTTTCATCCGCCTGCGCAGAGCCCGGACGAACTGACGATACCGTTCATCGACGGCATGCGCACCAGCCGCGAGCCCTATACGGAAGCGACGCTCGCGCGCGCGATCCGCGAGGGCATCGATTCCGAAGGCAAGCCGCTCGGTTATCTGATGCCGCAATTCGCGCTCAATGACGCGGACATGCATGCGCTGATCGATTACCTGAAGACGCTCGACAGACGCAGAGCGCCCGGTGTGACGGACACCGTGCTGCACTTCGCGACGATCGTCACGCCCGACGCCGATCCTGTGAAGCGTCGCGGAATGCTCGATGTCCTCGAACACTATTTCGCCGACAAGAACGCGGCGCCGCTGGGCGCGACACCTGCGTTGCGTTCGTCGCGCAAGATGATGTTCATGGTCAACCGACGCTGGGAACTGCACGTGTGGGAACTGCATGGCGCGCCGGACACATGGCAGGCGCAGTTGCGCGAGCATCTCGCGCGGCAGCCGGTGTTCGCCGTGCTGTCGGGCCTGGGCGGCAGGAACTGGGCGCCCGTTCACGACTTCTGCGAGCGGGAACAGGTGCCGTGTCTGTTTCCGAATGTCGAAGTGCCCGTCGAAAGCGAGCACGATTTCTACTCGATGTATTTCTCGCGCGGCGTGCTGCTCGAAGCGGAACTGATCGCGAAGGGGATGCGCGAGCCGACGGGCTCCGCATCCGGGCGTCCCGTCAAGACAGTGCTCCAGATCTATCGGGCGGGCGACAGCGGCGAGGCGGCGGCCCAGGCGCTCGCGGCGGATCTCAGGAAGCAGGGCGTGGCCGTCGAGAATCGCGCGCTATCTGCCAACGCGCGCGTCACGACGGCGCTGCACGGCGCGGCGCATGCGGACGCGCTCGTGCTATGGCTCAGGCCACCCGACATCGCCGCGCTCGGCGATGCGCCGCCCGCTTCGACGGCCGTGTATCTGTCCGGCCTGATGGGCGGTCTGGACCGCGCGCCGTTGCCTTCGCGCTGGCGAGACAGCGTGCGTGTCGCGTATCCCGTCGATCTGCCGCAAGGCCGGCGTGTGCGTGTCGACTATGCATTCGGCTGGTTCGCGATACGGCACATTCCCGTCGTCGATGAACGCGTGCAGGCGGACACCTATCTCGCGTGCGGGCTGCTCGCGGAAACGTTGAGCCATATGGTCGATGCGTTCGTGCGGGACTATCTCGTCGAGCGCATCGACGACATGCTGGAGCATCGCATTCTCACCGGCTACTATCCGCGCCTGACGCTCGCACCTGGCCAGCGCTTCGCGTCGAAGGGCGGCTATATCGTGCGCTTTGCGCAAGCCGGCCCGCTGCGTGTCGTCGCGGATAGCGACTGGATCGTGCCATAGCTGTGTCGCGTTGCATGCCGCCGTTGCGGTTTGCGATCAACTGCTGGCGGGCAGCATCCGCCGGTATTTTTCGAGCACGCGCGGCACGTAGGCGCGCGTTTCGGGAATCAACGGAATCCGATAACCGGCGCGTATCACCGCGTTTTCTCCGGCGTTGTACGCGGCGAGCGCCAGCTCCATGTCGTCCTTGAACAGATCGAGCAGGAAGCGCAGATAGCGTGCGCCCGCGAGCACGTTGTCGCGCGGGTTGAACATGTCGCCATCGGAGAAGCGGCGCGCGGTATCGGGCATCAGCTGCATGAGGCCCAACGCACCTTTATCGGAAACGGCGCGCGGGTTGTAGCGCGATTCCACGTCGATCACCGCGCGCAACAGTTCGGGCTGCACGTGAAAGGTCTCGCTGGCCTCGGCGATCACCATTTCGAACTGTGCATTGTCGACGCGAGCGGATGGCGTATTGCCCCGCTCTTTCGCACGGCTCGCGGATGCAGGCGCGGCGACGATCAGCGACATGCCTGCCTTGCCGGGCGTATCCGTCAGCACGACGGCCCCGGTTTTGTCGACCTTGCCGAAGATGTCGGCATTCGCATGCTGCGCGAGCGCGAAGAACACAACCGCGAGTACGACGGATGGCGCGGACGCCGGATGAGCTGGTCGTGTCGCTGCATGCCCGCGCATGATCGTTCTCCGCTGGTGCTCTGATTGTGTTGTGCGGTCCAGCGGGCAGCAATGGGGCGAGTCCCCCGTTTTCGGGCGCGCAAGCGGAGGGCTTTCACCCACTGTACAGAAACGTTACAGGTGGGCCAGGTTTGACGGAACGCGTGCTTTGGCTGCGTATCGGCGGGTGGATGCAAGCATGGAAAGCAAATCAGGCGGCTCGAACCGGCGTGGGTGGAATCTGCCAGGCGACCCGCGCTTTGGCGTCGGTTCTCTCTTTTCGTCGCTTATTACGGAGCGGTGAATTCGACAGGAACGAATCAGAAATGAAACGTTTTCGGGCGCAATTTTTACCGGAACTTGACGTTTCTTAAACAGGCTGACACCCGGACTGGCCGCGCGAAGTTGGCAAGAAGCTTGCTGTTTCTTGGCCAAACGCGGGCCAGGACTGAGCTTGGGCACGCGTTGTCAGGTAAGCGAAATATATGCGTAATGCTAAAGAAAGTAACAATAGAAAGAAGAAGAATTTTGTGCTCGCTGCTCAAGCCCGCACACTTCGGAAACGAGGAGCCGAACGTGAATATCAAACATCGGGTGATCATTGCAGAGGATCACGACCTGCTGCGTAATGGACTGCGTTCGATGCTATCGGCGCAGGGCGAATACGAAGTGATCGGCGAAGCGCGCGACGGGAAGGAAGCGTGTCAGCTCGCCATGACGCTTGCGCCCGACCTGATCCTGATGGATCTGTCGATGCGCGGCATGAACGGCATCGACGCGACGGCGGCCATCAAACGGCGCTCGCCGCTCGTGCGCATCATCGCGTTGACGGTGCATCAGAGCGAAGAGTACGTGCGCGAAGCGTTGCGCGCGGGTGTCGACGGATACGTGCTGAAGGACGTGTCTTTCGATGAATTGCTCTTCGCGATGCGTACCGTGATGCACGGCAAGAAGCATTTGAGCGCCGACGTCTATGGCTTCATGGTCGACTCGTTCGTGACGGGGCGCGAGATCGCGTCGCCGAAGAAAGCGTGGGACCTGTTGACGGCGCGCGAGCGCAGCGTGTTGAAGCTGATTGCGGAAGGGCGGACCAACAGGCAGGTGGGCCAGTATCTGAATCTGAGTCCGAAGACGATCGAGAAGTACCGCGCGAGCGTGATGCACAAACTCGCTATCGAGAACGTCACGGAACTGGTGCTCGCGGCGATCAGCATGGGACTGCTGACGTCGCTCGCCTCGAAATGCGCGGAGCCGGAAACGGAAGACAAGTTGTATCGCCTGCCCGTTGCCGGCGCGCAAGCCGACGACGAAACGGGCGATGCGCAAAACGGCGCGATGCCGCGCCTGAGCGGCACGGCGGCGGGCTAGTGCTGTCCGCTTGCCGCACGTCGAGCAACGCTGCGGGCAACGCTTGCAGAAGCAACTGAAGCAGAAGCAACTGAAGCAGAAGCAACTGAAGCAGAAGCAACTGAAGCAGAAGCAACTGAAGCAGAAGCAACTGAAAACGCAGCGCTAAACACGCCAGCGCGCGGACACTTCGGTGCCGCCGTCATCGCACGCGCTCATCGTGAATGCGCCGCCTTGCGCTTCCACGCGATGCTGCATGCCGATCAGGCCGAGCCCATTCGAACTGGCGTCGTCAGCGCGAAGCGGATGTGCGTCGTAGCCTGCGCCGTCGTCGCGTATCGACAGAAGCAGATGCGCGGCGTCGCGCTGCAATTCGATGCGGATCTCCGATGCGGCGGCATGCTTGACGATGTTGTTGAGCGCTTCCTGAACGATGCGGAAGATATCCGCCTTCAGATGCTCGGGGATTGCACTGTCCTCGACATTGCACGACAGCACGACGCGCAATGTCTCGACGCTTTGCTCGACGCGCCGGCAAAGCGTGCTCAGCGCAGCGGGCAGCCCCAGGCGCTCTAGTGCGAGCGGCCGCAGTTCGCCGCATATCTGCCGCATTTCGCCGATCGTGTCGCGTATCTGCAGCACTGCTGAATCGAGCAGATGCGCGGCATCGTCGGCCTGGCCGCGCCGCAGACGCATGCGCGCATCTTCGACCATCAGCTTGATCAGCGTCAGCGCCTGGCCCATGCCGTCGTGAAGCTCGGCGGCAAGGCGTTCGCGTTCGCGCTGCTGGCCGCGCGTGAGCCAGATCGACCGGCTGTATGCATCCTTCTGTGCCGCTTCATGCGGCGTCGTTTCGCCATATGCGGGCAGCGGCTCGACGAACAGCAGCAGACGCAGCGGCGCATCGGCATCGCCGGAGGCAAACGTCTGCTGATACACATGCAAGGGCATGCGATGGCCGGTTCGGCCTGCAAGCGTCACGTCGAACGAACGGAATGAGCGAGTTGAGCCGAGGCGCTCGTTTGCATCGACGGCGTATAGCTGCTCTTCGACGTCCGCGCGGTCCTCGTCGTGCGCGATGTCAGCGAGGCGCTTGCCGGCGAGTTCGGCGCCCGAGTAGCCGAGCAGCGCCGCCGCGCTGCGATTCATGCTGACGATCGCGCCGCCCGATGTCGTCACGGCGAGCGCCGCACCGCGCGCATCGCTGACGTGAGCCGCTTGCGGCTCCGTGTCGCGCATGGCCTTGCCCAGCTTGCGCATCGCGTCGATCAGATCGCGCAGCCTCACGGGCGGTTCAGGCGGCGTAATGGCATCCATGGGCGCTCCCGGCTCGTTGACCCGAAAAACTCTGAAGCCGCTCGGGGATTGTAGGCTGCGAGCCGCACGCGCCGCAACGGGTCAGGTGCTGCGATACGTACGGGGAATACCGTACCTCGCGCGGCGGGTCATCCCGCAGGTGGAAGTCCCCTACCGTGCTTTGGGTAGCTTCATCCAATGACGCTGCCGATCCGTTTGACGAGACTGAACGAGCAAGGGCGAATTGCGCGCCGGGCCCTGGTTCGCAGCCCGTTGCTTCGTGAAGAGGAGGTTGCGATGAACACCCACACGCTCGTAATCGGCGCGCTCGTCCTGACGGGCGCGGGACTGGCCGCGCAAGCCGCGGTGAGCGCCGACGCGCAACAGACACCCACGGCCGACGCGCAGATGGAGGCACAACATCACGACGCCTCGATGAACATGGACGAGGACAAGGCCGACGATGCCGTCGCAAATGCCGTCGCAAACAGACGCGAGAACACGGTGCAGGACAGCGCGTCGAAAAATGCCGCAATGGAAGGCATGACGGCAAAAGAGCGGGTGATGAAAGAGGCGGCGTCGGCAGGCATGAAAGCACAGGACACCGCGACGGAAGAAGCCGCGGCCCCCGCTCACGCGATGCCCGCCGACATGCCGATGGACGACATGCCGATGCCCGCCGCGCACGACGCAACGGCGCCCGCCGACGCGTTGCCCACTCACGACGACCAGTCGAAAGACAAGCTTCACTCGATGACGGGCGAACACGAGATGCACGCGCATCATCACGACATGGCGCCCGGCACGACGCGCACGACGGCCGACTACGCGCTGCCGCCCGTGACGCTCGTGCGCGACGACGGCAAGGCCGTGTCGCTCGTCGACGAACTGAACGACGGCCGCCCCGTCGTGCTGACTTTCATCTACACGTCATGCACGACGATCTGCCCGATGATCAGCCAGACCCTGGAGCAATTGCAGAGCGAACTGGGCAGCGAGCGCGACAAGGTCCACATCGTGTCGATCTCCATCGATCCCGAAGAGGACACGCCCGCACGGCTGAAGGCCTACGCGGAGCGCTTCGGCGCGGGTCCGCAATGGCAGTACTACACGGGCACGGTGGAAGCGAGCATCGCGGCACAGCGCGCGTTCAACGTCTATCGCGGCGACAAGATGAACCACACAGCCGTTGCATTTTTCCGCGCCGCGCCGGGCAAGCCATGGCTGCGGCTCGACGGCCTTGCGACACCCGATGAGCTGTTGAGCGCGTATCACGAGGTCGTCGGCAGCAACGGATCGTGAACCCGCCGTTCGGAGGTGCAACGTGGAGAAGATCCACCGTGTGCTGATTGCCGAAGACCAGCCGCTGCTGCGCGGCGGACTGTGCTCGATGGTCCGCGCGCTGCCGCAATACAGCGTCGCCGGCGAGGCGAGGGACGGCGTCGAGGCGTGCAGTCTCGCCATGTCGCTGCTCCCCGATCTGATCCTGATGGATCTGTCGATGCCCGGCAGGAGCGGCGTCGAAGCGATCTCGCAGATCAAGCGGCAGGCGCCGCAGATACGGATCATCGCGCTGACCATCCACGCGAGCGACATGCACATGCGCGAAGCGCTGGCGGCGGGCGTCGACGGCTATGTGCTCAAGGACACATCGTTCGACGAGCTCGTCGAAGCGATGCGCGTCGTCATGCTCGGCCTGCCCAACGCGACCCTCGACGAATACGGCGCGCGGCACGGCGAGCCGCGCGGCGTCGCGTCGAACGTGCAGCACGCGCAGACCTGGAGCGCGCTGACCTGCCGCGAGCGCACCGTGCTGCGCCTCGTCGCGGAAGGCTGCACCAATCGCGAAGTGGGCGAGCAGCTGCGCCTGAGCCCCAAGACCATCGAGAAACATCGCGCGAGCCTGATGCGCAAGCTCGGCGTATCGAATGCGACGGGACTCGTGCGCGTGGCGTTCGAACTCGGCGTGCTCGCGCTGCCCGAAGAAGCGGGCAATGGGTTGAACTACTTCATTTGAGCTGCGAAAAACTGGAGGGTCTTTACCCATCCGTTTGCACGAGTCTCCCTACTTAGCGCGCATGCGGACGTGAACAAGAATGCACTCAGGCGTCCTGGCCGCGCGAGCGCGGCAGTCATAGGGAGGACAACAACGTGAGCGACATCCGGTTCATGTCCCCATGCGGCAAACCCGGCGCTGCGCATGCACGAAACGCGACACGGGCCGCACAGGCCGCACGGGCCGCGCGCGAGGGCGGCTTCACGCTGCTCGAACTTCTCGTGGTCATGGTCATCATCGGTCTTCTGGCGGGCCTCGTCGCTCCGCGTTATTTCGAGCAGATCGGCAAGTCGAATACGAAAATCGCGCGCGCGCAGATCGAATCGCTCGGCAAGGCGCTCGATCAATACCGGCTCGATGTGGGCGCCTATCCGACCACGGAAGAAGGCTTGCAGGCGCTGATGGCGAAGCCGCAGGACGCGCCGCACTGGAGCGGCCCCTATCTGCAGAAGGCCGTGCCGCCCGACCCGTGGGACCGTCCCTACCAGTACCGCGCGCCCGGCGAGCACGGCGACTACGACCTGTATTCGTATGGCAAGGACGGCCAGCCGGGAGGCGCGGGTGAGAACTCGGACGTGATGTCCTGGTAATCCCGGTGAGGCGTACCTGAGCAGGGCGATGCGAGGAGAAGCGACGTGAAGTACGTGCTGCGAGTCTTCGATACGAGCGGGGCGGTGCAGACAGTGCGCGTCGAAAGCGATTCGACGGCGGCTGCGGCGGCGCTCGCGCGCGCACGAGGATTGAGAGTCGTGTCGGTGCGCGGCGAACGCAGCGGCGCGCCGTTGCGCATGCGCGCGCCGGCACTCGTGCGCGGCAAGTTCAACGTCGAACTGTTCGCGCGCGAGCTCGCGGCGCTGCTGTCGGCGGGCGTGGGTGTCGTCGATGCGTTGCGCACGCTCGCGAGCAACGAGCGGCGCGAAAGCTCGGCGGGCGTCTATCGCGGATTGCTGCGGCGTCTCGAAGAAGGACAGTCGTTGTCGGCGGCGCTCGAACAGGCGAGCGACGTGTTTCCCGTCGTGCTCGTCGCATGCGTGAAGGCGAGCGAGCAGACGGGCGGTCTCGCCGACAGTCTCACGCGCTATTCGCGCAACAGCGCGATGCTGCACGAGCTGCGCTCGCGCGTGGTGTCGGCGGCGATCTATCCGACGGTGCTGCTGGTGGTGGGCGCTATTGTCGTGCTCTTTCTGCTGGGCTTCGTCGTGCCGCGTTTCGCGACGCTGCTCGAACATAGCGGACGCGAGCTACCGCTTCTTTCGCAACTGCTGATCGCGTGGGGCAGCCTGGTTCACGCGCATGACAAGACGCTTGCGATCGCGCTTGCCGTATTGACGATCGCGGGCGCCATCGTCCTGCGCCGTCCGTCCACGCGAGACTGGATCGCCGATCGCATGCTCGCGTTGCCCGGCATCGGCCAGTACTTCCGCGTGTTTCGCCAGTCGCAGTTCTTTCGCACGACGGCGATGCTCGTCGACGGCGGCATTCCCGCCGTGCGTGCATTCGATCTCGCGAGAGGACTCGTCGGCCGTTCCGATCAGGCGGCGCTCGGCCGCGCGCTCGATCAGGTGCGCAACGGCGCGAAGATTTCCGACGCGTTCCAGCAGGCGTCGCTGGCCGACGCGATCACGTATCGGCTCCTGACCGTCGCGGAGAAGACGGGCGGCCTCGGCCCCGTGCTCGACCGGATCGCCGCGTTTCAGGAGGCGCAGGTTGCACGCGCAATCGATCTGATCTCGCGGTTGATCGAGCCCGCGATGATGATCTTCATCGGCGTCGTGATCGGCGGCATCGTCGTGCTGATGTACATGCCGATCTTCGAAATCGCGTCGAGCGTTCAATAGCAGGCGAGGACGTCATGGACACGGCGAGCATCGCGAACGGAATCGACGGCACGGGCAGCGTCGATCTGCGCAACGCTTTGCGCGTGCTCGCCGAACGGCACGGTTCCGGCCTGCGCGCGCTCGAAGACCTGCTGTCGCAAACATCGGCGAGCCCGGACGAAGTGCTCGCGCGACTCGCCGCGCAATGTCACATGCAGCCCATCGCGATGCAAACGCTGAACGGCATGCAGCCGGACTTCGACATCGTGCCGTTCGTCGAGGCGACGACGCGCCTGTGCATCTGCTTTCGCGATTCCGCAGCAGGCGATCCCGTCGCAGGCGATTCCGAAATGGCACGGGGCCTGCTGTTCGTGATCGCCGATCCGCTCGACCGGCGCACGCGCGGCAGCATCGAGCAGCGCATGCGCGCGCGGCCCACGGTGCCTTATCGATGGGCGCTCGCGAGCGTCGGCGATATCACCGCGTGGCTCGCGGTGCGCGAGAAAGACGTGCGCGCGATGGACTCGCTCGCGCTCGACCAGACGAGCCAGCATGCCGCCGACTCCGCGTCGCTCGCGTTGACGCTGCAAGGCATCAGCAGCGACGACAGCGCCGTCGTGCGCCTGCTCAACTCGACGATCTACGACGCGCTGAAGATGATGGCGAGCGACATTCACCTCGAATGTCGCGCCAACGGGCTGATGATCAAATGCCGCGTCGACGGCGTGCTGACGGTGGTCGGCCGCGTCGAAGGGAGAGACGTCGCGGATCAGGTGCTGTCGCGCGTGAAGGTGATCTCCGAACTCGATATCGCCGAGCGGCGCGTGCCGCAGGACGGGCGCTTCAAGGCCGTCTACGCGGGCCGCGAAATCGACTTCCGCGTGTCGATCATGCCGAACCAGTTCGGCGAGGACGCGGTGCTGCGCATTCTGGACCGTTATCAGCTTTCGCAGGCATCGGGCGGGCTCACGCTCGAAGCGCTGGGATTTCAGCAGGACGACACGCGCTTCATGCGCACCGTCGCGGCGATGCCCTACGGCATGTTGCTCGTCACAGGGCCGACGGGCAGCGGCAAGACCACGACGCTCTACGCGATCCTCACGGAGATCAACGACGGCCTCGAAAAAATCGTGACCATCGAGGACCCCGTCGAATACCAGTTGGGGGACATCCTGCAGATTCCCGTCAACGAGGCGAAAGGGCTGACCTTTGCGCGCGGCCTTCGCTCGATTCTGCGGCACGATCCCGACAAGATCATGGTCGGCGAAATCCGCGATCCCGAGACAGCGCAGATCGCGGTGCAAGCCGCGTTGACGGGCCACCAGGTCTTCACGACCGTACACGCGAACAACGTGTTCGACGTGATCGGCCGCTTCACGAACATGGACGTCGATCCGTACAGCTTCGTGTCGGCGCTCAACGGCGTGATTGCGCAGCGGCTGTTGCGGCAGTGCTGCCCCGATTGCGTGACGGAAGATACCGTCGATGCCGACACGCTCGCGCGCTCGGGCATCGATCCCGATTCGGCGGGCGGCTATCTGTTCCGGCGCGGCACGGGATGCGCCGCGTGCCGTGGCAGCGGCTATCGCGGACGCCGCGCCGTCGCGGAGGCGCTGCGCATGGACGACGAACTTCGCCAGCTGCTGTCGGAGCGCGCGCCGCTCACGCAGATCAAGGCAGCCGCATTCCGTCAGGGCATGCAGACGCTGCGCGGCGCGGCTGTGAAGCTCGTGCAGAAAGGCGAGACGACGCTCGAGGAGATCAACCGTGTCACCATGGTCGAATGATTCGCACGGCGGCAGCGTCAACGTCGGCATCGGCACGCGCGAGATTGCCGTGAGTCCGCGCGCGTCGCGTTCGTTGCGCTGGACGCGTGTTCGCAAGACAGCGCCGGCGAGTTCACCGCGCAGCGTGCTGATGCCCGACGAACAGCGCTTCACCGAGAGCGGCGTATTCGACGCCTTGCGCGCAGCGCTCGCGCCGATATCCGATGACGGCGCGCCGCCCGCAAAGCAGGCGCCTTCGCGAAACCGTCGCGCGCACATCGTGCTCGACGATTTCTGGGGCAATCACGCGATATTGCGCGGCGACTTCCGCACGCTGCGCACGCGCGACATCGACGAGATCGCGCGCGCGCATTTCGTCGATACGTATGGCGTCGACGCGGAAGCGATCGTCGTGCGCGCCTGTGTGCAGCGCGGCGGCCGCGCGCTGTTCGCGAGCGCGTTGCCGCGCACGCTGGTCGACGGCATCCGCGAGACGGGTACGTCGGCGGGCGTCGATGTCGAGGCGCTGAAACTGTGCCTGCCGGAAATGCTCAATCGCACGCTGAACCGCATGCCTCGTGCGAACGCGATGCTCGTCTTCGCAGCCGATGCGCTGATGCAGGCCGTGCTGATCGAAGCGGGCCACTGGATCGGCTACGACGCGCAGCGTCTTTTCGATGGCGATGCAGACGATCCCGTGCGGATCGCCGCGCTCGCGGAGCAGGCGTTCGAGCATTGCGCGGAAGGGTCGAAGACGAAACGCCAGGACTGCGCGCTCGGCCTGTACGGCTTCGATGTCGATCACGCGCCGCTGCAAGCAGGCTTTGCGAGCGTGACCGCGCTTGCGTCATCCGTTGCAGACGCAGCCAATCAGACGGGCGACGAAGCAGGCAACGAAGCAGGCAACGAAGCAGGCAACGAAGCAGGCGATACGACACGCCCAAGCTTCGCGTGCCGTCTGCTGGAGTACGCGCAATGAGCGAGCCGCTTCACATCGACTTCGCTCGCAACCGGCCGCGCCTCGCGCCAGCGGGGCTCGTCGTGCTGGGCGTTGCCGTCGTGTTGCTGCTCGCGAGCGGCGTGCTGCTGTGGCGAGCGTATGACGACAACGATCGCGTCCAGGCGCGGCTCGAAGAGGCACGGCATCGGCTGTTCGCGAAGACGCATCCTGTCAGGGCGCAGCCCACGCCCGCCGCGATGCATGCGGAAAAGCAGAGCCTCGCCGTGTTGCGCGAGTTGACCGTGCCGTGGCAAGACCTTCTGTCGATCCTCGAAGACTATCCGGACCATGACGTCGCGTTGATCGGCATCGACCACAATCCCGTGCAGAGCCAGATACGCATCACGGCGGAAGCGAAAAACTTCGACGCGATGATCGCGTACCTGCGCTACCTGCAATCGAGCAAGCTGCTGCGCGAGGCCGTGCTCAACGATCACGAGATCGAAGCCAACGTTCCGGGCACGCCGGTACGGTTTCAGATCACCGCCGTATGGAGCCGGTCATGAACGAGCCGCTCATGAACGCCGATTCCGTGCGCGAGCGCCTTCTCACGTTGCGCTTCGAACTGGTGCGCCGTTTTGGCGTGCCGGGGCTCGCGGGCGTCGTGTTGATGTGCGCGGCGGCCGTCATGGCGAATGGCGCGATGCGCATGCAAGCGGGCACGCGCGATCTGTCGACTGAAGTGAGCCCCGCGCGCGCCGCGAAGAAAGCGGACGTTGCCGGCGAAGCGCGCGCATCCGCCGACGCAGCGATGCTGGAAATCTTGCCCGATCTCTTTCCGCGCTTCGCCCATAGCGCCGACGACATTGCCGCGATACTCGCGCGTGCCAGCGAAAACAAACTGACCGTCGGTTCCGCCGAATATCTCGTCGTCGCCGACTCAGGTGGACGGTATGTCCGCTATCAGATGCTGCTGCCCGTCAAGGATCAGTACGGCGCGATCCGGCGTTTTCTTGCGTCGGTGCTGAACAACCTGCCGAACGCGGCCTTGCGCGAGATACACGTCGAGCGGCCCGCCGTCGACGGCAGCGTGCTCGATGCGCGGGTCCGGTTCGAACTCGTCTACGGGGCGGCGCGGCCATGAATCCGAACCTCGTTCGCCGCAGCGTGCTCGGCCTCTGCCTGGTCGCAACGATTGCGCTCTCGGTGAAGGAGTGGCGGGCGTCGCAGGGTTCGGCGGCGATGGCGGCCGTGAATCCCGCGCGTCATGGAGCAGCGTTGCCGTCTTCGTCCGCGCGCGACGCGGCGAAAGAGCGCCGGACGAATGCGCCGGGAAAAACGGCGAACGCAGCAAGCGCGGCGACGTCGTCCGCATCGCATGCAGCGGATACGCCGAGCGAAAAGCTCACGGCATTGCGCAAGCCCACGTCGCTCGAATCGCGCAACAACCCGTTCGCCGCATCGTCGTGGCTGCCGCCGCCGCCTCCCGTGGTGCAGGCGCCGCCCGAGCCTCCGCCGCCGCCGACCGCACCGCCCATGCCGTATGTGTATCTCGGCAAGCTGGATGGATCGACGCTCAAGCCGCGCGTATTCCTGAGCAGCGGCGATCAGTTGCTGATCGTGTCGCAGGGCGAAATCGTCGATGGACAGTATCGCGTCGAGTCGATTTCCGACGGCGATGTCGTGCTGACGTATTTGCCGCTGAATCAGAAGCAGGTCATCGCCATACCAGGGGAAGGAAAACAATGACAGCCGCACGCAGCCGCGATCAGAGCCGCAACGGGGACAGCGGCTCGCCGACGCGCCATCCGCCAGACCCAGCGTCCCCTGCGCGCCGTTCGCGAGGCATGCCTCATATGAAGCGGCAGGCCGCGTGCATCGCGCTGGCCGTGCTGGCGCTCGGCGGCTGCGTGACGCAGCCCGCGACGCGCCAGAACGATCCCACCAACGCGCAATTGCAGATCGATTATCTGCATGACCGCGACGGACGTGTGAATGCACTGCTCGACGACGCGGAAGCGTACCGCGCGAGCTATCAGTACGACCTCGCCGCGCAGAAGCTCGGCCAGGCGTATCAGATCGATCCGGCGAGCGAGCGCGGCCGCAAGATCGGCGCGGCGGTCGACCGCGACCGGCGCGATCTCACCGCGTTGCAGGAAGCCGACCGCATGATGCAGCGCGGCTCGTATGCGCTCGCGGAACAGCGCGTGCATCGCGTGCTCGTGCAGAACCCGACCAATCCGATGGCGCAGCAGATGCTCAAGGAGATTCAGGACAAACGCAATCAGCAGCGCGCGCTGAAGGAGGAGAAGATCGCCGCGTCGTCGATCATGCGTACGCCCGTCACGCTGCAATTCCGCGATGCCAACGTGCGCATGGTGTTCGAAGCGCTGTCGAAAACGACGGGCCTCAACGTGATTTTCGACCGTGACGTGCGCGCCGATCTGAAGACGACGATCTTCGTGACGAACGCGACGCTGCAGGACACCGTCGACATGATCC
Source organism: Paraburkholderia phymatum (assembly GCF_038900715.1). Taxonomy (GTDB): domain Bacteria; phylum Pseudomonadota; class Gammaproteobacteria; order Burkholderiales; family Burkholderiaceae; genus Paraburkholderia; species Paraburkholderia phymatum_A. The sequence goes on along the minus strand of NZ_JAYMRZ010000029.1, from coordinate 52,979 downwards.
TGATGCAGAGCCAGCTCGACAAGAAACAGCTGAACGCGAATACGCTCTTCATCTATCCGGCGACACCTGCAAAGGAACTCGAATATCAAGAGCTGAAGGTGCGCACGTTCCAGCTGTCGAACGTCGACGCCAAGCAGATTCAGGGCTTGCTCAAGAGTCTGCTCAAGCTCAAGGAAGTCGTCGTCGACGAACGCGCGAACACGGTCACGATACGCGGCACGCCCGATACGATCCGCGTGGCCGAGGAGATGATCGCCGCGCAGGATATTCCCGAGCCCGAGGTGATGATGGAAGTGCAGGTGCTCGAAGTCTCGCACGATCGCATGACTGACCTCGGCATCGAATGGCCGAATACGTTCACGATGGCGACGCCGGCAACGGCCAACACATGGGGCGAGCTGCATCACTTGCCCATCAACGCACTGAACGTGAGCGGGCTGTCCGCGACGGCCAACTTCAAGCTCAGCGATACCGACGCGAACCTGCTAGCCAGTCCGCGCATCCGCGCGCGCAACAAGGAAAAGGCGCGCATCCTGATCGGCGACAAGGTGCCCGTGATTTCGAGTTCGAGCACGCCGAGCACGAGCGGGCCGTCCTATACGCAGATGGTCCAGTACCTCGATGTCGGCATCAAGCTCGAAGTCGAGCCGCAGGTCTATCGTGACGGCGATGTCGGCATCAAGCTGAACCTCGAAGTAAGCAACATCACGAAGGTCATTCAGAGCGACAGCTCGCAGGCGGGGCTGACGACACTCGCGTATCAGATCGGCACGCGCAATGCGTCGACGAGCCTGCGTTTGCGCGACGGCGAAACGCAGATTCTCGGCGGCCTGATTTCCGATCAGGACCGCGAGACGGCCGACAAGGTGCCGGGCCTCGGCCAGTTGCCCGTGCTCGGACGGCTGTTTTCCAATCACAACGCCGATCGCGTGAAAACCGAAATCGTGCTGCAGATCACGCCGCATATCGTGCGTCCGCAGACAGCCGCCGACGCGGATACGCAGGAAGTGTGGTCGGGCACCGACGTCAACGTGCACGCGGACCAGTTGCGGCTCGATCCCGTCGTCGCGGAACTGGAGCCGCCTGCGCCGAGCCCCGTGATCCGCAAGCCGGGCAGCGTGGGTGGGGGCACGACGGGACGCGCGGCCGGCACGCCGCAAAGCAGCATTCAGAACCAGCAGCCAGCGGCGCCGTCGCCGCCCGCGAGCGCGTTTGGCCAGCCGCCCGTGCAGCCGCGGACGACGCCGCCACCGCAGCCTTACGGCGGGCGCTATTCGACTTTGCCACCGCCGCCCCCGCCGCCGCCCCCGGCGGGCGGAGCCGCGCCGCCTGCCAACGGAGCCGCACCGCCTGCCGAGCAGGGCGCGGGCGAGGCGCCGGCGGGCAGCGAGAACAACGGCGGTGCTCCATCCAACGCATACGCCGCGCCGTCGAGCGCATACACCGCGCCCGCTGTGCAAGGGGCGCCTCCGCCCCCGCCTGCCGCGCCTGCGCCGCCACCGATGCTCGTGATGCCGCCCGGCGACATGCCCAGCGACAACCCGTTGCGCTCTATTCAGAACGGCGGGTACTAGACGATGTTTCGCGCCACGCGTCCCGACCGTGTGCGCCGCGCGCATCGAGCGGGGCCGCGCGGCTTCACGCTGATCGAACTCGTGGTCACGCTCGCGCTCGTCGGCATTCTCGCGCTCGCCATCGTGCCGTTTTCTCAACTGATCGCGCAGCGCGAAAAGGAACAGCAGTTGAGCGCGGCATTGCGCGAGATCCGCACGGCGCTCGACGCCTACAAGGAAGCGAGCGACACGGGGCTGATCGAACGCGAAGCGGATGCGTCGGGCTATCCGCCTTCGCTGATCGTGCTGGTCGATGGCGTGAAGAACGTGAAAGACCCCAAAGGCGGGCTGCTGATGTTTCTGCGCCGCGTGCCGCGCGATCCTTTTTTTACGGGCGAACCGGATACGCCACCCGAAGACACCTGGAACGTGCGCGCGTTCGGCGAGCCGCCTGCGCATGCCGTTGACGCGGACCCGTCCGCGTCCAGCACGGCGGGCAAGGACGTGTTCGATGTCACGTCGAAGTCGGATCGCGTCGGCATCAACGGCATTCCCTATCGACAGTGGTGAGCGGACAGTGAGCTGACAGTGGTGAGCGCGATCATGAAAGGCAACGCCATGCGCCGGCTTTGCGCCGGTTTCACGCTGATAGAACTCGTCGTCGTGATGGCGATCATCGGCCTCTTGCTGACCATCGCGCTGCCGCGCTACATGCATAGCATCGATCGCGGCAAAGAGCAGGTGCGCGCGCAGAATCTCGCCGTGATGCGCGACGCGATCGACAAGTACTACGGCGACAACGGCGCGTATCCCGACACGCTCGACGAACTCGTGACGCGCCACTACTTGCGCGCGATTCCCGTCGACCCCGTGAACGGCGACGACAAATGGGCGGTCGTCGCTTCGCCGGACGACAACAAACCGGGCGTCTACGACATCCTGCCCGCAAGCAGCGCGCAGGGCGCGGCGTCGGATGCAGCGGGAGCGGGCCAATGAGCTTCGTCGCGACGCGCGGCCGTAACGAACGTTCGCCGGGCGCGCTCGTCGCGCGCGAACGCGGCCTCGTGATGCTGACGTTGCTGATCGCGTTGATGCTGCTTTCCGTCGCGCTGATGGGCGCGCTCGACGTATGGTCGTTTCAACGCAAACGGGAAACCGAACAGCAGTTGCTGTTCGTCGGCAACCAGTACCGTCTCGCGATACTGCGCTACTACCGCGCGGGACGCGCGCTGCCCGCATCCATCGACGATCTGCTCAACGACACGCGCTTTCCCGAGCCGCTGCATCATCTGCGCCGCGCTTACGCCGATCCCGTCAGCGGACAGAACGATTGGGTCTACCTGTACGAGGCCGGCCGGATAGCGGGCCTGCACAGCAGTTCGACGGATGCGCCGATCAAGCGCTCGCGTTTTCCCCGGCAGTTCGAAGACTTCGAAGGGCAGCAGACCTATGCGGGCTGGCAATTCTTCTATATGCCGCCGATGCCTCGCTCCAATTCCAATCTCGATACGCATCCAAGGAGGCCGAGACCCGGCTCGCTGGACGCACCATTCGATCCGATGAACGATGGCCTGACGCGTTTCACGCCGCGCAGCATGGGCACGTCGAACTGGTGATCGGTATCAAGCTCGTTGAAATACGGCTTTAAGCATTCGAATGTCCTAGAATGGACGTCCGCGTTTCATTCCTCACTCGCTTCGCGCGCTTTGTTATGTGCCCTACCGCACACTTCTCTGGCGATTTGGACGCGAAAACGCCTTCTTCCACGGAATAAGAAAAAGATCTTAAGGCGTTCTTCAGCTTCGTTAGCCGACACTTCCTTTACAGCACATTTTCTCTTTCTTATCGAGTCGATCAGTTTTCCTTTCTACTTCGGGCCGGCCGGAGAGACTTCATATGGACGCGGTGGCGAGAAAGCTCTATCACGTTTGCCGTGGCAACCGCGCGCTGCCGGACGCGGTGCTGCCGCACAGTGGATGGAATATCGACAGGATCGACGTCGGCGCGCGAACGAGGCATCGGACACGGCTTGCAGCAGGAGCGGGAGGGCTGATCGATCTCGCGTCGATGAAGTTTCCGCGTGACATGGAAGCGCTCACCGACGTGATCGCCGCGCGCGATGTCGGCTGGGTTGCGGCGTTGCGGCCCGAGCAGCTCGAAGACAAGGCGATCCGCTCGCTCGTGCGCGGCCGCTGCATGAGCTACATCACGCTACCCACGACAGCCGACGAACTCGGCCATGCGATAGGGCACGCGCGCGGCATGTGCTCGCTGGCGGAGCCGGTGGCCGCCCATCCGTGGACGGTGATGGACGGCGAGATGATCGGTGCGTCCGAGGCGATGCACCAGCTCCTTCGCACGATCCGCAAGGTCGCGATATGCAACGCGCCCGTGCTCATCCAGGGCGAGTCGGGGACGGGCAAGGAACTGACGGCACTTTCGATTCACCGCTATTCCGCGCGGCGGCGTGCGCCGTTTGTGGCGATCAATTGCGGCGCAATACCTGAGCATCTCGTCATGTCCGAACTGTTCGGCTACGAGCGTGGCGCGTTCACTGGCGCGAACGAGCGCAAGACGGGACGCATCGAGGCGGCGAGCGGCGGCACCGTTCTTCTCGACGAGATCGCCGATCTGCCGATGAAAAGCCAGGCGAGCCTGCTGCGCTTTTTGCAGGACCACAGCATCGAGCGGCTGGGCTGTACGGGCCCGATCGAGGTCGACGTGAGAGTCGTCTGCGCGACGCATGTGGACCTGAAGCAGGCGACGTTGGAAGGCCGGTTCCGCGAAGATCTCTATCATCGGCTGAGCGTGCTGCAAATCGACGAGCCGCCGCTGCGCGCGCGCGGTGCCGACGTCGAGCTATTGGCTCGGCATTTGCTCGATCAGTTGCGCGCGGATTCGTGCCGCCGGATTCGCGGCTTCTCCGACGACGCAATCCGCGCGATGCGCGCGCACGACTGGCCTGGCAATGTCCGCGAACTGCGCAATCGCGTATGGCGCGCGGTCGTACTGTTCGACAATCCGGTGATTACGGCAAGCGACCTGGGTCTTGCGCACTACGTCGGCACGCGTGCGGTATCGCTCGATCAGGTGCGTCGCCGCGCCGAACAGCACGCAGTCGAAAGGGCTCTGATGCGCCATCGCGGAAGAGTCGCGGACGCGGCGCGCGAACTCGATATTTCGCGCGTCACGCTATACCGGCTGCTCGAATCGTATGGGTTCGACATCGCGGCTTTTCTGAGCGTCATACGCGCCGATGTTTCGCTGACAACGGTGCGATAGTCGCAGTTGCGAATCACCCCGCGTGTTCCTTCCCGCTAGTTCCAGGTGTTGTTGACCTCACTCGAAATGCGCCACACGGTGCAATGCGTTCTGACGCAAACTTGCACCGCAAGACGTTCGCCGCCGCGCGCATTTTGCCGATTTCCTCAATATGTGCAATCTCGTCCCCATATAGGGGCGCTCACTTCAACGCTGCACCAAAACAGGCGCAAATGTTTGACAGGAAGTCGCAAAACGTTGAGGTTCTCGATAGCTTGCCGTAAGACCAGGTGCTAATCTTCATAGCTATGACTCACAGCTATGACTCACGCGTTTCCGATCGGCTTTGCGCGTCGTTGGCGGTCGTTCTGTGCCTGCGCGGAAGGGGGACATATGACATGTCCCGTACTACCTCGGTCCGGTAGACGCGCCGCATCGGAGGCAATCGAGCGGACGTATCTGGCTCTACATCGCCGTTTCGCTCGCTGAACGTTCCTTTTCACATGTGGCATTCGCGGCGGGCTTGCTCCCGCAAGGCGGCCGCCAGGGTTGCGCCGCTTTACGCTACCGCCACATCTTTGAACCCTGCTTCAGGACCGAGACCATGAGCTTAACGGGTGAACACACAACTTCAAGGAGCCCCCCAGGCGAAGTCGATCGCATCGAAGAACGCGGCACGGATCGCGCATCCATTCCAGCGCCGGTGCCCCTTCCTTCTGTCACGGTCGTCATGGCCAACTTCAATGGAGAGAACTGGATCGGGGAAGCCATCGAGTCGGTTCAGAGACAGAGTCTGGCGGACTGGGAACTGATCGTCGTGGACGATGCATCGACTGACGCAAGCGTGAAGGTCGTCCGCGCCGCCGCCGATCGCGATCCGCGTATCGTGCTGCTGACCTCGTCGTCCAACGCGGGGCCGTCGGCCGCGCGCAATCGCGCGCTGACGTGCGCACGAGGACGCTGGATCACCATCCTCGACAGTGATGACGTCTTCGCGGCAGGACGCCTCGAGTCGTTGCTTGCAAAGGTGGAGGCGGACGGCGAAAGGATCGCAGCGGACGACCTGCTCATCATGGATGAGAGCGGGTCGCTCACGGGACACTCGCTGCTAGGCCTCAATACCTCTACGGCTTTCGATGCGGTCGCGCTTGTCAACGCGCCGCACCTTGGCTATCTCCAGCCCATGATCAAGGCCGAGCTTTTAGGCGATCTTCGTTATGACGCGCGGGTTCGCTCTGCGGAAGACTTCGATCTTCTATTGCGCGTGCTGGTTAAGCACGATGCACATATGATTGTCTATCCAGCGATGGGGTATCACTATCGGCGACGCGATGGTTCGCTCTCCACGGACAAGTCCGCGGACCGACCCGCGCTCATGGGCATGCTCGAAGCGAATGAACGCTTTCGCGCATCGCACGCTCTGTCCGGACGGTTAGCCGCCGCGTGCGCGCAAAGGCATCGATCACTCGAAACCTCGCTTCGCTGGCTCGATGTCACCGAGGCGATTCGTCAAAGACGCTTCGCGGCAGCCCTTAGGCACACAATTGATCATCCCCGGGTTTTGGGTTGCGCGGTGCAATTCGTCAAGAAGCGCGTTTATCCTCTGATACTCAGAAGCAATCGCCGCGTTAAGACTTTAGGGCTGTGAGTACCGGGTCGAGAGTCGAACGGAACAGCATTTCTCCCGGATGATGTTCCTTTCTTGACAACACGAGAAATACTGGGCGCGCGACTTTCACGCCGGTCATAGGCATGCCATTACCGCGCAGGTCCGCGCCCTCGATGCTCGTCACGTGCTTTCGTTGAATGCGAAGACGCGCGCCGCAAACGGCCATTCCGCCTTGTGGGCAGCGATGCGATCGGCGTTGCGTAGCCGCGCGTCTGCGTCTCGCACCGACCACCTTTCAGCCGGTGTGCCGGCATTCGTGTTCTGATGAAGCCACGCGCCGCAATCGTCGCACCGGTATTGCAGGTAGCGTGTAACGGGTTGCGCCGGTGTTCCAAAAACGCCGGAGCCCGCAAGCCGCAAATTCGGATGGGGCGGTGTGCTAGATGGCCTTCCGTTCAGGAAGTGGCATGCGTAGCAGACTTCCATTTTCGTCCTCTCCCAGAAGGTGTGTCGAACTGCCTGCCGGCCCGGCGCTCGACGTTGAGCGCCGCGTCAACGGCATGGTGATGAAATCGCACGACGCCTGTCTCTCCCGCGAACCAGAAAAAGCATCCGTCCCCGAGCGCGCAGACAGGTTTGTCGTTTCCGGGCCAAAGTTTAGACAACGAGGACGTGGAAGTTAACCGCGTGACCGTGTGCGTAAGTTGTCCATTACGGACATGTTGGTTGCTACGGTTTGATAGAGAGCCGCTAGCCACAGCACGGCGCGGCTTTAGTGATTCCGGCTGAGCGTACACTGGTGCAACTGGAGCCTGTGGGTGCGCTCGTTGCTCCATTTTTCACGTACTGAATTCGAAAGGACATGTCATGGCAAAGGATGCGGTTGTCTGGGGAATCCTGGGTACGGCAAAGATCAACGACAAGGTCGTTGTGCCGATGCACAAGGCGCCACAGTGTCGTGTAAAGGGCATCGCGTCGCGAGATCCGGAGAAAGCTCGGGAAGCCGCGGCGAAATATGGCCTTGCTGTCGCATATGACAGTTACGAGGCACTGCTGGCAGACCCGGAAATCGACGCGGTGTATATTCCATTGCCCAATCACATTCACATGGAATGGACGATCAGGTCCGTCGAGGCGGGCAAGCACGTGCTGTGTGAGAAGCCGATCGGGCTGGATGTTCGACAGGCCGAGCGTCTCATCGCTGCGCGCGACAAGAGCGGCCAATACGTACAGGAAGCATTCATGGTCCGCACGCATCCGCAATGGCTGAAAGTGCGAACCCTGATCGAGGAGGGCGCCATAGGCGAATTGCGCGCAGTGACGGGAGGCTTTACCTATTACAACGCCGACCCGAAGAATATCCGCAACCGGAATGAACTCGGCGGCGGCGGTCTTCTGGATATCGGTTGCTACCCCATCACGACTTCGCGCTTCATCATCGGGCGTGAGCCAAAGCAGGTGGTCGCGCTGATGGAGCGAGATCCGATGTTCGAGGTGGACCGGCTAGGCTCTGTGTTGATGGATTTCGACGGCGTGCAGGCAAGCTTCTTTTACGCGACCCAGATCCACAATTACCAGCGCATGCAGTTTCACGGCACCACGGGCCGGATCGAGGTCGAGATTCCGTTCAACGCACCGAACGATAGACCGACGCGTCTGTTATTGAGTGAACGCTCGGACGCAGGAGTCAGTACGGAGCGCTGGCTGGAGCTGCCGGTGTGCGATCAATATGGCGTCGCAGCCGCGGTGTTCGCGGAAGCGATATTGAGCGGAGGTCCACAGGCTATTCCGCTTGAAGATGCACGCTCGAACATGCGAGTGATCGATGCCGTTTTCCGTTCGGCCCAGTCGGGCGCTTGGGTGAGCATCGAGGACAGTCAAAGCTCGCGTGAATGAGCGAAGCCTCTGGATAACCGTGCTCTCAGTTCTCCGCGTGCCACGGAGTGAGCTTGCGTTGCAGCGATCGCAATCCCAGTTCCAGTACCAAAGCAATGGCGCCGATCACCAGAATCCCGGCAATCACGACATCGGTGACGAGAAAGCGGGAAGCCGAATAGACCATGAAGCCCAGCCCGCGCGTTGCGGCGATCAGTTCGGCGGCGACGAGCGTCGACCAGCCGGCACCGAGCGCGATTCGCAAGCCCGTCAGTATCTCGGGCAACGCGCTCGGCAACACCACGTGGACGAGCAGCTTGAAGCGCGTTGCGCCGAGCGATGCGGCGGCGAGCAACCGGCTCTTTGCGACGCGGCTGGCGCCCGACGCGGTCGCGATCGTCAGCGGCGCGAAGATGGTCAGATAGATGAGCAGCACCTTCGACAGCTCGCCGATGCCAAACCAGATCACCATCAACGGCAGATACGCGAGCGGCGGAACCGGGCGATAGAACTCGATCACCGGATCGAGCGCGCCGCGCGCTATCTTGCTGGTCGCGATCGCAAGTCCGGCGGGGATGGCCGTGACCAGCGCGAGCACGAACGCCAGTGCGATACGCGACAGGCTGGCCGCCAGATGCTGCGTGAGCGTCGCGTCATCGAAGCCGTCGGTCCACAACTGGCCCAGCTTGCGGACGATTGCCTCGGGCGTCGGCAGCAGTACGGGCGGAAACCATTGGAGGTGACTCGCAAGCCACCACGCCGAGAAAAGCGCCAGCACGGTGATCAATGTTGCAGCATGTCCGCGATCGATTCGAACGATGCGGGTTCGCGCATGTGTGGACGTGAGCGCGGCCGGGTCGGCGATGTTCGACGGCGGGCCTGCGTGGGTGTTCTTGATCGATGACATGTCAGGCTTCCTGCGTCTCGCGCACGAGCTGATCGAGCAGTTGCATATGAATCGCCGTGAACTGCGGGTCCATGCGAATGGAACGGATCGACTCGCCGGCTGCATAACGCCGCGCGAAATCGAGGCGATGCCGCTGCACGACCCGCCCTGGACGAGGCGACAGGATCAGCAGTTCGGTGGCGAGCAACACGGCCTCCTCGATGCTGTGCGTGATCAGAAACACGCCCTTGCCGGTTGCTTGCCATATGTCGAGCAGCAGTGTCTGCATGTGTTCGCGCGTCAACGCATCGAGTGCGCCGAGCGGCTCGTCCATGAGCAGGAACGACGGATCGGCGGCGAGCGCGCGCGCCAGTCCCACGCGTTGACGCATGCCGCCCGAGATCTCGTTGATCCTGTGGTGCGCGAACCCGTCGAGCTTCACGAGCCGCAGCACTTCCGCAGCGCGCGCATCACGCGCTGTGCGACCGACGCCGCGCATGCGCAGCCCGAAGGCGACGTTGTCCAGCACATTCAGCCACGGCATCAATGCATCGTCCTGGAACACCACGCCGCGATTCGCGTCGGGTCCGTACACGGGCTTGCCATTGCTCGTGACGCGGCCGGACGTCGGCGCCTGGAAGCCGGCGAGCAACGACAGCAGCGTGCTCTTGCCGCATCCTGATGCGCCGAGCGCGACGACGATTTCTCCGCTGCGCACCGACACGGATGCATCCTGCAACGCGGTCAGCGGGCCGCGCGCCGTTTCATAGACAACGGTGGCGTGATGTGCGCTCAGTTCAGCCATGATTTGCGTGCTGTTTCGTTCGGTCAAAGAGTTCGGGTCTTGCGATGCCGTTACTTCGACGCAACAGCCGCTGTCACGAAGCGCGTCGTGACGGCTGCATTGTAGTCAGGCAGTATCTGGTCGATTTTCTTTTGCTCCTGGAGAAAGCGTGCTGTCGCCGCCACGGCTTTCGCGGTGCCTCCGCCAAGCAGCGTCGGCGCCGCCTGTTCGGATGCCGTCGGATAGACATTGCCCGCGAGCAGTTGCGGCACGTCCGATGCATTCGCGCCGCTGAGCTTTGAAATGGCTGTGACCTGCTTCGAGTCCGAAGTCCATGCCTTGCCGTTTGCCCGATAGTCCGAAATGGCGTTCAACGTCACGGACACAAACTTCGCGACGAAATCCGGATGTGCCTGCGCGAAGTCCCTGCGCACGGCCCAAAGATCGAACGTCGGCGCGCCCCACTTTCCGACTTCCGTCGAATCGACGAGGACGTGGCCCGATTCCTTGGCCTTGCCGAGCGCGGGGTCCCACGTGTAGGCGGCGTCGATGTCGCCACGCGTCCATGCCGCGATGATTTCAGTGGGGCCGAGATTGACGATGCGCACCTGATCGGGCTTGATGCCCCAGTGCTTCAACGCCGCGAGCAGGCTGTAATGGCTGGTCGACACAAAGGGCGTTGCAATCGTCTTGCCGATGAGATCCTGCGGCTTGTCGATATGCGCGCCATTGCGCACGACGAGTGCTTCCGAGCCTCCCGTCAACGCATTCAGCACGACCGCTTCGATTGGCACGCCACGGCTCACTGCGGCCGAGAAGGGACTCGAGCCGACATCGCCGATCTGGATATCGCCGGAAGCGAGTGCGGCTACGATGTCCGCGCCCGTATCGAAGCGCCGCCAGTTGATCGTCCAGCCCGTTGCCTTCTCATACGCTGCGCTGGCCTGGGCGAGCTTCGCAGGATCGGCGCCGTACTGGTAGGCGATATTGACGGTATCTGCGCGCGCCGCGGTGCTGTGGATGAGCAATGTTGCCAGCACTGCGTTTGCAGCGATGGCCTGGACGAAACGTTTAATGTTCATGGACGATGTCTGCTCAGTTGGAGATGGAAGCAGGTTAGCGCGTGGAGAGCCGCCTGCTAACCAATGAATCATCAGTTGCATATACGGCTTGAAGCATTGCTGTGCGTAGATGTCCAACGCGCGCAGTGGCTCTATTGCGCGTTTGCTTCTTTGCAAATGCCGCGCGGCGATTACATCCGATGTAATTGGCGCGCGGTTCAGCGTTCTCTACTCTTCGACTGTCGCGTCACCAATCCGGTGACGCTCACCGTCAAGGAGATACCATGTCTGCCTGCTATCCCGTTCATACGATCGAATCGGCGCCTGCGCAATCGAAGCCCGTGCTCCGGCAATTGCAAGAGGCTTTCGGTCTGATTCCGAACATCGCGGCCGCTATGGCCACATCGCCGGTATTGATCAACGGCTTCATCGGCGTGTTCGAGCGCGTGCATGCAAGCAGTTTGACCGAGCCGCAAATCCAGACATTGCTGCTGACGAACGCGGTCACGAACGCCAGCGAGTGGCCCGTCGCGTTTCACACCGCACTCGCATTGAAGCAAGGCATACGCTCCGCCGATGTCGATGCGATACGGCGTGGCGAATTGCCTGACGACGGCGGACTCGCCGCGCTGTCGATGCTGGCGCGCACGTTGATCGAAAAACGTGGCCGCCTTGCCGATGCGGACCAGCGGCGTTTCTTCGAAGCCGGGTTCAGCGCAGAGCAACTGCTCGAAGTGATTGCGGTGGTTGCGGCATCGACTATCACGAACTATGTCGCCAGCGTGACGAGGCCGGAACTCGAAGCACCGTTCACGGAGTTCGTCTGGCGTGCGCCCATCGCGTGAGTCCGCTATAGTCGTTCGCGTTGATCGGGGAAATCAAATGAACGTCACCAGTCGCGATCGGAAAGCGCCGCCGGGCGAACTCGGCAGCTTGTTGCGCTATTGGCGCGACGTGCGCGGCGTGAGTCAGCTCGATCTGTCGCTCGATGCAGGTATCTCGCAGCGGCAGATCAGCTTCATTGAAAGCGGGCGCAGCGTGCCGGGCCGGGAGACCTTGCTGACGCTCGCGCAAACGCTCGATGTGCCGCTGCGCGAGCGCAATGCACTGCTGCTCGCGGCGGGCTATGCACCCATGTATTCGGAGGCGCCGTGGAACGCGCAGGAGATGCACAGCGTCATCCGCGCGCTCGAACGGGTCGTTCGACAGCACGAGCCGTTTCCCGCGATCGTGATGGACCGGCACTGGAACGTCCTGATGACCAACGACGCTGCGCCACGCTTTTTCAACTCCTTCATTGACATGGCTGCGCGTGAAGGCCCGCGCAACATGCTGCATCTGATGTTCGATCCGCAGGGAATGCGCCCGTTCGTCGCCGACTGGGACACCGTTTCGCGCAGCCTGCTGCAGCGGGTGTACCGGGAATCGGTGGGTCGGGTGATCGACGACGATACCGCGCATCTGCTCGACGAACTGCTTGCGTATCCCGACGTGCCGCGCGACTGGAAGAGCTGGCACGCGCCTGCCGCCGCGCACGCGATGCCGATGATACCGCTCGGTTTCGTCAAGGACGGAGCCGTGCTTCGCTATTTTTCGATGGTCACGAGCGTCGGCGCACCGCAAAACGTTGCCGCGCAGGAATTGCGCCTCGAATGCATGTTCCCTGTCGACGATGCAACGGAAGCGCGCCATCATGCAATGCTCGCGGCGCATTCATAGAAACCGCTGAGCGGATTGCAGCGCTCCGCTCCGCTAGCTTTGCGCGCGATCGAGCCCGGTGAGATGCATCTCACGCCTGTCGACAAAGCCCAGCGTGCGATAGAGCGAAATCGCGGTCTGGTTCGATGTGAAGACGTGCAGAAAGGGCGTCTCGCCGCGCGCGGTGATGGTTGAGATCAGCAGTTTCATCAGGCCCGCAGCATGGCCACGCCCGCGAAACGCTGCGTCCACGCAGACGGCGCTGATCTCCGTGAATCCGTCGAGCCTCATGCGCTCGCCCGCCATCGCGACCAGATCGTCCTGACTGCGAACGCCAAAATAAGACCCGAGTTCGATGGTGCGCGGACCAAACGGGCCAGGCCGGGTCGCGGTGATGAGCGAGAGCATCGCGGGAACATCGGCAACGGACAGCCTCACGTGCCGCGATTCTTCGTGTCGATCGAGCGTGCCTTGCCAGATCATTTGCAGCAAGACGGCACGCCTTGTGACGGAAAAGCCGGGCGGAGGAACGATGTCGTCCGCCGTGACCAACGTAAGGGGGCCGTGCGCGTCAATGAGAGAACGCAAAGCCGCAAACGATTCCGGACTGGAGTCGGCCGTCGCAGCATAGGGCGCGACGTCGGCCTGATATCGGACCGCCCCGCTATCGCCGAGTGCAAAGCGTTTGTGCGTCGCGCCGAGCGCGTTCCATACCACATCGTCGAGAGGATGAATTCCGCTCGCGTTCCTTTTTGCTTCGGCTTCAGACATCGCTTTCTCCATCGAGGTATAGGGCAGCGCTTCCCGTCGCCTTTTCATGCGTTCGATCATCGCGACGCCGATCGCCTTGCGTTCGATGGCGTCGACGCTGCCCCCAGGTACTTACTTCTGAATCAGGCGGCCCAGCGGCGCGAGCGGACCGACAGGCGTCAATTCGAACGTCATGAAGCCGCCTTCCGTCAGCGGCAGTTCGTCCACTGTCGCCTTTGCTTCATCGATCGACTCGACGTCCATCAGAAAGAACACGCCGGGACGGTCCTGGCGAAACCAGAACTGCTCGATCTTTCCGTCGAGATAGAGCTGGAGCGTATGGGGAACTTCCTTCGCCATGAGCTGCGGCTGTTGTTCCGGAGTGGGCGGGGTCGTGATCGTTCCGACAGCAAAAACCTTCACAGTGATCTCCTTGATGTTCCGTTGCGATGTGCAACAGTGATCACTGTAGCTTCCGGGTGCGGAAAACAGTATCGTCGTAAATGACAACTTTGGGGGCATTTGCGCCACACGCGACGTGTGGCCGAAACCGAAAAAGACTCGTGCGGCAAACGCGGTCGACAGATCGTTTGCTAACCGCGATTCGCCGCAGCGAGGCTTCGCTCGTATGCGTCGGCTTCTTCCATCAGCCACGCTTCGAACGCCATCAGTTGTGGCGACCTCGACGTGACGAGCGCGCATGCCAGGTAGTAGGCGCCGGGCGTGGTCACTTGCAGGTCGAACGGCGCGATGAGCTTTCCGCTCGTCAGATCGTCTTCGATCAACGCGCGCACCGCGATCATCACGCCGAGATTGTCGATGGCCGCCTGATAGGCCAGCGCCGCATTGTCGAAGTCGACGTGGCCCGCGCCGTCCAGTTCGGTCAGTCCCGCTTCGACGAGCCAGCGCGACCAGTCCATCGGCCGGTTTCGCGACGACAGCAACGTGTGCCGCGCGAGATCCCTCGGTTCGGCGAGCGCGGGCCCGCGTTGCAACAGAGCGGGGCTGCAAACGGGCATCAGCACTTCGCGAAAGAGCCGCTGATGCCCTTGTCCCTCGGGCGGATACGGATGCGAATGCACGGACACGTCGATGTCTTCGAGCCGGAAATTCGCGGGCTCGTGCGACGTGACGATCTGGATCGCGATCTTCGGATGCCGCGCGTGAAAGCGCGTCAGACGCGGCACGAGCCAGCGCATCGCGAAGGTCGGCGGCAGCTTGAGGCGCAGCACGGAGCCGTCCGCTTCGTCACGCAATTCGCGCGTCGCGTAGTCGATCTGATCGAACGCGCTGCTCAACGCGCGGATGTAGCTCTCGCCCTTGCGCGTCAGTTCGATGCCGCGCGGCGTGCGCAGAAACAGCTTCACGCCGAGCCAGTCTTCCAGCAGCGATACGTGACGGCTCACGGCGCCTTGCGTGACGAGTAGTTCCTTCGCCGCGCCCGTGAAGCTCGAATAACGCCCCGATGCTTCGAACGCGCGCAACGCATTGAGGGGTGGCAGTTTTCGTCGCATGTTTCGCCATGAGTTTTCTTGATGGTGGCCATGATATATCTGTCGTTGTAAAGATTGGGGAAGCGCCTACCATCGTCTCACCGTGCGGCTCGTGCAAACCAGCGTCCAGCCACGCGGAGAACAAACGGAGACGAACACAGTGACACGCACCACTGGCGCACCCCGCACGCTGTTCGACAAGATCTGGCAGACGCATCGCATCTTCGAGCGCGAAGATGGCCAGAGCCTGCTCTACGTCGACAGCCATTTCATTCAGGACGGTTCCGCGCCCGCTTTCGAAATGCTGCGCCAGCGCGGCCTCAAGGTGCGCGCGCCGCAGCGCGGCTTCGCCACCGCCGATCACTACGTGCCGACGAACAGCCGCGATCTCGCCAGCATCGCGGACCCCGAAAAGCGCGCGATGGCGAATGCCCTTCGCAACGACAGCAACGAGCACGGCATCGCTTTCTACGGCCTCGACGATGCGCGTCAAGGCATCGTTCACGTCGTCGGGCCGGAACAGGGCATGAGCCGCCCAGGCATGCTGATTGTGTGCGGCGACAGTCACACGTCCACGCATGGCGCGCTGGGTGCTCTTGCGTTCGGCATCGGCGCCACGGAAGTCGCGCACGTGCTCGCAACGCAAACGCTGTGGCAGCGCAAGCCGCGCACGATGCGCATCGTGCTCGACGGCGCGCTTGCGTCCGGCGTCAGCGCAAAGGATGTGATTCTCGCGATCATCGCGCGCATCGGCGCGGGCGGCGCGACGGGGCACGTGATCGAATATGCGGGCTCGGCCATCTCCGCTCTGTCGCTGGAGGGGCGCCTGACCATCTGCAACATGTCGATCGAAGCGGGCGGGCGCGCGGGCATGGTCGCGCCCGACGACATCACCTTCGACTATCTCGCGAACAAGCCGCACGCGCCGCAAGGCGAGCAGTGGGAGCGGGACGTCGCGCGCTGGCGTGCGCTCGCGAGCGACGAAGGCGCATCGTTCGACAAAGAGGTGTCGATCGACGTGAGCACGCTGCGCCCGATGGTGACGTGGGGCAACAGCCCCGAGGACGCGCTGCCCATCGACGCGCGCGTGCCCGATCCCGCGAGCGCGCCGAACGCGGAGCGCCGCGCCGCGATGCAGCGCACGATGGATTACATGGGACTTACGCCAGGCATGCCGCTCGATGGTCTTACGATCGATCGCGCGTTCATCGGCTCGTGCACGAACGGGCGCATCGAGGATCTGAAGGCGGCGGCCGCCGTCGTGAAGGGGCGCAAGGTCGCGTCGTCGGTAGAGGCGTGGGTCGTGCCGGGCTCGGGGCTCGTCAAGCGCGAAGCCGAAGCGCTCGGCCTCGATCGCGTGTTCCGCGACGCGGGCTTTCAATGGCGCGAAGCGGGCTGCTCGATGTGCCTCGGCACGAACGGCGACATCGTTGCACCAGGGCAGCGCAGCGCTTCGACGACCAATCGCAATTTCGTCGGCAGGCAAGGGCCCGGATCGCGCACGCATCTGATGAGCCCCGCAATGGTCGCGGCCGCCGCGCTCACCGGACGACTCACGGACGTGCGCCCGTTGCTCGCGGAGGCCCGCTGATATGGAACCGTTCGTTCGTCTCGATGCCGTCGCGCTGCCCATCGCGCGCCCGAACTGCGATACCGATCAGATCCTGCCCGCGCGCTATCTGCAAAAGCCGCGCGCCGACGACTTCGGCGCTTATCTGTTCCGCGATCTGCGTTACCGCGCGGATGGCGCGGAGAACGCATCGTTCGCGTTGAATCAGCCCGCTTACCGGCCCGCGCGCATCGTGGTGGCGAAGGAGAACTTCGCGTGCGGATCGTCGCGCGAGCATGCGGTGTGGGCGCTTTACGACTACGGCGTGCGAGCCGTCATCGCGCCGAGCGTCGGCGACATCTTCGCTTCGAACGCGGCAAAAAACGGCTTGCTGATCGTGTTGCTTCCGGCAGATGTGGTCGACGGCCTGATCGACAGGATCGAAGCGGAACCGGGTCTTCACGTCACGGTCGATCTCGAAGCGCAGACCGTTTCGATGGCCAATGGCGACACGCACGCGTTCTCGATCGAGGCGTATCTGAAGCGTTGCCTGCTCGAAGGGCTCGACGAACTCGGCTTCACGCTCACGCAGATGGAACGCATCGAAGCGTTCGAGCGCGGCTACGCGTCGTGACGCGACACCATTCACTCAACCGGAAAGCAAGGGAGCGCACATGAAAGTCGCGGTACTCGCGGGAGACGGCATCGGCAAGGAAGTGACGGCACAGGCGCTCAGGATATTGCAGGCGGTCGTGCCGAAGAGCGCGGGACTCGAAGTCGAGCATGCGCCCATCGGCGGCGCGGGCGTGGAAGCGGCGGGCGATCCGTTGCCTGCGCAGACGCTGGAGGTTGCGCGCCGCTCGGACGCGATTCTCTTCGGCGCGGCGGGCGAGCCCGGCGATGAAAAGATTCCGTTCGACGTGCGTCCGGGCGCGAGCCTGCTGCGTCTGCGCAAGGCACTTGATCTCTTCGCGAACTTTCGCCCCGCGTTCCTGTTTCCCGAACTCGCGGATGCATCCAGCCTGAAGCGCGAAGTCGTCGACGGACTCGACATCGTGATCCTGCGCGAACTCACGGGCGATCTCTACTTCGGCGAACCGCGCGGCGTGACGAATGAAGGCGGCGAGCGCATCGGCATCAATACGATGCGCTACAGCGAATCCGAAGTGCGGCGCATCGCGCACGCGGCGTTTCGCGCGGCGCGGCAGCGGCAGCGCAAGGTGTGTTCGGTCGACAAGGCCAATGTGCTCGAAACGATGCGACTGTGGCGCGACGTGATGACGGAAGTCGGCCGCGACTATCCCGACGTCGAACTTACGCACATGTTCGTCGATGCCGCCGCGATGATGCTGATGCGCAATCCGCGCCAGTTCGACGTGATCGTCACGGGCAACGTGTTCGGCGACATTCTCTCGGACGCCGCCGCGATGCTCACGGGCTCCATCGGCATGCTGCCTTCGGCGTCGCTGGGCGTTGGCGCCTTCGGTCTGTACGAACCGGTGCACGGCACGGCGCCGGACATCGCGGGCAAGGACATCGCCAATCCGCTCGCGGCGATTCTCTCCGTCGAGATGATGCTGCGCCTGTCATTCGATCTCGACGACGCGGCCGATCGCGTGCGCCGCGCGGTGAGCACGGTACTGTCGCAAGGCTATCGCACGGCGGACATCTATCGACCCGGCACGCGCAAGGTGGGCACGCGCGAGATGGGCGATGCGGTTGTGGCCGCGCTCGAACGGCATTGAACACGGCATTGGGAACGGCACTGAAAATCACGATGCGCCCGGCCCGCCGCGAGCGGGCTTCATAAGAAAGAGATATCGCGGCGGCCAACGAGCTGCTGCGCGGAGACGACGATGACAGACATCTACGCGGACACAACGACCGTCAGGGTCGCGGACTCGTATGCCGGGCAAGTCGCGTCCCGGCTCGATCGCTTGCCGTTCACGCGCACGCTCTGGTGGTTCGTGTTCCTGATCTCGCTGGGCGGCGTGTTCGAGCTTTACGATCTCTTCATGACGGCGTACATCGCGCCAGGGCTCGTGAAAAGCGGGCTGTTCAGCACGAACCCGGCCGGCTTCTTCAGCGTCAACGGCGTGGGCTTCTTCGTGTTCTGCACGTTCGCGGGCATGTGGCTCGGCTGCATGGTATTCGGCTCGATCGCGGACCGGCTCGGCCGACGCTCGATGTTCACGTTCTCGCTCGTCTGGTATTCGATCGCAACCGCGTTGATGGCGTGTCAGACGAGCGCGGAGGGCGTCGATATCTGCCGCTTCATCGCGGCTATCGGCGTGGGGCTGGAGCAGGTCACCATCGACACCTTCCTCACCGAACTCGTGCCGCCGCAAGGGCGCGGCAAGGCGTTCGCGTTCTATCAGTTCATCGAGTTTCTGATCGTGCCCGTGGTCGCGCTGCTCGGCTGGCTGCTCGTGCCCGTCAGTCCGTTCGGCATCGATGGCTGGCGCTGGGTTGCGGGCATCGCGTCGGTGGGCGCGATTGCCGCGTGGTGGCTGCGTCTCGGCTTGCCGGAAAGCCCGCGCTGGCTCGCGCTGCACGGTCGCGACGAAGAAGCGGAGCGCATCATGCGCGACCTCGAAACGAAGATCGCGCGCGACGCGGGCATGACCGCGCTGCCGAAAGCGCCGCCCGCCGAAGCCGTCGTCGGCGACGGCAAGTTTTCCGAACTGTTCAAGGGACCGTATGGCAAGCGCACGCTGGTGCTTTCAGTGTTCAATCTGATGCAGACCATCGCGTTCTACGGCTTCGGCGCGTGGGTGCCGACGTTGCTCATTTCAAAGGGCATCCACGTGACGACGAGCCTGCAATACTCGTTCATCATCGCGCTCGCGAATCCCGTCGGGCCGCTGCTCGGCATCTGGATCGCGGATCGCATGGAGCGCAAGTGGCAGATCGTCAGCGCGGGCGTGGGCATCGGCATCTTCATGCTCATCTTCGCGCGGCAGACGGAGCCGGCGTGGATCATCACATTCGGCGTGCTCGTCACGCTGTTCAACAACTGGATCTCGTTCGTCTTTCACGGCTTTCAGGCCGAGCAATATCCGACGCGTATCCGTGCGCGTGCGATCGGCTTCGTGTACTCGTGGAGCCGCGTGAGCGCGGCCGTCGCCGGTTTGCTGATCGGCTTCTTCCTGCACGAGGGCGGAACGCTCGGCGTCGCGATGTTCATCGGCGCGGCGATGCTCGTGATGATCGTCGCGGTGGGCGCATTCGGGCCGCGCACGCGCAATCGACGTTTAGAGGATCTGTCGCGCTGAGCTGGCAAGACGGGCAGATTCACGACACATTCGCGATCAGCGCAACGCGCAATCGCCGATAGTCGACAGGCGCGGTGACGCATGACCGGACGATGCGTCCGCTGGCGATCCGGCCACGCGCGATCACGAGCCGTGGTGCCGCATCCGGCGCGCGCATGTCGCGCGCGTTGCCCTGCGAGCAATAGAAGCCAACGACGTCTACTGCCACGAGCCGACGTCGGCATCGTTGCCTTCGCCGCCCGGCTTGCCATCCGCGCCGTAGCTGAACACGTCGATCTCGCCGTGCACGCCCGGATTCAGGTACTGATACGTATTGCCCCACGGATCATTCGGCAGACGCTCGAGATAGCCGCCGTCCTTCCAGTTGCTCGGGATCGGGTCCGTGGTCGGCTTTTCGATCATCGCGCGCAGGCCCTGCTCCTGGGTCGGATAGCGGCCGTTGTCGAGCCGGTACAGCTTGAGCGACTGCATGACGGTGCCGATATCCTGCTTCGCAGCCACGCGGCGCGCTTCGTCCGGACGGCTCATGATCTTCGGCACGATCAGCGCGGCCAGAATGCCGAGGATCGCAATCACGACCATGATCTCGATCAGGGTGAACCCGCGTTGACGACGCGCACGCAGGTTCGCATGCATGTTCGCGATCTCGTTGCGGCGACTGGTCCACATTTGCATAGCTTGCTACCTCATTGGAAAAATTATCGGTCGACCGGACGTCATGAAATACATCGAGAATGCAGTACCTTGCACGTCCGGCCGGTCATTTTAATGTCACGCCGCTGAACGCTTTCGACACGCCGCAAAATTCACGAGAGTCCGTACAATGACACGCATGAACGCACTCCAGATCCGCCTCATTTCGCTCGCACTGTTCGCGGTGTTCTGCGCGACGCTCACTTACTGGATCGTCACGCTCACGTCGCATGCGCCGCCCGTGCCCGCGGCTGCCGTGCGCGCGCCTGTTTCGACGGAGCAGGCGGCAACGCTGTTCGGCGGCCAGCTCACGCGCACCGCGAATCAGGACATCCACCTGTCCGGCATTCTCGCGCTGGGCGAGGGCGCCGCCGCGATCGTCAGCACGGGCGGCGAGCCGCCGCATGCCGTGTCGCTCGGCGCCACGATCATGCAGGGCGCGAAGCTCGCCGAAGTGCGCGCGCGCTCGATCATCATCGATCGCAACGGCGCGCGCACCGAAGTGTTCCTGCCAGCGAATGCGCCGGGCCCGACCATTTACGTGCGCTGATTTCTTCCGTTTCAGTGACGGCGCGACGCTCCGATACAGCGCGCCGTGCGGTCGTCAACGCGACGGCGCAGCCTTCGAGGCTATGGCCGCATGACACCCGCTGTCACTGCACCAGGTTGTTCAACTCGATGATCGGCGGCGTCACGGCCGGCACGATCACCCGTATCACGCCACGCATCGACAGAACCGGCAATGGTTCGACCAGACTCATCGCCAGCGCTGCCGCCACGCGACGCACTGCCATACGATTTCTTCTCATGGACAGGCTTTCGAAACCGACTGTGTGATCCGAATGACGATCACGCACGGAGAACAACCGCTGTAGTGCTATTGATCGATGGACTGGAAACGCGCTATCCCTTGCCGTCGAGCGTGAAGTCGACCCATAGCTTTTCGGGCAGGCTCTTGCCTTCGAGTCCATGTGGCGGAGGCGGGCACGCTGCGTCGCGCACGGCTGCGAGCGCGGCATGGTCGAGCAGCCCCATGCCGCTCGATGTGACGACGCGTATGTCGGACACTGCGCCGTCGCGATAGACGAACGCGACGAGCATGCGCCCCGTTGTCCCTTCCATGCGCGCCGATTCCGGATAGCGCAGCGCCGCCTGGATCGCGGCGCGCAGCGCGGCCTCGAAACTCGCGTCGGGGCGGGCCGGAGTGGGCGCTGGCGCGGGGGCGGGTTCCGTCGGCGCGGCGCTTTGCGCGGGCTCGGTGTTCGGTGCGGGCGCAGGAGCGGGAGCAGGCGTCGGCGTGGGCGGTGGCACAGCCGGCTTTGGCTGCGGCTTCGGCTGCGTTTGCGGCGTCGCATGCGCGACGCGCGCCTGATGCGTCGCTGGGACGCGCGGCGGCTGCGCGGCCGGTTTCGGCACCGGCTTCGACGCTTCGCGGGAGGCGACGGGCGCGGAAATGGCCGCTGGCTTCGGCGCGGCTACAGCAGGCGGCGCCAACGTGATTGTCATCGGCTCGGGCCGTTTCAGTTCAGCGACGTGCGGGCGAATCAGCCACGCGCCGACGCCCGCGAGCAGCAGCGCCTCGACGGTCAGTGCGAGCGCCGCCGACGTATAAAGCGGCTTGCGCGTGTCTGAATGAGAGGCATGCAGCGCGGCGGTCGGCATCGACGACATGTCAGTCCGCCTTTGCCGGTTGCGCGGCGAGCGACACTTGCGTAACGCCGGCCGCGCGACACGCGTCCATCACGCTCATGAGCTTCTGCAACTGCACGTCCTTCGCGCCCGCGATGGTCACGACCGTATGCGCCGGATCGGGACGCTTCGCGAGCAACGCGGTCAACTCCGCCGCGCTGAGCGTGCGGCCGTCGACCGACACGCTGCCGTCAGCCGCGAGCGTCACCGTCACCTTCGGCGGCGGCAGGCTTTGCGCGCTCGCGCTCGATGGCAATTGCGTGCGCAGGCCCGCGTTCGGAATCATGTGCAGCGTGATCATGATGAAAAACACCAGCATGAAGAACATGATGTCGATCATCGGAATGATCTCGATGCGCGCCTT
This sequence comes from Paraburkholderia phymatum, assembly GCF_038900715.1. Taxonomy (GTDB): domain Bacteria; phylum Pseudomonadota; class Gammaproteobacteria; order Burkholderiales; family Burkholderiaceae; genus Paraburkholderia; species Paraburkholderia phymatum_A. Next base: position 30,439 of record NZ_JAYMRZ010000029.1, on the reverse strand, counting down.
GCGCGCCTCAAAGTACTTCACGTCATGCTCCCTGCCGCGCAAGCGCGCTGACCACTCCGCGCCGGATTTCGGTTTCTGTTTCCCGCGCGACCTGCGCATCGGCGATGTCGCTCGTCAGTCGATTGACGAGCGCCGTCTTCAGCGTATCGAGTTGATGGACGACGATTCGCACGCGGTTATGCAGCCCGTTGAAGAACACGAGCCCGATCATCGCGACGAAGAGGCCCGACGCCGTCGCGATCAGCGCCTCGGCGACGCCGCCCGTCACCTGAGTCGGCGCATTGCCCGGATTCGAGAGCACCTGAAACGCGTCGAACATGCCGACGATCGTCCCGAACAGCCCGAGCAGCGGCGCCAGTGTGACGGCGGTATCGAGCACCCATAGAAAGCGGTCGATACGCGGAGCCTCGCGCATCACCGCTTCTTCGAGGCTCGCGGCGAGCGTGTCGCGATCGGCGCGTCCTGCGAGCCGGCTTGCCGTTGCGATTACGCTGCCCGTCGGCAGGCCGTCGTGCCGTTGGGCCCAGGCCGCGAGGGCGCTCGCGTTCAGCGCCTTGTGACGGTCGAGTTCGGCGAGCGCCGCGTGCGCGTCGCGCGCGACGCGATGCAGGAACCACAGCCGCTCGATGACGACCGTCAGCGAGACGAACAGCAGCACGGCGATCATATACAGCACGCCGCCCGAATGATGGGCGACGCGTAACAGGATGTCCGTCGACATGATCGATCCTCCTCAAAAATCCGCACGCAGCGTGACATAGGCGGCCACGGGCGCGCCGAGATACGCGCCGACCACGTTGCTGGCGATGTAGTAGCGCTGGTTGGTGACGTTGTCGATGTTCAGATCGACTCCCCAGTGACGCTCCGCGTAACCGAACTGCAGGTTCTCGATCAGCGAGGCAGGCGCCCAGTCGTAGCCGTTGGCGAAGCCGTTCGACATCCGGCTCACGTAATTGATGCCCGCACCCGCATGAAAGCCCGCCTTGCCGAAGAGACTGAAGCGGTATGTCGTCCACAGGTTCGCCATATAGGCGGGCACGCCCTGCGGGACCGTGCCGACTGCGCCGGGCGTGTCCGGACTATTGGTGACGCGCGCGTGCTGCGCGGTGAAATTCGCGTACACGTGCCAGTTCGGCGTGAGATCGGCGTCGAGCGAGGCCTCGGCGCCGCGCGTGCGTTGCGAGTCGAACGCGATCTGGTCGTCGCCGAACGGAGTCGCCACATGTTCCCGCTTCACGTCGAACAGCGCGGTGTTGAGCACGTAGCGCCCGTCGTCGAGCGACCACTTCACGCCTACCTCGTATTGCAGCGCCGATTCCGGCGGGCCGATGGAAAACGCGTCGTTCTCGGAGTTGAAATTCGCGAGGTAGCTGCGCGATACGCCGAAATACGGCGTCATCCAGGGCGTGACCTTGTACAGCACGCCGGCGTTCCAGCTGGTCGGCGCATCGTTGCGCGTGTACGTATTGCCCTGAACCAGCGTGATGCCGTCGTTGGCGGTGCGGTTCGGCTCGCCCGGGCGCGGGTTCAGGGTCAGCGACGTACCGAACCAGTCCTTGCGCACGCCCGCGCGAATCTTGAACCTGTCCGTCACGTCCACCTGATCGGTTGCGTAAAGGCTGTAGAAGTTCGCGGTCACATGATCGTTCTGGCACGAGTGAGACGGCGCGCACTGGAAGTGCAGGCTCGCGATGGAAGTTTCCAGCGGCACGGGCGCGAAGATGTCGGCGATGTCCGGAAGGTCTGCCGTCGTCTTGTCGGTGTTGAGATCCTGATGCAGGTATTCGAAGCCCGTCAGCAGCGTATGGCGGATGCTGCCCGTCGAGAATTTCCAGACCGGCTCCAGCTGATAGTCGAGCGTGTTGAGCGAGTCGTTCTCGTCGCGCAACTGGCGGCCCGTAAACGTGTTGCCCTTGATCTTCGCGTGCGTGCTGTCGCCGTTGCTGTAGAAGTCCAGCGTGTGATGCATGTACGAAAGACGATTGTTGATCGTCAGGTAGTCGCTGATGCGCCACTCGTCCGTGAGCGTGGCGCGTACATAGTTGCCGTGCGCGCTCGCGAACGGCGTCGAATACTTGGCGTCGAACGGGACGTTATGGATCGGCGCACCGTTGTGATAGATGATCCCGTATGAGTCGGGCGTCGCCATGTAGTCTTGCGCGTCGATCGAGAATTCGATCTTGTGGTCGCCGATCTTCCACTGCAGATCGGGACGGATTTCCTTGTTCCATGATGCCAGGTCGCGATAGCCGTCGGAGCGGCCGGCGGCGGCGTCCACGCGATAGTTCAGTCCGTCGATGCCGGTTGGGCCGGTGACGTAGCCACTCGCGTCGACGGTGCCGAACGAGCCCGCCTGGATGTCGCCGCCCCAGTGGAACTGCGCCGACGGCGTGTAGTGGATCAGGTTTATCGAGCCGCCCGGCGGGCCGCTGCCGAGCAGCGCCGACCCCGGTCCCTTGAGCACTTCGATGCGCTCGACGCCCAGCAGCGAATGCGTCGGGCCGTTGACCTGATCGCCGTCCGAGAAGCCGTCGTCATAGGTCTGCGCCTGAAGGCCGCGGATCATGAAGTGGTCGGTGAAGCCTTTCGAATCAGTGCCTCCATAGTTCACGCCGGACACGTTGCCTTTGCGGATCGCTTCCTGCAACGACGTGACACCTTGTTCGTCGAGAATGCCGCGCGGAATCACCTCCACGCTCATCGGCAGGTCGCCGAGCGGGGTGCCCGTCTTGCTGATGCCGGGAACCTGATACGGGTCGTTGACGTTGTGATCGGGCGCGCTCGCGGTCGTCGCCGCGTTGACGGAGACCTCGCCCAGGGTGCCTGCGGGTTGCGTCTGTTGGGCTTGCGTCTGTGGGGCTTGCGTCTGCTGAAGCTGCCCTTGTTCAGCTTGTTGAGCCTTCGCCAGATGAGCGAACGACAAGGCGGCAAATAGCGCCGATACGGCAATTGCGGTTCTGGATCGGGGGACGTTTATTGGCATCACGCTGTGCTGGTTATTGTCGTGTGCGGATAGCGAGAAGCTCGGCGGGCAGCCGTCCTTGAGGACAGCCACCCGCCGTGACTGGCTACTGCGGATCGCGCGCATCGGGCAATGGCCTACCCGATGCGCTCGAACGGAACGACGCGACTACTTGTTCAATCGTCGTCGTCGTCGGCAGCGGCGACCGTCTTCGTGCCGTCGGCTGCGGCCTTCGAGTAGATCGAGTGCGGCACGGGATACGGCTTGTCACCCATCACACCCTTCCACTGCACGTGGTTGAACAGCATCGGATCAATACGATCTTCCTTGGAGAAGTCGAAGTCCTTCGTCGCGTTCGCCCAGTACGTCACGTCATGCAGCGGATGAATGTCCTCGCCCTGCGCAAACTGGCTGCCGTTGCTGCTCGCCACGTTGCCCACGTTCGTGCCTTTCAGGATCGTCGAGGCAACGGCCGTGTACGTCCACGAGCCGTCCGACTTCGTGTCGAACAGATCGGTCATCGGCTTGGCGTACGCCGTGTTCAGGTCCATGTGCTGGGTACCGAGCAGATCTTCCATGGTACGAAGCGCGTTGACCTGGCTGTAGGCGGTGCTGACGACGGCGTGCTTCTTCACGTACGCGCCGACGACGTAAGCCGTCGAGCGGTGCGAGTCGACGTGATCGGAACCGGCTTGCGAGTCGTCCTCGACCACCACGATCACCGTGTCGTTCGCGTACGGGCTGTGCGCGACCGTCTCGACCAGCTTGCCGACTGCGAAGTCGTTATCCGCTTCCTCCTGTTCCGCCGATCCCATCTGGCCGACGTTCTGCGCAAAGCTGCCCGTGTGGTCCGAGCCCATGCGCACGAACTCGAACGACGGGAGCTGGCCGTTCGCGACGTACTGCTGAAACTCGCGGTTCCATTCGAGTTCGCGGAACGTGTCCGGATAGGCCTGATCGAAGCCGCGATAGAACTGGTCGGTCAGGTTCACGAGCGACGGCTTGAGCGGGTGAGCCTGGACGTTGTTCGCACCGGCCGGGTTGAGCAGCGGGTTGGCAATCGTGCCGATCGTGCCGACGTTGTTGACCATGCCGCCGTAGTTGCGGACCGAGCCGCCTGCCTGCAGAACCGCGTCATAGATGCTCGCCTTCTGATAACCGAACGGCGCATCCGGCACGGTCACATCGGCGATGCCCGGCAGCGCGTTGGCCGTGCCGCCCGGCAGCGACGACGTCGCGCTGGTGAAGCCACCGTTCACGGCCGCATCGCGCATCGCGGTCGTCGCGAGGCCGACGGGCACGCCGCGGTTGCTGCCTTCGGATTCATACGACATGCCACGGGTGACGCCTGCGTAGTTCTCCTGCTGCGAGACTTCCTCGGTCGGCGTGACGTGCGCGTGCTGCACCCACGACCAGCCGTCCATCGAACCGTCGCCCGGATCGGTGAAGTTGTCGATCGTGACGAAGTTGTTCGAGATGTTGTGGAAGTTCGGCGTGGTGGCCTTGCCGTACATCGTCAGCGACGGATCGCCATTGGAGCCGTTGCCGAGATCGCCGAGGATCTGGTCGAACGTGCGGTTTTCCTTCACGACGTAAATCACGTGCCTGATGTGTGAGCGCAGGAAGTTCATCGTCTCGCGATCGCTATCCGACACCTTCACCGAATAGTGATTGTTTTCGTTCACCTGGCTGGTCAGGCGATCGAGCGCATCGCCCGACGGAACGGGCGCGCTGACGAGGCTGCTCTGCTCGAGGCCGAACTGGTACTGCGCCGTCGTACCGGACGTGTAGAGCGGGTTCGGGCCGGTGTTCGACTTGCCGTTGATGATGTACATCTGCGAGCCATCGGCGCTCAGCGTGATGTCCTTCGGCGCATAGGCCGTCGGGATCAGGCCATTGACGTGATAGCCGTTGTTGCCATCGAGCGAGATCACGGCGATCGAGTTGTCGCCGTTGTTGACGGCATACAGCGTCTTGCCGTCCTTCGATACCGTCACGTTGACGGTATCGCGGCCGCTGTACTTCTTGTTGTTGCCGCTGCCCTGGTCGTTCCCGTCGCCGTTCTGGCTGGCGATGTCGATCGTCTTTTCGACCCTGTGGCTGGCGGTATCGATGACGGCGATCTGATCGGCGTTCGACACGGCGACGTAGAGCTTCGACTGATCCGGCGAGAGGGTCATGCCGTAGGCGTTGCCCTTGACCGGGATGCGCGTGACGAATTGCGGCGAAGCCGGGTTTGACAGGTTCAGCACCACGACTTCACGGTCACGCACCGACGAGATGAACGCAGTGCCGTCGGCCTTCAGCGAAACCGCCCACGGATATTCGCCGCCGGCGGCACCTTGCTGGCCCGACGTGTTGAACGGACGCAGGTCGTATTCCGACGTGAGCGTGTTCGAGGCCGTGTCGATGATGGAGATCGAATCGTTGTAGTTGTTGGCTACGACGAGCGTGCGGCCGTCGGCGGAGACTGCGAGGCCGCCGGCGTTCGGCTTCACGCCCGAACCGATACCCTTCGAGTGGTTCAGCGCGATGGCCGCGGACTGGGCCCATTGGGCCGAAGGTGCAGCCGAGGCGCGGCTGTACACGTAGACCTTATCGTCAGCGCCGCCTGTGCCGTACAGGGTCTGATTGCCGTTCCACGCGAGACCATCGAACGCGTTGGTCTGGTGAATTGCCTGCACCAGCTTCGGGGTCGCCTTGTTCGCGCCCGACACGTCGTAGATGAAGATGTACTGCGTGGAGTCAGCCCTGTCCAACGTGCCGTTGTTAGCGCCCGTGTAGACCGTGTTGTAGCCAGCGGTGATCACTGCCAGCGTGTTGCCGTCCGGGCTGAGCTGCGACTTGATGGCGCCGCTGACCACCTGACTCGGCTTGGCCGAAAGTTGCGGGTTCAGCAACTGTTGTACTGCGCCCGGAATTGCTTTCGGGGAGATGAACTGCCCGGTCGGCAGCAGTTCCATGTTGCTTTGAGGTGCTGCTACTGCATGAAGGGTGGGGACGAGTAATGATCCAGTCAGTAATCCTAATGTGATGCCAGACTGAATCAGGCTACGTTTTTTCATTTCCTATCTCCAGAAGACAATCAGAATTGAAATATTTGCTCCTGAACCGAACCTGCGAGATCTGTTCTGTTACCCCTGATCTGAAATTGGAACTGTTCATGCTGAAGTGTTTTTTCCCTCAGCCAGCGGAATTTATCGTTTGCGCGTGTCAGAGACATGAATCAAAACGCGTTGCGAAAAAGAATGCGCAATAAGTCGTTGTGTAAGCAATTTGTTATTCGAGGCTTTGGAAATTCGATTGGTAAAGGAACGCTGCACAATCGTTAGATAGCTACTAATGTGCGTGTGCTTCAGGAGAACAATGCACGTCACGCACGTGTGGCGTTGCGTACTTTTTTCTCGCGATGCGGGGCAGCTTGATGTCGTGCGGCGATTTTTTTGCCGATCGCGTTGTGCCGCCAAATGCGCGGCGATGCGCGGCATCACTGGCGAATGACTGCTGCATCGAACGGGCGAGAGGCATGCACTCGTCGATAGCTGCGAGAGGGCGAGGTCGAGCAGTGCGTGCGACGCCTTCGTCGTGAATCGAGTGCACGCGGGCGACAGCAGGCGACCGGACATGTGACGCTGTCATAAAAGGCGCAGGCCTTCTTTTATGGCCGCCGATGACATCGGCATTGCACATTAATTAGCCGCGGCATTTAATGTCGATGCGAAGCATCTTCAAATTGATTAGATTTTGAGCAAAAACGCGGGGATAAAGAAATCGAAATGGCTTTTTGTTTATTACGGTCATTGTTTTCTGTCTGTAGTCGTCGGTTGCGCCGTTCGGTGATGCGGGTCTTTCCGCTTAAGCTAGCGCAATAGCGACTGCCGAAGGCGAGATGCTCGTCCATGCGAACTCCATTGCAGCCTTCTTGCGTTCGGCGGGCCAGCTCGTTGCGTTAGTGACTCATCGCATGCGGGCCGCGAGAAGTACTCTCGTAGACCCTACCTAGGACATTCCCTATGCCGCGGCCTCGATTGCGTGAGAGCCGAAGGGCGAAAGACCGCGCGCTGATGCGTGCTTTTGCCCGCAAACCCACAGCCAGCCGGGCTGTGCGCGAACTTCATTTTCAGCCTCTCTTTTCTACAAGCACTACAGAAGCGCCTTGCATTACCAAAGGTATGGAAAAGTGCGCAGAAAATGTAGCTGGATGAGTCAATTTGGCTTGGTACGCTGCAATCCATGCATTAACCGCCGACTAGCGCGACGTCTGACGCACAAATGTTCTGCATTTTGTGCGCGGAATAGTGACTTGTTTGACTCAAGTGCCTCGCGACGTTTGCCTCCTGCCGAAACACCCACAGCTTCGAGATGAAACTGGTCAGGTGCATCCGGTGAGAGCAAGCGATGCCTTCAGGTGCAGGGTTGATGAAGGCTACAGGTCGCGCGCTTCGATTTCTTGAACTTGCCAGTTGGGATGACACAATGGCCCCAAACCTGACATTCGCGCCGGAAGGCGTACTCCATCCGGGCGCAATCCACGCGGAAGATGTTTCCCCGGTAGCGAAATCCATCGCAGTCTCCGGGACCGATATCCTCACGGTCCGGAACCTGTCGAAGATCTTCGGACCGAAGCCCGAGCGCGCCGCTGAGCTCGTCAAGCAAGGTCTCGGACGGAATGAAATTTTCGAGCAGACGGGCAACATGGTGGCCGTCAATGACGTCAGCCTGAGCGTCAAGGCCGGCGAGATCTTCGTCGTCATGGGCCTCTCGGGTTCCGGCAAGTCGACGCTGGTCCGACTGCTCAATCGCCTGATCGAACCCACTTCCGGCCAGGTCGTTCTCGAGGGCCGCGACATCGCCCCCATGTCCACGACGGAACTGCGCGAAGTCCGCCGCAAGAAGATGGCGATGGTATTCCAGTCGTTCGCGCTTCTGCCGAACCGCACGGTGCTCGACAACATCGCGTATGGACTGGAGGTCGCAGGACTGAAGAAAGCAGAGCGATACGACATTGCGCGTTCCGCCCTCACGCGAGTCGGTCTGGGCTCGTATGAAAAGCTGCTCCCCAGCGAATTGTCCGGCGGCATGCAGCAGCGTGTCGGCCTTGCACGCGCACTTGCGGTGAACCCCTCGGTGCTTTTGATGGACGAGGCGTTCTCGGCACTGGACCCGCTGATCCGCTTTGAAATGCAGAACGAACTTCTGCGGCTTCAGAAAGAAGAGCAGCGGACCATCGTCTTCATTTCACACGATATCGAAGAGGCCATCAAGATCGGCGGCCGTATCGGCATCATGAAAGATGGCTGCCTGATTCAGGTCGGTACGCCTGCCGAGCTTATTCAGTCGCCTGCCGATTCATACGTGCGGGACTTCTTCCGCAATGTCGACGTTTCGCGCTTCCTCAAGGCTTCGAGTCTCATGACGCAGGTCGACCGTGGGCTGATTTCTTGTGACATCGGCACGTCAGCGGAACGCTACCTCAATCAGCTTATCGATAGCGGCGTCGAATGCGGTTATGTGTGCGATGACGCAGGTCGGTATCAGGGCTGTGTCACGCCCGCGTCGCTGCACAAGGCGGGCACGCACCCCGTCAGGGACGCGCTGCTTCACGACGTGAATGCCGTTTCGCTGGACGCGGATTTGCACGAGCTGGCGGCGATCGCATTGAGCCAGGAACACGATGTCCCCGTCACCGATACGGCCGGACAACTCGCCGGCGTAGTGTCTTGCCGGACGATACTCAAGCAGGTTATGGAACGGAGAGCAGCATGAATTCGTCAGTCATCGGAAAGTTTGCAGAAAATGCAGTCAATTTTCTCTTTCAACATTTTCGCGGCGGCTTTGACGCTTTCTCTGCCGCACTGGGTGCGGTAGTCAAGCTGCTTGAAGATGGGCTGGCTTCCATTCCATTCATCGCCATGCTCGTCATCCTCATGGCGTTTGCGTTGTGGCGACGCGGTGTCGTGTTCTCGGCCTTCGTCGGCGTTGCTCTGCTGGCCATTCATTACATGGGCCTGTGGGCTCAAACGGTTTCCACGCTGGCGCTCGTGATCGCGGCGACTTTCTTCAGCCTGGTTATCGGCGTGCCGCTTGGCATCTGGGGCGCGCGGAACAAACGGGTAGAGGTGGTGTTGCGCTCGCTGCTCGATTTCATGCAGACGATGCCGGCATTCGTCTATCTGATTCCTGCCGTCATCCTGTTCGGGCTGGGCCGTGTTCCCGCAGTGATTGCGACCATCGTATTCGCGATGCCACCCGTCGTGCGCCTGACGACGCTGGGCATCAAGCAAGTGCGCGAGGAGTTGCTTGAAGCAGGCCGCTCGTTCGGCAGCACCGATTCGCAGCTTCTCTGGAAAATCCAGCTGCCGAACGCGCTGCCGTCGATCATGGCAGGCGTGAATCAGACGATCATGATGGCGCTTTCGATGGTCGTGGTGGCATCGATGATTGGTGCCGGTGGTCTCGGCGAATATGTGTTGAGCGGCATTCAACGCCTCGACATCGGGATTGGTTTCGAGGGCGGCCTCGGCGTTGTGTTGCTCGCCATCGTGCTTGACCGGCTGACGGAAAGCTTCGGTGTGAAGGCAAAGAAAGCCAAACCCGGCGCACGCACGGCAAAGACTGGCCCACGTGCCGCAGCACGAACCTGAATGACGAATTTGTAGAACATCGAAACGGCCGTCCATTTTTAACGAATCCGATAATCAAGTAGGAGTGCTATATGAAACGCAATTTATTCAAATCGCTCATTGCGAACCTTGCGATGTCGACGGTCGTTGCCATGAGTGTCGGCGTTGGCTCCGCTGTCGCCGCCGAACCGATCAAGATGGCCGTCACGAACTGGGCGGACGTTCTGGCCGTAGCAAATGTTGCCAAGTACGTTCTCGAGAACAATCTCAAGCAGCCGGTTCAGTTCGTGCAGGCCGATATCGGCATCCAATACCAAGGTGTGGCTCGCGGCGATCTGGACATCATGGTGGGCGGATGGCTGCCTGTGACTCACGCAGCGTATTACGCGCGATACAAGAACGATATGGATGACGTCAGCGTGATCTACACGGGCGGCAAGAACGGTTGGGCCGTGCCGGCGTACATACCCGAGTCGCAGGTTGCGTCGATTTCCGATCTGGAGAAGCCGGATGTCAAGAGCAAGCTGAACGGCACCATTCAAGGTATCGAGCCCGGCGGCGGTCTGATGCAGGCGTCCGAAAAGACAATCAAGGCATACGACCTGAACGGCTACAACCTGCAATCGTCGAGCGAAGCCGGCATGCTCGCAGGCGTTTCGCGCGCCTATCAGTCGAAGCAATGGATCGTCGCCACGGTCTGGAGCCCTCACTGGCTCTTCCAGAAGTGGCAGATGCGCTATCTGAAGGACCCGAAAGGCACGCTCGGTGGCGAGGAGCAGGTCCACGCGTTTGCATCGAAACAGTTCGCGACCAAGTTTCCTCGCGCCGACGTCTTCTTCAAGCATTTCAAGCTGACGCTCGCCGACGTCGAATCGATCGAGTACGAGGGCAATTCCACGAACGACTATGCGACAGCAGCGAAGAAATTCGTCGAGGCACACCCGGACAAGGTGAAGGCCTGGTTGCAGCAGTAAGTCGAGGATGGACTCGCCGTGAACGGATGCAGCGCATATCGTTCACGGCAGATGGTCTTGCAAGACATGCTTCAAACGATTTAATCCGGAGTGAACACGTGAACGAGAACTCACGCTTTTTTGCCGAAACCCTCCAGAGCCGTGACCCCGTTATCGCATCAGAGATTGCATTGGAGTTGCGCCGCCAGCAAACGCAAATCGAATTGATTGCGTCCGAAAACATTGTCTCGGCAGCAGTGATGGAAGCGCAGGGTACTGTGCTGACCAACAAGTACGCCGAGGGCTATCCGTCGAAGCGCTATTACGGCGGATGCGAGCACGTGGACAGAGTCGAAGCGCTCGCCATCGATCGCGTCAAAGCCCTGTTCGAAGCCGAATACGCCAACGTACAGCCTCATTCGGGCGCGCAGGCTAACGGCGCGGTGATGCTCGCGCTCGTGAAGCCGGGCGAGACGGTGATGGGCATGTCCCTCGATGCGGGCGGCCACCTGACGCATGGCGCCCGTCCCGCGCTTTCGGGCAAGTGGTTCAACGCCGTTCAATACGGCGTGCGTCCCGATACTTACCGCATCGACTACGAGCAAGTGCGTCGGCTTGCGGAAGAGCATCGTCCGAAGCTCATTATTGCGGGTTATTCAGCCTATCCGCGTGCTTTGGATTTTGCGGCGTTCCGCGATATCGCGGATAGCGTCGGCGCGATGTTGATGGTCGACATGGCGCACATCGCGGGAATTATCGCGGCGGGCAGACACGAGAACCCTGTCAGATTCGCCGATGTGGTGACGTCCACCACGCATAAGACGCTTCGCGGACCGCGCGGCGGATTCATCCTCACCAATAACGGCGACATTGCCAAGAAGATCAACTCGGCGGTATTCCCGGGGTTGCAGGGCGGTCCGCTGATGCACGTCATCGCGGGCAAAGCAGTGGCATTCGGTGAGGCACTTCGTCCGGAGTTCACCGCGTATATCGATCGCGTGCTGCGTAACGCGCAGGCACTCGGCAACGTGCTGCAATTGGGCGGCCTCAGCCTTGTGACGGGCGGGACGGATAACCACTTGCTGCTGGTCGATTTGCGCTCGAAGCGGCTTACGGGTACGCAGGCTGAAAAGGCACTGGAGCGCGCGGGTATCACCTGCAACAAGAACGGTATTCCATTCGACACGGAAAACCCGACCGTCACTTCGGGAATCCGTCTCGGCACACCTGCGGGCACGACGCGCGGCTTCGGAACCGAGCAGTTCGAGCAGGTTGGACAGATGATTCTCGAGGTCCTGTCGGCACTCGAACGAGAGCCCGGTGGCGACGAACGCGTCGAGCGCGCAGTGCGCAGCCGTGTGCGTGACCTCTGCAACCAGTTTCCGATTTATTCACATGCGGATGCCCTCGTCTAATCGATGAGGACGTGCAGCGACCTTTATTGAAGAGAGAACGACGATGAGCTTCGAGGGAGTACATACGCCTCTGGTTACGCCATTCAACGCAGATGGCGAGATTAACCATGATCTGCTCGGCAAGCACGCAGCCAATCTCGCGAGTCGAGTCGCGGGCCTGGGCATCGGCGGCACCACGGGCGAATACTATGCGTTGAGTTTCGACGAGCGTGTCCGCACGTTCAACACCGTTGCGCAAGCGGCAGGCGGCAAGACGTATATCACTGCGGGCATCAATGCGACCACGACGAGCGAAGTCATTCGCCTAGGGCAAGAGGCAAAGCGCGCCGGACTCCCTGCACTATTGCTTGCTGCTCCGTACTACGCGCAGCCGACGCAGGACGAACTGCTGAGCCACATGCTGAAAGTGGACGACAGTCTCGACATGCCGATCATGCTTTACAACTTTCCGGCCCGCACGGGGACCGAAATCGGCGATACGGTGCTGGAAAAACTACTCGAGCGGCCGAACTTCGTCGCAATGAAAGAGAGTACTGGCGACATCTCGCATCTGCATCATCTTGCGACGCACTTCCGCGACAGGCTGGTGCTGAGCTGCGGAATGGACGACCAGGCGCTCGAGTTCTTCGTGTGGGGCGCGAAGAGCTGGGTCGGCGGTGCGTCCAACTTCTTGCCGGAAGCGCACACCGCGCTTTTCGACGCATGCGTGAAGCGCAATGACTTCGAAACCGGCCGCAAGCTGATGGCGCAACTGCTGCCTGTACTCGAACTGCTGGAGCGCAGTGGCAAATTCATTCAATACGTTCGATACGGATGTGAGCTGGCGGGTATGCCCGTCGGTGTTGCACGGGCGCCGCTCGGCACGCTCACTGAAGAAGAGCGCAGCGTGTTTGCCAGGCTGGTTCAACCTATGTTGCGCAACGCGCAGTAACTTTCATGACCTCGAATCTGGAATTCGTGCGCTTTCCCGCGCCGGATGGCGTGAACGGATGGTGGGAAAGTCTGCCCCCGCCGCGCCCCGCCGATACTGTGTCGTCGGAACGGCGATTTGACTGGGTCGTTGTCGGCGGTGGCATTACGGGGCTATGCGCGGCACGACGCCTGGCCGAACTTGCGCCTGATGCATCGATTGCGCTAGTCGAGGCGGACCGTATAGGGCGCACGACAGCCGGGCGGAATTCCGGATTCTTTATCGACTTGCCGCACGACATCAGCAGTGAAAGCTACTCGCGAAGCGTGGAGGCGGACAAGGCCGATATCCGGCTGCAACGTCACGGCATCGACTATGTGCGTTCGCTGGTGAAGCAACACGGCATCGACTGCGACTGGCGGGACGACGGCAAGTTTCATGCATCGGTGAACAAGAAGGGCCACGCGGCACTGACGCATTTCGCCGAAGGACTCGCTCGTATCGACGAAGACTTTGAATGGCTCGACGAAGCCGCAATCGCGAAAGTCACTGGCACGCGTTTCTATGAGGGTGCGCTCTTCACGCCTGGGTGCAGCACGGTCCAGCCGGCGGCCCTCATGCGCGGTCTTGCTGCGGCGCTGCCTGAAAACGTGAAGGTCTTCGAGATGAGCGCAGTGAAGGGAATCGAGGACCAGGGAGCAAACAAGGTCTTGACCTTTGCCGCCGGAAAGATCGTGGCGAAGCGCGTGATTCGCTGCACGAATGCCTATGCGGCGACGTTCGGCGGACATCCGAACGGCCTGTTGCCCGTGTACACCTTTGCCTCGATGACCCGTGTGATGACGCCGGATGAAGTGCGCCGGCTGGGCGGCACGCGATCATGGGCATTGATTCCCGCCGACCCGATGGGCTCGACGATACGGCGTCTGAGTACTGACCGCATCTGCGTTCGCAATCACTTCGCGTTTCGCCCCAGTCTCGAAGTGTCGCAAGCCGATCTCGCGAAGGCCAGGAGCCTGCATCAACGCTCGTTTGACCGGCGCTTTCCGATGCTGAAAGACGTCGAGCTCGAGTACACATGGGGTGGACCTTTGTGTCTTTCAGTCAACAATGGGGCGCTTTTCGGGCGTCGAAGCGATGGTGTCTTCGAATCCGTCGGATGCAATGGTCTCGGTCTGAGCAGAGGGTCCGCATCGGGGAAGCTCATTGCCGAGTACGCGCTTGGCCATGACAGCGACCTCGTTCGTCAGCTATTGAATCAGCCGCATCCGCGCTCGCTGCCGGTTCGTCCCATTGCCGACGTCGCTGTCACTGCGGCTATCTGGATGAAGGAATTTTCGGCGGGAGCCGAGCTTTAAATCTTTGAGGACAGGACATGACGACCTATCAGGAATGGAAACAGAAAGCAGAAGCCTTGTCGCTCGACGGACGGGCGTTTATCGCCGGGCAACGATGTTCAGCCGCGTCGAACGAGACGTTCCAGACCCTGAATCCGTCGACGGGAAAGGTACTGGCCGATATCGCAAAGTGCGATACGAAAGATGTCGACCGCGCAGTCGCGGCAGCGAGAGATGCATTCGAGTCCGGCGTGTGGTCAAAGGCTGCGCCGGCTCAGCGAAAAGCAGTGCTATTGCGTCTTGCTCAATTGATCGAAGAGAACGCCGAAGAACTGGCGCTTCTCGAAGCACTCGAGGCGGGCAAGCCCATTAGCGAGTGCATGGGACTGGACATTCCCGAATCGGCAGCATGTATTCGCTGGCACGCGGAAGTCACCGACAAGCGCTACGACGCGTTGTCGCCATCGGGAGCGAGCGTCGTGAGCATGATTACCCGCGAACCGATTGGGGTCGTGGGCGCAGTGCTTCCCTGGAACTTTCCGGCGCTCATGCTTGCATGGAAAATCGGTCCGGCGCTTTCCGTCGGCAATAGTGTCATCGTGAAGCCCGCCGAGCAGACGTCGCTTTCCACACTGCGTATCGCCGATCTCGCGGCGCAAGCTGGCGTGCCCGCAGGCGTCTTGAGCGTCGTGACGGGCTTTGGCGAAAGCGCAGGCCAGGCGTTGGGCCGCCATGCCGACGTCGACCTTGTTGCATTTACGGGCTCCACGGAAACGGGAAAGCGATTCCTTCGCTATTCCGCCGACACGAACCTGAAGCGGGTCGTGCTGGAATGCGGCGGAAAGAACCCGCAAGTCGTGCTGCCGGACGTCGCGAATCTCGACGCTGTCGCCGAGCAGGCGGTCGCCGCGGCGTTCTGGAATATGGGCGAGAACTGTAGCGCGGGCTCCCGCATCCTGGTTCATTCGACCGCGAAGGCACAGTTGCTCGAAAAGATGCTGGCAGTTCTCGAAGGATGGAAAACGGGCGACCCGCTCGATCCCGACGTCAAGCTCGGCTCTCTGATCGAAGAGAAGCACTATGAAAAGGTGCTCGCTCACATCGAGAAAGCGAAGTCGGAAGGCGCACGCGTCGTGTGCGGCGGCAACGCAACGCACACTGAGACAGGTGGGTGGTTTGTGGAGCCGACCATCTTCGATAACGTCACGCCGGAAATGAGCATCGCTCGCGAAGAAGTCTTTGGCCCGGTCGTGTGCTTTATCGAATACGCGGATATCGACGAAGCGGTCCGCATTGCCAACGATACGTGCTACGGGTTGGCCGCATCGCTTTGGACCGACAACGTCAACAACGCGCACAAGATCGCTGCCCGTATCCGCGCGGGTACTGTGACGGTGAACTGCTTCGGCGAAGGCGACCTGTCGACGCCGTTCGGCGGCTTCGGGCAATCGGGCTTCGGTGGCCGGGACAAGTCCGTCTATGCGCACGACCAGTATTGCGAACTGAAGACGACCTGGCTGAAACTCGACTAGGTTTTATCCAACGGACGAAAGCAACCGACAGCCAGGCTTGCCAGGCCTGGCTGTTGTGGTTTCGGTCGACACTGCTGCACTTCGAATTCAAGTGAGGTTTCATGCGACTCGGTTTCATCGGAACGGGGACCATTACAAAAGCGGTCGTGACGGGCATGTGCAGATTCGGCGTTCCATTCGACAGGATTTCGCTGTCGCCCCGGAATCCGAATACCGCTGCGGAACTCGCGACACTGGACGAACGGATTCGCGTCTGCGCGAGTAACCAGGAGGTACTGGAGAATTCGGATGTCGTTTGCCTCGCGGTCGTTCCGCAAATTGCCGCAGAAGTTCTGGGCGAACTGGAATTCGAATCGCGTCATCACATCGTCAGCTTCATAGCAGGCGTTTCTCTCGTCGAGCTTCACCGCCTGGTCCCGCAGGTGAACAGAATCGCGCGCGCAGTCCCGCTGCCAGCGGTCGCTGAGGGCAAGGGAAGTACGGCAATCTGCCCCGTCGATGAGGTCGCGAAAGCCATCTTTTCGACGCTGGGCGAAGCCGTGGAAGTGGACGACGAGCGCAAGTTTGACGCGCTCTCTGCGGTGACGGCGACGATGGCGAGCTTCTATGCGGTTCTCGAAACCCAGGCGGCCTGGCTCGTGCAGCAAGGTCTCGACTACTCCGCGGCGCGCGCTTTTTTGTCTGGCTACTGTGGCGGACTTGCGTATGACGCAGCACGCACAGAACAACCGTTTTCAGTCATGGTTACGCAATGCATGACACCGGGCGGGATCAACGAGCAGATGCACACCGAGCTTTCTCGTCGAGGTGCATACGGACTGTACAAAGACGCACTTGATGGCGTGCTGAAGCGAGTTCGAGGGGCCGCATAACAGCCGGCCACGAAGAGTAATATAAAAGGGCGGAAGGTGATCTGCCCTTGTCAGTTAACTCGAAGACTCGCACACTATTTTTGCGCGCGAGCTATCCGGCTCGGGCGCGCGGTCTACGCATTGTCACGGGGCTGTGCGCAGCGTTGACCGGGTCGTCTTCGGGCCACCCGGGCGCTTCCGCTTCACAGGTGAAAGCCATGCAAAAGAAACAGGTGTTTGCCGACCGATTACTCGCTCAAATGCCGTCGCTACGGGCGCTGAAATGCTTCGTCACGGCTGCGCGGTACGAGAGTTTTACGCAAGCCGCAGAAGTGCTGTGTGTCACGCAGGCGGCAATCAGCCGACAAATCAAGGAGCTTGAGGATTCGCTGGAAGTCGCGCTGTTTGAGCGGACAGGGCGGCACATCGCGCTCACCGACGCGGGGCGCATTCTGTACAACGCGTCCTATCTGTCGATCATGAACATCGCCGAGGCGGCTCAAGCGGTGCGTCGGACCGACAGGCATGCGCTGACGATTTGTGTCTCGCATACTTTCTCGGCGCTATGGCTATCGTTCAGGCTGCCCGCGTTCCGCAAGCGTTTCCCCGATATTCGATTGCATGTGATGGTGACGGAGCATTTCATGGAGCTCGACGATCTCATGGAACCCGACATCATCATCACGAAGAATCCACCGCGCGAGCCGGAGTACGAAGTTGAGCCTCTCTTTCACGATGTCGTGTATCCCGTGTGCAGCCAGTCTTTTTATGAGCGCCACTTTCACGGCAGGTCGGTGAAGCCCTTGGACCTTCTATCGCACGCGACGTTGAACCTCTCGTTGTTGGGGCGCGCGCAGATTTGCGAGCATGTCGACTGGTCCGTGTGGCGAAACTGGTTTCAGCAAGGCGATGGCAGCGAAAGGATGGTCGAAAACGAGCATCTGGAGAGCAACGACTATCGACTCCTCGTATCGCAGGCGGAAGCGGGAGAGGGAACGTTGCTTGGCTGGCATCATCTTGTCCATCGTCAGGTCGAACATGGGATATTGATTCGACCCGTGCAAGATGTGCTCGAATTTCACGACCGTCACCACTATTTGATAACGAATAAGAACGCAAAGCTTCGTCCGGAATATCTTCAGTTTCGTGAATGGCTCGGAGAGGAAGTAGGCGCGATGATGCGCGAATGGCGGAGCGCCGAAACGGAAACCGCTAAATAAACTTTATAGACGTCAGTTAGGAGAGCGCGAGCAGTTTCGTCGTTGGAATCCTGGTCGACTTTTTCAGGCGTGACTTTTCAGGCGTTAGTGCAGGCAGTCCCATGTTTAGCGACCTCATCAACCCCAAAGCCGGCACGACGCGGCCACTCCGCTTTGGAATCGTGCTGTTGCCCAATTTCACATTGACAGCATTTTCCGGCTTCGTGGATGTACTGAGGCTCGCGAGCGACGAAGGTGACATGAGCAGACCGGTTCGCTGTTCATGGACCATCGTCGGCGAATCGCTTGTTCCTGTGCGGGCAAGCTGTGGAATTCAGGTCACGCCGTGGACAACGTTCGAAGAAGCCGGGTCTTTCGATTACGTCGTGGTCGTCGGCGGATTGCTGCACTCGGGCCCGTCCGCAAGCAAAGCGACGCTTCAGTTCATTCATGACGCAGCGGCAACGTCTGCAACATTGGTCGGAATATGCACCGGCGTATTTGCGTTGATGCGAGCCGAAGTGATGGATGGGTATCGCATGTGCGTGAGCTGGTTCCACTACTGGGACTTTGTCGAGCGCTTTCCGGGCGTCGATGAACGCAATCTCGTCGCGGACCGGCTGTTCGTGATCGACCGGCGCCGCATCACGTGTTCAGGTGGGCGGGCTTCGATCGATGTGGCTGCGGCCATCCTGTTGCGCCACTTCGAAGCGACAGTCGTACAGAAGGCGCTGCGTATCATGCTTGTCGACGACGCACAGAAAGGGAATGCTCCGCAGCCACACCCGCCGGGACTCGAACCCGCGACACATCCAAAGGTGAGACGAGCGATCCTGTTGATGGAGCAGCACATTGGCCAGCCATTGAGCCTCGCGGAATTGGCGCGACGTCTCGAGATGTCCGTTCGGCAGCTCGAGCGTCTCTTTACATCGGAGACGGGCAAATCACCTCAGGCATATGCACGCCAGATCCGGATACGGATGGCGTCGTGGCTGCTCACGAGTTCGGACCGTACTGTCGCTGACATTGCGACCTCGTGCGGCTTCTCCGATGCATCGCATCTTGGCCGCGAGTTCAGAAAGGAATTCGGCGAGTCACCGAACGCCTATCGCGTCGCGCGACCACAAGGCCAATCGCAAGTGTTGGCGGATGTATAGCGCGACGCGGTTCGCGCTTCGGCGCGCCAGCGAGCGACCGAGCAGCAAGGTTTCCCCTTTTTGTTCATACATTGGACGTTGAAGAAAATGACAACCGGGCACATGCGCGATGAAATGGTTTTCTTTGGCTTGCACGTCAAAGATGGTCGTCGTTGGTATTCAATCGATGAACGCGATTGGCGGCCGATGAAAATCGGAGAAACGGTGCTTCCCGGATTTTTCTGGATTCCGGTCGCCGACGACGAGAACGGGGCGTGGAGTAGCTACTGGATGCGTTTGCAACCCGGCGCGCGTTCGTTGGAGCATCGGCACGACTCGACCGAACTGATCCTGATCCTCGATGGCGTGTTCACCGACGACGACGGAACGGATTTCCTGCCCGGACACACCGTATCGTACCCGGCCGGTTCGCGGCATAGTACGTCGTCGAAAGAGGGCTGTACCGTGCTCGTTGTGGCTCACACAGCGTCGACATTGGTTTCCCATTCATAACCGATGCGCGCCTGAGCCAAATGAAACCGGTCACTGCGCGGACCAAGGGATACCGGCGGCTCATCCCTTCGGTGACTGCGCTCGTCGAATTCGAGGCGGTCGCACGTCACCGCAGTTTCACGTTGGCCGCCGATGAACTCGGCGTGACTCAAGCGGCAGTCAGCCGGCAGATCAAGGTTCTCGAGGAAACGCTCGGAACCCGGCTTTTCAATCGCCTGCATCGTTCAATCGAACTCACGGATGAAGGCGAGGCTTTGTATCTCGTCGTCGCAGAGTCGATGCAAAGAATTGCCGGCGTGTTCGACCGGTTATCGAGCGGGCCGGTTCAGCAGGAACTGGTGCTTGCGGCAACGTCTGCGTTCTCGCATTTTCGCCTTTTGCCCCGGCTGGCATCGCTAAAGCAGGCCCAACCGGATCTTCAACTTCGCATCTCCACGCAGATGTTCACCGCTGATCTCAGGCCGAAGGAGATCGATGTCGCCGTTCGATTCGGAAACGGACGATGGAGTGATGGTTCCGCAACCCTGCTTTTCGACGAGGAAGTTTTCCCCGTCTGTTCGACGGAGTGGGTGAAATCGCGAGGCACGCCAGAATCGTTGCAGGAGATCGCAAACGCCGCGCTCATCGAATCCGATGCGACTTCGGAAGGCTGGATGAGGTGGGAAGAATGGTTTCAGGCCGTGGGCTTCAGGCCGGTGCGATTGAACTTTGCGCTACGCTGCAGCCTTTATACGGACGCGATCGAGGCCGCGCGCTACGGCCAGGGCATTGCCCTCGGTTGGGGAAGACTGGTCCACGATCTGCTCGAAACGGGCGAACTCGTGCGGCTGCCCGTCGCCTCGTTCAAGACGAGCGATTCATATTACGTCGTCGTGCCGCACGGACGCACGATCACGCCTGCAATCGACGGTCTCATCGACTGGCTTCGGCAGGATTCGATCGAGACCTGAATCGCTTGCAACGCCCGACGGCGCCCGACGGCAACGGTCCGGCTCTCGCATAATCCAAAGTAATGCCAGACCGAAAATAAAGCGCATTGACGCTCTTTTTCGTCAATCCAATACTCGGGTCATAGCGGGAACAATCGAAGTCCCGAACCCCTGAACATTGGAGAACGACGATGTCCGAAGTGCAACTCAAGACTCATGGCGAACTGATTCGAAGCCGTCAGCCTGGCCACGGCATGTCCGGCGAGCTGTTTGGCCGCCAGGACGTTTTCGAAACGGACGTCGACGTGTTCTTCCACAAGCACTGGATTCTGGTCGGGGTCACGGCGGATGTGCCAGAACCGGGTGACGTTTCGACCGTCGACATCGGCAAGGCTTCCATCATCATCGTTCGCGATGACGACGAGAACATCCGGACCTATCGCAACGTCTGTCGCCATCGCGGCGCGCGGCTCAAGGAAGCTGGGAAGTCGACTGTGGGGATGCTCGTTTGCCCGTACCACCAATGGACCTACGACCTCGACGGAAGCTTGCGTCACACGACGCACATGGGAAAGGATTTCGACCCGGCGTGCCGCAGTCTGATTCCCGTGCACACGAAAATCATCGGCACGCACATCTTCGTGTGTCTCGACGAGAACGCGCCCGCGGACATTTCCAGACTCGAAGAGACAATGACGCCGCGTTTCGCGCCGTATGACCTGCAAAACACGAAGATTGCCTTCGAGCAGGAAATCATCGAGAACGGCAACTGGAAGCTCGTCATTGAGAACAACCGCGAGTGCTACCACTGCCAGGGCACACATCCGGAACTGACGGCGTCATTCTTGCCGGAAGACTTCGGCTTCTGTCCGGAGAACCTCAGCGACGAATCGCTTCGCGCGCTCGAAGACTACAAGGTGCGCAACGCGACGTGCCAGGCTAGTTGGGAGCGCGATGGGTTCATTGGCGAAACCGTCGAGTGGCTCGACGAAGATGCGGTCACACAGTTCCGCACGCAGCAACTGGTGATCGCCGGCGAGGGCGAGTCGCAGACCATCAGCACCAAGGTCGCGAGCACGAAGCTGTTCGGCAATATCACGCGACGTGATCTCGGCGATCAGCACCTGTGGACGCACAATTCATGGACGCACGTCATGAGCGACCACGCGGTCATCAGCTACATCGTTCCGCTCGGGCCCGACAAGACACTGGTGCGCTCCAAGTGGCTCGTTCATGCGGATGCAGTCGAAGGCGTCGATTACGACGTCAAGGATCTGACTGAAGTCTGGATTGCGACCAACACGCAGGACAAACATCTCGTCGAAATCACGCACGAAGGTACGCAAGATCCCGCCTATGCGCCGGGCGTGTTCTCGCCGTTCACTGAAGCGTACGTCGATCAGTTTTCGCGCTGGTACGCCGCGCGATTGAATGCACATGGAATCTGAGCAGAGCGACCGCCATGAATTGCGTAGAAAGAATGTTCGACCGCGCGCCAGACGCTGCGGACCGACTCACCGACGCCGCGACCTGGGAGAATGGCGCGCGGCAATGGCCGAGTAGTGAGCAGCAGACGCTGACGTGTTGCCGTGTCATCGACGAAACTCACGACGTCAAGAGCTTCGAGTTCCGCACGGACGATGGCTTGCCTGTGCGCTTCGAGCCGGGACAGTTCATGACGGTGTCGGCGAATGTGCAGGGCCAAGCGGTCGAACGCTGCTACACGATTTCTTCGCCGCCGACGCGTCCGTACCTGGTGTCCATTACCGTCAAGCGGGTTCCTGGCGGCGTCATGTCGAACTGGCTTCACGACAACATGAAGCCGGGAAGCCGGTTGCGAGCATACGGTCCGTCTGGAACCTTCACGTCCACAGCTTCTGCTGCACCGAAGTCGCTCTATCTGTCGGCGGGTTCGGGCGTGACACCGTTGATGTCGATGACCCGCGCAAGCGTCGACCTCGGT
Organism: Paraburkholderia phymatum; assembly: GCF_038900715.1. Taxonomy (GTDB): domain Bacteria; phylum Pseudomonadota; class Gammaproteobacteria; order Burkholderiales; family Burkholderiaceae; genus Paraburkholderia; species Paraburkholderia phymatum_A. The sequence goes on along the minus strand of NZ_JAYMRZ010000029.1, from coordinate 8,116 downwards.
CTCGATCGGGACATCGCATTCGTGCACAGCGCGAGGACGCCCGCCGATATCGTCTTTCGCGACGAACTGCAAAGGCTGGCGAAACTGTCGCCGCGACTGAAGCTGTTCTTCGTATGCGAAGGCGTCGGCGATGAAAGCGATTGGGCCGGCGCGACGGGCAGGCTGAGTCTCGCGCTTCTGTCGAAGTGGCTGCCCGATTACGCAGACCGCGAGGTATTCACGTGTGGTCCCGGCGGCTACATGTCGGCGGTCAGGGATTTGCTTCGCGAAGGCGGACATGACCCCGCTCGTTATCACCAGGAAAGCTTCGATATTTCAGCGGGCGCAGCGGCAGAACCCGTATCGCGGAAGAGCGATGCGGCTCAGGAAATCTTCACGGTCAAGCTTTCCCGCTCGTCGAAGACGTTCACGATCGATCCATCCGAAACAGTGCTTTCCGCCGCGAAAAAAGCGGGCGTTGCAATTGCTTCATCGTGCAGCCAGGGCGTATGCGGCACGTGCAAGACCAAAGTACTCGAAGGAACGGTGGATATGAAACACAACGGCGGGATTCGCGACAGAGAGGTACAGAAGGGTTTCCGTCTGTTGTGCTGCAGCCGTCCTACCTCCGATCTGGTGCTGGAGCTTTGATTGCTCCTGTTCCCGCCGCGCCCGTTCGCCAGGAGGCGACGCGTTTCAGCCGCTCGCGCAGTTCAACGCGCGCATGTTGCCTGAGGACACCGTGAGCGATCTGTTGCGCGTGGGGCGCGAGGCGAATGTCGATGCTCGATGGCTTTCGCAGACGACATAGCATCGTCGGGAAGCGGGACACATAATCAAACCGCGCTCACAACTCGCCGAACTTGATCGCGCCGCCCTTCATCACGAGCGGAATACGTTCGCCTTGCCCGAGCAGACACGAGATGTCGCGAAGCGGGTCGCCATCCACGACGATCAGGTCCGCCCAGGCATCAGGCGCGATGCGTCCTAGCTTCTCCGGCAAGCCGAGCACTTCGGCGGCCGTGGTCGTCGCGCAGGCGAGCGTCGCCGCATTGCCGAGCACCTCGGCGCGAATGCGGAACTCATCGCTTTGCAGGCGTTGCGACGGCCCCAGCAGATCCGAGCCGAAGCCCATTTTCACGCCCGCATCGCGATAGATTTCGAGCGAACGCAATCCCGCTTCGCGCACGTCGGCGATCTTCGCGACGCTCTCCGCTTCGAGACCGTATTGCGCGCCCTCGGAGGCCAGCGCTTCGTAGGTGACGAGCGTCGGCACGACATAGGCATCCATCTCGGCCATCAGTCTCGCCGTGGGCGCGTCGATCAGATTGCCGTGCTCGATCGTGCGCACGCCCCAGCGCACGACGCGCGCAATCGCCTCCGCCGTGTACGCGTGCGCCATCACGTAGGTATGACGAGCGCGCGCTTCTTCGACGATCGCGCGCACTTCGTCTTCCGCATAGCCGAATGCGCCGACGGGGTCTGTCGGCGATGCGACGCCGCCCGAGGCCATGATCTTCAGATGGTCCGCGCCCATCTGCAATTCTTCGCGCGCGGCGCGGCGCACGGCGTCGACGCCATCCGCGACGCGAGCGAGCGCGCCCACCCGCACGCAGCAGCCGCACGGCGCGCTGTCGCCGAGATAATCGGAACGCGCGCGCATGTCGCCGTGGCCGCCCGTCTGGCTGAGCGCGCGCCCCGCAACGAAGAGACGCGGACCGACGGCCAGCCCGCTTTCCACGGCCTGCTTGTGCGGATACCCTGCGCCGCCCGCGTCGCGCACGGTCGTGAATCCGCGCCGCAGCATCGAACGCATGATGGGCACCGAGCGCAGCGTGACGAGCACATTCGGCATGTGCACCTGCTGCGCGAGATTCAGCTGTACGGCCACCACATGCACATGCAGATCGATCAGTCCCGGCATCAGCGTCTTGCCGCGCAAATCGATCTCGCGTGCGGCCGCGCTTTTCAAAGGCCTGTCGGACACTTCCTTGATGAGGCCGTTTTCGACCAGCACGTGATGCGCTTCGCGCAGTTCGCCGCGCTCGACATCGAGCACGTTTGCGTTCGTGAACAGGATGCTTTCCATTCGTTTCCCCTTTGGGTTGCTTCAATGGGTTGCTTCAATGGGTTGCGTCGACGCGTTGCTTCAATGCGTTGCGTCGATGATTCGATCCGCTGCCGGCCGCACGCGTCGTTGTCAAACGTCGTCGAGCAGCGCGGGCAGCGCGAACTGCGCGAGCGACTGCGCGACCGGTACATGATCGTCCCGATACCAGGCTCGCGTATGCAACAGGTTCAGCGACGCGAGCGTGCGCCCCTTCCATCGCACGGGCACGTTCAGCACGCTTTCGCAACCGAGCGACGCGATCAGCTCGTGATCGGGAAACACCGCTCGCAGATCTTCTGCCGTGCTGCCGATGAACGCGTCGCCGCGCGTCAGCACCGTATCGGCCCAGCGGCCGCCCGCGAGCGGCTTTTTTGCTGCCGTCGGATATTCGTTCGGCAGGTTGCTGTAGACGCGCGCCGATTCGTTCGTCGTCGCGTCGTAGCGCAAGATCGTGAAGAGCGTGTGCCCGATCGTTTCGCCGAGGACAGTGTCGAGCGCGCGATAGAGCGTGGCCGGTTGATCAGCGTGCATCTGCGCATGAGCCAGCGCGAAGAAAGGTTGCAATCCGCGTTCGCGTGCGGCGTCGTTCATACCGCTTCCCCTGCGGCGATGTCTTCGAGCGAGCGTCCGCGTGTCGGCACGCCCATCATCACCACGGAAATCGCGCCGAGCAGCAGGACGACGGTCGTCACGCCGAACACGCCCGCGAATCCGAACTTCGGATACAGATAGCCGACGAGAATCGGCGACACGATCGCGCCGATCCGCCCGATTGCCGACGCCGTTCCCGCGCCCGTCGTGCGCACGGCTGTCGGAAACACTTCGGCCGTGTACGCATAGACGCCCGCATACGTGCCGTTCATGAAGAACGACAGGCCGATGCCCGCTGCCATGATCTCGCCGTTGGTGCCGGCGAACGCCATGCCCAATGCGCACGCGCAGCCGAACAGCATGTACGACGCGATCGTCGCCTGCCGTCCGATGCGTTCGTTGAACCACGACGCGCTGAAGTAGCCGGGCACCTGCGCGACATACATCGCGACCGAATAGCCGAAGCTGCGCGTGATGCTCATCCCATGCTGGACGAGCAGGCCGGGAATCCACGTGAAGAACGCGTAGTAGCTGAACGTGATCGACAGCCACATCAGCCATGTCATCGTCGTGATGCGCGCCTGGCGTCCCGTCCACAACACGCGGAAATTCGCGGACAGCGTGCCCGTCGACATCGAAGGCTCGCCGCGCGGACCCTCCGGCTCGGGCTCCGGCAAGTCGATGCCGCGCGCGGCGAAACCGGCTTCGATGTGATCGAGCACACGCACCGCTTCATCCGTATGCCCGCGGCTTTCGAGCCAGCGAGGCGACTCGGGCAATGCGCGGCGCCACCAGAGCAACATCAGGATCGGCACGGCGGTGATGAGAAGCACGACGCGCCAGCCCGCGTCGAACGCCGGCACGATGAAGTATCCGAGCAGCGCGGCGGCCACGAAGCCGAATGAAAAGAATCCGGCCAGCGCGCCCGTGAAGATGCCCCGATACCGCTTCGCCACGAACTCGGCGAGATAGGGTGCGATGATCGCGCTCTCGGCGCCCGTTCCCATGCCGGCCACGATCCGCGCGGCGAGAAACGTCGGCCACGAATCGGTCATCGCGCTGACGACGGACGCAACGCAATAGATCAGCAGCGCCGACATCATCACCTTGCGTCGGCCGATCAGATCGCCGAGCGTGCCCGCAAGCAGCGCGCCGAAAAAGAAGCCGATGAAGTTGCCGCTGCCGAGCACGCCCGTCTGCACGCTGGACAGGCTCCAGTCGTGGCGCAGCACGGGCAGCACGAAGGCGACGGCGGCGGCATCCATCGCGTCGAACGCATAGCCGAGGCCGCCCATAAGCAGCAGGTGTCCGTGAAAGCGTCCAAACGGAAGGCGCTCGATGCGTGCGGAAACATTTGACACGGTGACGTTCGACACGGGTGTGCTCCTGTAGTCGCGATAGTCGCTCGATAGTCGCTCGGCCTGACGGAGTGGGCACGTGCGAGGTTTGCGTGCGCACGGCCCCTTCTGGTTGAGGCCGATTTGAGGCCGATTCTATGGCTTGTCGAACGTCACAAATATTTATATTCTTGATCTCGTACATTGACCTCGTGAATGGACGGGAATGAGCTTCCGCTCGCTCGATCTGAACCTGCTGAAAGTATTCGAAGCCTTGATGACGGAAGGCGCGGTGACGCGGGCCGCCACCAAGCTGTCGCTCACGCAGCCCGCCGTCAGCAATGCGTTGAGCCGCCTGCGCGAGGCGTTCGACGATCCGCTCTTCGTGCGCAACGGCGCGGGCGTCACGCCGACACAACGCGCGATGGCGCTGTGGGGGCCTGTCGGCGACTCGCTGAGCCGCATTCGCGCCGCGCTCGACGAGGAGACGTTCTCGCCGCGTAACGCGCAGGTCAGCTTCAGCCTGTCGATGTCGGATTACGTCGCGGGCATCGTGATGCCGCGCCTGATCGAGCGGTTCAGCGAAAGCGCGCCGAGCCTGCAATGGCACACCGTGCCGAACATCCTGCTCGATGCGCCGGCGCTGCTCGAAGGCAATCGTGTCGACTGCGTGATCGGCGTCTACGTGAACGAGACGCTGCCGCCCGCGCACATCCGCTCGCGCTCGCTCTGGACGGTGGACTACGCGTGCCTGATGCGGCGCGGCCATCCGCTTGCGGCGCCCGGCCGGCTGACCACGCGGCGCTTTCTGAATGCAAGCCATGTCGACATCAGTCTCGCGGGACAGACGCAACCGTCATTCGACAGCTTTCTTGCGTCGCGCGGACTGAAGCGCAACCTCGTCGCGACGGTCAACCATTACACGGTTGCGTGCGAGATCATCCGCGCAAGCGATCTGATCGCCGTGTTGCCGCGCGATCTGTGCGAACGCAGCGGCGACGGCGAACTCGTGAGCGTGCGCGCGCCGCTCGAGGCACCCGATCGCGTGATCAGCCTGTTCTGGCATCAGCGCAACGAGACGGTGCCCGCGCATCGCTGGTTGCGCGATCAACTGGTCGATATGTTCGCTTCGCCCGGGCTCGCCGCGCAACGCGCGCTTCCCGGCTCGGGAGAAAGACGGGCAAGCTCTGCGTAGATTGCGTGTGACGCGGTCGGTGTGTGCGCTATGCGAGATTCGGCGGCGCCGCTTTCAGCACGTCGACGTGCTTCGGAATCAGGCCGAGATCGAGGAACGTATCCGCGATCTGTTGCTGCTCGCCGAGGATCGCGCGGGTAATCGGCTGCGTGCCGAACTGCTGGCGGCCCACGGCTTCATCGACTACGGGCTTGGGCAAGCCCCATAGCTGCGCCAGTTCGCTCGCCAGTCGATCCTTGTTCTGCTTGCCCCACTGATCGACCTTGTCGAGTTCGTCGATCAGAATCCGGATCACGTCGGGATTTTTCGCTGCATACGTCTGCGACGAAAAGTAGTACGCGCGATTGCCCACCACGCCGCTCGCATCCGCGATCACGCGCGCGCCCAGCGATTTCTCCGCTGCCGCGAAGAACGGGTCCCAGATGACCCACGCGTCGATGGACGCCCGCTCGAATGCGGCCCGTGCATCGGCGGGCGCGAGAAAGACCAGCTTGACGTCGCTGTATTGCAGGCCATGCTGACGCAACAGCTTCACCAGAAAGTAGTGGACGTTGCTGCCCTTGTTGAGCGCAATTCTTTTTCCCTTCAGGTCCGCTACCGAGCGAATCGTCGATTGCGGCGGCACGAGCACGGCTTCGGATTGCGGCCGCGTGACCGTCGCCGCGACATACGCCAGGGGCGCACCCGCTGCCTGCGCGAAGATCGGCGGCGCTTCGCCGACGTCGCCGAAATCGATCGAGCCGACATTCAGCGCTTCCAGTTGCACGGGGCCCGCCGCGAACTCCGTCCAGCTCACCGATACGTTGAGCGGAGCGAGCCGCTTTTCGAGCGTGCCGCGACCCTTGAGCAGATTCAGATAACCCTTCTGATTGCCGATGCGCAGCGTGCGCGGCGTCGCTGCCTGGAGCGACGAAACGGGGACGACGGCAGTCGAGGCCGCTGCCGCAACGGCACCGAGCGAAAGTTTCAGGAACGCGCGTCGATCGCGCGACGTGTTGATCGTGGACATGGCAAAAGGACGGAACGAAAGGAGAGGGCGAGTCGTCGGGAACAGGCACGGTCTTCTGTCGCGGGGCACGCGACTCGAAGTGCGCCCCGCGACCTTCATTCGAGTGTTTAGTGAGTGCGCGGCGCCGCATGTGCCGCTTGTGCCGCTTGTGCCGCATGTGCCGCTCGCGCCGCGCGCAGCGTCAGTGCTGCGGCGCGCCCTCCCATGCCGGCAGCGTCGCGCCGTGATAGACGGCGAGGATCGTCGAAGCGACGTTGGCCTGCTGATAGCTGTCGACGAGCGTCTTCACCCAGGGCGCGTTCGCATCTTTCGAGTTGACCGCGATGAAGTTGCGATACGGATTGCCCGGCACTTTCTCTTGCGCGATGCGTTCCTGCGGAATCCGGATGCCGGCCTTGATCGCCCAGTCGGTGTTGACGACAGCCGCGTCCAGATCGCCGATCGCGCGGCCGACGATGCCCGCGTCGAGCTCCTTGATCTGGATGTGCTTCGGGTTGTCCGCGATGTCGCGAGCCGTCGGCAGCAGGCCGACGTCGGCGCGCAGCTTGATAAGCCCGTTCGCCTGCAACAGCAGAAGCGCGCGGCCTTCGTTGCTCGGATCGTTCGGCACGCCGATCGTCGCATTCTGCGGCAGCGCGGCGACCGATTTCACCTTGCGCGAGTAGAGGCCGATCGGCTGCACGTAGGTAAAGCCTACGGGCACGATGTCATAGTGGCGCGCTGCGATCTGCGCATCGAGATAGGGCTTGTGCTGAAACGAATTGGCATCGAGATCGTGCTGCGCGAGCGCTTCGTTCGGCTGCGTGTAATCGGAGAACGTCGTGACCTTGACGGTGATGCCATGCTTCGCCGCGTTGGCTGCGGCCGCGCGCCAGACGTCCTCGTCCTCGCCGGACATGATGCCGATACGCACAGTCTGACCGGCCGCGAGCGCCAGTTGCGCGCTCACGATGCCGCAAGTCAGAAGAAGGGAAAGGAGCGCGGCCTTGAGCGTCTTCGTTGTTCTCATAGGATCAGAGATAATCGAAATTAAGATCACCCGATCGTAGAGAGGCGCTTGCGGCCGCGCAAATAATATCGAGCGCTATCGTTATCGCGGATAAGCGCAAGTGAATTCGTTCAGCGATGCAAAGCCTTTTGCGCGGTACACGCCATGCCGCGGCTCGTGCACACAGGCATCGATTGGATCAAGGCGCTCAATCGAGCCGGGTCCGCGTGGTGAACCCGCTCGCCTTGTCCCAATCTTCAGGCGTCATCTTTTGCACGGTGACGCCGAAGGTCCAGATGTGGCCCTCCGGGTCCTGTGCACGATAGGTCCGGTCGCCATAGAACTGCGTTTGCGGTTCCGCCAGGATCGTCGCGCCCGCCGCGCGCGCATGGGCGCAATGAGCGTCGATGTCTTCGCCTTCGGCGAGTTGCACATGCACGGACTGCGTGTTCTTGCCGCCGACCGAGCGCGGGCTCTTATGGTCGTCGCTCCACTCGCTGCCGACCATCACGACGGAATCGCCATATGACATTTCGGAGTGGGCAAGATTGCCGTCACTGTCGAGGATCACGAACAGCGGCTCGAATCCGAATGCGGCTTCGAGCCAGCGAAAAGCGGCCTTCGGGTCCTGATACGAAACTGCACTGGACAGCCCTTTGCTACGGTAGGCATCGGTCATTTCGATTCTCCTGTTGCCGTTGCAGGGAAAGCCTTGCCAGTTTCGCAATCTTTATCGAAGTCTGCCAGTCAATTCATAAGTACGGCGATCGGCGCGATACACGGACTGATATGACTTCACGTGTCAATGGGATCGGTTTTCAGGTTGTCGTGTAGACGTCATGTGAATTTCCTGAGAGCGACGTAGCAGTAAATCTCGACGGTGGATCACACTGATATTCGCGGGTTG
>NZ_JAYMRZ010000028.1:0-122654 GCF_038900715.1 Paraburkholderia phymatum | reverse complement strand
GGGGCACTGCGGCTCGCAGGCCGAGCAGCCGGTGCACGTCGACGCAATGATCTTCAGGGCCATGCGACACTCCTTGCAATGATGATCGGTGTACGCCCGGTGAGACAGGCATGACTATCCTGCCTGCCGCTCAAGCAGCGGCATCAGCGGTCGCAGCCGTCAACGCGCCCTGCGGGATCGTGGCTTCACCACGTTGCGCGTGCACGATCACGCCGTCGGCTACACGGCTGCAATAGTCGGCGAACCACGCAAGCGCCGCCTTTTCGATAAATTCGCCCGCGTACTGGTCCACCGGCTCGACGCCCGCGCGCGATAGTTCCTTGCGCGGACACGCGCCAATCTTTGCGACCAAGACAGCATGACAATCGCTGATCGCGCGCATGAGTCGGGGCAGGCCCTCGTCGTCGCCATAGCCGCCTTGGCAATAAAGGTCCACACGGCGGTGGCCGACGAAGAACGCTCCGGCCGCGCCAACCTCGAAAATCTGGAATTCGGAGACATGCCCGAAATGCGCGTTCACCCGGCCGCGCCCCTTCGTCGCGACGGCAATCAGAACCTTCATGTCGCCCTGCACCGCGCTCGCCTGCGCGAAGGCAAGCGCCTCTTGTTTCGCACCGCGCTGCATATCGACTTCGGCTTCCAGGCGACGCTGATATTCGCGGCGACCGTCGAGGTCATAGTCGACTTCCATGTGGTCGATCCTGTCTAGCGTGAACTCCTCGCGACGATCCTCGCCCAGAAGCCCCACCGCGTCGGCACGGCACTGCCGGCAATGGCGCATCAGGTTCGTGCCGCCCATGCACGCCTCCTGCACGGTATTAAGCTCACGCGCAGTCGGACCACGCTGTCCGTGCAGGCCGAAATACGTGCCATGCTCTGGCTCGGAGATCAGCGGCATGATGTTGTGCAGAAAGGCACCGCGCCTCTTCACCTCGCGATTTACCTCGATCAGGTGTTCGTCGTTGATGCCTGGAATTAACACCGAGTTGATCTTCGTAAGTACGCCACGCGCAGTCAGCATCTCGAGCCCTAGCATTTGCCGCTCGTGCAAGATGCGCGCGGCCTCCTTGCCCGTGAGTCGTCGGTGGCCCCAGAAAATCCACGGATATATCTTTTCGCCGATGGCGGGATCAACCATGTTGATGGTGATGGTTACGTGGTCAATGTTGTGCTCGCAGATCTCATCGACAAGCTCCGGCAACGCGAGTCCATTCGTCGACAGGCATAGCCTGATGTCCGGAGTCCGCTCGCGAAGCATACGGAAGGTGTCAAAGGTCTTTTTCGCATCAGCCAGCGAATCCCCGGGACCTGCAATGCCAAGCACGGTCAGCTGCGGGATCCGGCCGGCGACGGCCACTACCTTTTTTACCGCTTGCTCCGGCGTCAGCTTCTCCGACACGACGCCAGGCCGGGACTCGTTCGAACAGTCATATTTGCGATTGCAGTAGTTGCATTGGATGTTGCACGCTGGGGCAACCGCCACATGCATCCGCGCATAATGACGATGCGCCTCTTCTGAATAGCAGGGGTGATTCTTTATCTTTTCCCACACCTCTGTCGGCAGGTCATGGGGGATGCCTGACGAACCGCGGCCAGACTGACCGTCGCCACCACTGCGTGAACAACAACCGCCGCCCGGGGGGGCGAGCGCTTCGACTGCGGAGCCCAAGCGCGTTATCTGCCCGATGCCGATATAGGCGGTCGAGGGCAGCATGCTGTGGTTCTCGCTATCTTCCATAGATATCTCCTCGCAACCCGACGGCGGCCGCGCGCTAGGCAAAAGCGAAATCCGTGCCACTCCAACGCGATTCGCTTCGGGGTCTCGTTCAACCTTGGAACTGGTCAGACCCCGGTGGTAGGGCCGATCAGGTTTCTCGGGTTGCGCCCGGCATTCAAATTCGACAAACCCGACTAATGTGTCGCTGTTGCGACACCATCACAATTGCACTGTTTTGACCGCGCATTAGTTCGCATATCAAATTATTCTAATGACAGCCACGACGACGATGCATCAAGCACCGATGCAACGCTCAATCCGCTCGCAGTCGCCTGATGAACGGCAACACTGTCAGGAAAATGACATTGGCGACACGAATAGCCGGTCGAAATCCACGCAGAGCACTCTGTCACCGGTGATGCTTGCTTGGCACGAGCCTTGCGAAGCCATTGGGTAACAATCCCATAGACCGTTGAAATGCTCAAACCGATGATCAACGATACGACACTCCGGGACGGGGAACAGGCCGCCGGTGTCGCGTTTCACCCCGAGGAAAAATGCGCGATCGCCGCATCACTGTCGCGTGCGGGCGTGGCCGAACTCGAAATCGGAGTTCCGGCCATGGGCGAAGACGAAATCGCGTGCATCGAGGCCATTGTCGATCTCAAGCTCGACGCCAGTCTGATGGTTTGGGGCCGCCTCACCGATGGGGATCTCGCTGCGGCATTGCGCTGCCGTGCTGATATCGTTCATCTCTCCATTCCGGTTTCGGACATTCATTTGCAGTACAAGCTGCGTCAGTCGCGCGGTTGGGTACTAGCACAGATAGCACGCATCGTCGAGGAGGCAGCGAAAAATCACTCTAAGATTTCTCTTGGCATGGAGGACGCCTCGCGCGCGGACCCCTCGTTCCTCATAGAAGTCGCTCGCTGCGCGCAGCAATATGGAGCGCAGCGAGTGCGGTTTGCGGATACCGCGGGTGTGCTGGATCCCTTTAAGACCTTCCACGCCATTGCAGCGCTGCGCAATGCTGTCGATCTCGAGATCGAAATTCATGCACACAATGACCTTGGGCTTGCCACAGCCAACACTCTCGCCGCTTTTGGGGCCGGCGCCACGCACGCGAACACCACCGTCAACGGCTTGGGTGAGCGGGCCGGCAATGCGGCGCTGGAAGAAATCGTGATGGGCGTGCGGCACCTGCTGGGACGTGACACAGGCGTCGACACGCGAGCGCTGCTCGACATTTCCTCGTTGGTGGAACAGGCGTCAGGCCGTACGGTTTCATTCAACAAGAGCATCGTCGGTCGAGGTGTCTTTACTCACGAATCGGGCATACACACCGACGGCATGGCCAAGCATCCCACCACTTACGAGGGATTGGACCCAGCTGAGCTCGGCCGGCAACGGTCGATGATACTCGGCAAACATTCTGGATCTCAAAGTGTGCGCGAGGCCTACGACGCTTTAGGCGTGAGGGTCGCTGAGCGACTCATCCCGCAGCTGCTTGCGCGCATTCGTTCTTTCGCCGTGCAACACAAGCAGGCGCCCAGTGCAAGGGATTTGCACCGCTTCCTAGCCCAGGCCCGCGGCACGCGAGTGAAGGCGTCATGAGTGTGCTTATCGCGGCCAAACGTGTCCAATAGGAGCAACGATATGCAAAGAGTTATCGAGCAACTGCATCACCTCTCATCGATCGAGGATTTCATGCGATTCTTCGAGATCGAATTTGATGAAAAGGTGGTGAACGTGAGCCGCCTGCACATCCTTAAGCGCTTCTTCCAGTACATCGAGCAACAGGAAGAGCTGCCGCGGGACAATGCGACGGGCGTGCTCAACGTCTACCGAAGTCTGCTCCAGAAGGCCTACAACGACTTTGTTGTGTCCACGCCTGCGGAGCAGAAGGTATTCAAAGTTTTCCAGGAAGCGGACGGACGGAGACTCGTCCCCCTTGACAAGGTGTGCGCGTCGTTGCCCACCCGTGGCGCCGCCTGACCCGGAGTACCCTCAATGCATATTGTCGTCTGCATCAAGCAGGTCCCGGATTCGGCGCAGATCCGGGTTCATCCAGTCAACAACACCATCATGCGCCAAGGCGTGCCGGCAATTGTGAACCCGTACGATCTGTTCTCGCTGGAAGAAGCGTTGCGGATAAAGGATCGCTTCGGCGGCGCGGTCACGATGCTCTGCATGGGACCGCCACAGGCTGAGGACGCGCTCCGTAAATGCATCAGCTACGGCGCCGACGACGCCGTGCTCGTCACCGATCGTGCGTTCGCTGGCGCCGATACGCTCGCGACATCGTATGCGCTCGCAGCCGCTATCAGGCAGATTGCAACAGAACAGGCGGTGGACATCGTCTTTACCGGCAAACAGACGATCGACGGCGACACCGCTCAGGTTGGCCCCGGCATTGCCAAGCGCCTCGGCGTCCAGTTACTCACCTATGTGTCCAGAATCGTCGAGATCGACCTCGACGCGCGCACGATCGTCGTCGAGCGTCGCGCCGAAGGCGGCGTGCAGGTACTCAAAACTGCATTGCCATGTCTTGTGACGATGCTTGAGAACACTAACGAACTGCGCTTCGCAACACTGCCCGCAATGATCCACGCGGCAGGCTTCCCGGTGCGCAAATGGAACCGCGAACAGGCCGGCATTGATGACGCGAGCAAGATCGGGCTGAAAGGTTCACCGACCGTGGTCAGCAAAGTGTTCGGCCCGACGCCACGCGCTGAAACGGTTGAAATGCTCGAACTCGGCGCGTCCAGCTTCCACGAAGTGTCGCTAAACCTGACGCATAAGATATTCACTCGCCATCCGACACTGGAGGCGGACGTGCTGATGAAGAGGGACTCATGAACTCGCCCGCTGCCTCAAACAAGAAGCCGGCCATGCCAGCCAAACCGGCCGGAGGACGTAACCTCGATCTGCCCGAGCACCTAAAAGCCTACCAAGGTGTCTGGGTCTTTCTTGAGCACGATCGGGGTCACGTACATAGCGTGTCGTGGGAACTGCTCGGTGAGGCGCGCAAGCTCGCAGACAAACTCGGCAGCGACGTCGCCGTGGCGGCGCTCGGCGGTACGGACGAGCCACTTGAACAGTTTGCAACCCAGGCGTTCAGTTTCGGCGCGGACAAGGCATACGTGATTCACGATCCGGTATTGCTCGGTTACCGCAATGAGCCGTTTACAAAAGGGCTGACCGATCTGGTCAACAAGTACCGCCCTGAAATCCTGCTGCTCGGTGCAACCTCAACGGGCCGAGATCTCGCCGGCTCTGTGGCCACGACGCTCTCGACCGGCCTCACCGCCGACTGCACCGAGTTAAACATTGATCCAGCCTCGCGCGCGCTGGCGGCCACGCGGCCGACGTTTGGCGGCTCGCTACTTTGTACGATCATGACGCTCGCATACCGTCCGCAGATGGCGACGGTGCGCCCGCGGGTCATGGCGATGCCGCAGGCGCAAACGGGGCGCGGCGGCGAGATCGTGAAGGAGGCGCTTGGGATCGTTGAGGCCGACATTGTGACCAAATTGCTCGACTTCATCGCCGATGACAAAAGCAATCAGGTCAACCTGCCCTACGCCGACGTCATAGTTAGCGGCGGCAAGGGACTAAAGAACGCGGAGAATTTCCAGCTTGCGTTCGATCTGGCACGCGTGCTCGGCGGCGAAGTTGGAGCAACCCGTCCGTGCGTGCAGGCGGGCTGGGTGGAGGCCGATCGGCAAGTCGGGCAGACAGGCAAAACCGTGCGGCCGAAACTTTACATCGCTGCGGGCATCTCGGGCGCGATCCAGCACCGCGTCGGCATGGAGAGTTCTGACGTCATCGTCGCGATCAACACCGATCCGAACGCTCCGATTTTCGACTACGCGCACTATGGCATCGTCGCGGACGCACTGCAACTGCTGCCGGCGCTGACTCACGCGTGCAAGGACCATCTGGAGCTGCAGCAGATGCGTAGCAAAAGGAGAGCATGATGAAAAAAACCTCACGATTCGATGCGATCGTCGTTGGTGCCGGACCGTCCGGCAACGCCGCAGCTTACGTGATGGCCAAGGGCGGACTGGAGGTGCTTCAGATCGAGCGCGGCGAATATCCTGGCAGCAAAAACGTTCAAGGCGCGATTCTCTACGCAAACGCGCTAGAACAGATCATTCCGGACTTTCGTGACCACGCTCCGCTCGAGCGCCACATCATCGAGCAGCGCATGTGGATGCTCGATGATACTTCCTTCGTGGGCACTCACGTGCGTAGCGACGACTACAACAAGCCACCGTACAACCGCTACACGATCATCCGTGCGCAGTTCGACAAGTGGTTCTCATCGAAGGTGCGCGAGGCCGGCGCATTGCTGATCTGCGAGACCACGGTGAATCACCTGATCATGGATGGAGATCAGGTAGTCGGCGTGCAATGCGATCGGGAGCAGGGCGAGGTCTATGCAGACATTGTGATTCTCGCGGACGGGGTCAACTCAACGCTCGCACGCAAGGCAGGCTTTCACAGCGAAATCGAGGCGAGCAACGTCGCGCTAGCTGTGAAGGAGATTCTCTTCATGCCAGAGGAGACCATTCGCCAGCGCTTTAACGTTGGCGATGAGGAAGGCGTCGTGATCGAGATGGTTGGCAGGATCACCGAAGGCATGGCGGGAACGGGCTTCCTCTACACCAACAAAGAGTCGCTGACCATTGGGGTCGGCTGCATGCTGAGTGATTTCAAAAAGAACTCGAACCGCATGAGCCCGTATGTGCTGCTCGAAAAAATGAAGCGTCATCCGTCAATCGTGCCGCTCATTGCAGGGGGCGAGATGAAGGAGTACTGCGCTCATCTAATTCCCGAAGGGGGCTTCGACGCGATACCGCAAGTGTACGGCAATGGCTGGATGATCGTCGGTGACTCAGGCGGCTTCGTCAACGCCGCGCATCGCGAAGGTTGCAACCTCGCCATGACAACAGGACGCCTCGCTGCCGAAGCCGCCATCGCCGCAAAAGCGGCTGGCCGCGGCTACCGCGCTAACGCACTAGCCACGTATAAAGACGCGCTCGACGATAGCTTCGTGATGAAAGACTTATACAAGTACCGCGACATGCCGAAAATCCTGCACCGCAATCCACAGTTCTTTACGACATACCCTGATCTCGTCGCCAAGGCGGCCCGCACCATGATTACCGTGGATGGCGTCGACAAGAAGACCAAGAAGCACGAGGTTATGGCCAGTTTCCGCGAAAGCCGCTCGCTGACCGGGCTCGTCGGCGACGCGTACAAATTCTGGAGGGCCTTCCGATGAAAACGGTCACTGTCAACATCGAGGAAAAGCTGTTTCAGAACCGCTACCGCGTGGACGTAGGCCGGCCGCACGTCCATATCAAAAACGTTGACGTCTGCACCAACGACTGTGCCGACAAAAGCTGCACCTTCGTGTGCCCTGCGTCCTGTTATCGGAAGGAGAACAACGGCTCGGTCACGCTGATAACCGACGGCTGCCTGGAATGCGGCAGTTGCCGCATTTTATGCACAGAGCACCACAATCTCGAATGGGCGTACCCCCGCGGCGGGCATGGCATCCTGTTCAAGTTCGGGTAGAGAAACACATCGTTATCAAATCGGCTCCCGAACTTCGCGAAGGCGGGGGGAGCCCCATCATCGGAGCAAGTTGATGAACCTCATTACCGGTATCGAATCGACCGACCTCTTCGGCGGCAACGTCCCCGCCGCCGTGCTAAAGCTGATCGACACGGCTCGCGGCGGCGACGATGAGGATGTGGCCGCCGCGCTATGGACCGCGGTTCTGACGTACCCGCGCTGCCTGCCCCCCTACTATCTCCTGTATAAGTTCCATGCGAACCGCGGTGAACTTGGCGAGGCGCAGGAGGTCGCGACCAAGGCTTTGACGATCGCCGCCCGACAAGCGTCGATCGACAGCAACTGGTGTGCGGTACAACCGGGCGATGCGGACTTCACCATTCCTGGTCCTAGCCGCTTCTGGCTATTCACGCTCAAGGCACTGGCGTTCATCAGCGTGCGGCGCGGCAACCGCGCCGTTGCACTGAAGCTGATCGCCAAGCTACGCAAGCTGGACCCTACCGATTGCGTCGGTTTCGATGTCGTGGAAGCATTGCTGGCACAGTCCGGGTCGCGATAATTTGGTAGTACATCCCCGGCACGGCTACCGCCAGTCTCCCTGCGAGTTTCTGGGCGTTTGAGTGTCAGTGTCGAACCTGACAGTCATCGCACACCTTCCCCGCGGGCGCATGCTCACTTGGGCAGCCAGAATCTTCATTCCGGTCCGAAGCAATCCGCGAAATCCGCGCAGTCGCCGCAGTACGGGGCCTTGCAGATAGACAACGCCTCTCGCTCGCACAGTTGCTTATGGAGGAATTTTTTCCACTTCATGCCGTGGACGTTTTTCTCAGCGAGCCGTGGAAACCAGTAGCCGAGCAGCCCCGACAATTCATGACGCGAAGGAAGGCGCAAGTCCTGCCAGAGGTGTTTGTCCCGCACACACGCGCAGGCCAAGGCATGGGAAATGCAATGGACTTCGCTGGTTGTACCTGCGCGCGGATCAGCATGCGCCTTGAACAGGGTTATGAGGTCTTCGACCTCGTCGTAACGCGAGCCACGCCGCGGGGTGGTCGTAACCAATGCACCCTGTGGCAGCGATAATGCATCGTCCGCGCCTGGAAACCACCGTGCAAGTAGCCAGCGGGTCTCGTCGGCGTTCAGTCCGCGGATAGGCAGTATGCGCACGCCGGCTTCCTCGAACGCCGCTGCAAGCACTCCAGCGAGTGCAAGGACCGTGCAGTCGTTAGTGTTTATCGCGTGGCGCATCAGCGTCGCATGGAAATCCATAGTCATACTCTCGCGCTCAAATCTGCGCCGGGGCGTGCCTGTAGCACTTTTTTGGACAGATCTTCGCACACGCCGTGCAGCCGATACACAACAGTGGGTGCGCAATTGTCATGACCTTCTTTTGGTACTCCTCTTCATCATCGTCATCGAGCGGAATGAGGGCGCCGTCCTCGCTTACACCAACGAGTTGAAGGACACCTCGAGAACACACTCGAAAGCATCGCCCGCAGCCGATGCATTTTTCCTCGTCGAGCGAGGAGACAAAAGCCGGAGTCCAGGTTTCGCCACCGGGTAGCTTCACGCTGAAGGTATCGTTCATGTCAGCCTCCCGGGTTCACCCGAAACCGCCGCTGCGGTCTTGCGAGCGTCCATCAGTGCGGCATGCGCGTCGTGACAGCGCTGGGCGACGATCAGGATCTGCTCCCAACCGGTCGGCAGTTCTTCCGACAGGTCATGCAGATCCATCTTGGCTTGCACGGCCAATGCATTGAGCTTTTTCAGGCGCGCCTTCAGCTCTTGCGGGTCATTCATCATGTCCTCCCCTGTCACACGACCCACTGCAGGCGTCGCGGAGCCGCCAGCGCGGCAATCGTGTCGGTGATTGAGTTAGCGATCAAATATCTCGTCATCCTCCAATATCGTATGATCTACCAGCATTTTTGGTGAGTGCCTTGCGCAGCCACGGTGGCGGTGTGCCCTTCAGGACGTCCCTCAACTTCATCAGGATGTCCTCGATCGGCTCCGGCTGCGAAACCTTGACCGGATGGACCTTCAGTGCAACCACGCGCGCCGCGCCCGAACCGCCAATAGCCGCGACGTACAGGATCGCACAGCCGTGGATCACTTCAAGCTTCTGCGCGAGCTTGTCCTCGTCGCCGTCCTCCTCCAGATTGTCACCAAAATAAAAGGCTTCCACGAACTTATGACTGTCGACCGTTACATCGTACGTAACAATGTTCTTCGCCGACCCAAAGTGCGCGTCGACATGCACCTTATCCTGCGTGGCAAATGCAATTTTCATGCGATGGGTTCCTAGTAATGTTCATAGTGCTGGCTGTAATCACCAGCACCGTCATTTCATAGCTGGGGCTGCTACGGCGACGGCGATCGACGATGGCGGCAACGCCCAGTCGGCTGGATGGTGGTGTGCAATCTGTGCGGTCAGCAGATTTGCTATTTCGAAAATAAGGTTCATCGTGCCTCGATAGCCGATCTGGCAACGATGTGCGTTACCGATGCGATCAAACACGGGAAAGCCTACGCGCATGAGTGGCTTGTCAAGGCGCGCGGCCATCTGCCTGCCGTGCGAATGGGTGATGAGCAGATCGCAACCGGTCGCGGCTCGCTCCATGTCCTCCAGGTCACCCAGCACCACCCTGCTCGTCGAAAGTAGCGCATGCGACGCCGATGTGGTCGTGCTGACGCAGACCGACAGTTCCGCGCCCATTTCCTGTAGCAGCGAACCGATTGCGAGCAGCAAATCCGGTTCTGCACCCACGGCCACCTTGATACCGCCGGTGTAAAAATGGCCGTCGAGCATCGCATCGAGCAGTTGGCTGCGCTGCCGGCGGTACTTTGCCGGAACGGCCTGCCCCGAAAGTTGCGCGAGGCGCTGCAAGAACCGGTCATTGGGTTCGAGCCCGGTGAGCCGCTCGAAAATTTCGAACGGCGTCCCAGCTATCGACTCGAGCGTCTGCGCACCTTCGCGGGTTTGCTCTCCAACTCCGATTGTAAAGACCGAACCACCCGCCATCCGGATCTGATCGAGCGTGGTTCCGCCTAGCGTGGTACCACGCCAGACAGGCGAAACGTGGCCGTCGAGCGAACGCGAGACGTCGGGGAGTATGATCGGGTCTAGCCCGAATGCGCTGACGATCTCTCGCAGTTCGTCGATATCGCCCGGCGATAGATGACTACCAGGTAGCAGATTGACCTGTCGGTGCACAGTAGGCAGCGGCTTGACCAGCGTCTTCACGATCGCGGTAAGAGCATGCCTGTAGCCGTCTTCAAAGGCGCCAACATAATCCGGCGTCGAAACGTAGACGAGTTCGGTGTCGTTCAGTTCGGGCTCGCGTTTGCGCACCATCGCGAGATGGCCCACGATGTCTTCCCCGTTCGTCTCGGTGAGCCCCGTCGAGCAGAGCACGATGATTTTTGGCGCCGCGCGCCTACGGATGTTTAGCAGCGCCGTCTCGACATTTTCATATCCGCCGAGAATAGTGGTGACTTCATCCATCGCTGTTGTCTGCAGCGGAATTGCCTCCCTGAAATGGCGCACCAGCAGCACGAGGCCGAACGACGTGCAGCCCTGCGAGCCGTGCATCACTGGCATGCACGCGTCGAGTCCCATGGCCGCATAGCTCGCGCCAAGCGGTTGGCTCATTTTCAGCGGATTGACCGTGCAAGCTTTCTTTGACTCAACGACTATAGCCATGATGTTCGCTCCACGCTGCGCTCAGGCTGTGACGCTCGGGCGAACGCCAGTCGAGCAATCCTGCACGCTTGCGCGCCGCAACGCTGGCGTCCTGTCCTCCGGGAACTGCGGCAGACCAGTACCGAGCCTCTCAGCCTCTTCATCCCACGGCGCCGGAATACGCACCAGGTCCCAGACCGGGTTATGGATCGCGCGGTCGATTTCGCGTACTAGCGCGACGATGCCCTCATACCCGGCGTACGGATGATGGCGTTCCTGGTTGACGTCGAGCCATGGCGTGCGCGCCTTCAGCGCGACAAACTGCGAGCGCCCACCGGACAGCATGATGTCGGCCTTCGCGTCGCAGAGCATCGTGTACATTTCGTGTGCCGTCATATTCTCGACCATGCGCGCGTCGTCTCCCATGATCTCCTTGATCCTGTCCTTGTCGCCATCCGTGCTCTTCTTAACACTCGTGCCGACGATCTCAAGCCCCGCCTCCTGCAATGCCGCCACAACCGACCACGACTTCACACCGCCCGTAATCAGCAACACGCGCTTGCCATCGAGGCGCGCGCGGTACGGAGCAATGCGAGCCCAGGCACGCGCCTCTTCTGCCGCAATCAAGCGCTCGGTACGCGCAAGCAGGTCCTCGGCTGCGCCCTGCTGCACCAGCAGCGTCGCGACCCGGCGTAGCGCATCGCTCATATCGCCGATTCCGTAGAACGAGCCCTCAAAGTACGGAATGCCGTAGCGCTGCCACATCTTTGTCGCGACGTTGATCATCGACTTCGAGCAAACCACCATATTGACCTTCGCGCGGTGCGCACTCGCTATCTCACTGTACCGGCCGTCGCCGGAAATGCAGGACAATATACGAATACCCAGCGCATCGAAGAGCGGCTTCGTCTGCCACAGTTCACCCGACAGGTTATATTCGCCGATGATATTAATGTCCCAAGGCGTCGTATACGCCGGTTCGCGAGTGCCAATCACGTAATCGAGAAGCGCCTCGCCCCCAAGTTTGTTCCCCACGTTCTTCGATCCGGCGAAACCGGGGGCATTCACCGGTATAACGGGCTTCCCGAACTTTTCGGATGCGTGTTTGCAAACCGCTTCTATGTCGTCGCCGATGAGCGCGGTCACGCACGTCTGATAGACAAACACGGCGGGCGGATCGTACTTTTCTATGATCTCGCGCACACTACTGAAGAGCCGCCTCTCGCCACCATAGATCACATCGAGTTCATTGAGGTCAGTCGTGAAGCCTGTGCGGTAGAGCGTCGACCCGGAAGATGCCGCATGCCTGTTATCCCAGGAGTTCCCCTCGCATGCGATCGGGCCGTGAACGAGGTGAGCAACGTCAACAACCGGCTGCAGTGCGATCTTCGCGCCGTCGAACGCGCACCCGCCAGCCGCCGCTCCCGGCGAGACTTGTTTCGCGCAGCCCTGCTTGCGCTCCTTCTCGCTCTTGGCCTGGTTCTTCGCGCAACCTGGCTCCTCGAACACTTCGGCAGTCCTCGTCTTGAACAACATCGTCGACTCCTGACAATCTGCGGTCCACGACGACAGGCAAGTTGCATACCATCGATGTAGAGCGCATGCGACACCATTGCTGCGCCGTGCAGGACCAGGAATTGTCGTCATTGGCATCATCCAGACGGAGTTGAACGGATTGCGACATTGCACGGCAATGCAGATGTACTCGCGGGCCTTGTGTCTATCAGAAGCGACGTACCTTGATCTCGTGCTTGCGCAGCGCATAACCGATCTGCCGCGGCGTGATGCCTAGGAGCCGTGCTGCTTTCGCCTGCACCCAGCCACAACGCTCCATTGCCCAGACGAGCCGCTCACGCTCGCCCTCCGGCCTGCCGTCGCCGCGAGGGACGTCGAACCGGCCGCCGTTAAGATCGGCGGCGTGGCCGCTTGCGAGCGCGTTCGACGCTTCGCTCGCAGCAAGCTCCGACGGGGGACCGGGACGCACAGCATCTTCACGCTCGATGTGATGCAATACCTTCGTCAGGCACTGGTCGATCTCGCAGAGGAAGCAAAGGCGATCTATGATCTGATGGTGTGTCATCGTCGCAGTGCGCTCAACACAGTTCTCGAGTTCGCGCACGTTGCCGGGCCAGTAACAGCTCGACAGCACGCGCAATGCTTCGTCGCTGAAGCGCAGTGAACGACCGTTCTCGCGATTGAAACGATGGAGGAAATACTGCGCCATTGCCGGAATGTCTTCGCGACGCTCGCGCAGCGGCGGCAAAAGAATACTTACCACGTTGATGCGATAATACAGATCCGCGCGGAACTCCCCGTCCCTCACCATTCGTTCCAGATTGCGATTCGTCGCAACAATCAGCCTTACGTCGACTCTTACCGGCGTCGCGCCACCTACCCGTTCGAACTCCCGCTCTTGCAAAACGCGCAAGAGCTTGGCCTGGAAGGACGGAGAGATATCGCCGATTTCGTCGAGGAAAAGTGTCCCGCCGTGCGCTAGCTCGAAACGCCCCTTGCGTTGAGATTGCGCCCCAGTGAACGCGCCCTTCTCGTGGCCGAACAACTCGCTTTCGAGCAGCGTTTCCGTGAGCGCCGCGCAATTCACCGCGATGAATGGCTGCTCCTTGCGCGGGGATAGACGACAGATTGAACGCGCGATCAATTCCTTGCCCGTACCGCTCTCGCCGCGCAACAGCACCGTCGTTCTCGACGGCGCCACTTGATGGACCTGCGCAAAAACCTGCTGCATCGCCGTCGACGCACCGATCGTGTTATCGAGCTGATATGCACGAATGGTTTCCTTACGCGGGCGCCTGACCGGCTCTGCGCCGTCGCGCATGGGCTTGTCGTCACGATGAAGCAGCAGCGCCTGTGCCATCGGCGCCGCTACAATCTTCATAAGCTGAAGGTCATCGCCGAAAATGCGTTTGCCGTCCGCATTCTCGCAAAAAGCCACAAGCACGCCGAGCGGCCGCCCTTCGTGCCGGATCGGAGTCCCGAGCAGAGCGACATGTTCACCTTCCGATACACCGAAGGCTCCGATGTCGTCCGCGAAAAGCGGTTCTTCATTCAGCTCAGGCACAACCACTGCCGCGTCGCTCGAGTGCAACCGTCCTACGATCCCTTCTCCAGACAAGAATCGCGCACTGTCGCGCCATCCCTCTGACAACCCAGTGCTGCACAAACTGCACAGATGTCCATTCGGTTCCCTGACGGCGATGAACGCGGAGCGCCATCCGAGCGCATATGACAGATAACGCAGCGACCTGTCCAACGTCCGCTCGGCATCACGGGACGAGACTAGCGTCTTTACTACTTCGTACACTACATCGAAATCTCGAGGTCTCTCGTTGACATGAAAATGCGGCATCGATTTGAACTCCGGCGCTAGCGCGCCAAGCGCCGCCGGAAACACGGCTCGACAAAAAAGTCGATACTGTGCTCGCGTCGGCGATGACAAATTTGCACGCCACAACTAAGCGCGTGTCGATGACGCCGACAAAACGGACAAAGTCGCAACTGCGATATCGAATAGGGGCGACAACCACAACAACGTGCCTGTATGCGCGCCTAGGATACTAACGGAAAAAATTGGAGGTTTTACTACAAATTCACGTCATCTTCAGCATCGGGCAACTTATGAGGCTTGCTTATTAACTTGCACCGAAGCTCGATACAAACTGGACGGGGGCCATGTTTAGCCGGAACACGACATACGAGTGTGACGCCATGTTACGAGAACTACGCCTCGCCTCGCTCATTTCTTCTGCAACAGGTCATCTCTCAAGCACTGCGCCCGGCAGGCAGTCGGCCTAGAGCGTATGAATCGACCAATCGAGCATCCGCTTACTGTTCGAATGCACGAATAACACGAACGACCTGCTTGAGGGAAGGAAATCTGATTGCATCTCCGACTAGATTTTTCAATGACATTTGTCAAGCTTCATTCACCGGCTTGCTGGAATATCGCCGTTGCCCCCAGAGATTCCCCCTGCGCCTGGACGGTGGCAGCCCGGCGCATTTGTCTCGCGCATATACCGCGAGTTCTGATACGTCGAAAGCTTGCCCCGTCCGACGCAGCCCGCCGGAAGACGCGGATAACATGGAAGCCTGCGTAGCGGCATGCCGGTACGCCCTTAGTTGAGTGCGCCGTCGTCTGTGGATCCCAATTGCAACGCGCGAAAGAGGAAGCGCTGCAGAGCCGCTGCTGCGGACGTGCTGTCGTGTGCATTCGCGGGACTAAACAGGCCGAACTCCGCGACAGGTGGTATAGGCAGCCCGGCAGAACACGGATCGATTGCCCGCATCGTATCGCGGCGCACATGCCAATCGAGAAGCAGGGCAATACCGAGCCCGGCCTCAACGGCCGACTGGATTGCGGACAAACTGGTGCTCGTGCACGCGACGCGCCACGCGATGCCGGCTTCAAGCAATGTCGCAAAGAAGTTCTCCTGCCATCGACATGCTCCGCCGAATGCAACGATAGGAAGGGGTCCACCTCGCAGGTCAGCGTTTCGCGTGCGTGCGACGGCCCAGCGAAGCGGATGCCGCCAGGTAACGAGCGGCTCGACGTGAATCAGCGCAGGATCGCCAATCGCAAAATCCAGCGTGTTGCTTGCGAGCCGCTGGGATAACGCAGGGCTGGCGTCGACGACGATCTCCAGTGCGACGTCAGGAAACGATGCCGAGAACTGCCTGAGTGCATGGCGGAGGTGACTCATTGCGACGTCTTCCAGAATGCCAATCCTGACGGTACCTGAAACGTCGCCTGCATTGAGTGCGGAGCGGGCGGCAAGCCCAATTTCGAGCAACTTGTGCGCATACGGTAGCAGCACACTGCCCGCCGAAGTCGGCTTCACGCCGCGCGGCGAACGTTCGAGCAGGCGTTGGCCGACTTCGTCTTCAAGACGACGAAGAGCCATGCTGACGGCAGCCTGGGTGCGATGAAGTGCCATTGCAGCGTTGCTCACGCTGCCGGCCTCAATCACCGTCACGAACGTACGCAGCAGCGCGCTGTCGAGATCGCGAATCATCAATTTCCCTCATGCAGACATAAAGATTATCAGCTTATACCACGCATACACCTGGGGTTAATATCCTTCCGTCACTCACGCAGAGAACATGCGCGAGCGAGAATTTGAACGCAAAACAAGTCGAGAGCGACCACTTCGCGCTCGCGCCGATGTGCGCTGCCACGTCCGCCCGCAGGGGTCGGCCAAAGACTGCACCATTGCCATTCATTAGGGCATACGGCACGATTCGCACAACGTGGCTGCAGGTATGCGCCGCCAATCTGGAAGGAGTTCTGCGTGTTGCCGAGCTACTAGCAGGAAGACCCGGGCAAGTCGGTTCTAATCTAATCAAACATCATTGAGAAGCATTTGAAAGTCTTGCGTCTCACCACACAACGACTGCGGCCTGCGCAACTCCGGAGAACAAGAAGCCTCATAAGTCCCGAGGTACATATTGCGTTGCTCAAAAATCACCCGGTGTCTTTTGGCTCTTCCAGCCAGTGAATAAAGAGTGGCCACAGCGCTGTTTTCTCCGTTCTTGTTTTTCTATTTTACTTGGAGGTTATATGTCAACAAGCAACGATCGCGTTCATCTAGAGCAAGTCGCTGAGCAGGCGATGAAGCAGATTTTTGCCACTTCGCCGGAAACAGCTGCGTTCCATCGTGGAGATTGGATCGACAGTGAATACTATCGCCGGCATCTCGTCGAAACCGTGTTGCGAATCCGGCTCAACAACGAAGTCGACGCATTCGCACTTTACAAAATCAGCTACAAGGACAACGTGCTCGCGCAGTTTCTCGCGCGATACCTCGCAGAAGAATACGGGCACGATGGGCTATTCTTACGTGACATCGAGAAATTCGGCCTTTCCGCAGCCGACGTCGATCGCACCGCGCCCTTTCACAGCACCGACAAATTAATTGGCTACCTCTATCTGAGCATCGGCCGCGACGGGCCGCTGCCGACGATGGTGTGGAATTGGTTCGTCGAATGGTATTCGGATCGCTACAACAAGGTCATCACTGAAGCTGCGGCGCGCGCGTTCGGACACGATTATGTGAGGGGTTCGCTCGGCCACATTCACTACGACGAATCGCGCGATCACAATGAGCGGATGTGGGTCGCCCTGCAGCGGGCAATCGACAACTGGGGCGGAACGGAAAAAGCGGAGACCTATCTGTGCCACTTCGTCGAACTGATCCACGAATACTTCGACGAATTGCTTGTGACAACAGTGCCTCAAGCTGAACCGGTTGCCACATAAGGAGCATCCGCGTGACCGCCGTCATCGTAATTGAACCGGCGTCGTCGGGCGCGTCGCTTATCGCCGCTGCTGCGCGCCTCGGTGTCGCCGCGCATGTGCTTTCGGCCAACCGTGACGAGCGCGTCGTTCTGCCTGCACTTCGCAACGCCGCCGCATCGTTCACCGTGGTCGACACCGCTTCCCCAGACGCGGTCGCCGCAACGGCGCGCGCCATGCGCGTCGACGCAATCGTGCCCGGGTTCGAATACACAGTCGGCGTAGCCGCGCAAGCGGCGGCCCGGCTCGGTCTTCCCCATTTGCCGCCTGAAGCGGCAGCGCTAACTCAAGACAAGTACCACAGCCGCTTGCACCTCGCAACTATGGGAGTGGCGGTGCCACAGTTCGCTCAAATCGCAGATCCCCGCGACATCACGACGGCCGCCTCGCAGGTCGGCTTCCCAGCCGTTCTCAAGCCTGTGGACGGCTGCGGTAGCCAACTGGTGACGCGCGTCAACTCGCTTGCCGAGCTGCAGTTCGCGGTCGAGCGCGCCATACACCAAGGCGTTGTAGACATGGGCCGCAAGATTGGCAACGTTTTGCTGCTTGAGCAATATCTCAAGGGTCCGGAGTACAGCATTGAAGGTTACATCGACGGGCGCGGGCCGCGTGTTGTCGCTGTAACCGAAAAGCTGCTGAGCGCCGAGCCGTATTTCGTCGAGATGGGACACACGGTTGAAGCAGCGCTGAGGCCAGAGCACCGAGCGGCGCTGGTCGCATACGTCGAAGAAATCACAGCACGAATGGGCCTTACACTCGGCGTCTTCCATGCGGAGGCCCGCATCACACGCGACGGTCCGGTGCTCATCGAGATCGCCGCGCGGCTCGGAGGGGACCGCATCTACCGTCTGGTTGAACTCAGCAAGTCACTCTCGTTGCCGGAAGTGATGATACGCAGCCATCTCGGCGACACCAATCCGGCGCCCGGCTACGACACAGAGGTTACGACGTGCGCGAGCGGTGTGCGGTTCCTCGCGCCTGTAACGGGCCGCTTCTCCAGCGCCGCCGCGGTCGAACGGGTGCGCGCAATGCCTGGCTTCGAGGAGATCGAGGTCCATCCCTACATCGGCGGTGCCGTGCCACAACTGATGGATTTTCGCGGCCGGGCCGGACATGTGCTGTTTACCGCTGCCGATCGCCCGACGCTTGATTTACGTCTCGCCGAGGCGCAAAGCGCTCTTAGATTTAATCGCACCCTTGACGATATCTGAAAACTTCTCGACATGACAATCAGCCTGTCTTCCAACAGTAGACGCATCGTTGTGCTTAATCGTTGGTCCGACGACTTCGCGGCCTACCATCGCTATATCGACCATGCCGTGCACGACGTGGCATACGTCTGCACGCCAAACGCTGCGGCAGCACTGCGCGCGTCGCGCATCACTCACATTGAACAGCTACCCGATTTCGGCGATGAAGATGCGCTGCACGCGGCCGTGCGCGCCTGCAGCTCGGCACTGGGCGGCATCGACAGGCTCGTCGCGCTGTCCGAATTCGACCTGATGGCGGCCGCGCGGCTCCGCAATTCGTTCAGTATCCCTGGTGACCTGCCTGATGCAGTCGTCCGGTTTCGCGACAAGGCGGTCATGAAGCACGCCGTCGCGGCAGCCGGCCTGCGTGTGCCGCGCTTTGCAGCGCTGGAAAATCTGACCTCTCCCGATGCGGAGCCGATCAATACAATGCGTTTTCCGCTCATCGCAAAGCCGCGCACCGGTGCCGCAAGCGTAGGTGTACGGCGCGTCGACACGGAGGCGCAGTTCAATGCACTGTTGCCGACTCTACCGCTCGTTGAGTACGAATGCGAGGAGTACATCGAAGGAACGATTTACCACGTTGACGGCTTCGTTGTTGACCGTGCATTTGTGATCGCGCGCGCGTCACGCTATATCAACACTTGCCTTGAGTTCGCGCAGGGCAAACCACTCGGCTCCGTAATGCTTGATCCCGGGCCGCTGAATGATGCACTGCTCGCGTTTGCAGATGCCAGCCTCCGCGCGCTCGCGTTGGTCAATGGACCGTTCCATCTTGAGATCATTCGAGGCCCCGGCGCCCTGTACTTCCTCGAGATCGGTGCGCGCGTGGGCGGGGGGGAGATCCCTTTCCTGTTTCGCGATCTGTACGGTATTGACCTGTTCGCCTTGTGGGTCGCGCAGCAGTCAGGTGACGAGGCATGTTTCGCGGAGCAAGCACGAGCCGCGTTCGCCGCATCGACGTTGCGCGCGCGCGGCGGATTCCTGATGCTACCGGAGCCAGTCGGCAAGGCGTTCGTCGATGCGCAATTGCCGCAAGGAATCGCGGCGCTCTATGAAACCGTCTTGCCAAAACAACATCATGTCTTCGACGGCGCTGGCGGCTACGATACGATCCTCGCGCGCTTTCGCTACCGGGGTGCATCAGAACACGAAATCGCCGTGGCAATTCACGCGACGCTGCGGGATTTTCGCTTCACCCTCGCGGAGGTCGCGACACTCGCGACCTTTGAAAAAGGAATTCGGCCCGGCCCGAATTCGCCGTGAACCCATCGATACTAGCCAGCCACAAGGCTTTGCGCCTCCTGTAATAACAGCTCGCGCATCCAGATGCTTGCAGGGTCAGCGTTGTGCAGCGCAGGCCATTGGATCGATTCAGTGAACGAGGAAAGGGGCAGTGGTACCTGGACGATCCGGAGGGGAACCACTTCGGCGAAATGCCTTGCCAGCCTCATAGGGATCGTTGCTATACGGTTGGTACGCGATAGCATGGATGGAACCAGATCAAAGGTCGGCACGACAACCTCTTCGCGCCTCTTGAGACCGAGATCGAGTAAGAAAAACTCCTCGATCGAGGGCCTGCGCGCCCGTCCGAACCTCACTGTCACGTGTCCCATCGACATGTACTTCTCCAACGGGAGCCGCCGCGACAACTGTTTGTTTGTTGGACATCCGACACATACGAGCTTCTCCTCGAAGAGCGCCGCTTTGGGGTGAGAATCTGCCAGCAACAGCTCCGGCAAAATCAGAAAATCGGCGTCACCTCGACGAAGCAACTCGCCGGGCTCGTCGTCAGGAAAAAGCAGTTCAAAACTCACTGAGGGAGCTTCGCGCGCGACACGTTTTACGACATCCTGGAAATAGACAAGTGTCATGAAATCAGAAAGGCAGACCCTAAAACGGCGATTCGATTTGGCCGGTTGGAAGACGTCGCGCGAAATGATCGAAAGCTGTATGTGCGACAGAGCTTCCCGAACCGGGCCTGCGAGCTCCATCGCCCGAGCTGTCGGAACAAACTCGCGGCCCCTCATCACGAACAGGTCGTCAGAAAAATAGTCTCGTAACCTGCCGACCGCGGCACTCATGGCAGGTTGACTCAAATTGATGTTCTGCGCCGCGACAGTCAGATTGCGTTGCGTCATCAGCGCATCCAGCGCAACAAGAAGATTGAGATCGAGGCCTTTGAAGCGCATGTTCAGGTATTCGCTGTGTGGATGCGACGTATCGAAACAATCGATTGTACAAATTAATTGTCGTCCCGCAAAGTTACGCCTATCAAGACTAAAGCTGCAAGAGGTCGCATGAAGATTTTCTTCGAATTACTGACCGACCGTTTTTTGCAAATTCCCAAATTGTGAGTCGTAGACAGATTTTCACCACCGCGACGTTTTCTGCGCACCACCATGAATACTCGATGACTTAGAGATGAAGGATGACATACCAGAACGAGACGGGTGCGAACCGATTCGATTAGTGTCCGAAGTGCCGGACAACTTCGACCGCCAACACCAATCCCGTCAGGTTTACCTTACTTTCGATGACGGTCCAGACCTAGTATGGACGCCCAAGATACTTGACGTGTTGGGGCAGCACAAGGTGCCGGCAACGTTCTGCGTACTTGGCTTCTACGCGGCAAGTCATCCACAGTTGATAGAACGGATCATCGCTGAAGGTCACGAGATCGCCAATCACACGATGACGCATCGGGATCTTTCAAAATGCGAACCGGAACAGACACGGCGTGAGATATTGGAAGCGAACGCGATATTCAAGCGGACATGCCCTGCCGCAACGGTGCGGTATGTGCGTGCGCCATACGGAATATGGACGAAAGAAGTAATTGCCGAATCGGCAAAGGCGGGACTGACGGCACTTCACTGGTCGATAGACCCGCGAGATTGGTCTCGCCCCGGTGTCGACGCGATTGTGCACGCTGTGCTGGCGTCCGTGCAGCCAGGCTCTATTGTCCTTTTACACGATGGGAGCCCTCCTGGAGAGTGGTATCCGGATGCTCGCGCCACATCGCGCGATCAGACCGTCACGGCGCTGTCGCGCCTGATTCCAGCTTTGAAGGAACGCAGGTT
This sequence comes from Paraburkholderia phymatum, assembly GCF_038900715.1. Taxonomy (GTDB): domain Bacteria; phylum Pseudomonadota; class Gammaproteobacteria; order Burkholderiales; family Burkholderiaceae; genus Paraburkholderia; species Paraburkholderia phymatum_A. The sequence goes on along the minus strand of NZ_JAYMRZ010000028.1, from coordinate 101,029 downwards.
TGTAATCAGTTCACTGCCTTGATGTCGACAAAGTGAACCGATGAGCCCCCGCAAAAACCGGCACCATCTATCAAGGCTGGTGCGCCTCATTACAAGAGGTTTCTCAAATCATGAGCAGCAGCTTGTAAACGGCTTCGAACGGATTAATCGATATGAACGCATCAGGAAATCCTGACGCAATAAACAGGAATCACTGACCGAGCTTTCTGCATCGGCCGATGGATATATTACTTGCCAGCTCGCTATCATGGCCGTGCACTAGCTGAGAAACCGAGCGACGAGAGAGCGCAAGATTCTGCGATCTCGCCAAGACATAGCGAGACATCATCCATGGATCTAGGCGGATTGGAGAGACACCCTTGCCCACTACCGACAGGAACTTCGCAAGCAAATCTTTGGCGTTTTCCACCTGTTCATTCTCTGGATCACGGCAGGCCTGTAATCAGATCATTTCTTAACGCCACTTAGCAAACTGACCTCGATGAACATCCCTGCCACGATCAACACGACCTCCATTTTATTGTACGCACTACTTTCGACCATTTATAAAAGCGCGCAGGTTCTACACGCCATGCCGGCTAGCGGGCCACCGGCGAGAAGTAACTCGACCAACTGCAACTCCCTGCCCGATGTCGACGTTATTGTGCCGTGCTTCAACGAAAACCCGGACACACTGCGGGCATGCCTCGCTTCAATCGCGACGCAGGAGTATGCTGGCCCCGTTAAAGTCCACGTGGTCGATGACGGTTCAGCCAATCGAGACGCGTTGAGAATGGTGTACCACGAGTACGAGCACGATCCGAGATTCAATTTTGTCCTCCTTCCCCGGAACGTAGGAAAACGCAAGGCACAAATCGCTGCGATCCGCTCTTCGTCCGCGGAACTGATACTTAACGTCGACTCAGATACGACCCTAGCGCCCGACGTCGTGAAGAAACTCGTACTAACAATGAGCGACACGGCGATCGGGGCCGCCATGGGTCAATTGACAGCAAGCAATCGCAGCGACACATGGTTGACCCGTCTGATCGATATGGAATACTGGCTCGCCTGCAACGAAGAGCGTGCCGCTCAAGCCCGTTTCGGTGCCGTTATGTGCTGCTGCGGTCCATGCGCCATCTATCGGCGATCCGCGCTTCTTTTGCTGCTGAACCAGTACGAGACTCAGACGTTTCGCGGAAAACGCAGTGACTTTGGCGAAGATCGTCATTTGACAATTCTTATGCTGGCAGCTGGTTACCGAACGGAATATGTTCCAGACGCGATCGCAGCTACCGTTGTACCAGACAAGTTGTGGCCGTATCTGCGTCAACAACTACGTTGGGCGCGCAGTACTTATCGCGACACGCTGCTTGCGCTGCGCCTCCTGCCTCGTCTCGATCGTTACCTTACGCTGGACGTGATCGGGCAAAACGTAGGGTCGCTTTTGCTTGCCGTTTCAATGCTTGCCGGGTTCTTGCAGATCGTTCTGACAGCCTCGGCACCTTGGCACGCATGCTTTCTAATAGCCTCAATGACTATGATCCGCTGTTCCGTGGCCGCAGTTCGGTCTCGAGAACTTCGATTTCTCGGATTTTCCGCGCACACATTTATCAACCTTTTGTTATTGCTTCCAGTAAAAGCCTACGCATTGTGTACGCTGAGTAACAGCAACTGGCTTTCCCGAGGGTCTGCCGCCGACGACTGTCGCGAATACGTCGATCCGCCTGGACACGCTGCGACGACAGACGCTAATGCATCGACGGGTATGGATGCGCAGTGTGACAGACAGTGCAAGCCACCGTCATTCAGAACGTCGAACAATGTAGTCCGTAGTGAATGATGCTTAGATCTCGCGCGCAAATCACGCTCTTCTTTTAACAAAGCCACATTTCGACCTTCCGTTCAATGGCTGCTGCAACGATAACGTTTACTGGCGTGAGAAAGTTATATGACGGCAAACAGGTCGTTAACGGACTTTCATTTCGCGTCGAGCAGGGCGAATGCTTTGGCCTGCTGGGACCCAACGGCGCAGGCAAGAGCACGACCGCGCGCATGATCCTCGGTATGGCGTCGCCTGACGCAGGTGCTATCACTGTCCTTGGAGAGCCCGTGCCCGTACGCGCACGTCGGGCACGGCGGCGTATCGGCGTAGTTCCGCAATTTGACAACCTTGAGCCCGGGTTTACGGTCCGCGAGAACCTGCAGATATTCGGGCGCTACTTTGGCATGAGCGCGGGCGAAGTCGAAGCGGTGATTCCGTCGCTGCTTGAATTCGCGCACTTGGAGAGCAAGGCTCACGCGCGCGTCTCAGAATTATCCGGCGGCATGAAGCGTCGGTTGACCATCGCCCGGGCGCTTATCAACGACCCACAACTGCTGGTAATGGACGAGCCTGCGACCGGCCTTGATCCACATGCGCGCCGCCTCGTCTGGGACCGCTTGCGCTCTCTACTTGCGCGCGGCAAGACAATCCTTCTAACCACTCACTTCATGGAAGAGGCCGAACGATTGTGCGATCGGCTCTGCGTGATCGACAAAGGACGCAGCATTGCGGAAGGTGCCCCTCATGCGCTAATCCAGGAACAAATTGGGAGCCACGTGCTGGAGATATATGGCGGCGATTCGCACGAACTGCGTGCATTGCTCGAGCCATACGCGCAGCGCACGGAGGTGAGCGGCGAGACGCTGTTTTGCTATGCAGCCGATCTGGAACAGGTGCGCATGCAGTTGTGCAAGCGAACGGGTCTGCGCGTTCTGCAACGTCCCGCAAACCTGGAAGACGTGTTTCTTCGGTTGACCGGACGCGATATGAAGGACTAGATGATGCGTGAACTATTCACGATGACTATGCCCACCAACACTTGGAACTGGCGCATGGTATGGCGCCGCAATTATCTGGCGTGGCGAAAAACTGCACTCGTTTCGCTTATCGGTAACCTTGCGGACCCGATGATGTATCTGTTTGGATTGGGTTTCGGCGTGGGAATAATGATAGGCCGCATCGAAGGCACTTCTTACGTAGCCTTTTTGGCGGCTGGAATGGTAGCGACAAGCGCAATGACTTCCGCGACGTTCGAAACGATTTATGCGACTTTCGCTCGCATGCACATTCAGCGCATGTGGGAAGCAGTCTTGTGTACTCAACTCACGATCGGCGACGTCGTTCTCGGTGAATTGGCTTGGGCAGCAACAAAAGCCCTTTTGGCCGGCACGGCTGTTACGGCGGTTGCCACGACGCTGGGCTATGCGGCCTTTCCGGGCATTCTTTATGTCATTCCTGTCGTTATCTTAACTGGCCTCGCCTTCGCGAGTATTGCCATGGTCCTCATCGCGATCGCGCCGAGTTATGATTACTTTATCTTCTATCAAACACTTGTTCTGACACCCATGCTTTTTCTGAGCGGTGTCGTCTTTCCGGTCGCCCATCTTCCAGGTGCATTTCGACAGCTTGCGCGATTCTTGCCGCTCACACATTCCGTTGAACTCATCCGCCCTGCGATGCTTGCGCGCCCAGCCGCCGGAATCGGTCTGCATGTGATTGCGCTTTGCGTCTACACAGTCTTGCCATTCTTTCTGTCGGCAGTACTGTTTCGCCGACGCCTCCTATCTTGACGCAGATGATTGGAAACCGAGCAGGATCAGATCTTGTAATGAACTAGACAGGAATCAGTTTTTAGAACCATCGCTTCCGATTCTGTTGAAGATACGCTATGACCCACCCCATGCTGATAATTAATCCGTTTGTAATCCTCGGGATGCCAAGGACGGGCACACATTATCTTGAAGAATTGCTAAACGAACATCGCAACGTATCAAGCAATGGCGAGTTGCTCAATCCTTACGACGCGATCTGGCACAATCGCAAACGCTTGCTACTTACCGATCACGAACTCCTCGAACTCGCCTATCTACACTATCCCGCCCGAGCCGGAAAGAACGCGATCACACACGTCGGTTGCAAGATCAACCAACCTCAGCTTCAGGAACGTCCAGGGTTCTTTGATGAGTTGGCTAGATGGCCATACCTCAAGGTGATGCTTGTGATCCGCAGAAATACATTGGAATCACTGCGATCGTTGGTGCAGGCAAGGCAAAGTGGTCAATGGTTAAAGTTTGGCGCAGGCAACGACTCCGGTCCGCCTCCTCAGGTATCCTTGAAAATTAAAGACTGTGAGGACTATCTCAAAGCTGCTGACGATTTCCACCGACTGGTGATGGACTCATTCGCACCAGCGAACATTCTTACCGTCGAGTATGAAAGTCTGCTGGACAATCCTGCTTCATGTCTGCAAGCGGTTTGGTCTTTCCTCGAAATTCCTGTGCGTCCATACTCTGGCAGCACAGCCCTTCAACGTCAGGAAGTGAGGCCACTGGAACAAACGGTACTCAATTTTGAGGAGTTGAAGCGTCACTTCGCAGGCGGGCAGTACGAGAGCCTCTTCGAAGGTGGGAAGATCGATTTTTAAACACCCCTTACGAATAACTCGATCGTATAACCCGCCTGTTGACAGATCATTTTAAGTGTCGTCTTGTCTCTAAGCGAGATCTGTTTAGCTAACGAATGATCGGTTTGATTAATCCTTGCGTTCCCTTATAGCCATAGAAAACTGATGCGCACCATCGGTATGTCTGGCCGCTCGCGCAGCAGGCGATGAACGCGTCAAAACGAGGTAACTGTGCATGTCCTCAAAAGTGCAATGGAGATTGTGCTGGGAAAATGAGCTTGAACTCACCGATCACATCGAGTTGGCCCGATTCTTCCGAACGACGTATGGGCCGACCGGAGCTTTCAACGCGAAACCGTTCGAGGGTGGCCGAAGTTGGGCCGGTGCGCGGCCCGAACTCCGCGCCATCGCCTACGATTCGAGGGGTGTTGCAGCTCACATGGGATCGCTTCGTCGTTTCATCAAGGTAGGCTCGGTCGATGTACTTGTAGCCGAATTGGGACTGTATGGGGTGCGTCCGGATCTCGAAGGGTTCGGAATCGGTCATTCGATCCGCGCGATATATCCAGTGCTGCAAGAACTCCGCGTCCCATTTGCGTTTGGCACAGTCCGGCATGCCTTAAAGAATCACTTTGCCAGATTGTTTCGGAATGGAATGGGGACAATCTTGGATGGGGTGCGCGTGCGATCAACGCTCCCAAACGTTCACCTTGACTTACCTCCTACGCGCATTGAAGACGTGCTGGCTGTGATTTTGCCGATCGGTAGCCCGCTGAGCGAGTGGCCCGACGGCGCCGCCATCGAGCGCAACGGACCCGAGCTGTGAGGCACGCCGGTTCTGTCCGGAAAGCGACGCGTCCCGCATAGCGCGTCGTACAACGACGTTGTAGTGGACTACTAGTAAGGTAGACCAAATTGAGAAATGTAACGAATTTTGAATTACTGCGTCGAGAATTGGACGCGGACGACCCGTGGCAACTGGACAGTAATCCCTTCGAACTCCAACGCCATGAGCAAATGCTCCGAATGTCACTCGTCGACGGATCTGTCTCCAACGCGTTAGAAGTCGGATGCGCGGGAGGAGCGTTTACGGAAAGATTGGCACCTCATTGCCAACGGCTCACCATTATCGACGTTATGCCACAAGCGCTCTCGAAAACACGCGAACGTCTGAAGGAGCCACCGAACACGGTCTGGATTGTTTCAGACGTACAGCATTTTTTGACCCTCGACAAGTTCGATCTGATCGTAGTGGCGGAAGTCCTTTATTACCTCGGCAACATCGAGGAGGTGCGCGCCGCTATTCGCAATCTCGTACGGATGCTTGTACCTGGTGGCCGATTGATATTCGGGTCGGCGCGTGACGCCAGTTGCCGGCGGTGGGGACACCTTGCCGGTGCAGAAACGGTCTTGGAAATTCTGAAAGAAGAACTGACCGAAGTTGAGCGCGTGGAGTGCGTCGGTGAGTCGCCCAATGAAGACTGTCTGCTCGCGCGCTTCCGGAGCCGGGCTTTCCTTTCGCCTCAACCCAATTACCCTCTTTGAGTAGGGGATACTATGCGCATTTGTGGCCTCAAGCTGACACACGACGGAGCAATCGCCGTTGTCGAGGATGGAAAACTCGTTTTTTGCATCGAACAGGAGAAGCGGGAAAACAACCCGCGATACCAAAAAATCGAGAACCTGGATGCAGTTGCGGCCGCATTGAGCGAAGGTGGCTTGCGTGTCGAAGATATAGACCAGTTTGTTGTCGACGGCTGGGACGGCGAAGTGGAGTCACAGTTTCGGATGGTCAGTGGCTCCACGCTGGTCAGCCTAAATGGCGCCCCCTATATCGAACGCAAAGTAGACCATCTTCTTGCCTCGGTCGACGGCACCGGACTGCTGGTCGGCGGAGCGTCACGTACATATAAAAGCTATCCTCATGTGTCAGGCCATGTTGCCTCCGCGTACTGCACCAGCCCGTTCGCGCGGAGCGAGCAGCCCGCGTTGTGCCTGGTCTGGGATGGTGGAATGGTGCCGAGGCTGTACCACGTACAACGCCACGGAGCGCGCCTCGTTGACTGCCTGTTTCCGGTCATCGGCCAAATATACGCTGCGGCAGGTCATCATTTTGGGCCCTATAAGAAGGCGGACGGCGCGGAGTGGGATCTTGGCGTGGCCGGCAAGCTTATGGCATATATCGCGCTCGGGTCCCTCGATGAAGACATCGTCACTGAGTTTCATCGGCTTTACCAGGAACGCTTTGCCGGCGATACGGAAATTGCGCGAAATTACCGCCAGAATGTCCATCTTCCGGAAACATCGCTCGCAGCTGTACGCGACTTCTTCGAAGCAAGCCTGCCACAACTAAAGACCAAGCCTCACGAAGACGTACTCGTCTCCTTTCATGTATTCCTTGAGCGTCTTCTCGTTCACGAAATGGGAATGGCGCTCCAGCGACATTCGATTCCGGGGCCGCGAAATTTGTGTATCTCTGGCGGATGCGCACTCAACATCAAATGGAATAGCGCATTACGTGCGAGTGGCTTGTTCGACGCAATCTGGGTCCCGCCCTTTCCGAATGATAGTGGATCGGCGATTGGCGCCGCTTGTTGCGCGATGGCCGCGGACAAAGGCTTCGTACCGTTGGAATGGTCGGTCTATAGCGGACCAGCCGTGAAAACTGGCGACGTGCCGGCCGGATGGACGGCGTCTCCTTGCTCCATTGCGGAACTCGCCCGGATACTCGCGGATAATGAACCCGTCGTTTTTCTTGCCGGCCGCGCCGAGCTGGGGCCTCGGGCATTGGGTGCCAGAAGCATCCTGGCCGCTGCGACTTCGCCCGCTATGAAGGCTATCCTCAACGATATCAAGTATCGAGAGCATTTCCGCCCCGTGGCACCAATATGCCTCGAAGACCGTGCTCCTGCCGTATTTTGCCCCGGCACTCCAGACCCCTACATGCTGTTCGATCATCAGACGCGCGCGGAATGGCAGGACAAGGTTCCTGCCGTTGTGCACCTCGACGGGTCGGCTCGATTGCAGACGATCGCAAGAACTTCCGAGCATCCGGTAGCCCAACTGCTGATCGAATACGAAAAGCTCACAGGTCTTCCATTGCTCTGCAACACCAGCGCCAATCATCACGGGCGAGGCTTCTTCCCGGACGCTGCTTCAGCCTGTAAATGGGGACGCGTCGAACATGTATGGTGCGACGGTCTTCTATTGAGCAAGGCACGCGGGAACGGCCTGCCATCGTCAACCGACGAACCCGCATGCTGTGCACCAGTATGAGTGGGAAACGACTGCACCGCTCGGAATATTCCGATTCGTCGCGCTTGGGCCTTGAATGATAGGCGGCAATCTGCCGCGTCGACGGCAGATCCGTTCGTCCACGTTCAACTGACGTCACACTGCTGCAATGCTTGAGCGCGCGTACCCGAATTCCAGCAACCATCCCAACCAGCTTACGTAGGCGTGTATGACGAACGAGGCATCGACTTCACATCTTTACTCACACGACTTTCGCATTGATCCTGAGTCTAGACGACGGTTGCTACGACAAACGCCTGCCATTCTGTGGTTCACCGGTCTGTCCGGGTCTGGAAAATCGGCTATCGCTGACAGGGTTGAGGCGCGTCTTCATGCGTCCGGCCGCCTCACCTACACTCTCGATGGCGACTCCGTCAGGCTCGGTCTTTGCAAGGACCTCGGCTTTAGCGATGAGGATCGACACGAGAACGTACGGCGCGTGTCGGAAGTTGCAAAATTGATGGCTGACGCCGGCATCGTGGTACTGGTGTGCCTCATCTCCCCCTTCCGCTCGGACCGAGAACTCGCCAAATCCATCGCAGGGAAGCATAACTTCGCTGAAATTCATGTCCACGCATCTTTGGCCGTAGCCGAGGCTCGTGATCCCAAAGGACTCTATCGGCTCGCGAGACGTGGCGCAATCCAACATTTCACCGGCGTCGACTCGCCGTACGAACAGCCGACGGCACCAGACGTCTTCATCGACACTTGTTTGCTGTCGATTAATGAGGGTGTCGAAATTGTTTTGAACTGGCTTGACAGGCATTGACCACGCGCGAAGGATGTTCGCAACCTGTTATCAGATGCGCGCGCCCGAAGTTCGCTGCGGAGGCGAGCCAAATATCGCTCCAAATCACTCATGCTTACATTGACCGCCTCGCAGGAAGACCAGCGCAGCGGGGACGGGTAAGTTCTGCATCCGCAATTTTGACAACACGCCGCTCACGCGAACTAAGGTGGATAGGTGTTCCATGACGTCAACCGCAGTTGGTCGCAGCCGATTGCATCGGCAATTTAGTGGTGCAATTCGGCGCCGCATTGCGCATCGCGTTTGCGCGCGCATCGCACTGGTTACAGTCCTGCTTTCACAGTTTTGTTCGCTGTCGGGTTGCGCGTTGGGTCCCGATTACCAAACGCCCGCCCCGCCGGCCACCGACACCTACACGCCCACGCCGCTGCCCGATCGAACGGCGTCGGCGCCGGGCGCATCGGGCGTCCCGCAACAGTTCGTCGCCGGCCAGGACATTCCCGCGCAGTGGTGGACGCTCTTTCATTGCGAGCCGCTCGACGCGCTGATCCGCGAAGCGCTCGCCAACAGTCCCAACGTCGCCGCGGCGCAAGCGGCGCTCCGGCAGGCCGGCGAGAATCTGCGCGCGCAAATGGGCACCACGCTGTATCCGTCCGTCGATGCGAAGGCCAACGCGACACGCGAGAAATTCAACGGCGTCACGTTCGGTCAGCCCGGTCTGCATAGAATACTGAATCTGTACAACGCATCGGTGAGCGTGTCGTACAACCTCGACGTATTCGGCGGCGGGAGGCGCGAACTCGAATCGCTGCGCTCGCAGGTCGATTACGAGGGCTTTCAGTTGCAAGCCGCGTATCTCGCGTTGTCCGCGAACATCGTGACGGCGGCCGTCAAGGAAGCGTCGCTGCGCGAGCAGATCGACGCGACCGAGCGCATCGCCACCGACGAGGACGCGCAGCTCGGCGTGTTGCGCAAGCAGTTCGAGCTTGGCGGCGTGAGCCGCGCGGCCGTGCTCTCGCAGGAAACGCTCGTCGCGCAGACGCGCGCGACGTTGCCGCCGTTGCGCCAGTCGCTCGATCAGACGCGCCACCAGCTCGCCGTGCTCGCGGGCAAGCCGCCGAGCGACACGGGCGTGCCCGAGTTCACGCTGTCGATGTTCACGCTGCCGCAGAGCTTGCCCGTCAGCGTGCCGTCGTCACTCGCGCGGCAGCGGCCCGACATCCTCGCCGCCGACGCCACGCTGCATCAGGCGAGCGCCCAGGTCGGCGTCGCGACGGCGAACATGTATCCGCAGCTCACGCTGTCTGCGAGCTACGGCCCGCAGGCGCTTACGCCCGCGGGCTTGCTCAAGTACGCCGACATGATCTGGAGCATCGGCGCAGGCGTCACGCAGCCGATCTTTCATGGCGGCCAGCTGAGCGCGCAAAAGCGCGCAGCCGAAGCCGCCTTCGATCAGGCCAACGCGCAATACCGGCAGACGGTGCTGCTCGCGTTCCAGAACGTCGCCGATACGTTGCGCGCGCTCGAACACGATGCCACCGGCCTGCGCGCGCAAACGGAAGCATGGCGCGCGGCGCACGATTCGCTCGATCTGACGCGCGCCCAGTTTCGCATCGGCGGCGTCAGCTATCTGGCGTTGCTCGATGCACAGCGCCAGTACCAGCAGACCGTCGTGAATCTCGCGCAGGCGCAGGCCGCGCGCTATGCGGACACGGCGGCGTTGTTCCAGGCGCTCGGCGGCGGCTGGTGGAACGACACGGCGACAAGTCAGGCAGCCCAGGCCACGCCGGCGGCCGCTCCGGCGTCTGCCAGGCCGCAGTGAATCCTTTCGCAATAGCCGCGCGTCGCATGCGAGCGGACGCCAGCGCCACCGGACGAGTTGGTTTGTGCCTCATCAGTACCTCAGCAGTTTGCCGTGCAAGGACGAAACGATGACAACGAAAAGACCGATGACCAGGCGGATGATCATCATGCTGATCTGCGTGGGCGTACTGCTCTGCGCGCTGGTCGGCTTCAATCTGTTCAGGGCGCACATGCTCAAAAAGTTCATGGCGAGCAATGCCGTGCCGCCCGCGACCGTCACGGCCGCTGTTGCAGGCTATCAGACATGGCAGCCGCAGCTTGCCGCCGTAGGCAGCCTGCGCGCGGTGCGCGGCGTCGACGTGACGACGGAAGTGGCCGGGCTCGTGCGCGAAATCGCGTTCAGCTCGGGCCAGGAAGTGAAGGCGGGCCAGGTGCTCGTGCGCCTGAACGACGATTCTGACCGCGCGCAGCTTGCGTCGCTGCAAGCTGCCGCGGAACTGGCGCAAACCGTCTATAAGCGCGACAAGGCGCAGTTCGACATTCAGGCGATTGCGAAGGCCCAGCTCGACGCCGATGCCGCCGACCTGAAGAGCAAGAAAGCCCAGGTCGATCAGCAGGCCGCGCTCGTCGACAAGAAAACGATACGCGCGCCCTTCGCAGGACGCGTCGGCATCACGACGGTCAACCCCGGCCAGTACATCAATCCGGGCGATGCGATCGTCACGCTGCAAGCCATCGATCCGATCTACGCCGACTTCTATCTGCCACAACAGCAGCTCGGGCAATTGCAGGTCGGCCAGGCGATCGTCGTCGATACGAATGCGTTCAGCAACCGCACGTTCGACGGCAAGATCCGCTCGATCAATCCGCGCGTGGACAACACGACGCGCAACGTGCAGATCGAAGCGACCGTCGACAACCGCGAGCGCAAGCTGCTGCCCGGCATGTACGCGAATGTGAAGATCGACGCGGGCACCGTGCAGCGCTATCTGACCCTGCCGCAAACGGCGATCACCTATAACCCGTACGGCGCGACCGTATTCGTCGTGAAGCCCGGCGCGCAAAAGAACGCGCAAGGCAAGATCATGCCCGTCGCGCAGCAGGTGTTCGTCACGCCAGGGCCGACGCGCGGCGATCAGGTCGCGATACTCAAGGGCATCAGCGAAGGCATGCAGGTCGTGACGAGCGGCCAGTTGAAGCTGAAGAACGGCACGCCGCTCGTGATCGACAACCGCGTGCTGCCTGCGGACAACCCGAATCCGATGCCTCAGGAACAATAAGAGGCCACCCGATGAAATTCACCGACATCTTCATTGAACGCCCGGTGCTCGCATCGGTGGTGAGTCTGCTGATCCTCGTGCTCGGCTTGCGTTCGCTCTCCGAGCTGAAGGTCGGCGAATATCCACAGACCGAAAACGGCGTGGTGACGATCAAGACGTCGTACTACGGCGCGAGCGCAGACACGATGGCCGGCTTCATCACGCAGCCGCTCGAATCCGCAATCGCGCAGGCCCAGGGCATCGACTATATGTCGTCGAAGAGCAGCGCGGGCGTCTCGACGATCACCGCGACGCTGCGCCTGAACTACGACTCGAATCGCGCGCTGACGGAGATCAACACGCAGATCGCGTCGGTGCGCAACCAGTTGCCACCGCAAGCGCAGCAGCCGGTGCTGACCGTGCAGGTGGGCCAGACCACAGACGCGATGTACGTGGGCTTTTACAGCGACGTGCTGCCGAGCAACAACGTCACCGACTATCTGCTGCGCGTCGTGAAGCCGAAGCTCGATTCGATCCAGGGCGTGCAGACGGCGGAAATTCTCGGCGGCCGTCAGTTCGCGCTGCGCGCGTGGCTCGATTCGAGCCGGCTCGCCGCGCACAACGTCACGGCCGCCGACGTCTCCACGGCACTGGGCAACAACAACTATCTGGCGACGCTCGGCACGACCAAAGGCCAGATGATCAGCGTCGATCTGAATGCGGGCACGGACCTGCATTCCGTCGACGACTTCAAGAAGCTCGTCGTCAAGCAGAAGAATGGCGCGATCGTGCGCCTCGAAGATGTCGCAAACGTGGTGCTCGGCGCGGACAACTACGATTTCAACGTCGCGTTCAGCGGCAAGCGTTCGGTGTTCATCGGCATCAAGGTGGCGCCCGATGCGAACGTGCTCGACGTCGCGAAGCGCGTGAGAACGATCTTCCCGGACCTGCAGAAGCAGTTCCCGACAGGCATGACGGGCGACATCGTCTACGACGCAACCGACTTCATCAACACGGCCATCGAAGAAGTGGTGAAGACGCTCGTCGAAGCGCTGCTGATCGTGACGGTCGTGATCTTCCTGTTTCTCGGCAGTTTCCGCGCGGTGATCGTGCCCGTGATCGCGATGCCGCTCTCGCTGATCGGCACGTTCTTCGTGATGCAACTGCTCGGCTATTCGATCAATCTGCTGACACTGCTTGCGCTCGTGCTCGCGATCGGGCTCGTCGTCGACGATGCGATCATCGTGGTCGAGAACGTCGACCGGCATATGAAGGAGGAAGGCAAGCAGCCCTTCGAAGCCGCGCTGATCGCCGCGCGCGAACTCGGCGGACCGATTCTCGCGATGACGGTCGTGCTGGTTGCCGTGTACCTGCCGATCGGTTTCCAGGGCGGACTGACGGGCGCGCTCTTCACCGAGTTCGCATTCTCGCTGGCGGGCGCCGTGACCGTATCGGGCGTGATTGCGCTGTCTCTATCGCCGATGATGTGCTCGCGCTTCTTCCGCACGGATCAGGAGTCGGGCCGCTTCGCGCGCTTCGTCGACCGGCAGTTCGAGCGCGTGCATCGCGGCTATGGGCGTCTTCTGCATGCGATGCTCGACACGTGGCCCGTGTTCATCGTGATGGGCGCTCTGTTGTTGTGCGGCACCGTGTACCTCTTCATGACGTCGAAATCGGAGCTTGCGCCGCAGGAGGACCAGGGCATCGTGCTGTCGCAGATCCAGGGGCCGCCGAACGCGACGATCCAGCAGATGCAGACCTACGCGGACCAGGTGTTCGATATCTCGAAGCAGTTGCCCGAGTACTCGCAGATGTTCCAGCTGACGGGCGCGCCGACACTGAACCAGGGCTTTGGTGGCGTGCTCTTCAAGACGTGGGACAAGCGCAAGAAGGGCGCGACACAATTGCAGAAGGAGCTTCAGCAGAAGTGGGACAGCATTGCGGGCGCGCGCGTCGCCGCGTTCCAGTTTCCGCCGCTGCCGGGCGCGCAAGGGTTGCCCGTGCAGTTCGTCATCAGCACGACGGAGCCGTTCGAGAACCTCAATGAAGTGTCGCAAGCCGTGCTGCAAAAAGCGCGCGAAAGCGGCATGTTCTTCTTCGTCGACAGCGACCTGAAAATCGACAAGCCGGAAAGCATGCTGCTCGTCGACCGCAACAAGGTCGCTTCGCTCGGCCTGTCGCAAAGCGATGTCGGGCAGACGCTGGGCGCGGCGCTCGGCGGCAACTACGTCAACTACTTTTCGATCGCGGGCCGCTCGTACAAGGTGATTCCGCAAGTGTTGCAAACGGACCGGCTAAACCCGTCGCAAGTGCTCGACTACTATTTGCGCACGCCCGATGGCAGCGTGATTCCCGCATCGACGGTCACGCATCTGAAGCAGACCATCGTGCCCGAGTCGATCAATCACTTCCAGCAGCTCAATTCAGCGACGATTTCCGGCGTGCTCGCACCGGGCATCTCGCAGGGCGAAGTGCTCGACTTCCTGCGCAAGGCCACCACCGACGTCGCGCCGACGGGCTATACGGCCGACTATTCGGGCCTGTCGCGGCAGTTCGTGCAGGAGTCCGGCGGCTTCGTGATCACGCTGCTGTTCGCGACGATCATCGTGTTTCTCGCGCTCGCCGCGCAGTTCGAGAGCTTCCGCGATCCTGTCGTGATTCTCGTGTCGGTGCCGATGGCGCTGTTCGGCGCGCTCATCTTCATCAACATGGGACTCTCGACGCTCAACATCTACACGCAGGTGGGTCTCGTCACGCTGATGGGCCTCATCAGCAAGCACGGCATTCTGATCGTGCAGTTCGCGAACGAACTGCAACGCGCGGGACGCGGCAAGCGCGAGGCGCTCGAAGAAGCGGCCGGCGTGCGCTTGCGGCCGATCCTGATGACGACGGCCGCAATGGTGCTGGGCGTGCTGCCGCTCGTGATCGCATCGGGCGCGGGCGCGGCGGGCCGCTACGCGATGGGGCTCGTGATCTTCACGGGGCTGTCGATCGGCACGCTGTTTACGCTCTTCGTCGTGCCCGCCATGTATATGTTGTTGGGCGCAGACCATCATCTGAAGTCGAACCAAACGGGTGCAGTTTGATCCGACAATCTGCACAGGTGGGAACGATTCGTGCACAATCGGATGCTGAACACCGATCCTTACAGGTACAGCCGCTCTTGAAGCAGATGTATTGGAGGACTAGGCCTTCCGCGCCTCCCGAGTCTTCGCAGCCCCGAACGGCGACTGTTGGCACATGATGTTCATCACACGAGAGCCCGTGGGCCCAGCGATCGGACGCGGCGTGCTCGGGCATGCGATGTCGCGCGATCTCGAGCATAGATCGCTGCGCCCGCCGCTGTTCCGCTCGAAAGTGTTCGGGCAACTGGAAGTACCGCAGGTCTTCGAGCATCAGGGCCGCTGGTACTGCCTGTTCTGCACCGCGAAGGACCATATCGAGCCGACGTATTGCCGCAAGCGCATGTCCGAGTCGATGAAGGGCACGCACGATCTGATTGCCGATCATCCGCTTGGCGAATGGAAGCTGGTCGAGGAAGACTTTCCAGTCGGCAATGCAGCGGATCGCTCTATTCCTGCGAGATCGGGGAGATCTCTGATCCGATGCCCGTCCATGTCGTTGATGATGGCAGGGTTGCAGGTTGACGCCTCGCGCTACGGGGTCGGTGGCCCCGACAGGTTGGCAGGACAGCGGCAAGACCGGGACACGCGATGAAACTCAAAGATCTTGCGCACAAGCTTGGAATGTCGCGAACCACAGTCAGCCGTGCGCTCAACGGCCACCCGGAAGTGAGTGAGCGCACCCGTGAGCGAGTCATTGCGGTTGCGGCGAGCGTCGGCTACCGCCCCAATTCGATGGCGCGGCACCTGGCAACCGGGCGCGCCGATGCTATCGGCATCATCTGTCCGCCCACGGCGCATGATCTAGGAGATCCATACTTCCTCGAAGTCGTGTCCGGCATGACTAAGGCCATCGAGTGCACCAACAAGGATCTAATCATTGCCTCGGCCTCTAACGTCGACGAACTCCGTACCTACGAGCGGATGGCTGAAGGACGCCGCGTCGACGGCATGATCGTCACGCGTACCAAACTGAATGATCGCCGGCTGCAGTATCTTGTGAAAAAGGGCATCCCGTTCGTTGCCTACGGCCGCAGCATCCTTCCAGGTCCGTACTCCTGGTTTGATTTCGACACCGAGGCCGGAGTACGCCAGGCAGTCGAGCGGCTTGTGAACCTTGGCCACCGCCGGATCGCGTTGCTCAACGGACCATTGGAGTTGCATTTTACAACACAGGCGCGTAAAGGCTACATTGACGCGATGGCCGCCGCCGGTCTGCCCGTAAACGCGCGCTACGTGATCGAAGGTACGCTCAGCCGCGCCAGCAGCTACGAAGCAATGACGCGTATTCTTTCATGCAATCCGAGACCGACTGCCGTGATCGTGGACAACCCCCCATGCGGCGCCGGTGCCGTGCGTGCGCTTGTTGACGCCAGGGTCATGCTCGGAAGCGAAATGTCGATCATCGTCAATGGTGGCCTCCCTCCAGACACGCTCATGGGCTACAACTTCACAATCCTCCAATGGGCCGTTCCGCATGATGTAGGTGTGACGATCGTTGAGTTAATGCTTGCAGTGCTCAACGGCAAGCCACCCGAGAAGCTGCACGTTCTTTGGCAGCCTAGCCTCGAGATCGGGAATTCGGACGGGCCCTGCATCGACTAGATATAGGTATTCACAAGGTTAGGGACGCACAGAAATTACCCTGATTCGTGCGTTATCTAATGCTCGAAGTGATTCTGTAGCATTTGCCCGAGAATGGGTCCGCTACTGCAACAATCTTCCTTACCTCGCTCAACGTCACGAACGATACTCCTGCATCGCCGGACACCTTCGGCACGGCGATGGCCCACGGACCGGAACGAGAAAAACAATTCAATTTTGCTGTGCGGCAAGCGTTGTTCGCGGTCGCGTAGCACGGCTTCCTGAGTGACGGCCTCGCAAGCTCCGGCGATCGTCCTCGCGGACAATTGCCGTGCCGGCGGCCGGGGGTGTCTGCTCCCGCAGTACGGTGGATTCATGGAATGCTGTCATCCACGACTTTACTTTCCAACAATCGATCTGCATTTCGAAGGATTTGACTGCACGCGGCCATTCATTGTCACCCACTTGACGAGCGGGTCGTCGGTGCAGCTCTGGAACGTTACCGGGGAGGTTTGGGGGTTTCGGTCATCCCGTACGCGAACGTCACGTCGCGGAAATTGCATCTGCGACACGACGCCGTTCATTGTCTCGACCGGGCATAGTTCGAAGCCTAGCGCGCCATGAGGCACTGTCGGAAATCCCGTTCGAACCACGGCGACATCGTGTCGCAAATAAATGTTTTTTGGTCGCGATTATGATTCATATTCACAATTTGTTTTATGGTGATTCTGAATGTGTCATAAAGATATGCATGCCGCGGCCATATTTATATCATTTGACGCTGTCGCCGTATCAGGCATCACAGTTGAGGCGTCAAAAATGGCCAAAATCCTTGCGCGGGATCAGATCAAGTCTTATCTCGACCTAGGTTACGATATAAAGGTAGATAAAGGAAAATTCGGCAAGCCTTACGATCACGAAAAAGAGATTTATAGGGGTATATTCGATCTGGTTCGTATTGACGATATCGATTCTATTCCCCACTACAGCGTTGATTTCCTAACGCACGCGCACAATGTTCTGATGGGTCGAGTTCCACCGGCTTCTTCCAGAGAGCAGGAAGAACTCCTGCTTGCAATTAGCGAATCTTCTCTGCGACTGGCACATCGAATCGTTCAGCTATGGGAAAAGCTAGGCATCAGTTATGTGATTGTTGAGAATGGAACGCTTCCGGAAAATATTATCTATACCAAGGCGCTATACACAGCGATTGAAGATTACGGTAAACGTAATTGCTTAGGGAATTACGTCATCTGGCGCGATCACGATCTAATGTGGAACAGTGAAAAAAATGCGATGAAATACGGTGCAGCACCTTATCCTCATGCCGTTAAGCCTGTTAAATCCAAGTATATAACATACGTCACACTCAATAACCACCTGAAAAATGAACTGGAAGCGTGGTGTGATCACAAAGTAAACGTCAAGGTTAAAAAAAATACCTATAATTTCACCGAACACGGTAAACATACTAGTATCAGGGAAAATTTCCTTATCCGCGATAGCGACATTTTGATCGCCCGCACCACTCGCATTATTCCGCAAAAGCGTTTGGACCGGGACGTTTGTCTGGTCCATCGACTAAACCAACTTTTTAGTCAGAACAATATCGACCGGAAAGTTTATCTGGTTGTGGCAGGCGATCCCGATGAAAACCGTTCTTACCATCGGGGACTGAATGCATTGGCCAAAAAATTAAACGTTAAGTCATTTATCAAATTCGTTGGTCCGCTTCGGCACAAATACATGTTTTCACTGGGAGAAGCCACTACTATTGAGGATTTATATTACTCCTGCGATCTGGTCTCTTTCCTTACTTCGTGGGATTACGACAGCTATGGAAATCCTGTTGGAGAAGCGATTAGTAACCAGCGCTGCTACATCACTACCAGCTACGAATATTATTGGGAAGTCTACGGTCAGTATGGATTTGAGGCGCCGGTTATGCCGATATCAGAGGAGCAGGACGGTTTGCCTGATGAAGCATTTATTAAGGAGGTGTACCGGTTCCTCAATAATAGGCGGTTGATGTATGACGTTGCTGGGCGGAATTTTTCCATTGGTAAGCAGTTACTCTCCAATAATGTAATTGACATTCTCGACGTGCACTGTTCTGAAGGAAGGATGCGTGATACTGTATTTGTATCAGTTGCGTTGCCAGTTTATAACGAAGGCAATCGCATCTGTGAGGTATTGCTCTCCCTGTTTAACCAGAAAACACATAACAGCATGATTACTCACAACAGCTATGAACTGATTCTTGTCGATAATAATTCTACGGACGATTCCGTTGAAAAAATTAACACTTTCAAAGCCCAAAATCCATCCATGGAGATTCATGTCCTCCATGAGCCCATTCAGGGTGTCTCGTCCGCCAGAAAACGCGGTATGGATTACGCTTCTGTGCGCGCAAAAGCCCGCGACAACCGGCTAGGAGTTCAGAAAAAACACTATATTGTGTCGGCCGATGCGGACTGCACCGTAGATCCTTACTGGCTGCACGCGCTGATTAACAAAATGGTTGAGGCAAATGGGGATCTTGGCACGTGTAATTACTACTACAACGAAGAATCCTTCCGCAATCGCCCCAACCTTTTTCGGGAAATCCAAAAAACCTTGCGCTGCCGTGACGTGTCGTTTTCGCTGTTCGGCGGCTATCCGGACGGCAAAGGGTTTGCCGTTGAGCGCAGTCTGTACGACAAAGTGGGAGGTATCGAAATTTTCTACCAGCTGAACAATGGCCGCTTTGTACAACACCTCTCCGATGACTGGGACTTCGGGATCCGGGTAATCGCCGAGGGCGGCAAGCCGGTTTACGCCCGGGATTCCCGAGTGGAAATTAACAGCCGTCGCGTGGATACCATTCTGGAGGAAGTGATCGGCGGCATCGCCTATGGGCAGGATGGCATCATCATCATGAAAGACGTACGCCCGGACGAGCAAAAGCAAAAGTCAACACTCTACGACACCACTCCCGCGCAGTCGCAGCAGGCCTGGTTTTGCTCCATTAAAGACTACGTTCCCAAAAACATTGTATTGCCGGCACTACTCAATCCGCAGATTTTGCTGGAGGACATCGCCGTGCGCGAATTTTTTACCGAGCCAGCGGCTGACCGTCTGTATCACCGCATCCATGAAATTAAGCACGATTCAAGAATTATCGACTTCAAACCGATCCATGCTTACAAAACCCCGGCCTATCGGCTCTATTTCGAGTTCTGTGATGAAATTTTCAGTGCCATGCGTCGCGCCGTTGGTGACGATATCGGTTTTCCGCCGCCGTTGCCAGAGTGTTTCGATGTGGTCAAACCGGAAGATTTCGAGCGTTTTGTCTACTATTTCTGTGAAGATCGTGAGTCCGGCGAAGCGCACAACTACTTCGCTAACGGTGGGGTCTTCTGATGAACAGCGAAACTCTGAACTCACTAAACGATATCGATACAAATTATCCGGTGCCGCGAGTATATAGTTTTCTCTCCCGCCCGGAGAACATCACATTTCTGGAGTATGTCTTTAAAGATCCGTTCGGTTGTCACGTCTTCCCTGGCGATATCTGTGATTATCCACTCGCCGCTTTCCTTGATGACATGGAGCGTGATATAAAACAGGCAAAGCAGATTCATCTTTGGTCATATATCCCCACCTGCCGTTACCGCTGCCATTTCTGCCAGTACCCGACGCTTATTCTGAATCCACAGGCCACTTCATCACAGGCAGTGTTCCGGGATCTGGTGGATTACAACATCAAAGAGGCCACTATGTGGCTTCAGAACGTTCCATGTCTCGCACATGCCGAAGTCGGCGAATTCAACATTTTCGGCGGTACGCCATCGCTGCTTCCTGAGTCTGAGTTGCGGCGTCTGATGGATTTTTATCAGGGCCACTTTAACCTTTCTGTTGCTACCATGCGCTTTGAAGGCGAGCCGGGTACCCTGACCAAACAATACCTTCGACTGTTAAAAGAGTTGGGCTTTACCAAAATCAGCTTCGGTGCCCAAGCCTTCGACGACCGCATTATCTCAGCGTGTGGACGTATGCACTCTGCCGAACAGTGCTTGGATGCAATTTTTAACGCGCGTGAAATCGGCTTGGATTGGGTCAGCGTCGACCTTATCTACGGCATGTTTGGCCAGAGCGTGGATGATGTAAAATATGACATCGAGAAAACCCTCGAACTGGAACTTTCTCACGTGGTCTGCACCAAGCTACATATGGAAAAGTTTCTGAAAAAGCGTACCGGTGTTTCCGGAGAACGAGAAAGTCTGTGGCAGAAAAACGGGCTTATTAACAGTCGTAAGATGAACTTCCCGGGGCTGGGTAAGCAGTATCAGATGCGCGATCTAATCGAGCAGTACCTCTCGTCCGGATATCTAGAACATCCGACTACGTACTTTCACCAGAACCATCAGCATCCGGAGAAATGGAAAGGGCTAGTGACCGACCTCGATAAGCAGTACCCGGAAGTGGCGATCGGCCTCGGCGCCAGCTCGAAATGTACCCGGGCCGAGGCCATCAACGTCACCGGCTACAAAAGATACAAGGAAGCTCTGGATGAAAACCGTCTGCCCATTGAGGAAAGCCGAGGGGTCTCCCCACTTCAGCGCGAAGTGAACGCTTTCAAAATGGCTCTCTCCACACTGGTTCCGGTGAATGACAACGTGTTCAGGCGGCGTTTTGATGGCAGAAGCTTCTTCGACAATCCGATTATCCGCCCCACGCTCAGAACGCTGGTTGACAAGGCGTTGGTCATAATCGATAGGGATGTGGTAACACTTACCCCCAACGGAGTTACGCTGGTCGAAGCCGTGATTAACACCCAATTCGCGACACCTAACGTCTAAGGAGTCGGGTCTGAATAATTCGAAGCACCTTGTACAGCAAGGGCTTGAAGTGGAAAGTGGTTGATGCATTTGCATGGGACCTGCCAGATTACGGGTAGTTTCCTGCAAATTCCGGTGAGCGAAGGCGATCTGTTCCTAGCAGATCAACCTGAAGCACCCGCTGGTACGTCTGGCCGATCTGATCAACAGGGATCGGCTGGATACCTCAATGAGCGCGAGCTTCGTCTCACGCAAGGGTTGTCCGGCAACGTCACCGAGGTTGATTGCTGGGCTGTTGTATCTCCAGCATGCGTTCGATCTGTCGGACGAGGAAGTGGTCTGGCAATGGGTGGAGAACCCGTATTGGCCAGGTCTTTACCGGCGAGACGTATTTGCAGACCGAGCCGCCGGTCGATCCGTCGAGTCTGACGCGCTGGCGCAAGCGCCTGGAAGAAGCCTGCGTTGAAGAACTGCTGGCCGAGACGATCGAAGCGGCGAAGCGCGGAAACGTGAGCAAGGCCTCAAGCGCGAAACGCGTGATCGTCGACACGACAGTCATGCAAAAGCCGATCGCCCATCCAACCCCTCTCGCCTGCTCGAACGGTGTCGAGAATATCTGGTGAAGGCTGCAGCACGGCACGGACTGAAGCTGCGGAAGATCTATAACCGCGAGGCACCGCATCTGGCGCGTCAGATTGGCCACTACGCCCATGCGAAGCAGTACAAGCGCATGAAGAAGGCCCTGCGTACATTGCGCTCGCGCGTTGCCCGGGTGATGCGTGACGTGGAGCGTCAGCTCGAATCGGTTGCTGACACCGGGCGCAATGCGCTGCAGGAGTTGATCGGCCGCACCAGGCGGATCCTGTCGCAGAAGCAGAAGGACAGGAACAAGCTTTACGCATTGCATGCACCGGAAGTCGAATGTCTGGCCAAAGGCAAGGCTCGTACGCTGTACGAATTTGGCGTCAAGGTGTCAATTACGACAACCCACAAGGAAGGGCTCGTGATCGGCGCGCGTTCGATGCCGAGCAATCCGTACGACGGCCAAGCAGGATTCCGTGCAAATCAACACCGACCGCTATGAATCTCGCGCGGGCGACACCGTACTGGACTTTGCACGTCACTACGGCAAGTCATTCCTCACTGCACGCGTATATCGCCCGATGGACGAGCCGAAAGTAGAAGTTGGTCCAAGTGGTCGAACGCTAGATCATGGCGCGCCTGCGCCATCATCGGTTCGCGTCGGTCCACTCGGTCAATGAAGTGATCCGACCGCTGCTCAAGAACCTGGACGAGCGTCCTTTCCAGAAGCTCCCGGGATGTCGTGCCAGCACATTCGCCGAATGGACACACCGGCACTGCAGTCGCTGCTAGCTCAACCCTATAAACTTGCACGATTCAACACGGTAACCGTTCACATCGACTACCGCGTTGAGATCGACAAACACCGCTAGAGCCTGCCGCACGCGCTGATGGAGCAAGGCCATTTATGGTTCCACGCGGTTCCGGCGAACATGCTGCTTGAGACAGAAATGCTCCGGGGGCACGCCTCTTCCGCCAGTTGCCATGCCGCCGAGCCCGCGTAATCCTGCTCGGCGCGTAAGTCGTATGCCCGTTTCAGCGGGCAATGTCGTCGCCGGAATCTACGGCCGCCGCACCGCATCCAACCGTTGCCGCTTTTTTCGTCTGGCGATGCTGCCATGGATATGACGCGCACGCCAGATGTCTCTCGGTTTTTCTTAGTGATTCCAGGTCATTCGATACGGCTACGCGCGTAAGACCGACCGACACAACGTAACTCCGGGAGTCGAAGCGCCGACGATGTACTCAGTAGAACATAGTCATGCGTTGATTGCGATCAAAGGCACAAAAGGCCTTTTCGCTATACTGCACATTAGGCGACTCGGGAGTGCTGTTTGTTTTGATTTTTACACGCTCCTTCCGAATAGTTTGCATGCCATGGAGGACATTTCAAAAGACCTCTTCGGAACATTGAAGATCTCCACCGGCAAACCATGTGGCATCCTATCGTCAGCAATCCCTTGTAAATGTCGACGCGTCTTTCAAACCATATGCGCAGACGACGAAAGTCGGGGAGCCATGCATCACTACGCCCAGCTACCCAGCTCACCCTGGAGAGGCTGCGGTCGAAGCTAACGGGTTTGGCTCTGGATTAACAATCCCGGCAGTTCTTCTTGAAACTCTCTCGGACTGAGAAGCAGATGTTGAATGCACAGAAGTTTTACATCGACGGCATCTGGGTCGCGCCGTCGGGCGACGCCCGCCTCGCCGTTGTCGATCCCTGCACGGAAGAGGCGTTCGCGCAGATCGCACTCGGCAATGCCGACGACGTGGAGCGCGCGGTGACAGCCGCAAAGCGCGCGTTCGCGTCGTTTTCGCTGACGCCGCTGACCGAGCGCGTCGCACTGATTCGCCGCATACTCGATGCTTATACGGCGCGTTACGACGAGATGGCCGATCTCATTTCGCGCGAGATCGGCGCGCCGAAAATGCTTTCGCATACATGGCAGGCCGCGCTCGGCAGACGTCACCTCGAAGAACTCCTGCGTACCTGCGAGCGCTTCGCGTGGCAGCGCAAGAAGGGCACGACACTTGTCAATTACGAGCCAGTCGGCGTGGCCGCGCTCATCACGCCATGGAACTGGCCGATCAATCAGATTGTCTGCAAGGTCGCCCCCGCGATTGCCGCCGGCTGCACGATGGTGCTCAAGCCGAGCGAGATCTCGCCGCTGAACGCCGTGCTGTTCGCCGAGATTCTCGATGCCGCGGGCGTGCCGCCGGGCGTGTTCAATCTCGTGAACGGCGACGGCCCGACAGTGGGCGCGGCGCTCTGCAGTCATCCGGACGTCGACATGGTGTCGTTCACCGGGTCGACGCGGGCGGGAGTGGAAATCGCGAAGCTCGCGGCGCCGACCGTCAAGCGCGTGCATCAGGAACTCGGCGGTAAGTCCGCAAACATTCTTCTCGACGATGTGGACCTGGAAGCCGCCGTCACCTCGGGCGTCTATGAGTGCTTTGGCAACAGCGGCCAGTCGTGTAACGCGCCGACACGCATGCTGGTGCCCGCAGCGCTGCACGACGAGGCCGTGCGCATTGCACAGCATGCGGCGGCCTCTCACTGTGTGGGTCCCGCGAACGACGACCGCACCACGATGGGCCCTGTGGTGAGCGACGTGCAATATACGCGCGTGCAACGGCTGATCAAAAAAGGCATCGAGGAAGGCGCACTGCTCGCAGCCGGCGGGCCGGGACGTCCCGATGGCCTGACGCGCGGCTACTACGCGCGGCCCACGGTATTCGCAAACGTCGACCCTTCGATGACGATTGCACAAGAAGAGATTTTCGGTCCAGTGCTCGCCATCATGCCGTATCGCGACGAGGAAGACGCGATCGCGATTGCCAACGATACACCGTTTGGACTTGCTGCATACGTTCAATCCACGGATCCGGCGCGCGCCCGGCGTGTGGCGTTCCGGCTGCGCGCGGGCAGCGTCTATCTGAACTATCCGGCGTGGGACGCGGGCTCGCCGTTCGGCGGTTATAAGCGATCGGGCAACGGCCGTGAATATGGCGAGTGGGGTCTGGAGGCGTTTCTCGAAGTGAAGGCTATCGTCGGCTATGACGATCAGGCGGGACCCGGCACGCGCGGTGACGTGCGCGCAAACTGTAACGAGGCATGAAGGCTCATTGGCCTCGGGGTATCCACGGCGCTGGTTGAGCGCGCCCAAACGCTGATATCGCCTCAAGAATATCTCGAGGAGGTCTGCCATGAATGTTCCGGCTTCAGAGCATATCCAGTGGCTCGTGAGTCTTTCAATGCTCCACCAGGTTCGCGCACGGGCACGCAGTTATGCGGGGCAAGCCAAGCTTTGGCGTCACCCCTATGCCGAGGCCCGCCCGCGTGGGGTGTGCGCAAATTCGTCTGTCTGGTTCACCGCGTACCCGAGCGCGGTTATAGCCGCGCCGGGACAGTCGGTACTCCAGGCATTGGGAAGCGAGACACTGTGGCGTTCGTTGTCCTCGATGGGTATTAATGCAATTCACCCGGGTCCAACCAAAGTCGCCGGTGGTCTTAATGGCGAGCGCTTTACCCATTCGGTAGACGGCAACTTTGATCGCATCGGCCTGGAGATCGATTCCAGATTCGGTACAGAAGAAGATTTCATAGCAATGAGTCGCATGGCGGCAGCGCACAACGCTGTTGTCATTGACGATGTCATTCCTTTGCATACTGGCAAAGGCCCCGACTTCCGGCTCGCTGAGATGAATTACGGGGACTATCCGGGCCTTTACCATATGATCGAGATCATGCCTGGCGACTGGAACCTTTTGCCAGACGTACCGGGAGGAAAAGATTCCATCAATCTGCCGGCTGACGTGGTCGACACCCTGAAAAGCAAGTGCTACATCGTTGGCCAACTTCAGCGGGTAATGTTTTTTGCGCCAGGCGTCAAGGAAACAGACTGGAGTGCAACCGCGCCTGTACTTGGCGTAGACGGCGTAATGCGCCGGTGGGTATACCTTCACTACTTTAAGGAAGGTCAACCGTCACTAAACTGGCTCGACCCAACATTCGCCGCCCAACAAATCAGTATCGGTGATGCTCTGCACTCCCTGGACGTTCTCGGCGCTCGCGGACTTCGCCTAGATGCCAACGGCTTCCTGGGCATCGAGCGAAGACCACACGGCAATGCATGGTCGCAGAGCCATCCACTCGCGGTCGCGGGCAACCAGCTTCTCGCCGGGGCGATTCGTAAGGCCGGTGGGTTCAGCTTTCAGGAACTCAATCTCACCCTCGACGACATGGCGGCAATGTCCAAAAATGGCGCTGACCTGTCTTACGACTTCGTCACACGTCCTGCGTATCAGCATGCACTTCTGACGGGAGACACTGAATTCTTGCGACTGATGCTACGCAAAGTCCATCAGTACGGCATCGACCCGGCGTCTCTCATTCACGCACTTCAGAACCATGATGAACTGACGCTGGAGCTCGTACATTTCTGGACGCTACACGCTAACGCAACTTTTATTTTCCAAGGGCAGACATGGAACGGCAACACTCTTCGAGAGCATATCCGGGAGAAGATGTACGAGCGCTTGAGCGGCGAGCATGCACCCTACAACCTTCCTTTCGTGACAAACGGCGTGTCTTGCACGACAGCCAGCGTCATCACTGCGGCACTCAATATTCTGGACCTGGACGCCATAACGCCCGGGGACAGAGACAATATCCGACAAATTCATCTTCTTCTTGCGATGTTCAATGCTTTGCAGCCGGGCGTTTTTGCAATATCGGGGTGGGACCTTGTCGGCGCACTGCCCTTACCCATTGAGGCCGTCGAGGAGCGAACGACTGACGGAGACACGCGCTGGGTACAACGCGGCGCTTATGATCTGACGGGAGAAAACCCGCACGCATACACATCTGATGAAGGCATAACGCGCGCAGTGGCCTTGTACGGTACGTTGCCGGAGCAGCTCGCCGACCCTGCCTCTTTCGCCTCGCAACTCAAGCGTCTCCTCGCTGTGCGTGACTCGTACGGCATTGCCTCGAGTAGGCAAATCGAGATTCCTGACGTTGTCGCGCCAGGCCTCCTAGTAATGGTTCACGAACTTCCTGGAGGGAAAGAGACTCAGATTACAGCTCTGAACTTTGGCGCAAGCACCGTCGATGAGACTATTACGCTACCCTGCACCGCGCCAGGACCTGTCATCGACATGCTCGCCGATTCGGTTATCGGTCACCTCGACGAACCGGGTAAGCTGCGAATACTGCTTGAGGGTCACCGAGGTGTATCACTGAGAATTGCGAGTTCTCTTTCCATTTGACGTGCATTAAGAACACTTAACAAAATGAAGAAGGGGCTGTTAACCCTCGATAAATGCTGTTAACCTGCTCATTGTTTCGACGACGAAAGGGAAATGGCTAAACCTATACTCGACGACGAGCTTTGGGCACTCATCGAACCGTTGCTGCCCCCTCCAAAGCTGCGGCGTCACCGTTACCCAGGACGCAAACCGCTCGACAATCGCGCGGTGCTCACAGGCATCCTCTTCATCTTGCAGACCGGCCTTCGGTGGGACCCGCTACCTCGTGATATGGGCTGCGGCAGCGGTATGAGTTGCTGGCGCCGCCTGCGTGACTGGCAGGAGGCAGGCGTCTGGGACCAGTTGCACTGGTTGCTGCTTGCGCGGCTACGTGCCGCCGACCAAATCGACTGGTCTCGCGTCATCGTCGACTCCTCTTCAATCCGTGCTGTGGGCTCAGGTCAAAAACGGGACCGAATCCCACAGACCGCGCGCGACCCGGTCCAAAGCACCACCTCATCACCGAAGCGCAGGGCATCCCGCTCGCGGTGATTCTGACCGGCGCCAACCGCAACGACGTCACTCAACTTCAAGCGCTGGTCGAGGCTATCCCGCCCATCAGCGGCAAGCGTGGCCGACCACTACCACTATCGAAGCCTCGGGTCGTTCAAGGTGACAGAGGCTACGACCACGACAAATATCGACGTCCACTACGTGCCGCCGGCATTGCAACCGAAATCGCTCGGCGCGGTCAGCCTCACGGGAGCGGGCTAGGCAAAACACGCTGGGTCGTGGAGCGAACTATTTCGTGGCTTCACAACTTTCGCCGGCTACGCATACGCTTCGAACGGCTCGCTTTTATCCACGAAGCTTTCATGAAAATCGCCTGCTGCATCATCTGTTGGCGAAGATTGAAGAACTCATTTTGTTAAGGCCTATAAGGGCGCACACCCGGCAATATCCCGGCAGTTGAAAAAGGTCTCGACACGCGTTATCCGAAGGAACTGTCGGGCGGCCAGCGCCCGCGCGTCGCGATTCGCGCGGGCGCTCGCGATGCGGCCCGAGTTGCTGCTGCTCGACGAACCGATGTCGAATCTCGACGCGAAGCTGCGCGAGGAAATGCACATCGAACTGCGCGCGATCCAGAAGCGTCTCGGCATCACAACGATCCTTGTCACGCACGATCAGGTCGAAGCGATGACGATGAGCGACCGCATCGCGCAACTGAGCACGCCGTACAATGCTTACGAGGGCTCCGCCACGCCGTTTGCATCGACATTTCTCGGCCGCACGAACACGCTGCCCGGGGAAGTGCTGAGGCGCAATCCGCGCTACTCGGAAGTCGACGTCGCGGGCACGACGCTACATGTGCCGCACGAAGGCCGCGACGTGCAGGGCGCGGCGCCTCCGTTGCATTCCTGTACATGCGGTGGATGGTTGGCTCGATTATGCTCGCCCGCCGCTAAAATAATAAGCACACGAGGCAATCAGCATGGCCAGGCCGATCACCTCGGAAACCACCGCCGCGCGCGGCGATGACAGGAAAAGCCGCAACAAACAGCGCGCAGCCACGCAACTCAACAAGGCGATCGCGATTGCAGCCATCGCCACGAAAGCACCTCTTGCAATCTCTTGCATCTGGACTTTTTCACCCGCCCGAGTACATGGTAAGACTCCATAGTGCCACCCATCGGAGTGTTTCTGTCACATCTCTCGCGCCTGAGCTGCATCTTATGGGCGATCAACAGATTTGCTTATGCAAACGTAGGCCTCCACGGTGAAGCGCAGACTGGGCACATCAATCTCACAAGGGGCGTGCGTCCGTGAACAAATACGATGTGATTGTGATAGGCGCGGGTGTGATCGGGACGTCTGTTGCCTTTCACCTGTCAAAGCTCGGCGCAAAGCATGTGCTGGTGCTTGATCGGGCGACGATCGGCGCCGGCACAACGGCTCAGTCGTCCGGGATCCTGCGTACGCACTATTCGGTAAAGGAAAACGTCGAACTGGCGCGCAAGTCCTGGTCGGCGTTCAACGACTTCACCAATTATCTCGGAGATGACGAAGCGTCGTGCGGCCTCGTCAAATGCGGCTACATGATCGTCGCAGCCGACGATGACAAGCTCGAACCACTGCGTGCATCGCTCGATCAACAGAAGCAGCAGGGCATTCCGCTCGAACTGCTCGACGCGCGCCAGGCACAAGAACTGATGCCGATCGCCACCTTCGACGACGCTGCGCTCATCGGCTACGAGCCAGAAGCCGGCTTCGCCGACGCCTATCTCACGGCGACCGGTTTTGCGCGCGCCGCGCGTCGCGGCGGCGTAACAATCCGCGAAAACGTCGCCGTCAACGAGTTGCTCATCGAAAATGGAAAGGTGGTCGGCGTATCGACCAGCGCCGGAGATTTCGCGGCCGGCACCGTCATCAGCACGCAAAACATCTGGACGCCGGAACTCGCCGGCTGGACCGGCAAGACGCTGCCGATCGCCCCCGAGCGTCACGCGGTACTTGCGCTCGAATATGCGGAAGCGCCCTACACATTCACGATGCCCGTGTTTAAGGATCTCGCGTCGGATGGCATGCTCTATTACCGCAGCTATGGCGGCAACCAGATGCTGGTCAGCGAAGGCGTGGTCGGAGAAAAACTGAACACTGCCGACACCGAACAAGGCGACATCCCGATGGACTACATCGTCGATGTCGGCGCGCAGGTCGCGGAGCGGTTCCCCGCCTACGAGACTGCGGGCATTGCGTCGTCGTGGACGGGTGTGTACGACGTGACGCCGGACTGGAATCCGGTGCTCGGTCCGCTGCCGGGCATCGAAGGTCTGGTGGTCGGCTACGGCTTCTCGGGCCACGGCTTCAAGCTCTCGCCGACGGTCGGCAAGATCCTCGCGCAATGCGCGCTCGGTTTGCCGACGGATGTATCGCTCAAACCGTATTCGATCGAACGCTTCGCAACCGGCAAGCTCCTGACCGGCAAGTATGGGCTCGGCGCCGTCTCCTGACGCGAAGGCAGCCGCCGGCCTCGCGATCCGGCCGCTCACGTCGTTCGCATTGCAACCTTGGCGCAACGGCGGCGGCACCATGCGGATGCTCGCGGAAGACGTCGACGGCGGCTGGCGCATCAGCCTCGCGGACGTCGAACGCGACGGTCCATACTCGCGGTTCGCCGGCATGACGCGCGTGTCGCTCGTGATGCAAGGTGCAGGCGTCACGCTAGACGAAGGCACGACGCGCGTCGAACTCCAACCCGGTCGCCCATCCGAATACGACGGGGGCACCACCTGGCAGGCCACGTTGCGCGACGGCCCTGTCATCAAGCTCAACGCGATGGCCGCGCGCGGGCGCTACCACGCGCACATCACGCCGCTGTACGAAGCGGCGTATGTGCAGGCCGGCTGCTTCGTGCTTGTTGTAACGCTGTGCGGCAGTGGCATCGTTAGCGCGACAGACAGCGGAGGCGCCATTGTGCTCGACGCTGCGCACGTCGCGACGCGACTCGCCGACGGCCCTGCGCTCGAGATTGCGCCATCGCGCGACGAAGACACCGGCAAAGTCTCAAACGAAGCACCAACACATGCCCCCGCGCCATACGGTGCGCTTGTCATCATCGAACCCGTGTCACGCGGCTGGCACGCCGCGCACGCCGACTCTCTCCCCATCAAAGGAAAGCATGCATGAAGGTCATGGCAGCAGTGAAACGTGTTGTCGACTACAACGTGAAGGTTCGCGTGAAGGCGGACCAGACGGGCGTCGATATCGGCAACGTGAAGATGTCGATGAATCCGTTCGACGAAATCGCCATCGAAGCGGCGACGCGCCTGAAGGAAGCCGGCCACGCCAGCGACGTCATCGCAGTAACGTGCGGCCCGGCGCAGAGCGCGGAAACGCTGCGCACGGCGCTCGCCATCGGCGCGGACCGCGCGCTGCACATTCAGACAGACGTTGAGCTGCAACCGCTTGCGGTCGCGAAGCTGCTGAAGGCGGCAGTCGAACGCGAGCAGCCGCAACTGGTCATTCTCGGCAAGCAGGCCATCGACGACGACGCCGGACAGACAGGCCAATTGCTCGCCGCGCTGCTCGACTGGCCGCAGGCCACGTTTGCGAGCGCCGTTGAGATTCAGGGCAACACGGCAACCGTCACGCGTGAAGTGGACGGCGGCTTCGAAGTGATTGAGCTCGACCTGCCGGCTATCGTGACAACCGATCTTCGCCTGAACGAACCGCGTTACGTGACGCTGCCCAGCATCATGAAGGCGAAGAAAAAGCCGCTAGATATCCTCACACCGGCTGAACTCGGGATCGATCCGGCGCCGCGCCTGAAGACGCTGAAAGTCGTCGAGCCGGCAGCGCGCAAGGCCGGCGTGCGCGTCCCTGACGTCGCCACGCTGATTGACAAACTCAGAAACGAAGCGAAGGTAATCTGAATGACCACTCTCGTCATTGCCGACCATGAAGCCTCGGTGCTCAAGCTCGCCACGCTGCACACGGTGAACGCCGCGCGCCAGTTGAATGACTGTGTGCACGTGCTCGTCGTCGGGCACGATGTAGGCGCCGTCGCGAAAGCGGCCGCCGCGATACAAGGCGTCGATAAGGTGATCCTTATTGACGCGCCCCACCTCGCCGACGGTCTCGCCGAGAACGTCACCACGCAGGTGCTGATGCTCGCGCCGTCGTACACGCACGTGCTGTTCTGCGCGACCGCCTCCGGCAAGAACGTCGCACCGCGTGTCGCCGCGAAGCTCGACGCCTCGCAAATTTCCGATGTCATCGCCATTCATTCGGCCGATACCTTTGATCGCCCGATCTACGCGGGCAACGCAATCGCCACGGTGCAATGCGACGACCCGATCAAGGTCGCCACGATTCGCACGACCGCCTTCGATGCCGCGCCCTCGGCTGGTGGTGTCGCGCCGATCGAAACGCACGACGCCAGCGAAGGCACACGCTGCGCACGCTTCGTTCGTCGCGAGCTCGCAAAGAGCGAGCGGCCGGAACTGACGTCGGCACCCATCGTCGTGTCGGGCGGGCGCGCCATGGGCAGCGCGGACAATTTCACGCTACTCGATCCGCTGGCGCAGAAGCTCGGCGCGGCAGTAGGTGCATCGCGCGCCGCGGTGGATTCAGGCTTCGCGCCAAACGACTGGCAGGTCGGACAGACCGGCAAGATTGTCGCACCGCAACTCTACATCGCGGTCGGCATTTCCGGCGCGATCCAGCATCTCGCCGGGATGAAGGACTCAAAGGTGATCGTCGCGATCAATAAAGATGCGGAAGCGCCGATTTTTAGCGTTGCCGACTACGGCCTTGTGGATGACCTTTTTACCGTCTTGCCAGAACTAACGAGCCGGATTTGACGAAGAGTGTTTGCAGGACGACCCTCCTGGCGCAATCTCAGGAGGCGTCCCTGTTCCCCGATAATCATATATCTATGGTTCCCGAAGCGTGGGCTTTCAGGACCGCTGTCCCCGTGCCGCGCCAGTTCGGCGCACCGCATTCACATGAACCGCAAAAGTGCGATCCGAGCGTCGTCGCGTGCGGTAATGACCGGCAGCACACCCTCCATAACGCGCTTCGCGGCATCCGGTACGCCCGTTCCCGCCCGGTACGACGTATCACCGGATAGCCGAACGCGACAAGCACGCTCGGAAATGCCCCCTTCGCGACCAGACGGTGCACGCTCCGACCGAGACCACGCCGCCTAACTCGAGCCACTGCATGCGCTTGAGCCGTGAGTGTTGCTACAAGCGCTCGACTGACGTCATCACGCGAAGCAGCAGAAAAAAGAGTTACCCGTTTGAGGATACTTACGCGCAACGATGTCCACATGAAATCCCACCGCCACAAGCACAACATGCGTCGCTCCCGCAATCAGCGCAAGTGCAGAGCGCAAGTCGCGAGTCTTCGCACCGCGAACTCGCTCTACCTCGATGAACAATCGCTTATCAACGTCTCAGCGATCAATCTCCACCAGCCTGGAGCCAAGGGTGTTGAGCATGTTTGCGAGAATCGAAGACAAACCCTCCTGGCCGTCCTCGGTGACGACTGCCGGTCGCAGACTTGGATCGAACGTACAGCCTGTTCGCCATCGTGCGCCGATCTCAACCTGGATAACGTGCACTCCGTTCCCCGGATTGCCGTATCTCTGCGCAGCGACGCCGCCGGCGTCGCCAGGATTCAGCACCCACGAGTACCCGCCTCGCTCGACGTTGGCCGTTAGTGCCTCGAGCAGGCGGATGTCGACGGATCGGCCCAAGTGCGTCGAAAATGTGAAATCTGCGAGGTAAGCTCGCTTGTCAGGATAATGCAACCATTGTCCCGCATGAGTGACAAATACGAGCACGCGGGTATGCATGGAATGCAGACGGCAAAGCTCCTGAGTGACGGCGTCGTGGAAAGGTCGCCAGTATTGTGCGACCCTCGCGTGCACCGCCCGTTCGTATCCGACGTCGTCATCATAGAGCGCTTCGCCATCGGCTGTGTGGGACGGGCAGACTCTCAGCCGATTGAAATGCGGCGTAAGATCCGGATCGTCCGCGTCAACATTCAGATCGATTACGCATGGATGATACGGTCCGCCAATCAAGGACGCGTTGAGGCTTCGTGCCAGTGTCCGGACGGTTTCGCCAGCCGGGTCTGCAATATCACCCTGCATCGCCTCCCCACCTCGCGGACGGATGAAATCTTGCGGGATCTGCCTACCGGCATGGGGAGTCAGGACGAGCAGCGGTGAGTTGCCGCGTTCGACGATTACGCGACCGAGATGAGACACGGGGCGCCCCTACGACGATCGTCGCGCAAGCGCCGCTCTTTTGCGAAGTGCGCCGACGAGCCACATCATGACCAATGAGAGCAATATCCAGAGCGTCGCCGCGGCCAGAATCGCGGGACTGATCTGCTCGCGAAGGCCGGACCACATCTGCCTGGGCAATGTGAAGTACTGCGGACTTGGCAACAGAAACAGCGCGAAAACAACCTCATCGAAAGACGTGATGAAGGCCAGGACTGCGCCCGCCGTTACGCCCGGCATGATGAGTGGTAGTGTGACCTTGCGAAAAACCATCCACGGTGGCGCCCCCATGATCGCGCCCGCTCTTTCGAATGATCGATCCAGGCCGCTGACAGAAGCCAGGACCGTGACTACGACGAATGGAATCCCGAGCGCAGTATGCGCGGCAATCAGCCCCCAGAGATTATCGACCAGCCCAACTTTTGCGAAAACAAAATAGGTTCCGGCGCCTGTAACGATTGTCGGCACCACCATCGGTGCAAGGATGAAGCTCATCATGAGCGACCTGCCAGGCAGCAGGCGCTGCCTTAAACCTAGCGCTGCCGCGGTCCCGATTGACGCTGCGAGAATCGTGGTCGCGACGCCGACGACGAGGCTATTCCTCACCGAAAGCAACCAGCGAGGGTTGCTAAAGAATGAGTCATACCAACGAAGGGACCACGCATCGGTATGCAAGTGCAACATTGCCCGTGTGAACGTGAAATAGGGCTCGGCGTTGAAGGACAAAGGAATGATGACCAGGATCGGCGCAACAAGAAAAAGAAAGATCGTCGTGCAGATCAGTACAAAAATAACGTTCCATCCTTTCTCGACGGGCGAGCGAAATGGCTGCGTATGAATGTTCATGCTTATCCCATCCTCAGGTTTTCAGCACCGATCAGACGGTTGTAGACGAAATAAAGGGCCAGCACCACAACCAGTAGCACGATGCTCAGTGCGGCCGCGAGACCCCAGTTCAGCGAGGTCTGAATATTGAAAGCAATCATATTGGAGATCACCTGTCCCGACTGTCCACCGACAAGAGCCGGTGTGATGTAGTACCCAAGGGCCAGGATCAACACCAGCAGCGCGCCAGCCCCGACGCCTGGGAGCGTGATAGGGAAATAGACCTTCCAGAAGGCACTAAACCGTCCGGCACCGAGCGATTGCGCGGCCCGCATATAACTGGGAGGTACCGCGACCATCACGCTGTAAAGCGGAAGTATGAAGAACGGCAACAGGATATGTGTCATCGCTATCAAGGTGCCGGTAAGGTTGTAGATCAGCATTACGCGATTGTTCTCATTGACCACGCCAGCGAGCACGAGAAGATCGTTCACGACGCCTTGGGACTGCAGCAGCACCATCCATGCGGTAACCCGAACCAGCATGGATGTCCAGAATGGAACCAGCACCAGGATCATCAGCCGGTTCGCGGTCGCCCTTGAGCTCGTCGCCATCAGGTAAGCGATCGGGTAGCCCATTACACCGCAAAGAACCGTGACGGCGATAGCCACCCCGAAAGTCTTCAAATATAAAGACCGATAAATCCGCTCATCCTGCGGTTGGGAAGCAATGCTTCCTTTTTCATCGCGGCGGAAGTCTAACGCCGATAGATAGTTGTCGAATGTGAATGCGCGCGTGGCACGCGCCAGCATGGGCATTATTTCGGGTTCACCCCAGGCCAGGTCGATATTTGCGAACCACTGGGCGGTAGGCACATCGTCACTAGTCGCTGCGCGCCGGGCAGTACGTTCTACGATGGATCGCAGCCCTGGACGCTCAGCGTTCAGTCGGCTCGCGACAATGCCCAGCTTGCCCTGATCTCTGGCCGAAACGAGATCGCGGGCCAGGTTCTGCCAGACCTGGTTCCCCGTTGTCACCTTCATACCGCCATCGAGCGTACGAGCTGTATTTGGCAGAAGATCGCGCAATGTCGGATCATAGATACTGACCTGAAACATCTTGGCGATTGGCACGAGGAAGGTCAGCATGAGGAACAGAATCACGGGCACAACCAGCAACAACGACTTGCGCGTCTCGCGCCGCCGCGCTTTTTGAACGCGCGTTTTCAATGCGGCGCCCCACTGTTCCTGAAATGAAGCGTCCTGGCTGTGCGTCTCGGCCATAGTCATCGGGCTCATCGCTATCCTCCCATTGCCAGTAGTGCACGGCTATCAGCCGAGCGCCAGCCGATAGGCAACGTCTGCCCGGCCTGAAGGGAACCCAGACTCGACGTATTCGCCAGTTTCACTATGATTTCGTTGCCGCTGGGGATTCGGCATGTCAGGCGAACGTGATCGCCGAAATACGTCGAGTCTACAATCTGGGAACTCACCTGGTTCTCAAAAGATCCGTCCTGTCCAGCAAGCGACACCCTTTCCGGCCTTAACACCAGGGTGATATGCGTACCCGACGCAAGTGGCTTGGTGGCCACCGCTTCAAATTGGCAAGCGCCGTGCGTGATCTTTGCGCGATAGCCCCCCCTTTCTGAAATATAACAGTCGTCCACAACCCCTTCCAGAAGGTTGTTGTCGCCGACGAACCGTGACACAAACTCGGTGTTCGGCGATTCATAAATCTCAGTGGGCGGCCCGATCTGTTCGATCACTCCATTGTTGAAAATGGCGACCCGATCGGACATCGCCAAAGCTTCGTCCTGATCGTGGGTCACATACACGACCGTAACGCCCAGCAACTTGTGCAGGTGCTTGATTTCAGTCTGCATGTGCTCGCGAAGCTGTTTGTCCAGCGCGCCGAGCGGCTCGTCCATCAGGACAAGAGTTGGCTCAAACACAAGCGCTCGGGCCAGCGCAATACGTTGTTGCTGCCCCCCTGAAAGCTGCGCGGGCCGGCGCGACGCATAATCCTGCATCTTGACCATCTCCAACGCCCGTGCCACGCGCTCGGCGATCTCGCTCCTTCGCATCTTCCTTGCGGCCAACGGAAACGCCACGTTGTCCGCAATCGACATGTGAGGAAACAGGGCATAGTTCTGGAACACCATGCCGATGCCCCGCTTATGTGGTGGCGTGTTTGTCAGATTCACGCCACCGATGCTAATCGTCCCCGCAGTGGGTGCCTCGAAGCCTGCAAGCATCATCAGCGTCGTTGTTTTTCCAGAGCCTGACGGACCCAGCAACGTGAGAAACTCGCCACGTTTGACTGAGAGCGAGAGTGATTTGACGACGTGCGTATTGCCGTCGTAGCTCTTCTCGACCTGGGAGAAAACAACGTGGTCACTATCGGCTCGTCCAGCATTGCCCTGTTCTCGCTGGTGGAAGACGTTTAGCATGTTCATAACGTTCCTCTTAGTGGGCCATCCACGCAGCCCAACGGCGATTGATTTCGTCCTGCTCGTCGTTCCAGAACGCCGTGTCACTGGCGAGACCAACCTTCAGATTCGCAGGCGATGTCGGCAGATTCTCTCGCAGCGATGCGTCCACCAATGGCAATGCGGAACGACGCGCGGGGGCATAGCTGATGTATTTTGTCTGCGCAGCAAGCTGAGGCGCCGAAGTGGCAAAGCGAATAAAATCGAGCGCAGCCGCTTTATTCTTGCTGGCCTTCGATACAGCAAACACATCACCGTTGATGATCTGGCCTTGCCAGAGAATACCGAAAGGCTTCTTGTCCTTGGTGATGGCGTCTGTGAATCTGCCATTGCCGCCTTCTGTCATCACGACCTCTCCATCGGCGAGAAGCTGGACGGACTGTGCCTGCGCCCCCCAGAAGATCGCGTTAGCCTTGATCGTGTCGAGTTTCTTGAACGCACGCTCGAGGCCGGCCGCCGTGCGCAGGGTTGCATAAACCTTGTCTCGCGGTACGCCATCAGCCATGAGCGCCCATTCGAGGTTTCCGTTCGGTTTGTTGCTTAGCCCGCGCTTGCCCGGGAACCGCTTCAAATCAAAGAAGTCGGCAATTGTTGCAGGCTGCTCCCCGGTAAACTTTCGCTTGTCATATGCAATCACGTTCGACCAGAGGATCGTTCCGACGCCGCAGTCCATCAGGGAACCCTGCACGAAGTCGGAAGACGCGGACTTGCCATCCTGACCGTTTGGAAGCGAACCTGGCTTTATCGGGTCAATCAATCCTTCGTCGCATGCGCGAGCTGCATCCTGGAATTCAAGATCGATCACGTCCCACGCACCGGAGCCCGCCTGCACCTGCGAACGAAGCTCTGCCAGCCCGCCGTTGTAGTCAGCGGGAAGGACTTTGGTCCCGGTTTTTGCGGCGTACGGCTCAAAGAAGGCCTTCGCCTGGCTTGCGGTATATGCCCCACCGAACGAGGCGACGACCAGTTGTTGGGCACTGGCAGACGTGACAGGAAGAATCGCGCTCAGCAGCACGAAGAGACAGGTCCGAGCGTGCTTCGATGTTTTGCGGATTTGCATACTAACCCCTTTACATTGCGTTGAAGTGGAATTCGCTACAGAGCTGCCACGTTTACCTTCGCGCCAGTTCCTGTTCAAGATGTCGTGCAAGTTCAAGAATCGCGATGTCCTTGCCTGGTGCGCCGATGAGTTGCACACTGACTGGCAATCCCTTGTCATCAGTGCCGGCAGGCAGTGCGACGGCCGGCGCGCCGACCAGATTGAAGAAGGACGTAAAAAGCGTCAGCGCGTTACCGATCGGGAGAAGTTGATCGCCGACTGGTATTCGTGTACTGCCTGTCTCGGGGGCGACGACCGGACATGTGGGAGTCAGAATGGCATCAATGGTCTCGAAATGTCGCGTGAACGACGCCCGGTACGCGCTCAGCAGCCGTTGGCATTGCACATAGCTTTCGGCGGATAACTGCTGACCGAGGACAAAGCCGCTGCGGACATCGAGCCCATATTGCTCACCTGACGACGCGATCAATGGCGAGTGATACGCCAAAGCTTCGGCCAGTTGAATGGTGAGAGATACGGTCCGGGATTCAGCATGTTCCGGCAGGTCAATCTCGTGGAAAGTAGCGCCGGACGCCCTTAGAACGGCAACTACCCGTTCGTATCCGGCTCGAACGCCAGGTTCAAGAAGAGAGGTCCAGCCTCTTGGAATCCCGATACGAAGGGAATGCAGCGAGCCATTGGTACGGAAGACCTGCAGATCTGTCAGCGAGTCGATCACCACGGAAACGTCATCCGCATTCCCGGCGATGATGCCCACATGGTCAAGCGTCCAGCAGAACGGAATGACGCCAGTGGAGTCCAACAGTCCGAACGTCGGTTTGAAGCCGGTTACTCCGCACAGCGCTGCCGGTACACGCACTGATCCCCCTGTATCAGTGCCCAACGCAAAGGGAACAATCCCGGCTGCAACAGCAGCAGCCGAGCCGCCACTGGAGCCCCCTGCCAGGCGCCGTTGGTCCCACGGGTTCACTGTCGTGCCGGTGAACTGATTCTCCCCTGTCGCGCCATATGCGAACTCGTGCATGTTCGCCTTGCCAACGAGGACCGCTCCCGCTTCCGCCAGCTTCCGAACGACAACGGCATCTTCTTGCGGATAGTGTTCAGCCAATACCTTGCTTCCCGCCGTAGTCCGGATCCCTTCCGTTTTGAATACGTCTTTCGCCACGTACGGGATACCGTCGAGTATTCCCCGCCGTCTACCAACTTGCCGGCGCTCATCGGCCGACCTTGCCTGAGCGCGAGCGCAGTCACCGGTCACCGTGATCAGGCTCTTGAGCAGCCCATTGGTCGCCTCCGCGAGCGCGAGGCTGTGATCAACAACCTCAAGGGCTGTGACATCCCCACGCGAAAGCGCCTTTGAAATGCCTCTCAGGGTGTTGCCGTTCACTGGCTTCATGGCTGACACTCCACGATCCAGAACGGGGCCTGGTCAGCAAGATTTTTCGCCCGGATTGCTGACAGCCGCTCTACCAGGCTGGACAGATCCGAGACGACGCCAAAACGCGGGTTGACCAGCTCTTCGAGATCTTTCTCGCTCCAACGACTGCCGAAGAACTCGCGATTCACCGCGATCAGCGTTCTGAGGGTAACCGGATCGTCCATGGCGCTCACACCACTGTCAGTTTGCGCGGATAATCGGTCAGATATTCAAATCCATCTGCCGTCACGACGATCGAGTCTCCTACTCGCCCGCCAAACTCTCCTTCGATCGTGATGCCACCGTCGACCGCGAAAGTCATACCCGCTTCCAGGGTCCGCTGCTCGCCGCGCTTGAGCTCCGGCGTCTCAAGGAACGAGTAGCCGATCGAGCGCCCGGTCCGATATCCCGGGGCAAATCCCGCGTCCCGATAGACCTCTTCAGCGGCAGCATTGACATTTTCACAGCGCACACCTGGCTTGATCTGCGCGAGCGCGGCTTGCTGCGCTGCAACCGCGGCCTCATAAACCCGAGCTTGCTCGTCAGTCACCGATCCGACGAAGAACTCGCGGTCGAAGCCGAGCTTGTAGTTCTTGAAGTTGGCGATGCCACAGAAGCACAGGTAGACCGGGTCGCCGCGCTTCAGTGTGCGAACCGAGGATCGGCGGTGTACAAGACAGACGTCACGTCCGGACTGGAGGATTTGAAGGTTGTAGATCGTCGGCGAAACGAATCTATCCTTGTGTTCATCAAGGAACGAAGCAGCTTTTCGGGTGCCCCCGGCAATCACTGCCAGTGCAATCTCGTACTCCGGTACGCCCTCCCGGATGACTTCCTTTGCCGCCTCGACCATCGCAACAGCCACCTGCCCGGCTTGCCGCATGACCGCGATTTCGCTTCCAGACTTGATCGTCCTCAGATCGAAGATGATCTGCCCCACATCGGTCAGGCTGCCTGCCTCAACGGGAAGTGCACCTGAAACGAGCGGCGGCATTTTCGCGCGCTCGATCCCCACGCGCTTTGCCTTCGAAGCCTGCAGTACCTCTCGCAGCGGCTTTCGCCATTCATCATCAATACCATCGGCCCAGGGACGGATATCTTTGACCCAGGTCATCAGACCGCACATCTCGGATTCCATCAACGGCGTGATCAGGACCGGCTCATGATCCTGAGAAATCACCATCAGCGTAGGGCGGCCGAACTCAACGCCCAGATAGTTCCAGAAGCCCCCGAAGTAGGCCACTGAGTCTGGGTCGCTAATCAACGCCACATCGATATTGGCGCGACGCAGTGCGTCACGCAGTTTGCCCACCCGGCCTGCATATTCGTCCACATGTCCTCCATTGTTAGCTGTATGCAGCAAGTACACAGCTCGACTCTAGGAGCACCAATTTGGCATGTCAAGTGGTATGTTTGCTTAGGCAAACCGAGGTTTCACGGGGCTGGAAAAATCGGATGATAGCGATGTTTATTGCGCTTATTCAGTTACTTACAACCACACCATAGGCTCCTGACTTTCTGTGCGCACCGTAACGACCGGCTGATGCCATCACGCAGAGCTTCTCCCTTTCCGTAAATCGCGCTAAGCTGTGTACAGGTTGCGAACAGCTACTGATCCTGGCTATCATTGGGCAGATATCAGCACCAGCGCAGTCATCACTGGGCGGCGCCGACTATCACAACCACACTTGTGAAGGATTTTTTAATGGCACGCGTGGTCAAACTTAAGGGACAAGCTTTGCGGCCCACCTCGAAAGCGCCCGCAGTTCGCGGCCAGACGCCGGACATCTATCGGACGTTGCGCGATCGCATCTGCAGCCTCCACTATCCGCCTGGCACATTGCTGGGAGAGACCGTGCTTGCCGAAGAATTCGAAGTTAGCCGCACGCCTATTCGTCAGGTTCTGCAGCGCCTCGAGTACGAAGGTCTGGTTGAGACAAAAAACGGCGTCGGTACGATCGTGAGCGGTGTTGATTTTCGGGAGTACCGTGACACCTACAATTTCCGGTTGAGGCTGAGCGAGATGCTGGGTGACTTTTGTTCGCCCACCGATGCCCCGCAGGCACTTGAGCGCATCGAGCGACTGGTTCCGCGCGCTGCCGCGCTATCGAACACCTCTCGCAACTTCGACGAGTTCTGGGCGATCCTTCACGAGCTACATTTCGCGATCAATGAACTGATCAGAAACAGGGAACTGCGACAGACGCATGACCGGTGCTATTTTCAGGCATCACGTGTCTGGTACAACTTTGTTAGCGATCTTTGGGAAGAAGAAGTCGAGTATTTAAACCATGAGCTGGAAGAGTGCTGCCGGGCGCTCCGGGCGGCAGATATGCGCGCCTTGGGCCTG
The DNA here is from genome assembly GCF_038900715.1 of Paraburkholderia phymatum. Lineage (GTDB taxonomy): Bacteria > Pseudomonadota > Gammaproteobacteria > Burkholderiales > Burkholderiaceae > Paraburkholderia > Paraburkholderia phymatum_A. Next base: position 59,204 of record NZ_JAYMRZ010000028.1, on the reverse strand, counting down.
GTGCAACGCAACTACATCTCCTTCGGATTGGCTCGCATCGCACGATTCATAACTGGCTAGTCGCGCACAGCCCCGACTGCACCAGCAGGGTGACCATGTCCATACGCACACGTTATTTCATAAATAGGAGTCCATATCATGACTGAGAAGACTGGATTTGAAGCCAGGCTTGATGGTGGTCGCCATGACCGTGCAAAGGCCGGATTTGTACTGCTTGCTACCGAGCAGACGATTGAAGACGACATGTTCACCTTGCTTCCGAAGGGGATAGGAATCCATTTCACAAGGGTCCCCAATCCGGATAGCATCACGAGGGAGTCCCTCGACAACATCGCGTCCAGCCTTGCTGATGCGGCGGCTCGAATCCTTCCTGACGGCAGTCTCGACGTCATCTGCTACGGTTGCACCTCCGGCAGCCTTGTTGTTGGTGAGAAGAAAGTTTTCGCGGAATTGACCCGAGGCGCTCCGAATGCGAAGACCACAAGCATGATCACAGCGGTGATTCGCGGACTTCGTGCCATCGGTGCCAAACGGATCGTTATCGGTACGCCCTATCTCGACGAGATCAATATCATGGAAAAGTCCTATCTGGAAAACGAGGGCTTTGAAGTATTGGCTATCCATGGTCTTCAGCTAGAGAAAGACAGCGATATGGTGCGAGTCACGCCCGACAGCATCGTGCAAATGGCTCTCTTTCTGGATCGGCCAGACGCCGACGCGATCTTCATCAGCTGCGGAGCACTCAGATCGATCGAAGTCATCGAGGAGATTGAACAGCGGACCGGAAAGCCAGTCATTACCAGCAATCAGGCAGTCGCTTGGGACGTCATGAGGCTTGCAGGGTTGCCGGACCGTATCAACGGGTATGGTCGGCTTCTTTCCTCGTACTGAGCACATTGCCGAAACGCGGCACTGAGGCACGAAAACCCGTTCGGGTCTCAAGTCAATCACTGAGCACACTTCGGCAGCGGTTTTAGCACGAAGGCTTTGGTTGATGGCGATATGAGCGGCTTCGGGCTCAAACGAGCGTCGTGCTCATAGCGGCCGGCATGTGCGGCGTTTCAGGATGGTACGTCTCATCAAAAGCCTTCATGTTGGGAGCAACAATGAAACGCCCTCGGTCACCCATCGATCTTCGCGCTTTGGAAGCGTTCGTTGCGGTGTGTGAGACCGGCTCAATGACGGCAGCCGCGAAGCGCCTCCAAGTCAGCCAAAGCGCGGTAAGTCAATCCATCGCTGCTCTCGAGCGCGAGCAGGGTGCAGATCTGTTCGACCGGGACAGCCGTCCACCGCGTCCAAATCTGGCTGGGCGCGCCTTGCTCGAACTTGCCAGTCCACTGCTCCAGCATGCGCATACGGTCAGCGGCCGGATCAAGGATGCTTCGTTAGCTGGCACCCCGCCTGTGCGCCTCGGATGCGTCGATTCATTCGCAGCTACCGTCGGGCCGGAAATCATCCGCGCGATGTCCGGGTCAACTCGCCAGATCGAGATGTGGTCGGGGCTCACGCCTGCACTTTCCAGACAAGTGCACGATGGTGAGGTCGATGTCGTGGTGTGCACGCAGACGGTGGTCAACGACAACCGCATTGTCGAGCTACCTCTTCTCTCGGAGGCTTTTCTAGCTGTAACGTCTCGCCGCTGGCTTGATGGACGCGCGCCCAAAGACTCACATTGGAGGCAATTAGCCGCTGAGCTACCGTTGATACGGTATACGGCCCGATCGGTGATTGGACAGCAGATCGAACGCTTGGCACGACATCTGGGCATCAATGGCCCGCGTCGATACGAATTCGATGCCACCGATCCGATGCTTAGTCTGGTCAGCGCAAATCTTGGATTTGCGATCTCAACGCCGCTTTGTCTATGGCAGGCACGACATTATCTCAACGAGATCGCCGTTTTTCCACTCCCGACAGGACGGCTCAGTAGACGCGATTTTTTCATCCTGCACAGGCAGGGGAAGTGGGTTGAGTTCGTGGAGAATATCTCTTCGCTCACCGGTCGGGTGTTGGATCAGCTTATCTGCCCCGCGCTCACCCGCAGTTTGCCCCAGCTACCGGCAGACGCATTGCTCCCGAAACTGACGAACTAGAAAGGTTTCGTGAACGACTTCTACACATTAACGCGCGGAAACGCCCCGCTTCTCATCTCTATTCCGCATCTCGGCACTTACATCCCCGACGCCCTGCGAAACCAGTGCACGGATGCGGCGTTGACAGTCGCCGATACCGATTGGCATCGGGATCGTCTTTATGCCTTTGCACTCGATTTAGGTGCGACGGACCATCGGCGCGCGCGTTTCACGTTATGTGGTCGATCTGAATCGCCCGTCTTCGGACGAGAGCCTTTATCCAGGAAAAACTACGACGGGGCTATGCCCGAACCTTTCGCGACTTCAAAAGAATTGCGCTAACGCTCGTGCCCGGTCTGTTCGAGGACAAATTGCCGGACCTGAACATTGGCACGCAGGACGGTAGTGTCGCAGTAAGGAGCCGGTCGTAAGATTCGCCCCCCCGCCCGCATTGTTGACGGCCAAAAACGGAGAAGACGCGGCCCCCAAGCATTGACACGGCTCTCAAACGGGTGCATTACCCGGTGGATGTGAATTTGTCGTGCGTGCGGTGGTGCGCACCACTGGGCCCGGCAACTGACGCCGATGGGCCACGAGGTGAAGCTGATGCCGGGAGAGTTTGTGAAGGCATTCAACATCCGCAATAAGAACGATGCGGCGGACGCCCGGGCGATCTGGCTGGCAGTACAGCAGCCAGGCAAGCCGGTAGCGGTAAAAACCGAGACAGCAAGCTATGCTTGGGCTGCACCGGATGAGGCAGCAACTGCTCAAGTTCCGAACGATGCAGATCAATAACCTGCGAGGACTGCTGACGGAATACGGCGAGGTGATGAGCAAGGGCCGAAGCAAACTGGATAAGGAGATACCGGCGGTGCTCGAACGGCTCGCTGAACGTCTGCCTGCTGTGATCATTGACACATTCCGCGAGCAGTGGAACGGACTGGCGAAGCTGGACGAACAGGTAGTACAGATTGAGCGCCGCATGCGCGAGTGGAAGAAGGAAGACAAATCGGTAAAAGCAATCGGCGAGATTCCCGGCGTCGGACTGCTGACGGCAACGGCAGCAGTTGCGATGATGGGCGACGCCAAAGCGTTCAGTTCGGGGCGGGAGTTCGCTGCGTGGGTCGGGATCGTACCGAGGCAGACGGGGTCGGGCGGCAAGGTGAATCTGCACGGGATCAGAGGGGTGACACGTATCTACGCACTCTGCTGATCCACGGTGCGCGTAGCGTTCTCGAGCATACAAAGGAGCCGGGTGAGTGGGTCGAGCAGATGAAGAGGCGGCGGCCAAAGAATGTCGTGGTCATCGCATTGGCCAACAAGATGGCGCGCACGATCTGGGCGGTCCTTGCGCATGACCGGCCGTACAAGAAAGGATATATGAGCGCGAAGCCAGTCTGAGCTCCCCGCGCCATGAAGCAGATCAACGTTTAACACAGGGTGAACGTCGAAACGTTGCGCAGCAATCGAGTGTGATGACAAGCCAGGTAGGACCGGAGCCCGCCAAGCCTGAATCATCTCTAGAGCTTCGAGCTCGCTTGAAGAATGAGGCGCGGGCCAGCGGATTTCATAGGGGCCGTAGCCCATTGGGCTGCAACAAGCCTGATGGCATGGACTCCCGCCCCCTCCGGGGCGCACACTGCCGGAGCCCCTTTCGGGAGATTCGACATGACTACGCTCACCATCGGTCTTGATATCGCGAAAAACGTGTTCCAGGTTTATGGCGTCGATCGTGCCGGCAAACCGGTCGTACAGCGGAAGCTGCGCCGCGCTGAGGTACTAAAGTTCTTCTCAAAGCTGGAGCCGAGTCTGATAGGTATCGAAGCGTGTCACGGTTCCCACTACTGGGCTCGTGAATTGACAATCCTCGGGCACACGGCACGTCTCCTGCCAACACAGTACGTGAAACCATTCCGAGTCGGCGGAAAGAACGATGCGAATGATGCGGCAGCTATTTGCGCAGCTGTTTCTCGGCCCGGCATTCACCCGGTGCCCATCAAGAGCGCCGAGCAGCAGTCGCTACAGTCGATTCACCGCATGCGCGAGCGACTCATTCACGAACGAACGGCGAAGTATAACCAGATCCGCAGCATGTTTGCCGAAGAGGGATTCATCTTCCCGATAGGCATTCCCAGTTAAGACACGGTATCGTCGCACTCGTCAACAATCTTGATGCCCGGATCACGCTCGTGCTGCGACGCCTGGGATCGATGTACCTCGAACAGCTCGCGGCCCTTCAACAATGGGTCGATGAACTCACTAGGGCCTGTTCACACTATTTGAGCCCGTCGACAATGAGGGCGAAATTGATGAACGCGAGGAACATCACGTCCAATTTGTCGAATCGGGAAAAGATGCGGCGAAAGCCTTTAAGGCGGCGAAACAGGCGTTCCACTTCGTTTCTGCGCTTGTACATTTCGCGATCGTATTCCCACGGCTCAAGCCGATTGCTTTTCGGCGGAACCACCGGAATGAACCCCAGGTCGAGTGCGAGTTGTCGCGTCTCGTCGCCTTCGTACGCCTTGTCCATCAGCAGATGCAGTGGCCGATTGGGCGAGCCAAGGCTTTGCAACAGGGCTCGCCCCTCTGGCGCATCACCTGCCTGGCCAGCAGACAGGGCGAACGTTATGGCTGTTCGAGCATCCGCGGCAACCATATGAATCTTGGTGGTCCATCCACCTCGGGATTTTCCGATTGCTTGAGGTCCGTTTTTTTTAATGCACCGGTGCCATCAGGATGAACCTTTACCATCGTGCTATCCAGCGAGACCGCCTCGATCCTGATGCGAACGATCTGCTCACGCTGCAATTCAGTGAACACACGATCCAGCACGCCGTTGCGGGACCAGCGATTCATTCGCGTGTAGATCGTGTGCCATCGGCCAAAGCGCTTGGGCAGTCCGCGCCATTTGCAACCATGCTCGGCCACATAAAGAATCGCATTGAGCACCTGCAGGTTTGTCAGGCTGACATTGCCGCGTTGTCGCGGCAGGCAATGCTCAATCCGCTGATATTGGGCTTCGGTGATTTCCATCACCGAAGTATACGGTCAAGTACGATTAGTGTGAACAGGCCCTAACGAGATAGCCGAAATATTCAAACCGAGGGTTGCCGGCGACTTGCTACGGTTCCTGGCATCGGCCCGCTAGTAGCGACCGCGTTGTTCAGCAGCGTTGGAGATCCGTCGCAGTTCAAGAACGGACGACAGTTCGCGGCATGGTTGGGACTGACGCCGACACAACGATCGAGCGGCGGCAAGGCGAAGTTGGGGGGCATTACAAAACGCGGCGACACCTATCTCCGGACCTTGCTTGTACAAGGTGCGCGCGCAGTGATGCGTTTCGTGAATCGCCGCGACGACCGGCATAGTCGATGGATCAAAGCTGTGATGCAACGCCGACACATGAGTGTCGCGGCAATCGCTCTAGCGAACAAGACGGCGCGAATCGCCTGGGCCATATTGACGAGCAACGATAGCTTTAAGGTGGCGTAGTAATCTTTAATATCTCAGTACTTTTACCCTCTTCGCGATTGCGCAAGAAGCGGCAAGCATGGCGAACCGGTCGGACCGGCGCTTGCAGATCCTGATATATCCGGCGGCTGCATTACGAAGCCAGAAGGCCGATGAGGGGCAAGCGCGCAAACTTCCATGATGGCTCGTGCTGATAGTAAGCACATCAAAAGCCGAATGTACGGACGCAGTCGAGACCTTCAAATTGCAAACCGATCTTGCTCATAGGCGGGAGTCCATGTACGGATATAGAGCAGCAGCCCATCCTGTCTGTCATAACATGCGAGAACTGGCGCAAAGGGACGCGTTCATATAGAAATGATGGCCGAACGAGGTGTTGAGGTGGACCATTCGACGGTGCACCGCTGGGTCATCAAGCTCGTGCGCTGTTCGAGAAGGCGTTTCGCCGACACAAACGTCTGGTCGGCACCAGTTGGCGCATGGACGAGACGTACGTCAAGGTGGGCGGCCAGTGGAAACACCTGTACCGCGCGGTGGACAAGGCCGGCAACAATGTGGGGGCAAATCTTACTCCAGCGCCTTACTGCGACACCCCCTCGTCTGCCCCTTCTCACAACACGAGCCGGACATGCCGATGCGGTGGCCGGTGCATGCAGGGCATCGCTACGTGGACATCCTTCTCAGGGCCGCCGCAGAGAGATTGAGAGATTTCTGACAAGCCCCTCAGCAACGGTAGCTTTGTCGGCTTTCGAACACTGGCATAGCAAGCTGGGCATATCCTCGACAACCTCGACATTGCCGAGCCATGACACGCCTGCCCGCCTGCGCCTTGGCACTGCTCTTGCATTGGCGGCATGCGTGAAGTTTGGAGTGGCTCCAAACCGCTGCGACAGCCTCGCAGCGGGACGGCTATCGGCTCGCGCGTGTGATCAGATGTTCGTCACACCGATAGAATCGGCTCGTTCGGCTGCAAACCAAACGGATAGGCGTAAATGTTTGTGGAATATTTCAGATTTTAATGCATCCCAGTTCAATTGTCAGTTTGACTACATAATTGCCGCTGGAATATTTACGCATGCGAGCAAGACGCAAATTAAAACGTGCCTCACATCAGTATCGCGGAGTCTGCGATCAAATGGTAAATTTGTGACGGCTTTTCTGGCGGGAGATTCAGACAGCATCGGTACAGACTGGTCGTATCCAGAAGTTCAGTATTACAAGGCTTCAACTCTTCATTCGCTCGCCGAGCAATGCGGGTTAGACCTCGTTCTCATCGATGCTCCGCACCCACTGGGGCATCAATGGATTGTTCTTACACACGCAAAGGACCAGCAACACATTAATTACCACCTCGGATTTGATGCCTTCTCGTGGGAAGAATACCTTGCCTTTCAATTATTGAAACGAGGGATATCTCCCAAGAATCGTGAAGAGTATTTGCGTCATGACCTAAGCATGGTTATTCGCAGCGGTGACGAATCTGTTGTTCCGCAAGCGAAATCATGAGATCACCACAGAGCCTCACCGAGCGACTCGAAAGAATAAAGAACACCGTATCCCTGTTAGGTTCTGTGAACCGGTCTCGATTTCTGTATTCATCGCATAGGATGAAAGGAGCATCCCATGCCGCGGAAACCGAGTCCGGATTCTGCGGATCAGCCAACGCTGCCGTCGATTCCGAAGGAACTGATCGATCGCCGAGGCTGCGCCGCTCGTGTCGGCAGCGTTCAGATACTATAGTGCGCGCCATGGGCGCAGAGCTTGTTCACCATCTGGGCCAATCGCATGGAATGGCCTCGGAACACGACCAACCAGTGCAACGGCGACAAGAGTCTGCCGACGACGGTCCGCTAAGGCTGAAAATTTCACGCCACCGTGCTGGCACTCTCGATCCAATCCAGATTGACAACGTTCGACGATAAGACATCGCGATGTACGCGTGCGGCATGACCATGCAGGGAAGTCCAAGGTTTTGTGTCCGGGCAGCACGGCATTGAGATGTCTTCTAAAGTCATCAGCTCTGCCGTGTTGGACGAAGTGAGCGCCAAGCAGACCCGCCCGCTCGAGCCGATGTACCCAGTGGCGTTCTTTGAGGCGTTGCCCGTAAGATACGTGACGACGGGTGTATGCAACGAGCCCGTGTTCTGCCGCTGGGCGCGCTACCGGGATGGCACACACGACATTCTCAGCCTGTGGATCGAACAGATCAAGGGCGCGAAGTTCGGGATGAAGTTCCTTGGCGACCTAAAAACACGGTGCGTGCAGAACATCCTGATTGCCGCGACCGATGAACTGAAGGGCATGTCGAGGCGCTGGTCGAAGTGTTTCCGGTGATGACGCTACAAACCTGCATCGCGCATCTGATCCGCGACGCGTTGGAATATACGAACTGCACGCAGCGAACTAGCCGCCGCAATCTGACCAATTTTACACAGTCCCGAGCGCCGAGGCCGAACTGCTCGCCTTTGAACAGGGCCCGTGGGGCCGTAATCTGCCGACCGTTGTAGCAGTCTGGCACTAGCCCGGGGACAGTGTGATTCCGTTCTTTGCGTTTGCGCCCGCGGTTCACAAAACATCGGTCTCCGCAGCCACCTCCCTGGCGAAAATGCCGAGATCAAACACTTTGCGCCGCGAGCCATCACCGCCGGGTGGTACTGCGCCGCATATGAACGGAAGCCCGTCACGAGTCAGTTCGCAATCCTCTGCAAGCATCGATTTTACCAATACCGTTCCAGAATGGGAACAGTATCTGATGTTATGCGTTCGTACACTTTGCACAAGAAAATTTGGACACTTTCGAACTACCGCATCACGGTACCGGTCAAATTACATGACCTGTCCGGCAAACTATGAGATCAAACGAGCGATATGTGTGAGACCGAACGAAATGTAGTTCCGTTGTACTAGTCCAAGAGCGCGCATATCCCCAGCGCGCAGCGCCAAGCAACATTCCTCTAGCTCTCCGCTGAGGTTCTTAACCTCGTCGTCCCATAAAAGTTCCACAATATTGAGCCGAAGGCGCGATACTTGCAAGTAACAACGGTCATGCGTTTGGCGAACCTCTCCGTTCGTTATCAGACCGTTGATTACGGAATGCAACTCATGGAGGATCTGCCCGAATGCTTCGAAATTCGGCGGCTTGTGTTGCAGCGTCCTCGCTCTGAGGACCAGTCCTTGCATTCGCTCAAGCGCTTTGGGAGCGTGTGCTGGAGAACAGAAGTCACCAAGCATCTCGCTCAATTTTAGCCGGAATGCGTAGGTGTCACGGTATTCTCGGAGATCACCGCCCCTGACTATCGTACCAACGCCATTCCTTATTTCCACGAGGCCGTCGTACTCGAGCCTCTGAAGATTTTTCCGGATCGGTGTGCGACTGACCTGGAATTCGTCCGCAAGTGCAGTCTCCCCTAGTACGGTGCCGGGAGGATAATAGAGAGTGCAGATCCGATCACGCAACGTCTGGTGAATCTCCGACATCTGATAGCGGACTGCTGATGCCTTATCCACGGTGTCGGCACTTAACAGCTTTCTTTTTGCAATGCGTGCCATCAAAGACCTCTCCGGAGCGAGAAATGGGAACGGTCGTCTGCTACAGCGTGACCAAGTTTCTGCACCCGTTGCCGTAAAATTGCCAGTACTGCACTGGTAAAAGCTGTTGTCGCCAACCGTACATACTTGACATCGCACGGCGAAGCGTAGCCGACCGCCGTGCGCATTCCACGCGCGGTTCGCAGCGCCTCTTGAGAATCGCTAACCCTGCTTAACGGCCTGCGCTGGCCGCTGATTTGTCAATACCGAGAGGAAGCAAACGTTATGCGCACCCCCGCGCTCGCGAGACGGCGGGTTGACATCGCTCTGGCCAGGCAAGCGTGGCCGTCGGCCGGGAAGTGGCCGGCTGGATCACGGCCGTGAAGTCCACAAGCTGATCCGGATCAGCTGGCGTTGCCATTCTATCTGTGGACCCGCGAATCGGTGGCGCAGCTCATCTGTTACGTCGCGCGCAGAATGAGGAGCGGTATCTCGCGCTATTCGAGGTGAGGCGGGTAAGCTCCGTCGCGGGATCGGTAATATGACGTGGGATCCGCGCTCGAAAACATACGACAGACGGCCAAAGACCGACCGGGTGCGAAGTTCACCACCCTGATGCATTACATCTAGGCGGGCAACCGCCTGCAGGCAACTGATCTCGCACGCGCTCAAGAGCGCCGGCTGCACGCACACGCTGCTGTCCGACTCCGGGCTTGAACTGCTGCAACAGGACATTGAGGAATTCCGATGAACCGGCAATCCAGACGCACGAAGGCCCGAAACCGGCAAGCGGATGACATACCGCGTACGCCAACGCTGCCCGAACTCTCCGACGACGCGGCCGCGCAGATCCAGCACCTGCTCTCGGAATGGTTCCTGTGGTTCAGCGCGGAGTATCGTGAGCCGATCGGGCGCACCTACGAACCGTGATCGTGCCTCCGTGGACCGCGACAACCATGTTGACCGGCCGGCGTGCTGCTTGACGCTGTCCCAGGCTGTCCGTGCCGCGACCGATCTCTGCCTACCAATACCACAGTGTATTGATCTGCGTCAGTCCTTCTTGGCGGTGCACCTGGTAACATTTCGATTGTACCGGTCGCGCTGCGGCACTATCGATAACGCCGACAAGGGCTGCATTCACCGTTTGGTTCAGACAGTCTGTACCTGACCATGGAGCAATGTCATGCCGGACTCACTTTCTGTATGGCACACCGAGCACGTTAGTTTTGCCCGGCTACTCGATCTTCTCGAAGAACAGGTGGCTGTGCTGCATCGAGGCGAGAGTCCGAATTACGGGCTTATGAACGACATCCTTTACTACATGCGGAATTTTTCCGATCGTATTCATCATCCGCGCGAGGATGTCGCGTACGCTCGGCTTGCCAAACGCGATCCCGGGATTCAAGTCGTCGTGAATCGAGTCCTGCAGGAGCATCGCGTGATTGCCGCGGCCGGCGATGAACTCCTGAATCGCATCAATGAAGCCGCTGGAGATGTCATCGTCTCCCGCACGGCTCTGGAGGCGGCCACGGCCACGTACCTTGTGTACTATCGTCACCACATTTCTACTGAGGAGCGAGATTTGATGCCTCGCGCCGCGCAGGTGTTGACGGAACAGGACTGGGCAGCGGTCGATGCCGTCGTTTCTGCTAGCCCCGATCCGCGTTTTGAAGAAAAGGTGCTTGAGCGTTTCGAGGCGCTTCGCAAACAGATCGCAGTAGATGCGCGGATGCAATGCACATGAGCCCAGCCGCCGATCGCTCCTTGCGCAACTCGTACTGCAGGCAACCGGTTAATGGCTCTTCTTTCGCACATTCTGCCATCGTGGAACGGTCACGCATACGTAATGGCTGATCGATGATCGGCAGGAGTCCATCCATTCTGACATGAAGGCCGTCGTGAACGCTTGACGAATGATTCGCCTGCCGAAGATCGAGAGTCGAGACGAGACCTCGTCGCCCGACATCATTTGCCGCACACGATATTGTTACGTGCGCCGAACTGAGAACGTTGCAAAGCAGACTTGGGTCGCGAACCCAACGGGCACGGACCAGTAACCCCCAATTTGCTCGTGTGTAGTCGTGCAGAAGTCAAATGCACCGGCACCCAACTCAGTAGGAATCAGGCAAAGACGATTGCCTCCATTGACACGAGGCCCCGGCAGCCTGAAAACCAACTGGCTCTTTCGCAACAAGAAAATCGAGATGAGAAAGCTCTCAGAAAAAAATGGGAGCCTACGTAACTAGCGAGTGGGAACTGCTCTGCGGCGGTTCTGCCTATATCATCGTCTTGCAACTGCCCCTTGCGGTCCATAAGCATCAGTTCGATGCCGACAAGAACGATGCGCGCACACTTACTAAGTCGAAACAAAGTAACCGGACATGTGTCATGCCGCGTAGCGGACTGATGGATGTTGAAACATGGAACGGACCAAGGCAGGGATTTTCTGCAACGAGCGCAGAACCGCCCGAACACGCCGCTTTAGATGCCCGGGCCCTTTGATAGCAAGCTTGCCGATCTTGTGGTGTTTGAGATAACCCCATACGAGCTCATCCGGATTCAAATCCGGCGAGTACGCAGGCAGAAAGAACAGACAAAGGCGCCCATCTGATTCTGCGGCAAGCTCACGAATTGCCTTGCATCGGTGAACCGGATGGCCATCTGCAATCAGGAAAACGGGGGCATCGGCATTGAGCATCAGCCGCCGGACGAAGTCGACGTACACCGAGATCTTGAAACTACCGTCAAAACACATGAAGCGCAGTTGGCCACGCGGACTGACCGCCGAAATCAGATTTACCTTGAAGCGTGCGCCTGTGACTTCGACTACCGGCGTTTGACCGACCGGTGCCCAAGTCGGGCCGCTGTGATAGTCGGAGCGCACCGTCGATTCGTCGACGAAAAATGTCAGTGCCCCACAGCGTTTGGCTTGTCTCACAATCGCCGGATATTCCTGCCGCATCCATGACTCGACCGGTTCCGGGTCACGCTGGTAAGCACGCGCCAGCGGCCGCTGAGGTGAAAGGCCGAGTTTCCTGAGCAGCCGTCCGACCGATACCTCGGAAAGCCTGACGTTGAATTGTTCGCGAATCAACTCCCGCACCATGTCTCGCGTCCATAACGCAAACTCGAACTTCATCTGCATTGGATTCTTCGTTGTGACCGTCTGATAGACAAACCGGATAGCCTCGGACGACAGCTTCATCGGCCGGCCTGGAATGGCCTTGGCCCGTAATGCCTCGATACCTCCTTCGCGCCATGCCGCTAACCACTCGTAAATACGCGCCCTCGAAAAGCCCAGTGTGCGGATTACGTCTTCCGGTGACTCACCGGCCTCAACCCTCTTGACCGCGCGAATGCGGATCTCCTCGAGCGTTGCATGTGAAAGCTGTCGACCGTCGTTCTCACGCATCACGTCTCTCCCCAAGCCCCTTTAAGAGCTTAGGTCATCGTGTCGATTTATGTTCGCTTATTTATGCACGGGTTAGTAACTAAACGATGTTTGAAGCTGTCGCCAGCATATGATGCAGCAGGCCAGCTTCAGGAAAGCTTCATGGATGAAAGCGAAGCGTTCGAAGCGGATGCGCAAGCGTCGGAAGTTGTGAAGCCAGACGACAAGCAAACGGCTGTTCTGAACCCTATCGACGAGCAAGATCTATTGACATCAATTAGACGACAAGCGCAAGCGCCTAAGAATCGACACAATGACGGCAAACCGACATTTCGCAACCCGACATTGTCGGATGTTCGACATAGCGAAAGACTGGAAAATAACTTGTGAAAGAACTCGCAATTTTTTGTAATCGTCCTAAAGAAGAACATTCACAATGGAACGTGGACATAATGTCCAATCTCGGTTTCAGTAAACGTTATTTCATCTTCCTGCTATTTACGGGTGCTGGCTCAACTATTGCATGGTGAGAAGGCACAAAGGAAAGGAAACGCGAAAGTCGCGTACCGACTCCGTCCGCAACGAGGCAGTAGGCTTCCCTTTTAAATCATTCGTGCGAGGAGCTTATAGCCTCTGTGACACAAGGCACAACGTTCCGTACACCAAGCATACACTCTTCGGCTACGCGCACACGTCGACCATCCGCGCTATCAGACCTGAGGGCGGATTGAGTCCAAACCTGCAGAAGCTCCATGGCCTGCTCTATGAACAGAGAGAGTCACGCAACTGAACAATCAAAATGGTTAGCTCGAGTGTTGGCCGGAAAGCCCTGATCACGCCTATGATCGTCGCGTGCGCCATATTCATGGAATGTGTCGATGAGAACGTCATCGTCACGGCTCTGCCGACGATGGCACGCGATTTCGGGCATGATGCGGTGACGTTAAAAGTTGCAGTGACGAGTTACGCCGTTGGGCTCGGCGCGTTTATACCTGTCTGTGGCTGGCTCGCAGACCGCTTCGGTGCGCGCACGGTCTTTCGCTCAGCGATTGGCATCTTCCTAGTCGGCTCTCTCCTCTGCGTGGCGACAAATTCCCTCATCACCTTTGCGCTCGCACGCTTCGTGCAGGGCGTCGGAGGCGCGATGATGGTGCCGGTGGGCCGGATCATCATTTTTCGCGTTGTGCAGAGGGCCGATATCATACGCGCGATGAATTATCTCAGCGTTCCCGCGATGCTCGGCCCCGCCGCAGGCCCGCTACTCGGGGGCCTTATTACAAGCTACTCGCATTGGCGCCTAGCTTTCCTTGTCAACGTGCCTATCAGCATTCTCGGCATCTGCTTGACGAATAAACACATGGCAAACACCGACGAACCTCATCCGGGCTGCCTCGACTGGACAGGCTTTTTTCTGACAGGGGCGGGCACTGCTCTACTTCTGCTTGGCTTGTCCCTTATCGGTTCTGAACTCATTTCGAACCGCGATGCTTGCTGCATGGCTGTAATGGGCGTCGTATTGCTCGCCGGATACGTTGCACATGAACGGCGCACACCGCTGCCCCTCCTCGATCTGCACTTTTTCGACATACCGACGTTTCGCGCGAGCGTCCTCGGCGGATCGCTGTTCCGCATCGGCCTTGGCGCAATGCCGTTCCTGTTGCCTCTGATGCTGCAGGAAGGATACGGCATGAGTGCCTTTGAGTCAGGCCTCATCACTTGCGCGTCCGCTTTGGGTGCCGTGTTCACACGCACGGTTGCCACACGCGTACTGAAACGCTACGGCTTCCGTTCGGTGCTGGTGGTGAATGCCGCGCTCTCGGGCGTGTCGGTCGCAGCTCACGGATTTTTTTCCCCGTGCACACCAACGTGGGTCATCTGGGTAGTTGTGCTGGTTGGCGGCTTCTTTCCGGCGCTGCAATTAACGACCCTCAACTCGTTAACCTATGCAGAAGTCGCGAGTCGCGACGTTGGACGGGCAACGAGCCTCGGCAGTGCTGTGCACCGGATGTCGCTCGGTCTAAGCGTGACGATCGGCGGCATCATGCTGCAGATTTCCCGCCTAGCGAACGGGCACGCGTCTATCATGTGGTCGGATTTCTGGCCCGCGTTTCTGCTGGTGAGCTTGTGCTCGCTGGCGTCGATTCCCGTCACGCTGCGCTTGCCGCGTCGCGCAGGAGAGGAAATTACACGCGCCAGCCGTATCTGATCTTCAAACGAATTCTTCGCCGCCCGTCGAATCGCACACTTCACGATAACCACTGGTGAAATGGTCGCGCAGGTGGCTCGCGTATTGCCAGCAAGCCTGATGAAATCCTGTCGCGGGCCGCTGAAAAAAGATTCGGACGCCCCTGCAGAATGCTCGCGATACTCACTTATTCCTGCGTTCCGCGGCATCCCGCTACCCGACGATCAACCCGTGCCGGATCGCGTATCGGATCACCTCGGCATTGTTGGAAAGCCCGAGTTTCTGCATCAGTCGCATCTTGTGTGTACTGATCGTTTTCGCGCTGAGCGCGCACGCGTCGGCGATTTCGTTGATGCTCCTGCCCGCCGCGAGCATCTGCAGCACCTGAAATTCGCGGTCCGACAGCACTTCGTGCGGCGGCACGTCGCCGCGATGTGTTTCGAAGACCATTGCATCGACGAGTTTCGGATCGATGAAGCGGCCTCCGTCCGCGAGCTTGCGGATCGCCGCGAGCAGCACGTCCGGGTCGCTGTCCTTGGTCAGATAGCCCGTCGCGCCCGCGCGCAATGCGCGCGACGCCACCTGCGCCTCGTCGTGAATGCTCAGCACGAGTACGGGTAGCGAAGGCTGCTCTGCCCGTACTCGACGGATCAGATCGACGCCGCTGATGCCGGGCATCGTCATGTCGAGCAGGAGCAGATCGACGACGCAACTGCGCAGCTTGTCGACCACTTCTGCCCCTTGCGCCGCTTCCGCCACGACGACGATATCGCTTGTGGTTGCGACGATCTGCCTGAGTCCGCCACGGACGATCGCATGATCGTCTGCAATGAGTATCCTGATCATGTTCGAGGTCCGCCATCGAGCGGGATGTGAATCGAAACCGTGGTGCCCGCGCCCGGCGCGCTGCCGATCGAAAGCGATCCGCCGATCAGCCGCGCGCGCTCGTTCATGCCAAGCAGGCCATATGAGTAGTCGCGCTTCACCAATTGCTGGTCGAAACCGCGACCGTCATCACGCACGTGCAGTTCGAGCTTCTCGGGCGTCAAGATCAGCGTCACGACCACGCGCGTTGCGTCGGCATGACGCGTGACGTTCGTCAGGGACGCCTGCACGATGCGGAACACAGCCGTCGCGTGCGCATCCGACAGCGCGGGCTCGCCACCGACGATGCGCAACTCGCAAGGAATCGGATTGCGGCGGTTGAACTCGTCGACCAGCCATTCGAGCGCCGACACGATGCCAAAATTCAGTGCGGCCGGCCGCAAATGACTCGCGACGTTGCGTACCATCCAGATCGTGCCTTCGACCAGTTCGCGCATGTCGTCGGCTTTTTTCATTGCTTCCGGATCGTGCGTGAGGCGCATCTTGAGCAGCGACACGTCCATTTTGAGCGCAGTCAGCAGCTGGCCAAGCTCGTCGTGAATCTCCATCGCGATGCGCTTTCTCTCCTCTTCGCGGATCGCCTCCATGTACGCGGACAGCTCGCGCTGCTGCTCGCGTGATTCGACGAGCTCCTGTTCCATCTGCTTGCGTCCCGTGATGTCGTTAAGGCCGACATAGATCGCGGGCGAATCGTCGTAGGTCGCGACGCGCGCCGTCGCTATCGCCCAGAACTGCGTGCCGTCGGGACGCCGGAACTGCACCTCCGCATTGCGCAGGCTGCCCTCCGTCCTCAGATGCTGGATCAGATGCTCGCGCTCGCCTGGATCGGCGTAGAAATCCGCGATATTGGCCGACATACCTTCACCCATGCCGAGGAGTCCACGCAGCGGCTCGTTCGTATACAGGATGCGCCCCGCCGGCATCGATGTAATGCACAACGGCACCGGACTGGTTTCGACGATCGCGCGAAAGCGCGCCTCGCTTGCCTGCAGGCGCGCGTCCGCGCGCCGCCGCTCATCGATTTGCGCCTGCAGGTTCGCGTTGGCACGCGCCAGTTCTTCGGTGCGCAACGCGACGCGCCGTTCGAGGTCGTCGCGCGCCCGCGATAGCGCAGCCTCCGTTTCCTTGCGCACAGCCACTTCGGCGAGCAGCTGCCGGTTCTGTGCGAGAAGCTGCTTGTGCATCGCGCGCAGCTCAAGATGCACGCCGACGCGCGCCAGCGTCTCGTCGACGCGCAACGGCTTGGTCACGTAATCGACCCCGCCCGCCGAAAAACCCTCGACGCGATCCTCGTCGCCCGTCAGCGAGGTCATGAAGATCACGGCGATATCGCGCGTGCGTTCGTCGCGCTTCAGACGGCGACACGTCTCGAAGCCGTCGATGCCCGGCATTTTCACGTCGAGCAGGATCACGTCGGGCTGCGCGAATGCCGCGCGTTCCAGCGCTTCGATGCCGTCAAGCGCGACCAGCACGCGGATGCCGCGCGCTTCGAGACTGTCGACGACCATGCCGAGATTCGCGGGCGTGTCGTCGACGATCAGGACCGTGCCCGTATGTGCGACCGGGGCGGCGAGAGGGCTCATGATGCGGTGCTCCCCTCCAGGTACCGCTCGACGAGTTGCAGGATCGCCTTCGATTGATACACGCGCGCCAGTTCATGCAGCCGCGCGGCGAACGCTGCATGCGCCGGATCGCTTGCCGCGATGCGCTCCGCCCACTGAATGATGCCGCGCATGTTGCTGTCGCGCGCAAGCTGATGAAATTCCGAGGATCTGCGCATAACCAAGGATGCAGTTAAGCGGCATGCTTCGCGCTCGATGGACGCCTCGCGCTCGTCGAGATACGCACGATGCAGGCGCATACGCATCCCGTCGAATGCCGACGCCACGCGGTCGATCTCATCCGCCTCGCGCGGCGGCTCGTGAAAATCGCAATCGTTGACAGCGCGCGCGATCGCCGCGAGATGCCGCTTGACGAGCCGCCACAGGATATAGAACGTGAAGAGCGCGACCAGAAACGTATTCACGCCCTGGCTCACGAGGATCACGAGCGCGGTGTGCACAAGCTCGTGATAGAGATTGGCGAGCGTCGCCTCCACATACAGGGTGCCGATGCGCTCCACCTTGTCCTGCACGCGGTACAGGATCGGTAACTCCCGCGCGACCGTCATCTCCTTCATGCGCTCGCCCACGGCCACGACCATCGCTGTGCCGGCCGATGGCAACTCGCGCACTTGGGCGGCGCGAATATCCGCGAGGAGAAGCATGCCTTCCAGTTCCAGCTTCACTTGCGGCTGATCGAGCTGCCATAGCGCTTCGCCGAGACTGTCGCGATAGCTGCGGTCGATATCGACGAGACGGTTCTGAATCTGCGCGATGCCGCGCTCGTAGTCGCGATAAAGCTGCACCGCCGTCAGGATCAGCGTGATCGCGCAGCTAAAGACGAGCACCGTACCGAGCAGCCGCAGCACCACACTGCGCCGCACGTAACGGAGCCCGCTCCACCATGCGTCGAACCTGTCGAGAACCATATCTTCCCGTAAGTGCCGCCTTTGTGTGTGTCCTATTCTGCACTCGATGCCAAAGCCCGGTCTACCGCGCCCCACCCGGGTTTCAAACGTCCGATGAAACAACGCGCCCCCGCCGCAGCGATTGTGCCCTGCCCGCATGTCTTTGCGCGTTTATGACCGCGGTGTCCTTTTGTTATTCCGGCACCTCGCCCACCGCCATCATCCGGACCGTGCGCGCCGGACGTTCTACCAGTTCGTCGATCAGATCGGCCATTTCGCACAGCGCCTGAAAGCCGTACGCGTCGAGCTGGTCCGCGTGATGGCGCCGCAAATCTCGCATCGTTTCACCCAGCCGCCGCAGAGCGCCCGGCGCACTGTCGGCCAACAGCCAGCAATGCAACAGATACGCGAGCGGCGTCACACTGCCCGTCTCGCACCAGGTGTCAAAAAGCCGCAGACAGAGCGAATCGACCTGCTCGACAACGTTCTCCCGCTCGGACAAATAGGCCATCATGATGCATCGGTTTGACATCGCGTTTTGATGGCTCATCATCTCCGATCAGAAACTATGCCGCAGTCAGCGCACGCGCAAAGACGGTCGTGTGACATCCTGATTCCCGCGTCGGAAAACCCTGACGGCTGAAATCAGCGCTTCCTGAGACGACATTCCGCCGCCGCCGATTGGGCGCGCGCGCCGATCCCCCGTAGCATCGATTCATTGTGCATCGCGGGGAAAGTCATGGCGGGTAACAGATCGCTGCGCTCTCAGGTCGAAAAACCGGTCGGCTCGACGCGAGGCCGGACAGCGCGTGTGCGCCTGCTGGAACGCTCGCGCTCCGGTGGAACATGTCGCGTGTGCATTCAGATCGACCGGCCGACTGGCTCGTTCTCCCTCTTCTTCTTTCGCCATGCCGACGGCACGTGGCACGTGTTTCCGCCGGACAGGCGCCGACCGGAGATGGGGATAGGCCGCAAGGCAGCCTGATCGTTCTGCAAGCCAAGGAGATGTACATGCACGACGACGCCTCGAATGCATTGCCGCAATATGTGATCGAACTGCGCGCGTGGCTCAGCGACTGGTACGACCATGCGTTCAATGTGGGCTACATCCGGCCGCCCTTCACACTCGACGAAGCGATTGCGGACCGCCTCGAGGGGTACTTCAAGGCGGGCCTGACGCCAGCAGAAGGCGCGATGGCGTTCTTCGGCTCCGTGCATTGAAAGGCAATCGATCAGGTTCGAAGAGTTCGATGCCCGTCTGTCGCGCCTGCTGGGCTTGATGCCCGCAGGGCCGAGTAACGCCCTGTGTTCAACAACAAGGCGCGCAGCGTGCACGCTTTGCCGATATCCTTGACGTGCTCGATCCATTTTCGACCTACGAAGCCTTTGCCTTCTTCCAATAGGGACTCCAGCTAGAAATGCGAGCACTGATTGGACGAGGATGTACTGCAATTCTTTGGCATCGCGTTCGACCAGAAGGTTGCGAGCGTCGGCCGCCTGCACATCCTCAGACGCTTCTCGCCCCTTCCAATATTTTCAGCCACGGAAGCCCTGCCGCATGACAATGCGACGACCCTGCTCACCGTCTATCAAGGCCCGCGCCAACATGCCTTCAACATTTCGTCGTGTCCCCGCCCGCTGCGGAGAACGTATTCAAGGTTGTTCCAAGGAATCGAGGGACACCGGCCCATCTCTCTCGACAATCGGCAAGCATCGTTGCCGACGTGTCGTACCGCCTGGCCCGGAGTGTCGCCATGCACGCACATCGTCGTCTGCGTCCCAGCAGGCTCCTGATTCGGCGCTGGGGACCACTTCGGCGCTCATGTCATGTTGCTCTGCACGGGACCGCCCCCAAGCCGAAGATGCATTCCGCAAGTGAATCATGGTGCCTACGACGCCGTGCTCGTCACCGATCGCGCGTTCGTCGGTGCAATCACGCTTGCGACCCGTATGCGTTCGCTACCGCCATCCTGCAGATCGCAAAGAACAGGCGGTCGATATCGCCTGCACCAAGGATCATTACCATTGACGAGATTTCTTGCAATCACGGTAGCTGCTGCGCGCGGTCTTTGCGTGTTCGGGGCAGATTCTCCTTCTCCTGCGCGTCATCGCCGTTCGGCCGGGAAGCCCATGGCGCCACCTGCCAGTGTGCTTCGTCCGGTAACAGACCGCGTTTACGTTTTTCCCGATTGCGACGGTGTCTGGCAGCGGGTTGCGCAGCCATTGGCTGGCGAAACGAAAGTCGAACACATCCTGATCGCCTCGACCATTGGGCGTGCACACCAACGTTCGCCTTGCCAATCATCTTTGTCGTTCTCGCTCGTCTATTTCTTCGGCCAAAGTAAAACAGGAGAATGATCTGATACCAACTGCCCAATTAGGCTCGGCGTAAATAAGCTGCAATCAAAATTAGGGCCGCCGGATGGATTGTTCAGCTGTCCAGCAATCCCATAGTCTAGATTGTGGCCGCTTGTTCTATGGGTGGGCCGATCCTCATACTGGAAAGTCACGTTTCTATATTCTTGCGGATAGCTTCTCCGAAGGAGGTCGCGCAATTGATTGGGCTCGCGATTAAAATCACCAGCAATCAACCATTGGTCCGATATCTGATTTTGATTAAAATACTCCCAAACTCGAGCAACGATCGCTCCGGAATCCGTTCCGCCGTTTGCCAAGGCATGAATCCCGAAATAATAGTCAGATCCGAGTCTGATTCCCAGTATTGGCCTTGCTCCACTCCAAGCCCGCGGTCTAAGCAAGATTACTTGATCAGCCTTTTCTTTGCTGAGAATAGCCAGATTTACTCGATTGGCACCAGTATCGACTCGCGAAAAATACACGTAGTAATCGATTGGCCTTCGTGAGGTACCCAAATTCCAGACATATTCGTTTATAGGAGCGACAACCAGATCCGGGTTCACTAATCGGCCTTCCAATGGAAGTGGCGGATTAGTCGTAATTGATGCAGGTAGTGTTCCAGCCTCCTGTATCATCATAACATCAATGTGCCTTGAAACGGGTATCGGTCCGTCATCCCGATTTCCAAGTAGCACCGTACGAATATTTGAATTCCATTTACTCTCCGTGCTTGCGCTGGAGCCTTGGAGATTCCAAGTCACTACGCGACGATCGTTGACTGCCGTCCACGCATTACCAGGAAAATAGATTATCAGAAGAATAAAAACTGCCAAAACTCTCATCGGTTCACCTTCTTTTTTTCACAAATACAATTCAATGGAGTTACACAACCGAGTATCAGGCGCCGTGCTGGTAGGTAAAATCCCATGCCACGCCTAAACCGAACGACATATCGATCTGAATCGTAGCGATTCAACGGATATCTCGTACTGCGTGCCCATCGCGAGCGCCACGGCGAAACGGCCTAGGCGAGCCGCTCGCGTTCGGGCGTGATGCAAATCCATCCCGCACGGGCGCGTTCGTCCACACGAGCACGGGAGAATGCCCGGACGGGAGCGGCGCTTGGTCAGGGTGACGCAACTGCCCTCGATCAGCTTGAGCATCGTGGGCGTGGACTTTCTTCCTCGGGCTGGAATGATGACGCTACCTGATGTTGATGAACTTATTCGTCTGCAACGAGACGCGCCAGCCGTAGCGGTGCGCCGCCTTCATGCAGATGCCCGTGGCGCGGGACGACAGACTCAGCGGCTGCAACCAGATCGGGGTGCCCCGCGCGCGTTGGATCGGGTCAAGTCTCTCGAGCACGATATCAATGTCGCGCTGCTTGCCGACCGGATACTTGATCTCGTTGGCGCGCGCCAACGCCTCATCGAGCACCGGGCGTCCACTTGGCATTCCGTACTTCGGGCTCGTGGTGACGAAGGTGCTCGGCGTGACGAGCGGCACGTAAGTGCCCGAGGTTTCGACCTGGACACGGTGATGCCACGCTTCGAGCTTCGCGATCAGCGGGCGCAGGTCGTACATGCACGGTTCGCCGCCCGTGATGACTACGTGCTCAGCGTCTGCCGCCCGCACAATGTTCGCGAGCGTCGGCACGTCACACCACGCATAGCTGTCGCACGGCCGCCCGGTTTTCTCACCCATCGCCCCGACACTGATTTCGCGCTCTGGCATCACCTGCCACGTGTGCTTGCTGTCACACCACGCGCAACCCACCGGACACCCTTGCAGACGGACGAACACTGAAGGTGTGCCGGTGAAGCTGCCTTCGCCTTGTAACGACTCGAAAATCTCGTTGACCGGATAACTGCCAACGGGTGGAACGGCTACAGACGGTACGTCACAGTGCATCTGCGTGTCTCCTAAAATCAAAGTCCGACCAACCACACGTCGGTGGCTTCCAGCATTTCGAGTGCCGAGTGCGCTCACCCAGCCACTGAAATATGTAATCGGCGGTTGGATTGAACAGGGCCACTGTGAACACCGACGTAATCCATGCCGCGCACGTATGCATAGAACGGGTCTTCGGTTCACAGCAGCATGGGATGATCAAAATGGTCCGAAATAGCAACGTCTTGATTTCGCCAAACTCGAATGACGCGCCCGACGCCATGAAGGGAGGTGGCTCGAAACACAATGTAGACGCGGCGGTAGTTGTGCCATGCAAGCTCTGGCACCTTGCTTTCATGCCCATAACCATGCACATTGGGAATATCAAATTCGACGACACAGATCGAATAGTCATCCACAGTTCTATTCGCTGGTGATTTAGGTATTCGTCATCGTAATGGGCATAATCATCCTGATTCCACTATCGCGACACAGTCAGTTGATGTCAGTTTGCCGCTTCCGCCGCGAACTTTAGAAGGAGGAAGTGCCTTTGATTCTCTAAAATCGGCTATTTCAAAAGTGGAGTGGGTAATGCGGCTCACGAGGCATGTGGATTGAAGGCCGAGAAGTCGAGCTTGCCCGCGATCAGGAACAGCACGGTGCGCATGGTGTTGAAGCTGGCATACCCGCGTGCCTTGCGCTTGGCAGCTTGAAACAGGCCGTTAATGGCTTCAATGAAGCCATTGGTCTGGCGCGTCTGGGCCCACGCGACGATGCCGTCGAAATGACAAAGGATCATTCGTGCGACATCCTTCATGAGTTCAACCTTGGAACGCATGACGTTGCTACACCAGCGGCGCAACATCTTGGAGACGACGTGGATTTGCTTGCGATCGAGAATCTCGCGCAGTTGTTCGCGGTACATCCAGGCGCGGGCGGTGCGATTGGTCGTGTACTGGCTGATCAGCACCTCGAGATCGGTCAGTTGCGCGAGATTCAGCTTGTCAGCATCTTTGAGCAGCGACCAGCGCATGCCCTTCAGTCCGGGATCGGTCTTCTGCTGCTCGCGGCGCACGCCATCGAGGGCTTTCGAGGCGTGCGCCACGACATGAAACTTGTCAAAGGTCACGCGCGCATCGGGCAGATGCTCTTGCACGCCCTTGATGAAGGCGGGCGACATGTCAATGCTCACCGATTTGATCTGCGCAGGCGTTGCGTTATGTTGCTCCAGGTGATTGGCAAAGCGTTCGACCGCGCCTGCATCCTTGCCTGGCGTGACAAAGACCACGCGCCTGGCGTCCATGTCGGCGACCAGCGAGACATAGTCGTGGCCCCGTCGGCACGAGGTTTCGTCAATGGACACCGCAGTGACTTCGGACAGGTCAGTCGCAGCCGCCGCCAGGTCCACGTAACGATCACAGATGGCCTTCACGCGATGCCACGACAGGTTCACCAGGCGCGCTACCGCCGCAAATGTCATCTCCCGGCACAGCGTCAGCACGAGCGCTTCAAACAGCAGCGTAAAGCCATCGAGCTTACCCATCCAGTCAGGCTCTACGAGCCGCACCGAGCCGTCCGGCAGGCGCACACGCGGGACACGCACCTCCTGGTAACAGTCGAACTGAAAGAAATTGAGGTGGCGCAGTCGTTTGATGACCGTGTCGTGCACCGGGTGTTCGCCCGGCACCCCGGGATAGGCAAACCGGCTGCCCGCAACAAAGTCCACCGCAATCGTCAGTTCCGTGCCCAAATCGACACCTTGCACATACCACGGCGCCTTGATTCCCAGGGCGGCTTCAAACAGTTGGGTTTGGTTCGTCATAATTCGCGTTGTCTTGCAGGGCTGGTTGCAGCATTCTGCCGCAACCGACCCCTCTGCCAGCTTACTTCCGCCATGCGCGTCAAGTGTTCGCTTCGCCGGGCTGACGCCCGCACTTGACCCGGCAACCACCCACTCGAGATTCAAAAGAACCCTAAAATCGCGCTCCGTCAGATGTCGAGAGACGGTCTGGCGTAGTACTGCTCGTCGGTAACCGGTTTTAGCCAATCGACACGTTTTCTGTGATGCTCCTTCTGGAGCGCAATCAGCCTCACGGAGGTCCATGGTGACGCACCGTGCCAATGCTTTCGGTTCGGTCCAATGCACACCATATCTCCAGCATGTATGGCCACAATTGGTTCGTCTTCACACTGCATCCACCCACATCCCGCTGTCACGAACAATTGTTGGCCTAACGGGTGAATATGCCAGTGTGTTCGGGCACGGGGCTCAAATGACACTATCGTGCATGACAATCCGGCCGGTAATGGCACACCGCGTGGGAGACGGGAATGTATGGTACCGGTACCCAAATCAGCAAGGCTACGCATCGACGGTGGCGGGTTCGGTCGATCACAATGCATGTTCTTCAACTCCTTTGTTAGCGGTCGCGCCTTCAGCGGATACTCGAGAACTCTATAACCGTTATTTGTCCGGCGACGCTTTCGTTAGAGCCAGCGAATCCGGTCCTTAAGGTTGACCTCCCATGGCCGCTGGCTGACAGCATCGTCGACGCGAATGATCAAGGGATAACGAGTTGTCGCGTGCTGTCGAGTGCTCATTGTCTGGAGCGTGCCCATGCAAACGGCTTTCTTGCAGGTTTCGTGCCATGCACGCTCAGCATTCTATCCAGCGCGTTTCATTTCTATTTATCCCACTTCATTCCTTGTGTACGCATCGGATACCGTCATGTCATCTTTGCTACAAAACATCCACGATCGTGTAACAAAAAACACTCAGCTGATCTTTTGTGTCGGGGCGATATGAGCTTGATGGACGGCCCATCGGAGAAATGTGATCCGCTCCCTAGTTAAGCGGTCTGTATACGCGGGCATGCCTGTGGTGCGACGGAAGACGGAACCGGTACGGAGCGAGACAAGCGCACAATTCACTTCGACAGTGCGTTCGCGTTTGAGTTCGGTGGGGAGCACTCCTCATGCGCGCATTCTACGGCTTTGGCGCGTTACCGAAGTCAAGTAGAATATTTCGAGTCGAAAGGTGCGCCAATCCCATGGCAGAGACGAAGAGACTGCGGAGGACGCTACCCGTCGGTATTAGCAAAGTGGTGAAGCGGCCGCAATGCGGATGTTTTGCCAGTGGAAGAAATTTACGTCTACAAGCGTTCAGACAGAAGGTTTCGATACGTACGCGGGATCGAAGCTTCTACCGTGCGCAAGGAGGGCCCAAATGGTCCGGGCGATCTTGTTCGCAAACGCGACCACGGCAACATTCCACGGACGTGTCTGCAGAAGCCGCTCAAGCCACGAAGATCGCTGCTTGCGTCTGGCGACGACAGCTCGAGCACAGTGAATGACGAGAGTACGCAGGTAGGTACTTCCCCGTTTACTAATGCTGAGAAGGCGGACTTTGCCTCCTGTGCCGGCTTGGCGCGGAACCAGACCAAGCCACGCAGCGTATTCACGGCCGGAACGAAACTCTTGACCGTTCCCAACATCAGCAACCACGGCCGTCGCAGTGAGCAACCCGACGCCTGGGATCGCGAGCAATCGCTTGCACCGCTCATCGTGGTGCCGAAACGCATCGAGCTTCTTCTCAATCTCGTCGATCCGACCGGTCAGGTCCCGTATCAGTACGCTTTGTGTCTGCAGAGCGTCGAGAACCATAGCAGGAATTCGGCCCTCGAGTGCCGCAAACGGTTCGTTCAACGCCTTCATGCCCCAGTGTCTGCCCTCTGGAAGGGCGACGCCAAATTCATAGAACGTCGCACGGATCTGGTTGATTTGTGCCGTACGCGCTTTTACCAGTCCGTCACGCATCGAATGAAGTGCAAGCACCGCCTGCTGATGTTCTGTCTTCACAGGAACAAAGCGCATGCCGGGTCGCTGGCCAGCTTCCCAGATAGCCTCGGCATCTGACGCATCGGTCTTGTTGCCCTTCACAAAAGGCCTGACGAACTTGGTCGCGATGAGCCGAACTTCATGCCCGAGTTCACGTATCGTGCGGGCTCAGTAATGGGAACTATCGCACGCCTCCATCACAACCACACTGTGCTGGCGACGACAAAAGAAGTGTGCCATCTCTGATCTGCGAACCATCATGCGCAAGATCTCGCCGGTCTCCGAATTCACCGTGTGGATCGGCGTTGTTGCATAAATCGGGTTTGAAGACAAAGGTGCTTCTGTGGTCGTGAATTCAGGAAATGCGAACGGATTGCGGGCGTGCGAGTGCCGTCATTCGGTTAAGTACGCCCACACGAATTGCGACCTCGGTCGCTTGCGAGCCGATCGCGCGCGCCCACAGACGATTGCCGGTGAGCGTCTTGAATCGATACATGAGGTTCTCGACCAGCGAGCGCCGGTGATAGCCGCTACGCTTCTTCCATTCTCGTCGGCCGTCTCGCGCTATTGCACCGATGGCCTCGTTGCGCCAAGCCGAGCCGGGCGTGTTCCCCGACCAGGGCCTTGCCCCTTCGCGCGGCGGAATCGCCGGTTGTGCATCGCGCGCGGCAATCGCCCCGTGGCATTGCTTTGTGTCGTATGCACCGTCTCCACCGACAGTATCGATCGCGTCGTCCAGGGGGATCTGGTCGAGCAGCCCGGGCAGGACGTCGGCATCGGCGACGTCCTGATGCGTCATCAGCGCAGCACAGACTTGGCCGGTCTTCGCATCCAGCGCCAGATGCACCTTGCGCCACGTGCGACGCTTTGCGTAACCGTGCTTGCGCACCTTCCATTCGCCTTCACCGTAAAGCTTCACCCCTGTGCTATCGACAAGCAGATGCAGCGACTCGCCGTTGCGCATCGCAGGCAACGCGACTTTCAGCTCCTGCGAGCGACGGCTCAGTGTCGTGTAGTTGGGTACCGGCAGCCCGGCGAAGGCGAGTGCGCGCAGACTTTGAGCAAAGCTCTGAAGTGCCCGCAGCGGCAAGCGAAACACCTGTTTCAATCCGAGCAACATCTGAATCACTGCGTCGGCGTAGATGCATGGCCGCCCGCGTCTGGATGAACCCGTCGCGGGCGCGTGCGTCAGGACGCTCTCGTCGATCCACATCGTCACGTCACCTCTCGCGATCAAGCCCGCGTTGTACTCAGCCCAGTTGCTGACTCGATAAACCCCTTTGGGCTCCTGCCTCTTGCGATCGTCTTTGCGCATCTTCCCGGGCAAAAATCGAGAATGTACGCAGTTCAACCAGAAGTTAAGGAAGGTCTGCAAAAGTCCTGGCAATGACGCCCCGTTCAGCTATCCTGGAAGCATCGCGAATTACTCATAAGTCAGGAATTTTGCGGACAGATGACCTATGCTTGAGCGATAGCTATTGAGAGCATCGCCCATGAAACGAGATGGCCGGAGCTTGGCTCATAACACGCTCGAAGAGATGCGTATTCTTGCAGTTCAGCGTATGGCTGAAGGCGAGCATCCAAATAATGTTGCCGCGTCGTTTGGAATGCATCGCTCGTGGGCGTACAAGATCAGGGCGCAGGCGCGCGGCCGTGGTCGTGGTGTGCGAGCGCTGCGATCGACCAAGGGCACAGGTCGACCACGTACGCTTACTGCGACGCAGGAGCAGCGGGTAATGCGCTGGGTTAATGGCAAGAATCCAATGCAATACGGGTTTGATTTTGGCTTGTGGACTCGCAACCTGGTTCGTGAACTGGTACGACAGAAATTCGACGTCACGCTGAGTCTGGCTTCGATCGGTGCGATGCTCGCGCGTCTGAACCTGACGCCGCAAAAACCGTTGCAGCGTGCTTATCAGCGTGACCCGGAAGCTATCGAGCGTTGGCAGCGAGACACCTATCCGAGCATTGCCAGGCAAGCGCGTGAGCAGAAGGCTGATATCTTTTTCTGGGACGAATCGGGCTTCCGTGCCGACTCGGTTCATGGCAGGACGTGGGCGCCGCGCGGTGAGACGCCGGTGGTCGAGCGGCCCGGCGAACGGCAAAGTATGAGCGCCGCGTCCGCTGTCAATTCGAAGGGGGCTTTCTGGTTTGCAACGTATGACGGGGCGCTTAGCGGCGAGTTGTTCGTGGAACTGCTCAAGAAGTTGATGTTCAATCGGAAAAAACCGGTTCATTTGATCGTCGACGGATTGCCAGCGCATAAGAAAGCCGTCGTTAAGGACTATGTCGCTAGTACGCAGGGCAAGTTGACTTTGCATTTCCTGCCCGGTTATGCACCGGACCTAAATCCAGATGAACTGGTGTGGAGTCACGTCAAGCGGACCGGCGTCGCGCGACGCCCGCTTCAAAAAGGTGAAAAGTTGGGCTCAAAAATTCACGAGCAGCTTTCACAAATCAGGCGCGATCCGAGCCTTGTTCGATCCTTTTTTAGGCATCAATCTGTCCGCTATATTTCTGACGTGTGAGTAGTTGAGGAGAAGAGAAATGTCGCAGTTGGGTCTTGGCCTGGATCTGTCAACCAAGCGCACGCGCAAGCGGGAATTTCTCGATGAGATGCGGCGTGTTGTGCCTTGGTCGAAGCTGATTGCACTGATCGAGCCGCACTATCCGGCAGGCAAAACCGGACGGCCGCCTTTCCCGATCGCGACGATGTTGCAAATTCATTTTATGCAGCAGTGGTTCGGTCTGTCGGACCCTGCAATGGAAGAGGCGCTGTACGACGTGCCGCTGTATCGCGAGTTCGCGGGTCTCGACGGTGGCATGGTGCGTCTGCCGGATGAAAGCACGATTCTCCGGTTCCGACATCTGCTTGAAACACATGGGCTGGCTTCGCAAATGCTCGCGCTGGTCAATGAGATCCTGACAGAAAAAGGCTTGATGCTAAAGGCTGGATCCGCAGTCGACGCCACCCTGATTGCCGCGCCCAGTTCGACAAAGAACGGTTCTGGCAGCCGGGATCCAGAAATGCACTCGACGCAGAAAGGCGGCAACTGGTACTTCGGAATGAAATCCCACATCGGCGTCGACGCAGACTCCGGACTGGTTCATACAGTCATTGGAACGGCGGCCAATGTGCACGACATTACCGTTGGCCACGCGTTGCTGCATGGCAAGGAGACGGATGTCTACGCTGACGCCGGGTATCAGGGAATCGAAAAGCATTGTGCGGCAGACGCAGCTCGTTGGCATGTTGCGATGAGACCGGGCAAGCGCAGACTACTGGACCTGAGTGATCCTCTGGACGCGATACACGATCAGATCGAGCGACTCAAGGCCGGCATCCGTGCCACGGTTGAGCACCCGTTTCGCGTCATCAAGCGGCAGTTCGGCTATGCGAAGACCCGCTATCGTGGTTTGATAAAAAATACTGCCCAGATCACCACGTTGTTCGCTTTGAGCAATTTGTGGATGGCGCGCAGAGCTTTGCGAAACGCTTAAGATTGAGCCGGTTCGGCCATATGTTTCACCGGCACAGCGCCCGACACGTGAGCGTACCGGGCGATCTCCGCACAAGGAATGTCGTCGCCGTTCAGACTGCGATGAGTGTGGAAGACCACCGCTACGAAAATGACTTCTGCAGACCTTCCTTAACAGGGGTGCCGTCACTACCGTTGCGCGTAAACGTCAGAGCGGTGTGCGGCAGCACCGATTTATGCAACAACGCCGTGTGGATCTGGAAAATGCGCTTTGCGATATCAAGTCCGATAACGTCAGGCATGGTTCTCTCCTCAGTCGGGTGACTGCGTCATGTTGCCCGGAAGGGCCGGGAGGCGTCCATGCCATCTTCGCTGAATCGCTTCTTCATTGTCGTTCCTTTTGGGAACGAACTCTACATCGTTATCGGACTAACCATGGGGAGCAGGTCAGCTGGGTTACGCATGGCCGCGTGACTCAAGCCAAACTCAAGCCAAACGGCCTCCGAGATTCCCGAGGCGGTTCAGAACATCGATTCCGGATAGATTTGCGCAAGCCACGAGGACGTCAGAACCAGAGGTTGTAAAATTCGGGCTGGCCATAGATTACAACTTGGCCGCTACATGCGAAACGTTGATAATAAGGTCAAATACGTCGAAGTCCTATGGACTAGTACTAGTTGAGCTGTGCACAACCTTGTTGTCCTTTCCTGACTTAGGCTCTTGCATTACCAGTCTCCGAATGGGGCGATCTCTCCCGCATGGCCGGTCTCTCCGGATCGGGTGGGAAAATGCACCATCTTCCATCTCGATGACGAAAAAAGAACATTGCCTTCGACCCGGTTCCGTTATCTGCGACCACGCAGACATATCGTCCCCTGCTGGATCGTCCGTAGTGGCTGACTCGAAATCCTCTCTTCCGGTCAGGCGCCAACCAGTCCTGCACCATGCTTCTCAGCGACGTTCCGCCTATCGCCATAGCTTCCTCATTTCGTAAAGAATACTGTTGCGCGATGCCGAAGAGCAAACGCTAGCGACTTGCTCGCGGCAACTAGCGTTCGAAAGCCCTACCACGACCTACGCTTACTTCAGGTCTGCCGCCACTCAGCGGCGCTCGATTCATTTCGTCATGCTTACGTGGCAGACAAAATGCAGAACAGTCCGGCAAATAAAGCAGGGATTAGTCGTACTCCGGGAAATAGATCAACTTCCGGCATACACTCAATTCACGACTTCGAATGCGCACCAATGCATGGCTCCATCATTCAGACTGAGCGAAATCGACTGACCATGCTAGTTGGTCGAACGGCGCTTGGTTATAACCAAAAATCGTTATGTTTGGATCGGTGGTTGTATGTCGGTAGCAGCGACGCACCATCGGGTAGCCAGCGGGAACACCGAAAACGTCTTCTACTGGCCCTGCGGCTGGGGCGGCGTCAACTATTATTCTGGTGTTTCTGATGCGGATGCCATGGTGTGCAAGCACTTCGGTTACAAGCTGATTCTCGAACAGCCTAAGAAGTTCATCATTAACATCGGAGGAGAGATATACGGCGTCATACACGAGCGGCAAACCATCAGCGAGTAGAGTCTTTCGTACGCAAAGCATCAATCGGTCAGGCGGATCGAATGAACGCAACGTGGCATCACGAATCTTCTCTCTTGTGATGGAATGAACATGAATCCCCTGATTTTCGGTCCTGGAAAAACTGATATCCAATCTACGAACAAAACGCTTTGTCTTCTTTACGTAGGTTCCTTTGCCAGGGATAGCGACGAGCGCGCCAGCAGCCTGCAAATCCCGGAGCGCGCGTTCAATCGTTATCGTACTAACCCCGAACTCACTACTGAGGGCGGAGGCGGAGGGAATCGGTTCTTCGACTGCATAAACGCCCTCTTCGATTCGTCGGGAAATTTCTTTGCGAACTGCAGCATGCAGCGAGTCCGAAGCGCGTCGATTTATCGTTTCCACGTTCTTTCCTGTGCCAAGTTAGGGTTGGTGTAGCGCGAGTAGTGGGATGGCATCGTATCGTGCGTTCGGGTGGTATCGGTGCTGAATACTAACAACGTAACGTCTCGATAGCGGTTACCTATTTAGACGCCTTATTGATAGCCGTGCGGTGGCGACATTCGTGAGCAAAGCCTTGAACTCATCGCCCCCGTTCCCGGAGTCAAGAGCACTGCCGCCCATGCTGGCCGGCGGCGAACCAACACGTACCTGTTTACCCCTATTTCACCGATACCGAGTCTTTAACGATTGTCCCAACCTCCTATGGGAGCTATAGTAGCAGAAACTAGCACGATGAGTTCTGCACAAGCGGACCAATGCACGGTAGGAAACGACGTTTGTAAGTAGTCTTGGAGGAGAAATGGCATTTGCGCATAGGAAATTCACGGACTTGGACCGAACACGTCCGGACGTTGACGCCGGCACCATGGAAACTTTGGGTATGGAGGGTTTTGAGGCGCTAAAAAGCCTCCTGACTGCTTTTTATGCCCCCCCGATGGACCTAGGAGTCACAAATAGAAATGGCTGGCGCTTCGACTCCCATGCTCTGCGTGCGGTAGAGAACTTAAGGCCTTTCAATGACCCGCTCTTGTGCGCGCCGATTCATGAAATGGACGTCGCGGACATTGACGACGTACCTTTCCGGAATCGGTTCGATCATCGACAAAGTCATCAAGACATTCACGACTTCGTGGCGCGCGCGACGGCCGCCGGTGTGCTCCCACTAGGCGTTGGTCAAAACCACACCATTTTGCATCCGATTCTTCATGCAATCGGAAAAGCACGGCCCGTCGATCCTAAAAGCTACTTGAGCGATATTTAAAATTCAACCTCTCAGTGGAACACGCTAAGAGGATGATACGGATACCCAGGCACTGATCGACTGGGATTTCACAAGGTTGGGCAATCCTAGCGGTGGATAATATGGAATACTATCAATTTATGGGATTCGGTAATAATGGTTGGGGGCGGGATATGCTTGCCGCAGCCGGGGTGTCCGTCGCCGTCGCCTTATGCGGATTTGTTTTCGGCTTGATCTTCGGGTGCTTGGGCGCATTTGCAAGTCTTTCGCGCGCGCGCGCATTTCGGCTAGCTGCGTCGAGCTACACAACTGCACTCCGTGGTATTCCTGATCTGCTCGTCATCTATCTCCTGTATTTCGGATCCAGTTCGGTGCTGTCAATGGTCGGTGAGCTTTTCGGGAGCCGAGGTTTCGTTGGTGC
Source organism: Paraburkholderia phymatum (assembly GCF_038900715.1). GTDB lineage: Bacteria > Pseudomonadota > Gammaproteobacteria > Burkholderiales > Burkholderiaceae > Paraburkholderia > Paraburkholderia phymatum_A. The sequence goes on along the minus strand of NZ_JAYMRZ010000028.1, from coordinate 26,371 downwards.
TCCAGCATTTTTGACGGGGGCGCTTTCATTAGGCATCGTATCCGGCGCTTACCAGACTCATGTTTTACGAGGCGCGGTTTTGAGTTTGAACAAGGGCGAGATCGAAGCTGGTCGGGCATGCGGGATGAGTTCATTCCTGCTTTTTCGGCGAATAGTGTTGCCGCAGGCAGCGCGTTATGCCTTGCCGGGCGTAGGCAATGTATGGCAATTGGTTTTAAAAGAATCTGCACTCATATCGGTCATCGGCCTTGCCGAGTTGATGCGGCAGGCTCAGGTTGGTTCAGGGTCGACAAACCAGCCTTTCAGCTTTTACCTGACGGCCGCCGCTCTTTATCTTCTGATTACTTTCGTGTCCGGCCAAGCATTCCGCATTGCCGAGGCTCGTGGCGTGCGCGGTCTGCGCAGGAGTATCTAATGCCCTTCGATCTCGCATTTCTCTGGCAAACATTTCTCCTATTGCTTAAGGGCGTACCGCTTACATTGGCGCTAGCCTCGGCATCTATAGCAGCGGGAGGCGTGATCGCTTCCTGCCTTGCCCTGATGCGAGTGTCTCGCCGTTGGTGGTGGGATCTACCCGCACGCGGTTACATTTTTGCCTTTCGGGGTACTCCAATGCTAGTTCAGATCTACATTATCTACTATGGATTGAGCCAATTCCCAGCGATACGTCATGGCTTTCTTTGGCCATTTTTCCGGGACGCCTATTTCTGCGCTCTTGCGGGCTTGGCGCTAAATACCGCCGCTTACACGGCTGAAATCATGCGGGGGGCATTGCTGTCCGTCCATGCGGGTCAAATCGAGGCGGCCCGTGCGTGCGGCATGGGGAGAATCCTGCTATTCCGCCGCATCATCATTCCTCAAGCGATTCGTCAAATGCTGCCAGCTTACAGTAATGAAGTGATTTTGATGGTCAAGTCGACCTCGCTCGCCTCGACGATCACGCTCATGGAAATCACGGGCATTGCGGCGAAATTGATATCTGAAAGCTACCGCCCCGTAGAGATCTTTATCTCGGCAGGGGCTATCTACCTTTCGCTCAACTTCATCGTCGCACAATTGTTCGCGTTGCTGGAGTGGAAATTATGGCCAGCGCGTCGTACGAACCGCTTGAAATCCATCATCCCTAAAACGACCGGAGAGATTCATGCATAACGAGGAGCGCGCGCCAGCAGTCGCACTTTCAGGAATAAGGAAGAGTTTTGGATCGCAGGAGGTATTGCACGGCGTTTCGCTCTCGGCGCAAGAGGGTGAGGTCATTGCTATTCTGGGGTCATCCGGTTCGGGGAAGTCCACACTTCTTCGCTGCGCAAATATGTTGGAAATCCCCAATGCCGGCAACGTGTCGATCATGGGCGAAGAGATAACGATTGATCCAGGAACAGGTCGCATGCCTCGGCCTGCTGATCCGAGACAACTCAACAGGATTCGTGAACGCGCAGCGATGGTATTTCAGAGCTTTAATCTGTGGTCCCATTTGACAATTCTGCAGAATGTTATGGAGGCGCCTCTTCACGTCCAGCGACGTCCCCGAAACGAAGTACGCGCAGAAGCTGAAGCCCTTCTTGAACGAGTCGGAATTGAGGCCAAGCGCGACAAGTATCCTTCCGAGCTTTCGGGTGGTCAACAACAGCGCGCGGCGATTGCTCGGGCGCTCGCGATGCGTCCCGACGTCCTTCTTTTTGATGAACCGACATCGGCACTTGATCCCGAACTCGTCGGGGAGGTGCTTAGGGTAATCCGTGATCTCGCGGCAGAGGGCCGTACGATGCTAATAGTGACGCATGAAATGGCATTTGCACGAGAGGTCTCGACGCGAACGGTTTTTTTGCATCAAGGGGAGATTACTGACGACGGCCCGACCTCAGAAATGTTCGCGAATCCGTGCTCTGACCGCTTCCGGCAATTCCTCGCGAGGGCGGACGCTTCGTCCCACTGACCGCGAAGCCGGTGCAGCACAAGCCCAACCAAATCAACTGCGACAGGTGAACTATGAAGTTGAAAAATGCGTTTTGCACGTTGCTGCTTCTCATGGCCGGCCAGGTGGCGGCTGAGGGAAGGACAATCACAATTGCTACCGACGGCGCGTACGCTCCCTGGAACTTCTCGGGGCCGAACGGAAAACTTGATGGTTTCGAAATAGATCTCGCACATGTGCTTTGCGATCGAATGAAAGTTAAGTGCGAAATTGTGTCTCAAAACTGGGATGGCCTGATCCCATCCCTCAACGCCAAGAAATTCGATGCCATTATGGCTGGCATGAGCATCACTCCGAAACGCCAAGAAGTGATTTCTTTCTCTGTACCGTACGGTGTCTACATTAGCGGCTTTGCAACATTAAAGGATAGCAAGCTCGCATCGATGCCTGGCTCTGGCGAGATTTACTCGGTTGACACGCAGGCGTCGGAGGCACAGAAGAGAATCACCGAGATGAAATCGGTCCTTCATGGTGCGACAGTCGGTGTTCAGGAGTCGACCACCGGTGCGGAATTTCTGCAAAGATACTTCAAGGGAGCCATTAATATCAAGGAATATAAAACTGTTCAAGAATTCAACCTTGATTTGATTAACGGCCGTCTGGACGCAGTATTCTCAAGCGCCACAGTGCTCACTGACGCATTCCAGAAGCCCGAGCTTCGTGATGCCAGAATGGTCGGTGCAGAATTTTCTGGAAGTGCATTAGGGATGGCTGCGGTGGGCCTTCGCAAGGAGGACACAGCGTTGAAAGCTGATTTTGACAAAGCTATTAAGTCTGCGATCGATGATGGCACAGCTAAAGCCCTGTCCATGAAGTGGTTCAAGATGGACGTCATTCCGAAGTAATTTCCATCTCTGCGCCCAAACCGATAGGGGGAAACCCCTTCGGTGCAATGCAGACGTCAATAGCGCTTAACTGAAGATGAAAAATGTCTACTAAGGACTGTGGCCGCGGTTCCATTGGAATCATCGGTGCCGGCATTGTCGGTGTTTCGGTGGCGTTGACTCTCCAGCGGGAGGGGTGGGATGTGACGATTATCGACGGATTGCCGCCGGGTAGCGGCGCGTCCTTTGGAAATCAGTGCATGATCAGCCCTGATCTGTGCGTCCCAATGTCCATCCCGGGCATGCTCCGAAAGGTACCAAGGTGGTTGAGTGATCCCCTTGGTCCTTTGGCAATTAAGCCAAGCTATTTCCCAAGGGTAGCACCTTGGCTTTTGGAGTGGTCGCGAGCTGGTCGGTTCGATCGTGTCTTAGCCCGGTCTGACGCCATGAGATCGCTGCACAATGGGGCATTTGACGCCTACCGAGAGTTGCTTGGTGCCAGGGAATTTTCTAAACACATTCGAACAGAGGGGCAGGTGTGTTACTGGGAAGGCAAGGAACCGCCGGAGGAACAGCCTGTTCAGGACGTACTTTGGGAGCGCCATGGCGTAGTTGCCGAAGACTTACCACTTGAAGATCTCTATCACTATGTGCCATCGCTCACAAGGGACGTCAGCAAAGCGATCATCCTGCCGAAGAATGGTCACACTACGAACCCACAGAGGCTCGTTTTAAAAATTGCACAATTGTTCGAAGAAGCCGGCGGCACCATAAAACAGGAGAATGTTCTCAAGATCATTCCCGAATCTGAAGGATATCGGCTCGTGACCGGCATCGCAAATCATCGTTTTAGCCAGGTAGTCGTTGCAGCCGGGGCATGGTCGCAACGACTTCTTGCACCGCTAGGCTATCGTTTGCCGTTGGAGACTGAGCGTGGGTACCACGTTACGATCGAGCATCCAAATGTAGAGTTGCCGACAGTCCCAATTCTCTGCCTTAATCGACCAGCAGGCATATCTCCGTTGGACGGGAGCATTCGCGCCACTGGATCGATTGAATTCGCTGGTCTTGACGCCCCAATGAATGAGAAACGCGCGGATGTTCAAATCCGCCGCACCGAGCAAATGCTGCCCGGACTCAAGATCAAGGACTATTCGATCTGGATGGGCCATCGCCCTTCATTTCCTGACAATCTTCCCGTGATCGACCGCGCCCCGAATCATCGTGGCCTATTTTTCGCATTCGGTCATTCTCACTCTGGAATGACAAGCGCGCCGGCGACCGGACGTCATATTGCGGCACTAATTGGTGGCCGGGAATCACATATCAATCTTGCTCCGTTCAGTGCCTCTCGATTCTGACGGTACTTGAATTGAAGATATTACCGCCCCCGAACTCGCCAGATTGCGGCCTACTGAAGTGCTGAGAGGAGTACTTGCTGCGAGGCGCGTGGTGGGCAAGCGTGAAGTTTGCAGTCTGCGTGAGCCATGAAATCAACTTCGAGAGCGCTGTGTATGACGGAACTCTCGCGCCTCATAAACTTTGGAGTTGGAAATGATTGAGAGAATAGGAATGACTGATCGCTGGAGCGATGCTGTGCTCGCTGGGAACATCTTATTTATAGCCGGACACACGGCAGATAAATACAGAAGTCATTCGGTCTTCGCGCAAACCCAAGAGGTTCTGAGTTTGCTCGACATCACATTGTCAAAATCTGGTATGACCAAGGAAAATCTCGTTAGCGTCCAAATCTTCCTTTCTGATATCACCAAGATCGACGAAATGAATAAGGCGTGGGATGGTTGGGTTGCAAAAAGTGCTGCGCCCAGCCGGGCCACGGTAGAGGCGCGTTTGGCCTCTACGGAGATAGCAGTTGAAATCACGGGAATAGCATTCCGATAGCGCGCGTTTGCAGAGAAACCTAGCATCGAAGGTGAGAGCCCCATGCAGGTCGCAATGGACCCAGCGCGTGATATCGCCGCAGGGGCTTTGGAAGAACACGCGTAGAAGGGCGCGCTCGAGAATGGAGCCGACGTACTGGTTCCCCTTACTCGAACGGTTCACACCGCCTGCCGACCGCCCCGTGGCACGTCCTCGCGTCGCTGCACGGCGCGCGGTCACGCGCAAGCCGTATTGGGCGCGGTGCGCATCATTCAGAACCTGGGCCGCCTAAATGCGGACCAGACAGACCACGGAGAATGCACTTGACTTCGATTTCCAACCCCGCCCCGCTCTCGCGCCGCAACGGTGGCCAGATCCTGATGCAGCAATTGCGCATCCACGGTACCCGTCGCATATTCTTCGTACCGGGCGAAAGCTACCTGCCGTGTATTGACGCGCTCAATGAACATAGAGGTGTTATCGAACCCATTGCCTGCCGCCAGGAAAGCGGCGCTGCGTACATGGCCGAATCCCTTGGCAAGCTGACCGGCGAGCCGGGCATCTGTTTCGTGACTCGCGGCCCGGGTGCGACCAACGCAAGCATTGGTGTACACACAGCGTTCCAGGATTCCACACCGATGATCCTGTTCATCGGGCAGGTCGGCAACGACTTCTACGAACGTGAGGCCTTTCAGGAGATCGACTACCGTCGCATGTTTGGCCAGATGGCCAAATGGGTGGCACAGATCGACCGGACCGATCGTATCCCCGAGTACATCGCGCGCGCCTTCTCGGTTGCAACCAATGGCCGCCCCGGCCCTGTCGTGCTGGCTCTGCCGGAAGACACGTTGTGGGGCACGGCTGAGGTCGCTGACCTGCCCCGGTACACCCGCACGTACAGCCATCCAGGTGCCGAAGACTTGCAGCGGATGGTCGCACTGCTGGAAGAGGCCGAGCGTCCGTTCATGATCGTAGGCGGTACAGGCTGGACCCGCGAGGCAATCAGCCATGTAGAAGACTTCGCAGTACGCTTCCAGTTGCCGGTTGGTACGGCGTGGCGTCGCCTGGAATGCTTCGACCAACGGAGCGCGAATGCGGCAGGTCACGTCGGCTGGGCGATGACGCCCGAGCTGCGCCAACGCCTGCTCGACGCCGACGTCGTCCTGGCGGTTGGTACCCGCCTCGGTGAAGCGACTACCGACGGTTACACCGTCATCGAAAGCCCGATGCCGAAGCAAAAGCTCATTCACGTCTATCCGGACGCCAGTGAGCTCGGTCGCGTCTTTTTACCAACGCAGGCCATCGTTGCAGACGTCGCAAGTTTCGCGAGCGCGTTGGCTCCACTTGCACCAAGGCAACCACTGGAGCGCATGGACTGGGTCCGGTCGGCACGCGCCGATTACATGGCAAGCCTGAAACCGCTGCCGGCGAAAGGACCGCTTTCTCTCGACGAGGTCGCTGCCATCGCCGCCGAGCAATTGCCGCGCGATGCCTGCATCACCGTCGGCGCTGGCAACTACGCGCTGTATCCGCACCGGTATCGTGAATACGCTGGCCCCGGGACCAGCCTCACCCCGACCGTAGGCTCCATGGGCTACGGTCTGCCTGCAGCGATCTCAGCCAAGCTCGAAAACCCGGAGCGCACTGTGGTGTGCTATGCCGGCGACGGCTGCTTTCAGATGAACCTGCAGGAGCTGGGCGTGGCACTCCAGTACCGAGTGGGCATCGTTGTGCTGGTTTTCAACAACGGCATTTGGGGGACGATCCGCTCTCACCAGGAACGCGAATTCCCAGGCCGTGACATCGCGCTGTGCTTCACCAATCCCGACTTTGCCGCCCTTGCGCGGAGCTATGGCGGTCACGGTGAAGTGGTCGAACGCACCGAAGACTTCTCTGCAGCGCTGGCACGAGCCTGCTCGTTCGCTGAGAGAGAAAAGCTCCCGGCCCTCATCGAACTGCGCTACGACGCCGACGCAATCGCACCCGGCGAAACCCTCTCCGGAATTCGCGACGCCGCATACGCACGACAGAAGGCCGCCACCTCTCACATTGACGCATAGGCACACAGACCATGAGTACACCGCATACGACTCAGGACCTCACAGTCAACGGCACACGCCTGTGGCAATCATTGATGGATCTCGCCCGCATCGGAGCTACGCCGAAAGGTGGCAATGCCCGGTTGGCACTGACCGCGCTTGATGGCGAGGGACGCGACCTGGTAGTTCGCTGGATGAAGGAAGCCGGGCTCGAAGTCCATGTCGACCAAATCGGCAATATCTTTGGCCGTCGAGCTGGTCGAAACAATGCCCTGCCGCCGGTGATGACCGGCAGCCACATCGATACACAGCCCACCGGCGGCAAGTTCGATGGCTGCTACGGTGTGATGGCGGGGCTGGAAGTGTTACGCACCCTTAACGAACAGGGTATTCAGACCGAAGCCCCCATTGAACTCATCATCTGGACCAATGAGGAGGGCTCGCGCTTCCTGCCCGTGATGATGGGCTCAAGCGTGTTCACCGGGCGCTTCACGTTAGATACGGCGCTTGAGGCCCGCGATAGTGCCGGCCTGAGCGTGCGCGATGAACTGGCCGCCATCGGCTATGACGGCACCTTTCCTGTTGGAGCGCGTCCGGTTGGCGCGTACTTCGAGGCACACATTGAGCAGGGACCAATACTTGAAGCCGAGCACAAAGTGATCGGCGCCGTGACGGGTTCCCTGGGCGTACGCTGGTATGACGTCACCGTCACCGGTATGGAAATGCACGCCGGCCCCACGCCGATGACGGTGCGCAAAGATGCCCTGTTGGCTGCCAGTGAACTCGTGCAAACGGTGATTCGTATTGCGAACGACAATCTGCCAGACGGTCGCGGCACCGTCGGTGTACTTAACGTCCACCCTTCTTCGCGCAACGTTGTGCCCGGCCGCGTGGACTTCACGGTCGATCTGCGCCACATCGATGCCGTAACACTGGACGCCATGGACCAGCACCTCCGCGAATCCTTCTCCGCGATCGCGAAGCGCCACGGAGTCGATCTCGACCTACGGCTGGCGCAGTACAACCGCCCCACGCCCTTTGCCACCGAGCTCGTAGGCATGGTACGCGAAAGCGCGATGCGCCGCGGCCTACCAGCGATGGACATTGTCACCGGTGCGGGACATGACGCCGTACACATGGCGATGGTCCATCCCACCGCCATGATTTTCGTGCCATGCAAGGACGGCGTCAGCCACAACGAGATCGAGGAGGCGCAACCGGAGCACCTTGAAGCCGGCTGCAACGTGCTACTCGACGCCATGCTCGCGCGCGCCGGCGTCGCCAGCTAACCATTTTCTAAACGCGCAGATCCCATGGAACTTCACGACCTCGCCTACTGGCAAGCCAAGGCCGACACGATGTGCTTCGACGGCTTGGCGTACATCGACGGCCGTTACACACCTGCTGCCGACGGCGCCACATTCCCCTGCACCAGTCCTATCGATGGGCGCAAGCTGGCCGACGTCGCGGCCTGTGGCCAGTCTGATGTCGATCGCGCAGTGGATGCGGCGCGCCGTGCCTTCGAGACTCGCGTCTGGTCGGGCTTGACGCCGCGTGAGCGCAAGCGGCGGCTGCAACATCTGGCGGCGCTGGTTGAACGGCATGCCGAGGAGTTGGCGCTTATCGAGGCGCTCGACATGGGTAAGCCCGTACGTGACGCTCTGCTATTTGATGTGCCCGAGACAGCACGCTGCTACGCCTGGTATGGCGAAGCCGTGGATAAACACTATGATGAGATAGCGCCCACCGGCGAAGGCGCACTCGCCACGATCACGCGCGAACCTCTGGGTGTTGTCGCGGCTGTCGTGCCATGGAATTTCCCGCTGATGATGTCGGCATGGAAGGTAGCGCCGGCACTTTCCGTGGGAAATAGCGTGGTGCTCAAGCCGGCCGAGCAGTCGTCGCTGAGCGCCTTGCGCCTGGCAGCGCTCGCCGCGGAAGCCGGTATTCCACCAGGCGTCTTCAACGTAGTTCCCGGCCTTGGCGCCGTGGCCGGCCAGGCGCTAGGAATGCATCCCGACGTCGATTGCCTGGCCTTCACTGGATCAACGCTCACCGGCAAGCGGTTTATGCGCTATTCAGCCGACTCAAATCTCAAGCGCGTCTGGCTTGAGTGCGGTGGCAAATCTCCACATATCGTCTTCGATGACTGTCCGGATCTCGATCGTGCAGCACTTGTAGCCGCTCAGGCCATCTTTGTAAACCAGGGCGAAGTCTGCATTGCGGGCTCGCGCCTCTATGTACAGGAAGGCATCCATGACGCCTTCATGAATCGCCTCGCCAAGCACGCCAAGGCCATGGCCCCCGGTCATCCGTTGGACCCCGACACCCCAATCGGCGCCATCGTCGATGAACGACAGATGCAGGCCGTGCTCAGCCATATCGAAGCGGGTATCAGCGAGGGGGCCGTGCTGCGTACCGGTGGCCAGCGGGTACGGTGCGAAACAGGTGGCTACTACATCGAGCCGACAATCTTCGACTGCGCCAGCCAGGACCTATCGGTAGTTCGCGAGGAAATCTTCGGACCGGTGCTAGCCGTACAGCGCTTTGCGACTGAGGAAGACGCCATCCGCCTCGCCAACGACTCAATCTACGGACTCGGCGCCGGACTTTGGACCCGCAACGTCGGCCGCGCCCACCGACTCTCGCGTCGGTTGCGCGCCGGGCTGGTATGGGTCAACTGCTATGCCGATGGGGATATTTCCGTGCCATTCGGCGGCCTCAAGCAGTCCGGCTTCGGCCGTGACAAGTCCCTGCACGCGCTGGACAAGTACAGCGACCTTAAAACAACCTGGATCGATCTGAGAGACTAATTCCCACACAGGGGAGCCAACATGCCCCCGTTACTATCTTCACTCCTCGACAATCGAGGATTTGGCACCAGCCAGGCCCGGCATGATTCTCGCCCCCAGTCGCAGTCATGATCCGAATTAGTAACGACTTTCCCGATCTCGTGGCATAGCGATATGCCAGGATGGTTGGTGCTGGGCAACCCATCGGAGAAGGGGAAAGTCATGGACAAGATTACTCGTATCGGCGTGGACCTGGCCAAGAACATCATCCAGGTACACGGCGTGGACAGCATGGAACGCGTGGTGGTCAGGAAAGCGATCTCGCGGCAGAAATTCCTCGAATGGTTTGCCAACCTTGAGCCGTGCCTGGTCGCAATGGAAGCGTGCAGTGCAGCCCACTGCTGGGGGCGCAAGCCGCGCGAGCTCGGCCACGAGGTTCGGCTGATCGCGCCGCAGTTCGCCGCGCCGTATCGCAAAGGCGGCAAGCACGTGAAGAACGACAGGCTCGATGCGGAGGCCATCTGCGAGGCCGCAGGCCGGCCGCACATGCGCTTTGTGGCCGTCAAAACCGCAGACCAGCAAAACACGCTGGTGGTGCACCGCATGCGCAGCGGTTTCGTCGAGGAGCGTACCGCGCTGATCAACCGGCTGCGCAGCGAACTGATGGAGTTCGGCGTGTTCCTGCCGCAAGGCATTGACGCATTTCGTGCGCGCTTCGTCGAGGCACTGGAGGACGGGGACACTGAACTGAACGGTGTCGCGCGCACTGCGCTGCTGCGAGGCTGGGAACACCTGCAGGCCCTCGACCAGCAAATCGCCTGGTACGACGCGCAAGTCGCCACGCACGTGAAGCACGACAGCAGCGCGCAGCGCCTCATGGCGGTCATCGGCATCGGACCGCTCACCGCGTCCGCTGCGGTGGTGAACGTCGGTGACGCTCACCTCTTCAAGAACGGGCGCCAATTTGCCGCCTGGATCGGCACGGTGCCCAAACAGAAGAGCAGCGGCGGCAAGACCCGCCTGGGCCGCATCACTAAACAGGGCAACACGTATCTGCGCATGCCGCTGTTCCAGGGCGCGCGCTCCGCGGTAACGAGCGCCCATCGACGAACCGACCGGCTCTCGCGCTGGATCGTTCAACTCCAGGCACGCGTAGGCTGGTATCGAACGCTGGTGGCTATCGCCAACAAGCACGCGCGCATTCTGTGGGCGATTCTGGCCAAGGGCGAGCGCTTCGATCCCTCGCATGTCACCACTCCCTCAACACGGGGCCAGCCAGGGTAGGACAACAGCGCGAACAGGTAAATTCGTAGAAGCGTGACTTCGCAATCCAGGACGCAAAGGCAAGGATAGCGACAGGTCAGACCGGCAGCGGGCGAACTCGAACACCCCCCAGGCGCTACATCGCATGTATTCGCCGTGATCCGGATGGAGTCCTGCTGCGCGGTTACTATCCGGGCCCGGGGCACACGCAACGATAGTGCTCAACAAGGCTGATGGCATGGACTCCCGCCCCCTCCGGGGTGCACACTTTCGGAGCCACTTTCGGGAGAATCGAGATGCCTACGCTGACCATCGGTCTTGATATTGCGAAAAACGTGTTCCAGGTACACGGTGTCGATCGTAGAGGCACAGCGGTCATACAGCGGAAGCTGCGCCGCGCTGACGTATTAAAGTTCTTCTCAAAGCTGGAGCCAAGTCTGGTAGGCATCGAGGCCTGTCACGGTTCCCATTACTGGGCTCGTGAATTGACCCTCCTTGGGCATACTGTACGGCTGCTGCCAACGCAGATAGTCGATGGATCAAAGCCGTGATGCAACGCCGTCACATGAGTGACGTGGCAATCGCTCTGGCGAACAAGACGGCACGCATTGCCTGGGCAATATTGACGAGCAATGATAGTTTCAAGGTGGTGTAGCAGCCTGTAACTTCTAAAGTAATTTCACCCTCTTAGCGATTGCGCAAGAAGCGGTAAGCATGGCGAACCGGTCGGACCGGCGCTTGCAGATCCTGATATATGCGGCGGCTGCAGTATGAAGCCAGAAGGCCGATGAGGGGCAAGCGCGCAAACTTCCATGATGGCTCGTGCTCGTAGCAGCACATCAGAAGCCGGATGTACGGACGCATTCCTTGACGAGCAGTTGCTCTCGCATTCGTGGTCGTCATCTCAACAACCGCCTGTAGCTCCTCTGACGGCCACGACCTACTTCAGGCTGCCCGAGAGAAACTGCCTGAGACGATCGCTTCGAGTGTTGCCGAATACTTCTCAGAAGGCCCCTCTTCCTCCGTTCGCTCTTGATGAAGAAACACAACGTGATTCGACACATTGCGGGCAAACCCTATTTCATACGTAACAACAATCATCGTGCGCCCTTCATCTGCGAACTTTTGCATTACCTTAAGAACCTCACTAACGAACTCCGGGTCGAGCGCAGATGTTGACTCATCGAAGAGCATCACGTCAGGGTGCATTGCAAGCGCGCGAGCAAGCGCGACACGCGGCTGCTGTCCGCCGCGAAGGATACTGCGTCTCTACGCGCGGTGTGAGCCCGACTTTTTCCAGGTACTCACGCGCGCGCTCTTCCGCTTCGCGACGTGGCAGACCGAGGACATGTATCGGCGCTTCAATGACGTTCTCAAGAACATTCATATGCGCCCAGAGATTGAAATGCTGAAATACCATCGACAGCTTCGTCCGGATATGTTCCAGTTGCTTCGCGTCCGCGATGTCGAGACAGCCGGATTGATCCGTTTTCGTTTTTACCGCCACACTATCGACCAAAATCCGCCCTGAATTCGGACGCTCGAGGAGGTTGATGCAACGAAGAAACGTACTCTTTCCCGAACCGCTTGCTCCGATGATGCTGATAACATCCCCCTTGTTAGCGCTCAGGGACACGCCCTTGAGAACCTCATGGTTCCCAAAGCGCTTGTGGATATCTAGAACTTCTAGCTTGCAGGCTTCTGCTTGAGTAGTGCGTTTCAACATTCCGATCGCTTATCGTTACATTTAAAGCACTGGTGAGTCATACTGACGCGGACATCCAAATTCAGTGTGAGCGTGGCCTGAGATAGCCGAGCCAGTGATGTTCAGCACGTCGGAAAACAACGACTAACGCGAAGGAGACGGTCAGGTAAAGCAGTGCAGCAATGCCAAATGCCGCGAACGACTGGTAGGTCGCCGAGTTGGCGTCGCGGGCAACCTTCAGGATATCGGGCACGGTCGCCGTGAAAGCAACCGAGGTGGCATGCAGCATAAGAATCACCTCATTGCTGTAAAGGTAGGGACCTTCGCAGTGCGGAAGAGATGATGAGGCGTCTGTACAGCGTGAACTCGTTCATTCCACACGCGCGTGCCTATAGTTTCCACTTTGTTCGGTCGCACGAGCTTACCGATACATTCTTTCGAAGCGGCTACCACTGTGCAATTATCGCGTTTTCACTTAGTACTACAGCCGTGTGCGACACGTGTCGCCGTCCGCCGGACGTAAATCGGCATAGTAGTGGATGGCAAAGCTCGATTCTGCCTTGTCACATTCAATACCGGAACACGTAAGTGAACCGTCGTCAAATCCTCGTTAAGTACGCAGAGCCAAAGCTGCTGACAGGCTCTAACCAAAAGGTGGATGGCCGGTTGCTTCCCTACGGCTTTGGGGCACGTCGCCAAAGTGCCATCGGGGAATAGGCGGGCGCTAAACGGACAGGCCCGGTAACAGTCGGGCCGGCAGGATCGGGAACGTGGTAACCCCGATTTCCCGCCGTTGCTTCAGTCTAGCGGAGCAGCGGCAGGTAACCGCGAGGGAAGCTGTTGGGGAAGCGGGGATGAGAACGCGGAGAAAGCGAATGACGACCTGTAGTGGGTCGTATAGGGGTTCCAGATTTGCCCTGACCTGAAAGGGTGCAGACTTCCGCGTGGTGCAGTTGTCGCAAGCCAGCATTTGAATTTCTACGAAGGGAAGCCTGTGAGTAACCCGTCTGACTTCGGTTCAGCGCCGTTCGCCTGAGCAATGAGGCGAATCAACAATGTGACGTTTGCGAAGGGCTCGCGCTGCAATAGCAAGCCCGGCGTCAGTATGGCGCTTAATGCTGTGCTCGAGCTGTATGCAGGGAAACTTGCATGTACAGTTCTTCGGGGGCCGCGTTTCTGAGAAGGAACGCGGCTACCCACTAGATGTGCCGGGTGCACGTCGCCGCGTCGCCGGTGATGGCATTGTTGGGCTCGGTACTGGTGTCGGCGCCGCCATATTGACCACGACATTACATGCTCAATGGAGTGGAGCGTTCGCCATATCACTCGGCACAGTAACCGGCGGATTTCCTGAACGCTGAATGGCAGTGAACCTTCAGCTGTTTTTTTTGCCTGTGCCCTCAGGGCAGCAAGCACCGCGTGCGCCAGCAATGCCAGTGTGATGTGGCGGTACCAGCCCCGCCAGCGACGCACCTCATATTGACCGAGGCCGCATTCGCCTTTGGCGGCCTCAAATCCCATCTCGATTTCCCATCGCCTACCGGCGACGTTGACCAGCGTCTGACGGGTCACCTTGCTGCGAGCTGCTTAGACGATGAAATACGCGTGCTCACGGGTCTCATAGAGACTGCGCCGCACCAGCAGGTAATGGCCGAAGCGACGTTCCTCGGCGCACAGTTGTAAGCGCCATAACGGCGTCAGCGCCCAGTCATACAGTCGCTCACCTTTTGCACCGATTCCGGCCGAAAGACGGCGCCACGGCGCCAGGCCTGTGGCGGCAAGGCTTGCGCAATCTTTGTCAGGGCGCACATAGGTCGGTGCCTTTCCACCACAGAGGTTCGTTCTTCTTAACCGCCAGCACGAATGGTTGCGCACGCGACTCGAGCCAAAGCCGCAAAGGACGGTCACCGCCATACACCTCATCTCCGGTGACCCGGCCACAGGGTACGCCCGCATCCAGTGCCCGTTCAAGCATCCGGCGCGCGAGCTGCGGCTTGGTTGCAAAGCCCACGTTGTCGGGGACGCCCGCTGCCCGACAACGAGGACGGTCTTCTATCCATGACTGGGGCATATACAGTGCCCGGTCGATGAATGCGCTACCCCCGTTGCCTGCGTAGCACAGGAACACACCGATCTGGCTATTCTCGATGCGACCTGCCGTACCACTGTATTGGCGCTGTACACCGGCAGAGTGTTCACCCTTCTTGAGGAAACCCGTCTCATCCACGATCAGCACGGCATCACGCTCGCCGAATTGTTCAACGACGTAGTCGCGAAGGATGTTGCGGGCGGCGTCGGGATCCCATTGCGCCCGCTCGAGAAGGTGCTGCACCCCCATCGGGTGTGGCCTCGCCGATCCATTCTGCGAGCTGCCAGCCGTTTTTCGCTCGACTGTTCCCAGCCAACCTTTTAGATAAGCGAGCGAACGCTGTCGCGGTTCCGCACGCCTGAGCAGGCTAGGTGATGTTCACATTTACGACCGGTCCAAATATGCAGGCAAGTGACGCAAACACGAGATAGCTGTCGGCGAGCTTGTCATATCGAGTGGATACACGGCGAAAATGTTTGATGCGATTGAAGAAACGCTCGACCAGATTGCGCGTACGGTACAGCCCACGGTCGTAGCGGCGCTTTGTCTTGCGATTCGAACGTGGCGGGATGACAACCTTCGCGTGGGTAGCCCGAATGGCTTGCACGAAGGCGTCGGAGTCATAGCCCTTGTCTGCGATAACCGCTCCCGTGCGCAAATGCTCAACCAGTTGTACCGCACACGAGATGTCGGCGACCTGCCCTTCAGTGACGATCAGGCGCAACGGACGCCCCGTCGAATCGATCGCCAGATGCAGCTTGGTGCTCAGTCCACCTCGGGAACGACCGAGAGCTTGCGGCCCACTTTTTTTGTAGCTCCGGCTGAATGCTGGTGTGCGCGAACGATCGTCGAATCGATCATGACGTGCTCGATTTCCGTGTGGCCTGCCAGTGCATTCACCACCCGTTGCCATACGCCCTTGCTTCGCCAGCGCGAGAAGCGGATGTACACCGTATGCCATCGACCGAACTCTGCAGGCAAGTCGCGCCATGGACTGCCAGTCCGGGCAATCCACAGCACCGCTTCGAGAAACCAGCGATTGTTGGATGCCGTTCGGCCGCGATCGCCTTCCTTGCCAGGCAGGATGTCCCGGATCTTCTTCCATACTTCATCGCTCAGTAACGTTCGCGCCATCCTGTCTCGCTGTACAAAAGACAGGATGTAAACACAAATTTTTAAATGTAAACAGCCCCTAGCCAGTCTCTCATGCAATCCCCCAATTCACGGTCCCACGCTTCCGCAACGTCTTTCATAGAAACCTATATACGCTAGTAATCCTAATTTATCATAGGAAAAATAAGGCTCTTTTGAAAATGCAGTGGGTAACGGCCGTCAGCGGGCATGCGAGTTGAATGCGGAGAAGTCGAGTTTGCCCGCGATAAGAAACAGCACGGTTCGCATGGTTTCGAAGCGCGTATAGCCACGCGCCTTGCGCTTGGCGGCCTGAAACAAGCCGTTGATGGCTTCGATGAAGCCGTTGGTCTTTCGAGTCTGAGTGCACGCAACGATGCCGTCGACGTGTCGACGAATCAACCGTGCGACGTCCTTCATGGGTTCGACTTTCGAACGCATGACGTTGGTGCACCACTGCTGCAACATCTCAGAGACGACATGAATCTGCTTGCGTTCGAGAATCTCGCGCAACTGCTCGCGATACAACCAGGCGCGGGCCGTTCGCTTAGTGGTGTACTGCCTGAGCAGCGCCTCGAGGTCGGTCAATTGCGCAAGGTTCAATTTGTTGGCGTCCTTGAGCAGCGTCCAGCGCATCCCTTTGAGTTCCGGGTCGGCTTTCTGTTGTTGGCGACGCACCGTATCAAGCGCCTTGGACGCATGGGCGACGATGTGAAACTTGTCGAACGTCACTCGCGCATTGGGCAGATGTTCGCCCACGCCTTTGACGAACGCGGGCGACATGTCGATGCTCACGGAGGTGACTTGCTCAGGCGTGCCGTGGTGCTTGCGAAGGTAGGCTGCAAAGCTCTCAATCGTCTTCGCGTCACGGCCGTGCGTGACGAACACGACGCGCCGAGCCTGCATATCGGCGACCAGCGTCAGATACTCGTGGCCTCGCCGGTACGAGGTCTCATCAATGGCGACCGAGCTCAAGTCAGACAGGTTCGCCGACGCCAGCGCGAGTTCCACATAGCGCGAGCAGATGGCATGCACCCGGTGCCACGACAGATTGACGATGCGCGCCACAGCGGCAAACGGCATCTGCTGCGCCAGCATCAGCACCAGCGCTTCGAACAGCAACGTGAAACCGTCGATCTGGCCGACCCATTCCGGCTCGACCAGCCGTACCGAGCCATCCGGCAAGCGCACTCGCGGCACCCTCACTTCCAGATAACACTCGTGCTGGAAGAAATTCAGGTGGCGCAGCCGCTTGATTTGCGTGTCATGCACTGCGTGCTCGCCGGCGAGCCCAGGGTAGCCAAAGCGACTGCCAGCGACAAAGTCCACAGCAATCGTCAGCTGTCGTTTGGCCATATCAAAGTCGACGCCTTGCACATACCACGGAGCCTTGATTCCCAAGGCGGATTCAAAGAGTTGATTGGTCATTGTTCGCTTCGTCTTGCATGGCTGGTTGCCGCATTCTGCCGCAATCAGCCATGCCCCAGCTTGTCGATTCAAGGCGCCTCAAGGGTTCGCTACGCCGGGCTCACGCCCGCCCTTGACCCGCAAAACAACCCACTCGGATTTCAAAAGAGGCGAAAAGAGCGGAAGTCTATCGTGGTCGTAAGCCACTTTCGTCGGTCGTATGCGTCGACCTATATCCCTGCGCGTTATGGTGACCTCCGTTGTGACTATCAAGCTACAAGGGGGTTCAGGAAGGCACGACGCCGCCGCATCCACCACCGCACGCACGTATCTTCGCGACATTCTACGGCTTGGGTATACCTATTCCTTATAGGCACCAAATATTTTCCGCATTGGACGCCACGCCTCGTTGCCGAGCATGATGAGCTTGCCACCCCCTACATCGTCCGATCATCGGGGCGTGGTTACGGGAAGACTCCAATTGGTGCGCCACTTCCGGAATTGATCGGATTTTGGTCATCGTAGGAGTCAGCCGCGCGGCAATCACGGCGACCACGCGTCGCCGTGCAAATCCTTTTGTCCGCTTTTGGGGGACCAGTGAGGAGATTCAAAATGAAGGTGACTATGACTATACTGCTTGCGTTCGTCGCAACCAGTCTTTCGACGAGCGCACCTGCGCAAGACCCTAAAGTGCTCCGCTTCGGCGTAGACAGTTCGTATCCGCCGTTTGAGTCCAAGTCTCCAAATCGACGGCCGGTCGGATTTGACATAGACCTCGGAAATGAGATCTGCGCGAGGATGAAAGTCAAGTGCGTCTGGGTTGAAAATTCTTTTGATGGGATCATAGCCGCGCTTCAGGCGAGGAAGTTCGATGCAATCAACTCTTCGCTGTCAAAGAACGCACAGCGCGCCGCAATCGTCGATTTCAGCGACAAGTTATATGCGCCAATCGAGAAACTGGTCGTCAAAGGTGGCTCCGGTCTAGCGGCAACAGTGGAATCTCTCAACGGAAAGCGCGTTGGCGTGCTTCAGGGAAGTACGCAGGAAACTTATGCGAGAAAGTACTGGGGCGAAAACGGTGTCGACATCGTTTCGTACCAGACGCAGGACCAGGCATGGGCAGACCTCGTGAGCGGTCGCCTTGACGCGGTATTTGCATTTGCCCCGCAGGCTGAGGGTGGCTTTCTGAAGACGGCTCAAGGTCGTGACTATGGTTTTTCTGGGGGGCCCGAAATCAGGGATGCCGCGATATTTGGGAACGGCGTATGCATCGGCGTCCGAAAGGAGGATAAGGCTCTTCTGAATGCGATCAATAACGCGATCGACGCCATACGTAAGGACGGTACGTATGACAGGCTCTCCAAAAAGTACTTCACGTATGATGTATACGGCGGCTGACCTTCTGGGGGAGCAACATACTAAAGTATTCGACCGCAGCGTGTGATTGCATCGAGCGCGCATGCTTGCCAACGAGTCGCGTGTTGTAGCGTTACCGGGATAGCTATGGGCACAGGCCCCACAACGTCTTCGCGTGCTAGCCGCCTGTGCTGATTGCGAAGGCGGCTACTCTAGCCCATCTCGTTATACAGAAGTGTCGTACCCGTCGCGCAGGATCTGGATGGTGATCACCACATCCATGACACGCTGCATGCCAATCCACAGTGTCTTCGCGCCGGGTTCACCATCGCTCTTGCGTCCGAGGAATCCACCCAGTGACGCGATCATCCGTATCATCTGGTTAAGCGTCGGTGGCTTTTTCGGGCGGGGTTTCTTTGAGAGCACGTGAGCGCCGTGTATCTCGTCAGCCTCAAAGAACAACGAAGCATCCAGGTCCGGGCAGGTCCGGCCCAGCCGCATGAGCCGTGCGATACGCCAGGACACCACCATATACAGCACAAGCGCCTTCTCCACGCGCTCCATCTGCGAGAGCTGCAACGTTTCAACCCGGCAGGCGTTCTTCAACACATTGAAGAACATCTCGATCTCCCACCTCGCGCGGTACCAGTCAATCAGTTCGGTGAGCGCATGTGCATCGGGCACTTCGCGATTGCTCAGCAGGCGCCAGACGACGGGCTTTACACCAGTGGGCGCATTCACTTCACATGCCTCAATGCAGCTCAGCTCGACGTCGCCGCGCCCGGGTAGCGTCACGCGCTGTGCTCGCAGCTCCTGCGTCACTTCACGCGCCTTCTGGCCACCCCGCCCGGGCAGCACGAAGCTGATTTGACCGAGCACCTCGCTCGCGTGTACCGTCTCCCACAGTTTTGCTTCGCCCTTGAGTGCGCGGTTGTGCTGGGAGCGGATCAACCAGTCGGCCGGTTCGCCCAACTCCTGCGCACGCTGCATGAGCGCGGCGATATCACCTTCGCGATCGGCCACATATACCAGCCGCGTGCCCGGCATGACTGCCGCCTGCTGCGCGACGATCTCGTAACTTTCGATCCATCGAACGCTCTCGCATACGCCGCCACGCCGGCCGTTTTCGTCGCGCGGCTCGCGCGCCCACATCCAGGCGTTCATGACACCCAGCGCCTCGCGATTCGGTGTGACCGCATAGGTCGCGTGAAGATACATGCCCACCTGCGCTTCGTAACTGAGCGGGCCGGCCCCCTCGATGTCCTGGCCGTTGAAGTTCAGCTCGGTCGTGTCAGCCACGCACAGGACTACCGGTGACTCGCCCATGCGCACAGCGGTGCGCTCCCAGTGCGGCTGCATCATGTCGCGCCAGTCGATGTGCTCATTGCCCAGAAAGCGGTATGCCGCCATGGTCTCGGCCCAGCCCTCACAGACACCCGGAATACTGACCGTCGGACGTGCGGCAAACCGCTTTAGTAATTCCTTCGCGCGACGATCCCGCCTCGGGTCACCCAGATCCAGTGTTTCAAATTCCTCGTCCACCCACGCTCCCGGCTCATTACGAATCTGCATTGCCGGGTAGCCCGACGCGGTTACCCGCGCCCGGCCCCCTTAGAACCGTGCATGGGTCTTTCGATCCACACGGCTCAAGCCTCTACGAAGGCACCTTTCGGTACCCGGTGTCACGACTGTATTTCTGGCTGGAGTACTACCGATTTCTACGGCAATTGGGATGGTGTAGTTCGAGATTGCTGCCTGAATCCGATCCGCCTTCGGTTCTTTTCACAATGTGGCGGACATCCCAGCGGGTGCCCATTGCGATAGGTTCCTGACAGTCAGGACACAGGCCGTCCTGCCTGAGCCAGACGCGGTAAAGCTTCACACGGCCTCTTGACGAGTTCAGCATTTTCTTGCCCCACCGGGACTCGAAGTACTGTTCCCATTTTGGGTCGTGCGGATTCGCGTTGGCTTTGATCTTGACATGCCGCTGTATTGGCGTGTCCGACTCTTGCAGCAGGGTAAGCTCCCGTGTCGTTCCGTCCTCTTGTTTTTCTTTGACGGTAAATACCCAGTTCCGGGTACCTCGGGCCTTGAAGTACTTCTCCTTGACCCATTTGGCTCCTTTGTTGGGGTGCCGTCTTACCGCCCATCGCCATAGCATCGACCAGACATCGGTATCAACCCGAGCGAAGGTTTCCTTAGCGACTACATGGCTGTGGTAATTCGCCCATCCACGTAATACTGGATTGAGCAGCCTTATCAGGTTTGCCTGTTTAGCCGTCTTGTTGGCCTTGATGACTTCACGGATTTTGTCAAGATGCGCTTTGACGTTCGCTTTGGACGGCTTCATGAGCAGCTTGCCGTTGTACTTGCGAATGTTCCATCCGAGAAAGTCAAACCCGTCCCTGATATGCGTTATTCGGGTCTTCTCTGGCGAGAGCACTAACCCGCGTTCCGCCAGAAATTCAACCACTGCGGGCTTAACCTCCTGTTCCAGCCATTCCTTCGAACTGCCTGTAATAATGAAGTCGTCCGCGTAACGCACCATGTTCATTTTCAGACCTGCCCGCCGTGCCTGCGGAAACTTCTCCGCCAGCCTGGCTTCGAGACCGTCCAACGTCATGTTAGCCAAGACAGGGCTGATAATTCCCCCTTGCGGGGCACCTGCCTCGGTCGGGAAGAGCTCGTTCCGGTACACGAATCCCGCCTTGAGCCACTTCTTGAGGATCACCTTATCCGTGGGGATATGGGCGAGCATCCAGTCGTGACTGATTTTGTCGAAACAGCCTTGAATGTCGGCCTCTAACACCCATTGCGCGTTTGCCTTTTTCGCAAGCGAGACGAAACACTGTCCCCCGGCATCCGCGGTTGAGCGCTCCGGCCTGAACCCATAGGAGTTCAGGTCGGCGGTGGTCTCCGCAATGGGTTCCAGCGCCAGCAGATGTAACGCCTGCATGGCGCGGCACGTCATCACAGGTATACCGAGCGGCCTCGTCTTGCCGTTTTTCTTCGGTATCAATACTCTCCGAAGCGGAAGGGGCGAGTAGCCCCGCCTCTTCAACGACGCAATCGCGTTGGTCTTTGCCCCCGGTGTTTTCCAGATGGCCTTGTCCACTCCCGGGGTGTTCCTGCCTTGATTTTCAGTCACCCGCTTCACAGCTAACGCCTTGCCGCTGAACGAGTGGGTCAGCAGCCATTGCAAGGCTTTCACCTTGTTATGGCGGCCAGCTTGTGACGCCTTCACCATACGCGTCTGCAGCCCTCTTACATGCCGTTGGACCTTGGCCCAATTGATGCCGTCCCACGTCACGCCAGAAGGCGCACGCGCCTGTGTTGCAGCGCTCATTTGCTTTCCCTCCGTTAAGATGGTTCTGGAAACTCTCTGGTGACGAGAGACCATGAGGAAGTCTGCCCGCTTTCGCGTCGGGTGATGTTGCAACCCGTATCCCGTCCATTACAGCCGGGCATTCGCTTTCTCCCCGTTCCTGTGCCCGCACCGCCATGGGCAGACCTTGCAGCCTGCTGTCCCCATATAGGGAGCGATACGGGGTTTCCACGTTCCGCTTGCAAAAGTACGTCGGGTTAGGTGCCTGCTATTGACCGGGAGGCATGTGGGTCACGAAAGCGCATTTTCGAGACGCTGTTCCCGCCTCCATTACCGTTTTGGTGCAAGCGTAGTAGCCACTTCCGCTTGTTTCTCGTCACGATCTTTATCGCAGATTCAAATGTTTTCACCCTGCCGACTATCTGGCACTTCACCGGCGCGTGGCTGCCAGAAGGGTATGCCTCTCGCGATTGATACCCCGCACCGTACGGTGCTTCGTTACGTTGTCAGAGCCGCGCTTTATTCAGGCTCCTGGATTCAACCGGTGACACGGTTGGTTCCCTCCGTTGCCGTGGGAACAACTTCTGCAGGCGACGTCGTGTCGCAACGAAAAGTCGAGAGTAAACGCGAAATTCCGGCCGTTAACAACCCCCGTCACGCCGGCGCATCGCTCAATGCGCTTTCGGACAAACGTCTGCTACTGCGCCACTTCTGTATAACGAGATGACTCTAGCCCTCCACGGTTTCCTACGATAACCCTGATAAAAACAGGCGGCCAGACTGACTAGCCTTCTTGCTTCATCCACGTCTTATTCGTTCCAGATTTTCAGCTCGCGTTCTATCTCACATTGCAGCAGAGTTGCAAACTCGCTAACGAGTTGCGGGGCGACATCATGTGGCGGATAAAGAAGAAAGCTGTGGTAACAGAGGGGTGGCGAGAAAGGAAGAACCTTCACTCCCTGGCCGACGAAGTCTGTTGCAACGAGTGGATGAACCAACGTGACACCCATACCGAGTTTCACCATCTCACAACACGTAGCACTGTACTGTGCTTCGAGTGTTAGCTTGCGTTCAACTCCTTCTTCTTCAAACAACTGATCAATGTTTTCCCGCGAACCATCGCCTTGACACATGGAGATGAACTCCTCCCCGCGAAGGTCGCTTGCGTTAATCGCAGTGCGTCGAGCAAGCCGATGCGTTTTCGGAACCATGCAAAGTGCCTGAGCGTCCGGTAACCGGGTAATCTGACACGTCGCCGCCCCTGAAACGAACGCCACGATTCCGACGTCGCAAAACTCGGACGAGACCCACTGCTCCACCGTGATCGATGAGTTCGTATGGATAGAGATGCTGACTCCCGGTCTCGTCCGTTTGAAACGTTCAACGACCCTAGGAAGGAAACTGAGTCCAATACCCGGCACGGCCCCGATGCGGAGGCGACCGCTTCCGAGGTTACGGATGGTATCTGCCGCGTACGTCAGGCTTTTTAGCCCCACAAAAACGCGCTGAACTTCGCGAAACAAAGCTTTGGCCTCCGGCCGTGGCAGCAAGCGTCCGCCTGCGCGATCAAACAGGACAAGGCGTGTTTCATTCTCCAACTGCGCAATCAGCCTGCTCACGTTGGGCTGGGTTGTCTGCAGGTCGCGCGCTGCACCGGTCATTGACCCTGACTCCATTACTGCACGAAATGCCTCGATTTGTCGGAGCTTCATTGAGCCACCTATAAGGAAATGGTATAGGTATCGATTGTATTGACATTTGACCGCGTGTGGGGGCGCGCGTCACGATAGCGGTACTGCTGGTTTGCATATACTCGCGCTATGGGGCTACAGGCAGCGCGACGCGTCAGAAGTGTGAAAGTCATTCGGTGACTCGGAGCGGAAAACTTTAGGCATTCGAATCGAGACAACGATTGATGTCGGGCGTGTGCACAGTGCAGCGTCCTAGAGTAAGCCGCTACATCAGAACTTTTAACGAAAGAGGAGGTTTCATGATTCGCCGTCTGGAGAGTACGGGCCTATTGAGCAAGGTATTGATCGCGAATGGATTCGCCTTTTTTCTGGCCTAACGGCCAAGGATACTACAGGGGGAATCAAGGAGCAGGTGGCAGATATCCTTGCACAAATCGATAACTATCTGCTGGCCGCAGGCAGCGCCAAGTCGCGTATTGCTGTCGCGAATATCTGGCTCAAAGATGTTAGCGCCTTCAATGAGCTAAACGAAGTATGGGAAGCTTGGGTCGATAAAGAACATCCCCCACGCGCGCGACGGTAGAATCAAAATTGGCCGGGGAAGACATCCTCGTCGAGATTCAGATCCAAGCGGTTATATGAAGAGGACGCGGGTGATGTTGCGAGAGCGATATTCGTTTATCAGAGGGAAGGGCCAATGAATCTGCAGGGAAAAGCTCCGCATGATCCATCATGGTGGTTTGAGGAAGCGCTGCGGAGCGAGGGTGTACAACCTGCGGCGCCAGCCCTTACCGGCGTGCTCACGGTTGACGTAGTGATCGTCGGTGGCGGGTATACCGGACTGTGGACTGCGCTGGCCGTCAAGGAGCGCGCCCCACATCTCATCGTCGCTCTCATTGAATCGTCCCAGTGCGGTTCGGGAGCGAGCGGTAAAAATGGTGGGAAGGTCAGCGGGTACTGGCCGTCTCTCACTGGAATCGCGGCGAACATTGGCCCTGATGCGGCGTTGGCGGTTGCAAGAGCTGGCGCGCGGGCTCAGGACGCTATTCGGCTGTTTGCTACCGAGCCTAGTCGCGACGTATGGTGGCGTGAAAACGGTCATATGCGCGTCTCCGCAGCACCGGCGCAAGATGCCCAGATCGCAGCATACCTTGATACGGCACGGCAACTCGGCGTACCGGACACCGTACGGTCGCTGACGGCCGAAGAAGTACGGGAGATTTGCGGATCGCCCGTTTTCCGGGGAGGCGTATATTTCCCCGAGGGCGCGACTGTCCAACCAGCACGTCTCGCGCGCCAGTTGCGAACTGCGGCGATTGCTGCCGATGTGAAGGTATTCGAAGGCACGCCGATGATCCGGCTCGACCAGGGAACGCTCAATCGCGTTGCCACCCCTAACGGTGAAATCATCGCAAAGGAAGTGGTGCTCGCGACCAACATCGAACTCGCGAAGCGCAGGGAGATCGTCCCATACCTTACCGTGTTCTCATCCTACGCATTAATGACGCAACCGGCACCGGAGAAAATCAGTCTAATGGGCTGGAAGCGCGAGGAAGGCATCGCTGACTTGCGAATGTTCGTCCACTACTTTCGGAAGACTATCGATGGACGGATCCTCATGGGTTCGGGCTCAGGTCCAATCGGCTTTGGGGGAAATACGTCGGATCCACGGCTGACTACAGACCTGGCGTCGGCAGTACGTGCGGAGCGCGGCCTTCGTCGCCTGTTGCCAGCTTTCAGAGACGTTCAGATTGACAGAACGTGGGGCGGTGGCATCGATATCTCGTTTGACCGGCTACCGTTCTTTAGAACGTTACCTGGAACCCGCGTCCACTACGCCTGCGGATTTTCGGGGCATGGCGTTAATCCGACATACATTGGAGGGCAATGTCTTGCTTCGCTCGTTCTGAAGTCAAAAGACGAATGGAGTTCGCTACCTTTCTGTACGCGTGAACCACGAGCGCTGCCGCCCGAGCCTCTTCGATATGTCGGCGGACGCTTTGTGCGCTGGGGTATTCTCCGATGCGAAGAAGACGAGGAAGTTGGCAAGACGTCACGACTGTTACCTCGAGTCGCCGCGGCTATCCCGAAAACCTTTGGCCTGAGAATCGGTACCCGATGATGGTGAGCACATCCATTGGCGGCTAATGCCCCCAAGGCGGTGTTAGACCAACGGTGAACCTTGCTCTAGTCGGCTCCGGAAGACCATCCGGGTATGTATCACTGTTCGCGGTCTGGGCAGCGGAGGCGACTGTTCGTGACCCGCAGGAGGACCACTCAGCGCCAAAGATCACCTCATACGGAATTCGGCGGCAAAAAGCTGGCCGATTTGCTGCCCCACGTCGGTTCTATTCGCACTAGCCTTATGGAAGGGACCGCGCGCCAAGGGGGATGATCCTTTCGGCCCGCCTGAATTCCCTTTGCTGTCCGGCTGACTGATTGGTGACCGCATGGAAGACTTGCGCGGCCTACCACTAGCCGTTAGCTCTCTACAACAAGCATGGAGACCAGTGTGTTTTTATTCGGATTTGGCCCGCTGCTGGCCGGTACTGTCCGTACAAACGATTTGTCGGTGCTGTCCCTTGCGGCCGCGGTTGTCCTGAGCCTCATGGGCGCCGTGGCGAAATCATCGCAGAATCGTGGCTTTCGCGGAATCGGATTGGCGTATACGACCTTGATCCGATCGGTACACCGGACCTTGTGCTCATGCTTATCATCTTTTACAGCATCCAGATTGAGGTCAACAATCTAACTGATGCCTTGGGACTAGACATCATGTATGGACCTGCCGCGCCTCAAGGTACGCGGATTAAGCTTGAGGTGGGGTACACCGCGGCTCAGAGCCGCATTGAGGGGGCAGGCCATGAACCAGTTTAGCAAGTACGTGGGCCTG
>NZ_JAYMRZ010000027.1:0-123191 GCF_038900715.1 Paraburkholderia phymatum | reverse complement strand
TTGTTCATCTTCGGTCAGCACGAGTTCCGCCTTCGGTCGCCCCATCACCATGCTGATATCTCCCGTTCCGTTGATATCAGCATCCTACGTGAACATAGGTCAGTTAACAACGGAACGGGACACTAGCGAGGCGACTTTAATCCGCTGTCTGCCGCGCCGCCTTATTGGCCGGCGCCATCTCTGCCAAGCCGGCGATGGTGGGCTGGCCACAAGTGGCCCACGCATTGGCATGACCCAGCGAGTGAATATCGAACACCGCTTTGACGGCGGCATCCATGCCCATGATATCCATTGTCTGATTGACGGCTCGCTTGGCCATCAGCAGCGGATGAGGATGCCGCTGCGCGATTTGACGAGCCAGGGCCATCGTTTCAGCGCCCAACTGCTCAAGCGGAACTACGCGATTGACCATCCCGAGCCGGTGAGCTTCGTGAGCGTCGATGAATGCACCTGTGAACAGCATTTCCTTGGCCTTGCGGGGACCGAGCTCCCAGGTGTGGCCGTGGTATTCGACACCACCGCATCCCATCATCACCACGGGGTCGCTGAACTTCGCGTTGTCGGCGGCGACGATCAGGTCCATAGGCCACACGAGCATCAGCCCCGCGGCGATACAGGCTCCTTGCACCGACGCAATGGTGGGCTTCGGCAATTCGCGCCACTTCCGCGCGTAGCCGAGAAAGTGCTTCGTCTCCCAGTTATACATGCGCAGCAGCCCGGTGCGCTCTACATCAGAGAACATGCTCGCCCAGGGCTCGTAGGTGAGTACGTCGGGCGAGATATCGTGTCCGGCCGAGAAATGCTTGCCGGCGGCATTTAACACGATGACGCGCACGTCGTCGTCGGCGATCGCGCGATCGAACGCCGCGTCCAGCTCTTCGAGCAAGGGGGGATTCTGGGCGTTGCGTTGATCGGGACGGTTAAGGGTAAGAATCGCAACCTGACTGTCTACTTCGTAAAGTACCAAGGACATATCCGCGTTCCTCATGTTGTGGTGTGGCGGCGATCGCCCCGCCTATTCAGTGGATCGGTCGAGCGCCTCGCGGGCCGGGCCGATTCACCCCCGATACCAGGGATCGAAGGCCTTCTCCTCCATGCGAGAGGAGATACGCCAACCATCGACAGTACGTATATAGGTATCCATGTACCAGAGAGCGTAGAACGCCATGCGCATACCGCGCTTCCCCTCATCGACTGGAACCCCGACCGGGTTCAGACACATGATGCGGCCGCACCCTCGGTCCGCGTCGATCTTCAAGTCGAAGTTGCCAACGAGGTGTTGATAGGCCGGGGCTGCTGAAAGAACATCCCTGAGCCAAAGCTTGACCTCAGGGTATCGGCCGTCAATGCCACCGAACACCCTGTAGTCGATATAGGCATCGGGGGTGAATACGCGATCGAGCAAATCGAAGCATCGACTGTCGATCGCGTGAGCATAATCGACAGCCAGTTGCTGGATCTCGAGCCGGTCGGAAATCTCCTGCAGGGTTAGCACGGCAGGCCACTGGACTCGTCAGTTCTCGCCACCGAGTACGTAGCGGCGAACGTGATAATGCAGGTTGATATTGGTCAGCTCCGCAATCGGGTTGGCGCGACCGACGGTAAATGCCTGCGACTTCATCCCCTGCTGGATTTCATTCAGATTCTCGAAGTCCTGAACGAAGACGCGGGGCCAGCTTGTATCCCGCCAGTCTCGAATGACTTCCACCTGCGGCTTAGGCGCCTTGCCTGGTGCGAAGCGTTCGAGCGAATAGATGTCGAAAACACAGGAATCCGGGTCGTTACCATTCGGGCGAGCTCGGTAGACGAGGGCACCGTCTTCTTGGGGCAGAAACGCGATATTCGGGAAGATGTTCCAGTCCAGGCCGACGGCACCGACATCCTCAAGCGTGAACTGATCCCAGTTCAGGCCATCTTTCTTGCCCTCCTCCCGGTGCAGACGGTCCATCGCCAGCAGCGTATCCATGTAGGATGCGTCTGTCGGCAGCTCATTCGCGAGCCGGGCCATCGCTCGGACCTTGCGCTCGGTAAACAAGGCGCCAGTGTCGCGGTTAAGCAGCATGAAATAGGTATGAATCTTCTGGGCTCGATCTTTCGCATCGAGAAACAGCGATTCGTCCTCCGGCAGGCCCTGGAGGGCTTTGATGTTCGGCGACGGATCCCCGAGCACCGGAATCACCCTTGAATGAAACATGGAATGCACACCATGGGCCACCGCCGTCCAACGGTTGTCACCAGAAACCGGATTGAACTGCCGATGTGCCGTCTGTGCGTGATAACCCTCGATAAAGACGTCCAGCGCCACCTTCCAGTTGCACGGCAGCGTAACCGAGCGCATCCACACGGGGCTGAATTCCTCGAACCTGTAGTTGCGGAAAGCATGCACCACGGGAGCCAGCCAGTCCTGCAGAGACTGGGGATGGTCCGCGTCCATATGCACGAAAACCCAGCCTCCCCAAGTATCGAGCTTGAGCGGCTTGAGTGCGACGTCGTCCTTCGACAGCGTCCCGCCCCAATCAGCTTGATCGATGATTTCGTCGTTGGTACCGTCGGTGTTCCAGCGCCAGCCATGGTATTTGCAGACCAGCTTGTTGACGCTGCCCTGCCCCGACAGCAATCGACGACCGCGGTGCTGACAAATGTTGAAGAACGCGCGCAACACACCGTCCGCGACGTCACGCATGACGACAATCGACTCGTCGGCGACGTTGAATACAACATAGTTGCCCGGTTGTGCCACATCGCTTTCGCGGCAAGCCATGAGCCAAACTTTGGACCATAGACGCGTCTTCTCGAGCTGCAGAAATTCCTGTGACAGATAAGGCGCCTTAGGAATCAATGCCTCATCGGCGTTCGAGCCGAGCGCCGGCTCGACAGACTTGTTCATCACTGCCTCCTGTTGAAATACCCGCTTGCACGCACTGGAACAGCCAAGGTAGTATCGAGCATTACTGACGATGTGTCAATTTTCGAACCACTCGCGGCGACGCTAGGCCGGCATGTGACCCGCAGCCTGCGTAATGCCGTTACGCAATCGACGCCCATCATTCTCGGAGGAGTCACGTGAGGCCTGCATATTTCGATAAATACCCGACGATCGCTTTTGAACGAGACGACAACGGCATCCTCGTTATGCGTCTACACTCCAACGGCGGCCCCGTGGTCTATCAATCTCAACATCATGCCGATTGGACAGACGCGTTTTACGATATCGGACGCGACCGTGATAACCGTCTCGTCATCATCACCGGCACCGGCGACGCATTCATCAACCAGATCAACTGGGACAAGCCGATGGACACGCCCAGTGATTTCGAGACCGTCCATTCCGAAGGCAAGCGCCTGCTGCGCAACCTGCTGGATCTGGAGATGCCCGTGATCGGCGCTGTCAATGGACCTGCCACCATTCACGCAGAACTAGCCGTGCTTTCCGACGTCACGTTGGCCTCGTCCACCGCGACGTTCCAGGATTTCCCCCATTTTCCCTATTACACCGTACCGGGCGATGGCGTCCATATCGTCTGGACCGAACTGCTCGGCAGCAACCGCGGCCGCTACTTCCTGATTACCGGACAGACGTTAAACGCTCAGGAAGCGTTGGCGCTCGGCGTGGTCAACGAGGTCGTGGAGCCCGGCCAGCTTTTGCCCCGGGCGAAGGAGCTTGCGTTGCAAATCCTTCAAAAGCCCCCGCTGACGGTGCGCTATACCCGAACTTGCTTCACGATGCGCTGGAAACGTCTGCTCGAAGATGGCCTCGGCTATGGCCTGGCGGTCGAGGGACTTGCCGCCGTCGATCTCGCCATCAAAATGAAACAGGCCCAGAAATGAGGATTTCATTCGAGGGGAAGGCGGTCTTTGTCACCGGCGCGGCGTCGGGATTGGGCAAATCGACAGCGCTGCTATTCGCCGAGCATGGCGCCGATCTGAGCTTACTCGACGTCAACGAGGACGGCTTGGCCGAAGTGCGCTCCGAGATTGAAGCAATGGGCCGCCGATGCATGACCCAGGCTGTGGACGTATCCGCGAAAGCAAACTGCGATGCAGCGATTGCTGCTACCGTCGAACGCTATGGGCGTCTTGACGCTTTATGCAACGTTGCGGGCATCGTTGGGCTGTGCAGTGCGGGCGACGTGTCCGAGGCGTACTGGAACCGTACTCTGGCCGTCAATCTGAGCGGGCCGTTCTACCTCTGCCAAGCGGCGATCCCGCACTTGCTTCAAACGAGAGGCAACATCGTCAATGTCGCTTCTTCAGGCGGCCTCAAAGCTCAGGCTTACCTGGTGCCTTACTCGACGTCGAAAGCCGGCCTGATCCACATGACGCGTTGCATGGCGATGGAGTTCATGCACCAACCCATCCGAATCAACGCGGTCGCGCCAGGCGCGATGGATACGGACATGGGACGCCACACCGAACTGCCCGAAGGCATCGACATGTCTTTGGTCCAGCGTTTCTGCAATATGCGAGCGCCATCGCAGCCCGACGATGTCGCGCGCCTGATATTGTACGTGGCCTCGGACCTGTCGCCGTCCTTGCACGGCGCCTGTCTGTCCGTCGACACAGGCATTTCGATAGGCTGAGGGGATGCTATGGCCATCGACTTGAAGTCACACCTGTCGCCGCCCTCGACTGCCGTGCTCTGCATGGAAATGCAGCGCGGCGTCGTCGGAGATCTCAGTCCGATCGAGCCATTGGTGCATGCTGTAGCGAATCGCGGGGTGGTGCCACAACTCGCCAGATTGATCGCCGCCGCTAGGAATGCAGGCGTGCAGATCGCCTACTGCAACGCTTTACATCGCGCAGACCGCAAGGGCTCGGCAACCAACTGCCCGATGCTTGCGCGCAGCGCGAAGGCAGATGGCATGATCGAGGGCACACCGGATGTCGAGATCGTGCCCGAACTGGCCGCACGGCGGGAGGACATCGTCTCGGGCCGCTACCACGGCATGTCTCCGTTCACCGGCACGTCGTTGGACATCACATTGCGCAATCTCGGCATTCGAACCGTCGTAGCTACCGGCGTCTCACTCAACGTCGGCCTGATCGCGATGTGTGCCGAGGCCGTCGCGTTGGGCTACCGGGTCGTGATCCCGCGCGATTGCGTGGCCGGGGTGCCCGACGAGTATGCCGAGGCAGTGCTACGCAATACGATGCCCGTGCTCGCCAGCGTTGTTCACAGCGACGAGTTGCTCGCTGTCTGGGAAAGTTGATCGGATCGACAGCGATATTGCCCGCTCTTGGCCACCCATGAAATCCTACGACTACATCATCATCGGAGCCGGTTCGGCCGGCTGCGTGCTGGCGAACCGGCTTTCGGAAAACCCGCAGTGCGACGTGTTGCTGATCGAGGCCGGACCGGAAGACAAGAATCCGCTCATCCACATGCCCAAAGGTTACGGCAAGATTTCGTCGGATCCGCGTTACATGTGGCATTACCAGACCACGGCGGACGAAGCCGCTGGACACGGCGGCGAGCCGTGGATTCGCGGCAAGACCCTTGGCGGCACTAGCGCTGTCAACGGCATGTTGTACGTACGCTGCCAACCGCAGGACTACGACGACTGGGAAACCGCCGGCAACCCGGGTTGGAGCTGGAGCAACATGTCCGAGACCTTTCGTCGAATCGAATGTCATTCAATGGGAGACGATGGGGTGCGCGGCAAGTCCGGCGCGTTGAAACTCTCTGTGATGCCCGCCAGCGAGTTGACGAAAGCCTTTGTCGCTGCGGGCGAGGCTATGGGGCTGCCTCGACGTGATGATTTGAACCGCCCGGATCAAGAAGGAATCGGCCACAATACGACCACGATCTCGGGTGGCCGGCGGCAAAGTGCCGCCGTCGCATTCCTGCATCCCGTTCGCTGGCGGCGCAATCTCATTGTCGAAACGAACGTGATGGTCGAGACGATCACCTTCGTTGGTCGGCGTGCCAAGCGAGTCATCGGGCGCCGCAATGGCGAAGCGCTGACTTTCGAAGCCCGCCGCGAAATCATCGTAAGTGCAGGTGCGCTCGAATCACCGCTACTGTTACAACGCTCGGGCGTGGGTTGCGGCACTGAATTGCAGGATCTGGGCATTCGCTGTGCCGTCGACTTGCCCGGTGTCGGGAAGAACCTGCGCGAGCACCGCCTTCTGCTGACCCAATACCGCCTCAATCGCGAGCTCAGCGCGAACCGTCAGTACAGCGGTTGGCGGCTAGGAAAAAACGCACTGCGCTACCTGGCGAGCAGGACGGGGCTTCTCGCCACCGGCTCGTTCGATTGCAGCGGCTTCTTACGCAGCGATCCGTCGCTCGATCGGCCCGACGTTCAAATCGTGATGGCCCCGTTCTCGCTCGATCTGGCCGCGCCGCGGCTGGCGTTCGAGCGAGAACACGGCATGGTCTGCTTTACGTATGTCTTGAGGCCGCAGAGTCAAGGCAGCATCAGGCTCAGCTCTCCCGATCCGGCCGCTCCTCCGATCATCCGTCCCAATTACCTGTCTGCCACCTACGATTGCGAGACGACGGTTCGTATGTTTCGCTTTCAGCGCAAGCTGATGGGTCAAGCTCCGATCGCAAAGTACATCGCCGAGGAAACTCGGCCCGGCGCGGACGTGCAAACGGACGAGGACATCATCGATCAGTACCAGCGTTTCGGCACACCGGGCTACCACGTCGTGGGCACATGCAAGATGGGCCCCGCTGGCGATGCAGCGGCCGTGGTCGATTCGCGATTACGAGTACATGGCGACGAAGGTCTGCGCGTCATGGACTGCTCTGTGATGCCGTCCATGCCCTCCGGCAATACCAACGGCCCGGTGATGGCAATGGCTTGGCGAGCCGCAGACCTGATTCTTGAAGATCGACGCTAATCCTGTTAACCACGTGGATTCATGGAGAAACCGCGATGAGCAACTTCAACGCAGAGGATATCGAAGCCATCAAGGCAGTGCGTGCCCGCTACTTTCGCGCGATGGACACCGGTGACTATGACCTGTTTCGCAGCCTGCTAACCGAGGACCTAGTCACCGACCTCAAAGGCGGCAACTATCACTTCGAGTTCAACAACCGCGAGGACTTTATTGAAGCAGTCGCGAGTGCGTTGAATTCGCAGTCGGCCGCCCGCCACTTCGGCCACATGCCGGAGATCATTCTGACCGGGCCCGATACGGCCGAAGGCATCTGGTATTTCCAAGACTGGGCGCTACACGTGCCGTCGAATACGGTGATGGACGGCAGCGGAATCATCCACGACCACTACCGAAAGGAACACGGTCAGTGGCGAATCTGCCGCTACTCATATCGGCGCGTCGTCGAAACCGTCTACCCCTGGCACGAGGGCGCGCAGCTCACCGTGCATCGTCTCGGCGAGACCGGTCGCGCCGTTGCGTAGGGCGCCGCTTTGCGAACGGATTCATGCGTAGCTTATCCATTGTCGAAGGAGGCTCAATGCAACGAACGTTGGAAGAGCGCTTGCGTATTCTCGAAGACCAGCATGAAATCGCCCAACTGCAAGCGCGCTATGTGGACTTGAACGATGGAGGATGGCAAGGCCCCACTCATTGCCAACCCCTAGCCGTGGCTAATCTGTTCGTCGACGACGGCATTTGGGAAGGCCCCCCCGGGTGCGCTCAGGGGCGTGAAGCCATCGCGGAATTATTTCGCAGCTTCCAGGCAATCCCCTTCATCGTTCACTACGTGACCAATCCGCTGATCGTCGTGGACGGAGACTCGGCCCACGGCGAGTGGCATGCGATCGTGACATCTACGACACCGCCCGATCGCGGCGCGAGTCAAGCGCTGTGGACGCTAGGCAAGTACGTCAACGACTACTCACGTACACCGGCGGGCTGGCGGTACACGCGTCTGCGCTTCGCCGCCGCCGCCATCACACCGTTCGAACTGGGCTGGGCTAAGCAACAGTTTCTAGGCCCTTCAATTTAGTCTTTACTCTATCGCGGACATGAAGCAATTCGAGCTGCAATCCTTCACCGGGCCGGATGGCTTGAAGCAAGTCAATGTTCCCGCTCCCGAGCCTGGCCCGCGGGAAGTTGTGATGCGGGTTCACGCCAGTGCCATTAATGCACGCGACCTGATGATCGCGAACGGCTTCTTCGGCCCCTTGGTACAAGCAGGCATCGTACCCTTGTCGGACGGCGCCGGCGAGGTAACCGCCATCGGCTCGGATGTACGTCGCGTTAAGTTGGGTGACCGAATCTGTGGTA
Organism: Paraburkholderia phymatum; assembly: GCF_038900715.1. Classification (GTDB taxonomy): domain Bacteria; phylum Pseudomonadota; class Gammaproteobacteria; order Burkholderiales; family Burkholderiaceae; genus Paraburkholderia; species Paraburkholderia phymatum_A. The sequence continues at coordinate 114,989 of NZ_JAYMRZ010000027.1, read as the reverse complement.
CATACGTTGACGGCTGGATCTCAGGCGAGCGCCTCGACCTGGGTATCGGTCGCGGCGGCGATTGCAACGGCATGCTGTCAGAGTATGTCCTCCTGGATGTCGAGTCCGTCGTCCGCCTGCCCGAACACCTCAGCTTTGAGGAAGGCGCCACACTGCCTTGCGCTGCTGTGACCGCTTGGAATGCGGTCTGTGGCTATGCGCCTCTCCTGCCGGGGCAGACGGTCCTAACCTTGGGAAGCGGTGGTGTTTCGCTGTTCGTCCTTCAGTTCGCCAAGTTGTTCGGTGCTCGTGTCATCGCCACGACTTCGAGCGATGCGAAGGCCGAACGGCTGAGATCACTGGGGGCAGACGAGGTCATCAACTATCTGACTCACCCCAACTGGGAACAAGAGGTCTTTCGATTCACAGATGGAGAAGGCGTCGACGTAGTTGCCGAACTCGGCGGCGCTGGCACGATGCCGAAGTCCATCCTGTCTACGAAACGCGGTGGGCGCATCAGCGTCGTGGGTCTGCTTACGGGAGCACCGGACAGCGGCTTCGGTCCAGCGTTCTTCGGACGTTTCGTCCGATTCCATCACATCCACGTGGGCAGCCGCGATAGCTTCGAGGCGATGAATCGTGCGATCGCATACCACCGACTAAAGCCGATCGTCGCACGCACTTTTCCGTTCGACGAGGCGCCTGCTGCTTACACCTGCATGCACGACAGCCAGCACCTGGGCAAAATTACGATCCGCCACGCATAACGGTGCAATCTGGCGCACCCGAGACCTTAGGCAGCCAGCATTCCTAGCGGTTGCCTGTCGTTGACAACCACAGCACTCGGGGCATAAACTGATTGATAGTCAGTTATAGAAAAAGCGCACCCGCCTACTTACTACCGGTACCGCTGGTGCATGCGCCAGCAATGAACGGCCGGCATATTCACGGCAAAGGAGACAAAATGGTCAAGACTTCTGGCCCGGTCACGCTGGAAACGCTGCCTCGTCATGTCTCCAAGGAGTTGGTGCGCCCTTTCCCGTTTCCTTTGGGGCGCGCAACGACCGATAACCCATATCGAACGCTCATCCCGGAACTGATTGACGGCCCGGCAGCTTTCTACACGCTTGACGGCTACCACGGCATGGGACCGCTATGGGTGTTTCGTCGCCTCCAGGACATCGAGGCGATCTACCTCGATACCGAGCATTTCTCGAACCGGGACTTCGCCCCGTTCGCGGAACTCGAAGGGGGCAACTGGAACCTCGTGCCAGCCGAGAGCGACCCGCCACTGCATACGTTCCATCGTTCCATGATGAATCCGCTGTTCACGCCCAAACGCATGGCGGCAGTCGACGCAAGCATACGCAAGATGGCGCGCGACGTCATCGAAGATTTCAAGGACAAGGGCGAGTGCGACTTCGTTCGCGACATGGCATTGCGCTACCCGATCGCGGTGTTCCTAGGGCTGATGGATCTTCCGATGAGCCGAATCGACCAATTCCTCGATTGGGAGTTCAAGCTCATTCACCCGAAGAGTATCGCCGAAGCGCGTGAGGCGACAATCGCTGTAGTGGCCTTTCTGCGCGAGCTAATCGGGCAACGGCGTCTGCAACCGGGAGACGATCTGGTGAGCTATGCGATCTCCGCCGATGTACAGGGTCGTGGACTGGATGAAAACGAGTTGCTGGGCTTTTGCTTCAACCTTTTTATTGGCGGCCTTGACACCGTCTCCACCAACCTCGGTTGGCAGGTACGGCATCTCGCCGAACACCCGAAACACCAAGCTGCGCTCCGGCAAAACCCGGCGCAGATTCCGGACGCCATCGAGGAGCTGCTGCGCGCGTATGCCGCAGTGACCACCAACCGCCGTTGCATCAAGGAAACGACTATCAACGGCATCAAGCTGATGCCCGGCGACATGATCGCCCTGCCGACCCCGCTGGCAAACAACGACCCGGAAGCATTCGACGAGCCGCAGACAGTGAAGCTGGATCGCAAACCTCGTCACCTGAGCTTTGGCGGCGGCGTGCATCGCTGCCTGGGTGCCGCGCTCGCCCGCCGAGAACTCGTCATTGGGCTGACGGAACTGCTCGCCGCACTGCCGCCGTTCCGTGTTGCGGACGGTGCCGTTATCACCTCTCACATCGCCTTTATCATCCAGTTGGAAAACCTGCCGCTGGTTTGGAGCCACTGACACCGCATATTGGAGTTTTCATGATTCAAGTTACCTTCATCCACAAACAGAACGCCTATACGGTGCAGGGCGAGCAGGGCCAATCCGTGATGCAACTTGCGCTGGCTCAGCAAGTGCCGGGCATCCTTGCCGATTGCGGTGGATGCCTCACCTGCGGCACCTGCCAGGCATATATCGAGGCGCCATGGTCCGAAAGGCTTCCTGCGCCCTCCGAGGACGAGGCAATGATGATCGACGGCCTTCTCAATACGGCGCCGACGAGCCGGCTTGCCTGCCAAATCGTACTACGCTCCGAGCTTGATGGATTGGTCGTGCATCTCCCGGACTCGCAACTCTGACAGCTCTGCGGAAAACGTCGGACACCGCCGCCATCGAACATCGGTGCGTGATCAGCGGTGAGCCACAGCTTGATCATTGAGCCTTTGTCTATCACGGAACCCTATGAGCACACTGCCGCGTATCCAGGACTTTGACGATCCGAGCTACAACCCGTTTGAAGCGTTCGACGGCGCTCAGGGGCTCGACATCGCCGACGTCTACGGCCCCATCAGTCAATGGCAGCGGCAGGCGCTGGTCCATCCTATCGAGTACAAGTGCCTCTTTGGATTGCCGCCCGATGTCACTACAGCGGACATGCGGCATTTCACCGTGTTCGGCTACGATCTGGCCCAATACGTCTACAGCCACCCGGAAATTTTCAGCAATAAGATTTTCGAACGGATGCTGGGCCCCGGCTTCGGTCGCACCGTTACGACGATGGATGCGCCTGAACATACGCAATTCCGTCGCATTTTCCAACGCGCATTCATGCCCGGCGTGGTCGCGCAATGGGGGGATTCATTCGTGCAGCCCGTGGTCGATGATCTGATGAAGCCGTTCGTCGACAAAGGCAAGGCTGACTTGGTCGTAGATTTCACCTCTCTCTTTCCGTTCCACATCATCTACCGGCAGTTGGGGCTTCCCAGTGACGACATACGAGTCTTCCACAAGCTCGCGGTAGCGCTAACCGTAGCCGGCGTCGATGTCGCTAGAGCGATGGAAGCCAGTGCCAAGCTTGGCGCCTATTACGAAGCGCTGACAGAAGCACGCTATGCTCAACCGGGGGGCGATCTCGTCAGCGCGCTGACACAGGTAGAGGTAGACGGTGAGCGCCTGCCGAAGGATGTGCTGATCTCGTTTATGCGTCAGTTGATCAACGCTGCGGGAGATACCACCTATCGCGGCACCAGCAATCTTCTCGTCGGGTTGCTGACCCATCCCGACCAGCTAGATGCCTTGCGCCGCGACCGGTCGCTCCTGCCCGCCGCCATCGAGGAGGGGCTACGCTGGGAAGGCCCGGTGATGATCGGCTTCCGAACGACTACCCGCGACACCGAACTCGGCGGCATGGCAATTCCCAAAGGGGCGGCGATCCATGTAGTCAACGGGTCCGCCAGTCGCGACTCGAGCCGATATGAGGATCCTGAAAAATTCGATATCTTTCGCAAGCCCGGCGCCCGTCATATGACATTCGCGTACGGCGCCCATGTCTGCATCGGCCAACACCTGGCCCGACTTGAAATGACGCGAGCGCTCAATGCGCTGCTCGATAGCCTACCGAACTTGCGTCTGGACCCCGGCATGCCGCCGCCACAAATTCGTGGCTGCAACATGCGGCATCCACAGCATCTCCATGTCCGCTTCGATTGACGCATGATGGGAGCCAAGCATGCTCGACGACGCCCGCACATCCGAGAGCGAAGGCATTAGCCAAATGCTTGCAACACTTTGCGGAGCGCGACGCCCAGTTGCAATATCGAAAACATAACCCGGAGAAGCCCGATTTTTTAGCCTCCTTCCTCGCTACGCGCCGAACCCGGGCTGATTGATGGCAGTTGTCGCCGCAGGACAACTGGTATGCCGCCAAAAGTTCGTTTGCTGATCCAGTGCGACAATGCTGCGTCCATATAGGTTGCATGGCCCGGGAACCAATCGGCTAGCGCCAGGGCGACGCTTGCCACCCTTGAATGCGCCCCCCCCTTCGCGATGAATTGAAGGGCGGCTCGCAGGGAGCGAAGAACAGCCTCGTGTTCGTCCATGTGGCATTGAGCCGCCGGAAACTCCGTCGTGCGCATCCATTGAGCCTCTTGGTCGAAATGCTGCTCACAATGCGTGACCATATCTTGCAATCGCCCAAAGAACTCGGTTTCGGAGGCATCGCGCAGAGCCACAACGCAACAGACAAAGTCCCGATGTGTGTCATCCATCGCTGGATACCCGAGGAGGAACTCGTCCGACCACGCTAGCTCGCCGTGCGTGGAATGCCCTTCCCGCGAGATTTCGACCGGAATTCGTTTCGATACGGCCATGATTTAGGTACCCAAAAAGTAGAAAAAGTATCGCAGGCAGACGACCGTTCTTCAAGTGCCAGCCGCAACTCCCGCCGCTGATGCGCGACAGCCATGCGCCACCGCGGCCAGAGCGGTGATACGGTGCCTGCTGGAATTTTCGCCGCTGCACGGATGGCTCCCCCAAGACACCCTTCGCGCTGCGGCATAACGTGAAGGTGTCCTGGCCCGGTCCAGAACGGGCCAAGCGGAGACTCACGAGAACCGGGCCTCCCAATAACGAACACATTGTCAGTTTATCGTGCGAATGCTAGACTCGCTCCAGATCGGGCTATATCGATCCGCTCGACTGTCCGCCTGATATGAGTGTTACGGAATGCTCTGGTGCCGTCAACGACGCAGCTTTTCCGGGAGATCTACTAGTGCGACCCCGTGCGCCTCACTGGACCACTGGCAACGTCGTGCGCAACAAGCTCGCAGGACAGCAGCTTGGCGAGTTCACCTCACTGAAGAGCAACCTGCCGCTGCCAAACGGCCCGTAAGGCACGAAAACGCAACTGAAGGGGGCGCGATATCTGTTGTCATCGCCGTCCTGCGAACCGTCGGTATATTCGGAGCAGTGAGAGTCTCAGATGGATCAGAAAGTCAACCAAGACGTTATCCCCGACGTACAGAGTGCGCCCGATTCCCGCGAGATCGCAATCGATCGGGTCGGGGTCAAGTCGGTTCGACACCCAATTAAAGTTAAGGACAAGACCAGCGGTGTCCAGCATACGATCGCGACGTTCAACATGTACGTTCACCTGCCCCACCACTTCAAGGGTACGCACATGTCTCGCTTCATCGAGATATTGAACAGCGTCGAAAGAGAAATCTCGGTTGACTCATTCGGTTCGATGTTGGACGAAATGGTCGGCCGCTTGGAGGCCGCCACAGGACATATCGAAACGAGCTTTGCCTATTTTGTAGAAAAGATGGCACCGATCTCGGGGGTGAGGTCCCTGCTTGACTACGATGTCACCTTCACATGCGAGCTTCGCGACGGTGTCTTTGTTCACCAAACGCGCGTCGTAGTACCCGTCACGAGCCTATGCCCATGCTCCAAGGAGATATCCCGATACGGTGCGCACAATCAGCGTTCTCATATCACAATGACCGTGGAGACGAACGACATTGTATGGATCGAGGATCTGGTGGATATCGCAGAAAAGCAGGCTTCTTGCGAGATCTTCGGCCTACTCAAAAGGCCGGACGAAAAGTTCGTTACGGAGCGTGCGTACGAAAACCCTAGGTTTGTCGAGGATCTAGTGCGGGATGTCGCGCAAGTCCTGAACGATGACCCTCGCATCGAGGCGTACACCGTCGAGTCGGAAAACTTCGAATCGATTCACAATCATTCTGCTTATGCCCGCATCGAATGCGATAAACGCCTCAAGTCCTGAATAGACCATGCGGTCCGCCCGGCTGTCACATCTCGACATCGACGCGATTCACAAAGCGCTAGCGAACCCGGTCCGCCGTCAAATTCTCGCGTGGCTCCGCGAACCTTCGGCTCATTTCTCGGCTCAGGAGCTACCACTGACTTGCGGCGTTTCTGCCGGAATGATCAATGCGCGCTGTGCCTTGTCGCAGTCCACCGTATCGGCACACCTTGCCGCGTTGCATCGCGCGGGTCTTGTCTCGTCAGTGCGGATCGGACAATGGGTGTTTTTTAAACGAGAAGAGACAGCAATCCAGAAATTCATCGAACGAATGAAATCAGAGCTCTGACGCGAAGAAGGGCATGCACCATCGCAGATGGCGGCCGGTGCGGCCATCGCCGGCAACGTGGAGGAGCCGCCCCCATTGGCGCTCTCCTGGTTCGCATAGCAACCCGTCAGTCAGCACGGTACGAGCATCTCGGTTGTCGGCCAGTTCCTCGCCTCTCTCCTCGAGGACTTGGGTCGTCTGATACATCGGAAATCGCCAAGACGTTCCGCCAACGCGATCGACGCCGTTCGCGCGATATACGATGAAAAAGTTCTGCCCAGCGAGTCTTGTGCCGATGACAGGGGGCAACGGTGCCTGAGCACACTCGAGTGTCCAGTATCGCGATCTTTCAAGCTGGGACAAAGTGAGGTGGGGACCTTCTGACCCAACGCTTGCGCACGGCGAGACCGTTCACAGGCGCATCGGAAATTCAAGAAATTCTAATCTGCATTCAGCCTTGGCAACCCACCACGCAACTGATACTCTGTCAGTTATCAGATCGCTACAGTTACCCGCCTCTACCGGAAGCCACTCACATGCAAACCACACTGCCCTACCCCGTCTTCGATTGCGACAATCATTTCTACGAGCCACCCGAAGCTCTGCTCAGGCATCTGCCGAAGGAGTATGAGCAGCTGATCCAATACGTCCAAGTGAACGGCCGCACCAAGCTGGCGATCGACGGAAAGATCTCCGATTACATCCCGAATCCCACGTTCGAAGTGGTTGCCGCACCGGGTTGCCATGTCGACTACTATCGGGGAAACAACCCAGAGGGCAAATCGTTCCGGGAATTCAATGTGGTGGAGAAAGGTATTCCCGAGTACGCCTACAAAACGCCGCGACGCTACGAAATGCTGCAGGAGCACGGCCTGGTAGGTGCCATGGTGTATCCAACGCTCGCTTCCGTGATCGAGGGTCATATGGGACACAACCCTGCGTTCTGCCACGCCGCCATCCACTCGCTCAACCAGTGGATAAAGGAAGAGTGGGGATTCGGGCAGGACGGTAAATTCTATGGCATGCCAGTCATCACGATGATGAAACCGGATCTGGCGCTCGAGGAAGCGCAGTGGATCATCGACAATGGCGCGCGCACCGTTCTCATCCGGCCGACCTACGTGCCGGACGGTCACGGCTCTCGCTCGATGGGCTCGCCCGAGTTTGATTCGGTCTGGGCGCTGCTGGCCAAGCATCAGATCTTCGTCACCTTCCACATCTCGGATAACGGCTACAACGACGTTTACGCCCGCCACCGTATCGGTGGCCGTTCCGAGTTTCTGCCGTTTGACAAGCAGGACCCACTTGAGATCGTGATGGACGTGAATGCCACTGCAGTGCAGCATCATCTTGCATCGCTGATCTGCCATGGCGTGTTCGACCGACATCCGACACTCAAGGTCGGCTACGTCGAATGCGGCGCCTACTGGTTGTTCCCGCTGATCGAGCGGATGCATCACGTGTACAAGATGCAACCGAAGATGTTCAAGCAAGACCCGCTGGAGACCATCCGCGAACACGTATACATTCACCCCAACTATGAAGACGACATCAAGCGGCTAGCCGAACTCATCGGGGTGGAAAATGTGCTGTTCGGTAGCGACTGGCCCCATCCTGAAGGCTACGCCGTACCGCTTGATTGGCTGAACGACATCGAGGCGTTCTCAGAAACGGATAAGGCCAAGATCATGGGCGGGAACATCATGAGACTGTTGCGACTGGCCGCGTGACGTGTCACCGGAGGCACTGCGGGTCTATGCGGTGCCGGCATCCAATCGATGCATCACCGAGCGCATAGGCTTGGTCCGTTTTCAAATTTCTAATGCATCACATCCATCGCAAAGGATTTCGAGCACATGAGCAATTTCAACGCGAACCTAACAGGTCAAGTGGCTATCGTAACCGGGGCTGGTGGCGGCCTTGGTAGCGTCTTCTGCGAGGCACTCGCGAAAGCGGGCGCCCATGTCGTGGCAGCGGATTACAACGGTACTGCTGCTGAGGCAACCGCATCCCGCCTCAAAGAGCAGGGCTTTCCGATTTGCAGCTTCAAAGTGGATGTCACATCCCCCGAAGAAACGGAGGCCCTGGCTGCATTCGCACGCGAGGCATTCGAACGCGTCGATATCCTGGTCAATACCGCGGCGTTCATGGAGCCGGTGCTGCAACCGCTGCTGCAGTACCCGATGGACCTGTGGCGCCGCACGCTGGATGTCAATCTCACCGGCCCGCTCAATTGCATCCGCGCCGTTGCGCCAATCATGTCCGCGCGCACCTACGGCCGGATTATAAACATCAGCTCTGGTGGCGCCTACTCCGCTGCTCACGCTTATGGTGTATCGAAACTCGCGCTACAGGGCCTGACCAGTTGGCTCGCCACCGAACTCGGCTCCAGCGGTATCACGGTCAACGCGATTGCGCCGGGGGCACTGAACACTGCACAGGGCGATAAAGCGCGCCCGCCGCAGTATGTCGAAATGCTTCGCGCCGTTACGCCGCTTAAGCCTCTCGGCGAACCGGACGACTTGATTGGCGCGCTGTTGTTCCTCGCTTCGGATGCCTCGTCGTGGACAACGGGGCAAACCGTGCGGGTGGACGGCGGCTGGATCAAGAGCGTGCTCTGACACGGAGCACAAACGCAGTGAGCGCCCCCACGCTCGAAGCGTCGGGGCGGTTCTGGATCAAGCGTGGCTCAGGTGAGCCGCGACGTCTTGCCTCAAGGCATGCCATGCGGTCAGGCATGCATGGCTGTGGCGCAGGACATCGAGCCAAGTCTCCACAATGCGCTCCGCGTCCCGGTCCAACTCGATAACTGATGAATCAAGAAGCGACTCTCGCAGCACCCCCGCCCACAACGCCTGAAGCAGTGTCGATGCGTATTCGACGTCCAGTGCCGAGGGTAACTGGCCCTTCAACATTGCTTCGTGCAAAGCTACCTTCAGCCGCGCCCTCAGTTCGACTGCGGCAGTTCGACAGCGCAACAGCATCGCGCCGGAATCGTCCGTAAGCTCGCATTTCGTGAAGATCACGTTAAGCACACGCCATGTGCGCGGATTGCACGCGGCATCGCGTAGCGAGGCAATCAAGACTGCTCGCATGCGGCCCAGCGGATCCGACTCGCATACGCGCTCGATCGAAGCGACAAAGCTTTCGGTTGGCAGCATGATGCGCTCAACCATCGAGGAAAAAAGGTCGCTCTTGTTTTCGAAGTGCCAATAGATGGCACCGCGCGAAACGTGAGCGCTGCTAGCGACTTGCGCCAACGTCGTGGCAGCGACGCCTCGCTCGAGAAACACGTGTTCCGCGGCGTCGAGTATCTGATTGCGCGTTTCCCAGGACGCCTCCTTTGTTCGCCTCATATTTACCGGTGCCCGCAGTTGGCTTCCCCGCGTCGGTAGGCCCGCGTCGATAGGGACGTGGCGACTCACCGCCGATTGGTTTCAATAGCTATGATTTGAGAGAAAATCCGGCGAGGTCGAGCCGTTAGACCTCGAAGGCCAGATGGCAGTGATGCAAGATCGGCGTGTCTCGTTCGATAGCATGCATGCGAAACGCCGCCTGCCCCTCGCCTGTATGCCATAACTCGACGCGCATCGTCTCGTCCGTCAGCATGGCCCCTGCATAGCGGACAGATAGGCGCCGCAGGCGCATTCCCTGATTGCCACATGCGAGCTTGAGCACTGCCCTCCCCGCAAGTCCGAACGCACACATGCCGCGCAAGATACGTTGCGTTGGCGCGGCACCGAGCACGCTCGCGGTAACATCAAATTCGCTGGACAATGCGAACAACGGCGCCTCGGCGGTGGGCGTGACGAGTTCGATCGTTTCATCTGGCGGGCAATCGCCGGGGACAGGGCGCGGACGCGGCGCACCTTCACCGCTCCCGCCGAACCCACCATCGCCGCGCAATACCGTGAGAACGTCGACGCTGACGATCGCTACCCCACATTCATCCCTGAGCAATTGCTGCTCATGCACCAAAGCACCCTTGCCTACCCCTCGATCGAATATTTCAACCACGCGACGCTCTACGATCACGGTCCCTTCTAGCGGCAAAGGGCGATGCATGGTAATTGCCTCTTCGGCATGAACGATCTGTTTCCAGTTCAGGCCCGCGCGAGGATCGCGCTGCCAAAACTCACCGTCCGCCAGTGCCACCGCAACCATCGGCAAGGCCTCTGTGCAGCCTTCGCCGATGTAGCGCATATCTTCGGCCTGCAAGGGGCCGGGCAGCCCCGCGCCAAACCCCATGGCAAAGCGCATCAGTTCCTCGCAGGTGTATTGGCGCACATAGGGTTCGAAGGGCCAGTTTTTGACAGTTCGATAGTCGAGGGCCATGGTTCAGGGACACTCCACGTCTAGATTCCACATGCTGTATAGCCGCCGTCAACCGGCATCACAATGCCGGTTACGAAAGAAGCCGCAGGTGAACAGAGGAAAGTGACGACCGCGGCAATCTCCTCGGGTTCGCCCCAACGGCCCATCGGAGTCCGCGCAAGCACGCGCGCGTTGCGCTCCTTATCTCCCCGCATGCTCTTTGTCATCGGCGTATTGATCCAGCCCGGCGCAACCCCGTTGACGCGAATGTTATCTTTCGCCCAAGCAAGAGCCAGGCTGCGGCTGAACTGCGCAACACCTCCCTTGCTCGCGGCGTAGGCCGGCGCGGTCGGAGAACCGAGAAAGCTCATGATCGAGCCGAAATTTACGATACTTCCACCACGAGCCAGCAACGCCGGCTTCGCGGCATAACAGGCTCGCATCGTTCCGGAGAGGTTGATATCGAGGGTCGCGAGAAAGCCCTCTTCCGTAAACTCGCTTGCGCCGCGGCCAATCCCAGCCGCATTCACGAGCGCATCTATCTGAGCAAAACGTCGAAAGAAGGCTTCTACGGCAGCAGCGTCCCTTACGTCAAGCACATCGAGCTCGACGCTAGCAAACCCCGGATCGGATCGGCACGCGTCAAGCTCCCCCGCCAATACCCCCGTGGCGGCGACCCGGAATCCGGCAGCGCATAAAGCCCTTGCACACGCTGCCCCAATCCCGCTCGTACCGCCAATCACAACTGCCATCTTCTGCATAGCCTCCTCTCTCCTTCTCTCTCGTGATTCGATCGATGGGCAGTCGCGTCGAAGCGCGGCTTTCGGGCCCTCTTGCGAATACGCCGGTGGCGGTGATTCGTTGTCTGTTTCCAATGTCCGGCAACCGTCGCCACCTCAAAGCAATCGCGCTCTAGAACGTGGTCTTAAATGATGCGAAAACGACCGCATGGCCGTTCAAGACTGACGGACCGTCCGTCGAGTTAAACAGCGGATTCGCGACGTTAGATGCATTGGTCGAATAGCGGGCGTACGAATCGGAAAACAACAAGGAGAAAATATAGCGATTGCGCAGCGTTGCCTTTACTCCGATCGAGCCCGTAATCACACCTTGGTTGCCACCGCCCAACGCTGCCCCGTTACCGTAAATCTGGTAGCCGACAACGATCGGCAGATTAACATCCCAACCCGGGAAAACTTGATCCCATTCTGGAGTAAACGCCACGGTCGTTGCGACAGAGTCACGCGTCGAGCATCCATCCCACTTAGATTTTCCAGCAGGGCAGGCGTAGCCAACCCCGAAATACAGGTTGGGATTCGCCGTAACGCTCATAAGATGGCTATAGGTGAGCTCAGCCGTGAACGTGCCGCTCTCGAACAACGGAGTGTGTGGCAATAGCCAGATACCATTTACAAGCGCATGCATCGTATTGCCGCGTGCCCCTTCAGCCTGATTGTAGGACGCATCTCCTGTCGTCAATACCACATACCCCGGTACCGAGTTCAATGCCGCATTTTTTCGGAATGACAGTTCCGATCCAACACTCACTGGCCCCAAATTCTTTGTAAGACTTAGACCGAAGAGCTGCGTGTATCGTGCGTAGTTGAGGCGCTCGGTTGCTGCACCTGTGAGTACGTTAACTTGCGTGAATGACCACGGCAGCATTTCGTTGAACCGCCGATAGTAAAGGCCAACTGTCCCACTCAGCCAATCTGGGCTCCAGCGAGTATTAATGCCGAATTGCCCGCTGTCTCTCGGCTCAAGGTCCGATCCCCATGGCACGCCAGGGCTTGCAAAATCGGCACGCGTTGCATCGGCTGTTGCAAAGTATGTCCCACCCGGGACCAAACGATATGGCCTCCAATCAAAATAATACTGTGCGGCGACGGACAAATGTTCATTAACCTGAAGTTGAGCCGATATCTGATTGAGAGGCAGGAAAAGTTCTTTCGCCTCAGCTCCCGGGTCTGTCGCGGCTTTAATGGTATCGATCGGGCCCTGTGAGTATGCAATGCTGTTAGTAGTCGAATAAATCGACTCACCCCAATACACGTTGTGTTGGCCGACCTTCAGATTGAGCGTAGTTCCACCGAGATCAAACTTGCCGAATACGAACGCATCGAGCAATTCTCCAGACGGTCCAAGGATGTATCGCGACGCATAGCTGTTGTACTTGTTGTTTCGATAGTTTCCTGAGCCCGGCAGGTTCGGGTTGGGGTAAGTGTGATCAGTGTACGCAGGATCGTACCAGGCGGACGCGCTTACGCGAAAACCGTAGCGCTCCTTATACTTCATATCGAATTCAGAAAGAAAATCGAACCGACTCGTCACGACGTTACCGGGAGTGAAACGACCTTCCGTTTCATCAAAACCTCCGTTGTTATAAAACGGCATGCTTCGATATCCGGCATCAACACCGCCCGTATACGAAATCGTATTATCCCAACGAAGATCGATATCCGGGTTTCCTGTGTCGATCGAAAAAGCGTGCGCACCGCCGCTCGCGCCCAACATGCAAAGCACCACACCAGCCAGCGCCGGTATCGAACAGCCCCGTCGCATTCCTATTTCCTTTTCCATCGCGTCTCCTTTTAATAAAATTATGATAAACCTTATTTCGCCCGGTCCCGCACGGATAACAGGAATAGGATCGACCCAGCACATTCAATTCAGTCGCTCTATAAATCAACTCCTTCAAACACCAACACCAACGATAAACATACTCATCGATCATGTTAATTTGATCACCTATCGTCCGTCACAAGAAGCGATTTGGCAATTTCATTAGTATTCCGAACTAACTCTGCCTGCACTCCGTTCTCGATAAGCACAGTTCCTAAAACTATTTTTTCGCGCCGGTTCGTGCGTTGAACGTTCTCAGCGAAGGCGCGACGTTCGATTCAAGCCGGGAAAATCCCGCAGGACTTCGTGCGCGACGTCACTGCCTTTCCGACGACTATTGCCCCCTCGACGCCGGGCTGAGTTCGCGTAAAGGAGGCGCGACAACGCTGTGAAACTCCTGCGAAGCGGGCGGGGCCTTGTCGACCGCTCCACCTAAGAGAAAGTGCGAGAGTGCAGGAATCAACACCAGAGCACCGATCATGTTCCAGAGGAACATGAATGTGAGCAGCAAGCCCATATCCGCTTGGAACTTGATCGGGGACCATGCCCACGTGACGACGCCAGCTGCCATTGTCATGCCGACCAGACCAACAATGCGTCCCGTAAAGTCCAACGACTGCCCATACGCCGACGCCAATCTCTCGCCCCGCCGCTGCAATGCTAGCTGGATGCTGAGTAAGTACAATGCATAATCCACTCCCACGCCGACACCGACGGCTATGACTGGCAGTGTGGCCACCTTGATACCGATGCCTAGCACCACCATCAGCGCCTCGCAAAGCAGCGACGTAATGAGTAACGGAATCAATGCAACCACTACGGCACGCCAACTTCGGAATGTGATAAAGCAGAGCAACGTCACAGCTCCATAAAGCACGAAGTGCATTGTCCAGAAGCTGTGCCGAACCACGATGTTCGTTGTCGCCTCGATCCCTGCGCTGCCGGCGGCAAGCTGGAATTCACGTTGAGGCACGGAATGGACGGCGGAGAACGCCTGCACAGTCTTCACTATCCGATCGAGCGTTCGGGCCTTATGGTCCGACAGATACGCGATGATGGGCGTAACCGCACAGGTCCTGTCTGCGAGCTCGGGTCTGTCACTCGTGAAGCTATTGAATGCTTGTGACAGATTGCTGCTATTTCTGGGAATGGCGAACCATTTAGGATTGCCCTCGAACATCCCTGCTGTTGCAAGACGAATTCCATCAGGAGTGGAAAACGTTTTTAGAACCCCTGGCAGCTGCGCAAGCTCCCCCTCCAGACGGTCCGCTTCTATTAGAGTCGCATAGCGGATGCACTCGCCGGGCGGCGTCTTCAACATCACGACAAATTGATCGCTCGATAGACCGTAGTTCGCATTGATGTATGCATCGTCGAGATTGTAGCGAGAATCAGGACGCAACTCTGGAGCCCCCTGGTCTAGATCGCCAAACTGAATGCCCTCCCGCACGACTAGCGAGCCGCCGACCGCTAGCGCGGCAAAGCAAATCGCCACGATCGCCCGGCGCCGCTCTGTGAAACGAATCAGTTGCATCCGGATAGCAGCACCCATTCCCCGCTTGGCGCCGGGGCTCCCCGCATCGCGAAGACTGCGCAGCGCCGCCCTTTTGCTTACGCCGATATAGGACAGCATTACCGGGATCAATACCAGCTTAGTAAAGATGAGCACGGTGACGCCGATACTCGTCGTGAGCGCCATGTCCCGGATCACCGGGATATCGATGATGATCATCACCGCAAAGCCAACCACGTTAGTCAACAACGCGGTGAGTCCCGCGAGAAAGAGGCGACGGAACGTATATCGCGCCGCCACGTATTTGTGGGTTCCGCGACCGACGTCCTGCATGATGCCGTTCATCTTTTGCGCCCCGTGCGATAGGCCAATCGCGTACACGAGGAAGGGCACGAGAATCAGGTACGGATCCAGCACATATCCCAACAGTTGCATCAGGCCGAGGAGCCATATCACACCCAGTTGCGCCGCAACCACAAGTAGCACGGTGCTGCGTACACATCGCGTATAGAGAAAAACGAATAGTGCTGCGATCAGCGCTGACGTAAAGAAAAACCAGACTATTGTATGAAGACCGTCGATAAGGTCGCCAACGAGCTTCGCAAAACCGACGATATGCACCCGAACGTTATCCGTGGCTTGCGCTCGCACTTTGGTCTCAAGCTCGTGCGAAAACTCTGCATAGTCGAGCGGTTTCATTGTCACCGGGTTCCAGTCCATGAGCGGAACCACGATCATCGACGACTTCAGGTCGCTGGATACGTAGCTCCCCACAATTCCGGCGCGCGCAATATTACTGCGCAGTTTGTTCATCGCGGCAGGCGAGCCATCCCATGGATCGGGCATGACCGGCCCACCGCGATAACCTTCTTCAGTAACTTCTGTCCAACGCAGACTCGTGGTCCATAGCCCGCGCATCCAAGCGCGATCGACTCCCGGAAGCAAATAGACTGCATCGTTGATTTTCTGCAGGGTTCGGAGATAGTCCTTGTCGAAGATAGTTCCATGCATAGCTTCGACCGCGATTCGTACGCTATTTCCGGTGCTAGGAAGTGCCTCCCGGTTTTTGAAGTAATTGACGATATAAGGATGCGACTTCGGAATCATCTTCTCGAAGCTCGCGTTGACTTGGAGCCTCGTTGCGTGCCATCCCAAAAATGCCGTGATCAGTGCGCTGAGCACGAGGAACGCCAGGCGATGATTGAAGATGATGCGTTCAAGCCAACTGCCGCTGGCACGGTCGAAATCGTCCACCTCGCGAATTATCGGCATTTCGTGAGTCAGTCCAACAGCCATGTTCATTCTCTCGATCGAAACGGCAGGCGACGGGGCCGGCCCAGCTATTCGAGGCCGGCGAGCTGCAGCCCGTCGGAACCCACCACCACCACCACGGAAGAAGCGCCGACTTGGACAATGTCCTGGAAAAGGGAGCGCGAGCGCACCGCGACCGGCCTGAAATGCCGACCATCGTCCGCGCTTATCAGGATCTGTCCGTCCTGAGTGACAAGCGCGATGCGCCCATCAGACAGAACCGTCCCGCCATCGATCGTAGACCGTACGCCGGTATCGATACGCTGCCACGTTGCACCGGCGTCTGCGGTCCGGTAGGCGGTACCCTGGAGGCCGTACGCTACCACTGTATTGCCCTGCCCCACCAGCCCGAAGAAGCTGCCCCCGTACCCCGTGCTAGTCGGCACGAACCGTTGCTTGTTGCGATCCAGGCGGAACACGGTACCGTGTTCCGATGCCAAGTAGATATTGCCGCCAATCCCTCGGACGGCGTTCAGGTGCAAGAGATCGTCGCTGTCGACCCGCTCCATCCACGACTCCCAAGTTTTCCCGCCGTCATGAGTTGACAGGAGCGTGCCGAACGAACCAGCCACGAAACCGTTTCGCTCGTCCTCGAACCATACGCCGAGCAGCGCCTGCTCCGGCCCGTCCTGATAGTTCAGGTCGACACCGTTTAGGTAGGCTCTCGCTCGTGAATCGCCCGCTGCAGCTTTAGCCGAGAAATGCGCCTTCAGAAGCTTGGCGGCAATACGGCCATCGAGCTGCTTGACCCATGTCTTGCCACCATCTTCAGAATGCAGAACCACGCCTCCATGCCCTACTGCCCAACCGATTTCAGGCGTCACGAACTGCACCGCCACCAGTTCCTCGCTTACCGGCACGCGTGCCTGACTCCAGTGCTTGCCCTCATCATCGGAGTAGATCACCAGGCCACGGATGCCGACCGCCACCAAGCGGTTGCCCGCACGCGTAACCGCCGCGAGCTGCATGCGGGCGCCGAGGGCCGTCGCCGGAGCGGCCAAATCTAGCGGGTCCTTGAAAGACGGCACGCTCGGCGCCGCAGCGCCTGCGGCACCCGCAAAGGCCAGTGCGGCAAGCGTCAAAATGGCGATGCGATTCAACCTCTGCCTCCCCGCTTGATTCAACGCAATCCCGAACCAGCCATTTCTTCCGGCGCAAAGTGGTTCGAGCCGAATGGCTTGACCTTATAGAAGCCGGTCTGCTTGAAGTCCGGATTACCCTGTTGCGACCCGCTAGCCCAGGCGCCCTTGTTGAAGTCATACAGGATATAGTTACCGTTCCACGGCGACGGCTTTTCATATTCCTGCCACAGTGGCAATTGCATGTAGTGGTACACCTTGCCCGCCTGGTCCAGCCCGTAGTACGCAAGAATGTTCCAGCTATCCTCGTCGATATAGAAAACTTTTCGCTTTTCTACGTGCCGCTGGCCGGGCTTGAGATCAGCCTGTACAACCCAAACGCGATGCAGTTCCCAGCGGGCGTAGTCGGGATTTTCGAAGTTCTTCGTGCCGAGCTGCTCTGCAGTTGCCATCTCCGTGCGATACGCGTTGTACTGCACATACATGTCCTTCCGACCCATCAATTTGAAGTCGTATTTATCCATCTCACCGTAGAAGCCGTTGATCTCGTCATAGAGCAGCATGCCTCCCGAATTCGATGACACAGTGTCGTACTTGAACTCCGGAGCCAAGCGTACGCGGCGCTGCCCCGGTATATAGCTCCACGCGATGTTGTCTTTGATGTCCGGACGCATGTAAAGCGCCATGAGGCTCGCAGTACCGACTTCCGCCGCAGGTTGCGTGTTGGTGGATTTCAGAATCCAATAATACTGGTCACTCTTGAGCGCAGCCGACTTCTCGTCCCAGTACGGCAGGTACTCTTCGGTCTTCTCCACGTTCAAGACAGTGCGATTGCCGGCCGAGTCGACCAGTAGAAAAGAAAGGTCTCCTTGGATCCATGGGTACGTATACTTCATGTTGGCGTTCCACATCGCCTCGTAACCGTCTTTCGGAATCGGGAACGGCACCTGGGCGTGCGCCCCCTCAAGGCCGAGACCACCCGACACCGTCTTCGGATTCATCACGTTCTTGATCGTGTTTTCGTATACCCAGTCGGGCATGCACGCAGAACGATGGGTCGGGTATACATCCATGCGGTAATTCGGATAACGCTTGAACAGTACCTTGACGCCCTCATCGAGCTCGTCGCCATATTTCTCCATATTCTGCGCGGTGATACTAAAAAGCGGCTTCTCGTTTGCGTATGGATCGACATACGGGAAACCACCGATGCCATTGCGCGGTTTGTAGCCCGCAGGCGGCGTACAAATTCCACCGTCCCACGCGGGAATCGTGCCATTTGCATTGCCGGCCTTGATTGCCCCAACCGGTGTCAGCGTTTTGCCCAATTGCGCAGCCTCTTCCTGCGTGGGCGACGCGATGGCGGCACCCGCTACTGCCGCTGCCAGTGCGGTTGCAGCGATGAATACCCCAAATTTCATTTTCCTGTCTCCTGTTAGCCGATACTAGATCGACGAAATTTTATGATCATCGGTCCGAGTTCAGCAGTATCGAACTTGGTGGCACTTCTGTCTTCTAGGCTACCTTGCTTCGGATCGTGCGCGCAATAACTAACATATCATCAGTTTACATCAGGGGCTGCAGCAGCCTGACTGTTTGGCAAGCTGGACGGAAACAACAATCAACTTTCTTCCGCTTTCTAGCGGAGCGGGGCTCTCTCAATTCCGCCTTGCCAGGAAACAACAGCAGACCGTCGTTGCAGCCGGCTCATCCGACGGCGAACGTCAATCGCTTCGTCGAAGGAGGAAAGACGCGCCATGAGCCATCAACATGACGAAAGAAGATGATCGTAACCTTACCTCCCTCTCCTGCGCTCTCGACGCGAACGTAACGGCATTCAGCTGTAGGTGCATTTCGCGACAGCGTCAGGCACGCGACGTCGCCCCGCTTGGGAGCGAACCATTTATCGATAAGCCAACGCAACGATTGGGTAGCCCTGCTTCCCGTCTCGTCATGATTCCAGTCGGAGTTCATATTCGTCCCACGATTTCAGATTTCGAGGCGCGCGGCCAAAAGCTGACTACATGTCATTTTTCAGCACACTAGCATGCGGTCGGCAGCGTGGCAAGCATGGATTGCCCGAGGCAAGTGGACAAAGAGTGAGGTGGCAACGGCACTCATCTGTCGCCTCGAATCTAAGCGACGGCGAGCCAAAATAACTGACGCACAGTCAGTAATTTCGCGATATGATTTTTTGCGAAGCCCGCGACCATTCGACACTGTCATGGACCGGGCACGTTTCATGTCCGGCCTTCGATCGGACGCCCTGGTGGGTCCCCGGGACTCGCCTCACGCCAAATCCGGAGACGCATTATGACTTCTGCTCCCGTTGACCAGTTACCTGCTGCCCCCGCCCTTGATCTCGCCCCATGGCCGGACGTCGATTTTGCAGCGTTCGGCCCGGTGGAGATGAAACCCATTTCGCGAACCCAGAAGATGGTCGCTCGCTTCCTGACTCGCAACTGGGTCACGATCCCCCACGTCACGCATCACGATGCGGCCGACATTACGGATCTCGAGGCGACGCGCAAACGGCTGTCGATTGAGCATGGCATCAAGATCACGCCGCTCGCCTTTCTCGTGAAAGCCGCTGTCGTCGCACTCAGGGACCACCCCAAGTTCAACGCGTCGATCCACGCCGACGGCAAGCATCTCGTCTACAAGCAATACTTCCATGTCGGATTCGCGGTCGACACGCCGGCGGGACTGCTGGTACCGGTAATTCGCGATGCTGATCAGAAGCCAGTGGTTGAGATTGCCCGAGAGATTGCTCTGGTGTCCCAGATGGCTCGCGACCGAGGTCTACCGATGGAGCGGATGTCCGGCGGAAGTCTGTCGATCAGCTCGCTGGGCTCGATAGGCGGCACAGCCTTTACACCCATCATCAACGCCCCGGAGTTGGCGATCATGGGAATATCCAAGAGCTACGATAAACCGGTCAACGTCGACGGCGAGCTTGCCTGGCGCCACATGTTGCCGCTCTCTCTTAGCTACGATCATCGTGTCATCAACGGCGCAGAGGCGGCGCGGTTTTGCGTTGCTTTCGGCCGCGCGTTGAGCGATGCCGAGCAGCTGGTCACGATGTAGACCGCGGGGGATACGGGGTGTGACGGCCTGCGACGGGCAAGACTGGAGGCCCTCGATCTCCTTTGGGCGGACAGAGTGACGACGGGCCGCCCGCATGCGAGGAGGGCATCGGTCCGTGAGCGCCCCACGCTTGCGGCGCTCACGGACATGCCCCCGCCCACTTGCCGCCATGGCGGTGAACGCCTTTATCATTCGAGCTGGCCGTGGTAAACCATCATGCCGGCTTTGCGAACTGCTCGCGCAGCTTGTGCTTGAGCACCTTATTGAAGGTTTCGTTGCGCGGCAATCGCTCGACCACCTCGAGCTGTTCGGGAATTTTCTGCATCATCAGCCCGGTGCTCTTCAAAAAAGAAACCATCTCCTCGAACCGCAGCGGATCTCTTCCAGCTTTCGCTTCAACCACGGCGCAAACTCGTTCTCCTCGTTCTGCATCTGGCAGCCCAATCACCGCCACTGCCCCAACACTTGGGTGGGTGATCAATAAGTCTTCGAGCTCTTTTGCAGCGACGTTCTCGCCTTTGCGAATGATGACGTCCTTGAGGCGCCCCGTAAGGCTAATGTGGCCATCAGTCCGCAGAACGCCGAGATCTCCGGTCCGGAAGAAGCCCTCCCGATCAAAAGCAACAACGTTCAACGCCTCGTCAGTATAGCCATGACAGACCGTCGCACCCCGTACGTACACTTCTCCCTCCTCTCCCGCGCGCGCGACAGTGCCATCCCGCTTGACGATCTTCACTTCGACGCCGTCCACCACCCGGCCCTCCGTATAGGTCAGTTGCTCTTCGCTGTCGCCCGGCGAGCCTTGGGCGATCAACGGTACCTCGGTCATTCCATACGCATGCGCGATAATGCAACCGAGTTCGTCCTTCACTTGCCGAAATAGCGCCGGCGGCTTCGGCGCGCCCCCCCCCGTCAGCATGCGCAACCTGGGCAGCAATTGTTCGTCAGGTGCCTTGCGTTGCTCGTCGAGATAGGCCTGATAGTGTGTCGTGCTGCCACCCGACTGTGTGACACCGAGGCGCCTGAATAGCGCCGCCGCTTGCGCCGGCACAAAGTTCTCGATCATCACGGCAGACATGCCGTTTGCGAGCATCATCGCGAGATACATCGGACCGCCGATATGCGCGAACGGATAAGCAATTGTCCCCACGTCCGAGTTGTTCATCGCGAGCGCATGGCCAAGCGCATATCCGGCTGCCATGATCGTGCTGTCTGTATGACGAACGCCCTTGGGAGCTGAAGTGGTGCCGGACGTGTAGACCACCCAGCGAACGGCATCGCATGATACAGGCGGCGGTAAGCTCGCCGGGTCGCCATCCGGCAGCTCGCCATCGAACACCAGGAGATTGGGCGGCGTGGGCAACGCGGCCAGAATTTCCCTCGCAAATGCTTCGAAATCCCGGCCGCCAAATCGGCTTGGCACGATAAACCATGCAGAGCGGCTTTCCCTCAGCACCGCGCTTGTCTCTCGCTCTCGATACAGGTGGATGATTGGATTCTGCACCGCGCCGAGCCTGCTTAGGGCTGCGACCAAAAGCGCCGTCGTGATTCGAGTCGGGAGTTGCCAGGTGACCGGCGTTCCGGGCCCAATACCAACCTTGAGCAACCCTGCCGCCAAGCGCTCGGCGGCAGTTGCGAATTCGGCATAGGTGATGCGCCCACCCGTCGCGTCCAACAACATCGGCGCATCGGGCGTTGCAGCCGCTCGCCTACTCACGAGGCCCCAAAAGGTCCCGGCGCGAAGCATTGCTGCCGATGCAGGTCCGTCCACAACAGTCTCCTGTTCCATTCTTCCTCCAAGTTGCGAATTGCACGTCCCAAGGGGACCTCACCCTTCGTTGGGGATAGCGCTTTCCGATACTAGCAAATCCATATTGCACGTAGGCACCAACTGGCGTATGGTAAGCAAATATGACACATCATCAGTTTTCATTATGAGGGTCGCTAACCGACAACGCAACATGCGGCGATCAGCTCGAAGAGATACGCATGCCCCATGCAAACTACGCTGGCGTAGGTTGCGGCCGCGCCCGTGGATACGTCTGGCGGCTCGCCGGGCGGATCCGATATTGGCCCCGCCATGCGATCCACATCGCTAGAAACCTCGTTACCACGCCCAGCTTGCTCTCATCACACTTAATCGAGCTACACGCTATGGAAGTCCGCTTTCCAACCTTCGATTTTTCACGGTTTCGCGCTCATTGGGCTCGCAATCGCGAGTTTGCGCAGGCATACAACGCCTTCTCCATCGTGCCAGCGCACATTGAGCCATACTTGATAAAAGTGATGATGTGGGCCCGCAAGGAACTCGATCCCGCACATGCCCAACTGCATGCTGAAATGGGGGTGTTCATCCGGCAGGAGACCCAGCACTGTAAGCAACATGTCGCCTTCAACAAGTTCATGCATGATGGCGGCTACGCGGGCATGTTGCCTATCGAGGAGGAATACAAAGCGGACTATCAACGCTTCCTGACGGCCAAATCGCTCAGGTTCAACCTCGCCTACTGCGAGGGCTTCGAAGCGTTGGGCTGTGCGTCCGCAGAGGTTTGGTTCAGTGGCGCCATTGATATGTTGCTGGAGGGTGCGGATCCATACGCGGTTCAACTATGGAAATGGCATCTTGCGGAGGAGTTCGAACATCGGACAGTATGTTTCGATGCCTTTAAAACGCTTTGTGCAAAGGGACCATGGAAATCCGTTGTCTATGGCTATTTTTACCGCATATACGGTTTCATTCGAGCGGCTCGGCATATCAACGGTTACACGGAGCGGTGTACCGCGTATCTTCTGGCAACCGACCGTGCCGAGCTCGACGAAACCGAAATACAGCAATCCAAGCTGCGCGAAAGGGCGATGCGTAAGGCTGTAAACAAAGCGACGCTGCCGATCTTGATCAAGGTTTTCTCACCCTTTTACAACCCGCGCCGCAAACGCATGCCTCGTGAAATGAGCGAGCTGTTGGCGCACTACGCCCAGCCCGCGGAATCCGCGAGTCGATGAGCAAATTGGACGGACCACATCGCAACGGGACGATCACCGACCTGCTGAACTTTGACGTAGATACCTTCATGTTTCCAAGAAGTCGATCCAGAACGGAGGAGGTATGAAACGATATAAGTGGTTGCTCCTCGTATTCATCGGTGCCGCTTTGGTTGGGGGATGGTTCGCCATTGGACGATCTGAGGAATCACCGCCGATAAAAACATGCAATTACGAAGGCGGCTACTGCCTTTCCGCCGCAAGCTACTTTCCTCCGGCGGGCTACTCCCTGCACCCTTAACGCAGCGGGTATCTAACCAATTGGGGATCACATGGTTGGCGGAAGTTATCGGGCCGCGGCCGCCATTCAAGAACGACAAAGTGTCGCCGACTGCTCGGGCACACGACTCCGACCTCTCAGTTCCGCGACTCTCGACGGATAGTTTGGCACGCTCCGCGACAAGTGGATGGCCCGACACGCAGGCGTCATCGGATCATCGCGAGGTGCCCAGCTCGCTGCCTCATGCGCCGCTACCGCGGCGATCCCGAATCCAACTTCTCCTAGCCTCGCCGCACACGATTATCCGGCAATACGGTGCTGCACATTTCATCCGATCCGGCGCCTCGGTGCAACAGCTTTACGCCGTTCCTCTTGCACGAGAAGTCGCGGACAGGTATTCTTTAAAACATGACACGTCGTCAGTTTTTCGGATCAGGAAGCCTGCGCGGCGAGCTTCGATTTACGCGACCGCCGTTTATCGTCGGCGTGCCAGCTCTTCATCATGAGCTTACTAGAGGAACCCATGAGTGACGTACGCGTAGAAATCTCGGATCGCATCGCCACGGTGACGCTCGAGCGCCCGCCTGTAAATGCATTGACCGGCGATATGTTCCGTCGAATCGCCGAGGTGTTTCGCGGATTCGGGAAGACCCGCGACGCCAATGTGGCGATCCTCACGGCCCCCGGCGAGCGCGTCTTTTGTGCGGGTGTGGATTTCGACGATTCGTTGCGCCGGCACGCTCGAGATCTGAACTCGAACGAAACCATCGCCGATATGGTCGATTCCGGGCTCGCCCCGCGGGACTGTTTTAACGCGATCATGGATTGCCCGCTGCCGGTGATCGGCGCGATCAACGGTGCAGCCGTCGGTGCGGGCGCAGTCATCGCTGCATGTTGCGATATTTTGATTGCCTCCAATACCGCACGGTTCAGCGTGCCCGAGATCAAAGCCGGAGTGCTAGGTGGCGGGCGACATCTTCAGCGCCTCGTCGGCCCATACAAGGCTCGCAAGATGTTCTTCACGGGCGAATTCGTCGATGCGCATGAATTCTATCGCTTGGGCGCAGTGGAAGCAGTGGTCGATCCCGCCGATCTGGTCCCGGCAGCGCATGCACTCGCTGCGCAGATCGCCGCGATGAGCCCTCTCGGCTTGCGATTGGGCAAGGAATCTCTGAATCGCGTAGAAGACCTTCCCGTCCGTGACGGTTACCGGATCGAACAGAGCTACACAGCGCAAGTCACGCGCTTTAATGATTCGAAAGAGGCCCGTAGCGCTCAGCGTGAAAAGCGGCCGCCGGAATGGACATGGACATGACAGAGCCCATCCCCTCCGTCGCGCACCATAACCGATAGTTGATCACTTCTTGAGGCCACTTCTGCTGAAGGGTGGCATGAGAGACCAAGCCAATGAAATTGCAGCTTGCCCCCTCGGACGAATCATTTCGCGCAGAAATACGCGCATTCTTACACGACGCACTGCCAGACGACGTGCGGCGACGCTCGCGGATAGGCATGCATCCGCCCAACGACACAGACCGGCGTTGGTGGAACCGCGTGCTCCACGAGAAGGGCTGGTCGGCGCCCCATTGGCCTCAGCGATACGGTGGGCCGGGTTGGTCTCGAATGCAGGCTCATCTATTCGACTACGAATGCCGTATTGCAGGCGCGCCGGAACTGCGATGGCAGGGTCTTCGGCTTATCGGGCCAGTCATATACACGTTTGGTACTACTGAGCAAAAGGAGCGATTCCTACCAGGGATACTGAACGGCAGCACGATGTGGGCTCAAGGTTTTTCCGAACCGGGAGCCGGGTCGGATCTCGCCTCGCTGCGCACCAGCGCGACACTCGATGGCGATCATTATCTCGTCAACGGCCAGAAAATCTGGACGACCGAAGCAGGCCAATCAGACTGGGGCTTCTTTCTCGTGCGTACGGACAATACGGCGAAGCCGCAACGCGGCATATCGATGATCGTGCTCGATCTGAAGTCACCCGGGGTCACCGTGCGCGCAATTCCGACAATAAACGGCGAGTGCTCGACTTGGGAAGTGTTCCTCGAGGACGTGCACGTGCCCAAAGGTCAGATGATCGGCGCACCCGGCAGCGGGTGGGACCAAGGCAAATTCCTGCTAAGCAATGAGCGCACCGCCAGCTCCGATATCGAAAAATCGTGGGGAGACTTAAAACGGATTCGGGAAATCGCATCACAACAGCGACGCAACGGCCGCAGTGTGCTCGACGATCCCGTATTTGCCGCGCGACTGCAGGAAGCGGAACTGATGGTGCAAGCCCTCGAATGGTCTGTGCTGCGCGTGTTGCTCGAGGCGCCAAGCGAACACCCCGTCGCAGCGCGAGCGTCCGTGCTCAAGGTGCGGGGTTCAGAACTTCAGCAGCGCTTGAACGAACTCATGGTGCAAGCCCTAGGTGCCCGTAGCTTGCGTGTTTATCGCCGCGACGAAGCATTCGGCGACGGCTTTCATGCAAATTCATTGTGGCCAGACTACGTACCAGGCGTGACTGCCGACCTACTTTATCAACGCGCGTTGACAATTTATGGCGGTGCTCGCGAAGTGCAAAAGAACATCATCGCCAAACTGGCGTTCGGGCTCTGACTATGGACTTCAATCTTTCCGATGAACAGCAAATGCTGACGGACAGTGCCAGGCGCTACGTCAGCGATCGCTTGGTAACAGAAAAACGCCGTGCGGCGTCGGTTTCTGAAGATGGCCACTCGCGCCAGCACTGGAGCGCATTCGCCGAGATGGGCTGGTTAGCGCTTGCAGTACCGGAAGACGCAGGCGGCGTGGGCTGCAGCGATGCCGAAATCGCTATTCTTATGGAAGAACTCGGTCGCGGCTTGAATACCCAGCCATATGCCGATACAGCTGTGCTGGGTGCCACGTTGATTGCTGCGGCGGATGATGCAGACACCCGTCAATCATTGCTTAATTCGATCGCGTCCGGCAAATGCATCTCTTCCTTGGCTCACGTCGAGCCCCAAGGCGTCAGCGAATACGAGACGCCGACCTTGTGCCGAGCGCTGCATACCGAAAACGGCTGGACGATCAACGGCACGAAAGCACGCGTCGTGCATGCTGGTGACGCGAGTCATTGGCTGGTGAGCGCCTGCGTCGACGATTCGTCGGGTCCGAGCATGTTTGTGGTCGATCGCGGCGCGTCTGGCGCTGCAATGGCACGTTATGAATTGGTGGACGGCACTTGGGCCGCCGATATTGTTTTCGTCGAAACTCCTGCCCGAGCGCTGATCGTCGACCCGGACCGCGCAGCAGCCGCGCTAGAGCTCGCGCTGGACCGAACGATTGTCGCATTCACTGCAGCGGTTGTGGGCTCAATGGAAGCAGTGATGGTTCTTACCGCGGACTATCTGAAGCAGCGCACTCAATTCGGTCAGCCATTGGCGAAATTCCAGGCGCTTCAACATCGGATGGCCGAAATGTTCATCGAAACTGACCAAGCGCGATCGATGCTATTGCAAGCGATCGCTGCACTGGAAAGTGGCGATGCATCGCGTCGGCGGCGCGCCGCGTCGGGCGCCAAAGCACTTGTGACGCGGGCTGCGTATTTCGTCACGGGGCAAGGCATTCAGCTTCACGGCGGCATGGGAATCACCGATGAATATGCGGTCAGTCACCACTACAAGTCAACTCTCAGCTTCGACCAACGCTTCGGTGATCGCGACTTCCACGTCGCACGTTCTGCGGGTCTGGCCGTCGGGCCTATTTGAGGAAAGCAAATCCATGCACAGCCAGCTACCGCTCTCGTTCGCCGACGATCTGGAAACGAACGCCCGTTGGTACGCCGATGACCTCGCCTATGCGCAAGACGATCGCCGTATCACCCACGCAGAGTTGCTCTCACGGGCCAAACGCCTAGGCTCCGCGCTGCACCGAGCCGGCGCACGAAGGCAAGACCGCATTGGCATACTTTCGATGAACTCGATCGAGTTCGGCGAAACGATGGCGGCAACGCAATGGAGCGGCTTCGTTCTTTCCACGGTCAACTTTCGCCTCGCACCGCCCGAGATCGAGTACATCATCAAGGACGGTGCGCCGAAAATTTTCATTTTCGAGGCACAGTATCTTCCGATCATCGAGTCGCTTCGCTGCAAACTGACGTCCGTCGAGACTTACGTATGCATCGGTGGGGAAACAGATTGGGCGACGAACTACGATGCCTTCGTCGCCGGCGGCGATCCAGCAGGCCCGCCGTTGCGCGCGCGCGAGGAAGATATCTGGTGCTTGATCTACACGAGTGGCACGACCGGGCGCCCAAAGGGTTGCGTCTGGGGCCACCGGGAAATGCGTCAGCTCGTACAGGTCGATGCATGGCTGTGCGATATGCAGCATCCCGATCGAACGCTGATTGTGATGCCGATGTTCCATCTGGGTGGACTGGTCATCAGCTTATCGCAGCATGTGCGAGGCGGCTGCGCATATCTCTACCGGCAATTCGACCCTGTCGAGACAATGAAGGCGATCGAGCGCGATCGCCTCACTATCCTTTTGCTGGCGCCAACAATGGTGCAGATGCTGCTCGACGCACCAGGAATCGAGCGAGCTGATCTTTCCAGCGTACGGACTCTGATCTACTCGGCGGCGCCGATGCCCTCTCCTACTCTCAGGAAGGCAATCGAGCTGTTCGGCAGATGCAATTTCGTCAACCTCTTCGGACAGACTGAGATTTGTATGTTTTGCCTGTCGCCGCTCCAGCACCGTCCGGACGGTACGGAGCGCGAACGGAAATGGTTGACCTCGGTCGGCAAACCCTATCCGAATCTGCATGCGCGCATCGTCGACGAGGACGGCAACGAATGCCCGCCGAACGTGGCGGGTGAAATCGTCGCACGCAGCGGTGCGATGTTCCGCGGCTACTGGAATAACAGCATCGCCACGTTAGAGACGCTGCGTGACGGGTGGTGTCATACCGGCGATATGGGACGCATAGATGAAGACGGTTTTTTGTACCTCGTCGATCGTAAGAAGGACATGATCATCACCGGTGGAGAGAACGTCTATTCGCGCGAGGTTGAAGAAGCCGTGTTGCAACATCCGGCCGTGTCCGAGTGCGCGGTAATCGGGTTGCCGGATCCAAAATGGGGGGAAAACGTATGTGCAATTGTGACGTTGCGCAGAGACGGCATCGCGAGCGAAGGAGAAATCATCGAGCACACACGCCTATTGATCGCCAGCTATAAGAAGCCAAAAAAAGTAATTTTCGCCGACAATCTCCCGAAGTTAGTGACCGGAAAAGTCAACAAGGTCGAACTACGTCGTCTTTACGGATCTGCAACTCGATGAATCTAACTCTTAACAGCGATCGTCAAATATTGCGCGATGCTGCCGAAAAACTGTTTCGCAGCGAATCGACGCCTACTCGCATTCGCGCCGCCGAAGCGAGTGGTTTCGACGCCGCCCTATGGAGGCGACTCGTCGACTCTGGCATGCATTTGTTGCGCACTCCCGAATCTGCACAAGGGCTCGGATTGGGACTGCTCGACGCCGTTTTGGTAGCGGAGCAAGCGGGGCGCTACCTGGCGTCGGTTCCATTCGCAGAAGTGATTGCGGCCAACAGCTTGCTCGGTCATCTAGCCGGCGAAGCTGCCGCAGATGCGCTCCAACGGGCTTTGGATGGCGCGCTATTTACGCTCTTGCCGCACGAAGTGTCGCCGGATACAGCGCATCTCGTGCATGCAGCGTCGGCCGCAGGCGTTCTTGCATTGGATGGCGAAGACGTCGTCCTGGTCGAAGCGCTGGCTGGACAGCCAGAACCGAATCTCGGCTCTGCAGCACTACGACGCATCGTGCTGAAAGGCCAAAACGCGCAGGGACATCGCGCGGTACTAGCGAGCGGCCCCGACGCACGAATGCGATTCCTCGCCGCCGTCGAGGAACTGAAGTTACTGCAGGCCGCGATGCTCGTCGGCTTGTCCCGGCGAGCACTTGAGATGGCTGCAGAGTACTCTTGCGAGCGACAGCAGTTCGGGCGGCCGATCGGTGGCTTTCAGGGAATTGCTCATCCTCTCGCTGACTCCCTGACAAATGTCGAAGGTGCGCAATTGCTGATATGGCGGGCAGTCTGGGCAATAGCCACAGAACGCCCCGAAGCGGGTGCCAACCTCGCAATGGCTCGGTGGTGGGCATGCCAAACCGCCACGAGCGCAGTGACTCGTGCGCTCCGCACGTTCGGCGGCTACGGCGTGTCACTCGAGTACGATATCCAGCTCTACTATCGGCGCGGCAAGGCGTGGGGGTTACTCGCAGGCGCTCCGAATTGCGAGCTTGAAATCATTGCCGGTCGACTATGGGATGGCCGTAGCGCCTCCCTGCCGAGCGCCGGGACCGTCGACCTTGAGTTCGGCGTCGGAGCGAAAGCCGAAGCCTTCGCCGAACAGGTCCGCGAATTCTTTCGTCAGAACATCACGGACGAGATCAAGGCGATTCGACATCACTCGGTGGCAGGCTATCATGCCGGCTTTGCGGCAAAGCTGGCGCAGGCTGGGCTTCTATTCCCTCACTGGCCACCGGAGTATGGCGGTCTTGGACGCGACGCCTTCGACAATGCGGCAATGGCCGAAGTGTACGAGGAATTCGGTATGCAGCGCATCACGGGGCCGGTCACCAACCAGGTTGCCCAAATCGTGATGCGTCTGGGCCAGCCTGAATGCAAGGCGGAGGCGTTGCCGCGGTTCGTCGTTGGTGATGCCCTCGGCTGCCTTGGCTTTAGCGAACCTTCGACAGGCTCCGATGTCTTTGCCGCGCGGACACGCGCGATCCGAGACGGCGATGACTGGGTCATCAACGGACAAAAGATGTTCACGACCGCCGGAAATCTCGCGCACTACTGCTTTCTGCTCGCGCGTACTGACGCCGATGTGCCCAAGCACAAGGGCCTGACGGTCTTCCTGGTACCAATGGACCTCAAGGGTATCGAAGTTCAAGCAGTCCATACGATCCAGGACGAACGGACCAACATCACCTATTTCACCGACGTCCGCGTGCCCGATAAGTATCGTATCGGTGAAGTAAACGGTGGCCTTGCCGTCATGACCGCCGCCTTGGAACTCGAGCACAGCGGCGGTGACCAGTATCGAATCAGCTATGACAAGATGTTCCATCGCGCAGTGGCGTATGCACGAAAAGCGTTTGTCGATGGCCTGCCGCTTATCGAGCGCCCCGAAGTCCGAACCTGCCTTGCCCGCGTGTCCGTGCATACCACCATTGCCAAGTTGCTATGCTACCGAGGCATTTGGGCTGTCACTAACCAAATACCGGGGCGCGCCTCGTTTGGTCCAATGTCCAAACTATTCTCGACGGAAATGTATCAGAAGGACGCTTGCGATCTAATGGACGTATTCGCTCCGTTTTCGGTATTGCGAGACGATGAAGATTTAGCTGACATTGAACTGGGTTACCGTCAGTCGGTCGGCATGACGATCTACGGCGGTACGAGCGAGATTCATCGTAGCCTCATTGCCGAGCAAGGGCTTGGCATGCCGCGCTCGCGAACGTGAATACGGCGTAATCCCTCGGTTCGCGCCATCCTCAATCGTCCGGCGCATCGCTGTGCCGAATCTGTCGACCAATTCCGGCATGGAACAACGATAAGGCCGCCCCTGCGCTCGAACGGGCGGCCTCAATCGCACTAAGCCGCCCTGGCAGGTACGCGAAGGACTAAGGCGCAAGCTTTTACGACGGGACACTCGTTCGATATCTCGGCACCGCCTCGTACATTGCCTTTTCGATCTCTCGTCCAAACCACACATGTTCCACGTAATGCCCGAGCAAAGATCGGTCGTCGGTATAGCAAAACGCCGCACCTGGACCCACGTCGCCCATATAGTGAATCTGCCGGCTGGGATGCAGCGCGGCGAGGTGGCGCTCCCAATCCTCCGCACTGCCGCAGACTTTTATGCAGATGTGATGGAATACGTTGGCGAAGCTGCCATCTTTGGGCAGAACCTCGCGATAGATCGCGTTCAGGCCAGGGCCGACTGGCTCGATCAGTTCGAATTCGACGCCGTCGACATTGGCCAGCGCGAAGCGCAGCCTCATCTCACCGTGAGAGTTGCCAACCCGCGCATTGAAGCACTGATCCTGGACGAAGAACGAAGGAATGCCATAGACTTCGCGAAACTGCGCCATGCTGCGCTCGAGGTCAGGAGTGACCCAAGCGACCTGGTGAAATTTTCCAAAAACCGGCGTCATTTAGAGCGCTCCTCCGACGTTAGTCACGTCATTAAATAACATTCAATCACTTCATCGCGTCACCCGGGTCCCGGTGACAACCCCAATTTCCCGTGGACCTTCGCGTTCCTGCTGCCTGTGTCTTTTGCCAGCAGTCCCTGGAATACGCCCCTGGCGCGCGGCGGCGTCGATACCCTCTTCCCCGGTCGGACGCTGCATCAGCCGACGTTTGAGACGTTATGCGGCACGATAGCTTGCCGCTCGCACAGCACCGCGACGATCGATTCGACCGCGCCCGCAGCATCAAGCTGATTGGTATCGATATGCACGTCCGGGGCGAGCGGTGGCTCGTAATCGAGACTGATGCCTGCGAAGTTCTTCAATTCACCCGAGCGCGCCCGTCGGTAAAGACCGCGCGGATCACGCCGCTCGGCAACCTCGAGCGGCGTATCGACAAAGACTTCGATGAATTCGTCGTGCGCGACCAACTTGCGCGCTCGTTCGCGCTCCGCCCGGAAGGGTGAAACAAACGCAGCGATCACAATCAGGCCGGCGTCCACCATCAGCCGAGCCACCTCCGCCGCGCGCCGCACGTTTTCGACTCGTGCGGCCGGATCGAAGCCGAGATCTTTGCTCAGTCCGTGACGAACGTTTTCGCCGTCGAGCAGGTAGGTGTGGTATCCCATAGAGACGAGGCGTTTCTCAAGCGCATTGGCGATCGTCGACTTTCCTGAACCGGAATAGCCCGTCAGCCATACAACGCAAGCGCGCTGATGCTTGAGCGCACTGCGCGCGCCCTTATCGACGTCGAACAGCCGAGTTTGCAACGTACGCGAGCGATGAAGCGCAAAGTGCAACATGCCGGCAGCGACTGTACGATGACTGACACGATCGATGAGCACGAACGCCCCTAGCGCCCTGTTGTCGCGATACGGTTCGAACGGGACGCGCTGGTCCAAGGCGATGTTGCATACCGCCAGTGAGTTTGCCGCGAGTTGTCTGGCGGCGAGGTGGCTTCCGCCAATGACATCGATCTCGTACTTGATGTCCGTGATCTGCGCATTGACTGTGTTCGTCGCCAGCTTGAGCAGATAGTCTCGCCCCGGCAGGCCGGCGCCGTCATCCATCCACACCAATTCGCATTCGAACTGGTCCGCACAGGACACGGGATGGCTAGCCGAGGAGAAGACACTGCCACGCGATACATCGATCTCGTCGCGCAGTGTGAGCTGAACCGCCTGGCCCGAGACGGCCTGCTCGATATCGCCATCAGCAGTGACGATGCGCGCGACGGTGCTCGCTCGGCCGGACGGTGCGATATGCACGGCGTCGCCCACTCGTACGGCCCCCGAGCAAACGGTGCCGGCGTACCCACGAAAATCTCGCCCCGGCCGGCACACCCATTGCACGGGCAAACGCAAAGGCCGTTCGTTCCGGCGGTCCTGACAAGTGTCGGCGGATTCGAGAACGTCTAGGAACGTCGGGCCGCGATACCAGGGCATGCGCGTACTCGACGTGGTCACGTTGTCGCCATACGCGGCACTCACTGGCAGGCATGTCATGTGCTCGAAACGGAGAGGCGCCACAAAAGTGCTCAGCTCCGCGCAGATGTCGCGGAACGTATGTTCCCCGTACCCAACCAAGTCCATTTTGTTTACCACGGCTACCACTTGGCGGACCCCGAGCATCGACACTAGATGACTGTGTCGGCGAGTCTGCGGCAGCGTGCCGCGGCGCGCATCGATCACCAGCACCGCGATATCGACATCCGACGCGCCAGTGACCATGTTGCGCGTGTACTGAGGATGCCCGGGCGCATCGAGTACCGTGAAGCGGCGGCGACCGCTTGTAAAGCACCGGTATGCGACATCAATCGTAATGCCCTGCTCACGCTCAGCCGTCAGCCCATCGAGTATCCATGCGAAGTTGGGCGGATCCGCTTCCGCCACCGGTTGTCCACCGCCCTGTTCGAGCTTCGTTGCCACCTCTTCCGTCAACAGTCCCATGTCGTACAGGAGTCGACCGATTAGGCTGCTCTTGCCATCGTCCACTGCGCCGCATGTGACGACGCGCACGTGGGCAAATTCGTGCGTGCCATGAATACCCGTTTCCGCTCCCATCAGAAGTATCCCTCCAGTTTCTTGCGCTCCATGGCCGAATGACCGTCGTGGTCGATGACGCGGCCGTCGCGTTCGGGACGCTTCGAAGTGGAGATTTCTGCGATGATCGCTTCAAGCGTATCAGCCTGAGACGGTATGGCTGCGGTGAGCGGATAGCAGCCCAGCGTGCGAAACCGAACCCGGCGAATCACCGGCACCTCACCTGCCCGCAGTGGCATTCGCTCGTCATCGACAACGATCAATCGACCGTCGCGCTCGACCACCGGTCGCCGTCGTGCGAAATACAGAGACGGCAACGCGATTTGCTGTTGCAGGATGTACCGCCAGATGTCAACCTCGGTCCAGTTCGAGAGCGGAAAGACACGCAGGCTTTCTCCAGGATGCAAGTGCGTGTTCAGCAGTTGCCACGGCTCGGGGCGCTGGTCCCTCGGATCCCACCGATGACTCGGCGAGCGCAGCGAGCAAATGCGTTCTTTGGCACGGGATGTTTCTTCATCACGCCGTCCGCCGCCAAAGGCGGCGTCGAATCGGTGCCGCGCCATAGCCTGTTTGAGCGCATCGGTCTTCATAATGCTCGTATAGATCGACGCGCCGTTAGTAAACGGGTTGATGCCTTTCGCTAGTCCTTCATAGTTGGTATGCACGATCAGTTCGAGCGCCATCTCCTGGGCCACCTGATCTCGATACGCATACAGCTCGCGGAACTTCCATGTCGTATCGATGTGTAGCAACGGAAACGGCGGGAGCGCTGGGTAGAACGCTTTGCGGGCCAGATGCAGCATGACAGCCGAGTCTTTGCCTCCAGAGTAGAGCAACACCGGCCGTTCGCATTCGGCGATCACCTCGCGGAAGATGTGAATGCTCTCCGCTTCTAGACGATCGAGGTCGCTGGACGAGCCGATCTTGGACAGTGACGAGGCAGCGCTGCCCTCGGCCGACGTGGCGCAAAGCAGAGCACGCAGTTGCTGCGCAAAGGGATCTGGCGCCGGCTCGGGGGCATTGGCAGTGAGTATCGTTTCAGCCGGTGAGGATGGCATTTTGGACACCGCAGTATCGGTTGGCGCATGGAAGGTAAACAGTCGGTCGGCGTGCTGCGCGATCCAAGCACTCAACACGGCCGCGCGATGCCATTGCATGCCGTCAAACACCACGAAAGCCTTACCGTCGCAGCAGCACAGCAGTCGGTCGAAGAAATCGGTCAGCGT
This sequence comes from Paraburkholderia phymatum, assembly GCF_038900715.1. GTDB lineage: Bacteria > Pseudomonadota > Gammaproteobacteria > Burkholderiales > Burkholderiaceae > Paraburkholderia > Paraburkholderia phymatum_A. Next base: position 80,019 of record NZ_JAYMRZ010000027.1, on the reverse strand, counting down.
GCGCTCCTGCAGCGCGCGTCCGTGGCCTAGCCAGTAAAGCTTGCCTCGCAGGTTGACCGCTCGAATCACGCGCGAAGCCGGTACGTCCGAACCTAAGCCCGGCGACGGCAATAAGCGCTCGTCCACCCAGTACACTTGCCCACCCTCGCGCTGCGCGCGCGAAAGCAGACCTCGATATACAGTGCCTCGCCACCGCTCCAACACAGCCCCCCCTGACTCCAGCCGGTCGAGCGGGCGTGCCGCAGCCAGTTGCCACCGCGACAGGTAATTCGCCGCAGTACGCGCCGACATTGCCGGCTGCCCATACAACGTGGGCAATGCCTGAACGGCCGCGGTAGTCCACAGCCGATCGGGCATACCGAATTCCTCGGGTCTGCCGTTCGTGACCGCCTGGAACAACGTCTGGGACAACGTATCGTCGAGCCGGCGCCCCTCGCCCTCGCGACGACCTCGCGGCCGTCCGGCCACGCTCTGCCATCCGCCCTTGAGGAACCGTTTGTGGGCCGCACTAATCGTGGGCGTGCTCAAGCCCGTGGCTCGGCTGACCTCTTGCAGAGTCTGACCTGCCAACCGCAAGCGCACCGCCTCGACATGCGGTTCGCCCGCCAACGGGGAGTCGGGGGCGCCGCGTGGGTTCGTCGTCATATCGGAAACTGACAAACACTCAATTATCGAATTATGCGTGCTCGCCCACGCAATGGCTATACAGGAACACCCGCAGTTCGAACATAAAACTGACAAGTTTTAATTTCTCGATCGCACCAGCCTCGCTCACGCGCAGGATGGGGACTAAACAAGCCCTATCCACTACTAGGAGACTAGATTGCAAGACGCTTTGTTCGCGTCCGTGCTCACTGCCGCTCGCGAGGCTGGCGCGGTGATCATGGAAATCTATGAAACCGACTTCAAGGTGCGCGGCAAGGCAGACGCCTCGCCGGTGACCGCCGCCGACGAGGCTGCCGAAAACGTGATCCTCGCCGCTCTTGCCCGCCATGCATCGGACATCCCTGCCATTTCGGAAGAACAAGCCTCGAAAGGACGGATCCCCGAGGCGGGCCAGCGCTTTTGGCTCGTCGACCCGCTGGACGGTACGAAGGAGTTCATCAGCCGAAACGGCGAGTTCACCGTCAACATTGCCCTGATCGAGCGGGGTCGCCCGGTGGCCGGCGTTGTCTTCGCACCCGCTCTGAACCGCTTATACGCCGGGCGAGAGCTGCGAGACGGCAGCCGCGAGGCTTTCATGGACGCAAATGGAACCCGCCATTCGCTTCGGTGCCGCACGGTTCCGGACGAGGGCCTCACGGTCGTATCGAGCCGCTCGCATGGCGACGCCCAAGCGCTCGATGCGTTTTTGGCGGGACGCCGCGTTGCCGCGTCGGTGAACGCAGGCTCCTCGTTGAAGCTGTGCCTCGTGGCCGCGGGAGATGCGGATCTCTATCCGCGTCTGGGCCGCACGATGGAATGGGACATCGCCGCCGGTCATGCCGTGCTGAATGCAGCTGGCGGTTCCGTACGCACATTGGACGGCTCCCCGCTGCTTTATGGCAAGCCAGGCCTCGACAACCCCCACTTCGTTGCCAGCGGCGACGCCTGATTCTTTGGAGGAACCGATGTCCCTCACACACCTCGAACGGCTCGAAGCCGAAAGCATCCACATTCTTCGCGAGGTGGTCGCCGAATGCGAGCGGCCTGTCATGCTGTATTCGGTCGGCAAGGATTCCGCCGTCATGCTGCACTTGGCACGCAAGGCCTTCTATCCGAGCCCACCGCCTTTCCCGTTGCTGCACGTGGACACCACGTGGAAGTTCAAGGCGATGTACGAGTTGCGCGATCGCATGGCGCGCGAAAGCGGCATGGAGCTTCTGATTTATCAGAATCCCGAAGCCAAGGCCCGCGGCATCAACCCCTTCGATCATGGCCCAGTTCATACTGACTTATGGAAAACCGAGGGCCTCAAACAGGCACTAGATTTGCATAAGTTCGACGCCGCATTCGGTGGTGCGCGCCGCGACGAAGAAAAATCACGCGCGAAGGAGCGCATCTTCTCCTTTCGCTCCGTCAATCACCGCTGGGATCCAAAGAGTCAGCGCCCGGAGCTTTGGCGACTCTACAATTCCCGCAAGGCCAAGGGCGAAAGCGTTCGCGTGTTTCCGATCTCTAATTGGACCGAGTTGGACATCTGGCAGTACATCCAAATAAATGACATCCCGATCGTGCCGCTGTACTTCGCGGCACAACGCCCCACGGTTCGGCGCGATGGGTTGCTGCTGATGGTGGACGACGATCGCTTTCCACTGCGACCGGGCGAGGTACCCCAAATGAAATCGATCCGCTTCCGTACCCTAGGCTGTTACCCCCTTACGGGCGCCATCGAAAGCGAGGCATCGACCTTGTCCGAAGTCATCCAAGAAATGCTGCTGACTACCACGTCCGAACGTCAGGGCCGCGCGATCGACCACGATCAGGCGGCTTCGATGGAAAAGAAAAAGCAAGAGGGCTATTTCTAATGAACGCTATCAGCTTCCCTTCGTCGACTGACTATCGTTATCAGGCCGACGAGCTCATTGCCGAGAACATCGACGAATATTTGGAGCAGCAGAGACGAAAATCCATGCTGCGCTTTATCACTTGCGGATCGGTGGACGACGGCAAGTCGACGCTAATCGGTCGGCTGCTTTATGACTCGAAGATGATCTTCGAAGATCAACTCGCCGCGCTTGAGGCCGACAGCCGCAGGATCGGTACACAAGGCCGAGAGATCGACTTCGCGCTGCTCGTCGATGGGCTCGCAGCAGAACGTGAGCAAGGCATCACGATCGACGTCGCGTATCGATTCTTTTCAACCGAGAATCGTAAGTTCATTGCCGCGGACACACCGGGCCACGAACAATACACGCGCAACATGGTGACGGGCGCCTCGACGGCGGACCTCGCCGTAATCCTCGTGGATGCGCGCAAGGGCATACTGGTGCAAACGCGCCGCCACAGCCACTTGTGCCATTTGATCGGCATCAAGCACATCGTGATGGCCATCAATAAAATGGACTTGGTGGAATTTAGTCAAGCGCGCTTCGACGAAATTGTAGCCGATTACCGCCAGTTCGCTGAAACGCTCGGCATAGACAATTTCGCTGCCATTCCGATCTCCGGTTTCAAGGGCGATAATATCACCCGCCGCTCGCCCAACACACCTTGGTACGCCGGGCCCGCGTTAATCGAACATCTCGAGTCGGTGCAGGTGGATCAGGACCGCCTCACGGACGGTCCCCTGCGCATGGCCGTGCAATGGGTCAATCGGCCAAACCTCGACTTCCGCGGTTTCTCGGGCTTCATCAACGGTGGTCGCGTACGGGTAGGCGACCCGGTGCGCGTGGTGCCATCGGGCAAGACATCCACTGTCAGCCGGATCGTGCTGCTCGACGAAGATATGCAGGAAGCCGTAGCCGGCCAATCGGTGACGCTGTGCCTGGCCGACGAGATCGACTGCTCGCGCGGCGACGTGATCACCGCTGCGGATGCTCCGGTGGAAGTGGCTGACCAGTTCGAGGCCACGCTAGTTTGGATGGCGGACGAGCCAATGTTGCCAGGCCGGACCTACCTCGCGAAAATCGGCACCAATACGGTAGCGGCGACAATCACGGAGCACAAATACGAAGTCAACGTCAACACGCTCGAGCATCTGGCTAGCAAGAAGCTCGAGCTGAACGGAATCGGCGTATGTAACCTTGCATTCGACAAGCCCGTGCCTTTCACGACTTACGCCGAGAACCATGATCTCGGGGGCTTCATTTTGATTGACCGAATGACGTCCGCGACAGTCGGCGCCGGGATGCTCAACTTTTCGCTGCGAAGGGCTCACAACATCCATTGGCAGACGCTGGAAATCGACCGCACCGCACATGCACGGCAAAAAGGCCAGAAGCCTTGTATCGTTTGGCTAACCGGTTTATCGGGTGCCGGCAAGTCGACGGTTGCCAATATGGTATCGAAGCGGCTATATGCGCTGGGCAAGCACTCGTTCCTGCTCGATGGCGACAACGTGCGCCACGGGCTGAACAAAGACCTTGGGTTTACCGATGCGGACCGCGTCGAGAACATACGTCGCGTGGGCGAAGTAGCAAGGCTCATGACAGATGCCGGCCTTATTGTAATTGCCGCCTTTATCAGTCCGTTCCGCGCCGAACGCGACATGGTCCGCAACATGGCCACCGGGGGCGAGTTCATAGAAGTGCATGTTGACACCCCCCTCGCCGTGGCCGAAGAGCGGGACGTCAAGGGACTGTACCGCAAGGCGCGCACAGGTCAATTGAAGAACTTCACCGGCATCGACAGCCCATACGAGGCGCCGCTCGCACCGGACCTGCGCATCGATACGCTTGCCATGACGGCAGAAGAAGCCGCCGAGGCGATCGTGCAGCGCGTCCTTCGCTAACGGCGGAGGCAGCGAGTCGATCACTTGACCGTACGCGCGAGCAGAACGGGCGCACTTCGCTTCGCCCGCATCCGGTATCGCGGATCGCTAAGATGTAGGGCGCATAACACAACTTCAGGAGACTTCGAATGAGCTCATTCTCCGCCGCTATCGGTGCCGTCATTTATGACTACACCGGAGCCCGAGTTCTCGTAACGGGTGGCACGAGCGGGATTGGTGCCGCAACGGCTCACGCCTACGCAAAGGCCGGCGCGCATGTGACTATCACTGGAACGCGCGGCAGCAGCAAGGACTACGACGCTGACTTGAGCGGCTACGACTACCGACAGTTGGATGTCACAGACAACGCACAGATCGATGCATTGGCAGAATCGCTCAATGTGGTCGATGTCATCGTTCATAGTGGCGGCGTGGGCCTAGCCTCTCTGGGCCTCGACGAATATGAGCCCGATAACTTCGAATTGGCCGTGCGCATGCATCTCACCTCCGTTTATCGGCTCACTCATGGCTGTCTGGACAAGCTGTCGAGCAGCAAGCTCGCCGGTGGCGGCTGCGTGATAGGGATCGCGTCGATGACCACCTACTTCGGCAATGAGGTCGTGCCCGGCTACGGAGCCGCGAAAGGAGCGCTCGCGCAGATGATGAAGACTATGGCGGTGGCCTGGTCAAAACGCAATGTTCGCGCCAATGCGGTCGCGGCGGGGATGATCAAGACACGTCAAACGAAAGCGGCCGTGGAAAGCGCTGAATATGCCGCTGGCTTCCTGGCGCGCACGCCGATGAAGCGTTTCGGCGAGCCGAGCGAAATCGCCGATGCCATCCTGTTTTTGACCAGCGCAGGCGCCACCTACCTTACAGGGCAGACGATCAGTGTCTGCGGTGGCTTCTCAGTCCAAGGGTGAGGATCTAACATGCATACAGCCGTTATTCACGGACCCGGCGATATACGACTGGACCCGACACAAGTGCCTGTACCCGGTCCGCACGACGTCGTCATCAAGGTCGCCGCATGCGGCATCTGCGGCAGCGACGTCACCTACGCCAAACTGGGCGGCGTCGCCGGGCCGGCCGGCCCGATGCCGTTGGGACACGAGCTTGCGGGAACGATTTCGAGCGTCGGCGCGCAGGTTGCAGGTTTCCGGGAAGGGCAGCGGGTCATCGTCAATCCCTACGCGAACATGATCGGCAACGGCGGTCCGGAAGGCGCGTTTACCGACTACCTGCTGGTGCGCGACGCCCTGGCCCAGCCGGACACACTTTTCGCCGTTCCCGACAACGTCTCGATGGAGCATGCGGCATTGGCCGAGCCTCTTGCTGTGGCCTTGCACGGGGTGAATCGCGCCGAGCCACAGCCCGGCCAAAAGGTGGTAGTTTTCGGCGCGGGGCCGATTGGGCTTGGCGCAGTGCTTGGCCTGCGCCGCCGCGGCGTCGAAGACATCGTTTCAGTCGATTACTCGTCGTTCCGGCTGGAGTGTGCCCGGCGCTTAGGTGCACGCGCAACGATCAACGCCGCCGAGCAAAACGTTCGGGAAAGATTGGGCGAGCTGCATGGCACGCAGCACGATTTCGTCACCGGCAGCGATGCCGTCAGCACCGATACATACATCGATATGGCGGGTGCCCCGCCCCTGATCCCGAGCATCCTCGAAATGTGCCGCATGGGCGCGCGCATCGTCGTGACTGCCGTGTATAGCGCTCCCGTGGCGATAGATCTACGGCTGATGCTCGCCAAGGAAGCCACGCTGACGACGGCAATCGGCTACCCGATCGAGTTTCGCGAGATCGTGGCGATGCTTGAAGAGGGCCGCGTGGATCTGGAACCCATGATCAGCCATCGCTTTTCCTTTGCTGATTTCAACAACGCATTCGAGACGGCGCGCGATGCGCAACGCTCGGCCAAGGTAATGGTGACCTTCCCATGAGCTGGAACATCGGACAACAAGTCAACTCGGCCCCCACGGGGTCCACGGAAAATCCGGACAAAATCGATATCGCCGATCTCGCAGAGCCGGTGCTGACCGATCTACAAAAGCAAACGATGGCGTGGGCCGACGCCAACCCCGTATCGTTGACAGAGAAAGCGCTACTCGAAGCCGCGCGCCAAGCCACCGGTCTTTCCGATTTCGGGGACCAAGGCTTTCGCCAGCACATGGCCAAGTGGATCGAATCCACCGATGCAGACACCGAACTGTCTGCCCTCGGCCGTATCGGCGTGTTCGGTGCCATGCTGCGCAATCTGACCGTGCGCCTACGCATCGAAGACATGGTGCGACGTTTCCCCGAGATCCTCGACATCGAGATCGATCGCCCCATCATCATTGCCGGCTTGCCTCGCTCGGGCACCACCTATTTGCAGAATTTTCTCGGCGCCGATCCGCGCCTGCGAGCCTTGCCGTACTGGGAAGCGATTCGTCCCGTCCCCGGGCCTGAAGAGCGTTGTATGTACGGCGAAGAAGATCCGCGACGCGCTCGATGCGCCGCCGACTGGGCTCAGCAAGACGCACTACTGCCTTATGTGAAAGCAATTCACGAGTTCGCGCCTGACCACATCTCGGAAGACATTGAACTACAGACTCCCGAATTCGGCTCCTATCACCTCGATTGGTTGACGCATGCCGTCGTCTGGCGCGACCATTATTTTCAGATGGATCATCGGCCGGTGTACCGCTACTTGAGGAAATGCCTGCAAGTACTCACGTTTCTGACTGGGCGAAAACGTTGGCTGCTGAAGTGTCCTCAGCATATGGAGCAGTTATCTGTAGTCAACGAGATATTCCCGGACGCGACGATCGTCATCAACCATCGCGACCCGGTGGCTTCCATTCAGTCGGCCATCACCGGCGTCGCTTATTCGTCTCGGGTCACCCGCACTCGCGTGCGCCCCGACCGCATCGCGGAATACTGGATCGATCGCTATGAGCGCTTGCTGCGCGCCTGCGTGCGCGATCGCGATGCGCTCGATCCCGCGCGCACGGTAGATGTTTACTTCCATGAGTTGATGCAATTCCCGATGGAGATCGTCGGCGACATCTATGCGAAGGCAGATCTGCCACTAGGCGACGGCATGCGCCAATGGATGACGGATGCCCTGACGCACCACCCGCGCGGCAAAAACGGCCAGATCGTCTATGACCTCAGGCGCGATTTCAAGCTCGAACCCGACGATATCCGCCGGCGATTCGGTTTTTACTTCGAACGCTTCGGCGTCAAAGCAGAAGTCAAATGATTCGGAAAGGACTCGCCATGGCCCGTTTCTCGACGCAAGAGCACCCCATCCTCAAAAGCATCGCCTGGGAACCCGAACGCCCTGCCGAACGCATCAACGACTATATCGTGATGTCGCGCAGCACCTCGAATGCGTACGTCGTGACGCATCCCGAAGGCGACGTCGTTATCAATACCGGGACGCCGTACCAGGGCGTGCGCACGCGCGAGCGCTTCGAGCAACTGCTCGAACGCAAGCTCGATGTCCGCAAGATCGTCTTCACGCAAAGCCACCCGGACCATATCGGCGGCTGGGCGGCATTCGCTGGCGAGCAGACGGAAACCGTGGCGCAGCGTGAATTCGTGCGGATCAGTGACGAGCGCAAGCTCATGGCACGCTACTTCCAGCCCCGCGCTGCCCGCGTACTGAAGTCCATGACTCCTCAGAAGGAACACTCGGACGCGTGGTACAGCGGCACGCGCGACCCCGCGCCACTCACGCTGTTCGCCGACCGGCACGAGTTCACCGTGGGGGGACGGCGCTTCGAACTTATCTCCGCGCCCTCCGGCGAGACACTGGACTCTCTGCATGTCTGGTTGCCAGGCGAGCGCGTGCTTTTTCTAGGAAATTGGGCAGGCGCAATCCAAGGGGGGCTGCCTAACTTCTATACGGCACGCGGCGATCGCGACCGCAGCGTGGTCGGCTGGTTGCGGGAAGTGGACATCGTCATTTCGCTACGTCCGGAATTGGTGGTCACCGGACACGACGAGCCTTTGACGGGGGCAGACTACATTGCAGCCTACTTTACGAAGATCCGTGATGCAGTGCGCTACATCCACGACGAAACGGTCAAGGGCATGAACGCTCATAAGGACTTGTGGACGCTCATGACTGAGATCCGGCTGCCGTTCGAGCTCGAGCCCGCGTTCGGCCGTAGCCCTCTACGGTGGTTCGTGCGTGCCGTTTGGGAGGAGTACACCGGTTGGTTCAGAGCCGAGGCCACGACCGAGCTCTACGCCGTTCCCGCGAGTGCCGTTTGGCCAGAACTGGTACAGATGGCCGGGGGCGCGTCCGAGTTGGTGGAACGCGCGCGGCGCCGACTCGCGGACGGACAGCCTGTCGAGGCTCTGCACTTGCTGGAAATGGTGCTGGCCGTTGCCCCCAAAAACCGGGCCGCGCGCGAAGCTGAGATTGCTGTTCTCGAGGCGCTCATCGATGCAAATGGCGGCCGATACTTCGACGAGTTGGGGTGGCTCGAGAACGCGATCCTCGAGGCTCGTGCCGCGCTCGAAACGTGAAGCGCGGGACCTGCCATAAGAATCGAAACGACGCCCTGCGGCTCACCGGTGTCCCGGGGCGTCACCCTTGCGCGTCTCGTGCATGAATCGCTTTGCCGCAATGACCAACATTGACGACCTTCCTAGCCCGTCGCTCGACGCCGCCCTCGCGCGCGGGCGCGACGCACTTGTGCGCCTGCAGCAGCCCGACGGCAGTTGGTGCTTCGAACTCGAATCGGATGCGACAATAACGGCCGAATACATTCTCATGATGCACTTCATGGGGAAGATCGACGATGTCAGACAGGAGAAAATGGCGCGCTATTTACGCTCCATCCAGCGGCTCGGCACGCACGGCGCGTGGGATCTCTATGTCGATGGCGCACCGGACGTTTCGTGCAGCGTAAAAGCATACTTTGCCTTGAAGTGCGCGGGCGATGCCGAGCACGCCCCGCACATGATACGCGCCCGCGAGACGATCCTGGAGCTGGGCGGTGCGGCAAAATCCAACGTGTTCACGCGCATTCTCCTTGCCACCTTCGGAGAAGTGCCGTGGCGAGCGACGCCGTTCATGCCCGTCGAGTTCGTGTTATTCCCGAAGTGGATACCGCTGTCGATGTACAAGGTTGCTTACTGGGCGCGGACAACGATGGTGCCGCTCATGGTGCTGTGCTCATTGAAGGTTCGCGCACGCAATCCACGCAACGTCTCGGTCGCCGAACTGTTTGTTACGCCAGCCGAAAAGGTGCGCGATTACTTTCCTCCATCGAAGGGCGTTGGCAAGCTATTTCTCCTTGCAGACCGAGTGATGCGCCGCTTCGAACCTTTGCTTCCGCGGCGGCTCCGCATGCGGGCAATCCGATATGCGGAAGCATGGTGCGCCGAGCGTATGAACGGCGAAGACGGTTTGGGTGGCATTTTTCCTCCAATCGTCTACAGCTACCAGATGATGGAGGTCTTGGGCTATCTCGACAATCACCCGCTACGACGCGATTGTGAAGCGGCCTTGGACAAGCTGCTCGTAGAGCGCAACGATGGCAGCATGTACTGTCAGCCATGCCTGTCCCCGGTGTGGGATACCGCATGGAGTACCATCGCACTCGAACAAGCGCGCGCACCATCCGACACGACCCTCGACATGCGAATCGCGCGTGCCTATGAGTGGCTTGCTACACGGCAAGTCGGCAATCTGAGGGGCGACTGGATCGAGAATGTCGAGGCCCATATCCCGCCAGGCGGCTGGGCTTTCCAGTACGCGAATCCCTACTATCCAGACGTCGACGACAGTGCTGTGGTCGCCGCAATGTTGCATCGTCGTGGCCAAATTCTGGCCAAAGAGCACGGCACGGATCTATATGCCGGACGCGTGTCCCTTGCACTTGACTGGATTGTCGGGTTGCAGTCTCGAAATGGCGGGTTTGCCGCATTCGATGCCGATTGTGATCGCTATTACCTGAACGCCATTCCTTTTGCCGACCACGGGGCCTTGTTGGATCCGCCCACTGAAGATGTATCCGGACGCGTCCTCCTATGTCTGGGAATTACCGGGCGAACAGAAGACATACCGGCACTCGAGCGCTGTATCGACTACCTGAAGCGCACCCAACAACCTGACGGCAGTTGGTGGGGCCGCTGGGGCACAAACTACCTCTACGGCACGTGGAGCGTGCTGGCGGGACTGGCGCTTGCCGGAGTCCAACCCACTGAACCCTATGTTGCGCGCGCGCTCGCGTGGTTGCGCGAACGACAGCACGCGGATGGCGGCTGGGGCGAAACCAACGACAGTTATCTCGATCCGAGGCTGGCCGGGACGAACGGCGGAGAGAGCACCTCGAACTGCACGGCATGGGCTCTGCTTGCGCAAATGGCATTCGGCGACTGGAATTGCGAATCGGTGCAACGCGGCATCGCGTATCTGATATCCGCACAGCAAGCAGATGGGTTCTGGTGGCATCGATCGCATAATGCCCCCGGCTTTCCCCGCATCTACTATTTGAAATACCACGGCTATACAGCCTATTTTCCGCTATGGGCCTTGGCGCGCTATAGCAGGCTGGCCAGGCCCGCGGCCACCTTAACGACATCATACGTCGCCGAGCGCCAATGTGCCGATGTTTATGCCCTGCGAGACTGACAAAGCACACGGATGCCGCGAATGCGTTAAAGGCCGTCGAACGACGATCTGTGCTGCGGGTACGCCTTGTCCCTCAAATACCTCCATAAGAGGATGCCGAAGCCGCGCTAAAGCTGATCGAATCTCGGCGGTCGCTTTTCGACAAAGGCCGAGACCGCTTCCGTATGCTCGGGTGTCTTGTGCGCAAGCGCCTGAAAACCCGCGGATAACTCGAGCAGAGAGTCGAGACGCAGATGTTCGCCTTCACGCAGCAGACGCTTGGTTAGCCGCAGTGTGGGCCCCGGATTGGCGGCGATCCTCAGCGCCAGTTTGTGCGCCTCGTCGAGCAACTGTTCGGACGGCACGACGCGACTGACGAGACTACATTCCAGAGCCTGCTGCGCATCGAGCATGTCCCCGGTGAATGACAATTCCGCAGCCCTCGAGCGACCAATCACGCGCGGCAGCAGCCACGCACCGCCATCCCCCGGCACGATGCCGACCTTGATGAAGCTCTCGGCAAATTTTGCGTTTTCGGATGCAATTCGGATGTCGCACATGCAGGCGAGGTCGCAACCGGCGCCGATCGCCGCACCGTTGACGGCCGCAATGGTCGGCACCTCGAGATAGTACAAGGCCAACGGTAGGCGCTGGATACCACGCCGATACTCTTCGCGGATGCTGATTGGCGTGAGGCTCGGGTCCGCATATTTCCGCATGTCCTTCACATTGCCGCCGGAGCAGAATGCGCTTCCCGCGCCCGTGACGATCACTGCCCGTACGCTCATGTCGGCGGAGATTTCCTGACACGCGGCCAGGAAATCCGGCACCGCACTGTTTCCCGTCAACGGATTGCGCGCCTCCGGCTGGTTCATCGTCAGTGTAACGACCGGACCGTCACGCTCAAGCTTGAGAAAATCTCCCATGGAACTCCCCTAATCGAATAAAAGCGCTCAAGCGTCGGGCGCAATGCGCGTACGCACAAACTCCAGCGGGGTCTGCCGCTCGGCGAGCAGCGCACTGCCCAACCGAGCGTTCCAAAAGCCCTCGCTACCGTAGTCACGGCGCCAGTCGTGCAGGCGCCGCGTAAACAGCTGAAGATCGTATTCCTCGGTGACGCCGATCGCGCCATGGACAGCGTGACTCACTGCGGCCACCGTGACTGCCGCTTCGCTAGCGCGGCTTTTAGCTGTCGCTGCTCGTAGCGAATCGATGGTGTGATCAGCCGATGTCAGACCGATCAGTGCCGCCGTGCGCGCGGCATACATTTGTTCGCACAGCACACTCAGTTGTTGCTGAATCGCCTGCAGCTTGCCGATGGCTTTGCCGAACTGAATCCGCTCGTTCGCGTAGCCGATTGTCAGCTCTCCCGCGCGCTCCATCGCTCCTGCGAGCAGGGCCGCTGTAATCGCGGCTCCTGCCGCTCGCAGGTCGCACGTACCGGTGAACCGCAAGCCCGTTGCCGGAAAGCGCTTCCAATGAAGATCTGCGCTTAGGCTGCCGTTTCCGCCGCTACGTTGACGCTCCGCGTCTGCCGTCGGCAACAAGCAGTCGGTGCCGTCAACCTTGCTCCAGACCCATGACGATGTCTGACCGAACTGCACTGCACTCGCTGAAATCGCCCCGCCCGGTCCGATACGTACACGATCCGCAATCGTAATGGGACCCGTTGGAATCTCAGCGTTGGCACACGCTAGCGCCGCGCGCGCAAGGAGCGTGTGTGCCGCGGGCAACGGCACCGCATAGCGCCCGCACAACAGCACCAGGCCCGTGGCGTCCCGCCAGCCGAGCCCCGCCCCATCACGTTCGACAGGCACCAGCGCATCGATGAAACCGGACTCGTGAATATCTTTCCACAAAGCGACCGGCGCCTCGCCGTCCTCGATGCGACGTACTGTCTGCGGCCCGCAACGGTCCGCCAAGAACTGCTCGAAAGCATCCGTTAGTAGCTGATCCATGGTGCGCCCGTTATCTCAAGCCAAGGCCACGCGCAATCATTCCGCGCAGGATTTCGCGCGTGCCGCCGCGCAGCGACCACGACGGCGCAATTTGCTGCGCGTAGACCAATGTGCGGGTCAGCGCAGCGTCTTCCGCCGCGTCAGGAAACGCAGCCAGCGCATCGGCAAGCAGCGTGGGAATCGACTGTTCGAACTCGGTGCCCAGATCCTTTACGAGCGCAGCTTCGACAACCGGGCTTTCCCCCATGCAAAGTTTGTGCGTAACGGATATGGACATCTCGCGCAGTACAGCGAGATGTGCGGTGAAGCGTCCAAGCAACGCAATGCAGTTCGCCTCGCGGCTGGCGGCCCCGCGCAGATAGTTCAACCACGTTTCCAGCAGCACGATGCTTGAATAAATGCGCTCGGGCCCGCTGCGTTCAAAGGCTAACTCCGCCGTCACTTGGTCCCAGCCCTGCCCTTCGGTACCGACCAAGGCGTCGTCTGAAAGCAACACGTCGTCGAAGAAAATTTCGGAGAAGTGCGCATCTCCAGCCAAATCGTGGATCGGGCGGACAGTCACACCAGGCGACGAAAGATCCACGATGAATTGCGACAGGCCGGCGTGCCGATCCGCCGCGGAGCCTGAAGTTCTGACGAGTGCAATGATGTAGTGACAATGCGGCGCGTTCGTCGTCCAGATTTTGCGGCCCGACAACACCCACCCGTCGCCCCGGCGCTGCGCTCGCGAGCCCACGCTCGCAAGGTCTGATCCCGAGTTAGGCTCGCTCATTCCGATGCAGAAGAATGCCTGCGCATTACAGATCTTCGGCAAATAAAAGCGTTTCTGCGTTTCGGTACCGTATTTGGCGATTAACGGACCACTTTGACGATCGGCGATCCAATGCGCTGATACGGGCGCCCCAGCAGCAAGCAGCTCTTCGACGACGACAAAGCGAGCAAAATGGCTTTCGCCACCTCCGCCATACGCCTTGGGGAGCGTCATGCCCACCCAGCCCCGCTCCGCGAGCTGATGGCTGAACGCAGGATCGAATCCCATCCACGAGCGAGCGCGTATCTCAGGCGGCACTGTCCGCATGGCTTCACGCACAAATGCAGTGACTTGTTCTCGCCTCGCCTCGCAGTTGGGCGGGATAGCAGCTAGAGGCAATGGACTGATCATGTAACGGTCCCTAAACTAAGTACGCGCTGCAATTCGGCTTGATCCGCCGGGTGCGCGACTGAGATGAACGCTTCGGCGCGGGCGATCGGCGAGCAGCCACGCAGCGCCGCCACGCCGAACTCGGTCACGACGAAGTCGACGTCATCGGCTTCGATGGTGACAGGCACATCGCTCGGGAGACGCGGCAAAATATTGCTGCTCTCCTTGTAGCGGGATCGCAGCGCGAGGATGCTGCGCCCGCGCGGCGCACGCCGCGCTCCACGCGAAAAGTCGGGCAGACCGCCGGGCGCTGCGACAATGCGGCCGCCGACCGCCTCCGCATTCACTCGTCCGGCCAAATCGATCTGTAATGCGCTGTTGATAGCGGTCAGCCCGTCGATGGCCGCCAGCACGCTCGCGCCATGGGTGATCGAGCACGAATGCAGCTCGATCAACGGATTGTCGTCAATAAAGTCGTAGAAGGCTTGCGTGCCTGCCGCCATCGTGGCCACGCTGATTCCACGAAAGAACGATTTCGTGCTGTTGTCGAGCACTCTCGATTCGATAAGCGGCTGTGCCGCCTCGGTGATGATTCCACTGTGCAGACCGAGATGCCGGCGATCCGTCAAGCAGCCAAGTACCTGATCAGGCAACGAGCCGATGCCCACTTGCAGCACCGCGCCATCGTCAATCAGCGCGGCAACATTCCGTGCGATACAGCGATCGATCGCGTCTCCTGTCGCGCGCGGCACCGTTTGGGGCGGCGACGTCGCATCGATGAAATAATCGATGAGCCCGGCATCGATCGCGGCGTCACCGCAGGTGCGCGGCAACTGCGGATTGATCTCGGCGATCACCAGCGGTTTCTGCAACAACACCGCCTGCATGTAGTCCACCGATAGACCGAGCGAGACGCGATTGCGCGCATCCGGAGGCGATACTTGCAGAAGCAAGGCATCAGCCTTGAATTCGTTGCGTTCGAACAGGCCCGGGATGTCCGACAGCGAATATCGCAATGCCTCCGCACGCCTTGCGGTCGCCGCCGAGCGCAGTCCCTTGCCGGGGAAAAACGTCATAACCGACAGGTGGTCCGTTGCTGGCGGATCGCCATATGGCGCTGCCCCCATCGGCATTAGACTGAGAACCCGAGCGCCCTTGAAAGCCGCTGCCTCGCGCGCAAGCATCCCTGCAAGCACGATCGGTTCAGAACACGCCGAATGCAGCACGAGCGTTGGACGCTGCGGCAGCAGGCCGGCAATCTGCGCGAGGCTGCGAATCCGTCTCATATGCACTCAGTTTTCACGCCGGATGACCATGGCCGTCGTCACGCCGCCGCCGCCGCAGATCGCGGCCACGCCGAACTCCTTGTCGTGGCGCCTCAGAACATTGTTGAGCGTGATGGGCAAGCGCGCACCGGAAACGCCCGTGGGATGGCCCAACGCAATCGCACCGCCGAATACGTTCACCTTTTCGCGATTCCAATTCAGTGCTCGTTCGTTGGCCAGTATCTGGGCGGCAAACGCCTCGTTCACCTCGATAAAATCCATATCCGCGAGCGTCAAGTTCGCGCGCTCGAGCGCGAGAGGAATCGATAACGATGGACCATCGCCCATCAGCGCTGGCTCGACAGCCGTTTCCGCGAACGCAAGAATCGAGAACATCGGCTTCAACCCCGCCTCCATCGCTCGAGCGCGTGTCGTGAGTACGAGCGCACAAGCAGCGTCGCCCATCGTGCAGGCGTTACCTGCGGTAACTGTCCCATCGGGCTTGAACACGGGCTTGAGCAGGGCTAGCCTCTGCAACGAAGAGTCGGGGCGCCCGCCTTCGTCGACGCCGAACTCCGCGCCATCAGGATTTTTCCGTGACGGCTCCAATTTCACGGGGACAATCTCGTCAGCAAACAGCTTTTCCTTTAGCGCGGCAGCGGCACGCCGCTGCGACAGCAGCGCGAACTCGTCCTGCGCTTCGCGAGAGATGCCATGTTTCTCCGCCTGATTTTCGGCGGTAATACCCATCCCGTAGCCGCAGAGCGGATCGACGGTATCACTCCAAGAGTCTTTCAATACCTTGTCGCCCGACTTGAACCCTTCCCATCGCGCGTTGTGGAGCAGATAAGGCATCGTGCTCATCGACTCCATACCGCCGGCCACGACAAACTGCGCGTCGCCGGAAGCAAGCTCGCGGGCTGCGAGCATCAAGGACTTCATCCCCGAAGGGCAGGCCATGTTCACCGTGAAGACGGGCACCGACAGAGCAATTCCGCCTCGAACCGCAGCCGTGCGAGCCGGATTCGGGCCGTTACCGGCCTGCCGGCAGTTCGCGTAGATCACCTTGTCGATCCGCGCCGCTTCGATGCCGGCACGCGCCACGGCAGCCCGAATCGCCAGCGCACCCAGGTCATAGGCAGGAACCTCGCGCAAGCTGCCCCCAAAGCTCCCAATCGGAGTACGAACACCACTTATAACGACAATATCGGTTGCACTACTCATCAATCTCTCCACGGATAGGATGGGAGGCTACGAGCGATTCTTGGTGATGCTGAGGGCATCGACAATCGCGCCGAAGGTTATAACGGGCATATCGTCAGTTTTTGTTCATTCGTGCGGCGTCGCTGAGCTTTGACGTACACAAAAAACGAGAAATAGTGGTTGCCGCACAAGGGGCTCAGCAGACCTCGAAGAGACCCGCCGCGCCCATACCGCCGCCCACGCACATCGATACCACGACGTATCTGGCGCCCCGCCGCCGTCCTTCGATCAGGGCATGCCCCACGAGCCGCGCCCCTGTCATGCCATAGGGGTGCCCCAGCGGAATCGCCCCACCGTTGACATTCAGAAGCGCCGGATCGATGCCAAGCCGGTCACGGCAGTACATCGCTTGACAGGCAAAAGCTTCGTTGAGCTCCCACAGCCCGATGTCCTCGAGCTTCAGCCCGCTCTTTCGCAACAACTTCGGGATGGCGAGCACTGGCCCGATGCCCATTTCCTCGGGGACGCATCCGACGGTGACGAAGCCGCGGTAGATTCCGAGCGGCTCGAGCCCACGGCGCTGCGCCAGCCGGCCTTCCATCAGGACGCAGGCGCACGCCCCGTCCGATAGTTGGCTCGCATTGCCCGCCGTGACGCAGCCGCCGTCGATGACCGGCTTGAGCGCCGCCAGCCCCGCTGCTGAAGTGTCTGCACGCGGCCCTTCGTCACGCACGACGGTCACCGCTTCGTAGCTCACTTCCTGTGTGGCTTTATCGATTCGCTTCATGACCACGTCGATAGGCGCGATCTCGCTTTCGAAGCGCCCTTCGGCAAGCGCCGCCGCCACGCGCCGTTGAGACTCGAGCGCAAACGCATCTTGCATCTCACGCGTGATGCCGTACTTGCGCGCGACGAATTCCGCCGTCTCGAGCATCTGCATATAAGCAGTCGGCACACGTTCGACGAGGCCAGGGTCCTTTTCGCGTAGTGA
Source organism: Paraburkholderia phymatum (assembly GCF_038900715.1). Lineage (GTDB taxonomy): Bacteria > Pseudomonadota > Gammaproteobacteria > Burkholderiales > Burkholderiaceae > Paraburkholderia > Paraburkholderia phymatum_A. Next base: position 62,434 of record NZ_JAYMRZ010000027.1, on the reverse strand, counting down.
CCATTCCCCGTAGGCCGGCGACGTGGCGCTGACATTTTCTGACCCTCCGCCGACAGCAATATCAATGCCGTCAACGATGATTTCCTTTGCTGCAATCGCGATCGCCATCAGCCCCGACGCGCACTGACGATCGACTGTGCTGCCGCCGGTTGCAACGTCGAGCCCCGCTGCCAGCGCCGCCGCACGCGCCAAGTTACGCCCTTGTGTGCCGGCCGTTTGCGCACAGCCGATGATGACGTCCTCGACTTCGCCCAATGGGAGGCCTGCTCGCTCGACGGCGTGGGCGATAGCATGGGCGGTCAATGTCGGCGACTTGATGTTATTGAGTGCTCCGCGATGCGCCTTGCCGATTGGCGTGCGTGCGGTAGAAACGACAACGGCTTCACGCATGAATGTTCCCTCTCGCTCAGTTTCACGATTCCGGCATGTGCAGCACAGCCTTCGCGAGGATGTCGCGTTGAACTTCGTTGCAGCCGGCGAATATCGTCACCGGCCGCGCCATCATCAATTGCCAATGCAGATCCGTGAGCGTATCGCCAACCTCTACATCGCCTACGACCCCACCATACTCTCCGGCCACTTCGGCGTTAAATTCCGTGATGCGCTGTTGCAACTCGGAGATATAGATCTTGAGCATCGATACTTCGGGGCCCGGCTGGGTATCGTCTATTGCGATCTCGTCGCAAACCTGTGCGTACAGCAACTTGTAGTCGTGCAGATCGGCGGTAAGTTGAGCCAACCGGTCCATCACACCGGTGTCTTCTTGCTGCCCTGTCTCGAGAACCATCAGATGCGCAAGCTTTAACGCCCGCGCCGCCATAGCCGCGCTGCCGAGCCAGACGCGCTCATGGCCGAGCAACGCCTTCGCAACATCCCAGCCTCGATCGATCTCGCCGACGATGTTGGTCGCCGGTACGCGCACGCCGTCGAAGAAAACCTCGCACAATTCGCTTTCGCCGGCGATCGTGACGATGGGCCTGATCGTTATGCCGGGCAGACTCAAGTCAATCAGCACAAAGCTGATACCTTGTTGCTTTTTCGCATACTGGCCCGGCGCGCCAGTACGCACAAGCGTGAAGATATGGGTACATTCCTGCGCGTGCGTGGTCCAGATCTTTTGACCGTCGACGACAAAGCCATCGCCATCACGCACTGCGCGCGTACGGAGACTGGCCAGGTCCGAACCGGCGTTGGGCTCGGAATATCCTTGCGCCCACACCTGCTCTCCGCTGAGGATTTTGGGCAGATATTCGCGCCTTTGGGCTTCGCTGCCGCAGTGGATCAACGTCGGTCCGAGCTGCGTTTCCCCATTGTCGATCATACGTGCCGCACCGATACGCTCCATTTCCTGCTGATAGACCATCTGCTTGCGAAAACTCAAGCCCATGCCGCCCGCCTCGCGAGGCCAGGCGGGTGCGCGCCAGCCGGCTTCATACAGCATCCTGACCCACCGGCGATGATCCTCACCGCGCAATCTGCGAAACGGGCGACGATGATCTTGACAAAACTCCGGTGGATAGTGCGTATCCAGCCAGTGCCCGAATTGTCGACGGAATTCTTCGTCGGGCAGCGCGTTGCAGTCCTGACCGTCGGAACGACCTGGGTCACGCATGAAAGACCTCCTCCGACTCGGCATTCAGTGCGACGAAGCGTCGGCGCTGCACCATTGGCATGCCAAGCCACGCACGACCATGTAGTGCGGCTCGCAAATAGGCGCCGACGCCCCCCTCTTCGGTGAAACCCATTGCACCGTGCATCTGGATTGCCTTCACGCTCGTCTGCACTGCCACGTCCCCGCAGCGCGCCTTGGCCGCACTGACGGCCATCGCCGCCAGCCTTGTATCGGCAGCGGCTTCGACCGTTCGCAGCGCGTGACTCCAACTCGCAGATGCAAGCCGCACATCGACGTGAAGATCCACGCAACGATGCCGAATAGATTGAAAACCCGAAATCGGTCGGCCGAACTGAACACGCGTGCCGACATAAGCGAGTGTTTTTTCAAGCACGCCGGCCGCGAGCCCAGTCAATTGCGCGGAGAGCGCGACGCGCGCCGCCTGAAGCACGCTGACCAGTGCAAGCTCACTGTCGGGACCCGATGCCAAGGGCGCTCCGAATAGAATCGGCGCATGCTCGAAGCATATCGTCGCATCGCTGGCTAAGCCCGCTGCATACCGCTCTAGCATCACGCCCGTTGCGCTCGCGTCGACCGCTGCCAGCACCGGAAGGCCTTTGCTTTCAGCCGTTACCAGCAAAATGCCTTCAGGGCATGCGCCGACCACGAACCGTTTTCGGCCGGATATTCGCCCATCTCGAATTTGCGTAAGCGGCATCGCATCGTCGACCTGGCCGGCTGATTCCTGCCAGGCGATCGCAAACGGACGCTCGCCGCTCGTGAGCAGCGCAGCTAATTCGAGTATCCCCGAGTTGGGCGCACACTTCGCCATGAGCAAGCTCGGCAGCAAGCTCGCTGCGAGATACGGAATGGGCGAAGCGGCGCGTCCGAACTCCTCGCACAGCACTGCTGCCTCTCGCAGCCCCAGACCTTGACCGCCGAGCGACTCAGGCAATCCCACGCCTAGCCAGCCTAGTGCTTCGAGCTCCCGCCAGCCGACGGAATTGAAAGGCGATACGGAGCCGATAGCCGGTTTGTCGGCCACCCGCGCCTGAAGAAAATCAACCGCGCTTTGTCGCAGCAGCACGGCGATGTCGTCGCTATCATTCACGTTTCAGACCGCAATCGTATATCCGCCGTTGACGGAAAGAATTTGACCGGTGATGTATGACGCGCTGTCTGACAACAAGAAGAGCACCGGCATCGAAACCTCTTCCGGGGACGCGAAGCGGCTCAACGGAATTTGTTGGAGATACTGATCGCGAAAACGCTCGTCGTTCCGAATCGTTTCGGTCATCTGCGTTTCTACTGCTCCGAAGCACACCGCGTTGACTCGGATGCTGTACTTCGCCCATTCGCGCGCCGCACTCATCGTCATTCCGAACATGGCTGACTTGGCTGCCGAATAGTTGATCTGGCCGATGCTGCCGCGGCGGCCGGAATCCGAGGAAATATTGACGATCGCGCCCGGCGCACCCTCGCCGGCCTTCGCACGTGCAATCAAATGTCGGCCGACCGCTTGCGTGAAATAAAACGATCCGGCGGCATGCACGTCGATGACCTGTTGCCACTGGTCCGACGTCATTTTTTCGATCATCGCCGGGCGAATGATGCCTGCGTTATTGACCAGACCGTGGATCGCATCGTAGCGTTCGACGAGTTGCGCGACGGCATGTTGAGCGAACACTTGATCGGACACGCTGCCGATCAGCGGCGTGAAGCTGCTGCCCAGTTCATCCGCCGCCTTATTCAGACCGTCAGCGTTCAGATCAACCCCACCGACGTTTGCGCCGAGTTCGATCGCGAGTTTGCTCATCGCCAATCCGATCCCTTGACCTGCTCCGGTTATCAAAATCGTGCGATCTTTGAGCGATAGTAGGTTTTTCATGTGTGAGTCCGAAGTTGGCTGCAGCGAGCAGCACTAACGATTGTTGTGGCGCAGTAGCCCACATTAAAACTGACTCTGCGTCATTTTTCAAGTCGATACTAGTACGCAGGCCGTGTATCGCACGAGCCGGCGTCCATCGCAAGGTCGCAATGTGCAAGAACGGCCGCATAGGCACCGTGTACCGCGTCGCCGATCCGGCCACCTTGTCGCGCATCGCCGATAACCTCGAAAGGAATATCAGCCGCTTCCAGTTGGGCAACCAAGGTCAGATCCGGGCGACGTCCCTGTGCGATCAGCACGCGACTGACGGGCTCACGAGTCGATGTGCCATCCGCGGCCCGCAGTGTCACTTCGCCGTCGTTGATTGCCAGCAGGTGCGTCAGTTCGAGGATGCGGATGCGCGGATTCGCATCGATCCGCCGCAGCAGCACGCTGCGGTAAATCACTTCGGCAGACCGTGCGAGTTCGTTGTGCCTCGAGCGTGTCACAAGAATGACCTGGCAGCCACGCTCGGCCACATATTCGGCCGCCTCGCAACCCGTTTCGCCGCCCCCATAGACCAGCACCGGCGCGCTGGCAGGGGGAGGCAACCAATCCGCGTCGCCCATCAACACTTCGTAGGCGTCATGCACGATCGGCGTATCGATGCCGTCGATCGGCATCGCCAATGCTCGCGCGCCAGCCGCCAGAATCACGAAATCCGGCCGGGTCTGCTTCAGGTAGTCGATATCCACGCGGCAGTTGAGTTGAACCAGAACGCCGCTTGCGCTCAGACGACGCTCCAGGTATGCCAGGTACCAACCGAGCTTGTCCTTAAAGGGCGGAGCCGCTGAAGCGATCAACCCTCCCCCCAAGGCCCCGCGCGCTTCGAATAGCGTCGTCTCGAAGCCCGCTTGATCGAGTACCAGAGCGGCAACCATGCCGCCGGGGCCGGCACCGATTACCACTGCGCGCTGCCCGCGCGCGGCACCGACCAGTGGCAGCGCGTCAAGCTCGCGCCCGGTCCTGGGGTTTTCAGCGCAACCGATGACACCATGTTCGCCCGAGCTCAACGCGACGCAGTAATTGCACGAGGTGCATGGGCGAATCTCGTCGTCCGCGCCGCGTTTGGCCTTCTCGGCCCACGCCGGATCGGCCAAAAGCGGGCGACCGAGTGCGATCAGGTCGGCATCGCCGTTACGGATCGCTGCTTCTGCGGTAGCTGGCCAACGAATCTGACCTACGGCGATGACAGGCACCACTGCCGCTGCGCGGACTCGCCGCGCATACGGCAACCGCCACCCCTCCGGCATGGACATCGGTTCGACGATCTTGTCGAAGCTCGTCGAACCGTGACCGATCGACACATGCAAGGCATCCACGCCGGCTGCCGCCAGGCGAGGCGCGATTCGTTCCATATCTTCAAGCGCAATACCGTCCGGCGAAAACTCGTCCGCCGAGATCCGATAGATCAAAGGGCGCTCGCCGATCGCACGCTTGACGCGCTCGATGACTCGGCACGGAAAGCGCAGGCGGCGCTCTTCATCGCCGCCCCAAGCATCGTCGCGATGGTTTGTCATCGGCGAGAGGAAGGTGGTCAACAAATAGCCGTGAGCGGCATGCAACTCGAACGCCTGATAGCCCGCCTGAACCGCCAGTTCAGCTGTACGACCGAAGGACTCGATCAACTCTTCCAGCTCATTATCGGTGAGCGCCCGACAGGTCAGACGATCCGGGGTGCGCCTCGAACGGACGTCGCTGGGACCCACCGCTACACCGCCCTTGACCAACCCGCGTTTTGCGCCCGGTCCCCCGTGCTGAAGCTGAATGCAAGCAACCGCCCCCGCTTCACGAATGGATTCCACGAGCCGTCGATGCTGACCCACCTGTTCGATCGTCTCGAGCACCAGTTGGCGGTGTTCCGACCGGCCTGTCTCTCGATGCACGCAGCAAAACTCGACGATGATCATGCCGGTACCGCCGCGCGCGCGCTCTCGATAGAAGGCGATCTGCCGTTCGGACACATTCCCTTCGTCGTCAGCGAGCTGCGTCGACATGGGCGCCATGACGATTCGGTTCCGGAGCAACAGGCTACCGAGCAGGAAGGGGCTGAAGAGATGGGGATAGGCGACGTGCCGCGAAGCTTCCCGTTGCATCTGTATCTCCGTTCATTTTTTACTGCCGGCCGGCCGTGCCAACACGTTCGGATAGGCAAAAACCGGTCTCCTCTCGGGGACGTCGGCAGAAACTGATAAAATCACAGTTCAAAGTCACACGCATCGCAGATCGCGCCTTGCGGCCCAATTACACTCAGGAGTGGGATAGTGAAACCAGACGCACCGCACGAAGTTGCTTCTACTCGCAAAAAAACGGCTTCGAGCCGATCCATTCGTATCAACAAACAAGGCCAAACCCTCGGTCGGAAAGGCAACGAGACCCGCTATCGCCTGATGGAAGCCGCGCGGCGCCTGCTGAAAATGCAATCCCCTGTAGAACTCACTGCCGTCTCGATCGCAAAGGAGGCTGGAACTTCGTCCGCTACCTTCTATATCTATTTCGACGACGTCCGCGACATCATCTACGCACTGAGTGAGGTGGCTAGCCTCGAACTGGGAGAAGTGCATCGGCTACTCGAGCAAGAATCGAATCCGGCTGCTGTCGATATGGAGCACGCACGGCGCGTAGTCGATGCATTCAACGATGTCTGGAATCGCCATCGCGATGTCCTCCGTTACCGCAACCTCGAAGCCGACCGCGGTGACCGCGCGTTCTCGGACCTACGTGTGCGCTCGGCGATCCGCATCATCGATCGCTTCGTCGAACGCATTATGGCCGCCTACCCCGAGAAGGAGCGCCCCAGCCGCGGACAAGCCTATGCCGAAGCAACGGTGTTGTTTGCCGCCATGGAGGGGATCGCCGAAACCGATCCGGCACTCGTCAAGGAGTGGCAAATCGGCGCCGCGCGTCTTTCGGTTGCGACGGCTTGGTTGCTGGCTCGCAGCTTCGGTGCTCGCAATCCGGCGGCAGACGCGATCGACACTGAAACCGACGCCGCCGGACGGCTCACAAAGAAAGCGGCTAAGAGGACTACCCCAAAACAAACCGCTGCGGCAAAAACATCCCGCGCACGTACTTGATTCAGACACGTACACCCTTCACTAAGACGAACCGTTTCCCTATTCCAGCCTATCTGCCGCCGGTCCCGTAGGACATCACTTTTTTGGGTCGGCGGCATCCGCTCTCGCAATAACTAACAATACGTCATTTTTCAAGCCCATGTCAATCGGCTACAGGATAGGCGTTCGCATCGCAAGTGCCTATCGTCGTCTTTCTCGCTATCCGCCAATGATGGCTTCCACAGACCAGATCGCCTCCGCGATCTGACCCGGTGTCATTTGGCGCACAAATCGCTTCACGCTCGGGCTCGACATGGCACCCTCCGCCAGTTGTTGCACTTCGGCCGTCGTCGGATTCGTCAGCCCGAAGTCAGCCAATCTCCGAGGCAGGCCCAACTCTGCAAAGAGGGTGATGATGTCGTCGATATAGCTTGCCTCACGTCCTTCGAGCATCAGTTGCACCAACAAGCCGTATGCGACATGGGAACCATGCAAGGTCCCAGCGGCGCGCTGAATCATCGGAAAACCGCGGGCAATGGCATGTGCGATCGACAAGCCGCCATTTTCGAATGCGAGTGTGCTAAGGAGCACCGTCGCTTCGATCAGCAGCTCGACATCCTCCGTGATTTCCTTACGGGATGCCGCTCGGAGCGCTGCGGCGCCGTGCTTGCGAATAATGTCATAGCAGGCATCCGCGACTACCAGTCCGGTATGGGAAGGTTTGCCGCCGAACAAGGTCGCCGCTCCAGCGGCCGCGCATGCCTGTGCTTCGAACGTCTTTGAAATTGCGTCGCCGACTCCCGCTAACAGAAAGCGCAACGGTGCATCGACGATGACGCGCGTATCGACCAAGACCAGGTCCGCGTTGCGCTTGAGTTGCTGGACTTCGACCAATGCATGATGGTCGTCATACAAGGCGATCGAAGCGCTCGCTGGACCATCATTCGACGCGATGGTCGGCACACTGACGAACCGCGTCCCCAGCAGCCGCGCTACCCCTTTGGCGGTGTCGATGGACTTGCCGCCCCCGACGCCCACGACGATGTTCGGCGACAATGGTCGCGCGTTTTCGGACAGCGCATCGATTGCTGCCTTTGTCACCTCTCCGGGGCACAAGAACATCTGGATGATCGCGTCTTGGCTTGTAAAGCTCCGTTCAATTCGCGTCCCAAACAATCTATTGACGTCCGCGTCTACGACAACGATTGCATTGCTTCCGAGTTCCAAAGCATATCGACCGAGATCGTCGATCACGCCTGGGCCCTGGATATAACGCGAAGTCGCGGCGAATATCCGCATGGCGGATCCTCCTAGCATGACATTCACTGAGGAAAGGACTAGTCGTTCACTCCTGGTTGCAACCCTGCCGTGCCCCGCGGCGTCTATGACTCAACAACGATGAGTAACCGGAATCTGCGCACCGGTCACCGCGCTAGCCTGTGCGGACACGAGAAACGAAATGACATTCGCAATCGATACTGGCTGCACCCAGCGCAAAAAATCAGCATCAGGCATTTCTTGGCGATTAACGGGCGTATCGATGATCGCGGGCAGAATCGCATTCACGGTGATATTCCGATCCTTCAGCTCCTCTGCCAACGACTCCGTCATGCGTGCCAGGGCAGACTTGGAAGCGGCATAAGCCCCCATCCCCAATCCGCCGCGACTAGCGGCCGCCGCACCGATATTGACAATTCGGCCACCACCTCGTGCAATCAACAATGGGATCGCAGCCTTGCACGCCGAAACGGCGGTCTTGAGATTCATTGAATAAAGATCGTCCCAAGTATCAAGGCTTCCCTCTTCCACGGTCTCCCAGCGAAATCCACCTGCGACGTTGATGAGGGCATCGAGACCGCCGAATTTAGCCGCGACAGTCCGTAAGGCCGCCTGCGCCGCATCGAAAGAAGTAAGATCCACGCCGCCCAAGAGACACTGGCCAGTGAACTCGCGCGCCACTTCGTCGGTCGGGGATAGCGCATGATCGATTAGTCCCACGTTCGCGCCTGCGGCCTTGAACGCTCGGCCAACAGCGGCACCTAACGTTCCGAAACCACCAGTAATGACAACGGTCATCGCCATACCGCCCCCTTAACCAAGCATCCCGATCAGTTGCGGCACCGCATCGAACAGGTCTCCCACAAGGCCATAGTCGGCGACCTGAAAGATCGGAGCTTCTGCGTCCTTGTTAATGGCCACGATCACCTTCGAATCCTTCATGCCCGCCAAGTGCTGGATCGCGCCCGAGATGCCCACTGCAACGTAAAGCTGCGGCGCGACGATCTTGCCCGTCTGGCCGACTTGGTAATCGTTCGGCACATAGCCCGCATCCACCGCAGCGCGCGAAGCGCCCAGCGCTGCGCCAAGCTTGTCGGCTAGCGGCTCGAGCACCTTGGTGTAGTTTTCGCCGCTGCCCAGGCCCCGGCCGCCCGACACGATGATGTTCGCGCTCGTCAGTTCCGGACGATCGAGCTTCGTCAGCGCCCGGTTCACGAACTGGGAGATGCCGCGATCAGCCGCCGCTTCGATTTTCTCGACCTCTGCACTTCCCCCTTCGGCCGCTACCGCGTCGAAACCCGTCGCGCGCACCGTGACCACCTTGATCGTATCGTCCGATTGCACCGTTGCAATCGCATTGCCCGCGTAGATCGGACGCTCGAATGTGTCAGCCGATACCACGGCCGTGATTTCGCTGATTTGCGCGACGTCGAGCTTTGCCGCCACCCGTGGCGCCACATTCTTGCCGTATGCGGTAGCAGGTGCAGCGATGTGCGAGTAATCCCTCGCAATGTTCAGCACCGTGGCTTCGACGTTTTCGGCGAGCCCCTCGGCCAGTTGCGGCGCATCGGCCAGCAACACCCTCGCCACGCCGGCGATCTTCGCCGCCGCGTCCGCCGCGCCTTGCGCGTTGTGACCCGCGATCAGCACATGCACATCACCGCCGACGAATTTGGCAACCTCGTGTGCAGCGGCCACCGTGTTCAGCGTCGCGCCCTTGATCGATGCGTTGTCGTGTTCGGCAATAACCAGAATCGTCATTTGTCTCGCTCCCTCTTACAGCACCTTGGCTTCGGTCTTCAGCTTCTCGACCAGCGTCTGAACGTCGGGCACCATCACGCCGGCACTGCGCTTGAGCGGCTCGGCTACCGTCAAAGTCTTCAAACGGGGAGCGACGTCCACACCGAGGTCTTCGGGTTTGATCGTTTCGAGCGGCTTCTTCTTCGCCTTCATGATGTTGGGCAGCGTGACGTAGCGCGGCTCGTTCAGGCGCAAATCCGTCGTCACCACGGCCGGCAACTTGACGGCAATCATCTCGAGGCCCCCATCGACTTCCCGCGTCACGGTAGCCATTCCTTCAGCGATCGAAAGCTTCGAAGCAAAGGTGACCTGGGGCCAGTCCAGCATGCTCGCAGCCATCTGTCCTGTCTGATTCGCGTCGTCGTCGATGGCCTGCTTACCACAGATGACAAGTTGCGGCTTTTCGCGATCAGCGACTGCCGTAATAATCTTGGCTACGGCCAACGGCTGCAATTCTGATTCGGTTTTCACGAGAACCGCGCGATCGGCGCCCAGCGCCAATGCATTGCGCAGCGTCTCGTGGCAAGCCGCCGCCCCGCAGGACAAGACGACTACCTCACCGGCGATCCCGTGCTCCTTCAGGCGCACAGCCTCCTCGACCGCGATCTCGTCAAACGGGTTCATTGCCATCTTGGCATTGGAGAGGTCGACACCACTACCGTCGCTCTTCACGCGGACCTTCACATTGAAATCCACAACGCGCTTGACCGGAACCAAAATCTTCATATTCTGCTACTCCTCGATTTCACCTGCATGGCTGGTTTTTCGCCGCCCAAGCCGATCAACAAAACGGCTCAGCGCATCCTGTGCTTCGCGCGACGCGAGAAGCTTGGAGAAGTGCTTGCCCTCTTCTTCCAACGTCAGCATCAACGCCGCATGCTGTCCTCGACGCATCAACTCCTTCGTCTTCACGACAGCATTCGGCGGGTGCTGCGCGAGCTTGAACGCAGCAGCGCGCGCGTGATCCAGTGCAGCACGGTCATCAACCACTTCGGTGACCAGCCCGCCAAGCACTGCCTGGTCGGCATTGAACGACTCTCCGAGGAGCAGCCATCGCGCGGCCCGCTTGTAGCCGCCACCCTGCGCCAACAAAAGACTCGAACCGCCTTCCGGGCATAACCCGAAGTCGATAAACGGCATCTGAAAGCGCGTTCCGCGTCCCGCATAGACCACGTCACAGTGGAGTAAGGCAGTCGCCCCTACGCCTATCGCCCCACCTTCCACCGCCGCCACGATGGGCTTGCCGCAACTCGCAATGGCGCGAAAGAACCGCAGCGGCACGAATTCCCTATTGGAATCATGGCCGATGAATTCGGACAACGCGTTTCCCGAAGTGAAATAGCCCTCTTCGCCGTGGAACAATAGAACCCGAACCTCTGGGTCGACACTGGCTTGGGCAATCAACTCTGCGAGTGCCACGTACATCTCGTTGTCGATCGCGTTGCGGCGCGATGGCGCATTCAAGCCGATGGTCAAGACGCCCCCGGCCTTGCTGGTTACAACTGCGTCGGTACTCATAGATGCTCGCCCGCTCGTTGCACGATAGGCTAGAGATTACCATAAAACTAACTACATGTCAGTTTCGTTGGGAGGCTACCGTCACCCCTCGTCTCGCTGTCATGGAACTGACTCTGCACCGTTCGCAGCTCGCGATTGACTTGCTCAGATGGATCCGTTGATCTCAAGCGGCTATCTATCATCGTCCTGCAATCGAACGATCGAGGCGCTCAGATCTGTGCTATCCGCGCATGCGCGATATCGGCCATTACGTCTTTGAGAGAGCTCGACTCGTCGATCAGTCGGGCGGCATCCACTTTGACTCGTTCGGCAACCAAGCGCTTGGCGACCATGAACTCCTGCGGACGATTAACCGCGTCCGCTGAAATCACTACGCCCTCTCTCAGGTAGAAGGCTACGAAGCGATCTTTCTCCATCGCACCGCGTACGACGAACTGGTCGAAGCCCTCCGATAGGCCGACCATCTGAAGCTTCAAGTCATACTGATCGGACCAAAACCACGGTACCGCGCTGTAGGCGGCAGGCTTGCCTATCATATTCGCCGCCGCCACTCGTGCCTGCTCCAGCGCATTAGGCACCGACTCGAGCCGCATCCGCCGTTGATAAAAGACATTCTCGTGGAACGTGCAATCTCCGCATGCGACGATATCCGGGTCCGACGTCAGCAAGTGCGCGTCTACGACAATCCCGTTCGACACTTCGAGCCCTGCGGCTTCGGCCAGCTCTGTATTCGGTACTAGCCCGATGCCGATGACCACAAGGTCTGCGTCGACGCGCTGCCCGTCCGTCAACACGAGGGCTTCAACTTTCCGTGCGCCATCGAGTGCCCGCACCCCAACGCCAGTGCGAATTTCGACTCCGCGCGCGCGGTGAACGCTTTCGTAATACGCCGATATCTCCGGTACAGTCACGCGCGCCAGCACTCTCGGCAACCCCTCGATGACGCAAACATGCAGTCCGGCCTTTACTGCTACTGACGCGGTCTCGAGCCCGATGTACCCCCCACCGATGATCACCAGGCGCCGCCCCGCCTCGAACTGTGTCCGCAGGCGCTGGATATCTTCGATGTTGCGCACGTAATGGACGTTTGAATGTGTGGCACCCGGCAACGGGAGTTTTCGCGCGCGCCCGCCCGTTGCCAGTCCCAACTTGTCATACGGGAGAACGGAACCGTCAGCGAGGCATATCCGATGTGCATCACGGTCAATGCGCTCGACGGCAGTTCCAAGCATGCATTGGATTCCTTGTTTTTCGTAAGCATCGGCGGTTTTTAGGTAAAGCGACTCCAGGCTGACCTCGCCGGCCAAAAACGCCTTGGACAACGGTGGACGCCGATACGGAGGGTATCGCTCGTCACCCAGCAAAGTGATGCTTCCAGCAAAGCCCTGAGAGCGAAGCGCACCTGCCAATTCGGCGCCGGCCTGTCCCGCACCGACGATGACGACTCGGCCTGTGGAGATATCGAGTTGCATGGTTACTCGCGCAGTTCAATTCGACCATTGTTGATCGCCAGCACATTCCGTTCGGTCGCCCATACGCGGAATGCAATCGCTTTCGATTCGCGCCACATTTCGGTGCGCAGCGTCTCGCCCGGGAAAACCGGCGAGGTAAACCGGCCGAAAATCGACGCGACTCGTTCGGCTTGATAGTCCAGCGCAGCGCGGATGACCGCGTGCGCAGCGACCCCCCATGTGGCAAGCCCGTGGAGGATTGGGCGCTCGAAGCCCGCCTTGCGGGCGACCGCAGGGTCTGCATGCAGCGAATTCCAATCGCCGTTGAGGCGGTATAGCAAAGCCATATTGTCAGCCGTCGGCATTTCGCAAGATAAGTCGGGCGTCCGCTCCGGGATGGCCGGTGGAGAAGGCACTGGCTCCGCCGGCCCGCCAAAGCCCCCGTCCCCACGCGCCAGCATGGTTTGCGTGATGGTGCAGAGCGGATCGCCTGTATCTCTTTCGAAAATACGCCGCTCGTAGGTGATGAATGCGCCTTTGCCAGCGCCCTTGTCAATGACGCTCACGACTCGTGATTTCCCAATGACATCCGCCTGGACCGGCAATGGCTTGTGCAGTACCAGCCCCTGTTCCGCGTGAACGATCCGCACCCAATCGAGGCCCGTGTCTAGCAGTTGGGGCCAAAAACCCGGATGGGCAAGTACAACCCCCATCGTCGGAACAGCACATAGCTCCCCTTCGTAAGCGAAACGCAATTGCCTTGCGTCGAGAGGATCCGAACCGTAGCCTAGACTGATGGCGTAGAGCAACGTGTCCCGATGAACATACCGTTGGGCCGTGTCTGGAATCGGCAACGACAACAGTCGCTCGCGATCGATTGCCATGCGGCCTCCTACAATCCTTGGAAAGAAGGTGCTCGCTTTTCAGCGAACGCAGCGACCGCTTCACGATGATCCTTCGTCAAGTAGAGCGCCGCCTGGTTGTCCATTTCGTATGCCAGAGCCTCCTCGAGCGTCGTCATACCGCGGGCGTATGCCGCCTTTAGCAGCGCTACCGACATTGGCGCATTGGCACCCAACTCCCGAGCAATAGCAACGGCTGCCGAGACCGTCTCGCCAGGTTCGACAAGGCTATCCGTCAAACCCAGTCGCTGTGCTTCTTCCGCCTCCACTTTCTGCGAGGACATCAAGATCCTCTTGGCCTGAGCAAGGCCGATGCGTTGCGGCAGCGTATACATCAACCCCAGGTCGGGTATCAGCCCGACTTTCGCAAAGGAAGAGACAAATCGCGCGCTTTTGGACGCGACGAGATAATCGCAGGCCGCAGCCAGCGAGAACCCTGCTCCCGCGGCATACCCCTCGACGGCGCCCACCACCGGTTTTCCCATCTGCGTCAATGTACGGACCACCCGATGCGCGATGACCATGCGCTCACGCCCAACCGGGAGCGGTCGCTCGGCCGACATACCGGATATATCGCCTCCTGAGCAAAAGTGCCCTTCCGCGCCCGTCAGCACGAGCGCTCGACAGCTTGCATCTACGCGCAGCGCCTCGAGATGGTCCGCGAGAGCCAGCAACAAATCGCGCGATAGTGCGTTGCGGGTCTTCGGATTGTTCAGTGTGACGATCGCGACGCTGTCCGCTCTTTCCGTCAGAACCAGTTCATTCATGAAGCTTCTCTCTGGAGTTGAGTCAAAACCAGCAGCGAGCGCAAGGTGGCGATCAGTGCGGCCGGCTGGTCGATCATCAGATGGTGATAGCCGCCGGGAATACCTACGGGCCCATATCCTAGTGGCAGGAGGTCTACGATGCGTCGAGCGAGGGCCGAAGAAACGATCGCACTAGCTTCGCCATAGACGTAATGCACGGGCCGGTTCACGCTACGCAGCAACAACTCTCCGTTATCCTCGTGCTGAGCGCCAGCGGGAATCGCCGGATCGAACTTCCAACGCCAGCCACCCTCCACCTTCCGTAGCGAGTGGCGCGCAATGTACTCGAAGGCCCAAGGGTTGGTCTTCGGCTGTTCCGGCAACAGACGGTAGCGCCCCACTGCGACGTCAAAGTCGGCATAGATCCGATCGCCGCGCATGTTCGGCGGCGCTTGTGGATGATCGCAGCCCTCAAATACCACATAGCTGTCAACGACAATCAGCCGCGAAAACAGGTCGGGCCGTTCCGAACAGGCGCGCAGCACTCGCAACCCGCCGCTGCTATGTCCCACGGCAATAACGGGCCCAATTTCGAGCGCCTCGATCAATCCGGTGATATCGCGCGCACCCGTGCCCGGTGGATAGTGCGTGCGATGATCGCTATCGCCCATCCCCGAAAGATCGAGAGCAATCACCCGATGCGTCGGCGCAAGAAACGGAGCAATAAAATCCCACCACCGAGCATGTGCCCCATATCCATGCACGAGCAAGAGCACTGGCTTATACGTGTCGCGCAAAGACCATCCGCGGTAGTGCAACTGCACACCGTCAGTTCCGACACGCCGCGATTCACCGGGTTGCGATAATGCCCAACTGAACCATTCGGGCGCCATCTGTTCGTCTACGGATGGGGAAGCCGAGGTCTGCATTGCCCGCTCATCGTCCCGAGAACGTGGGCTTGCGCTTTTCTCGGAAGGCATTGATCGCTTCTTGGTGGTCTTCTGTAAGAGATGAGACGTTCTCATAGGCCATGCCGACATCCATCATGCTAGCGGCCATTTGGCGCAGCGGCACATTGATCGTGCTCTTGCTCCAGCGCAGCGACTGCACGGGCATTGCTGCGAGCTTGTCGGCATACGCATCCACGTACGAGTCGAGCTCGCCCGCAGGCATGACCCCGTTGATCATTCCCATTTCGTAAGCCTTCGCAGCCGAGAATTTCTCACCGGTGAACAGGTAATGCTTGGCGCGCGCATATCCGATCAGGTACGGCCACATGATCTGACCACCGTCACCGCTGATCAAGCCGACATTGTTATGGGGATCGCCGAAGCGAGCATTATCCGCGGCAAAAATCACGTCACAGAACACGGCCACTGTCGCGCCCAGGCCGATCGCATCGCCGTTGACCTTTGCGATGATCGGCTTGTCGCACTCGAGCAAGCTCGTCACAATGCGCTTTGCTTCACGCACCGCTTGATAGAAGGCCGGCGGGTTGTCGCGCAGCCACTGCATGTGCTCGATGTCTCCACCTGCGCTGAATGCCCGCCCCGCACCGGTGATAACGATGATGTCGCTCTCCTCATCCTCAACGACGTCGGAGAATACTCGCGATAGCTCGGTGTGAGCCCGTCCGGCGAAACTGTTGAGCTTTTCGGGCTGGTTGAATGTGATAGTCAAAATACGGCCACGACGCTCGAATCGCATCGTTTCATAGGCTGAATAGTTCATCGGCTGACTCGGAAAATGCGGGTTGGAAACTGGGAACGACCGGCGTCTTCACGAAATGTTAAACATCAGTCGTCGATACGCACTCAGCGCTTTCCCTCGAGCAATCCTTTGAGGTTGGCGCTCATGATCTTCTCTACTGTCTTTGCATCGATATCACCTACGTCCTTGAAGAAATCCAGCGGTACGCCCAGCCCCTCCGGGTGGGGCCAGTCGCTGCCGAACAGCACACGGTCAGCCCCCATCAGTTCAACCAATCGGTCGATTGGATCTTCATAAAACGGCGAGATATAGACGTGTCTACGAAACGTATCGAGCGGGTCCCCCCGAAAGCACTGCGGCATCTTGTGATACGTGCTGCGTATGCGCTTGAGCAGAGGCTCGAGCCATGACGAGCCGTTCTCGAGTGACGCGACGCGGACATTTGGGAAACGGTCGAAAACACCGTGGACGAGCAAGGCAGCAAGAGAATCGGAGATCGCACGCCCCATCGCGTCGAGCAACTCCGGAAACGAGTCCTTTTCAAACGGGCGCCATTCCCCCTTTTCGCCAGCAGTCCACCACCGGTTGACTTTGTCATAACCCGAATCGGACACATGCAGGACGACAAATACCTTCGACTCGTCGATACGCGCCCAGAACGGATCGAACTCCGTACTGCCGATCGAGCGGCCGCCCCCGATACCCGGCACCGGCGCTGGGCGGATGCCGACTACCCGCGCGCCATTGCGCAGCAAATATTCGAGCTCCTCGACTGCAGCGTCTACATCGCCAAGATGGATCATCGAGACGGGGAATAGCCGGTTCGCTCGCGCGAGACCAAATTCTTCAACCACCCACTGATTCAGCGAATGGAAGAGCGCGTTGACTACATCGGCACGAGCGCCGATGCGCTCTTCAATCACCGACGCCAGAGTCGGCAATATCAAGCCTGCGTGGATTCCCTGCTGGTTCATCACATCCAGATGCGCAACGCCATTGTTGAAAGCCGGTTGCGACCGAATCGGATCTCCTCCGAACTCGCGAAGCGACTTCCCTTCCGGGTTCTGACCGCGGTACCACTTCTCGTGCGCACCGGGCGCCGCGACAACCTCGAACGTGGGATTGGGGATGTAATCGCTCAGTACGCCCGCCACCGCGAGCTTGGTCCGGCCGTTGACCTGCACGTACTGGAATTCCTGCCGGTATTGCTTCGGCAAATGCTTCAAGAAGGCATCCGGCGGTTCATAGAAGTGTCGATCGCAGTCGTATATGGAGTAGTTCATTGCATGCATCCCTACCTCCTGAGCAAAATTACGCGCATAAAACTGATTGATCGTCAGTTTTATGCGCGAACTAAGTCCGTCGTTGATTTATGATCGAGTGCCGCTACAAATTCCGCATGTAGTTGTTCGGTCCTACCGTCACCCCAAGCGTAATGCTCGCTTCTCGACTACATTGAACGGCCCCGTTTCGCTTTCATACAATCCGGCAATCCCCTCTGTGGCAAGATGCACCGAATCTCTCACGCAGCGAAGCGGCCACAACTTGGCCCGCCGTCAGAGAATCTCTCCGAGCACCGTGCCGACTTCGTAGCTTTCGCCGGCTAGCTTTTGAATCTTCAACGTGCCCGTCGCCGGCGCCTCGATGTCGTTCACGGCCTTTTCGCTTTCAAGCGCGTAGATCGGATCGCCCTGGCTAACGGCGCTACCGTCGGGGACCAGCCATTCGACAAGGGTCCCTTCGTTCATCGAAAAGCCGATCTTTGGCAAAAGGATGGGAGTAGTCATTGATATATTTTCCCGACACGTGGTGAAAGGATTAAAACTCGACTCAACGCAAAGTTTTGCGCAATGCTGCTTCGATCTGTGCCGCACCCGGAATGAAAGCTTGCTCCAACGGTTTCGAATACGGCACAGGGCAATGCGGAGCGCCGATTCGCTGCACCGGCGCGCGCAACTGGCTAAACAGCTCTTCGTGTATCACCGAGGAAATTTCCGCGCCTACGCCAAAAGGTTTTACCGCTTCGTGTGCGACCACTGCGGCCCCCGTTTTCGCCACGGACTTCAGCACGGTGGCGCGATCCCACGGTGCGATCGTGCGCAGATCGATGACCTCGATTGCAATATCTTCGCCAGCCAGCTTGGTAGCAGCCGCAAGAGCCGGTGCGACTTGCGGCCCGTAGCACACTACAGTCGCGTCGCGTCCCTCACGCACTATATTGGCCACCCCTAATGGGATGCGCAGGCCGGGATCAGGAGGATCGCCAGGCGTGAAATAGGTGGGCAAATGTTCGATAAAAATACATGGATCATCGTCAAAGATGCAGGACAATAACAATCCCTTCGCCTCGGCGGGCGATGAGTACGTCACCACCTTCAAACCAGCGGTATGCGCGAACCACGCTTCCAAATAGTCAGCATGTTGACCCGCAGTCGAAAAACCCGCGCCGGTGGTGGTGCGAATGGTAAGCGGAACCTGAGTCTGTCCGCCCGACATAAAGCGCAATTTGGCAGCGTGGTTGACGATCATGTCCATCGCAACCGTGGTGAAGTTCATCAGCATGATCTCGGCGATCGGCCGCATGCCGACCATCGATGCGCCGATCGCTGCACCGATGATCGCCTGCTCGGAGATCGGCGTCGACCGCACTCGGGCATCACCATATCGAGTGGAGAGGCCCTTCGTTACACCCATTACTCCACCGTCTTCGGGATCGGCGACATCTTCGCCGAGCAAGATCACCTCCGGGTCGGCTGCCAAGGCCTCGTCCAGCGCCATATTGAGCGCCTGAACGGTAGTTATCTTGTTGGTTTTCGCGGTCATTGCCGAATCTCCTTAACCGACGTATCGGCCCATACGTCGCAGCTCAATTCCGAGACGGCTGGAAATGGGGCGGCCACGGCGAGATCGATGGCGCGTTCGATCTCTTTGCTATAAGTTTCGTCGATTGCGGATAGTTCAGCGTCGCTCGCGTGCCCCTGTTCGATTAGCCATGCCCGGTATCGAGGGATGGGATCTGCTTGCATCGCAGCCGCCTTTTCTGCCTTGTCCATATAGGCATCCGCATCGCCGAACACGTGACCGTAAAACCGGAAGGTCATCGCCTCGATCAACGTCGGCCCCTCGCCCGCACGCGCTCGCTCGATCGCTTCATGGGCCGCCGCGTACATCGCTAGAGGATCATTGCCGTCGACGGTTACCCCAGGTATCTGATAACCGACTGCGCGATCCGAGATCCTTGCCGCCGCCGTGGCCTTTTCATAGCGAGTATGTTCGCCGTAGCGGTTGTTCTGGCAAACAAACACGACCGGCAGTTTCCAAACCGCCGCCATGTTCAGTGATTCATGAAAGGCGCCGATGTTCGACGCCGCATCCCCGAAATAGGCAATCGCCACCCGCCCGTCGTTACGGATCTGCGATGCCAATGCAAGGCCGTTGGCGATCGGCATGCTGGAACCGACAATCCCGGTGGTCACCATCGCGCCCGAGCTCGGGTGAGTGATATGCATTGGGCCGCCCTTCCCCTTGCACGTACCTGTCGCTTTCCCGGCGAGTTCAGCCCAGAGGTCGTTCAGAGGCACGCCCTTCGCGAGCATGTCGTGAATCCCGCGGTAGATCGTACAGATGTAGTCTTCCCGCCTCAAATTGACCGACACCGCGGCGGGAATCACTTCCTGCCCGCGGGGCGAATAGTAGATCATCGGTATGCGTCCCGACAGGATCGCCCCGCGCGCCTGCTCATCGTTCTGCTTGAGAAGGCTCATCTTGCGATACATCTCGATCAGCGTCGCTCGATCGGGCTGTGCGGCGGTCTGACTCATGCTGGTGCCTCCTGCAATGCCAAGTATGGGTTGCATAAATCGATTCGTCGGAAGGAATAACATTACAGCCGGCAGCCGAAGCGTCCGCCCGATAGCTGACACTATATCACTTTCTTGGTCGAAGAAAAGGCCAACCGATATTTGATGGTAGGGTATCGCATTAGGTACAAGGGATTTGGCGTCTAGGAGAAAGGGCGAGGATTCCACAGGCCCTCCGGTCGACCATCCATCCAGCGCCGCAACGACACTTGGCTGTCGAAGTATGTGGCTCGACGCGGCGGAATAAAGTTCGGCGAGACGCCTTGCCGCGTCCCGCCGATGATACCGCCCGCTCGGATTCCGGGGAATCCTTTGAGGACACCGCCTCGCGCGGGATGTCGTGCCCTGCGCACGGCCTGAACTTCAAATGGCTCAGTAGTTGATCGTATGATACGGTCCCGGCAGCAGCCCTGCTCCGCCCTTACACCGGCAGTGTAAGACGGGCAAGTTCCGCGAAGTATCTCGCTCCGGTGAGCAGAATGTCGTCGTTGAAGTCGTACGTGGCGTTATGGAGCGGTACTCCCCCTGCCTCGTTGGCGACACCGTTCCCGATGAATACGAAGTTGCCCGGTACGACCTGTAGAAATGCGCCGAAGTCTTCCGAAATCATCATTGGTTGTACGTTCGCGTCGACATTTTGTTCGCCCGCCACACGCGTGGCCGCTGCAACGGCGACTTCGACGTACCGCGGAGTATTCACCGTCGGCGCGAATTCATGGGTGTACTCGAATTCGCAATCCACTCCGTGCATTCGACAGAGCCCCTCGCAGACCTCACGCATACGCGTCTCCAGCAGTTGCTGAACTTCCGGCGCGTAGCTACGTGTATCGCCTTTGATCGTGACATTCGACGGAATCACATTGCGCAACCCATCGGTGATGAACTCCGTGCAAGAAATCACAGCCGGCAGACTTGGATCGAGGTTGCGAGAAATGATCGTTTGCAGCGCAAGTACGATCTGCGACGCGATCACGATCGGATCGACGCCCATATGCGGACGTGCGGCGTGCGTGCCTCGCGCCTTAATGTGAATGACGAAATTGTCTTCGCTGGCCATGATGCCGCCCGGCCGCGTCGAGAAGCTACCCGCCGGCATGCCAGGCATGTTATGCGCACCGAAGATCGCGTCGACCGGAAAGCGTTCAAACAAACCATCCTTCATCATGGCCTTCGCGCCGCGACCGTGTTCCTCCGCCGGTTGAAAAATGAATCGGACGGTGCCGTTGAAGTTGCGCTGCTCGGCAAGCAGGCGGGCCGCACCCAAGATCATCGCCATATGACCGTCATGGCCACAGGCGTGCATTTTTCCTGGGATGCACGAGGCGTGAGGCCGACCGGGGACGTTCTCCGTAATGTTCAGGGCGTCCATATCGGCGCGCAGCCCGATGGCGCCGCTTCCGTTGCCGACCTTCAGGTTTGCGACAAGCCCCGTGCCACCGATGTTGCGGTAGACCTCCAAGCCGAGCGTCGTCAATACGTTCGCAACGTAGTCCGACGTCCTCTTCTCCTCGAATCCTGTTTCCGGATGCTGATGAATTTGGTGGCGCCAGTTCTTCAACTGTTCCTGCAGCGAGCGTTCCATGATGCATTCTTCTCCGTTTGCCATTGTGTCGTCTACTGAACGACACGAAGTTTCCATGCAGCTTGGCGCGCTTCGACCGCGTTCGCGGTTTCGCCAACCAGTTCCCGGTAGACGGAGGGCGCAGTCGCCCCTTCAGTGTTGATGACCAGCACGCGCGACGTTGGTCCGAGCCCTGCGGCTTGCGCAAGGTCGCGGCTCTTCATCAGCACCGCCAATCCGGCATACCCCGCAGCACCCGACTCCCCCGCCACCAGCGGTGCGTCCCGCTCAGAGCCACGCGCGAGCGAACGCATTGCCGCAATTGCGTCGTCATCGGCGATCGTCATGAAATGATCGATGCATCGGTCAAGTATCTTCCACGCGAGTGGGGAAGCTTCACCGCAGGCCAACCCCGCCATCACGGAGTCGACGGACCCCGTCGCCCGGGATGCGAGCCCCGAGATTGCACTTTGGTACAGGCAGTCCGCCTGTTGCGGCTCGACCACGATGAAATTTGGCCGTTCGGCGCCGTAGTGCTCCCACAAATAGCTCGCAATTCCGGCGGCTAGACCACCGACGCCCCCCTGCAGAAATACATGCGTAAAGGGAGGCCGGGAAGGTTCCTCATTCAGTTGCGCCACAATTTCCGCCGAAATGACGCCGTAACCCTGCATGACATCTCGAGGGATTACCTCGTAGCCCTCGTACGATGTGTCGGACACGACATGCCAGCCATTGTTTGCCGCAAGTCGCGCGGCGTGCTCAACGGATTCATCATAGTTTCCGTCGATGCGAACGATTTTTGCCCCATAGGCAGCGATCGCTTGTTCCCGCTCGATGCTCACGTTGGCATGCAGCACAATCACGCACTGACAGCCGATCGAACTGGCCGCCGCCGCAAGGGACTTCCCATGATTTCCGTCTGTCGCGCTAATCACCGTCAGGTTCGACAGCATCTGCGCGTAATGCCCCGTGATCAGTGCTTTCGGCTCGATGTCGTGGGCACGCCATTGACGCATGACAAGTCGCATCAGCGCGACGGGAGCACCCAAGGCCTTGAAGCTCCCAAGGGGTGACCGAAACGATTCGTCCTTGAGTCGTAGCTCGGACACACCGAGAGCCGCGGCTGCATCCGGCAGGTCCCACAATGGCGTTGCGGCCCCGCTGATCTGCTCCCATTTCGAAAGCCACGCGCCGCTCTCATGCGCGGCACGTATGTTGAGAATGTCCCTCAAGGCCCCGGGGTACGAGGTATGGGACGACCGAGGGTTGGCAATCAGCATGTCGGGTTGCTCCGGTGAGGCAGCCGAGTCGGGGCCGCGGATTCGTTTGATTCGAGCGGGATCGCTTGTATCTTCGATCCCCTTTCGAGCAAAATAGTATTCCGCTGCGACCTCGAACAGATCTCTTCTTTTGCATCGGGTGCGCAAAAAAATCTCTATTTACCGGGAGTTTTTGAAAAAACATGCACGATGACCTTGATAGCTTCGACCGAAGGCTCCTGGCGGAAGTGCAGCGCAACGCTCACATTCCGCAAAATGAGCTGGGCACCCGAGTCAATCTCTCTACGGCGGCCGTGAATCGAAGACTGCGCCGTTTGTTGGAACTGGGCGTCATCGACCGCTACGTCGCGGTGATTGCGCAGGAAAAAGTCGGCTACAGCCTGACGATCATCACGTTGGTCGAGATTGAGAGCGAGCAGATCGATCAACTCGATGCGATGAAACGCTCGTTCCAGCAATGCCCATTGGTTCAGCAGTGCTACTACCTCGCCGGCGAATGGGACTTTGCGCTGGTACTGACCGTGAAGGATATGGACCAGTACAATGAGCTCACGCGCCAACTGTTCTTCGCGAACAACAATGTGAAGCGCTTCAAGACGCTAGTCACCATGAGCCGGGTCAAGACAGGACAGAACGTCCCGGTCGACCTACAAGACTAGTGGTGCTGCGCGGGAGATTGCCGATTACACCGCCTTTTCGGATCCCTATACCGTCAAACACCTCGTAGCGGACGGAGGGCATCACGCTGCAGTGACTCCAACAACCTATCCGCTACGTGGGCCGACCATGCGGCGATCGACAGACTCGGTGGCGCTCCGGGAGGCATAGGGAGCGCCGCGGCATCCGTTACATAGATCCCGGGGTTATCGAAAATTTCCCCGTTGGCGTCGACGACCCCCTCGGAATTCGACGCTCCCAAACACGCCCCCCCAATTGGCTGAACCGTTACAGGCGCACCGGTTGCGTACACTTTGGTTTTTGTCGACGCTTCTATATTCCGTATTTCTTCCGAGATTTCCTTATAAACATCGTTGTCACGCTTACTATATTTAATGGTAAACGTACCATTCCGCATCACCATCAAACCATTCCCCTCATCCCCTCCGATAGCAACGATAAACGAATTCTTGCGCAACCATTTTTTCATAAACATCGGAAGAGGAATATCATCCAAACCCTGAATTCCCGCTCGCAGCATCTGCGCAGATTTGCTCCGCGAATTTTTTACACGGAAAGGTTCACTGAGTGGTGTCCCCTGCGTAAGATCTCTCTCGCTGTTTTCAAGCCAAAAACCGAAAAAACCACCATTCGTGCCGAATCTATAACCCAACCTCGGCATGCCATCCAAACCACGATCAACATCGCGACTCTTCATTAGCAAACGAACAGTATTCACTCCGCCGGCGGCCAGGATGACGTTTTCTGCAAGCACGCTTGCGTCAAGTCCGTTTCTATGGTTTCGATAGCGAATTTCGTATCGCAGTTTGCCTCGGCCTCCCGCTCCTAGTTTTCGAAGCGACTTGACCTCGCAGAGATCCCGCACAATCAAGCCATCTTGCATTGCCGGCCAAATGACCGAGAAATCCAACGTTGTTTTGGCTCCGGACGGAGAACCGAGGAAGCTGTTGTTCCGCATGTCGCACTCCCAGCGCTCCAGCCCATAACCGGCCGACACCTTGCTCGCATGCCCGGGGTGCTTGGGCAGAAGAATGCCTACGGGTGCGTTTCTCAGCCCAGCGTTCGATAGCTCGCCGTTGTAATTCGTTCCATCTATTCGGTTCGGAACCTCATCATCTGGACACACAGGTCTTGCGTCGAGAAGCGCAAGTATCTCGTCATAGTAGCTCTCCATGTGCTCTTGAGAAATTCGCGGATCCCAATGATCCCAATACCGGGGATCGAATGGTCTACCCAGCACCGCCGCATAGATATGACTCCCTCCTCCGACGTTCGAAGAGCAAATCACATTGATGCCTTTACCTAGGTATGCCTCAACAAAGCCCCTTTTATTTAGGAGCATCTCACCTTTAAAGAACCGTGATCTGACCGATCTGAGGCCGTAGTTAAACGCATGCCGGCCTTGGGGGAGAGGCGCCAATTCATCCATGCCACTCGACTGCATAGGAACCGTATTTCGCCACGGACCGCGCTCGAGCATCAATACGTCCCTCCCCGCCTCGGCGAGTCTTTTTGCGGCAATAGCTCCGCCAAACCCACTGCCTATCACCAATATCTCGACTCGATCATCCATGGCTCTATGCATTTCCAATGAATTTCAAAGCTCGGCCGCGCCGGCCCGATCGTACGAAGCGAGATACCGACCAACGCCACCGGGCAAAAAACATATCTGCACAGACTGACGAACTTGGCACCGAGCCGTATATCGGTTCGCGTCGACAATCGCCCTTGGAGCCTGTGAGCAACGGGACCGATCAGGCTTGCGTCGGGTAAGCGTCCCACGGGCATGAGGTAGCCTGCAGAACTAGCATGGGGCTCCGCAGGCAGCCTCGCTTAGCAACCCACCAACGTCCTAGCGGATGCTGTTAGCGCTGGTCATACAGCTTCAACGCAAGGAGTCCCTGCCCGTACGCGGCACCAGCACGCATGGCGGCTGCGATCATGCAGACCTCAGCAATTTCTTCGCGAGTGGCGCCGTGCCGTTTGGCGCCCGCAGTATGAAGGTCAACGCAGAGAGGACACTGAGTCGTGAAGGCCACGCCCAGTGCGACGAGTTCCCGATACTTATTGGGAATCTGGCCATCCGTGCGCGCGATCGCGTCATGATGAAAAGCCTTAAACGTCTCTCCATCGGGACCAGCGAGTCGGAACAGCTCTTCTGACAAGTTGAGGTCGGACCTTTCCTGATAGCTCATTTGACGATTCCTCTTTTTGGATATCAGCTTCGAAGTTCGCGCAGACGAGAGCGCGTTAACAACGATAGACAGGCAAGAACCTACTCACAAGGCAGACGTGCTTTGTCGGATCACAATAAAATGTTTATCGCCCCTGCCTCGTCCGCCCTTCAATCCTTCAATCCCAGTTCGCATCCGATGAAACCGCATGGATGCGGCGAATGGTAAGCCGATTGAAGGAGGACGGAAAAGCTCAACTGACGCGCATCAGGCGCCTTACGATTTAGGTCTTCGAGGAAGCCAGTTCCAGCTATTCCTCAGAGGCCACCGTGCGACTCGCAAATGCTCTCTCGGAAGAAATTCTTTCACACCGAAAAACCTTATCTCGCTTGCCCCCGGCACTCTTGTACTCAAGACTTGCTTCCGTTCGAGCATGGACCCTGCCGAATGGAATAAACCTGATCGTGCAGCGTCCACCGGGGGGTGGGGATACACCCGAGACAGGAAATCAGGATGAACTGCGAAAAAGCAAAATCCGTCGCAACAAATCGATGGCGCGCTCAGCGTTGGCCATTGCTGCTGGTTGCCTCTGCAATCGCAACCGCTGCACATGCGTCGACGCTTCAAGAGGCGTTCCACGCGGAAAACGACGCCGCGATGGACAAAATGATGGCTGCTATGGAGATCAAGCCCTCGGGCGATATCGATCGAGACTTTGCCGCCATGATGATTCCCCACCACCAAGGCGCGATCGACATGGCTCTTGCGGAACTGCGCTACGGAAGCAATGAGCAGTTGCGGCGCATCGCCCAGGAAATCATCGTTGAACAGCAGCAGGAGATCGCCGCGATGCAATTCGCCCTGGGCGAACAACTCCCCCCGTCTGTACCGTCACCGACACAAGTCAGTGCACCAGCGCATCAGGCTATCGACGCGCCGGAACACAACGAACACTCGCACTAGGAACCCGCATGCTTAAGAAACTCTTGCTCTCATCGCTCGTTTCATCCGCGTTTTTGTCGGCCATGGCCGTCGCCGGCCAAGTACCTGGCCGAGAGACCGACGCGGATATTCCTGTCAGTCATCGGGACCGCATCTACGCAGCCGAGCAATTTTCGAACACCGTATCGGTAACAGACCCGGCCGATAACAAGCTGCTCGGCGTCATTCGTCTGGGCGATCCATCTCCCAGCAGCTTTAGTCCGCTCTACCACGGCCAAGTTCTCGTCCACGGTCTCGGTTTCTCGCCGGACCATCGAACGCTTGCCGTCGTATCGATCGGGTCGAATTCGGTGACATTCATCGATACCGAGACCAACGCGGTCAAACACACCACATATCTCGGCCGCTCCCCCCACGAGGCCTTCTTCACGCCTGACGGCAAGGAGGTTTGGGTCACTGTCCGAGGCGAAAACTATGTCTCGGTGATCGATGCGGCCACTTTCGAAGAAAAGACGCGCATCACGACGGCTGCCGGCCCCGGAATGCAAATCTTCTCGACCGACGGGAAGTACGCATATGTTTGTTCATCGTTCAATCCCGAGACAGCCATCATAGAGGTCGCGTCGCACAAGATCATCGCGAAGGTGAAGCAGGACAGCCCGTTTTGCCCGAACATCGCGGCTTCACCCGACGGCAACCAGGTCTGGTTCACACTCAAAGACACGGGCAGGACGACTGTATTCGACGCACGCCCCCCCTTCAGCGTGATCAGGTCGTTCGAAACGGGACCGATCACGAACCACGTCAACTTCGCCAAGACGAGCAACGGGACGTTCGCCTACCTGACCGTGGGCGGTCTCAACCAGGTGAAAGTCTTCAGAACAAATGACTTTTCGCAGGTTGCCACCATCCCTGTCGGTAACCTCCCGCACGGTGTGTGGCCCTCCGGCGACGGTAGCCGCGTCTATGTCGGCCTAGAAAATGCGGACGCCCTCGCCGTCATCGATACGGCATCGAACACCGTTGTCGGCAACGTACCGATCGGCCAAGCTCCGCAAGCCGTCGTGTATGTTCCTAATGCCGTGCCCAGCGGCGGGACAGGGATGCAGAATCTGCAGGCCCTGGGCGTAGCAGGCCAGGTAGCCTCGTTGTCGCTGGTCGAGGCGGGTACCGGCATGGGTCGAACGAGCGTTGCGTTGTTCGACCAAGGCTTGTCGCAAGTCCTGCAAGCATCCGTCACCGGATTGAAACCGAAGCAGCCCTACGTCATTGCGCTCGCCAAGAACGCTGACGGCTCCGGAACACTGGAGCCCCTGGCCAACTTCATGACCAATCCCGCCGGTTCGGCCATCGTCAACGCAGTCGGTCCGATACGCCAAGTTGTTCAAGCTGAGGCGACCAATGCCCGACGATATCTGGTAGTCGCGCCAATCGTTCAGGGCAAACCTGCAGAGCCGGTTCAATTGCAGGTTGCCACGCAATGATCGGCAGCGCGGGCATCGCCCTCATCACGGAACTCGAGCCAATGATTCCGGCGCTGCGTCGCTATGCCAGCGCGATGGTCCGTGACCGCGACCTAGCTGACGACCTCGGTCAAGATTGCCTCGAGCGAGCCATCAGCCATTGGGAAACCCGGCGGCGCGCGGAGAATACCCGCCAGTGGGTATTCTCCATCGCCCACAATCTCATCGTCAGCAGGTTGCGGCAACACGCGCGGCGTGGGTTGCACCTCGATATTGCAGACGTCGACGAGGGCGCCTTCGCCGTCCCCGCGCCCCAGGAGCACCGGATCCGCCATGGGGAACTGATGAAGGCATTGGCCGCGCTACCCGAAGATCAGCGCAGCGTAATCTTGCTGGTATCCGTGGAGGACCTTACCTATGCGGAAGCCGCCAAGACGCTGAACATCCCGGTTGGAACCGTGATGTCCCGTTTAGCTCGAGGACGAGAGCGCCTGCAAAGCGCTCTCGACGGCACCGGAAAGCGGGAGGCACGTACTCAAGGCGGCCCGTTCTTGCGGAGGATGAAGTAAGTGGACAAACATCAGCAGCCAGCTCCCATTGTCGAAGAGGATTTTCATGCCTACATCGACCATGCGCTTGACGCCGATCGCCGCAAGGAAGTTCAAGATTATCTGGATCGTGATCCTGCGGCCGCAGCCACCGTAACAAAGTTCGCCGCGCAGCGGCAACGCCTGCGATCCGCACTTGCACCGATTGCCGACGAAGCTGTTCCCGAGCGGCTGCGGGTGAGTTCGCTGCTCGCGCATCAGCACAAGTCGCGCCCTACGATTTGGCGAATGGCCGCAGCAGTCGTGCTTGCACTTACGACCGGCACCGTAGGCGGCTGGCATATGCGAGGCGCACTGGCGCCGAGCGGCGGCATCTCGGTACTCGCTGGCGAGGCACGCAGCAGCTATATGGCCTATGCAGCCGATCCGGCTGCGGAAATGGACAAGGCGGATTTGATCAAGCTGGTGTCAGAGAAGCTTCAGCGGCCGGTGGAAATTCCGGACCTAAGCCGATCCGGTTACCAATATGTCGGCGGTAGATTGGTGTCAACGGTTCATGGCTCAGCTGGATTGTTCTTCTATGACCGAGCCGATGGAACGCGCATGGCCATCATGATCAGGCCGATGGTTCGCGAGAAGGAGGCACCGATGATAGAGCAGGCCGCGGGAAACGTAGGCGGTATCACTTGGGCAGCGCGTGGACTTGGCTACAGCGTGGTTGGCACTGAATCGCCTCACCTACTTCACCCCATTGCAGACGAGGTCCGTAGGCAGGTGCGTGTCGGGCCTTCGGCGTAGCGAAAGCGGCAGGAAACCGTTGCTTTGCAGCTGGTCGTCGCCGGCCCGAGTTCGCTCTTTGATGAGCAATGGCATCCGGTGACCCAGTGCCTTGTCCCGCGTCGTCTAAACATTTTCTTTCTCTAGAAACAGAATATCTAGTTTGCCGGGAAGCACTTTACGGTGAACAATAGCCTCGGCTCAGGTCGGCGGGCTGGGTCCCGCGAGGCGTTTAGTCAACCTTAGTATTTGTGTTCGACGAGAGATCTCCTACTTGCGCGAGCTCGACGCAGCGAGAGCGTTGGACGGCCCCCTCTTTTTCATGAGAAATCAGATGGCAAAAACAAAAAGCATGATTGCGCTGAGCACGATCGCAGTCGCAAGCCTCACCTCGCTACCGACAGCACACGCACAAGTTTCAACCAGCGGCTACGTCCTGCCAATGAAGCTCGCATTGGAGGCGGCGCTCGAAGCGGTGCAAACGTGCACTGCAAAGGGCTACGCTGTCACGGCGACCGTAGTCGACGTCGCAGGAACGCCCCAAGCTGTCTTGCGGGGCGACCATGCGGCAATCCATACGAAAGATTCCTCTTATCGGAAGGCGTACACAGCAGCTTCGATGGGTCCGGTTTTTCATTTCGAGCGTACTAGTCAGTTCCTGGATCTACTCACCTCGAAATTTCCGCCCCTTGCTGCAGAGTCCTTGGCATCCACGCCAAATGTAACAACGTTGCCCGGTGGGGTGGCCATCAAGGTCGGCGATGAGATCGTCGCGGGCATCGGCGTGGGCGGTTCGCCTGGAGGGGACAAGGACGAAGCGTGCGCGCTAGCCGCGGTAGCTAAGATCAAAGACCAGCTACCGCGCTAACCCCACAGCGATCCGCGCCCGGTGCCGCGCTCGGCTTGTCGAATTCCATACCGCCCTTCTCATTCTGCTATTAGGACGCCGTATGCTGAAGAAACTGACCTCCGCACAACGACCGAGCGAGTCGCGATCGCAGCGAGTGGGATCGCGAAAGGCAACCAGGCGATGAAGCAGGTGTCCGATATGGTAGGCGAAATCGCCTCCGCCTCCGAAGAGCAAAGTCGCGGCATCGAGCAGCTCAATCAGGCAGCCGTGCAGATGGACGAGCTAACACAGCGGAATGCGGCGTTGGTTGCAGAAACGGCCACCGCGGCGAAATCGCTGGAAGAGCAGCCGACTAAATCAAAAGACTTCGTTGCCTCGTTCAAATTCTCGAGTGACAGTTCTTCGATGCAAAAGATCGCCCAAGAACAAAGACCCCAGCTTTCCGTGCGGAAAGCGTCTGCCGATCCCGCACTCACGAAAGAAGGCCGATCCACCGTTACCGCTACCGTTATTGGCACCATCAAGCCGGCGAGGCGCATTGGAGCAAACGGATGGGAGACGTTCTGAATGTCTGCCCCGACGTGCAATACCTTGGAAGGCCATCTGCGAGTACTCAAGCGGACACTTGAGACGAATGCTAATGCGATATCCGTCTTTGGCGGACGGCTCGCGGTACTGTACAAGTTTGTTGATGCGGTGTTGCCTCTCTTGGCCACTTCGCAGCGCAAAGAGGTCACGCACCGCTTCCGTCAGGGCATAGAAGACGCTCTGTCGTTCGGAGACGATTTGCCACTGCCCGCCGAGTATCAGGAAGCGCTGCTGAATCAGACCAACGTGCTCTTGATCGCGCTGCAGGCAGAAGGCGCCATGCCCAACTAGGTTCTTCGCGCAACCCGCACCGCCTCGTTTGGATCCCGGGCCTCCTCTCCACCCTGTCCCGGGATCATTTGGGGTGCCGTGCCAGCACGGCACCTTTTTTTTCCGTCTCGAGGAAAACCAGCGGAATGCGCGTAGACGGGCACCCTCTTCGTTCCAGCGCTTATAAAGCATTCGTCATCACTGTCTCGAGCACGGGGATTTCTTGTTCGATTTCTCATGAGAAAAATGAATAACCTCAAAATCGGCGTTCGTCTTTCCGCAGCCTTTGGTCTCTTGATCGCGCTGCTGATCGGAATCTCGATCCTCGCGGCAACTCAACTCCGCGCGGCGAGCCAACGCACACAAGAGCTGGTCACCGAAACCTATGTCAAGGTTGATCTCGCTCATCAACTCAAAGATTATGCGAACTTCGCGGCGCGTCAGATGCGCGCCGCGCTGCTGGCCCGCGACGCAGATGAGGTCACCAAGTACCTGGAGCAAGTCCAGCAAACGCGCATAAAGTACGATCCAGCGATCAAGCAACTCGACGCGCTCATTCGCTCTACTGAAGAACGCAAGCTCTTCGACGAGATGAGAGCTGTACAGCTGCACTACCGGGATACGCGTAACAGGGTCGCTGATCTCACCCGGCAGGGGCACAAAGACCAGGCCATCGATCTCAGTTTTGATGATCTACGCAAAGATCAACAAACGTACTTCGACGCGCTCGACAATCTGGTGAAATTCCAGACCGACCTGATGGTGCAAAGCGGCAACGACGCCGCGGCCGCCTCGCGCAGCGCCACACTGACCATTGCCGGAACCGCCCTTGCCGCAATCGTACTCGGCATCATCTGCAGTTTGGCGATCACTCGCTCGGTCGTCGCGCCAGCACGCGCGGCTGTCGAATCGGCCAATCGCGTCGCTGAGGGAGATTTGACGGTCCACGTCGAAGCGCGGACGCACGACGAGATGGGCCAGCTTATGCAAGCCTTGCAGAAAATGAATGGAAGGCTTGCACAGATCATCGGTGGCGTCCGGACAAGCGTCGAGACCATCAATTCCGCCGCGAGCCAAATTGCCACGGAGAACGCCTCGCTGGCCAACCGCACCGAACAGCAAGCCGCCTCACTCGAGCAAACCGCTGCAAGCATGACGCAATTGACCGAAACAGTGAAACAGAACGCGGACAACGCGCATGAAGCGAAAGCGCTCGCAGCGGATGCGAGCGACATTGCGGATACGGGCCACTCCGCGGTGCAGGAGATGCTTGGGACAATCGGGCGGGTCAATGAAAGCGCTACGGAGATCTCGGAGATTACGAGCCTCATCGAAGGCATCGCATTCCAGACCAACATCCTCGCGCTCAATGCCGCGGTTGAGGCGGCACGCGCCGGCGAGCAGGGGCGCGGCTTCGCCGTAGTGGCGAGCGAGGTGCGCTCGCTCGCGCAACGCTCGTCCGCGGCGGCGAAGGAGATCAAGGGAATCATCGAGACATCGGTCGATATGATCCAAGATAGCGCGCGCCAGGCTGGCGAGGTTGGCGCTAGCGTGGAAAAGATCAAGCTGGCGGTGCGCAAGGTATTGGACATCGTCGCAGAGATTTCGACCGCATCCGAACAGCAAACTGATGGCATCGAGCAGGTCCACACTGCTGTCAATCAGCTTGATCATGTGACCCAGCAGAACGCCACCCTTGTGGAGGAATCGGCAGCAGCGGCGCGGTCGCTCGAGGAGCAGGCGATCGAACTGCGCACCGCCATCTCCATCTTCAAGGTGGATACACGCCTGCCCGCGCTTAGTGCTGCGTGAAATATACGTACGCCTGGCGCCCGTTTATAGGCCGTGACCTGCGAACATGTTCCGCGCATCTATCCGTGACCTGCCCCCAACGACTGGGAAATTTAAGGAGTATTCGTGAATCGTCGCTATTCGAAGTTCGCCATGCGAGCTTGCGCAACTCTCGCCACCGTGGTGGCGTTGTCCATCTCGTCAGTCCACGCATCGGCTCAATCCGCGCTGCATGTCTACGGACCAGGCGGCCCGGCACCGGCAATGAAGGAAGCGGCCGCAGCGTTCGAGAAACAGACAGGCACGCATGTCGATGTCACGGCTGGACCGACGCCCTCATGGATCGATCACGCACGCGCCGACGCTGACCTGATCTACAGCGGCTCAGAAACAATGATGTCGGACTTTGTCGTGGCGATGGGCGATCAACTCACGCCTCAAGCACCGATACCGCTGTATCTTCGTCCAATGTCAATACTCGTTCGCCCCGGCAATCCTGGTCATATTCATGGCCTGGCGGACTTGCTGAAGCCGGGCGTAAAGATTCTGGTGGTCAATGGCGCGGGGCAGAACGGCGTATGGGAGGACGTTGCGGGCCGGCTTGGAGATATTCGCACCGTTGCGGCGATGCGCAGCAACATCGTGAGCTTCGCAGGCAATAGCGCGGCCGCGCGACAGACGTGGATGGCGCAGCCCGACATCGACGCTTGGCTGATCTGGAACATCTGGCAGGTATCGAACCCCTCGCTCGCCGAGACAGTCCCGATCGAGCCGCGCTACGCAATCTACCGCGACACCGGCGTGGCGGTGACCAAACACGGAGCGGAAAATCCCGCTGCCCAGCAGTTCGTGGATTTCCTCCGTTCCGATGCGGGTGCGGCGATTTTTGCCCATTGGGGCTGGGTCACCGGAAGGTAAGTCGGGGAAACGAGCGGTGGATAAGGGCAAGCGCGTGATGACGCCTGCCCGTCCGGATCAATTGCGGCCGGCCATCACACCACCGTCCACGTCCCAAGTCGCCCCGGTAACCCAACTCGCCTTATCCGAAAGCAAGAAGGTAACCACTTCCGCAACGTCCTGAGGGGTGCCGATACGGCCGATCGGGTGAAAGTTATCGAAGCCCTGCAGAGCGCTATTCACTTCATCCTTCGGCATGAACTTCTCGTAGATCGGGGTCTGGACTACTGCTGGCGACACAGTATTGACACGGATGTGTTTCGGTGCCAACTCCATCGCCAAGTGCTGTGTGAGCGAATGCAGGCCGGCCTTCGCCATCGCGTATGCCGATGCCGGCATCGCAGCGATGGCCTGCTGCGCACCGACCGAACCAATGTTGACGATCGCGCCGGAACGACCTTTTTCAACGAGGTTCGCGGCTACCTTCTGCGTGATAAAGAAGAATGATTTGTTCAGCGTCAGATACTGGTCGTAATCCGCGGCCTGATGCTCGAGGAACGGCTTCGGGAAAAACACGCCAGCCGCGTTGACCAACAGGTCGATATCGGCATGCTGCTCATCGATGGCCTCGAGCAGCGCCGCCAGTCCTTCATCGTTGGACAGATCCGCGGCCAATGCCGCAACCGGGCCCGTTGCGGCCAGTTCCTTGCGCGCCTCCTCGGCCTTGTCCGCACGGTGTCCGACAATGACCGCACTGCCGCCTTCGGCAAGAACCATGCGGGCCGTTTGCAGGCCAATTCCGCTCGTGCCGCCGACGACCAGCAGTTTCCTACCCTTGAATTGATTGCTCATCTTAGTCTCTCCACCTGCTAACTGTCAGGATTCGGTTGAAGGTAAGCAGGCTGACGCCACCGCTGCTCGGCGGGCGGTCGCATCTCATTAACGACGAGAAGGAGCATTCGCGAAGCCAGCAAACATAGAAAGCAAAACTATTGATGCTCGTGATCTAAAGGTCTATCCGCACCACGCCTTTCGCTCATGTTTTGGCGCTCTATCAGCCCTGCTTTTTGACATTGTTCTCTCATTCCATTCCATATGCAAACGAGAGAAAGTGTCTTCCACTGAAACGAAATCTTTATATCGCGTCCGAGCCGACCCGTGCTTGACTTTGCCACGATAGCAATGTCTAGCCTACTCGACACGGTGAACGAAGGGCCATCAGTCGGCTATTGAACGAACGCCCCATCCACTTGGAACGTGCTCGTCCGCGTTGGCAGCCGATCAATTCAGGAGATTTATATGTCGTCAAAACCTGTTCGCAACACCTCTTCGGATGAGGAACAGCTCGCCTTTCGCGTCGAGGGAATGGATTGCGCAAGTTGCGTAGGCAAGATCGAGACCGCGCTGGGTCGTATGGACGGGGTATCCGACATCAGTGTTCAATTCGCCAGCGAGACCTTGTCGGTTAGTCGCACGCGGTCCGGCAAGGCGACGGCGCTGGACATCGTGAAAAAAATCCGAACGCTCGGTTTCGATGCAACGCAGTTGCCGTTGAGTGTGGTTTCGCATTCGGGTGCGGTCGATGCATCGCAACCGAACGATGATCCTGTACACCATCGCGACGCCAGCACACCCCATCGCCGCACGTGCAGCGATGCACACGATCACGGTACGCATCATCACGAAGAGGGACATCAGCACGAGTCGTGTGAAGTCCAACCATCGTCCGGCAAAACACTATTCGAGTGCGCAACCGGCATGCCGAATGTCACGATGCGTGTTGAAGGCATGGATTGCGCAAGTTGCATAGGGAAGATCGAGACGGCCCTTTCACGCATGCCAGGCGTCTCCGATGTCCAAATCAATTTCAATGCAGAAAGTTTGGCGCTCTCCCTCGCCTCGGGCGCTTTCACGCAAGTCGCAGACATCGAAAAGACGATCAAGAGCCTAGGCTTTGGCGTCTCGGGCGCCCGGCACGACAGCACCCCGGCCGATACATCACGCAAAGCAGAGGCTCCCTCCCGAGCTCAGCGCTGGTGGCAAACAAAGAAAGGGAAATTGGTTGTCGGCATGGGAGCGTTGATGGGAGCAGCCTACGCTGTAGCCCACTGGCTCCCGGAATATGCGAACTGGATCTTCACAGCCGCCGTGGTCGCCGGCGTTTTCCCCTTCGCACGCAAGGCTTTGGCGCTTTCGACCTCCGGCTCGCCTTTCTCCATTGAGATGCTGATGACGGTGGCTTCGCTGGGCGCACTCGCGCTTGGACAATCGGCGGAAGCCGCTGCCGTCGTGTTCCTGTTCGCAATCGGCGAGTTGCTCGAAAGCGTGGCCGCGGGCCGGGCACGTGCAGGGATCAAGGCGCTCGCGGCGCTGGTGCCCAAGACCGCGATCTTGCTTGATCAGCAGGGAAAGCAGCGCACCGTGGCGGCCGCGGATTTGCAGGTTGGCGACGTTGTCCTGGTGCGCCCAGGCGATCGTGTTCCGGCCGATGGCGTCGTTCTCCACGGAGCATCGAGCATCGACGAGTCTCCTGTGACGGGAGAATCGGTCCCGCGCTCCAGGACTCTCGGCGAAAATGTCTTTGCCGGATCGATCAACGTTGAAGGTGCACTCCAGGTGCGAGTCGAAAAAACGACTGCCGACAATACCATCTCGAGAATCATTCAGCTGGTGGAACAGGCCCAATCCTCCAAGGCGCCCACGGCCCGATTCATCGAGAAATTCAGCCGATATTACACGCCTGCGGTCATGGTTATCGCTGCCGCAGTTGCCGCTCTCCCTCCTCTGGTCAGCGGTGGCGACTGGAATACATGGGTCTATCGCGGCTTGTCGCTGCTACTGATCGCCTGTCCGTGCGCACTCGCGCTCTCGACACCAGCCGCCATCGCCTCCGGGCTTGCCGTCGCAACGCGTCGCGGCCTTTTAATCAAGGGCGGCAATGCGCTGGAAACGATCGGACGCGTACGCGCCGTGGCGTTCGACAAAACCGGCACGCTGACCGAGGGTAAGCCTCGTGTGACCAACGTTGTGTCCGTCCGCCCAGGCGGCGAAAGCGAGGTTCTTGCTCTCGCGGCAGCGATCGAAACCGGCTCCAGCCATCCGCTCGCCAAGGCGATCGTCGCGCACGCCGCAGAGGCTGACGTCGCCATCCCCCCTGCCTTGAACGCCTCGGCGACGCCGGGCAAGGCTGTCCACGCAACCGTGAATGGGCGAAAGTTGGCGGTCGGGTCTCCTTCGTACGCAGCCCAAGCATGGAATCTCTCAGCGGAATCGCGCCAGCGCATCGAAGCATTGGAAGATGGCGGAAATACGGTTGTCGTATTGCTCGACGAAGAGAACAGCGAAATGATCGGGCTGCTTTCCCTGCGTGACGAACCTCGACGGGACGCACGCGAAGGCGTGGCGTTGTTGCAGCAAATGGGCATACGGTCCATCATGCTGACCGGTGACAACAACAGGACTGCGCGCGCTATCGCCTCCCAACTCGGTATCGAATGGCAAGCGCAATTGCTGCCCGCGGACAAGTTGCGTCATGTCAGCCAGATGAAGCGCGATGCCAAGGTGGCCATGGTCGGCGACGGCATCAACGATGCACCGGCACTTGCAACTGCAGACGTCGGCATCGCCATGGGAGGCGGCACTGACGTCGCCATCGAGACGGCGGATGCGGCGTTGCTCAAAAGCAGAGTCACCGATGTCGCTCACCTCGTCGCGGTCTCGCGCGCGACTATGGCGAATATTCGACAGAACGTCACCTTCGCACTTGGCCTGAAAGCATTGTTCCTGATCACCACCGTGCTGGGTATGACCGGCCTCTGGGTTGCGGTCATGGCCGATACGGGCGCAACAGCACTTGTCACGCTCAACGCGTTGCGTCTGCTGAGATTCGGCAAGTCGCGAGACGCGAGCGGCGGACGTGATAACGGCATGACGCCACGCCCAGCTGCAACCGTGAGCTAAACCAGCCGACTGGGAAATCGCTAGAAGACGCAGATGCGCCGCGACAAGTTCAGTCGCGGCGCGTCTGTTTTCTCGACTCGAACAACATTTCAATGGCTCTCGGGATCACCTCTACCCGCACCCGAGACAATCTCACCAGGAGAATCGCATCCATGTCCATACAAGCTCTGGCAAAGACGGCATGCTTGATTTGCGCCGCCGTGATTTCGGCAAGTGCGTCGGCCTCGCCGACGAACTCAGTCGACGAGTCCGGCAGCAACGCACACATCGTATCGTTCCAGCAGATTCGCAATGCAACGATCAAGGTCCGATACGGAGAGACCACGTTCTTGGTCGATCCGATGCTTGGACCCAAGGGATCTTATGCGGCTGCACCCGGCGCATTCAACGAACAGATTCGAAACCCGACTGTCGATTTGCCGATACCGATCGATGACGTGACGAAAGCCGATGCGGTCATCGTTACGCATTTGCATCTCGATCATTGGGACCAGACAGCAAAGGAACGTTTGCCCAAGGACATGCCGATCTTCGCGCAAAACGACCAGGATGCGGAAAAGATTCGAGGCGCAGGTTTTCGCGACGTGCATGCCCTCGATACGCCTACTGAGTTCAAAGGGGTCCTATTGACCAGAACGAACGGCCAACACGGCAGCGACGAAGCGATGGAAGTCCGCGGAAAAATGTTGGGCATGGTCCATGGCGTCGTGTTCCAGCGTCCTCACTTCAAAACCGTGTACGTGGCTGGCGACACGGTATGGAATCAGGATGTCGAGGCCGCCATTACCACCTACAAACCCGATGTTATCGTCTTGAATACTGGCTACGTGCGCTTCAAGGACATCGAAGGCGCAATCATCATGGGCAAAGAGGATCTATACCGCGCGAGCCAGGCGGCTCCGGACGCCTATATCATCGCCAGCCACATGGAGGCGTTGGGCCACGCCATGCAAACGAGAAAGGAATTGGCGGAATTCATTTCCGCGAAAAAACTCGACCCCAAGCGTGTGCTCATTCCAGCCGACGGGCAAGGCTATGAATTCTAAGGGAGTCGAGTCAGGGATGGCATAGCTACTCGTCGTCGCCCATTCTTAGGAAAGCCCCCGGCAGTTGGATCGTCGCCGAACTGTCGGGGTGGTGTAACGTAGACGAGGCGCATCATTCGAAGCGCCCACCTATCGCGGGCTCCCTACCGAGCCACCGACCTGTCGTTCCATACTCCCTGCCCGAACTGACGCACGGTGATCGCCCCATTGCGAATGTCCCCGCTCTCGTCAAACTGGATCGGCCCCGTTACCCCGTCGAATTTCACCGCCTGAAGCTTTTGCATGTACACCTTCGGATCGGTTGAGTTCGCTGTCCGCATAGCTGTCGCCATCGCCATCACAGCATCGTACGCATACGGAGCGTAGAGTTGCACCGGCACGCCGAAGCGCTGCTGGAACCGCTTGAAAAAGGCCGGCCCCTGAGGCATGCGCGACGGCGGTACACCCGCCAGCGTGCAGAACGTGTTGACGGTCATCGACGACCCAGCGAGCGCGATGAACTGCGGCGTGCAGGACTCATCGCCTGCAATGAACGTCGCCTTCAACGCGAGCTTCTGCATTTGCTGGACGAAGGCCGCGGCCTGCGTGTCTCCCCCTGTAAACGCGATCGCGTCCGGTTGATGGCTCTTGATTGTCGTCAAGACCGCCTTCCAGTCGGTTGTCTTATCCGTGCCAAATTCCCGATCCACGACTGTTCCGCCTGCTGCCTTGACGGCCTTCTCGACCTGGTCCGCAAGACCTTGCCCGTATGCCGTACGATCGTCGACGATGGCGACCTTGTGCGCCTTCAAGTCATGAACGAGATACGTGCCGATCACCGAGCCCTGTCGCACATCGTTGGCGACCATGCGAAACACACTCTTGAATCCCTGCTGGGTCAAGAGAGGATTGGTCGCCGACTCCGTGATCATGGGAATCCCGGCGGCCGCGTAAATTCGCGACGCCGGAATCGACGTACCGGAATTGGCGTGCCCTACCACACCCGCCACGCGATCGTCGATCAGCTTCTGCGCAACCGTCACGGCAGTCTTCGGGTCTGCCGCGTCGTCCTGCGAATCCAGAACAAACGTCACGGCCTGTCCGCCGATTTTTAGCTTTTCGCTGTTCAGATCCTCGATCGCGAGCCGCACGCCGTTTTCGTCGTCCTTGCCGATATGCGCGAGTTCACCAGTAAGTGGTGAGACCTGTCCGATTTTCACGGTTGTATCCGCGAACGCAGCAAATGGTTGCACTACGGCCAGCGCAGCAATCAGAGCAGAAGTAATTCGGTGGATCTTCATGGGCGGTCGGTCTCCAGTCTCCGCGTTGAGCACGCCCCTCGATCACCGCCACTCTCGTGTACGTCAATGTGACCTCAGGGTATGGCGCTCATGGTATGCATTGCGATTTGGAGAAAGGAATCTGAATTGCTCCGCGAAATGAGCTTTTTTTTCATCCCGAGCCCTTAGCATTGTTCTTTTTAAAGGGCCAGACCGCAAAGGCCCATCAAACGGACGTGCGATCGACCTAGAGCGATGATGCCTCAAGCACGTATCGTTTACCCGCGATGAAGACGGTCCATTCCAAGGCGCGCCAACCGCGACTTTTCTTTGCGCGGTTAGTGATCAATGACCGGACTGTCGCCGTTTGTCAGGCAGGGGACTCCTTGGTGAAACCGTTGGCAGCAATGGCGCGCACCGCCGCTCCGGATGCGAGCGACTCGATAATCGGACAGTCCGGCCTGTCGTCTCCGTGACAGCAGTGCAGCAACTGTTCGAGCGCTGCCTTCATCTCGTTAAGCTCCCTCATTTTTTCGTCGAGTTCCCTGAGGTGCGCCTGCGCCAGTGTCTTTACCTGCCGACTGGAGCGCTTGCGGTTCTGCCATAGGTCGAGCAGTTCTGCGATTCGCCCCAGCGAAAAACCGAGGTCCCGACCGTTGCGGATGAACCGCAGCCTGCTCACATCCTTGTCGCTGTACTGTCGGTAACCGCTCATTGAGCGACTCGCTTGAGGCAAGAGCCCCAGACCTTCATAGTGCCGAATCATCTTGGTCGAGACGCCGGATGCGGACGCCACTTCGCCGATGTTCATAGTCAACCTCCCTTTATCTCGCCAAACGTGCCATCGGTGTCACCGCCGACGCCAACGATGCAGCATCAGTGCATTGCCGACGAGCTTGTCCTCCGTCAGCGTGCCCGTCTTGTCGAACGCCACAACGGTCACCGGGTAAGTCTGAATCGGAATATCATGCGCCAGTGATCACTAAGTCGGCGCAATCTCCGATCGTTTCCGCCAGAATCATCTGATAACAGCCTGGCGGCACGCGCATATCGCGTAGTCGGGGGCGAAACACTCGGTCGCCGCGATTGATGGTGCGCCCAGTCAATGCGCAGATCGCGGCGACGGGGGCGCGGCCGCTGCACCAGATCTGCTCTGTGTATCGACCGACACACGGATCGCTCCACGAAACGCTAATCGTGAATGGCGACAGCCGGTCCACGACCATGATGTTGGAAGGCCGCTTCGCCGGATGCCGATGATCTTCAGTGACAGGTGGACATACCCTGTTGCGACGTTTATCGAGTATCACCGATTGGTCTTTCGCAGGCGCATT
This sequence comes from Paraburkholderia phymatum, assembly GCF_038900715.1. GTDB lineage: Bacteria > Pseudomonadota > Gammaproteobacteria > Burkholderiales > Burkholderiaceae > Paraburkholderia > Paraburkholderia phymatum_A. The sequence continues at coordinate 21,153 of NZ_JAYMRZ010000027.1, read as the reverse complement.
GAGCTGCTCGGCAGACGGACTAAGAACATTCAACAACGTGCGGAGCACGCGATTGTCTTCGGATAGTTCGGCCATCGATCCATCTCCAGTAGCTTCCGCGGACATGGTGAGAAAGCAGAAGCCCGTTCATGTGCGCGGCAGCCAAACTTGGCTGCCGCGCTGACGGCTTTAATGTCCGCCTTCCTGGCGCACCGTCAGCTTGCTGCTAACTGAGGTGACACCTTCCACTTTCTGCGCCGCATCGACGGCCAGATCGTTCTGCTGCTCTTCCTCAGTATGGCCAGCCAGCGTCACGTGCCCCGTCTTGGCATCACCGAACACGGTGATCGACGTTGCATCGAGGCCCTTGGTTTTGGAGAGAGCCTTATGAACGGTCTTGGAGAATACACGGTTGGCTGCGCGAACCGCCTTCTTCGTCGTAGTTGTCTGCTTGCTCGTCGCAACGCCGGTGGCGTCCGACGCGGACACCGCCGGATCTGCAGCGAACGCCGTGGTATAAGTCATAGCCGCAACAGCAAATGCAAGGCCGCTCTTCAGAACGAGTTGTCGAAGCTTCATGATTGATCCTTTTATTTGATGTTAGATAGTGGACGTTTCAGATTTAAAAATAGGTGAATCAACGGGTGTAGGAGGCGCCGGTAGACGCCAAATAGCTATCATGGTGCTCACCGCGAGCGGGCGACGCTGTGAGCGAGCAACCCTTAGTGCTGCGGTCCACAGCAGATCTTCGCCTGAGTGCATGCGTTGGCGCTTTCGCCCTCGACTTGAACGGGCGTGTAGCCGGCATCCGCAATGGCGTCGCGCAACTTGTTCGGATCGACATCGGTCGACTCGATCGTCACCCGATGTGTGACCGGATCGACGGTAATCTGCGCACCGCCGTCCACAGCGTTCAGTGCCTCGGTAATCGCACCGACGCAGTGGCCACACGTCATGTCATTGACTTCGAAGACAATCATGAGCTTTCTCCTGATGGGTCTTGTTGATGAGATGTTAGAACTATCCGGCTTCCCATCGTTGTAATGTCAAGAGGCTTTTAGCAACGAGGCTCAGAGGGTCCGTGGATTGAATTTGAATCCTATTTTTCCACGAGCGGCCGCCTGAGCATTACAACGTTCGATACACGGAATTCTCAAATTCAACGCATGGACTTCCGTCGCTTGTCGGGCAAGATTTTTCGGACAGGGCTATTGGAGGTACCGTCTCGCATGGCTGCTGTCGTCGCGAGCGACTCGATGATTGGGCAGTCCGACGTATCGTCGCCGTTGCAGTGGTGCACCAAGTGTTCGAGCGCGGCCTTCATCTCCTGAAGCTCTTTGAGTTTTTCGTCGAGTTCCGCGATGTGCGCCTGCGCCAATGCCTTGACCTGCCGGCTGGAACGCTCCCGGTTCTGCCATAGATCGAGCAGACCACCAATCCGTTCTAGCGAAAAACCGAGGTCGCGGCAGTAGCGGATAAAGCGTAGCTTGCTCACATCCTTGTCACTGTATTGCCGGTAACCGCTCATCGAGCGGATCGCCTGCGGCAACAGCCCGAGACCCTCATAGTGCCGAATCATCTTGGTCGAGACGCCGGATGCCGCCGCTACTTCGCCGATGTTCATAGTCAAGCTCCTTGCGTCGGGCCAAGCGCGCCGGCGGCGGTCGCCGCGCCCCGCCAACGACGCAGCATCAGCGCATTGCTGACGACGCTGACACTGCTGAAGGCCATCGCAGCCCCGGCAATGACCGGGTTCAACAAGCCCAAAGCCGCCAGCGGAATACCCAGCACGTTATAGGCGAACGCCCAGAACAAGCCCTGTTTAATCTTTGAGTAAGTACGCTGCGAGACATCGAACGAATCCGCCACCAAGCGGGGATCGCCGCGCATCAACGTGATGCCTGCCGCTTCCATGGCCACGTCGGTGCCCGTCGACATCGACAAACCAACGTCCGCCGCCACTAGAGACGGCGCATCGTTCAATCCGTCTCCGACCATCGCCACGATGTGGCCTTGCCTACGCAGGCCATCCACGATCGACGCCTTGTCACCGGGCAACAATTCGGCACGGACTTCATCGATGCCCAGGTCTCGCGCCACGGCATTGGCACTGCCCTGGTTATCGCCGGTCAGCATCACCGTCTTGATGCCCAGCTCGCGCAGCCGCTTGACGGCCGCATACGACGCGGGCTTGACGGTGTCGCCAAAGGCCAGCAGCCCCAACACGCGAGTCCGACTTTCCTCTTGCGCCAGCAACCAGGAGATAGTCCGCCCTTCCCCCTCGAGGCGCTCAGCCTCAGACAGCAGCGCTCCCGGAGCCGCATCAGACTCCTTCATCAACCGCGTGCTGCCCAACAGGAGCTGCCGGCCGCGCACGACGGCCTGCACACCGCGGCCGGGCAGAGCCCGAGCTTCCTGTGCCTGCGGCACGGCGATACGCTCATCGCGGACCTTCTCCATCACCGCATGTGCGAGCGGATGGTCACTGGTCTTCTGCAGTGCGGCCGCAAGCTGCAGCACCTCTTTCGAATCGCCGGCGTCGGCTGCCTCGATCGCGACCAACGACGGCTTGCCTTCGGTCAGCGTGCCCGTCTTATCGAACGCCACGACGGTCACCGAGTGGGCCACTTCGAGTGCTTCCGCGTCCTTGATCAGAATCCCCTGACGGGCGGCAACGCCGGTGCCGGCCATGATGGCCGTCGGCGTGGCGAGGCCGAGCGCACAGGGGCAAGCGATCACAAGCACCGCGACCGCACTGATCACGGCATGCTGCACATCGCCGTTGTAAATGAACCAGCCGACGAAGGTCAACAGCGCCAGCCCGAGGACGACGGGGACGAAGACCGCACTCACGCGGTCGACGATGCGCTGAATCGGAGCTTTTGCCGCCTGCGCCGACTCCACCATGCGGATGATTCTGGCAAGCGTCGTCTCAGCGCCAATGGCCAGCGTGCGAACCTGCAATACACCTTCCTCGTTGACGGAACCGCCGGTCACCTTGTCGCCGGCAGCCTTCGCGACCGGCAAGCTCTCGCCGGTGATGAGTGACTCGTTGACGTGGCTGCGACCGTCGATGACTTCGCCATCCACCGGCACCCGCTCTCCGGGACGGATGACGACGATGTCGCTCACCGCGACCTGCTCGACCGGCGTGGAGACTTCGACGCCATCCACCAGGACGCGAGCGACAGTCGGACGCAGCGCATTCAGCGAGCGGATTGCATCGGCCGTCTGCCGCTTGGCACGCGATTCGAGCCATTTACCGAGTAACACCAGAGTAATGACCGCAGCCGATGCCTCGAAATAAAGATCCGGCGTATCGCCGTTGCGGTGCTGCCACAACAGGAAAACCGAGAGCCCGTACGCCGCACTCGTGCCCAGCGCGACCAGCAGGTCCATGTTGCCGCTGCCCGCCTTCACCGCTTTCCAGCCGGCGCGGTAGAAACGAGCGCCTAGCCAGAACTGCACCGGCGTCGCCAGCGCCAATTGCGCCCAGCCCCCCAGCTCCCACTCGATGCCGAACAACTGCAGCAGCATCGGCAGCAGCAGCGGAAGCGTCAGCAACGTACCGGCGAGCACCGGCCACCATTGCGGAAGACTTGCCGCAGCCGGCGCGGTCGATGCCGTCGATGCGGCATCGACCGGCTTTGCTACGTAACCGGCTTTTTCGACAGCCGCGGCCAACGTCGCGAATGACACGCCGCCATGCGCCGCAACCGTCGCCTTTTCAGTCGCCAAGTTCACCGATGCGGCCGAGACGCCGGGAACCTTCAGCAACGCCTTTTCCACCCGGCCCACGCACGATGCGCAGGTCATGCCTTCGATCCCGAGTTCGATCGGGCTGGAGCGGACATCGTATCCGGCCTTGCGGACGGCGTCGGCCAGCGCCCCGACGTCCACATCGGCAGACGCCCGAACGGTGGCTTCCTCGGTCGCGAGGTTGACCGCCGTGCTTTCGACGCCCGGCAGCGCCTCCAGCGCCTTCTCAATGCGCGAGACGCAGCTCGCGCACGTCATACCTTCGATGGGCAGCTTGAATTCTTTGAATTCGGATGTTGAAGCGGTCGTACTCATGAGGGTGATCTCCGTTTCGTTGGTGTTTCGATGGAGAACAGCTTCATGGTTCCCATCATCGGAAGGTCAAGCGGGGCATGAAAAAAATTTTCGATTACGTCATAGCGTTCGCAATAGCTCTATTGACATTCCGACGATAGGACGCTCTACAGTCCCGCCGTCTCATCGAAAAAAACCAGTCGAGAAATCTCATGGCTCATCGACTGCCGTAGATCACGGAGAATTCCATGCAAAGTCGAAATCCGCCAACCAGTACGTCGCGGCGGCGCTTCGTTAAAGGCTTGGCCTTGGGCGGTGCCGCTGCCACACTTGGCCTACTCCAGTCCTCGCGCACCTGGGCGCTGACCAGCCCCGACCAGCCGACCGTGCTGAGCGGCACCGATTTCGCGTTGGATATCGCCGAGACCCCTGTCAACTACACCGGCCATTCACGCTTGGCCACCACGATCAACGGCAGCCTCCCGGGACCCACGCTCCGCTGGAAGGAGGGAACCACGGTGACGCTGCGCGTGACCAATCGGCTACGCGTGCCGACTTCCATTCATTGGCACGGCATTCTTGTTCCGACTGAGATGGACGGGGTGCCCGGCCTCAGCTTTCCTGGAATCGCACCGGGCGAGACCTTCGTCTATCGCTTCCCCGTGCGGCAGGCCGGCACCTATTGGTACCACTCGCATTCGCGCTTTCAGGAACAAACGGGAGTGTTCGGTCCGCTGGTCATCGAACCGGCTGGGCAAGATCGCATTGCGGTCGACCGCGACTATGTCGTCATGCTCAACGATTGGTCCGACGATGACCCCGAGCACATCTACGCCACACTGAAGAAGTCGGGCGATTACTACAACTACGCCATGCCCACAGCGCCGGATTTCTTCCGCGACGTGCGCGACCACGGGCTGAGCAAGGCATTAGCCCGGCGCAAGATGTGGGAGCAGATGCGCATGAACCCGACCGACTACAGCGATGTGTCGGGACAGATCTATACCTATCTGACGAACGGACACTCGCCGGCCGACAATTGGACGGGAATTTTCAAGCCCGGCGAAAAGGTGCGACTGCGCTTTATCAACGGCTCGTCGATGTCGATCTTCGACGTGCGCATCCCGGGCCTGAAAATGACCGTGGTCAGTGCCGACGGACAGGATGTGGAGCCGGTGAGCGTAGACGAGTTCCGCATTTCCATCGCTGAAACCTACGACGTGATCGTTCAGCCCGAAGACGACCGCGCGTACACCGTATTCGCCCAATCGATCGACCGCAGCGGCTATGCGCGCGGCACGCTCGCGCCGCGCCTCGGCATGCAGGCGGACGTCCCGAAAATGGACCCGGTCGGCTGGTTGGACAAGGTGGACATGATGGGCGCAATGATGATGGGCGGGATGCATGCGCAAGGCGGAATGTCAGGGAAGCCCGGAATGGGGATGATGGCTGCGACGCCGCCCGCGCATCACGCTCGTACCGAATATGGGCCTGGTGTCGACATGCGTGTCGATATGCCACGCACCAATCTCGACGACCCGGGCGCGGGTCTGCGCGGCAACGGCCGCCGCGTCCTCACCTATGCCGGTCTGCATACGATCGGCGGGTCTCTGGACCCGCGCGAGCCGAACCGCGAAATCGAACTGCACCTTACCGGCAACATGGAGCGGTTCATGTGGTCGTTCGACGGCGTGAAGTACTCTGGTGCAAAGCCGGTTCACTTGAGAACCGGGGAGCGCGTGCGCGTCGTGCTCGTCAACGACACCATGATGAATCATCCGATCCACCTGCACGGCATGTGGAGCGAGCTGGAAAATCCGTCCGGTGGTTTTCAGGTGCGCAAGCACACCATCAACGTGCAGCCTGCGCAACGTATCGCCTATGGTGTGACGGCCGATACGCCGGGACACTGGGCCTACCACTGCCATATGCTCTATCACATGTTTGCGGGCATGTTCCGCGAGGTGGTCGTGTCATGATTAAAAGACGACAACTTACCGCCATGATCCCGCGGCGCTTTCTGTGGCTCGCGGCGGGACTGCTGGCCGCGCCGACCCTATCCATCGCCCAAGTGGTTCAGCCCCCCGCCGACAGTTCGATGCCCTCGACGAACGCTTCGTCGCATGATGAAAATTCAATGGGCGGCATGCAGATGCCTCCCAAGATGAACTCCATGCAAAACGGCAACGCTGCGCCGCACGGCAAAAACCCGAGGCCCACGCAAATGGGGTCCATGCAGGGCGGCAGCGCACCGGCCAACGCGCGCAGCCCCGACTACTCCGACGGTGTCAGCGCCAGTTCCGAGCCGGGTATGGACATGGACGACGCCGCGCCACTGGGCATGCTGCAGTTCGACCAGTTGGAAGTGTTCCACGACAAGGACACTAACGGGCTGGCTTGGGAAATGCACGGATGGTACGGCAACGACATCAACAAGCTATGGGTTCGCAGCGAAGGGGAACGTAGCGGCGGTCACTTTGGAGATGCCGATGTCGAGGCGCTCTGGAGCCATGCGCTCGCGGAATATTGGGACACGGAACTCGGCATACGCCAGGATTTCGGCGATGGGCCGGCCCGCCATTGGGCTGCATTCGGTGTACAAGGCATCGTGCCGTACAACTTCGATATCGAGGCCACCGGCTACGTCGATCCAACAGGACGAACTGCTGCTCGCGTGCGCGCGGAGTACGACATGCGCTTCACCCAGCGGCTGATCTTGCAACCGGACCTCGAGGTCAACGCGTATGGGCGCTCGGATCCTGCCCGGGGAATCGGCGCTGGGATCTCCGACGCCCAGTTCGGCTTGCGTTTGCGTTATGAGATCAATCGGCGCGTCGCGCCCTACATCGGCGTTGAGTGGAAACGCCACTTCGGCGCCACCGCTAATCTTGCCCGTGACGCGAATCAAGCCGTCTTCGATCAACAGTGGGTTGCCGGCATTCGCATTTGGTATTAGTTGCTAAAAGCCTGTTGACATTACGACGATGGGAAGCTCGATAGTTTCATCGTCCCATCGACACAACCCATTAGGAGAACTCTCATGATCGCCTTTGAAGTCAATGACATGACGTGTGGCCACTGCGCCGCTGCGATTACCGACGCACTGAAGGCCGTCGACAATCTCGCGAAGTTTACTGTCGATCCGGCCAAGCATCGGGTGACAATCGAGTCGACCCAAGTCGATCCGAACAAGCTGCGCGATGCCATTGCCGATGCCGGTTACACGCCCGTTCAAGTCGAGGGCGAAAGCGCCAACGCATGTACCACTCAGAAGAAGAGCTGTTGTGGACAGCAGCACTAACCGTTGCGCGCTCGCCGCGCCCACCGCTCGCGATGAGCATGCTCACTGCGATGAGGCGGCACCCGCGACGACGCGCTTCATGCACCTTTGCAGGGCACATATTCCGGCGTCGCACTTCGGAATAGTGCTAGGCGTCTCCGGGCTAGGGCAGGCATGGCGAATGGCGGCTCGGCTATGGGCCTTGCCACCCGCTGTCGGAGAAACGCTTCTCGCTGTCGCCGGGTTGGTCTGGGCCGTCCTCGCCATCGGCTACGTATGGCAGGCCATCCGAAGCTTCGATAGCGTCAAAGCCGAGTTCCTGCACCCTGTGCAGGGCGGCACGCCCGCGTTGTTGGCGGTGTCCACGCTGCTCGTCGCCATGGCAGTGCTCCCGTACTCGGTTCTCTTGGCGTGGATTCTGGCCATGAGCGGCATCGCGTGGCACGTGGGCTTCTCTCTCTGGCACACAGGAACGCTATGGCAGGGCGGTAGAAACGCGGAGGACATGGTGCCGACCCTGTACCTGCCGACCGTTGCAGGTAACTTTACTAGCGCAGCGGCGCTGGGTTCGTTGGGATGCCCGGACTGGGGGTGGCTATTTTTAGGTGCCGGGCTGTTCTCATGGCTGGCCCTCGAGTCGTTGGTAATCCATCGGCTATGGCATTCGACAGCCATACCCGCGCGTCAGCGCCCTCTCATCGGCATTCAGTTCGCCCCGCCGGCCGTGTGTGCCATGGCTTGGCTGGCATTGTCTCCAAGTAGCACGGACCACTGGCTTCTCATGCTTTGGGGTTACGGGCTCTTCCAGTTGCTGCTTGGCTTACGCCTCGGATCATGGCTCGGCGTTCAGTCCTTCATCCCTGCCTACTGGGCCTATACGTTCGGCGTCGCGGCCGCCACGGTTTGCAACCTCAAGCTCGCACAGTCGGGCGTTCGATCGGCGCAAGTGCTGGCTATACCGGTATTCGTCGGCGCCAACCTTTTCATAGGATACCTGTTGATACGGACCATCCGTCTGCTCGTCAAAACGTGGGCATCCACTCGGCGACTATCCCCTGCTGCGCCGGACTGACTCAGCAGCGGCTCGGTTCTTTTTCGCTCGCCGGGGCCGATGGTTTTGCCGAAGCATTCGCTCGCAAGCGAACACTCGCGCGGTCCGCATGCTGCCGCATGTATGCCTGTGGGCTCGTCCCCATTTCCAGGCGAAACGCGTACACGAAGGCTGACGTCGAGCCATACCCGAGTTCCATTGCAGTCCGCGTCACGCCCAACCCTCCGCCAAGCAACTCGATCGCCCTGAACAAGCGCATACGCCGGCGCCAAGAACGCAAGCTCATCCCCGTCTCGGTTACGAAGTGCCGAGCCAAGGTCCGCGTCGACATGCCGAACATGGCACTCCACGCCTCAGGTCCTCGAGGGTCCGCAGGATCCGTGTAGAGCGTTTCACAAAGCGCTGAGAGCACTCCGTCTCGCGGCCACGGCAGCGCAGCCGAAATAGTATGAGCCCGGCGCAGTTGGTCGAGAATCAAATGCGTGACTCGGCCGGCATACCCGTCGTCGTCTGCCATTTCGCTAATCGAGGCGGCCTCGACCACTAGCTCTTTCAGCAACGGCGTGACGCCGAATACGGTCGGCTCCACGCCGACCCCGCCCGCGCTTACGTCGTCCGCGATCCAAAGGCTGCGAAACTCGGCACCCAGTAACGATCCGACACGGTGATGAACACCGGTTGGCAACCACACCGCCTGCTCAGGTGAAGTAACGAAGGATCGGCCGCCAGCGATGACGGTCAAGACACCCGAGCTGGCATACACCATCTGATTCCAGCCATGAGCATGCTCCGGAAAGTAGTGTCGTGCGGGAATGGACTGCGCACGCACTGCAAGCGGTTTTGGCGGCACCAGCCCCCGCGGCGCGTGGATCGGCTTCCAGGTCATTGCATTCTCCGGTTGGCAGATATTCTATACATCTTGTCGATTGGTTGAAACACCGCCACCCCGAAAATTGGTCTAATGCCGGGAGGCCTCGCCCGCCCCGTCGGATGCGACCTCTGATTGCTTCCCACCATGGCTCATCATTCCACAGGAGAGACCGTCAACATGGCCCGCTTTGATCGCTACAGCCAGCCACTCTCGACCACCTCGGACGCCGCGGCAGAGCGCTATCGTACCGGCGTCGATCTTCTGCTCTCGCTGTGGCCCGGCACCGCCGAAACGCTCGACCAGGCAATCGTGGCGGATCCTGACTTTGCCCTCCCCTATGCAGCACGCGCACGCTTTCATGCGATCCGGGCGGAAATCACCGAAGCTCGCCAGAAGATCGCGACAGCGGTGGAGCTAGTCGGACGCAATGGAACCGAGAGGGAGCGAAGCCATGTGGCCGTTCTGTCGTTGGCGATCAACGGCCAGTCAGCAAAGGCGCTCGAAGGTGCCCTGCAGCATACGAACAGATGGCCGCACGACATCCTGATTATGTCGCTCCTGCTGGGGGCATTCGGCCTCTTCGCGTTCTCTGGGATGTCCGATCACAATCAGGCACGCGTCGATCTTTGCGAGCGTCACGCCCCACACTTCGGAGCCGACGACTGGTGGTTTATCACCTATCGAGGTTGGTCTCATGGCGAAAACGGCAACCTCGGACTTGGCCGTTCTTTGACCCAACGCGCGCTCGAACTGCGGCGACAGAACGCCAACGCGGCCCATGCGGTCGCACACGTGTTGTACGAGGCAGGTGCCGGCGACGAAGCTGAAAAGACGATCAACGGTTGGCTACCGGAGTACGATCGCAGCGCAGTGCTCCATAACCACATCGCTTGGCATGCAGCCCTTATCGCATTGGAGCGCGGCGATACGGAGCGGGCGCTGACCATCTACAATCAAAACGTGGCGCCTCCCGTTGCTACCGGCGTGCCTATCAACGTCGTAAGCGATACTTCGTCGTTTCTCTGGCGATTGCAAGCCTATGGGCACGCCGTGCCCGAAGGCTTGTGGGAAGAGACGGCGAAGTACGCGTCGGCGTACTTCAAACAAGCTGGCTTCCCGTTCGCCGACTGTCACATGGCCCTGATTGCCGCTGCGACCGGTGATAGGGCCGCTCTTGACCAACGCGTCGATGCGCTCGTCGACTTGGACGAGACCGGCAAGCTTCCCGCCGGCCCTGTCGTGCCGGCAATTTGTCGAGCAGCCCTTGCCTTTGCGGAAGAAGACTACGCACGCTGCACGGAAATCCTCGAGCCGGTCGCCCATGAAGTAGTGCGCATCGGAGGAAGCGGCGCGCAACGAGACATCGTAGAAGAAACGCTGCTGGTTTCGCTGATGCGAAGCGGGCAAGCGGCAAAAGCGCGCTCGCTTCTCAATGCAAGGCTGCATCGACGCCCGTCCCCGCGCGATTCGCGCTGGATGAGTCAAGTCACGATCGCTTGAATTCGCATTTAATCGTCGACCGCTGCCTTACCCGGGACTCGCGCCCGATCTCAATGACGATTTGCAGAGCCGGCCACCAAGATCACGCTTCCTGGGCCGGCTCATGCATCGATATCCCGAACCGATCTAGAAAGCGCTGCAATGGATTCAAGCATAACAGTGAAGCGAACCGCGTTACAGAAGCTGCTCGTCAACAACCTGGGGCCGGTCGCAACGATCTCGATCGCACAGCTTTTTGGCACCGCGCTATGGTTTAGCGCCAACAGCACAGCGGGCGACCTCATGCGTATCTGGCACGCCAGCGCCGCGGACATCGGCTGGCTGACCGATGCCGTGCAGCTTGGATTCATTCTCGGCACCCTCGTGATCTCTTTGAGCGGTGCGGCCGATCGCTTCAGAGCCAGTACGATCTTCGTCTATGCCGCGATCGCGGGAGCGACGTTCAATGTGTGTTTCGCCTGGCTCTCCACCGGCCTCGTCAGCGGTGCAATCCTTCGTTTCGGTGTCGGTGTATGCCTCGCAGGCATTTATCCGATGGGAATGAAGCTCATCGTCGGCTGGGCGCCTGAGCGAACTGGACAGGCCCTTGCGCAGCTTGTTGCAATGCTGACTCTCGGTACCGCACTCCCTCATGCCATGCGAGTCATGGGCGCAGGCTTCCCTTGGCAGATGATCATCACCGCTTCGTCCGTCCTGGCGCTGATCGGCGCCATGTTAATCGGCGCGTTGGGGGACGGGCCGCACGCACGCACGAGGAGCCCTTTGCCGCTCTCATCGCCGACTACGGAGGCACGGCCACCGTCCGTCCTCTCGGCATTCCGGATGCGTCCGTTTCGCGCTGCAACGCTCGGATACTTCGGCCATATGTGGGAACTCTATTCGTTCTGGACCACTGTGCCGCTGTTGGTGGCCCATACCGCTCTGGCAACACGCTTTTCGGCGTTGGGCGTATCCGGTGTCTCGTTCTGCATAATCGGCATCGGGGCGCTTGGCTCATTGGTCGGTGGTGTATTGTCTCGTCATATCGGCAGCGCGAAGGTTGCGATCGGAGCGTTGGCAATGTCCGGCCTTTGCGCGCTAACGTTCGCGATCGGCTGGCGCTACCTTCCCATCGGGGCCATTGCTGCGCTGCTTGTTCTCTGGGGCGCTTCGGTCGTTGCCGACTCGCCTCAGTTCTCCGCCCTCGCCGCCAAGGCTTGTCCGCCTGACCTCGTGGGAAGCGCGTTAGCCATCCAGAACTCGATCGGCTTCGCCATCACAGTCGTTTCGATCGCAGCGACCGTAGCGCTCTTCGAACATGTGGGGCTCGACGCAACTTGGCTGCTGATCCCCGGGCCCGTGCTCGGACTACTCGGCTTCGCGACGGCTTCTCGGGGAGCCGCTTCCCCGAGCGCTCCAATCAGCTAAGTAGATCGTGCCCGCGGAGCATGGTCTCTTATCTTGAAGATATTCAGCCGACGGATTCACATCCTCTCGTCGGCCGGATCGACATGCTTACGGCCCGCCGAGCTTATGGCCATTCACAATCCGACCGTACATCGATGTCGGTGTATCGTGGAATTTCGCACGGGTCTGATCGACTGAACCCGTGAAGCGCGGATCCTGTGGACGTTCGTGGCTATCCATGAAGAAGGCCACGTCCCAAGCTTGCTGGCCAGTCAATGTGTTGCCCAATCCTAACGGCATGTTCGCCTTGATGAACCCTGCAGCATTTTGGATCTCATGCATGCCGGCCCCCCAGTTGAACGAGCGATCGCCCCAGAGCGGCGGAAACACGGTTCGACCGGCGCTGCTCTGCCCCTGCCCATCGGGGCCATGACATACGGAGCAATGCTGCGCATAAACACGGGCGCCACGCGTGTAATCTGCCTTCAGCGACGGGGGAGGCAACTTCGGATAACCCCTGCCTGCGATCTTCCCGCCTACGGGTGCACCCGTGGCAAGCCAAAACGCGTAGCTCTCCAACGCGACCAACACCGAATCGCCGAGCGGGGGCGCCTTACCGTTCATGCTGTAGCGAAAGCAGCCCTGCATCCGTTCGGCGAGCGTATTCACGTGCCCGTTCTTGCTGCGATACGCCGGATAGGAAACGTAGGCGGCCCATAGTGGGCTCGAATTGACTCGGCGGCCCGCGTCGAGATGACAGTTGGCGCATGTGAGTGAATTGCCGACAAACTTGCCGGCGTATTCGCCGGTGCGCAAAAAGATCTGCTCGCCAAGCTTCACCGATTTTCCGAATTCACCGCTCGGCATTGCGCTCTCTGCTGGCGGTTCGAACGAATGGGCTGGGGCGGTATCTGGTTGGGCGGCCGCCGTGGCGTTCGCAGGCTCCGCTGCAGCGACCTGGGCTAGACGCAATGCAATCGACAAAGCGATCAGGAACGTCGTGCCATTCCGTTTTCGTTCGATGCTCACGGTTCCTCCTTATTTCGCTCTCGTTTCGCTGATCTGCGCCGGCTGCGCGTAGTACTCCGCTACCGCATGCATGTCGACATCGGAAAGCTTGCTCGCGACAGCGGGCATCAGCGCAAGTGGCCCAGCTGGACGCGCTCCCGCTTTCCATTCGTGCAACTGCGTTTCGATGTAGCCTGCCGGTTGCCCTGCCAATGAGGGAAATACACTGCCTACGCCAGCGCCAGCAGGACCGTGGCATTGCGCGCAGGCGGGCAGATTATCTTTCCATCTTCCCCGCGTTGCGAGCCAAGCACCGGTATCCGACGGTAGAGGATCGGAGGGGTCGCTACTGCGAATGCCCTGGGGAGGTGAAAGAGTGCTGAAGTAATTTGCGACCGCGGTGCGTTCCGAGGCCGTCAAGTGGCTTGCGATCGGCTGCATCACGGCGCTCTTACGACTGCCATCAGCAAACGCCGCCAGCTGTGCATCGAGATAACTCGAGCTCAAGCCCGCGAGCCGAGGAAAACCTGCATCCGCATTGCCTTGTCCCGCAGCGCCGTGGCAACCGATACAAGCAGGAACGCCTTTCGCATTGCCTCCGGTCGCCATCTGTCGCCCCAGCGTCGTCTGCGCAAATGCACTCGTTAGCGTCGCCGCGAGCCACGCGGCAATGCAAGCGGTCGCGGCTCGCCCTACCGGCCGGCGCTCCTTATTTTTCATATGGCTCCTCGCTTCCCCTTCTTGCCCCTTCTTGCTGCGAAGCTGCTCAGTGCAGCCCCCCCGGAGCGCACCAGGACGACATCATGTCAATGATTCTACGCCCGATAGATAAGTCGCCAATTCGTGACAATCACTCCAAAGATCATGTCTGGATTTTCACCGATCCGATAATTTTTAATTGTCACAATGACCGCTTGCGGTCGGCTCCAGCGAGGCAACGCGCAACCCGACGAAATCATGGGTCACCGGGTGCCGGTCCAAAATCATAGAGTCTGTCGAAGCAATACGATTTGGTGCGCATTGAAGTCACTCATTACCATCGGAAACTTACGGGAAAACCATGAAAATAGCTCGTCGACATGCCCTCGGAGTCGGTGCCGTAGCGGGTCTTACGCTCATGACAGCAAAAATCGCCGCGGCAACCCCGGAAGATTCCTCCGGCCCGACGTCGGAACCGCAAGACGGCTGGCTCGACGAGGGCGGGCATCGCCATAGGATCGTCTTCGACACGATCAGCGCAAAGGGTCTGGGCATCGGAATGAATTTCGCCACAAACTTCTTTCTAGCGAATCAACAGGGCTATGGAATCTCAGCCGGTGAATTATCGGTGGTAGTCGTGATGCGACATGCCTCCACCGCATTCGCCTTCAATGATGCAATGTGGGATAAATACGGAGACTATTTCGTCAGCCACACAGAAGTGTTCGACCCGCACACGCAGGCACGCCCCCGAATCAATCTGTACCGCGTCCAATCCAATGGAGCGCCCCTCCCCAACGGCAAAGCCACGCTCGTCGAACTTGCCCAGCTGGGCGCTCGTTTTGCTGTATGCGCCATGGCAGCCGCCAATTTGGCCAAATCGATTGCGGAAGATACTCAAGGAAAGGACGATTCCGTTCTCAATGAACTAAAAGCCAACCTGATTCCCCATTCCGTCATGACGCCTGCCGGCATCGTGGCTGTGAACCGTGCTCAGGAACACGGCTACACCTTCTCCTATTGCGGTTGAGCGCGGACCTCGGTTTACTTAAGAGCTCAGTTCAAAAACCCCTGAGGGGGATGTTAGTCAGTAAGACTCCTATAAGGATGTCCCTGTGCCAGCGGTTCTTGCGGTGCGGAAAAGAACGACTCGGTAGCATCGACCGGCGGCGGCAGTTCGTCGAGCAAGCCAATCGGCATCCCGGCTGCGTGATCGATTTGTGCATCCATATTCTGAGACTCCTGATTGTTGAAATGATTGATGTCGCCTTTACGAAAGGGCTGCGCTGTAAATCTTAAGGATCCGACGCCAACGGAGCTGCTTGCGAAGCGCATTGCAAGCAGCTCGGCGGCGACATGAATTGCGCCCCACCGACGTCAGTGCAACACTTTCCCCAAGAAATCGCGTGCGCGCTCCGACCGCGGTGCGTCAAAGAAACAATCCTTGGCGCAGTCCTCCACGATGAGGCCCGCGTCCATAAACAGAATACGATCCGCGACCTTCCGAGCGAAGCCCATTTCGTGCGTCACGCACACCATCGTCATCCCTTCCTGAGCGAGTTCGATCATGACATCCAAAACTTCGTTGATCATCTCCGGATCGAGCGCGGACGTGGGCTCGTCGAAAAGGATGGCCGCCGGATCCATCGATAAGGCCCGCGCGATGGCAACGCGCTGTTGCTGCCCCCCGGACATCTGGCCAGGATATTTGAGCGCATGGGACTTCAATCCCACCCGGTCGAGAAGCGAAAGCGCTTTTACTTCCGCCTCATCGCGGGACCGGCGTAGAACCTTGGTCTGCGCTAGCGTCAAATTTTGAAGTATGTTCATGTGCGGGAACAGCTCGAAGTGCTGGAAGACCATTCCCACACGCGTCCGAAGCGATGACAGGTTCGTCTTCGAATGGCCCACGCTGACACCGTCGACCGTGATCGACCCTTTCTGAAAGCTCTCCAACCCGTTGATGGTCTTGATGAGCGTGGACTTGCCGGAGCCGGACGGCCCGCAGACAACGACCACCTCGCCCTTTTTCACAGCCGTCGTACAGTTGTCCAGTACGCGGAACTGCCCATACCACTTCGAGACTTCGTTGATGTCGATCATCTTCAGCATCCAACTGTTAATGCACCCATACCCTAGCCGCACACTCCGATTTCAATGCCTCGACCGTAAAGCAAGGCGTCCTTCGAGGCGGACCTGAAATGCACCCAATGCGGAACTCAAGATCCAGTACAGCGCAGCGACAGCGAGATAAAGAGGCAGCGGCTGAAACGTCGCCGCGATGACTTCCTGCGCGGACCGAAGCAACTCCGTCACGGTGATCACCGACACGAGGGACGTGTCTTTGATCAGGCTGATCAGCGTGTTACCCATTGACGGCACCGCAAGACGCAGCGCCTGCGGGCCGACGACATAACGAAGGGTCTGAAAGTAAGTGAGCCCCAGGCTGTGCGACGCGCTCCACTGGCCGCGAGGTATGCCAAGGATCGCCCCGCGCATAGTCTCGGAAAGATATGCCCCCGCATTAAGCGTCAATGTCAGAACGCCCGCCGTGGTCGGCGACAGTGCTAGGCCGATACTGGGAAGTCCGTAGTACATCACGAACATTTGCACGAGTAGAGGCGTGCCGCGCATCACGCTCACATAGGCTTGTGCAACTCGATCCAGCAGCCGATTGCCGCTGATCCGCATGACCGCCGCTAAGGCGCCGACAATGAGACCGAAGACCATCGCGGCAATCGCGAACTTTATGGTCAGTAATGTACCCTTCAACAACGTCGGGCCCGATTGAATCACCAGATCCAATTGCTCCATATCTCCCCCTACGCGCGGCACGCCTTGCCAGTTCAATCGACTATCAGTTCACGGGTCGAGTGACATCCGAACCGAACCACTTTTTCGAGATCGCCGAGAGTGTGCCGTCCTTCTGCATCGACTGCATCGCTTCGCTTACCGAAGCGGAAAACTTCGGGTTTCCTTTCACGTACGGGAAAGCGACCTCTTCCCCAGAGTTCTTCAAAACGCCAGCGCCGCGCACGGGAACGTTTCGCGTCTTGAGAAGATACGGAACGAACAATCGATCGTTCAAGTAAGCGTCGACGCGTCCCGTGGCAAGATCGGCCAACGCTTCCGCCAACCCCGGATAAGTCTTCACGTTGATGCCGGGAACCGAGTGCGCCAGCGTTTCGAAGTTGGATCCGATACCAACTGCAACCGTTTTACCTTTCAGTTGGTCGATGCTCTGATAGTCGCCTTTCTCGTCCTTTCTTACCAAAACCTCCGCAGCGGAATAGGCGTAGGCAGGACTGAAATCGAGCGTCTGCTTGCGCTGAGGCGTGGTGTCCACCTCGTTGGCCACAATGTCGAATCGGCCGGCTTGAACGCCGGCAAGCAAACTGGACCATTCCGACGTGTAGAACACCGGCTTGACGCCCAACTTCGCGGCCAACGCGGTAGCGACGTCGACATCGAAACCCACCAACTTTCCATCCGAATCATGGTAGGTGAACGGGGGATAGGTTCCCTCCGTCCCTACCCTGAGCACGCCTTGAGCCTTCACGGCATCCAGCAGGTCGGCCGCACGCGCGCCGAGCGACGAGACCGCCGTGGTAGCGATAAGCGTCGCGAGCAAAACACCCTTCTTCACTTTCATGACGTGGTCCCCTGTGGCTTACGATCGACGCATCACCACGTTTGCAATGTGATGTTCTGAACAACCATCGAGTCTGGCTTGCCAGCCACCCTCCTCAACGGATGACAATCCCACCTCAATCTCTCCGGCGTCGCGCGTATCGGCAAGGCATCACAACCAAACGCACCAATTAACTGCGTAATGTCGGAGAGAATCGAAGTAAACCGTGTGGTTCGACTCGAGTATCGACAGCCATATTTTTCGAGACAATTGAATTTTTTGCGTGTCAGTCATGACGCTTTCTCACGAATCCGGCCGCTGTCGGCGCCGTGCGTCGAGTCCTGACCGGGTTCTCGTCTCGCCGGGCTTCTTATCCACCTCCGGCGCCACTCGTAGGCGCACGTGGTCCGGACTTCGATCTCAGTTTCGGTCCGACCTGGGGCGAGCCGGACTCTGACTTTGGGCGCTACGAAAGAAGCCGTTTCGGTTCGGCATCGATACGCCGGGAAGCGACTTCTCGTCCATGACAGCGTTCTCGGAAATGATCCCGTTGCGGGCAAGAATGAACGCTGTGAGCGAATAAGCTTCGTTGCTTGTTAGAGAGCCCGGGGCGGTCAACGGCATCGCGCGGCGAATGTAATCGAACACGCCGGTTGCGTAGGGCCAATAGCTGCCCACCGTCTTGATCGGTACATCATCGACCAGCGTGCCAATGCCCCCTACGAGGCGTGGAAAGGCACCTCTCCCCGACACTGGCACACCCTCGCCCTTCGCGCCATGGCATGCAGCACACCGCGCTGCAAAAACTGTCGCGCCTTCCGCGGCTGTTCCGTGTCCTATCGGCAGTCCGGTGCCGTCCGGAACGACATCGATATTCCATCCGGCGACCTCCTCGACCGTTGGGCTCCGGCCGAATCCGTGGGCCGGTGTCATATCGGATTGCGCGTATGCAGACCATGAGGCGCTTAAGGCTAGCGCGGCGGCAAGCAACGACGCAGGCGCCGATCGACTATACGCGGACATTGGTCACTCCCCCTTGTCGATCGACGCCCCAACTCTGAATTCCGTTGAGGTGATAAACCGAATTGACGCCCCGGGCTTGAACGAGGCTCTCGATTGTCGGCTGAACGTATCCGGTCTCATCGACACATCGGCTCTGCAGGATGGCAGGTGTCCCATCCCATGCCCAGTCGAGCCTGAATCTCGTCAGGCACTTGGCCAGCACCGGTTCTTGCAGTTGCGCGGCACGCCATGTTCGCCCGCCGTCTGTCGATACGTCGACGCGTCGAACCCGCCCCTCTCCCGACCACGCCAGACCGGAAATCTCGTAGTATCCGGGCTCCTCGAGTTGCATATCGCCGGACGGGAACGTAATAACCGATTTTGCCTGCATCACGAAATTGAACTGCTTTGCCTTCCCGCTTTTCATCAACTCTGTGTAGTACGCGGTTTCCTCGTAGGTTTCGAACGGTGCCGTACTGAATTTCAAGCGTCTGAGCCACTTGATGTTCATATTCCCCTCGTACCCCGGCACCAACAGGCGCAACGGATAGCCTTGGGATGGCCGGAGCATCTCGCCGTTTTGCGCATAGGCGAGCATGGCATCGTCAAACAGCTTGCGTACGGGGATGCTGCGATCCATAGCGGCTGCGTCAGCCCCCTCTGCGAGCGCCCAAGTCGCTTTCGAATCCACCCCGACGTCGTCCAGCACCGTCGACAGGAGCACGCCCGTCCATTCGGAACAACCGAGTAGTCCGTGCGTTTGCTGCACGGTCTTTCCCATCGGCTTGCGCCACTCCGTGGACGTGTTTCCCGAACACTCCACGAAGTGCATCCGCGAAACCGACGGATAGCGCAAGAGATCGTCCATCGTCAGCAGCAACGGCCTTTTGACCATGCCTTCGATCAGCAACCGATGCTGCGATGGGTCGATATCGGGCACGCCCCCGTGATTGCGCTCAAAATGCAATCCGCTGGGTGTAACGATCCCGTGCAGGTACTGTAGAGGTGTGAAGTTCCACGACGCGAAATCGATTGCCGTCCTCGTGGTCGGGATACGCACGACGTCCTTTTCATACACGGAGGGCGTGCCGTACCCGGTCAACGCTCGCCCCGGCGCCATCATCCATGCGGGGCGGTTCGGCGGAAGATCCGCTGCGTTCGGCGGATTCTTCTTCCAACCCGCAGCATGCCTGATCGGCTCGGCTCGGGGCTCCGCGCGTGCCACGCCACCAGTCAACACCGCACCGGCACCTAACGTAGCCGATGCCATATTTTTCAATGCCTGCCGCCTACTCACCTTCCTCGACGAATCCGTCATTGCCATTTCCTCATGGATTGGCCGGTCGGCTCGACTTGCACAACGCAATCCGGCGAGCGATGCGCATCAAGTTAGCGTGTCTCCGTGCGACTGTCTGTCGACTATTCGACATTGTGTACATACCAACGGCCATGCCGACGAGCCGGCAGGACTTCGAAAAGACGGCAGCGGGCCACCTGCCCCGCTCATCTCGTTTCGACTTCGAACGGCGGAACGTCGATCGCTTCTTGAAGCCCCCTCTCCCAAGGGGGGACCTCGCCGATGTTTTCAACAAGGAAGTCGATGAAGCTACGCACCAACGCGTTCGAGTATTTCGAGCGGTAGTACATGGCGTATAGCGTGTGCATAGTCGCCGACCGGTACTCCGGCACGACGATACGCAATGCGCCTCGAGCAATATCGGATGCCACGAGATAGGTCGGCAGACAGGCTACGCCATGCCCCTGTAGCGCAGCTTCATACAACGCCAGGCTAGAGTTGGAATCGAGCACAGTCTTCACAGCAACATGCTGCGATTCGTGCTTTCCGAGGAAAGACCATGCACCGTTGGTAGTGATGCCCGGATAGGCCAAGCATCGGTGTCTCGCGAGATCGGCGGGTGTGCGAATCGGCTCGTTCGAATCAAGATAGTCCGGTGCCGCACAGTACATCCACTGTATTGTCGCTAGCTTCCTGGCCGCGTAGTTCGAGTCCGTCCTGCTGGTGATACGGATGGCCAAGTCAAAGTTTTCCTCGACCAAATTGGTCAGTCGGTCGTCCAGCGTGATCGATGCGCTTACCGCCGCCTGCCCGCTCAAATATCGCCCCAAGATCGGCGTGAGCTGCTTGGACCCAAACGCGATAGAACAGGTCAATCGCAGGTTTCCTTGCAGCGTCTTGAATTGACGGGCTGCGTCGAGCGTGCTTTCGAGATCGGCGAGGATATCGTTCGCCCGTTCGAATATGATTCGGCCGCTGTCCGTCAGCGTCAAGCTGCGAGTCGTGCGCTTCACGAGAAGCACGCCCAACCTATCTTCAAGCTGTGCCAAGCTCTTGCTGACTGCCGAAGGCGACAGATTCAATTCCCGAGCTGCGGCGGACAGGCTTCCCAGCTCCGCAATCCGAACAAAGATGGTGATCTGTGTCAGTGACGCAAAATTCTTCATAACGCAACCAAACCGGTGTTCAACAAAATGACAGCCCATTGGTAGAGTTTTGATTGCGCCACGCCGAGCGGGGCATCACACTGTCTCGCTCTGTCGTGAGACGAACTAGTGTGTCGTTCCGCTGATTCGCGTACAAAGTCTTTGTAGCTTGGCGAGGATGGAATCAGCGGTAGCAGTCCACATGAATGGCTCGCAGTTTTGGTTGTAGTGGGAGACAAATTGATCGATAC
>NZ_JAYMRZ010000026.1:0-125033 GCF_038900715.1 Paraburkholderia phymatum | reverse complement strand
TCGATACCCGAGACGCGTCGCCTCTTCAGCACCGGAAAGCGTTGGCCCTTAAGCGGATGAAATGGATGACAGATCTCCGCCCAACCCAAATGCTCGTTGAGCGCTTGTGCAGTTCGCGCTGACCGTCCCGACGGTGACGGACCGGCTGATCCAGCAGGCGCTGCTACAGGTGCTACAAGCGGTTCTGGACCCCACCTTCAGCGAGCATAGCTACGGCTTCCGTCCCGGACGGCGTGCGCACGACGCGGTGCTTGCCGCGCAGTCGTACGTGCAGTCGGGCCGGCGGATCGTGGTGGACGTCGACCTGGAAAAGTTCTTTGACCGGGTCAATCACGACATTCTGATCGACCGTTTGCAGAAGCGCATCGAAGACGCTGGCGTGATCAGGCTGATCCGGGCGTACCTGAATGCGGGCGTGATGAGCGATGGCGGGGTGCAGCAGCGGCACGAGGGCGCGCCCCAGGGCGGGCCGCTGTCGCCGCTGATGGCTAATGTCCTGCTCGACGAAGTGGACCGGGAACTGGAACGGCGCGGTCACTGCTTCGTGCGCTATGCCGACGATGCGAACGTGTACGTTCGCAGCCGCCGTGCGGGCGAGCGGGTGATGGCGCTGTTGCGGCGGCTGTACGGCCGGCTGCGTCTGAAGGTCAACGAGACCAAAAGCGCGGTGGCCAGCGTGTTCGGACGCAAGTTCCTGGGCTACAGCTTCTGGGTCGCGCCCGGGCGCGTGGTCAGGCGTCGGGTGGCGGACAAACCGCTGGCGGCGTTCAGGCAACGCATCCGGGAGTTGACGGTCCGCTCGGGTGGATGCAGCATGCAGGACGTGGTGCAGCGGGTACGTGCCTACCTGTTGGGGTGGAAGGCGTACTTCCGGCTGGCGCAGACCCCGAAGGTCTGGCGGGAGCTGGACGAGTGGCTGCGTCATCGGTTACGTGCGATCCAGCTCAAGCAGTGGAAGCGCGGCACCACGATCTACCGCGAACTGCGCGCCGTGGGCGCTAGCGTCGAAGTGGCCCAACAGGTGGCCGCCAACAGCCGTCGCTGGTGGCGCAACAGCGCCCAGCTGCTGAACCGCGTGCTTCCAGTGTCGTGGTTCGATCGGCTGGGCTTACCGCGTCTCTCATGACCTCAACTTCCCGAACCGCCCGGTGCGGACCCGCATGCCGGGTGGTGTGGCAGGGGCGCAGCCTGATGGCTGCCCCCTATGCCGATTTGCGCCGTCATCGAGGTTCCGAGCTTTCCGCCCGAGGATAGAGCCCCCGATCAGTTGCCGCGAATCAGCGTGCTGTTCGCGCGCTTGTATCTGATGTTGGTCAGGATCGCGTCCGCCTTGCCGGTCGGCATCTTGCTCGAGCAGAAGTAATCCTGATAAAGCGACGCGTGGTACGCGTTCAGATCGCCGTTTTCGATACGCGTCCAGTCGTTTTCGACCGTGCGATCCCAGCCGTCGTGGTCCGCGTTGAGGCCCGCATACAGCTTCCACGAGTAGTCCTGGCAGCGGATGCCCTCGTAGTTGACGTTGCGCGCGCCGCTCGGGCTCGTGATCACTACCGTGTAGCGGACCACGTCGTCCTTATCGACGGTCAGCGATTTCGCATCGAGTGCGAACTGAAGCGTCGTGTTCTGCGAAACGGTGAACGGCAGCAGATTGCCGGGTTGCGGCATGGGCGGCAGCGTATCGACCTTTTTTTCGGTCCAGGTCGAAGGCCGGTCGAGCAGGTACTGAAAGTCGCTCTTCGGTCCGTCGGACGCGTTGGAGTTGGAACCCTTGGTACTCGAACAGCCAGCCAGCAGAACGCCAGTGGCGACGCACGCCACGGCGAAAGCAGATACTTTCAATATGGTTTCCTCGAAACGCCGGCGCAGCGCGGCATGCCCCACACCGCACCGGCAGATGCGGCATGGACAGCCGCACAGAGTCAGTCGCGCAGCCCCGGCGCCTGAGCGACCGGGTCTTCCGTCGACGAACAGTCGGACCCGATTGTCGCACGCAGCGCCGTTTCGACGACGATCGTCGTCGTGACCGCGGTCACGGATGATGCGGACGCCATCGACGCCCCAGGCGGCGCATTCACCGACGACGCCATCCGCGGATAACGTTGCCCGTGATAATGTCCGCCGGGCCGTTCCGTGCGCGGCTGAGGCCGCCGCAGAAAGCGGGACAACTCCGTTAACGCCAGCTGATACACATCCCGCTTGAACTCGATCACGCAGTCGAGCGGCACCCAGTACTCGTTCCAGCGCCAGGCATCGAACTCAGGGTGATCGGTCGCGCGCAGACAGATGTCGCAATCGCGTCCAATCATCCGGAGCAGGAACCAGATCTGCTTCTGGCCGCGGTAGTGACCGCGAACCTCGCGCTTGATGAACTTGTCCGGCACCTCGTAACGCAACCAGTCGCGCGTGCGACCGATAACCTTGACGTGCTCCGGAAGCAGGCCGGTTTCTTCGTGTAACTCCCGATACATCGCTTGCACGGGGGTCTCACCGTACTTGATGCCCCCTTGCGGAAACTGCCAGGAATGTTCACGGAGCCGTTTGCCCCAAAACACCTCGTTGCGAGCGTTCAAGAGGATGATGCCGACGTTCGGGCGAAAGCCTTCACGATCCAGCATACAACCACCTTCGAATCCTTTAAAATTGCTTTGATTATAAACAGATAACGGGTCCGACGCACCGCTTCGCACCAGATTGGCGCGATTGGACGTAACAGGCCGCGCCCGTCGCCGCGAGAGCCGCTTCCCAACGCCGTCGGGCAAAAGCCGGCGCATGCGACAATCGATATTCGGCGTGTGTTGGTGTGGCCGGCGCTCAGGCGCGCGAACCCATCGTCTTACCTCTTCGGGCGGCCCTTTTGGTCCGCCGCTTTTGGAAAATTCTGAATGAAAGCCTCCCGTTTCTTTATCGGCACCCTGAAGGAAGCGCCTTCCGACGCGGAAATCGTCAGTCACAAGCTCATGGTTCGCGCCGGGATGATCCGTCGCGTCGCTGGCGGCATTTATAACTACTTGCCAATCGGCCTGCGCTCGATCCGCAAGGTGGAAGCGATCGTGCGCGAAGAAATGAACCGGGCAGGCGCGCTCGAACTGCTGATGCCGGCCGTGCAGCCGGCTGAGCTGTGGCAGGAATCGGGCCGCTGGGAAAAATACGGCCCCGAATTGCTGCGCTTCAAGGACCGCAAGGAGAGCGACTTCGTGATGGGACCGACGCACGAAGAGGTGGTCACGGACATCGCGCGCAATCAGATCAAGAGCTACCGGCAGATGCCCGTGAACTTCTATCAGATCCAGACGAAGTTCCGCGACGAGATCCGTCCGCGCTTCGGCGTGATGCGCGGCCGCGAGTTCATCATGAAGGACGCGTACTCGTTCGATAAGGACCTCGACGGCCTGAAAGAGACGTATCGCAAGATGTACGACGCGTACGTGCGCATCTTCACGCGCCTCGGTCTCGATTTCCGCGCGGTCGCGGCGGACAACGGTTCGATCGGCGGTAGCGGTTCGCACGAGTTCCACGTGATCGCGGAGACGGGCGAGGACGACATCGCGTATTGCCCGACTTCCGACTTCGCGGCGAACGTCGAAGCGGCTGAAGCGCTGCCGCTGATCGCCGAACGCGCAGCGCCGAAGGAAGAGCTGAAGAAGACGCCGACGCCCGGCAAGGCAAAGTGCGAAGCCGTGGCCGAGTACCTGGACATCCCGCTCGAACGCACGATCAAGTCGATCGTTCTCGCTACCGACAACAAAGCGGAGAACGAAGGCGCCGAGCCGACCATCTGGCTGCTGATGCTGCGCGGCGATCACGATCTGAACGAGATCAAGACGAACAAGCTGCCGGGCCTCGCCGAATACCGCTTCGCGACGGAAGACGAAATCGTCGAGTGGTTCGGCACGCCGCCGGGCTACCTCGGGCCGCTCAACACGAAGAAGCCGGTCAAGGTGATCGCGGACCGCACGGTCGCGAACATGAGCGATTTCGTCGTCGGCACGAACGAAGTGGATTTCCACACGACGGGCGTCAACTGGGGCCGCGATCTGCCCGAGCCCGTCGTCGCGGATATCCGCAACGTGAAGAAGGGCGACCCCTCGCCGGACGGCAAGGGCGTCATCGAGATCTGCCGCGGCATCGAGGTCGGCCACGTGTTCCAGCTCGGCACCAAGTATTCGGATGCGATGAACGCGAAGTATCTGGACGAGTCGGGCAAGCCGCAATCGATGCAGATGGGCTGCTACGGCATCGGCATCACGCGTATTCTCGGCGCCGCGATCGAACAGAACTTCGACGAGAAGGGCATCATCTGGCCGGAAGCGATCACGCCGTTCGAAGTCGTGCTGTGCCCGATGGGCTATGACCGCAGCGACGCCGTGCGCGAGCACGCAGACAAGCTGTACGCCGAACTCGTCGCAGCGGGCATCGACGTGATCCTCGACGATCGCGGCGAGCGTCCGGGCGTGATGTTCGCGGACTGGGAGCTGATCGGCGTGCCGCATCGTCTCGTGATCGGCGACCGTGGCCTGAAGGACGGCAAGATCGAGTACCAGGGCCGCCGCGATGTGGAAGCCACGCTGCTGCCCGTCGACGGCGCGGCGCAGTTCGTGACCGACAAGATCAAAGCGGCACTCGCGCACTGACGGGAGCGGACAGTGGAGTACAACTTCCTGTCTGCGACCGTCCTGCTCATTCTCATCACTGACCCACTCGGCAACATCCCGCTCTTCATCAACTGCTTGCGGGGTGTTGCGCCTCACCGGCGCATCCGCGTGATTCTGCGTGAAATCGCCATCGCGTTCGTGATCCTGCTGGTCTTCATGCTCGTCGGCGACCGCTTCCTGCGGATGATGAGCCTGACCGATCTGTCGTTGCGTATCGGCGGCGGGATCGTGCTGTTTCTGATCGCACTGCGGATGATCTTCCCGCATCCCGATGGCCCGTTCGGCGCCGATTCGCGCGCCGCAGAGCCGCTGATCGTGCCGCTCGCGATTCCGGCGCTCGCCGGTCCGTCGGCACTCGCGACGGTGATGCTGCTGACGTCTCAGGCGCCGAGCAAGATGGCCGAATGGGTGGCGGCGCTGACGGTGACGATGATCGTCTGTGCGATCGTGCTGGTGCTGGCCGAACGTATCCAGCAGTGGCTCGGCGAACGTACCGTGATGGCGTTCGAGCGGTTGATGGGTCTCGTGCTCGTCGCGATTTCAGTCGAAATGATGCTGGGCGGCATTCGCTCTTTCGTGCATCAGCTTTGAAGCCGGATCAATGCAGCAACAAAAAAGCGACCCATGAGGTCGCTTTCTCGTTTGGGCATCGGCGGAAACGCGTCATGCGCCTTCCGTCAACGCGCGAATCGTGGGCAAATTGCGCCAGTATCCCTTCGCGTCCATTCCGCAACCGAACACATAACGGTCCGGCACTTCGAAGCCGCAAAAGTCCGGGCGCAGCGGCTTCGCCTTGGGGATGATCTTCTCGCACAGCACCGCGCTCATGAAGCGCTTCGCGCCCATCGCCATGATGCGGTCGCGGATCGCGGCCATCGTCTCGCCTTCGTCGAGGATGTCGTCGAGCACCAGTACGACGCGGTCCTTCACCGACTCGGCGGGCGCGACGCGCCACTGCATTTCCGCGCTGCCCTTGATCGCGTTGCGATAGCGGGTGAGATGGATGTAGTCGAACTCGAGCGGGAAATCCAGGTGCGGCAGCAACATGCCCGTGAACACCGCCGCGCCGCCCATCACCGACAGCACGAGCGGAAAGTCTTCGGCCATCTCGGCGCGGATGGCGTCTGCCATGCGGCCGATGGAGGCGTTGACGTCGCTGGCCGAAACGATTTCTTCGGAGTGGCGGAAAATGTGGAGAGCTTCTTCGCGATTCATGACGTCTGGCGGGCGGTAACTGTATACATAGTGTGAGAGACAACGACCCAGTGCGCTACAGCATATACCCGCGCCTTCCTTCGGCATACGCGCCCGGTCGAGATGGCCGCTGCGCTCGCATTTGCGAAGGAGCGCACGCGGCCGAGAGGGATCAGCGCATGCCCGGCATCATGCCCTTCATGCCGCGCATCATCTTCTGCAGGTTGCCGCCCTTGAGCTTCTTCATCATCGTGCGCATCTGGTCGTACTGGTTCAGGAGCCGGTTGACTTCCTGAACCTGCACGCCCGCACCCGCCGCGATACGGCGCTTGCGCGTCGCCTTGATCAGCTCGGGCTTCGCGCGCTCGGCGGCCGTCATCGAGTTGATGATGCCTTCCATGCGGCGCATCTGCTTCTCGGCCTGGCCCATGTCGGCATTCGACGCGGCCTGCTGGAACTGCGCGGGCAGCTTGTCCATCAGCGACGACAGGCCGCCCATCTTCTTCATCTGTGAAAGCTGCGCGCGGAAATCGTTCAGATCGAAGTCGCCGCCTTTCTTGACCTTGTCGGCGAGCTTCTGCGCGGCCTGCACGTCGACGCCGCGCTGCGCTTCCTCGACGAGCGCGAGGATGTCGCCCATGCCGAGAATCCGGTTCGCCATCCGGTCCGGATAGAAGATTTCGAGGCCGTCGAGTTTTTCCGCGACGCCGACGAACTTGATCGGCTTGCCCGTCACGTGACGCACCGACAGCGCCGCGCCGCCGCGCGAATCGCCGTCGAGCTTCGTCAGCACGACGCCCGTGAGCGGCAGCGCGTCGTTGAACGCCTTCGCGGTGTTCACGGCGTCCTGACCGAGCATCGCATCGACGACGAAGAGCGTTTCGGCCGGATCGAGCGCCTTATGCAGCGCCGTGATCTCGTTCATCATCGCTTCGTCGATACCGAGACGGCCGGCCGTGTCGACGAGCAGCACATCGTGATAGTGACGCTTCGCCCAGTCGACGGCGGCGCGCGCGATATCGACGGGCTTCTGGTCCGGTTGCGACGGGAAGAAATCGGCGCCGACCTGCTCGGTCACGGTCTTGAGCTGGGCGATAGCGGCGGGACGATACACGTCGCACGACACCGTCAGCACTTTTTTCTTGTACTTCTCGCGTAGAAGTTTGGCGAGCTTGCCGACGGTGGTCGTCTTGCCCGCACCCTGCAGACCCGCCATCAAGATGATTGCAGGCGGCGTGACGGCGAGATCCAGTTCGGCGGCCTTGCCTTCGTAGTCGCCGCCGATCACGGCCGTCAACTCGCGCTGCACCACGCCGACGAGCGCCTGACCCGGCGACAGGCTGGCGATCACTTCCTCGCCGAGCGCCTTCTCCTTTACCTTCGCGATGAAGTCGCGCACGACGGGCAGCGCCACGTCCGCTTCGAGGAGCGCGAGGCGCACTTCGCGCAGCATCTCCTGGGTGTTCGCCTCGGTGAGGCGGGCTTCGCCGCGCAGCGTCTTGACGACGCGCGCCATCCGTTGAGTGAGATTGTCGAGCATGGGGAGCGATGAGCAGTGCGGCCCGTTCCGTCACCGCGCCAGAGCGGCCGACGCCGCTAGCGCAGCGTCGCAAACGTCATGGAGAAGGGGCCTAGTGTAAACTTCCAATATGGATATTGTACTGTATGCCCTCACTGCGCTCCTGTACGGCGGTCTCGCCGTCGCGGGCTGGCGCGCGCACCGCCAGGCGGCCGTGCGGCCCATGCTCGAAAGCGTGTCGCCCGTTTCGTCCGCGGCGCCGCTGCCGGCGGGCGGCGGGCGAGGGCTGTCGTCGGACGCATCCGCGGGCATGTCGATGACGACGCGCATCGTGCTGCTCGTCGCGCTGCTCGCACACGGCGTGCTGCTGCACACGACGATCTTCCCGCACGACGCGATGGTGTTCGGTTTCGCGTTCGCGCTCTCCGCGATGTTCTGGCTCGGGGCGGGCATCTACTGGATAGAGAGTTTCTTCTTTCCGCTCGACGGCTTGCGCCTGCTCGTGCTGCCGCTGGCTTGCGTCGCGTCGCTGCTGCCGCTGCTGTTCAGCGGCGTGCACGTGCTGTCGTACGCGGCCGATCCGCTCTTCAAGCTGCACTTCCTGATCGCGAACGTCGCGTACGGTCTCTTCGTGATCGCGGCGCTGCATGCGGTGCTGATGCTGCTCGTCGAGCGACGTCTGCATGCGATGCGCGGCGGCACGCTCGCGCGGCAAGGCGCCGCAGCCGCGAACGGTTGGCTGTCGAGCTGGCTCGATACGCTGCCGCCGCTGCTCACGCTGGAGACGCTGCTGTTCCGTCTGATCGGCGCGGGCTTCGTGCTGCTCACGCTGACGCTGCTCTCGGGCATCCTGTTCAACGAACAGCTCGCCGATCGCGCGTTGCAGCTCGATCACAAGACCGTGTTCGCGATTCTCTCGTGGATCATGTTCGGCGCGCTGCTGACGGCGCGCAAAGTGTCCGGCTGGCGCGGGCGCGCGGCATTGCGCTGGGTGCTCGCGTCGTTCGTTGCGCTGCTGCTCGCGTATGTCGGCAGCCGTTTTGTCTTTGAGGTGCTGTTGCACCGTCCTGTGGTCTGAGTGTCATGCGACAAATTTTTCTGCTGATCCTGTTGTTCATCGTCGGCCAGTGGCTGGTGAAGGCGCTGCGCCGCGCCGATGCGTCGCGCACGGGCGCGGGCGATCACGCGGGTGCCGATGCGCACGCGGGCGCGCGCAGCCACGGTCACGCGAGCGGCAAACCTGCGGGCCAGCTCGCCGAGCCGATGATCCGCTGCGTCGAATGTGGCGTGCACGCGCCGAAGAGCGATTCCGTCATGGTCGAAGGGCAGACGTTCTGCTCGCACGATCACGCGAAGCGCTACGCCGCGCGTCCTGCGGGCCGCAACGCGCGATGACGGCAGGCACTGCCGCGCGTTTCACCGTCGATGCAAACGGCTGGGTCAACGAAGCGCACAAGCTGCCGTCGCCGAATTTCGAGGCGCGCCCGAACGGCGCGCGTCCCACGCTGATCGTCGTTCACAACATCAGCCTGCCGCCGAACGAATTCGGCGGCACGGGCATCACCGATCTCTTCCTCAACCTGCTCGACTGCGACGCGCATCCGTACTACGACGCGCATCTGCGCGACGTGCGCGTGTCCGCGCATTTCGTGATCCGTCGCGACGGCACGCTGGAGCAATACGTATCGTGCGACGAGCGCGCGTGGCATGCGGGCGCGTCGAACTTCTTCGGCCGCGAACGCTGCAACGACTTCTCGATCGGCATCGAGCTCGAAGGCAGCGACACGACGCCGTTCGAAGCGGCCCAATACGAGACGCTCGCGCCGCTCGTGCGGGCGCTCGCCGCGCACTATGCGATCGACGCGCTCGCCGGTCACGCCGACGTCGCGCCCGGCCGCAAGACCGATCCCGGTCCGCATTTCGACTGGCCGCGTTTGCAACGCGATACGGCACTCGCCGATCCGTACTTCCCCTATCTGCATCCGTCGTCGCGCGCGCCGATAACGTCGTAAGCACGTCACTTCGCGTTCGTACGATGCCGCGCCGACAGCGCGAGATCGCTGTGTTCCGCCGTCGCCTTCATCCGGCGCGGGCTACCCAAAAGTCAATACCGTCTGACCAAATAAAACAATTTGCGATAGCCGTTCAGTACACTATACTTCGTGCCGTAATGCAGTCGATGCACTATATCTTGTGTTGATCAGGCGGCGCCCCGCTCCAGGAGCATGGCGCCGTCAGCATTCCCGGCATTGAAAAAACTTGATGCGGCGCAGTCGGTAGAGAGAGCCGGCGCGCCCGCAGCTTCGAAGAAAAGGGCGCAGTCAGTGATCGCGACACACATGATGAAGACGTACGTCCCGACGGATCTGTCGCATCCGGCCACTCTGTTTTACGGTTCCCGCTACCTCTTTTCTTTTGCCCCATCGCATGCGTCCGGGGTGGCGCAGCGTTTGTACTAACCGCGGATCACTCCGCACCATTCCAAGACCAGGAGCTTTGCACATGCAAACGACCGACAACGTGACGACCCGGTTCGAGGGCGCACCCACTGGCCGCCCCGTCGAAGGGCTCGCACAGGGCGCCCAGGCGCTCGCGCCGCAGACGGGCTACGCCGACTACAAGGTGATCCGTCGCAACGGCAGCGTGGTGTCGTTCGAGCCGTCGAAAATCGCCATCGCGGTGACGAAGGCGTTTCTGGCCGTCAACGGTGGTCAGGGCGCGGCGTCGGCGCGCGTTCGCGAGCTGGTCGAGCAGCTCACGCAGAACGTCGTGCGCGCGCTCGTGCGCAGCCGTCCGAATGGCGGCACGTTCCATATCGAAGACATTCAGGATCAGGTCGAACTCGCGCTGATGCGCACGGGCGAGCACAACGTCGCGCGCGCCTACGTGCTGTATCGCGAGAAGCGCAGTCAGGAGCGCGGTCACGAGGCCGAGGCACCCGCAGGCGCGCCGGGTCTGAACGTGACCGACAACGGCATCACGCGTCCGCTCGATCTGCCGGCGCTGCGCGGCCTGATCGAATCGGCGTGCGCGAACCTGGGCGATGCGGTGAACGCGGACCCGATCGTCGCCGAGACGGTGAAGAACCTGTACGACGGCGTGCCGATGAGCCAGGTCTACGACTCGGCCATCCTCGCTGCGCGCACGATGATCGAGAAGGACCCGGCGTACAGCCAGGTCACGTCCCGCATCCTGCTGCACACGATTCGCCGCGAGATTCTCGAAGAGGAAGTCACGCAAGCCGAAATGGCCGGCCGCTATGCCGAGTACTTCCCGCTCTTCATCAAGCGCGGCGTGCAAGCCGAGCTGCTCGACGACAAGCTGCTGCAGTTCGACCTGAAGCGTCTCGGCGCCGCGCTCGACGCGGACCGCGACCTGCAGTTCGGCTACCTCGGCCTGCAGACGCTCTATGACCGCTACTTCCTGCACGTCGACGGCACGCGCATCGAAATGCCCCAGGCATTCTTTATGCGTGTCGCGATGGGCCTCTCGCTGAACGAGATCGACCGCGAAGCGCGCGCGATCGAGTTCTACAACGTGCTGTCGAGCTTCGACTTCATGTCGTCGACGCCGACGCTGTTCAACTCGGGCACGCGTCGCTCGCAGCTGTCGTCGTGCTATCTGACGACGGTCGACGACGACCTCGACGGCATCTACGAAGCGCTGAAGGAAAACGCGCTGCTGTCGAAGTTCGCTGGCGGTCTCGGCAACGACTGGACGCGCGTGCGCGCGCTCGGCTCGCACATCAAGGGCACCAACGGCAAGTCGCAAGGCGTCGTGCCGTTCCTGAAGGTCGTCAACGATACGGCTGTCGCCGTGAACCAGGGCGGCAAGCGCAAGGGCGCGGTGTGCGCGTACCTGGAATCGTGGCACCTCGACATCGAAGAATTCCTCGAGCTGCGCAAGAACACGGGTGACGACCGTCGCCGCACGCACGACATGAACACGGCGAACTGGATTCCCGACCTGTTCATGAAGCGCGTGCTCGAAGGCGGCGACTGGACGCTGTTCTCGCCGTCCACCTGCCCGGACCTGCACGACAAGTTCGGCGCCGAGTTCGAAGCCGCTTACACGGCTTACGAAGACAAGGTCGCGCGCGGCGAGATCAAGCTGTTCAAGAAGATTCCGGCGGCGCAGCTGTGGCGCAAGATGCTCGGCATGCTGTTCGAAACGGGCCATCCGTGGATCACGTTCAAGGACCCGTGCAATGTGCGCTCGCCGCAACAGCACGTCGGCGTCGTCCACTCGTCGAACCTGTGCACGGAAATCACGCTGAACACGAGCGACACCGAAATCGCCGTCTGCAACCTGGGCTCGGTGAACCTCGTCGCGCACCTGAAGGAGCAGGCCGATGGCACGCTCGCGCTCGACCACGACAAGCTCAAGCGCACGGTCAGCGTCGCGATGCGCATGCTCGACAACGTCATCGACATCAACTACTACGCGGTCGCGAAAGCACGTAACTCGAACCTGAAGCATCGCCCCGTCGGCATGGGCATCATGGGTTTCCAGGACTGCCTGCACGTGCTGCGCACGCCGTACGCGTCGCAGGAAGCCGTCGAGTTCGCCGACCGTTCGATGGAGGCCGTCTGCTACTACGCGTACTGGGCGTCGACGGAACTGGCGGAAGAGCGCGGCCGCTACTCGACCTACCGCGGCTCGCTGTGGGATCGCGGCATCCTCCCGCAGGACACGTTGAAGCTGCTCGCCGACGCACGCGGCGGCTACGTCGAAGTGGATTCGAGCGAATCGATGGACTGGGCGTCGCTGCGTTCGCGCATCGCCACGCACGGCATGCGCAACTCGAACTGCGTCGCGATCGCGCCGACGGCGACGATCTCGAACATCATCGGCGTGTCTGCATGTATCGAGCCGACGTTCCAGAACCTGTACGTGAAGTCGAACCTGTCGGGCGAATTCACGGTGGTGAACGACTACCTCGTGCGTGACCTGAAGGCACGCGGCCTGTGGGACGAAGTGATGGTCGCCGACCTGAAGTACTTCGACGGCTCGCTGTCGCGCATCGACCGCGTGCCGGCCGACCTGCGCGCGATCTACGCGACCGCGTTCGAAGTCGATGCAACGTGGCTGGTCGAAGCGGCGTCGCGCCGTCAGAAGTGGATCGACCAGGCGCAGTCGCTGAACATCTACATGGCGGGTGCGTCGGGCAAGAAGCTCGACGAGGTCTACAAGCTCGCATGGCTGCGCGGCCTGAAGACGACGTACTACCTCCGCACGATGGCGGCGACGCACGTCGAGAAGTCGACGGTCGCGCACGGCGCGCTGAACGCAGTGCCGTCGGGCGACGGTGGCCAAGGCGGCGCAGCGGGTGGATTCGGTGTCGGTGGCGGTGCGGCTTCGTCGGGCGTGACGGGCGGCTTCCAGGCATCGGCGGCGGCAGCGAAGGCAGTGCCCGCAGCGGCAACCGAAGCAGCACCCGAAGCAGCACCCGAAGCGGACGGTCCCGTTTGCATGATGCGTCCGGGCGACCCTGGCTTCGAAGAGTGCGAAGCCTGCCAGTAAGCACGCGCAGTCAGCAGGCAGTACAGCCATCAGCAGCAAGCGGCGGCAAGCAGTAACCCGCCGCCGGTCCTCGCCGGCGGCGCGCAGAAAGAGATGGGCGGCGCAGGCAGGACGCGGCGCTCATTGCGAAGCGAAGTCGCTCACACGTAAGAGGTCGAGCAAGACTTCGGGCAGGACTCGGCGCAAGACTCCGATCACGCGCCGCGCAAGCAGAAGCCGATGCGCTTCGAGCGAGCGTGACGCACGAGAGCCGACGTTCGAGCAGCACTTCGATCAGGCGATTCATCGCGCAGTTTGCCCGGCGATGTGCCGGGGCAGTCAGTCAGACGAAGCAACGAGGAACATCACGTGCTACACGTCAGTTGATGGCTGCGAGGAAACACGAAGCCGCAAGCAGAATGAAGTACGCGAAGCAGCGGACGAACAGGCGGTGCATCACATGCCCGACATGCTTCGACAGAACATCGCGACGTGTACGAAGACGCAATCGTTTCGAAGCCGAAGCAACGCACACGCATCGCTGAAGCAACGCTCTTTCGATCATGCATCGCGCTGCATCGACACACGTTTCGATCGACTCGCGTCGAGTGACCTTCACAGACTCACGAACAAAGTGTTGTATGAAGGTCGCAACGCGATTCGAAAACAGGATTTTTCATGAGCGGACCCTTTTAACGCTCGTGAAAAGATGGTACAAACCGATCTAAATTGATGGTGACATTTATGCTCAACTGGGATGACGAGATCACTGCCGTAACTCCCTCGAGTGCTACGCAACCGAACGTGTTGCGCAACGCTGAGGGAACGGCCGTCGGTTCGCAAGTGCAAACGCGTTCCGCTCATCAAGCTCCCTCGGCTCAACAGGTCTTCGCGAACGACATCGCAATCGCACCGCCGGCACAAACGAATGCGCCGGCCGTCGCTCCCGAAGCACGCGTGAATGTCGCCGACAAGCGCATCATCAACGGCCAGACTGACGTCAATCAGCTGGTGCCGTTCAAGTACAAGTGGGCGTGGGAGAAGTATCTGTCCGGCTGCGCGAACCACTGGATGCCGCAGGAAATCAACATGTCCCGCGACATCGCGCTCTGGAAAGATCCGAACGGGCTGACGGAAGACGAGCGCCGCATCGTCAAGCGCAACCTCGGCTTCTTCGTGACGGCCGACTCGCTCGCGGCGAACAACATCGTCCTCGGCACGTATCGTCACATCACGGCGCCCGAATGCCGCCAGTTCCTGCTGCGCCAGGCGTTCGAAGAGGCGATCCACACGCACGCCTACCAGTACATCGTCGAGTCGCTCGGTCTCGACGAAGGTGAAATCTTCAACGCGTATCACGAAGTTACATCGATCCGCGACAAAGACGAATTCCTGATTCCGTTCATCCACACGCTGACCGACCCGGCCTTCAAGACGGGCACGCTCGAAGCAGACCAGAAGCTGCTCAAGTCGCTGATCGTGTTCGCGTGCGTGATGGAAGGGCTGTTCTTCTACGTCGGCTTTACCCAGATCCTGGCGCTCGGCCGCCAGAACAAAATGACGGGCGCGGCGGAACAGTACCAATACATCCTGCGCGACGAGTCGATGCACTGCAATTTCGGCATCGACCTGATCAACCAGATCAAACTCGAAAACCCGCATCTGTGGACGCCGGAGTTCCGCGCGGAGATCCGCGAGATCTTCAGGCATGCGGTCGACCTCGAATATCGCTACGCAGAAGACACGATGCCGCGCGGGGTGCTCGGCCTCAATGCGTCGATGTTCAAGAGCTATCTGCGCTTCATCTGCAACCGCCGTTGCCAGCAGATCGGCATCGATGCGCTGTTCCCGAACGAGGAAAACCCGTTCCCGTGGATGAGCGAGATGATCGACCTGAAGAAGGAACGCAATTTCTTCGAGACTCGGGTTATCGAATATCAGACCGGCGGCGCGCTGTCCTGGGAGTAACCCAACGCGTCGCGTATGTATTTGATGGGGTTGCCGCCGGCTGTGCCGCGGCAAGTTTGATGAGGAGCATGACCGCCTGATGCAGAGCGTGCCCGGTGCGCCGCGGAATGCCGCGACCCATAAAGATTACAGGCACTTTGCGAACCCTTCAGTGGGATGGGCAAACTTCCCCCCGGAAAAAGCCGTCCGCGCGAAAGCGAGCGGCTCGATCAAACGATTGCCGGCATCGACATCCGATGCCGACTGGACTTGGCGCGCTGTGCCCGATGGCACGGCGCGCCTTACCGTATTCATTAGCGTAAGCGCGCTGGAGCTGCGTACGCCGATGAATAGCCCGCTTCGCAGTGGCCGCCGTGAGAAGCGTCCGCGGGAAGCGGGTTTTGACGAAGGGTGTAGTTTGAACTGACTCTCATCTGAAACCTGAAGGAGAAAATGATGGCACTCGCCAAGAAGAAGCCGGCAGCCAAGAAGGCTGCAGCAAAGAAGGTCGTTGCGAAGAAGGCGGCTCCCGCCAAGAAGGCAGCACCGGCGAAGAAGGCCGCTGTGAAGAAGGTTGCTGCGAAGAAAGTCGCCGTGAAGAAGGTTGCTGCGAAGAAGGCAGCACCGGCGAAGAAGGCCGCTGCGAAGAAGGTCGCGGCGAAGAAGGTTGCAGCGAAGAAAGTCGCCGTGAAGAAGGTTGCTGCGAAGAAGGCAGCACCGGCGAAGAAGGCTGCTGCAAAGAAGGTCGCAGCGAAGAAGGTCGCAGCGAAGAAGGTCGCAGCAAAGAAGGTTGCAGCGAAGAAAGTCGCCGTGAAGAAGGTTGCTGCGAAGAAGGCAGCACCGGCGAAGAAGGCCGCTGCGAAGAAGGCGCCTGCTAAGAAGGCTGCCGCCAAAAAGGCTGCGCCTGCCAAGAAGGCTGCCGCGAAGAAGGCCGCTGCCCCTGCGAAGAAGGCTGCTCCTGCGAAGAAGGCAGTTGCGAAGAAGGCAGCACCTGCTCCCGCTGCGCCCGCTGCTTCGACGGCGCCGGCTGCTACGGTCAAGACGGCGTTGAACCCGGCTGCAGCATGGCCGTTCCCGACGGGCAGCCGTCCGTAAGAGCTGATGTCGCAACGGACGCATCCAGCATGCGTCCGGCGATTGAGTAGGGCTACTCAATCAACCTGATCCCGCCGCCGGGCAACTGGCGGCGGGATTTTTTCGTCTGGTGCCCGTCCAGACTCGTCGTGCGCTTCGCGCCGGCGGCGATGCGATAGGCTCGCGCACGGACAATGCCTGTCGAAGGATGCGCTGCTCGCAACTCATGCGGCGATGCGCAAACGCGGAGGCAAAAAAAAACGCATGCACAGGGGAGCACATGCGTGTGAGGTTGCCGTCACGGCGCGAGAGCGCGCCGCTGGCAGGGAAATGGATTGCGTCTGCGGGAACGCGTCAGTGGGTCACGCGGGTCACGCCGCCGCTCGACAGCAGACGCACGCGCTCGCCGGCGCTGAAGATTTCGCCTGTTGCGCTTTGCGTGATCGCGCGCATGTCGCCGTTGTCGAGGCGCACCGTGATCTCGACGCCGTCGCGCATCGCGGTGCTGTTCTCGATCGTGTTGCCTGCCACGGCGCCCGCCAGCCCGCCGACGATGCCCGTCAGGATCGAGCCACGGCCGCCGCCGATCGCGCTGCCCGCCACCGCGCCGAGCGCGCCGCCGCCCACTGCGCCGATGCCGCTCGGCTGACCGTTGTTCGTGCTGATCTTCACGGCACGCACGCTGTCGACGATGCCCATGCGTACGGTCTCTTCACGTTGCGCCTGCGATGACGTGTAGACGTCGGCGGAACTGCTGTTGTACGCGCAGCCCGTCACGGCGAGCGAACTGACGATCACCGCGCCCAGTATCAGGCGGCCCAAAGTACGACTTGTTGTTTTCATTCCCTTGACTCCAGACGGGCTCGCTTATTCGAGCCCTCAAACGCGACCGGTCAGGCGCGGCGTATGCTCGTCACGCGCCTTCAGGCAGTTCATACCCGAATGCCTGTTTGAACCGGTCGTTGATCTCCGCGCGCGAAGGCGCATAGTTTTGCGGCCCCTGATGTTCGATCTTGAGCGCGCCCATCAGGCTCGCGAGACGGCCCGTGGTTGCCCAGCCGAGACCCTTCTCGATACCGTGCAGCAGGCCGCCCCGGAAGGCATCGCCGCAACCCGTGGGGTCCAGCACCTGCTTTGCCTTGACGGCCGGAATCTCTTCGATGCCGCCCGAGTGGTGAATCTGCGCTCCGTGTTCGCCGCGCGTCACGATCAGCGCATCGACACGGCTTGCGATCTCTTCGATCGACCAGCCCGTCTTGTTGCTCACGAGCGCGGCTTCGTAGTCATTGACTGCCACGTAGGTGGCAAGTTCAATCATGCGGCGCAGCGACGCGCCGTCGAACAGCGGCAGTCCCTGGCCCGGATCAAAGATGAACGGAGTGCCTGCCGCCGCGAACTGTTCGGAGTGCTGGATCATGCCGTCGAAGCCGTCCGGCGCGACGATGCCGAGCTTCACGCCCGGCTGGTCGGCGCGGTTCAGGTGCGACTGCATCATCGCGCCCGGGTGGAACGCGGTGATCTGATTGTTCTCGAGGTCGGTCGTGATCATCGCCTGCGCCGAGTACGTGTCGGGCAGCACGCGCACGTGCTCCTTCGAGAGGCCGAGCGTGTCGAGGCGATCGATGTACAACTGCGCGTCGACGGCGCCGAGCGTTGCCATGATACGCGCGTCGCCGCCGAGCAGATGCAGCGAGTACGCGATATTGCCCGCGCAGCCGCCGAATTCGCGACGCATTGTCGGCACGAGGAAGCTGACGTTCAGGATGTGGACCTGTTCCGGCAGGATGTGCTCCCGAAAGCGCCCTTCGAAGGTCATGATGTTGTCGTAGGCGAGCGAGCCGCAAATCAGCGTAGCCAAGGCGAGCGTTCCTATAAGAAGTATCGGTGTCGGAAGAAAATGGGCGCGACGATGTGACAGCGCCGCGCCCGGACGATGCGGGAGCGGCGCTGTGTCGACGCAAGCGTGAAGCTTACTTCAGCGCGGCGAGCGCTGCGTCGTAGTTCGGTTCGTTCTTGATTTCGCCGACGAGCTCTGCGTGCACGACTTTATCGTTCTCATCGAGGACGACGACGGCGCGCGCCGTCAGGCCCGTCAGCGGGCCGCTCGTCACGTCGACGCCGTACGCTTGCGCGAACTCGTGGCCGCGGAACGTCGAGGCCGTCACGACGTTTTCGATCCCTTCCGTCGTGCAGAAGCGCGAAGCGGCGAACGGCAGATCACCCGACACGACGATCACGGCCGTGTTGTTCAGCTTGGCGGCTGCTTCGTTGAACTTGCGCGTCGAGGTTGCGCAGGTCGGCGTGTCGAGACTCGGGACGATGTTCAGCACCTTGCGCTTGCCGGCGAAGTCGGCGAGCGAGAGCGGCTTCAGATCCTTGCCGACGAGCGTGAAGGCAGGTGCCTTCTGGCCGACGGACGGGAAGGTGCCAGCGACTTCGATCGGGTTGCCACCCAGCGTGACTTGACTCATGTTGTGCTCCGAAGATTCGTCAGGGATTGACGGGATGCGCGCCCGGTTCGTGCCGGACGCGCGGGTGTAACCTGCTCGCGCCGCAGAGATATCCGTTACGGATAGAAGATCTGCACGCGGAAATTCGAGGCGACGGTATTGCCGGTGTCGAGGCGCACGATCATCGTCTGCGTCGTGCGGGCGGGCAGGCCCGCCGCAATCGGCGTGCCGGGCTTTACGTAGTCTTGCGGCCACAGCACGCGCCGCACGGCGACGTTGTTGTTCTCGTCGAGCAGCGTCAGCTCGACGGCGGGATAGGCGAGCGCGATGTCGAAGCGGTTGCGCAGCGGCATCCTCAGTTCGAGCTTGTGCGGTCCGTCGATCTGGCGCAGATCGGACGGCTCGACCAGCAGGCCATCGATATCGCGCGGCGGTCCGACCTTGCAGCCGAGGTTCGCGCAAGCCTTCACGAAGAGCGACTGCGAATCGGGCCACGCGACCATCACCGATTCGCGTTGCCACCATGCGAGCTGCGCGAGCAGCAAGACGGCCAGCACGCCGATCGCGACTCCGCCGACGGCCTGCCACACGACGCGGCGCGAGTCTTGTCCGAGCGGCTCGCGTCGGACGGCGAATGCATCGTCGTCATCGTCGGGCGTGGACGCGAACGGCTTGCGCGCGCTCCCGCCGAAGCGCGGTTCGTAATCGTGTTCTTCCGCAGGCGACCCGAAGTGAGGCTCGCGATCCCGACGATCGTCGGCGGGCGGCGCGGCGGCGCTCTCATCGGGGTCGAAGAGGGGTTTGTGCCGCTTGTCGCGAAGCGGCTCGTACAGCCCCTCGTGCAAGGTTTCGTGCAGCGGTTCGTGCAATGGCTCGTGCAACGATGCGTCGGCTTCGGTTTTTGCTGCGCCCGCTGTACCGGCATCGGGTGTGTGTGCCGATTCGCGCGCGGGCTCCGCTGCGCGCCACGTATGCGGCGGCGGCTCTGCGATTTCCTGTTCGAGCACGCGCTCGGGCGAGGCTTCGAAGCTCGGTTCGGCCTTCGGCTGAGCTTGCGCGGCGGCTGAGGGCTCGGTCTTCGGCTGAGCTTGCGCGGCGGCTGACGGCTCGGCCTTCGGCTGAGCTTGCGCGGCGGCTGACGGCTCGGCCTTCGGTTGCGTTTGCGTGGAGACTGACGGTTCT
Source organism: Paraburkholderia phymatum (assembly GCF_038900715.1). GTDB lineage: Bacteria > Pseudomonadota > Gammaproteobacteria > Burkholderiales > Burkholderiaceae > Paraburkholderia > Paraburkholderia phymatum_A. Next base: position 105,513 of record NZ_JAYMRZ010000026.1, on the reverse strand, counting down.
GTCTTCGGCTGAGCTTGCGCGGCGACTGAGGGCTCTGTCTTCGGCTGAGCTTGCGCGGCGGCTGAGGGCTCGGCCTTCGGCTGAGCTTGCGCGGCGATCGACGGCTCGACCTTCGGCTGAGCTCCCTCCTCGGCAGCCGGCGCGGCCTTCTGCTCGACGGGCGCTTCGACATGCGGCTCGACCGCTTTGCGTGCGGTCGCCTTTTCCGCATCGGGCGTCGCGTCGGTCAGCTCGAGCGTCAGAGGCGGCTGAGCGGAACTCGGAATCGTGACGGGCTTGAGCGGAATCGTCGATGCGTTGTGGCGAATGCGTCCGTCGATCGACGCGTCGGGCGACGGGGCCCACGGGTTCCACGCTTCCGCGCGGAAATCGGGCGAGCTGGCGGCCGCTGCGTCGTGTTCCGGCGTCGAGCCTTTGGCTTCGACGGACACTTCATCGACTTGCGCTTGCGCCGCGGCGTGACCGGCCGGCGCTTTTTCGTGTCGTGCTGCCTCGTCGCTCGCAAGCGGCTTTGCAGCATGCTCGCCGATGGCTTCTGCCGGATGCGCAGCGGTGCGTTCTATCGTGGCTTCCGCGACGTGTGGCGAAGCGGATTCCACGGCGTGCATGCCGGCATCTTTGGCCGGCTGCTCGATGCGACCCGCATTGGTATCGGCGGGCGCAGCGGGTTCGGCAGCAGGAGCGGTTCCTTCACGCGCGGGCGCTTGCCCGCCATTGGCGAGTTTATCGAGCGTGTACGCGGTGACATCGTCGATCGACACGCGCTTCGCTTTGTCGACGCTCGTGCCGTTGGTCACATCAAAGAGATTGTTCGATGCATCGAACACTTCGTGGCAATGGCCACAACGAACGAGACCGCGGCGCAGCGTGAGCTGCTCCGGCTGGAGTTTGAAGGCAGTTTTACAGAAGGGACAGCGTGTCGCTAGAAGCATATTGAGCCGATTGACCGGTTAGCCGTTAAGGGGCCGGAAGCAGACAGATATGCCTTATTCTAATGGCTTTCGCGGCGAGTACCTGCAAGGCAGACCCAGCCCTCGTGTTCACGCCATACGTCGATGTCGATCCATTGCCGATAGATCTGCGCGACCTCTTCGGCCTGGCGCGCGAGAATGCCCGACAGCGCAATGCGTCCGCCCGGCTTCACCTTCGACGACAGCATCGACGCCATCAGTTTCAGCGGATTCGACAGAATATTCGCCACGACGATGTCGAACTCGCTCGCGGGGCAATCGTCGGGCAAGCCGTAGGTGACGTCGGCGTGATTGCGCTCGCTGTTGTGGCGCGCCGACTCGACCGCTTGCGGATCGATGTCGATGCCGATCACCGGGTCCGCGCCGCATTTCTTCGCGAGAATCGCGAGGATGCCCGAGCCGCAGCCATAGTCGAGCACCGACTCGCCTTTCTTCACCGACTGCTCGAGCCACTCCATGCACAGACGCGTCGTCGGGTGGCTTCCCGTGCCGAACGCGAGGCCCGGATCGAGTTCGAGCACGAGCGCATCGGGATCGGGTGCGGCGTGCCATGACGGCACGACCCAGATGCGCTCGCCGATCGGAATCGGATCGAACTGCGATTGCGTGAGGCGCACCCAGTCCTGTTCCTCGACTTCGCGCACGCTGAACGACGGCGTATCGGCGAGACCGAGTTCGTTCGCGGCGGCCGCGAGCAGCACCGCCGGCTCGTGTTCGGGTGCGAGCAGGGCGATCACGCGCGAATGCGTCCACGCGGTGCGCTCCGGCGTGAGACCGGGCTCGCCGAAAAGCGGCTGCTCGTCGGGCGTATCGGCATCCGCGTCTTCGACGGACACCGACAGCGCGCCCAGTTCGAGCAGCGCATCCGACAACGCTTCCGCGTGTTCGCGCGCGAGTTCGACGATCAGTTCCCGGTAGCTCATTGCTTACGCTTCTTCCGGTGCGGCCTGCAGCTTCGCGGCCAGCCGGTTTTCGAGGTAATGGATGCTGGTGCCGCCTTCGACGAACTTCGCGTCGAGCATCAGTTCGCGATGCAGCGGAATGTTGGTCTGAATGCCTTCGACCACCATTTCCGACAGCGCGATGCGCATCCGGCTGATCGCCTGTTCGCGCGTCGCGCCGTAAGCGATCAGCTTGCCGATCATCGAATCATAGTTCGGCGGAACGAAATAGCCGTTGTACGCATGCGAATCGACGCGAATACCGGGGCCGCCCGGCATATGCCACGACGTCAGACGCCCCGGCGAAGGAATGAACTTGAACGGATCTTCGGCGTTGATACGGCACTCGATCGCGTGTCCGCGGAACTGGATGTCGCGTTGGCGCAGCGCGAGCTTTTCGCCGGCAGCGATGCGGATCTGTTCCTGGACGATGTCGATGCCCGTGATCAGTTCGGTGACGGGATGCTCGACCTGCACGCGCGTGTTCATTTCGATGAAGTAGAACTCGCCGTTCTCGTACAGGAATTCGAACGTGCCCGCGCCGAGGTAGCCCATCTTCTTGCACGCGTCCGCGCAGCGGTCGCCGATGCGCTCGATCAGGCGTCGCGCGATGCCGGGCGCCGGCGCTTCCTCGATCACCTTCTGGTGACGGCGCTGCATCGAGCAGTCGCGCTCGCCGAGCCAGAGCGCGTTCTTGAACGAATCGGCGAGCACCTGGATTTCGATGTGCCGCGGGTTCTCCAGGTATTTCTCCATGTAGACCTGCGGATTGCCGAACGCACGGCCGGCTTCTTCGCGCGTCATGTTGACGGCGTTGACGAGCGCCGCTTCCGTGTGCACGACGCGCATGCCGCGGCCGCCGCCGCCGCCCGCCGCCTTGATGATCACCGGATAGCCGATCGCGCGCGCAATCTTCACGATTTCCTTCGGATCATCCGGCAATGCGCCTTCCGAACCGGGCACGCACGGCACGCCCGTCTTGATCATCGTCTGCTTTGCCGTGACCTTGTCGCCCATCAGGCGAATCGTGTCGGGGCGCGGGCCGATGAACACGAAGCCCGATTGCTCGACGCGCTCGGCGAAGTCGGCGTTCTCGGAGAGGAAGCCGTAGCCGGGGTGAATCGCTTCGGCGTCCGTGACTTCCGCCGCGCTGATGAGCGCGGGCATGTTCAGGTAGCTCAGGTTCGACGGCGCCGGTCCGATGCAGACCGCCTCGTCGGCGAGCTTCACGTATTTGGCTTCCTTGTCGGCTTCGGAATAGACGACGACCGTCTTGACGCCGAGCTCGCGGCACGCGCGCTGAATACGGAGCGCGATTTCGCCGCGATTGGCAATGAGGATTTTTTCAAACATAGCGGATATTCGACTCATCAATGGGCGCCGCGTGCGGGTTGCGCAGTTGCTTCCAGAAGCGCGGCTGCCACAGAGGATCGGTGGCGCGCCCGAAGAAGGAGGGCGCGCGGATGGCGTGTGGCTAAAAAGCGCCGCGTCAGCCGATCACGAAGAGCGGCTGGCCATATTCGACTGCCTGCCCGTTCTCGACGAGGATTTCCTTGATGACGCCAGCCTGATCCGACTCGATTTCGTTCAGCAGCTTCATCGCTTCGATGATGCAGATCGTCTGGCCTTCCTTGACGGCATCGCCTACCTGCACGAACGGATCTGCGCCCGGCGACGGCGCGCGATAGAACGTACCGACCATCGGCGAAGTCACGACGTGGCCCTGCGGCGCAGCGGCGGCCGGCGTGGCCGGGCCCGCGACGGCGGGCGCTTCCGAGTGAACGCCAGGCGCGGACGCCGTCGCCGGGAATTGCGGCGCGAAGTTGCCGGGTTGCTGGACGTAAACCGGCGGCGCGTTCTTGACGATGCGCACCTTGCCTTCGCCCTCGGTCACTTCGAGCTCGGAAATGCCGGACTCGGAGACGAGGTCGATCAGAGTCTTCAGTTTACGTAGATCCATGGGCTTCCCCTTTCAATGCGTGAAGCGCCGGCGGGATGCCGCCGGCGCTGAATTCGTGTTTTGGGTTGTCAGTCGCGCGACGTCCCGGCTGTCTGAACGGACAACCGGTCGAGCGCGTATTCGAGTGCGTACAGATAACCCTTCCAGCCGAGGCCGCAAATCACGCCCTCTGCCTGGTCGGAGAAATACGAGTGATGCCTGAACGGTTCTCGACGATGCACGTTCGACAGATGAATCTCGACGAACGGGATGCCGACGCCCGCTAGTGCGTCCCGGATCGCCACGCTCGTATGCGTGTACGCGGCGGGATTAATCACGATGAAATCGGTCTTCTCGGTCCGGGCGGCCTGGATGCGATCGACGAGTGCGCCTTCGTGATTGCTCTGGAAGGTGGCCAGTTCGACGCCGGCGTCCGCTGCGCGGTCGGCGAGCGCCTGATCGATCTGCGGGAGCGTGACGCGGCCGTACACCTCAGGTTCCCGGGTGCCGAGAAGATTGAGATTGGGGCCGTGCAGAACCAGCAGTCGCGTCATGGTCGCTTCGTTTTCCGTGGAATTGGCCGCACTTTAGCGCTGATTAGAGAAATTTGTCTAGTTTCTCGAGCACCCGCGACGATCCGGCGCCTTTCCGCGATAGCCGCAACTAGCCGAACTTCTGACAATTCCGTCGGAATGTCGGGCAATCTGGAGCCAAACGTTCTCAATTAAACGTCAATAAGTTGTCGACGTCATAGCGCGTCAAGCGTCCGTTTCAGCTCGTCGGGCTTGACCTGTCCTAATTTTGTCGACCGTACGACCCCTTTTGCGTCAATTACGACGGTGTAAGGCAAACCGCCCGCGTTGTTGCCGAATGCGCGGGCGAGATCGGCGCCTCCGAAGCCGGCGACGAAAATCGGGTAGTCAACGGGGACTTTCTGAAGGAACGCCTTCACGTTTTTGTCGGAGTCGACGCCGAGCCCGACGAACTCGACGCCTTTCTTCGCGTATTCCTTATGCAACTGCGACAGCGACGGCATCTCCTCGACACACGGTCCGCACCATGACGCCCAGAAGTTGACGACGACGGGACGACCCTTGAATCCGGCAAGCGACTGCGGCTTGCCGTCCGCGTTCGTGACTTTCGCCGACCACAGCTGGTTGACGGCATTGCTGCTGTCGGCGGGCGCGGCGTTCGCGACGCCCGCAAGGTCGTTGCTGCCGACGAACCAGTGGCTCGCCACCGCTCCTCCCGCCGTTGCGACGACGGCCACCGCCGCGATTGCCAGAATGCGCTTCATATATAGAGAGGGTGTCAGTTAGGGGAAGGGCGAGCCGTCGCTCTCGTCGATCAGCGCCTGCACTGCGCGAACGTCGGCCCTTGCGAGCCGGCCGCGTGCGTCGGCGCGCACCGCGCCGCGCAGGTCGTCTGTGCTGTACAGCGCGACGTGGATGCCCACCGGTTCGGCGTCCCGTCCTTCATCCGCCGGGCGCCACAGAAAGCTCAATGTTTCGACGTATCCACGCCCCGCAAAGTGCCGCGTTTCGGAAACGTCGTACTGCACATTCGTATTCAGCAGGTAGATGGCGACTTCCTTCGGATTGTCGCAAAACGCCTGCAGATGTATGTCGGAATGCTCGCCGGCCGTTCCGCCCAGCACGGCGCCCGTCAGATAAGGATTGAACGGCGCAAGCCGCTGCATCCAGTCCAGCGCGATTTCTCTCAGGCGGCGCAGCACGGCCGGCTGGCTGTCGCCCTGAAACAGCGACTGGTATTCGCGGATTTCTTCCTCGATCTGGTCGTTATCCGGCAGCCATTCGCCCGCGACGCGCGTTTCCCCGACGACCTGCCGCGCAGCCTTGCGCTTGGCCGTCGAGTAATCGAGACCGTCTTCGGCGATCATTCTCGCAGCCGCGATCGCGATTTCCTCGCGCACGCGCTGCGGATCGAAGTGTGATTTGCGAACCATCCGTCAATGATACTAGAGAAAACCCGATGGCCTTTTTGCGCGCGCCGGCGCCGCGCAAGGGTTTGAAGCCGTGTTCGGCGGCGTTTCGGAAAGCTCGCGCGACCGGGAACGGGCGAGCCTGTCGGTTACAATAGGCGTCCTTTGCCGCGAGGGCTTTCCGGCCCCTTGCGCGCACCTTCTTCCACGCAAAACACGCTCTGCGGCGCGACAGCTTTTATGCACATTCACATCCTCGGCATCTGCGGCACGTTCATGGGCGGTCTCGCGGTTCTCGCGCGCAACGCCGGGCACACGGTGACGGGTTGCGACGCCGGTGTCTACCCGCCGATGAGCACGCAGCTCGAGGCGCAAGGCATCAAGCTGATCGAAGGCTGGGGCGTCGAGCAGCTCGACCTGAAGCCCGATCTCTTCGTGGTCGGCAACGTGGTGACGCGCGGCAATCCGCTGATGGAAGAAATCCTGAATCGCGGACTGCCGTACACGTCCGGGCCGCAGTGGCTCGGCGAGCATGTGCTGAACGGCAAATGGGTGCTGGCCGTGGCGGGAACGCACGGCAAGACGACCACGACGTCGATGCTGACGTGGCTGCTGGAAGACGCGGGCATGAATCCGGGCTTTCTGATCGGCGGGGTGCCGTTGAATTTCGGCGTGTCGGCGCGGCTGACCGATTCGAGCTTCTTTGTGATCGAAGCCGACGAGTACGACACGGCGTTCTTCGACAAGCGCTCGAAGTTCGTCCATTACCGGCCGCGCACGGCGATCCTGAACAACCTGGAATTCGATCACGCGGACATCTTCCCTGATCTCGCGGCGATCGAAACGCAATTCCACCATCTCGTGCGCACGGTGCCCGGTATCGGCCGCATCGTGTCGAACGGCCGCGAAGACGCGCTCGAACGCGTGCTGACGCGCGGCTGCTGGAGCGAAGTGGAACGCTTCGGCGTCGAAGGCGGCTGGCAGGCGCTGCCCGCTGAAGACGGTGTCGCCGTCGATGAACGCTTCGCCGTCTATCACGGCGGCGAGCGCGTCGGCGTGGTCGACTGGCAGGTGCAGGGCGAGCACAACCGGATGAACGCGATCGCCGCGATCGCCGCCGCGCGCCACATCGGCGTGCCGCCCGTGCAGGCCGCGAAGTCGCTGTCGACCTTCCGCAACGTGAAGCGCCGGATGGAAGTGCGCGGCAGCGTCGACGGCGTGACCGTCTACGACGATTTCGCGCATCATCCGACGGCGATCGAGACAACGATCGCCGGCCTGCGCACGCGCGTGGGCCGCGGCGAAAGCGGAAAACACATCCGCATTCTCGCTGTGCTGGAGCCGCGCTCGAACACGATGAAACTCGGCGTGATGAAGGCGCAACTGCCGTCGAGCCTCGCAGACGCCGACCTCGTGTTCGGCTACGGCGCGCCGGCGGGCAAGGACGCGCTCGGCTGGAATCTCGCCGAAGCGCTCGCGCCGATGGGCGGCAAGGCGCAGGCGTTCAGCGACATCGACGCGCTGGTCAAAGCCATCGTCGCGGCGGCGCAGCCCGGCGATCACGTGCTCGTGATGAGCAACGGCGGCTTCGGCGGCGTCCACCAGAAGCTGCTCGATGCGCTGTCGGCACGCCCGGCGGAGCAGGCGCGGGGCGTCGCGTGATTCTCTATCTGCACGGTTTCCGCTCGTCGCCCAATTCGTTCAAGGCGCGCGTGATGGCCGGGCGGCTTGCCGCGCTCGGCCGCGGCGCCGAATGGTGCTGTCCGATGCTGCCCGTGTCGCCGCTCGAAACCGTGGCGCTCGTCGAAGAACGGGTCGCGGCGGCCAGGCCGTCGCACGTGACGTTGATCGGCAGCTCGCTTGGCGGCTATTTCGCGACGCATCTCGCCGAAAAGCACGGTTGGCGCGCGGTGCTGCTGAACCCCGCCGTCGTGCCGCAGCGCGACCTGAGCCACTATCTCGGCGAGCAGCCGTTGTGGCACGGCGGCGGCAGCATCGTCGTCGAGCAGCATCATCTGGACGAATTGCGCGCGCTCGGCGTTGCGTCGGTCACGCGCCCCGAACGCTATTATCTGATTGCCGCCACCGGCGACGAAGTGCTCGATTACCGCGAAATGCTCGCGCACTATCCCGGCGTGCGGACGAAACTGATCGAAGGCAGCGACCACGCGATCAGCGAGTTTCCCGATTATGTCGACGACGTGCTCGCGTTTTGCGACGCCGCCGACGCCGAGCCGCCCGCGCCAAGCGAGGCGGCATGATCCGATGATCCGCAAACGGTGCGCGCCGGCCGGCACGCGCGTTGCGGGGCACCACACCGAACACGACGCCGACGCGCAATCACGCAGCACCGCGCGCCGGCCGACGCAAGCCAGAACGAGAGTATTGAGTGAACGTTTTCTTTGAGGAATCGGGCAGTTTCAAGGCGGGCAGCGTGCTGTCGCGTCAGGGCGACGCGTTCCAGGTCGAGCTGCCTGGCGGACGCCGCGCGAAAGTCCGCGCGAAAGACGTGCTGATCGAGTTCGAGAAGCCAACGGCGGGCGAGCTGATGGAGCAGGCCGACGCCGTTGCGCAGGACATCGATCTCGACTTTCTGTGGGAATGCGCGCCGGAAGAAGAGTTTCCGTTTGCGACGCTCGGCGCCGAGTATTTCGGCGAGTCGTCGTTCGGGCCTGTCGAGCGCGCGGCGCTGATCCTGCGCATGCATGGATCGCCCGTCTATTTCCGACGCAAGGGGCGCGGCCAGTATCAGCGCGCACCGGAAGAGCAGCTGAAGATGGCGCTCGCGTCGCTCGAGCGCAAGCGCCAGCAGGCGCTCGTCCAGCAGAGCTACGAAGAGGAGCTGAAGGCGGGCCGTCTGCCGGATGGCTTCCAGAGCAAGGCGCTCGGCCTGCTGACGAAGCCCGACAAGAACTCGATCGAATACAAGGCGCTCGAAGCCGCGGCGGCGGCGCGCGGCATTTCGGCGGCGCGTCTGATGCTCGAATGCGGCGGCATTCCGTCGGCGCGCGCGCTGCACGAAGCGCGCTTCCTGTCCGAATACTTCCCGCATGGCACCGGCTTCCCGGCCGTGACGGTCGGCGAGCTGCCGGAAGATTTGCCGCAAGCCGAAGTCGAAGCGTTCTCGATCGACGACGTGACAACGACTGAAATCGACGACGCGTTCTCCGTCGAGCATCTCGCCGACGGGCGCGTGCGGATCGGCATTCACATCGCGGCGCCCGCGCTCGGCATCGCGCGCGGCGATACCGTCGATGCGATCGCGCGCGGCCGTCTGTCAACGGTGTACATGCCGGGCGACAAGATCACGATGCTGCCCGATTCCGTCGTCGACACATTCACGCTTGCCGAAGGCGGTCTGCGGCCGGCGCTGTCGCTGTACAGCATCGTGAATCGCGAGACGCAGGAAATCGTCGCGAGCGAAACGCGCGCCGAACTCGTCTACGTGAAGAACAATCTGCGCCACAACACGCTCGACGAACTCGTGACGGAAGAGGCGCTCGCCAACGGCACGGGTGACTATCCGCACAAGGAAGACATCGCGGTGCTGTGGCCGTTCGCGCAGTCGCTGTTCGAGAAGCGCCAGGTCGCGCGCGCGGGCTACGGCCTGAAGCGCGAAGTGCAGCGCAATACCGATTTCAACTTCTACGTCGAAGGCGAGCACGTGACGATCACACCGCGCCGCCGCGGTTCGCCGCTCGATACGATCGTCGCCGAACTGGCGATTCTCGCGAACTCGACGTGGGGCGCGTTCCTGCACGATCACGGCGTGCCGGGCATCTATCGCTCGCAGCGCGCGTTCGGCGCGCCCACGGGCCCGAAGCGCACGCGCATGCAGACGACGGCCGCACCGCACGAAGGACTCGGCGTCGCGCAGTACGCGTGGAGCACGTCGCCGCTGCGCCGGTATGTCGACCTCGTGAACCAGTGGCAACTGATCGCGTGTGTGCAGCACGGCGTGACGGCCAAGCTCGCGTCGCCGTTCAAGCCGAAGGACGCCGATCTGTTCGCCGTCGTGCAGGGCTTCGACGACACCTATACCGCGTACGCCGATCATCAGCGGCGCATGGAGTATTTCTGGTGTCTGCGCTGGCTCACGCAGGAGAACAGGAAGCAGGTGGTCGCGTCGGTGGTGAAGGGCGATCTCGTGCGGCTCGAAGAAGTGCCGCTGCTGCTGCATGTGCCGGGGCTCGGCGTGCATGCACGCGGCACGCGGCTGATGCTCGAAGTGATGTCGGTCGATGAGCTGACGATCGAGGCGTCGGTGCGTCCGCTGCACGTGCTCGATGCGCCGACGGTGACGAGCGGCGCGGAAGAGGAGGAGGAGGGCGACGAAGAGATCATCGACGCCGCCGATGCATCCGCCGAAAGCGAAGCCGAAGCGCAGGCCGAAGCCGACACCGCGACGAACGCAGAAGGCGAGCCGGCGGCCGGCAACGATTCGTCGGCATCCGCCGATCAAAAGGACGTGAACCAGGACGCGACGGAGCACAGCAGATGAGCACAACGCCGACCCAGCGTGACCGCTACGCGGTGATCGGCAATCCGGTCGCGCACAGCAAGTCGCCGTTCATCCATGCGCGTTTCGCCGAGCAGACAGGCGAGCCCGTCGAATACGGCCGCCTGCTCGCGCCTGTCGACCAGTTCGCGGCGCACGTGCGCGCGTTCATCGACGAAGGCGGGCGCGGCCTGAACGTGACCGTGCCGTTCAAGCTCGACGCGCATGCGTTCGCGACGTCGCTGTCGCCGCGCGCGGCCGCGGCGGGCGCGGTGAATACGCTGCGCTTCGACAAGGACGGCGGCATCTACGGCGACAACACCGATGGCTTCGGCCTCGTGCGCGACATCGAAGTGAATCTGCGCGTGCCGCTCACGGGCGCGCGTGTGCTGTTGCTCGGAGCGGGCGGCGCGGCGCGCGGCGTCGTGCTGCCGATTCAGGAGCGCAAGCCGCACACGCTGACCATCGTGAACCGGACGGCATCGAAGGCCGAGGCGCTGGTCGCGCAATTCGCGAGCGCGGCATGCGACGCGGCGTGCCGTCTGACGGGCGGCAGCGCGCAGGCGATCGAACCCGGCGCCTACGATGTGATCGTCAACGCAACGGCGAGCAGCCTCGATGCGTCGCTGCCCGAGTGCGACGACGGCGCGTTCGGCGCGAGCACGCTCGCGTACGACATGATGTACGGCGCGCAGCCGACCGTCTTCATGCAGCACGCCAGCCGGCTCGGCGCGCGCGCGGCGGACGGGCTCGGCATGCTGGTCGAACAGGCGGCGGAGTCGTTCTTCGTGTGGCGCGGCGTGCGTCCCGATGGCGCGCCCGTGCTCGCCGCGCTGCGCGAGATGCTGCGCGCGCCGCAAAGCGCGTAAGCGCGGGCAGCGCCCACGCGTTCCCCGACTTCACGGCACAGCGACGACAATGACAAAAACGAGGCGCGCGAGCAGGCCGGGGTCGAATGCGGGGCCGACGCGCTGGGTGGCCTACGCGGTCGCGGTCTTCGTTGCCGCGTGGTTCGCGACGCAGCTGTTCTACTTCGCGCAGATCGCGTTATGGAACTACGTGAATCCGCCGTCGACGGCGTTCATGCGGTCCGATGCCTGGCGTCTGTCGCAGGATCGTCCCGATCTGTCGATCCAGCACATATGGATGCCCTACGATCAGATCTCGCGCAATCTGAAGCGCGCGATCATCGCGTCGGAAGATGCGAATTTCGTCAATAACAACGGCTACGAAACCGACGCGATTCTCCAGGCGTGGGAGAGGAACAAGGCGCGCGGCAAGATCGTCGCAGGCGGTTCGACGATCACTCAGCAACTGGCGCGCAATCTGTTTTTGTCGCGAGAGAAAAGCTATATCCGCAAGGGCCAGGAACTGATCATTACGTGGATGCTCGAGACGCTGATGGACAAGGAGCGAATTTTCGAGATCTATCTGAATTCGGTCGAATGGGGCAACGGCGTGTATGGCGCGGAAGCGGCGGCGCGCTATTACTTCAAGACGTCGGCGGCGAAGCTGACGGCTGGCCAGTCGGCGCGGCTCGCGGTGATGCTGCCGAGACCGAAATACTTCGACGAGCATCGCAGCTCCGGCTATCTCGCGCAGCGCGCACGGGTGATCGCCCGCAGAATGGGCGCGGCGGAATTGCCGGATTGATTATCCGGTTTCAAGGTGTAATAAAAACGGCGATTATCTTCGCGGATAATCACCGTTTTTTATTTTGACGAACCGGATTATTTGAATCTGTAATTCGCCCCGATGGTAATGCTGTTGTTTACCCAATGGGTGTTGTGTGCATTGGCTGCATCGTGAGTCCATTCAGAGAACAAGCTCACATTTTTCGTGAATTGATATTCGACGCCGATGCCGTAATGGAAGGCCGACGAGGGCCAGTCGGTGGTCACGCCAAGGCGCGCATACGGCATGAATCGATCGATCGGATAACCGATCTTTGCATCGACTCCTCCGTCCTTGTAGGTCGCGGAACCGTGATGCAGATCGGCGAACGCTTCGGCGCCAAGTACCACCGGGCCGAGATTGAAACCGTAGCCGACCACCAGGCCAGGGAAGAACGTCGTGTGCGACGGCTTTGCCATCGCGCCCGATGCACTCGAAAAGTTCGCACCAGCCTTGACGCCGACATAAGGACCGGAGAAGTCAGCTACCAACTGATCGTGCGTCGGTTGCGCGTGAGCCATGCCTGCGCCGACAATTGCCGCGCATATAAATAGCGGTTTGAATCGATTCATGATTTTATCGGTATTTTAAATTGAGTTGCGAGAGTGCCAGCGAATCGAAAATGATCGGCATATGACTGTGATGCGCCAATTGTCGAAAGCATTTAGTGATTTGCTTGAGCGTAAGCAGGCTAAGCAGGCAAAAGCGGACTCTCCATCGGATGACTCCGAAACACATATCCCCAGTCTTGGATTTCGCTAATTTCTGACTACAGGCGCTTATCGTCATGTAGCAGGGTGGTGGGGTATTTCTGTCGGATATTCCCGAGCACGTTCGCCAATGACATCCCAACATATGAACGCAACGCTCATATGTTGGTGAATCTCAAAAAAGCGCCCTACAATCCGGTTCAACAAGCCGAACGACATCGGCAAAAAACACCGCCTCGTCGCCAGCGCCATGCGCGGCGCATGAAGCGGGATGAAACTGGAGACGCCACGCCATGCCTTCCTGCTCCTTGCTGCACGACACGCGCGCCGCGCACACGCTGCACGCGCCACTTCCAGTCGCTCCGGACGCGAGCCGCCAAGCCGGCACTTCGCGGTAACTCCCCTCTGCACGTTGCCCACCCGCCATGAACAAAGCGATGACCACCCACGCCGAGTCAGAAGCGCCGGATGTGCAGGACGCGTCTTCAGCATCCGAAGCGCCTGAAGCATCTCAAGTACCGGAAGCACCTGGAAAGCAGAAGGCAGACGCTGCGCGCACGCCCGCGCCGCGCTCCGCGAACGGCGCCGTCGTTCCGTCGCCGCCCGCCGACAGCATCGGCCTGCCGAGCACGCTGCTCGACATCACGCCGCAGCAGGCGGGCACGCAGACGCTGCTGCGCGGCCTCGCGATTCTCGAAGCCGCCGCAGCCGGCGTGCGCGACCTGCGCACCTTCGGCGCCGCGCTCGGCACGACGCGCAGCACGACGCACCGGCTCGTCAGCAGCCTCGTGCAGGCGCGTTATCTGCGCCAGGTGCAGGGCGGCTATCTGCTCGGTCCGAAGCTGATCGAACTCGGCACGATCGCGCTCGAACAGATGCCGCTCACGACGGTCGCGCGTCCGCATCTGGAGTCGCTTGCCGATCTGACGCACGACACCATCCATCTCGGCGTGCGCGACGGCGACGATGTGCTGTACATCGACAAGATCCCCGGCACGCGCGGCCTCGAAATGCGCTCGCGCGTCGGCCACCGGATGCCGCTCGCGTCGACGGGCATCGGCAAGGCGATGATGCTCGACCTCGTTCCCGATCAATGGCAGTCGCTGTTCGACGCGTCGCGCCGCGCGCTCGCGGGCGTCAGCTTCAAGCCCGACAACCGCCCCGACCAGCAGACCTTCATGCAGCGCATGACGAACTACGCGGCTGGCGGCTTCACGTTCGATCTCGAAGAGAACGAAGCATCGATTCGCTGCGTGGCCGCGCCCGTGCGCGATGCGTCGGGTTCGATCGTCGCGGCGCTGTCGGTGGCGAGCACGATCCCGTACATGTCGCTCGAACGCATGGACGAACTGATCCCCGTCGTGCAGCGCGAAGCGCGCGCAATCTCCGAAGAACTGGGCTGGCGTGTTCCGCAACCGACTACGCGCAGGATCAAACGATGACTCAGACGGGTTCGACCCTGTCCACGCAACGCGCCGAGCCGGCCCAGCCGGCAGGCGGCGCCGCGCTGATCGCGCTCGACTGGGGCACGACCTCGTTGCGCGCGTATCTGTTCGATGCGAACGGCGCGGTGCTGGAAACGCGTGCATCGACGGCCGGCATCATGAATTTGCCGCGCCCCGCTGCGGAAGGCGGTTTCGATGCCGCATTCGATGCCGCCGTCGGCGCGTGGCTCGACCGCTCGCCTGAACTGCCCGTGATCGCGGCGGGCATGGTCGGCAGCGCGCAGGGCTGGAAAGAAGCGCCGTATGTGAATACGCCCGCGAGCGCCGATGCGCTCGTCGACGGCATCGTGCGCGTGCAGACCGCGCGCGGCGTGGCGCTCAACATCGTGCCCGGCGTGCTGCAGAACGGCGAACTGCCGAACGTGATGCGCGGCGAGGAAACGCAGATTTTCGGCGCGCTGGCTTGCGCGGATGCGTCGGACGCCGGTGCGTCGGCAGCCAGCAAGGGCGTGCTGATCGGTCTGCCAGGCACGCACGCGAAATGGGTGATGGTGCGCAACGCGCAGATCGAGCGTTTTCACACGTTCATGACGGGCGAGGTGTTCGCGGCGCTCACCGAGCACACGATTCTCGGCCGCACGATGGTCACGCCCGACCTTCCCGACACCGATGCGTTTTTGCGCGGCGTGCGCGTCGCGCGCGACAAGGGCCAGGCCGGCGTGCTCGCGACGATCTTCAGCACGCGCACGCTCGGCCTGACGGCTCAACTGACGCGCGAGCAGCAACCCGACTATCTGTCCGGTCTCCTGATCGGCCACGAACTGAGCGGCCTCGAAGCCGCGCTCGCGCAACAGCAATCGACGCTCGCCGGCCGCTCGTTGCAGTTGATCGGCAACGAAGCGCTGTGCGAGCGCTATCGGCTCGCGCTCGAGCAGTTCGGCTGCCATCGGGCGGAACTCGTCAGGCACGCGACGGAGCGCGGCTTGTGGCGCATCGCGGCGCAAGCGGGCCTCGTCGGCGAGGCGTCGGGCGCCGCGCGGGCGAGCTGAAGCGGCCCGAAGCGACATGAGGCGACCCGAGGCGGCGAGCGACGAACAGCAACTGACACAGCAAGCGACATAGGAACCGACATGCAACTCGATCTGAATCTGCCCGCACCGTATCAGCCGCACGCCGGCCTGATGGCCGCTTTCGAAGCGTGTCCGCTGATCGCGATCATGCGCGGCATCACGCCCGCCGACGCCGCCGATCACGGCCGCGCGCTCTACGAAGCCGGCTTCCGGATCATCGAAGTGCCGCTGAATTCGCCGAATCCGTTCGACAGCATTTCGGCCATTCGCCAGGCCATTCCCGTCGATGCGATCGTCGGCGCGGGCACGGTGCTGCGCGGCGAGCTCGTGCACGACGTGAAAGCGGCGGGCGGCGAGCTGATCGTGATGCCGCACAGCGACCCGGAAGTGGTGACGACGGCGAAGTCGCTTGCGATGGCCTGCGCACCCGGCGTCGCGACGCCGACGGAAGCGTTCCTCGCGCTGAAGAACGGCGCCGACGTGCTGAAGATGTTCCCGGCCGAACAGATGGGCTGCCAGATCGTGAAGGCGTGGCGCGCGGTGATCCACAAAGACGTGCCGTTGCTTCCCGTCGGCGGTATCGCGCCGGACAACATGGGCCCGTTCCTGAGCGCGGGCGCGAACGGTTTCGGGCTGGGCTCGGCGCTGTACAAGCCGGGCCAGCCGGCGACGGCGACGGCTTCGAACGCGAAGGCGTTCATCAACGGCCTGCGCATCGCGCGCGCGGGCGTGAAGAAATGAACCGGCTCGCAGGCAAGGTCGCGCTGGTGACGGGCGCGGGACGCGGCATCGGCGCGGCGATCGCGGCGGCGTTCGCGCGCGAAGGCGCGGCTGTCGTGCTGGCGGAGCTCGATATCGATACAGCACAAAAGACGGCCGCCGACATTGCGGCACAAACAGGCGGCAAGACGCTCGCGGTGCAGACGGACGTCACGCAGTCGGCTTCCGTGCAGCGCGCGGTGAGCGAAGGTGAAAGGGCGTTCGGCCCGATCGGCGTGCTCGTGAACAACGCGGGCATCAACGTCTTTTGCGACCCGCTGACGATGACCGACGACGACTGGCGCCGCTGTTTCGCCGTCGATCTGGACGGCGTGTGGAACGGTTGCCGCGCGGTGCTGCCGGGGATGGTCGAGCGCGGCGAAGGCAGCATCGTGAACATCGCGTCGACGCACTCGTTCAAGATCATTCCGGGCTGCTTTCCGTACCCGGTCGCGAAGCACGGCGTGATCGGCCTCACGCGCGCGCTCGGCATCGAGTACGCGCCGCGCAACGTGCGCGTGAATGCGATCGCGCCCGGCTACATCGAAACGCAGCTGACGCACGACTGGTGGAATACGCAGTCCGATCCCACCGCCGCGCGCCAGGCGACGCTCGATCTGCAGCCGATGGGACGCATCGGCAAGCCGGAGGAAGTCGCGATGACAGCTGTCTTTCTCGCGTCGGATGAAGCGCCGTTCATCAACGCGAGTTGCATCACGGTTGATGGCGGGCGCTCGGCGCTCTATCACGACTGAGCGATACGGAAGAAGAAAGCGCAACGAAGCAGTAGCGAAGGAACAGAAGAAAAGCAGCAAAGGCGCCTCGCAAGAAGAGGCGACGGTGTCGACCGCTTGACGCGCTGGCCGCGTGTGTCAAAGCCGGTACAAGAAGACGCGGCCAATACCTTCTCGTTACTCACTAGTCAGGAGACACGCATTATGAAACGCAGAATTTTCCTCACGCTGGCAGCGGCGGCGACGGCGGTGCTCTTCAACGCACCCATCGCGCAAGCCGCCGACCCGGTCAAGATCGGCTTTCTCGTGAAGCAGCCGGAAGAGCCGTGGTTCCAGGACGAGTGGAAGTTCGCCGAAACGGCCGCCAAGGAAAAGGGCTTCACGCTGGTGAAGATCGGCGCGCCGTCGGGCGAGAAGGTCATGAGCGCAATCGACAACCTCGCTGCGCAAAAGGCGCAGGGCTTCGTGATCTGCACGCCGGACGTGAAGCTCGGACCGGGCATCGTCGCGAAGGCGAAGGCTGATGGCCTGAAGATGATGACGGTGGACGACCGTCTGGTCGACGGCGCGGGCAAGCCGATCGAATCGGTGCCGCACATGGGCATCTCGGCGTACAACATCGGCAAGCAGGTCGGCGAAGGCATCGCGGCTGAAATCAAGAAGCGCGGCTGGGACATGAAGGACGTCGGCGCAATCGACGTGACCTACGAGCAGTTGCCGACGGCGCACGACCGCACGTCGGGCGCAACCGATGCGCTCCTCGCAGCGGGCTTCCCGAAGGCCAACGTGATCGCCGCGCCGCAAGCGAAGACCGACACGGAAAACGCGTTCAACGCAGCGAACATCGCGCTGACGAAGAATCCGCAGTTCAAGCACTGGGTAGCCTACGGCCTGAACGACGAAGCCGTGCTCGGCGCGGTGCGCGCAGCGGAAGGCCGCGGCTTCAAGGCCGACAACATGATCGGCGTCGGCATCGGCGGCGCGGACTCGGCATTGAACGAGTTCAAGAAGCCGAACCCGACGGGCTTCTTCGGCACCGTGATCATCAGCCCGAAGCGCCATGGCGAAGAGACGTCGGAACTGATGTACGCGTGGATCACGCAAGGCAAGGAACCGCCGAAGCTCACGCTGACGCAGGGCATGCTCGCGACGCGCGAAAAGGTGGGCGATGTGCGTTAAATGTGGGGCCTCGCTGCGATGTACGGGGGCTGGGGGACGCTGGCGCGTTATTGCCGTGGGGCGGCATTCACGCGCCGCGCGCAGGACGTAACGGATCGGAAGCAGGCGAAGGCAAGCCGTCGTGCAGGCGGACAGGAGACGATCGCGCGGACGACTGCGCGGACGACGACGGCCCGCACGAAGGATCAATCGAAGCAACAGGAGGCAAAGTGTCAGCGACGCTGCGTTTTGACAATATCGGCAAGGTGTTTCCAGGCGTGCGTGCGCTCGACGGAATTTCTTTCGACGTGCACGCCGGCCAGGTGCACGGCCTGATGGGCGAAAACGGCGCAGGGAAATCGACCCTGCTGAAGATTCTCGGCGGTGAATATCAGCCGGATTCCGGCCGCGTGCTGATCGACGGCAACGAAGTGCATTTCGCGAGTGCGGGCGCGTCGATTGCCGCGGGGATCGCGGTGATTCACCAGGAACTGCAGTACGTGCCGGACCTGACGGTATCGGAAAACCTGCTGCTGGGCCGCTTGCCCAACACGATCGGCTTCGTGAAGAAGGCCGATGCGAAGCGCTACGTGCGCGAGCAGCTCAAGGCGATGGGTGTCGATCTCGATCCGAACGCGAAGCTGCGCAAGCTGTCGATCGCGCAACGGCAGATGGTCGAAATCTGCAAGGCGCTGATGCGCAATGCTCGCGTGATCGCGCTCGACGAACCGACGAGTTCGCTGTCGCACCGCGAGACGGAAGTGCTGTTCAAGCTGGTGCGCGATCTGCGCGCCGACAACCGCGCGCTGATCTACATCTCGCACCGCATGGACGAGATCTACCAGCTGTGCGACGCATGCACGATCTTCCGCGACGGCCGCAAGGTCGCGTCGCATCCGACGCTCGAAGGCGTGAGCCGCGACACGATCGTCAGCGAAATGGTCGGCCGCGAAATCTCGGACATCTACGGCTACCGGCCGCGCGAGCTGGGTGAAGTGCGCTTCTCGGCGAAGAACATCGAAGGCCATCCGCTCGCCGAGCCCGCGAGCTTCGACGTGCGGCGCGGCGAGATCGTCGGCTTCTTCGGTCTCGTCGGCGCGGGCCGCAGCGAACTGATGCACCTCGTCTATGGCGACGACCCGAAGAAGGGCGGCGAGCTCGTGCTCGACGGCAAGCCGATCAAGGTGAAGAGCGCCGGCGAGGCGATCCGCCAGGGCATCGTGCTGTGCCCGGAAGATCGCAAGGAAGAAGGCATCGTGGCGATTGCGTCGGTGGCGGAGAACATCAACATCAGTTGCCGCCGTCACTATCTGAAGGCGGGCGTGTTTCTCGACCGCAAGAAGGAAGCCGAAACGGCCGACCGCTTCATCAAGCTCTTGAAGATCAAGACGCCGAGCCGCCGCCAGAAGATTCGCTTCCTGTCGGGCGGCAATCAGCAGAAAACGATTCTGTCGCGCTGGCTGGCCGAGCCCGATCTGAAGGTGGTGATTCTCGACGAGCCGACGCGCGGCATCGACGTCGGCGCGAAGCACGAGATCTACAACGTGATTTATCAACTCGCGGAGCGCGGCTGCGCGATCGTGATGATTTCGTCGGAGCTGCCTGAAGTGCTGGGCGTGTCCGACCGTATCGTCGTGATGCGGCAAGGGCGCATTTCCGGCGAGTTGTCGCGCGGCGCCGCGACCGAGCAATCGGTGCTGAGCCTCGCGCTGCCGAAGAGTTCGTCGACGGCGCAAGCGGCATGAATTCGTGCAGGACGTTTGCGCAAGTCGCGAACGACTGCTGCGAATGAGCACTGAACGAGATCTGAATCCGACCGGGACGACAGCCCCGATAGACCGATAGCCCGTGGGGAACGGGAGGAGTGAACAAAATGCAAGCCAGAGAAAACCTCGCGCAACAGGCGGCCAAGAGCGCCGCCGAAGCGCTGATTCCGCAAGCCAGCGACAAGCAGAAGTGGTGGCAGCAGATCACCGAGTACAGCCTGATCGTGATCTTCGCGGTGATGTTCATCACGATGTCGCTGACCGTCGATCACTTCTTCTCGATCGAGAACATGCTCGGCCTCGCGCTGTCGATTTCGCAGATCGGCATGGTCGCGTGCACGATGATGTTCTGTCTCGCGTCGCGCGATTTCGACCTGTCCGTCGGCTCGACGGTCGCGTTCGCGGGCGTGCTGTGCGCGATGGTGCTGAACGCGACGGGCAACACGTTCATCGCGATCTTCGCGGCCGTCGTGGCGGGCGCGGTCATCGGCTTCGTGAACGGCGCGGTGATCGCGTACCTGCGCATCAACGCGCTGATCACGACGCTCGCGACGATGGAAATCGTGCGCGGGTTGGGCTTCATCGTGTCGCATGGCCAGGCGGTGGGCGTATCGTCGGATACGTTCATCGCGCTCGGCAGCCTGTCGTTCTTCGGCGTGTCGCTGCCGATCTGGGTGACGCTGGTCTGCTTCATCGCGTTCGGCGTCATGCTCAACTCGACGGTGTACGGCCGCAATACGCTCGCCATCGGCGGCAATCCGGAGGCATCGCGTCTCGCCGGTATCAACGTCGAACGCACGCGCGTCTTCATCTTCCTGATCCAGGGCGCGGTGACGGCGCTGGCAGGCGTGATTCTCGCGTCGCGTATCACGTCGGGTCAGCCGAACGCGGCAGAAGGCTTCGAGCTGAACGTGATTTCGGCGTGCGTGCTGGGCGGCGTGTCGCTGCTCGGCGGCCGCGCGACGATTTCGGGCGTCGTGATCGGCGTGCTCATCATGGGCACCGTCGAAAACGTGATGAACCTGCTGAACATCGACGCGTTCTATCAGTACCTCGTGCGCGGCGCGATCCTGCTCGCGGCAGTGCTGCTGGACCAGTTGAAGAACCGTGGCTCGCGCGACTGATCGCGCGCAACAACCAACGTCAGAAGGAAACCGAACGATGTCGTCTCCGGCCAACGCGAACGCGCGCGATGAACACAGCGTCTATGCGCGCTATCCGAGCCTCGTGGACCGCACGGTGCTGATCACGGGCGGCGCGACGGGCATCGGCGCGTCGTTCGTCGAGCACTTCGTCGCGCAGGGCGCGCGCGTCGCGTTCTTCGATATCGACGAAACGGCGGGCGATGCGCTCGCCGACCGGCTCGGCGATTCGCGCCACAAGCCGCTGTTTCTGTACGTCGATCTGACGGATATCGACGCGCTGAGGAAAGCGATCGCCGACGTGCGCGCCGCGATGGGCCCCATCGCGACGCTCGTCAACAACGCGGCGAACGATCGACGCCACAAGATCGAGGACGTCACGCCCGAGTCGTTCGACGCGGGCATCGCCGTCAACGTCCGTCATCAGTTCTTCGCGGCGCAGGCCGTCGCCGACGACATGAAGGCAGCGAGAAGCGGCTCGATCATCAACCTCGGCTCGATCAGCTGGATGCTCAAGAACGGTGGCTATCCCGTGTACACGATGGCGAAGTCGGCCGTGCAGGGACTCACGCGCGGGCTCGCGCGCGATCTCGGTCCGTACAACGTCCGCGTCAATTCGCTGGTGCCCGGCTGGGTGATGACGGAAAAGCAGAAGCGCCTGTGGCTTGACGATGCGGGCCGGCTCGCGATCAAGCAGGGCCAGTGCATCGACGCCGAGCTGCTGCCCGAAGACCTCGCGCGGATGGCGCTTTTCCTCGCCGCCGACGACAGCCGCATGATCACCGCGCAGGATGTGATCGTCGATGGAGGCTGGGCATGAGCGACACGACGCGAAGCGGGACGAAAGGCGCGACGAACGACGCGGCGGCGAACGTACAGGCGGCGCTGCTCGTCGATTCGAAATGCGCGCTCGGCGAAGGCGCGACATGGGACGCGCGCGGCGGTTTCTTCTACTGGACCGATATTGAAGGCGCGCGTCTATGGCGGTACGATCCGCGCGATGGACGCAGCACGTTCTGGAGCATGCCCGAGCGGCTGTCGACTTTCGCGCTGTGCGCCGATCCGCACTACATGCTGTTGGGTCTCGCGTCGCGGCTTGCTTTCTTCGACCTTGCAACGGGACAGATCGAGCACATCGTCGATGTCGAAGCGGGCATGAACACGCGCGTCAACGATGGGCGCTGCGATCGCGAGGGACGCTTCGTGTTCGGCACGAAGGACGAAGCGTCGCCTGTGCAGCCCGTCGGCGGGTTTTACCGGCTGAATCACGATCTGTCGCTGGAGCGTTTGCCGTTGCCATCGCCGGCGATTTCGAACAGTATCGCGTTCAGCCCCGATGGCGCGACGATGTACTTCTGCGATTCGCCGACGCGCGAAATTCGCGCGTGCGATTACCACGCGGACGGCCGCGTCGCGAACGAGCGCCTGTTCACGAAGCTGACCGACGAGACGGGCGAGCCGGATGGCTCGACAGTCGATAGCGAAGGCGGCCTGTGGAACGCGCAATGGGGCGGACGACGCGTCGTGCGCTATGACGCGGGCGGCGTCGAGACGGAACGCATCGACGTGCCGACCGCGCAGCCCAGTTGCGTCGCGTTGGGCGGCGCGCAGTTGGGCACGCTGTATGTGACGAGCGCGCGTGTCGGGCTCGACGCGCAGGCGCTCGCCGCCGATGCGCTCGCCGGTGGCGTGTATGTCGCGACGCAGGGCCGGCGCGGTTTGGCGGAGCCCGTGTTCAAAGGCTCGCCAGCGGCGCTCGCGGGAAGACGAGGCACGTAAGTGGTTGGAGTGCGATGCGCGCTGCGTATCGGAAGCAGCCGGTAGTCGAAGCAATTGCGCAAATGAAATGCGCGAAGCAAGCACACGAAGCACGTGATCGAAAGAAGCATTCTGGAGCAGGGCAGTCCGCGCCCCGAAGGAAGTCCACGCGAGGGGCAGCATGCAGCAAAGACCCAAGAGGCGGCCGCTACGCCGCGCCGCCCGCATAAGCCGCCATCTGCCGTCCGACGCGCCGATGGCGATGTTCGATGCCTCTCATGGGAGCCTGATATGACTGTCGCGAATTCCGCTGTTCCGTCGTCTCCTCAGTCTCGCGCGCGGCGAGCGCGGCTTGCGGCCGCCGTGCAGCAGCCGGTGCTGGCCGGGCCGAGCACGTCCGCAGTGGCGGTCGGCGCGGCGAGCGCCGGCGACGTCGCGTGCGTGACGCTCGCCAATTCCCTGTTGCGGCTCGATGTGGCGCCGACGCTCGGCGGCGGCGTCACGCGCTTCGACTTCCGCAACGAGGGCACGCTCGTGCCCGTGTTCAGGCGCTGCCGCCATGTCGACGCGGACACCGACGCGAACGATCTCGCGTGTTATTCGCTGCTGCCGTATTCGAACCGGATCGGCGGCGGACAATTCACGCTGGGCGAGCGTGTCATCGACGTGCCGTGCAACCGCGACGGAGAACCGCTCCCCATTCACGGCGACGGCTGGCTCGCGAAGTGGGACGTCGCAGCCGCCGATCACGACAGCGTCACGCTGACGCTCGACCGGCGCGACGGCAAGCCCTACGCGTATCGCGCGAAGCAGACTTACGCGCTCGAAGGCGCGACGCTCGTCATTACGCTCGAAGTCGAAAACACGGGTCGCGAGACGATGCCGTTCGGCCTCGGCGTGCATCCGTTTCTGGTGCGCGATGGCGACACGCAACTCTCGGCGGCGGCGGCGGGCCTGTGGCTTTCCGGCGACGACTGGCTTCCCGTACGCCATGTGCCCGTGCCGCCCGCGTGGCAGTTCGGCGTTGCGTATCCGCTGCCGCGCTCGTTCGTCAATCACGCGTTCACGGGCTGGAGCGGACACGCGACGGTGGTGTGGCCGAAGCGCCGGCTGTCGCTGACGATGTCAACGAGCACCGAGTACTACATCCTCTACACGCCGACGTCGAAGGACTTCTTCTGCTTCGAACCCGTCGATCACCCGATCAACGCGATGAACCTGCCCGGCGGCGCGGCCGACAACGGCATGACGATGCTCGCGCGCGGCGAGCGGCTCGCGCGCTCGTTCAGCTTTACCGTCGAGCGGACTGGACTGCGCGCGATGGCGGGCGGACGCGGCGCGAAGCGCGGGCAATGAGCACGGCGCTCTCGTGATTGTGGTGTCGATTCCGCGCCCCGTGGCTCCATTTCCCGCAAGCCCGATTCGCAGCGTGCGATCGCCGCGCGATCTGCGTTCCGGCGCTGCATGGGGCGCTTTGCAATGGCTGGCCGCGTGGCGAGGCTGCGTCTGCAACCGGCGGCGCGGGTAAAATACGCGGCTCATCAGTCATTGACGCGCCGCGAGATTTTTTATGTCCACATTCATCCAGACGCTCGACCACGCATGGCAGACCACGAACTCGCTGCTGTGCGTCGGGCTCGACCCTGAGCCGTCGAAATTTCCCGGCGCGTACGCCAACCGCTCGGACGCGATCTTCGATTTCTGCAAGAAGATCGTCGACGCGACTGCACCTTACGCATCGTCGTTCAAACCGCAGATCGCGTACTTCGCCGCGCATCGCGCCGAAGAGCAGCTGGAGCAGCTGATCGCGCACATTCATCTGAAGCATCCGGGCCTGCCTGTGATTCTCGACGCGAAGCGCGGCGACATCGGCAGCACGGCGGAGCAATACGCGCGCGAAGCGTTCGACCGCTATCGCGCCGATGCCGTGACGGTGAATCCGTATATGGGTTTCGATTCGATCGAGCCCTACCTCGAGCACGAGGGCAAGGGCGTGATCGTGCTGTGCCGCACGTCGAATCCGGGCGGCTCGGACCTGCAGTTCCTGGAGACGGGCGGCCGTCCGCTGTATCAGACCGTCGCGCGCCTTGCGGCGGAAAAGTGGAACACGAACGGGCAGCTTGGCCTCGTCGTGGGCGCGACGTTCCCGAAGGAAATCGAAGTGGTGCGCGGGATTGTCGGCGAGATGCCGCTGCTGATTCCGGGCATCGGCGCGCAGGGCGGCGACGTCGAGGCGACGGTGAAGGCCGGCCGCACACAGCCGGGTACGGGGATGCTGATCAACTCGTCGCGCGCGATCCTTTACGCGGGCAAGGGCGACGACTGGGCGGAAGCGGCGGCGCAGGCGGCGAAGGACACGCGCGACCGTATCAACGCGTTCCGGCAGGCATAACCGAAAGCTTTGATGGAGCGGCCGGTCAGCCTTGGCCGGTCGTCGGACCGAGCTTCACGATCAGGCCGCGATGCTGCGCAAACTCGCGTAGCAACGCATCGACGCTGCCGATTTCGAACTCGCTGAACTCGAATCCCGGCGCGACCGTACAGCCGACGAGCGCAACGCTCGACGCATCGTCGCACTGGGCGGCGAACCAGCGGCCGGATCGAACGACGGCCTGAAACACGCAATCGGCGTTGGCGAGCGCATTGCCGAGCCGATGAACGGCGAGCGCGCCGTCGTCTTCGAGCACGTATACATTGAGCGGATCGCCGGCGTAGAAGTGCCAGAGTTCGTCGGACTTGATCCGGTGCCACGCCGAGTGCGCGCCATCGCAGAGAAGGTAGTAGATCGCGGTGGATGCCGAGCGAAGCTCCGTCGAATTCTCGCGACGAACGCAATCGCCGGCGCGGTAAGTCTCGCGGAAGAAGCCGCCTTCGGGATGCGGCTGGAGATCGAAGCGGCGGATCAGTTCATCGCGGTCAATATTCGAGGCCATGATTCTTCCGATGAGTGCGAAGGCGCGTGGGCTGCGCGCGGATAGTGCGATGGGGAAACAGCGCGATAACTAAAAAGAAGCCAGCGGTTCGAGCGACGTCCCTGCAAGGAACAAAAAATCACCGCTCCCGCTCGTCGAGCAGAATCAAAAGCCCGCGCAGCGCATGCGTCGCGGCCTGCACTCTGACCCGCTCCCGATCGCCTTTGAAAACCAGCGTCTCGACAACCGTATGCAGCCGGTTGCTCCAGCCGAAGCACACCATGCCCACCGGCTTGGACTCGGTTCCGCCGCCGGGCCCGGCCACGCCCGTAATCGACAGCGCGACCTGCGCGCGCGAATTCCTCAACGCGCCTTCGACCATCGCGCGCGCAACAGGCTCGGACACGGCGCCATGTTTGTCGATCAGATCGGACGGCACGCCGATCATCTCGATCTTCGCCTGGTTCGAGTACGTCACGAAGCCGCGCTCGAACCATCCGCTGCTGCCCGAAATGTCGGTGATGGCCGTCGCGACCATCCCGCCCGTGCAGGATTCGGCCGTGGCCAGCATCAGACGCTCGTCCCGCAGACGATTGCCGACGCGAATCGCGAGTTGATGAACGACGGAATCGGTAGCCATGCTGGACTCCGGGTAAGAGGGGACGCCAGGGGCGTCAGGAGCACGAGGAGAAAATCAGACCGACATCCGCCAAAGCGCAATCACCAGCAACGTGAAAAACGCTGCGACGAGATCGTCGAACATGATGCCAAAGCCGCCTTTCAGTCTGCGATCGAAGTACCGGATAGGCGGCGGCTTCACCATGTCGAAGAAACGGAAGATGATGAACGCCCACAACTGGCCGGTGAACGTGGCGGGCGTGACCATTAGCAGCACCAGCCAGAACGCGACGATCTCATCCCAGACGACCGACGACGGATCGTCGATGCCGAGCCGGTTGGCCGTGAAGCCGCAGATCCCGATGCCGGCGACGAACCCGCCAACGATCAGAATGGCCCATTCGATGACCGTGAGCTGCGCGCTGAACGCAGCGAACGATGCCCACGCGAACAGTGTCCCGAAAGTGCCCGGCGCAATCGGCGACAGGCCGCTGCCGAAACCCAGTGACAAGATATGCAGCGGATGTGACAGCATGAAGCGCGCATTCGCGCGTCGCGGCCTGGGCGCGCGCGGCTCGCCCTGACCGGAGCCATTCGGTGATCCGCCGGGTCGTCCGTTCGTTGGCGCGTCGGAAAAATGGCCGGCGGAGCCAAGCGAGGTTTCATTCTGCATGGAAATGGTCGAAGCCTTGCAACGTCAAAGTGAGGGGGGCGCCCGACGCGTCGTGCCAGGAGATCGCGGGCACCGCGCCGGCTGAGTCGAGTGGAGTTATTGTACCGACGCGCGTCACGGCCACACCCGCCTGTTGACCCGCCGCAACGACTGCTGCACGCGCGGACGCCGGCGCGGTGAAGCACAGCTCGTAGTCGTCGCCGCCCGCGATCGTGCAGCGGCGCTGGATGTCGGCGGGAAGACGGCGCAGCGCATCCGAGCGCGGCAGCGCGTCGGCGTCGACGGTTGCGTTCAGGTGCGAGCGCTCCAGAATGTGCATCAGGTCGCCGGCGAGTCCATCCGATATGTCGAGCGCCGCGCGCGCCACGCCGCGCAGCGCGAGACCGAGCGCGATGCGCGGCTCGGGCAGTTCCATCGCTCGGCGGAATGTTGCCGCGTCGCTCGCATCGGCGGTCCATTCGCCGCGCTGCACGCCAAGACTCGCGCGCGCGTCGCCCAATGTGCCCGACACCCAGATATCGTCGCCGGGCTGCGCGGCATCGCGACGCAGCGCGCTCTGCGGCGGCACCGAGCCGAACACGGTGATGCACAAATTCAGCGGCCCGCCCGTCGTATCGCCGCCGATCAGTTCGCAACCGTAACGCTCGGCCAGATCGAAGAGCCCGTCGCTGAATGCGGACAGCCAGTCGGCGTCGGCTTTCGGCAGCGAGAACGCCAGCGTGAACGCCTGGGGCTTTGCGCCCATCGCGGCGAGGTCGGACAGATTCACCGCGAGCGCCTTGTGACCGAGCGCTCCCGGATCGACATCAGGGAAGAAGTGGCGGCCTTCGACCAGCATGTCCGTCGAAATGGCGAGCATCTCGCCTGCGGGCGGGGCGAGCAGCGCGCAATCGTCGCCGATTCCAAGCGCGGCGCGTTGCGGGTAAGCCGAATCTGACGCGCGGCGCGCAAAGAAGCGGTCGATGAGCGAAAACTCTGAAAGCATAAATGGGCGTGGCAGTGCGTAAGGGCGGCCGAAGCGGCGGCCGAAGCGAGTGAATCGACAGGCTCAACAAACGCGAACAGGGAGCGAACACGACGCTAAACGCGCGCATTGTAGTCGCCGCGAGAGCCGGGATGAAATCGCGCGCTTGCCTTTCACGCTGTTTCGGTCGCGGCACTTGCACCCGGATTGCAGGCTTCGATTTGTGGGATTGGCGCTACAATGCCGTCGAACATCTATTCTAATCCGCACTTTCACGTCCGCTTATGTCGACTCCCGTCAATACCAAACTCCGTGAAGCCGCTCTCGATTATCACGAATTCCCGACCCCCGGGAAAATCGCGATCGCCCCGACGAAGCAGATGATCAACCAGCGCGATCTGGCGCTGGCGTACTCGCCGGGCGTTGCGTTCGCGTGTGAAGCGATTGTCGAGAATCCGCTCAATGCCGCACGATTCACGGCACGCAGCAACCTGGTCGGCGTCGTGTCGAACGGCACCGCGGTGCTCGGCCTCGGCAATATCGGGCCGCTCGCGTCGAAGCCCGTGATGGAAGGCAAGGCCGTCCTCTTCAAGAAGTTTGCCGGGATCGACGTGTTCGACATCGAATTGAACGAGACGGACCCGCACAAACTGGTCGAGGTGATCGCCGCGCTGGAGCCGACTTTCGGCGGCATCAACCTGGAAGACATCAAGGCGCCCGACTGCTTCATCGTCGAGCGCGAGTGCCGCAAGCGCATGAAGATTCCCGTCTTCCACGACGACCAGCACGGCACGGCGATCGTCGTCGCGGCGGCGTTCACGAACGGGCTGAAAGTGATCGGAAAGGATATCCGGGAAGTGAAGCTGGTCGCGTCGGGTGCGGGCGCGGCGGCGCTCGCCTGTCTGAACCTGCTCGTCGATCTTGGCCTGCCGCTCGAAAACATCTTCGTGACCGACCTGGCCGGCGTCGTCTACAAGGGCCGCGTGGAACTGATGGACCCGGACAAGGAGCGCTTCGCGCGTGAAACCGACGCGCGCACGCTGTCGGACGTGATTGCCGGCGCGGACGTGTTCCTCGGCTTGTCGGCAGGCGGCGTGCTGAAGCAGGAAATGGTCAAGCAGATGGCGGACAAGCCGCTCATCCTCGCGCTCGCCAATCCGACGCCGGAAATCCTGCCGGAACTCGCGCTGGAAGTGCGCCCGGATGCCGTGATCGCAACAGGCCGCACCGACTATCCGAATCAGGTCAACAACGTCCTGTGCTTCCCGTTCATTTTCCGTGGCGCGCTCGACGTCGGCGCGACGGTCATTACGAAGGAAATGGAAATTGCCGCGGTCAACGCGATCGCGGAACTGGCGCGCCAGGAGCAGTCTGACATCGTCGCGACGGCGTACGGCATTCAGGATCTGTCGTTCGGTCCGGAATATCTGATTCCGAAGCCGTTCGATCCGCGCCTGATCGTCAAGATCGCGCCCGCCGTCGCGCAGGCCGCGATGGATTCGGGCGTCGCCACGCGTCCGATCGAGGACATGGAGGCGTACACGCAGCACCTGCAGCAGTTCGTTTACCACAGCGGCACGACGATGAAGCCGATCTTCCAGCTCGCGCGCGGCGTCGAGCCGGAGAAGAAGCGGATCGTGTTCGCGGAAGGCGAGGAAGAGCGCGTGCTGCGCGCGGTGCAGATCGTCGTCGACGAAAAGCTCGCGAAGCCGATCCTGATCGGCCGTCCCGCCGTCATCGAGCAGCGTATCGCGAAGTACGGCCTGCGCCTCGTCAACGGCCAGGACTACATGGTGGTCAATACCGATCACGATGAGCGCTATCGCGATTTCTGGCAGACGTATCACAAGATGATGTGCCGCAAGGGCTTCACCCAGCAGATGGCGAAGCTCGAAATGCGCCGCCGCACGACGCTGATCGGCTCGATGCTGGTGAAGAAGGGCCACGCGGACGGCATGATCTGCGGCACGGTCAGCACGACGCACCGCCATCTGCACTTCATCGACCAGGTGATCGGCAAGAAGGAAGGCGCGAAGGTCTACGCGGCGATGAACGCGCTGGTGCTGCCGGGCCGGCAGATTTTCCTCGTCGATACGCACGTGAACGTCGATCCGACGGCGCAAGAGCTGGCCGAAATCACGATCATGGCAGCGGAAGAAGTGCGCCGCTTCGGCATCGAGCCGAAGATCGCGCTAGTGTCGCATTCCAATTTCGGTTCGAGCAATGCGCCTTCTGCGCAGAAAATGCGCGATGTCCTCGCTATCTTGCAGGAACGCGCGCCGCATCTGCAGGTGGACGGCGAAATGCACGGCGACCTCGCGCTCGACGCGAACCTGCGCCGCGAAGTGCTCGCGGAGTCGACGCTGGAAGGCGATGCGAACCTGCTCGTGATGCCGAACATCGACGCCGCGAACATCTCGTACAACCTGCTGAAGACGGCGGCCGGCAACAACATCGCGATCGGCCCGATGCTGCTGGGCGCGGCGCAGCCGGTGCACGTGCTGACGCCTTCGGCGACGGTGCGTCGGATCGTCAACATGACGGCGCTGCTGGTCGCCGACGTGAACGCATCGCGTTAAGTCTGTCGTTTGTCTCGCGCGGGCTGGCGTTTGTTAGCCTGCGCAGGCAAAAAAAGAGGCGTGCCCGCAATGGGCACGCCTTCGAGCAGTGGCTGGGGATTAGCCATCCCGCAAAAGGTCGACGCATGACATGAATCCGGCGTGCAGACTGTCGGGACGACGAGGCATGAGAGTCGTCCAACATCGAACCTCAAAGATAAGCTTATCTCGATCGAGATAAAGTGTGCGTCAAGATTTGTCAAATCTGGCGCTGGCGGTTGGCCTGATCCGCCTGGACGGCCTTTCGTCTGACCAATGAACATTGATTCCAAAAGACATTAGCGATACCCTTACGACTTTCGTGCGACACGCATGCTCGTGTCCGGGGGACCCGCCGTTATCTGGGAATGAAATGTGACCCTCGGGTCACCTTAAATAGTGAGCGAGACCCGGTTGGGCTTATCGGGGATCGCCAATGGCGATATCCGGTGTACTCATATATGCCGGGCGCCGCATTGTATTGATCTGATTACCGTCAGGTTCCGCCCAGTCAGCGGCTTCATCCCCGCTGACAAAGCGGAATGAACGTTTGCAACCTCCGCCGCTCTCGGGCGTCGGAGTCGCTATGAAGATACGAGCGAAAGCTCGGCGTGTCATTGTTCGCCTGCACCGGTCGTATTGGTGTCGGTAGTGAACCTGCTATACGACTAGCAGTAGCCTAGGAGGACATGCGTCACTGGCAACGGTGGGGTTTGAAGCTCCTCTGACAATGAAGCCCCCGGAAGTTTCGGGCAAATCGGCATCGTGAGATTCCGGTTTGGAGAGCCCAAGCAGCGATGGGTTCAAGGAGCTAGGCTGGCTGATATGGTCAACGTATGTGAATCACTGATAAACCTCGTGATAAGGACAGTGCCAAATGCTGCTCGGGCACTAACCAAAACGGTACGCGGTCGGTTAATCCGTTGGAAGTTCGGATTACGTCGTCATCAGACCGTCGGGGGATAGGTGGGACCTAAGTCAGTCGTGTGACATGCCGGGAACGTGGTAAGCCTGTACGGCCACCTATCCTTTGGGATCGGTAGGCGAACCGTGAGGAACGCTGTTGGTTGTGCAGGTATGGGAGGACGGAAAAAGCGAATGCCGGGCTGTAATGGCTTGGATAGGGGTTGGGACATTACCCCACGCGAAAGCGGGCAGACTTTCGTCTGGTCTACCGTCGCAAGACGGCTGGCTGACCCTTGAAAACTTGGTGCACTTCGGACTTTGCTGTCCGCGGTGTTTGAAAATTTTCCCCAGCGGGGTGTGTCTCCCCGCTTGGGGAAGATGCATCTCCCATCTGGGGATTTTCTTTCCAGATGAGGAGAGCAGCATGAGAGTATCCGTCCGAAAGGATGGATCTGCGCTCTCCCACGAACTGGACGACTGGCGTGCCGTAGATTGGCACCGGGTTGAACGGAACGTGAGGGGAATGCAGATTCGAATTGCGAAGGCGACGCGGGAAGGCAAATGGCGCAGGGTGAAGGCCCTGCAACGGATGCTGACCCGCACGTTGTCCGCAAAGCTGCACGCGGTACGACGTGTTACGCAAAACCAGGGTGCGCGGACGGCTGGTGTCGATCGCGAGCTATGGGAAACGCCTGAGAGCCGATGGGAAGCCATTGGCAGGTTGAAGCGGCGCGGATACCGACCTCTGCCGTTACGGCGGGTTTTTATCCCTAAGGCCGATGGAAAGGAACGCCCCTTGGGTATCCCAACCATGCGGGACAGGGCGATGCAAGCCTTGTATCTGCTGGCCCTGGAGCCTGTGGCGGAATCCTCGAGCGATCCGAACTCTTATGGGTTCCGAATCAATCGCTCGACGGCGGACGCGAAATCTCAGCTATTCGTATGCCTAAGCCATGAGAGTTCTGCTCCATGGGTACTGGAAGCGGATATTAAGGGATGCTTTGACTTTATCAGCCATGACTGGTTGCTTGATCATGTCCCAATGGACAGGTCTGTTCTCCGGAAATGGTTGAAGGCTGGCTTGTTTTATAAGGGCCAGTTTCAGGCGACTGAGGCCGGTACGCCACAGGGAGGGATCATCTCCCCGACGCTGGCAAACGTGACGCTGAACGGGTTGGAACGGGAGTTGTTGCAACACCTCAAAAAGAGGTTTGGCACCGTAAAAGCCTCGAAGCTGAAAGTGAATGTGGTTCGATACGCGGATGACTTCGTGATTACCGGCACCTCGAGAGAGGTGCTAGAAAGCGAAATCAGACCTTGGATAGAAGCCTTCCTCGTGGTTCGGGGATTGCGGCTGTCGGAGGAAAAGACGCGCATTGTCCATATTGATGACGGCTTCGATTTCCTTGGGTGGAATTTCCGGAAGTACTCGGGAAAACTGCTCATCAAGCCGAGCAAGAAGAACGTCCAAACGTTCTACCGCAAGGTGGCAGAAACGATCAGCGGCAACAAGACGGTGAAGCAGGAGGAGTTAATTCGACTGTTGAACCCGATGCTACGAGGCTGGGCGCAATATCACAGCCAGGTAGCTGCCAAGCAGGTGTACAGCCGGATGGAGCATCTGGTGTTTAAGAAGCTCTGGCGGTGGTCTAAGCGGCGTCATCCCGACAAGAATGCCAACTGGGTAAGGAAGCGGTATTTCCACTCGGTCGGGAATCGGAATTGGGTATTCGCCGCTCCTGTGGTTTGGAAAGAAGGTAGTCGGGGGTTGGTAGAGCTTTACCAGATCAGCGGTATGCCTATCAAATACCTCCCCAAGGTCAAGGGGGATTTCAATCCCTTCGACCCTAGGCTGGAGCGATACGGAGAGAAGTTGCGGCAGGAGCGCATGCAGCATTCGATGCGTTACCGGAAGCAATGGGTCTCACTGTTTATGTCGCAGGGCGGCTTATGTGCGCACTGCGGGCACACACTGACGGACGAGACGGGTTGGCACGACCATCATCTGATGTATAGGATGCATGGTGGATCTGACGCGTTGTCCAACCGTGTCCTGCTTCATCCAGACTGCCACTGGCAGGTGCACGCTGGTAGACTTGTGGTAACTAAGCCGGCTCGATCGTAAGATTGGGCTTCGTAAGCGGTATGTGTAGGCTTGAGCTGTATGCGGGGACAACTCGCACGTACAGTTCTTAGGGGGCCCCTTTTCTGTAAGGAGAGGGGGCTACCCAACATGGTCGTCAAACTCGTTATTCAACAGCGGGAATCTTGATTCATGGCACGCAAGTGGCTCCGCGACGGCGTGCTGATCGCCGCCTTGACGGTCGGCGGTCTTGTCGGCAGCAGCTACCAGACGGGCGCCCTCGCCCGTGAAGCGCAACAGGCACAGGTAGGCGGCACCATTGCGTTGGCGCAATTGCCGCCGGAAGCTGTCAGGACATTGAACTCGATTGCCGCTGGCGGGCCTTACCCGTATGAAAAGGACGGCGTCGTATTCGGCAATCGTGAACGGTTGCTGCCGCCGCACCGTCGCGGGTATTACCACGAATACACCGTCCCCACGCCACACGCCCGCGATCGCGGCGCACGCCGCATTGTCTGTGGAGGACCGCTCAGGCGGACCGACAATTGTTATTACTCAGACGACCACTACGCCAGTTTTAATCGCATTATTGATTGACATCGGGATAATCGGCATGAGCGACAACATCTACGCGCACGACTCGAAAGTCGCGACGGATTTTTTCGCGGCCGGCGAAGGCAATATGTTCCAGCGCGTCATGCAGATGCGCGATGCCGGCCAGGCCCGTGACGTCCAGAACGAAGCGAGCACGGGACCTTCATCGGAAGAGGGACGCATGAGTCTTTTTCAGACCGTACGACCGAACATCGTACAGTCGATCCGCGCATTCCGCGTGCAGGATCTCGCCGACGAAGCGAATCGGCTCGGTCAGCATTTTCTCTACGCTTTTGTCGGCAATGCGCAGTCCAAGCAGGAAGTGATGGAGACGATTGCCACGTCGTTCCTGTTTCCCAAGCACTTCGGCAAGAATTACGACGCGCTGTACGACTCGCTGACGGACCTCGTCCACAAGGCCGGCGCCCAGCCGGGCTTTGTCATCGTGCTCGAAGCGCTGCCGATCGCGACCAAATTCGACAAGGAAGCGCGTGAGACGCTGCTCGACGTGTTCCGCGAAGCAGCGGAGTTCTGGGCCGAGCGCAAGGTCGCGTTCCGCGTGTTCTACTCGTTCGCTTGAAATGTCTAGGGTGAAGAGCGCGTCGCCGGGAATCGTTCGACGCCGATCGATCGGTTCTCAAGCTAGAACCAACAAAAAGGCCCGCTGTCCGGCGGGCTTTTTCATTTTCAACGAGCTTTTCGTATTTCCTCTTCTCTGAAACGCCCCTCGCTGTAAGCGCCTACCAGCCGCCCCAGCGCGCCGCGAGCGCTGACAGCACCGCGATCCCGGCTGTTTCGGTGCGCAGCACGCGTGGTCCGAGGCCGACGGCCATGAATCCGTGACTCGCAGCGGCGGCCTCTTCGGCGGCGGAGAAGCCGCCCTCAGGGCCAACCAGCACCAGCGCGCGGACTTTCGGCGGCTCGGTCTGCAACGCGGAGAACGGCACGCTCGCCCGCGGCGACAGCAAGAGCCGCAACTCGCCTTCGACCGGCTCCTTGGGCATCGAGCCGAGCCATGTCGCGAGTTCGCGCGTCGGCATCACTTCCGGCAGGCGGTTACGCCCGCACTGCTCGCATGACGCCTGGACGATCCGCTGCCAGTGAATCTGGCGGCGCTGTGCGCGCTCGCCGGCAAGACGGACGACGCTGCGCGTCGTCGTGAGCGGCACGAATTCGGACGCGCCGAGTTCCGTCGCCTTTTCGATCAGCCAGTCCATCTTGTCGCTGCCGGCGATGCCCTGCGCAAGGGTGAGCTGATAGGGCGGCTCTGCCTCGATGTCGCGATGTGCGCCGATCCGGGCAATGGTCCCATGCCGATCCATATCGACGATTTCGGCGCTGTACTCGCCGCCATTCCCGTTGAACAGGCTGACAGTGTCACCCGGTTGCAAACGCAGGACGCGGACGTGCCGGTTGACTTCATCCGGCAGGGAAACGATGTCGTCGGTCTTGAACAGGGTGCCGACGAAAAAGCGAGGCATAAGGAAGGTTCTCATTCACTCAAGACAGATGGCAGGCCAACGCCCAGCGATAGCCGTCAAGATCTTCGATCTGGGCAAACCGATCGCCCCAGAACTGATCTTGCGGTTCGCTCAGCGACCTGGCGCCGGCCGCGATGGCCCGCGCATAAACCGTGTCGACATTGTCGACATAGAGATAAAACGATTGGGGCGCCATTGTGCCCGAGCTTTTCGGCGTTTTGGCCGTCGAGCCGAATGCGCCTTCCGGCGCGAACATGACAATCAACTGGTCCTGATACGTCATCTCGACATGCATCACGACGCCCTCGTCATGCACGCTGTCGCGGACGCGGAAACCAAACGCCGCCTCGAAGAACGCGATGGCGGTGCGCGCATCGCGGACCGTCAGATACGGTGTCAGCCACGGCACTCCGGCTGGGCGTGGGGCAGTCATCGAACTCTCCTGAACCAATGGGTCGCTTACGCCATCGCCGCCGCGACCAGCCGTTTGCCATGCGGCAGACGGCCGGTGCCAAAGAGGCGATGCATTTTGCAGCAGTCTCAAAGCCAACGCTTTAAGAATCGGCTTAGTTTACTGCCTGATGCGCGATGAACGGCGAATAACGGATCGTGCGGCGATATTTCCGGGCGTCGCGTGCAAACGGATTTGCACGGCACGATGAATCGAAAATCCGACTGTTCGCGTTCAATTTGCGGCTTCGTCGATGATCGCGCGCGAATTTGGTTAGTCGCGCGCGGCATCTCCACGGAAAGATTCGGGCGACGTCCCAAAAGTTCTTGATGTTTTGCGCGTCATCAAATGCCGCAACGCGGGATCAGCGGAAACTGCGGGCCTTGCAGACCACCCCCGCCTGACTGGCAGCGGACGGCGCGAAAACCACGGTAAATGACGCGAACATGCGTGCCGGATCGCCCCGAAACGCCCGCCGATGGCGGAAGTCGCGTCCGGCTATCTGTTAGAATGTCTCGCTTTGCAGCCCTGTCCGTTTGCCCAGCCCGCCTCGCGTCTTCCGGCGCCGCACCGTGCGCCACAGCAGATCGGCCGCCGCGCTTCCGGACCATCAACGGCGCCCCGCTTTTTGGACCAATCCCCGGACCCGACATGACGACCTCGTCTCCCGCCCCCACTTCCCTGATGGCCAACGCGATTCGCGCGCTCGCCATGGATGCCGTTCAACAAGCGAATTCCGGACACCCCGGCATGCCGATGGGCATGGCCGAAATCGGCGTTGCACTGTGGTCACGCCATCTGCGCCACAACCCGAAGAACCCGCATTGGGCGGATCGCGACCGCTTCGTGCTGTCGAACGGCCACGGCTCGATGCTGCTGTATTCGCTGCTGCATCTGACGGGCTACGACCTGCCGATGGAAGAGCTGAAGAACTTCCGTCAGCTGCACTCGAAGACGCCGGGCCACCCGGAATACGGCATTACGCCGGGCGTCGAGACGACGACGGGCCCGCTGGGTCAAGGTCTTGCGAACGCAGTCGGCATGGCGCTCGCCGAATCGCTGCTCGCGAACGAATTCAACAAGTCTGACGCGAAGATCGTCGATCACCACACGTACGTGTTCCTCGGCGACGGCTGCCTGATGGAAGGCATTTCGCACGAAGCCTGCTCGCTCGCCGGCGTGCTGAAGCTGAACAAGCTGATCGCGTTCTACGACGACAATGGCATCTCGATCGACGGCGACGTCGTTCACTGGTTCCACGACGACACGCCGAAGCGCTTCGAGGCATACGGCTGGAACGTGATTCCGGGCGTGATCGGCCACGACGTCGAAGCCGTCGACGCAGCCATCAAGAAGGCCAAGCAGTCCGACAAGCCGACGCTGATCTGCTGCAAGACCGTGATCGGCGAAGGCTCGCCGAACAAGGCAGGCACGCACGACGTGCACGGCGCCGCCCTTGGCGACAAGGAAGTCGCAGCCACGCGCGAGAAGCTCGGCTGGAACTACCCGCCGTTCGTGATTCCGCAGGAAATCTACGCAGCGTGGGACGCGAAGGAGCAGGGCACGAAGATCGAGGGCGACTGGAACAACGCGTTCGCCGCCTATCGCGCGAAGTATCCGCAGGAAGCCGCCGAATTCGAGCGCCGCATGGCGAACAAGCTCCCGGCCGACTGGGCGGAAAAGGCGCAGGCGATCATCGCTGGCGCGAACGAGCGCGCCGAAACCGTCGCGACCCGCAAGGCGTCGCAGCAGGCCATCGAAGGCCTCGCTGCCGTGCTGCCCGAACTGTGCGGCGGCTCCGCTGACCTGACGGGCTCGAACCTCACGAACTGGAAGGCGGCGAAGTACGTGCGCGTCGGCGAAACGGGCGCGGCCGGCAGCTACGTGAACTACGGCGTGCGCGAATTCGGCATGAGCGCGATCATCAACGGCCTCGCGCTGCACGGCGGCCACAAGGCGTTCGGCGGCACGTTCCTGACGTTCTCCGACTACAGCCGCAACGCGCTGCGCGTCGCCGCGCTGATGAAGTCGCCGTCCATCTTCGTGTTCACGCACGACTCGATCGGCCTCGGCGAAGATGGCCCGACGCACCAGTCGATCGAACATGTCGCGAGCCTGCGTCTGATTCCGCACATGCAGGTCTGGCGTCCGGCGGATACCGTCGAGACGGCCGTCGCCTGGACGCAAGCGGTCGAGCACCAAGGCCCGTCGTGCCTGATCTTCAGCCGCCAGAACCTCGCGTTCAATCCGCGCACGGATGCGCAGATCGCCAACATCGCGAAGGGCGGCTACGTGCTGCAAGACTGGAACGACGAGATCGTCGCGCGCAAGATCATCCTGATCGCGACGGGCTCCGAAGTCGAACTGGCGATGAAGTCGGTCGAGGCGCTCGCGCGTGAAGGCATCGCGGCACGCGTCGTGTCGATGCCGTCCACCACGACCTTCGACAAGCAGGACGCCGAGTACCGCGAGCGCGTACTGCCGCATGGTGTGCGCCGCGTCGCGATCGAAGCGGGCGTGACGGATTTCTGGCGCAAGTACGTGGGTCTGGAAGGCGGCGTCGTCGGTATCGACGTGTTCGGCGAGTCGGCCCCGGCAGGCGTGCTGTTCAAGCATTTCGGCTTTACCGTCGAGCATGTGGTCGCGACGGCCAAGGCGGCGCTCGGCTGACGCGAGCTTCACGCCGCGCGCTGCTGTCGCAACGACGGACGCGCGGCGGGCTTCGCGTCGCAGCCGCGGCATCAGGGAAGAATTTTTTCAGCCATCAGGAGATAGAACATGACGATTCGTGTCGCAATCAACGGCTATGGCCGGATCGGCCGCAATACGCTGCGCGCCTTTTACGAGAACGGCAAGAAGCATGACCTCGAGATCGTCGCGATCAACGACCTTGGCGATGCCAAGACCAACGCGCATCTGACGCAGTACGACACCGCGCACGGCAAGTTCCCGGGCGAAGTGACCGTCGACGGCGAGAACCTCGTCGTCAACGGCGACAAGATCCGCGTGCTGGCCAACCGCAACCCGGCTGAACTGCCGTGGGGCGAACTGGGCGTCGATGTCGTGATGGAATGCACGGGCTTCTTCACGACGAAGGAAAAGGCGAGCGCCCACCTGAAGGGCGGCGCGAAGAAGGTGATCATCTCGGCGCCGGGCGGCAAGGACGTCGACGCGACGATCGTCTACGGCGTGAACCACAACACGCTGAAGGCCGAGCACACGGTTATCTCGAATGCATCGTGCACGACGAACTGCCTCGCGCCGCTCGTCAAGCCGCTCAACGACAAAATCGGTCTGGAAACGGGTCTGATGACCACGATCCACGCGTACACGAACGACCAGGTGCTGACCGACGTGTACCACGAAGACCTGCGCCGCGCGCGCTCGGCCACGCACAGCCAGATCCCGACGAAGACGGGCGCTGCATCGGCTGTCGGCCTCGTGCTGCCGGAACTGAACGGCAAGCTGGACGGCTACGCGATCCGCGTCCCGACCATCAACGTGTCGATCGTCGACCTGTCGTTCATCGCCAAGCGCGACACGACCGTCGATGAAGTCAACGCGATCATGAAGGAAGCGTCGGAAGGCGCGCTGAAGGGCATCCTCGGCTACAACTCGGCGCCGCTGGTCTCGATCGACTTCAACCACAACCCGGCTTCGTCGACGTTCGACGCGACGCTGACCAAGGTATCGGGCCGTCTGGTGAAGGTGTCGAGCTGGTACGACAACGAGTGGGGCTTCTCGAACCGCATGCTGGACACGGCGGTTGCTTTCGCGAACGCGAAGTAAGCGCTCCTCGCTGCGTTCATGACGCTAAAAAGCCGCTCTTCGGAGCGGCTTTTTTCATGCTCGCGGCTTTGGCGAGCGAGGCCGTTCAGGCGCGCTCCCGGGCTCACGCATGCGGCGTCGGAAAATACACGCCCGCGCGCTGCGCCGCGTTCGCGATGTGCTTCTCGATGGCCTTGCCGGCCGCGTGCGGATCGCGTGCTTTCAGCGCATCGAGAATCGCGCGATGCTCGTGATACGTCGACAGCACCAGCTCGCGCCGATAGAACGGCATGCGCTGGCTCTCCTTCATGATGTCGGCGCTGCTGCGCAGAATCGATTCGATGGCCGCATTGCCCGCGATATTCACAATGCGCATGTGAAAGTCGAAGTCGAGCTGCGCGGCCTCGTCCAGTTCGCCATTGGTCAGCGCGGTGTGCAGCGCCGCGATGTTGTCCTCGAACCATTCGACGTCGTCGTCGCCGATCGCGAGCGCCGCCATGCGCGCGACAAAGCCTTCCAGCGCGAAACGCATCTGATACGTGTCCGGCAGCGAGGACTGATCCGCGAAACGCCAAGGATGCGCGGACGACGCCTTCGTCGACTGCACATACACACCTTTTCCCGGACGGATCGTCAGCATGCCGAGCGCTTCGAGCGTCGACAGCGCCTCGCGTAGCGAAGCCCGGCTGATGTCCAGTTCCTCCGACAATTGCCGCTGCGCCGGCAACAGGCTCCCAACGGGATAAGCGCCACCCTCGATCCTCTCGCGGATCGCGTCGCGATGGCGGCGTCGGTGACGGTGTGCGGGACGTTCTTCATGATGGCGTCGGCGGTTCGGTGCGGTCTGACCAGCATTGTAGAACGGCTACGAGAAATCGTCGCAACCCATAGCAACAATGCAAGTTCCGGGCGAGAAGGCCGGTCAGACCAGATCGGGTAAACACCGGTCTCAGAATCCGTGTTCTGCGTCGTCGTCAGCGGGATGGCGCACGCCGGCGATCTGAAAAAAGTGGGCCGCGTCGGCCTGAAGGCCGTCGTCTACTTTGAAATCATGACGACGATCGCGCTCGTGATCGGCGCGGTGCTCGCGTACGTGACGCGGCCCGGCGTCGGCATGAACATCGATCTGCATTCGCTCGATGCCGCGTCGCTCGCCACCTACACCGAGCACGCGAAGAGCCTGAAGGACACGGCGGCGTTTCTGCTGAAGATCATCCCCGACACCGCATTCGACGCGTTCGCGAAGGGCGACATCCTGCAGATTCTCGTGTTCTCCGTGCTGGTCGGCTCCGCGCTGTCGCTGCTCGGACCGCGCGTGCAGCGCGTCAACGGCCTGATCGACGAGCTCGCGCAGGTGTTCTTCCGCGTGATGAGCTTCATCATCAAGCTGGCGCCGCTCGGTGTGCTGGGCGCCATCGCGTTCACGACGGGCACGTATGGCGTCGCGTCGCTGAAGCAGCTCGGCATGCTCGTCGTCGTGTTCTACGCGAGCTGCATCGTGTTCGTCGCGGTCGTGCTCGGCATCGTGATGCGCCTCGCCGGCTTCAGCGTTTTCAAGCTGATCCGCTACCTGCGCGAAGAGCTGTCGATCGTGCTCGGCACCGCTTCGTCGGACGCCGTGCTGCCGCAAATCATGCGCAAGCTCGAATGGATGGGCGTGAAGGATTCGACCGTCGGCCTCGTGATTCCGACCGGCTACTCGTTCAATCTCGACGGTTTCTCGATCTATCTGACGCTCGCCGTGATCTTCATTGCACAGGCCACCAACACGCCGCTGTCGATGCACGATCTGATCGTCGTCGTGCTGGTGTCGCTGATCACGTCGAAGGGCGCGCACGGCATTCCCGGCTCCGCGATCGTGATTCTCGCGGCGACGCTCTCCGCGATTCCCGCGATTCCCGTGCTCGGCCTCGTGCTGATCCTGCCCGTCGACTGGTTTGTCGGCATCGCCCGCGCGCTGACGAATCTGATCGGCAACTGCGTCGCGACGGTGATCGTCGGCGTATGGGAAAACGACATCGACAAGGCGCGCGCCCGCCGCGTGCTGAATCTCGACAGCGACTATCGCTTCGTGCCGACCGTCACCGATGTCGACGAAGAAGCGGGCCACGCGAATCCCGCGCACGCCGTATGACAACGCTTTCCGCCATCTGACCGACCACCCATGGCAACGGCGGCGGGCTCCGACTCCGAAGGCCCGCCGCCAACTCACTCACTCGACTGAAGACTGAACGAACCGATCATGGCCAATCCGATTCTCGATCCGAACGCACCCGCTTTCACGCGCCGCTACATGAATCTTGCCGACCCGCGTCTGGGCGCCAAGGCGCTCTTCGCCAGCGACGAATTCTTCGCGCCGAAAGAGCGCATGCTCGACCCGCAGCCGGCGGTGTTCATCCCCGGCAAATACGACGACCACGGCAAATGGATGGACGGCTGGGAGACGCGCCGCAAGCGCACGACGGGCCACGACTACTGCGTCGTGCGGCTCGCGCGGCCGGGCATCGTGCACGGCGTCGATCTCGACACGAGCCACTTCACGGGCAATTTCCCGCCGGCCGCGTCGATCGACGCCTGCTACTCCGACAGCGACGTGCCCGCCGATCACGCCGACTGGCAAACCATCGTCCCCGCGACGACGCTGCAGGGCAACCAGCATCACTACGTCGAAATCAGCGATGCGCGCGCGTTCACGCATCTGCGCGTGAACCTGTATCCGGACGGCGGACTCGCGCGGCTGCGCGTCTATGGGCAGCCGAAGCGCGACTGGGAGCGGATCGAGCGCGGCACGCTCATCGACCTGGCCGCGATCGAAAACGGCGCGTACCTGGTCGCGGCGAACAACCAGCACTTCGGGCCGGCATCGCAGATGCTGATGCCGGGGCGCGGCGTGAACATGGGCGACGGCTGGGAAACGCGACGCCGCCGCGAGCCGGGCAACGACTGGGCGATCGTCGCGCTCGCGCGTCCTGGCGTGATCCGCAAGGTCGAAGTCGATACGGCGCACTTCAAGGGCAATTTCCCGGACCGCTGCTCGCTGCAGGCGGCGTCCGTCACGGGCGGCACCGACGATTCGCTCGTCACGCAGGCGATGTTCTGGCCGGTCCTGCTGCCGGAACAGAAGCTGCAGATGGACAACGTCCACACGTTCAGCGCCGAACTCGCCGCGCTCGGCCCTGTCACGCACGTGCGCTTCAACATCTATCCGGATGGCGGCGTGTCGCGTCTGCGTCTGTGGGGCGAGATCGAATAAGGCACACTGAACAGGTCAGCGGGACTCACGGAGAAGGCCATGAACACACTGCGCATCGAGCGCCTGACGGGCGAAGCGTTCGCTCCTTTCGGCGACGTGATCGAACTGGAAGGCGCGCGGCATTATCCGATCAACGAAGGCACGACCGAGCGCTATCACGATCTCGCGAAAGTGGACGTGAGCACGCAGGGCGGCCGTCCGCTGATCAACGTGTTTCGTGCGCAGCCGCGCTCATGGCCGATCGATATCGTGATGATGGAGCGGCATCCGCTCGGCAGCCAGGCGTTCGTGCCGCTGTCGGATACGCCGTATCTGATCGTCGTCGCGCCGGCGGGTGAGCTCGATCCGACGAAGCTCAGAGCGTTCTCGACGCGCGGCTGGCAGGGCGTGAATTACGCGAAGGGCGTCTGGCATCATCCGCTGCTGGCGCTGGAGCGCGTGAGCGATTTCCTGATTGTCGATCGAGGCGGCGAGGGGCCCAACTG
Organism: Paraburkholderia phymatum; assembly: GCF_038900715.1. Taxonomy (GTDB): domain Bacteria; phylum Pseudomonadota; class Gammaproteobacteria; order Burkholderiales; family Burkholderiaceae; genus Paraburkholderia; species Paraburkholderia phymatum_A. Next base: position 62,221 of record NZ_JAYMRZ010000026.1, on the reverse strand, counting down.
CGACGAAGTGTCGTTGCCGCACGCGTGGCGGCTCGAACGGGAGTCGCTCGAGGCCGTTGCTGTCTGAGGCGTGCGCTCGCTTTCTGGAGGCAGTGGAAAGCAAAAGGCCCGGCCGATTTTCATCGGGCGGGCCTTTCGCGTATTGCCTGTCACGTCGACCGGACCGCGCCCCGAATCGCGGCCCAACGCCCGTCAGTGCTTGCGATGCGGGCACTTGTCCTTCGTGCACGCGCCATACAGCGCGAGCGCGTGTTCCTGCAGCTTGAAGCCGCGTTCCTTCGCGATCGCCTGCTGGCGGCTCTCGATTTCAGGGTCGAAAAACTCTTCGACCAGGCCGCAGTCGATGCACACCAGATGGTCGTGATGCGTCCCTTCGTTCAGCTCAAAAACGGCTTTACCCGACTCGAAATTGCTGCGCGACAGCAGCCCCGCCTGCTCGAACTGCGTGAGCACGCGATACACCGTGGCGAGCCCGATATCCAGTTCTTCATGCAGCAGATTACGGTAGACATCTTCGGCGGTCAGATGGCGCACCGGGCTGTGCTGAAAGATCTCCAGAATCTTGAGGCGCGGTAGGGTCGCCTTGAGTCCGATATTTTTCAGATCGGTTGGATTGGTCATGGCAAGGGATCCCTAGAGTACAATGCAAGGTTCTAATAGTAATGTGAATTGCTGTTGAGGTCATCTTCGACGGAAACTCGCGCGGCTCGGGAAGCCCCGCACGGTGAGGGAAATGATTCCAAAAGCTCTATTGATCAACCGGGGGAGCCGCATGCGGGGCACCATGATCGTCGCTGCGGCTGTGGCGGTTCTTGCTGGATGTTCCACGTACGACAGCCTGACGCAACGTGTCGCCCAAAGCATCACGCCGTACCGCATTACTGTGGTTCAGGGCAACTTCGTGTCGAAGGAAATGGCCTCGCAGATGCAGGCCGGCATGTCGCGTGCGCAGGTGAAGCAGGTGCTCGGCACGCCGCTCCTGACCGACATGTTCCATGCCGACCGCTGGGACTACGTCTTCTACTTCAAGCGCGGTTCGACTGCGGTCGTCCAGCAGCGTGATTTCATCGTGAACTTCTCGGGCGATCGCGTCGCGAGCTGGTCGGGCGGCGAAGATCTGCCGTCGAACCTCGAACTGCTCGCCGATATCGACGGCGATCGCACGGGCAAGAAAGTGGCGGTAGCGCCTGCCGTCGCGAGCGCTGCGGGTGCGGCGAGCGCGCCTGTTGCAGCCGCGTCCGCGCCCGCCTCGACGCCCGATACGGCACGCACGTCCACGTCCGACGCCGCGCAGGCGGGCAATCTGCCCGCCGTCGATCCGAACGCGCAGGCCGCCCAGGCTGCGAACCGCCTGACCAACGCCGTGCAGGCGCCGGCGCCCGGCACGACGCCGTCGGTGCGCGCGGGTACACCGCAGTCGAATGGCGGCGTGCCGCAGAACTCGACGGAGCCCGGCCAGCCGCAGTTCCGATTCACGCGTCCGCCGCCTCCGCAGATCCAGGGCGTGCCGAAGGAAAACCCCGTCGGTCCGACCGGCCCCCAAAGCAACAATGGCAAGAATGGACAGGCGAAAGACGCGCCCGTCGCGTCGTCGCCGGGTTCGTCCAAGACCAGCACGGGAACGGGCGGCTGATTCCGTTGTCCGTAACATGACGGGCGGCATCTTCGCCCGTCATGCGTCTCGCCGCGATGCATGGCCGCTTTGGTTCATCGCATGGTGTCGCCGCGATTTTCCGGCGCATGCACGAGTGTCCGCTGCTCGCTTCGTTTTCTTGATCGCCGGCCGGCGCGCTGCCTTTCGGATCAACTGACAGCGCAACAGTCGGCGCAACCCGATGTCGCCGTTCGACGGCGCCGTTTGCTGGATTACCCATGAAAATTGCCATCGCTGGCGCATCGGGCCGCATGGGCCGGATGCTCGTCGAAACCGTCCTCAACGATCCCGACGCGACGCTGTCCGGCGCACTCGATCGCAAGGGCGCGCCGCAACTCGGTCAGGACGCCGGAGCGTTTCTGGGCAAACAGACGGGCGTGCCGATCTCGGACGATATCGACGCGGTGCTCGCGCAATCCGACTGTCTGATCGATTTCACGCGCCCCGAAGGCACGATTGCCCACATCGACGCAGCGCTGCGCACGAACACGAAGCTCGTGATCGGCACGACGGGGTTCGACGACGCGCAAAAGGCGCACATCCGCGCCGCGGCCGAAAAAATCGCCATCGTGTTCGCGTCGAACTTCAGCGTCGGCGTGAATGTGACGATGAAGCTGCTCGAATTCGCCGCGCCGCATTTCTCGCAGGGCTACGACATCGAAATCATCGAGGCGCATCACCGTCACAAAGTGGACGCGCCGTCGGGCACCGCGTTGACAATGGGCGAAGTGGTGGCGAAAGCGCTGGGCCGCAAGCTCGAAGACTGCGCGGTGTACGCGCGCGAAGGCGTGACGGGCGAACGCGATCCGTCGACGATCGGCTTTTCGGCGATACGCGGCGGCGACATCGTCGGCGATCACACGGTGCTGTTCGCGGGAATCGGCGAGCGCATCGAGATCACGCACAAATCGGCAAGCCGTCTGTCGTATGCACAAGGCGCGCTGCGTGCGGTACGTTTCCTGCAAGGCCGTCGGAACGGCCTGTTCGACATGCAGGACGTGCTCGGCCTTCGCTAGGCACCCGTAGCCTGTTCTCACGCGCCGGGGCACTCGTGGCCGAGGCGAACGGCGAGGTCCGATGGCAAACTCCGGCATCATCCACTACCTGCAATCCAGCGACGCCATCACGCATGGCGTCGCATACGTGCTGCTGGCGATGTCGATTGCGAGCTGGTGTTTCCTGATCGTCAAAAGCTGGATGCTCGGGCGCGCAAAGCGCCAGGGGCCGCGCGCCATTGCACTTTTCTGGCAGGCGCCGACGCTCGCCGATGGCGTCGCCGCGTTGCGGCTCGCCGATCGCGAGCACATCTTTTCTCCGTTGGCGGAAGCGGCGCTGCAGGCGTCGGAAGTCGAGATGCCGGGCGTGCTGCTCGCGCGCGTCGAGCGCAGCGAACGCGTGCTGCGCGCGCTGCGCCAGGCACTGCACCGCTCGCAACGGCGGCTGGAGTTCGGGCAGGTGCTGCTGGCGTCGGTGGGCAGCACCGCGCCGTTCGTCGGTCTGCTCGGCACCGTGTGGGGCATCTATCACGCGCTCGGCAGCATCGCGTTGAGCGGCCAGGCGATGATCGAAAACGTCGCGGGGCCCGTCGGCGAAGCGCTCATCATGACGGCATTCGGCCTCGTCGTCGCGATCCCCGCAGTGCTCGCCTATAACGTGCTCGGACGGATGGTGCGACAGTTGTCGGAGGAACTCGACGGCTTCGCGCACGATTTGCACGCATATGTCTGCGCGCCCGCCGGCGAGACGCACGACGGCGCGCGCGCCGACATGCGCGACGGCGAGAGCTGGCGCTCGCCCGCGCGGACGCAGGCTTAGGCTCAGCCAGGGCTGAAACGGAAAGAGCGAGGCGCGACACATGGCATTCGGCGGACTCGACAGACACAAGACGGCCGCGCCGATGGCGGACATCAACATGACGCCGCTGATCGACGTGATGCTCGTGCTGCTCGTCATTTTCATCATCACGGCGCCGCTTTTCACGCACGCGATCCGGCTCGATCTGCCGCGCGTAGCGTCCGCCGAGGCGCGCGAGACGCCGCAGACCATCACGCTGTCGATCGACGCGGCGGGCAAGCTCTACTGGAACGACAAACCCGTCACGTTCGAGCAGATGCGCACGCAATTCAACGACGCCGGCAAGCAAAAGGAACAGCCCGAAATCCATCTGCGCGCCGAGCGCTCGACGCGCTACGAGGTCATCGCGCAGGTGATGGGCGCTGCGCAGCAGGCGGGGCTGGAGCGGATCGGCTTCGTGACCGAGCCGCCGTCGGCGGGCAATGCGAAAGCCGGCTCCGCGACGACAGGCGGCGCGAGCGCGGGCCAGCCAGCGCCTTCGGCAGCGGGAGCGTCCGCCGCGCAGTAAGCGTCCAGACGTCGCTTGCCGGGCCGAAAGCCCGCTTTTAGCGCGAACCGGAATCGAATCGAAATCGATCGGCGCGCAAAACGCGCCGCATACGCCGCATCGCGTGCGGCGTCGTCTCGCCCGGACGGTATAATCAGCCCTTTCCCCTTGACGCAAGGGGAATCGACGAGACATTTCTTCACGCAGAGCACCGGCCGGTGCCGAAGCACTGAAAAGCGGCACCGAACCAGCGATCCCATCACACCATGCACGAAAAATACGTTCCCTCCGACGTCGAATCCGCCGCGCAAGGACAATGGCGCGCCACCGACGCGTACAAAACGACGGAAAAGGCCGACAAGCCCAAGTTCTATTGCGTTTCGATGCTGCCGTATCCGTCGGGCAAGCTGCATATGGGGCACGTACGCAACTACACGATCAACGACGTGATGTACCGCTATCTGCGGATGAACGGCTACAACACGCTGATGCCGATGGGCTGGGACGCGTTCGGCATGCCCGCCGAGAACGCCGCGATGGCCAACGGCGTGCCGCCCGCGAAGTGGACGTACGACAACATCGCGTACATGAAGAAGCAGATGCAGTCGATGGGTCTCGCCATCGACTGGTCGCGCGAAGTCGCCACGTGCAGCCCGGACTACTACAAGTGGAACCAGTGGATCTTCCTGAAGATGCTGGAGAAGGGCATCGCGTACAAGAAGACGGGCACCGTGAACTGGGACCCAGTCGACCAGACCGTGCTCGCGAACGAGCAGGTGATCGACGGCCGCGGCTGGCGCTCGGGGGCGCTCGTCGAAAAGCGCGAAATCCCGATGTACTACATGCGCATCACGCAGTACGCGGATGAACTGCTGAACGATCTCGACGGCCTCGGCTGGCCCGAGCGCGTGAAGATCATGCAGCAGAACTGGATCGGCAAGAGCTATGGCGTCAACTTCGGCTTCCCGTACGAAATCGACGGCGAGCAAAAGCTCTTACGCGTGTTCACGACGCGCGCCGACACGATCATGGGCGTGACGTTCTGCGCGGTTGCCGCCGAGCACCCGCTCGCGACGCGTCTCGCGCAGGACAAGCCCGAGCTGCTGCCGTTCATCGACGAGTGCAAGCACGGCGGCGTCGCCGAAGCCGACATGGCGACGATGGAAAAGAAGGGCATGCCGACGGGCTTTTTCGTCACGCATCCGCTGACGCAGGAAAAGGTCGAGGTGTGGATCGGCAACTACGTGCTGATGAGCTACGGCGAAGGCGCCGTGATGGGCGTGCCGGCGCACGACGAGCGCGACTTCGCGTTCGTGAAGAAGTACGGCATTCCCGTCAAGCAGGTGGTCGCGGTCGAGGGCCACCCGTTCTCGACGGATGCATGGCAGGAGTCGTACAGCGACAAGGAAAACGGCGTGCTGGTCAACAGCGGCAAGTACGACGGCATGAAGTACCAGGAAGCCGTCGACGCCATCGCCGCCGATCTCAAGGCGCTCGGCCTCGGCGACAAGCAGGTCACGTGGCGTCTGCGCGACTGGGGCATCTCGCGCCAGCGCTACTGGGGCACGCCGATCCCGATCATCCACTGCCCGTCGTGCGGCGACGTGCCCGTGCCCGAGAAGGATCTGCCCGTCGTGCTGCCCGAAGACCTCGTGCCGGACGGCACGGGCAATCCGCTCGCGAAGTCGGAAGCGTTCCTCAACTGCACGTGTCCGAAGTGCGGCGCGGCCGCGAAGCGCGAAACCGACACGATGGACACGTTCGTCGATTCGTCCTGGTACTTCTATCGCTACGCGGCACCCGACGCGAAGACGATGGTCGACGAGCGCACCGACCACTGGATGCCGATGGACCAGTACATCGGCGGCATCGAGCACGCGATTCTTCACCTGTTGTACTCGCGTTTCTGGGCGAAGGTCTGCCGCGATCTGGGCATCGTGAAGTTCGGCGAGCCGGCGAAGAACCTGCTCACGCAGGGCATGGTGCTCAACGAAACGTACTACCGCGAAAACGTCGCGGGCAAGAAGACCTGGTACAACCCGGCCGACGTCACCGTCACGCACGACGACAAGGGCCGCCCGATCGGCGCGACGCTGAACGCCGACGGCCAGCCCGTCGAACTGGGCGGCGTCGAGAAGATGTCGAAGTCGAAGAACAACGGCGTCGATCCGCAAGTGCTGATCGACCAGTACGGCGCCGACACCGCGCGTCTCTTCACGATGTTCGCCGCGCCGCCCGAGCAGCAGCTCGAGTGGTCGGGCGCGGGCGTCGAAGGCGCGAGCCGCTTCCTGCGCCGCGTGTGGGTGTTCGGCCAGGCGAACGAAGCGGCGCTGCGCGAGCGCGCATCGTTCGATGCCGCGAAGCTCGCCGATGCCGAAAAGACGTTGCGCCGCGAAATCTACACCGTGCTGAAGCAGGCCGATTTCGACTATCAGCGTTTGCAGTACAACACGGTCGTGTCGGCGGCGATGAAGATGCTCAACGCGCTCGAGAGTGCGAAGGCCGCGAGCCCCGCCGTGCTGCGCGAAACCTACGGCGTGCTGTTGCGCGTGCTGTACCCGGTCGTGCCGCACATCGCGTTCCAGCTTTGGCAGGAACTCGGCTACGCGGACGAATTCGGCACGCTGCTCGATGCGCCGTGGCCGAAGGTCGACGAAAAGGCGCTGGAGCAAAGCGAAATCGAGCTCGTGTTGCAGGTGAACGGCAAGGTGCGCGGCGCCGTGACGGTCGCGAAGGACGCGTCGCGCGAAGCGATCGAAGCCGCTGCCCTCGCGCACGAAATGTTCGCGAAGTTCAGCGAAGGCAAGCCGGCGAAGAAAGTGATCGTCGTGCCTGGCCGCCTCGTGAACGTCGTCGTCTGACGGCCGCGCCGAATGCGTCCGTTGGTGCCGATCGATGGCGATTGCGCTTTAACTGCGAACCAGGAGCCCATGTGAACCGCAGATCGTTTTTGACCCTGGCGTGCGGCGCGGTGCTGCTGTCCGCGTGCGGCTTCCAGTTGCGCGGCCAGCAGAACTACGCGTTCAAGCGCCTCGCCATCACGGGCGCGACGCCGCCCGTCGCAGCGCGCCTGACGCGCATGGTGCAGGGCGGCAGCGACACGGTGATCGTGAATTCGTCCAGCAACGCGGACGCGGTCCTGGTGGTTTCGGAGTCGCGTGGAACGGGCGTGCTGACGCTAAGCTCGCTCGGCGTAGTCGAGGAATACGCGCTGAACTATTCGCTGAACTACACGCTGAGAGGCTCGGACGGCACTTTGCTGATTCCGCCAAGCTCGATCGCGTTGAACCGCGCGATGACGTATAGCGATCAGTTCTCGCAAGCGAAGGCCGCGGAAGCCGACATCCTTTACGCCGACATGCAGAACGACGCCGTCGATCAGCTGATGCGGCGTCTCGCCGTCGTGCGCTCGCTGCATCCGGCGCCGGGCCAGGAAGTGCCGGGCGTCGCGCCGCGCGCGCCGCTGCCGCCGCCGCCGCTCTGATCCGCCGACTGCATCGACCCGCTTTCACTCTCGTTCATCCGTAACCATGCAACTGCGTCTTGACGCGCTCGAAGCGCACCTCGCGAAAGGACTCGCCGGCCTGTACGTCGTGTACGGCGACGAGCATCTGCTCGCGCAGGAAGCGTGCGACCGCATCCGCGCGGCGGCGCGCGCGAGCGGCTTTACGGATCGCGCGGTGTTCACGGTGGAGCGCGGTTTCGACTGGAGCTCGCTGCTCGGTGCGAGCCAGTCGATGTCGCTGTTCGGCGACCGGCAACTCGTCGAGTTGCGCATTCCGACGGGCAAGCCCGGCAAGGAAGGCGCCGATGCGCTGAAGACACTCGCGGCATCGGCGAATCCTGATGTGCTCACGCTCGTCACGTTGCCGCGCCTCGACGCCGCGACGCAAAAGGCCGCGTGGTTCACGGCTTTGGCGGACGCCGGCGTCGCGCTGAAAATCGATCCCGTCGAGCGCGCGCAGTTGCCGGGCTGGGTCGGCCAGCGGCTTGCGCAGCAAGGTCAGCGTGTCGCGGCGGGCGAAGACGGCAAGCGCGCGTTGCAGTTCATCGCGGAGCGCGTCGAAGGCAATCTGCTCGCGGCGCATCAGGAGATCCAGAAACTCGGACTGCTGTATCCGTCCGGAGCGCTGACGTTCGAACAGGTCCACGACGCCGTGCTCAACGTCGCGCGTTACGACGTGTTCAAGCTCAACGAAGCGATGCTGGCAGGCGACGTCGGCCGGCTGTCGCGCATGCTCGACGGTCTGAAGGGCGAAGGCGAGGCGGCCGTGCTGGTGCTGTGGGCCGTCGTCGAAGAGATTCGCACGCTGCTGCGGATCAAGCGCGGCGTCGAAGCCGGCAAGCCGCTCGCGATGCTGTTGCGTGAGAACCGCGTATGGGGCCCGCGTGAGCGGCTCGTCGGGCCAGCGCTGTCGCGCGTGACGGAAGCGTCGCTCGAAAAGGCGCTCGCGCTGGCGGCGAAGCTCGACCGGCAGGTGAAGGGCTTGTCGGGCGGCACGCCGGGCAATCACCGCAATGACCCGCCGCCCGATCCATGGGCGGGGCTCTTCGAACTCGCGATGGCTGTCGCCGGCGCGCAGTCGTCACACTCGCACGCCGCGCCGACGCGGCCCGCGCCAGGTCGAACGGCTCCCCCGCGACCGGCGCCAATGCGCCGACCGTCGTAGGCTGTCGCACGCCTGGCGGACCATCATGCAGAGCCGAGCCGCAGCAGCGCTCGCGTGGTTTCCAGATTCCTCGTCAGGCCGTCCGGCAGCCTTTCCCGGTCCGTGATAGCGCGCCGCCGCGCCAAGCACGCTGTAGTCACACGCCTTACAATCGTCGCATCGTTCCGCTTGCAGAAATTGTCCGCCGCGCTTCGTGCAGAACGCGGCACAACGGGAATCACCATGGATATCGACCAGTACATGACCGATCTCGGCCGCCGCGCGCGTCACGCATCGCGCGCAATGGCGCGGGCGTCGACGGCCGCGAAGAACGCGGCGCTCGAAGCCGTCGCAGTCGCCATCGAGCGTGAAACGGGGGCGCTGAAGGAAGCGAATGCGCGCGATCTCGCACGCGCTCGCGACAAGGGACACGACGCCGCCTTCATCGATCGTCTGACGCTGTCGGACAAGGCGCTGAAGACGATGGTCGAAGGCTTGCGGCAAGTGGCCGCGCTGCCCGATCCGATCGGCGACATCAGCAACATGAAGTACCGGCCGAGCGGCATCCAGGTCGGCCAGATGCGCGTGCCGCTGGGCGTCATCGGGATCATCTACGAATCGCGGCCGAACGTGACCATCGATGCCGCCGCACTGTGCCTCAAATCCGGCAACGCGACGATTCTGCGCGGCGGCTCCGAGGCGCTCGAATGCAACACGGCGCTCGCGAAGCTGATCGGCGAAGGATTGGAAAAGGCGGGCCTGCCGCAAGAGGCTGTGCAGGTGGTCGAAACGTCGGATCGCGCGGCCGTCGGCAAGCTGATCACGATGACCGAATACGTCGACGTGATCGTGCCGCGCGGCGGCAAGAGCCTGATCGCGCGCCTGATCGAAGAAGGCCGTGTGCCGATGATCAAGCATCTCGATGGCATCTGCCATGTGTATGTCGACGATCGCGCGGACATTGCGAAGGCGATGAACGTCTGCGACAACGCGAAGACGCACCGCTATGGCACCTGCAACACGATGGAGACGCTGCTGGTCGCGCGCGGCGCGGCGGCTGAGGTGCTGCCGCCGCTCGGCAAGCTGTATCGCGGCAAGGACGTGGAGCTGCGCGTCGATCCGGCAGCGCGTAAGGTGCTCGAAGCGGCTGGCGTTGGTCCGCTCGTCGATGCGACGGAAGAGGACTGGCGCACGGAATATCTCGCGCCTGTGCTCGCTGTGAAGGTGGTCGACGATATCGATCAGGCGATCGAGCACATCAACGAATACGGCTCGCATCACACGGACGCCATCGTCACGGAAGATCACGACCGCGCGATGCGCTTCCTGCGTGAAGTGGATTCCGCGAGCGTGATGGTCAACGCATCGACGCGTTTTGCCGACGGCTTCGAATTCGGCCTCGGCGCGGAAATTGGCATCTCGAACGACAAGCTGCATGCGCGCGGGCCCGTCGGATTGGAAGGGCTGACATCGATGAAATACGTCGTGCTCGGACACGGCGAAGGTCGCCAATAACCATTCATAAAAACGAACAAGGATCACAGATGTTGTGGGTCAAGACGTTTCACATCGTTCTGGTCGCTTCGTGGTTCGCGGGGCTCTTTTATCTGCCGCGGATCTTCGTCAATCTCGCGATGGAGACCGATCCGAATGCGGTGAAACGTCTGTTGATCATGGCCCGCAAGCTGTTTCGCTTCATGACGCTCATCGCCGTGCCGGCGCTGGCGTGCGGCTTGTGGCTGTGGCTGGTGATCGGGATCGGCAGCGGCGAGGGCTGGATTCACGCGAAGGTCGGCGTGGTCGTGCTGCTCGTCATCTATCACGCGTATTGCGGCGTGCTGCTGCGCACGTTCGAGCGCGGTGAAAACCGGCGCTCGGACAAGTGGTATCGGATGTTCAATGAGCTGCCTGTTCTGGGCATGCTCGTAGCCGTTGCGCTGGTGGTGATCAAGCCGTTCTGATTTTCAGGTCTGTTCGATTCGCGGCGTCGATAAAAAAGCCCGGTTTGCTGGAAACAGCAAACCGGGCTTTTTGCTTTTTGAGGCCGCGTGCGGGAGGTTTGCGGTGTTCGCTTCAACGGACCAGAGCACGACCTGAGTACCATGCGGCTGCTGCTGCCGTGGTTGTGGCGATCTGATCGACCTTCGCACTTTCCTACTTTACCTGGCTCACAGGCGCGCCCTCTGGCGCGGCGACTCCGGCCGCTACGCGTTCTCACGCGGCGCTAGACGTTCGCGACATAGCGCCGGTTCGTTTTCCGAAACACTCAGCCCGTTTCTTTCCGCACACCTGATCGTCCGCACTTTCGACGTTTGCCCGCCCTGGGTGTGTGCCTTCGGCTATCCCGTGCTTCGTTCGCGATATTTCTAGCGAAAACACTTGGGGCCATATCGACTATGTAGGTCAGGGCTCTCTCTGTCAGGTGAAGGCATGGCTGGACGCATGAATTAAGACTGGTCTTATTCATGACGCAGTTCGGTATCTCTAAAGTTCATCCTCAGCATGACGGGAAATTTGAGATGGCGCGCCAACTCAGTCGCGTACATCGAATCGGCCTGAGTCGCCGACAGTCGAACGGGCTCGCCGGGTCCATCAAAATTTAATTCGCTTAGGATTGCAGATGAACAAGACGTATAGAAGTGTCTGGTGTGAGAAGACGGGCACTTTCGTGGCAGCGGCTGAAACGGCCAGGGCAAAAGGGAAAAAGGCGCGTGGCGGCCGCAGCCTGGCCGGTGCGTGCGTCATGGTGCTCGCGGTTGGAACGGGTACAGCGGTAGCGGGCGCACTGGACGGTGGTTCGAATACGGGCAGTGCAAACATCGCCTATGGTAGTGGCGCAGTGGTGAGCGGTGTACCGGGAGCCAACAATGCGATGGCGATCGGCGTAGGTGTGACCGCGTCTAACTCAGATGCCATCGCAATAGGCTCCCAGCTTACTGTTGCCGGCAGCGCCGCTATTGCAATCGGTAACAATGGCGTCAGCATCGACTCGGCATCCTCGAATTCGATCCTGCTTGCGCCCAATACTGGCGCAATCCAGAATTCGGCCAGTTCGTTTGTGGTAGATACCTCAGGTACCTACTGGTCGTCGGGTAAAGCTGCAGCCGTAAATTCCGCCAATGCGGTCGATCTGCTCGGATACGCAACCAACGCGCAACGCAGCGTAGTGGTAGGCAGCAACGCAAGCGCATCGATAGCAGACGTGGTTGCCATTGGTTCCTCGTCACTCGCTTCGGGCTCAACTTCTGTCGCGATGGGTTCCAGCGCAAGTGCGACCGCGACGAATTCCGTGGCGCTAGGTGCAGGCTCGACCACAACGGCCAATCTGAGTGCTGCGGGTTACAACCCGGGCAACGGTACGCTGTCGGGCACCGCCTCGACGACAAACGGTGAAGTGTCGGTGGGCGCATCGGGCAAGGAACGCCGTGTGACGAACGTGGCGGCCGGTTCGGCTGCGACGGATGCGGTGAACGTGAGCCAGTTGCAGTCGGAAGACGCGAAGGTCAATCAGGAAGGCACGACGGCGGCAACGGCGCTGGGCGGCGGCTCGTCCTACAACTCGACCACGGGTGCGATCAGCGCGCCGAGCTATGCGCTCACGAACGCGAACACGATCGACGGCACGGCGCTGACGATGATTCCGGACGTCGATCAGGGCAAGACGATCGCGGTGGGTGTCGGCGGCGGTTCGTACCACGGATATCAGGCCGCTGCGCTGGGTGCTTCGGCACGCGTCACGCAGAACATCAAGATCAAGCTCGGCGCAGGCATCAGCGCGCAGGGCACGACGGTCGGTGCGGGTGCGTCGTATCAGTGGTAAGCATCGGGAAGTGAGCGCGAGGGCGGTGCAGTAATGGCCGCCCGAGCGCTGCCTTCACAGCAGTACGCTTCAGCGCAGTAGGCTTCAAACGAAACGGGCTCCTTCGGGAGCCCGTTTTGCATTTTGCGTCTCGTGGTTCATGTAGCTCATCCGCGCGATCAGTTCGATGCGCTCTACGCGGCTTCGTCCCGGAGAACACGTCCGTGGTGCGCCGGCATTTGCGATCGTCGCCGAAACGGACACGCAAACGCGAACACGATGCACCCGTTCGTCGCTACTCAGCCCGAGTCCGTTAAACGGCCACACGTCAACGCAAACCCGCAGCGCTGCGAGCTACGTCACGATTCTTCGCTGCGCGATGAGATCCTTCGCGCCGGCCAGTTTTTCCGCCAGATCCGGCCCTCGTTGAAGCGCCACACCGACCGCCAGAATATCGCCGATCGCGAGATGCGACGTGCGCGACGTCATCGGTGAAAAGATGTCGGTGTCTTCGTCGACATTGGCAAACAGGCCAATCGACGCAATCCGCGCCAGCGGCGAGTTCCCATGCGTGACGGCAATCACTTTCGCGCCCGTTGCGAGCGCTGACTTCGCCGCATCGATGATGTCGCGCGTGCGTCCCGTATTTGAAATCGCCACGACGACATCGCCTTCGCCGAGCAACGCCGCCGACATCAAAAACGTATGCGGATCGGAATAAGCGACGCTCGGCATGCCGAGGCGGAAGAACTTGTGTTGCATGTCGAGTGCGGCGATCCCCGAGCCGCCCGCGCCGTAGAACTCGATGCGCTTCGCGTGCGCGAGCAGCTGGATCGCGGCCGCGACGCTGTCGGTCGACAGATTGTTGCGCACCTGGATCAGCGCGCCGATCGTCCGGTCCAGCACCTTCGCGGCGACGCCGGGCGCCGGCTCGTCGGGACGAACGTCGCGATAGACGGCGGGCACCTCGGTTGCTATGCCTTGCGCGAGCCGGATCTTGAACTCGCGGAAGCCGGAAAATCCGAGCGCATGACAGAAGCGCGCGATAGTCGGCTGACTCACGCCCGCGCGCGCGGCGACCTCCGTCATCGACAGGTCGAGCACTTCGCGCGGCGCTTCGATCACGTAGTCGGCGAGCTTGCGTTCGGAAGGGCGCAACTGGTCGCGCATCGCTTCCACCTGGGACAGCATCATCGGGAATCTCGCACTATGCTGAAGAATGCGTGGACTATAGCTGATAGATGAATCTGGTACAAAAACTACATTTGCACCGTAGGTGATTACCCTGATGTCGGCCGCAGAGTTCTGGAAAGCGCCGATGCGTAAAGCTTAGGCGTGAATTTGACCGCACGGCAGATTCAGCAATTGCAACATTGTGTGCATGTAGTTTTTCTACTAATATCCCGATTGCCGGCGTTCCATGCCGTTCCCCGCGATATCAATCTGGCGCAAGCGCGCATACGCGCGAGCCAGCGACGAAGGAGCATCGATGGTTTCCCCGCATTCGCAACTGATGAAAGTCACGAAGCGCGTGATCGAGCGCAGCAAGCCCATGCGTGACGCCTATCTGTCGCGCATCGACAAGGCGCAGGGCAAGTTCCCGGCGCGCGGCGCGCTGTCCTGTGCGAACCTCGCGCACGGTTTTGCCGGTCTGGAGGGCAACGACAAGCTCGTCATCAAGCAGATCCGCCAGCCGAATATCGGCATCGTCTCGTCGTACAACGAGATGCTCTCGGCGCATGCGCCATACAAGGATTTCCCCGACATCATCAAGGCCGCCGCGCGCGAAAGCGGCGGCGTCGCGCAGTTCGCGGGCGGCGTCCCGGCGATGTGCGACGGCATCACGCAGGGCAACGCGGGCATGGAGCTGTCGCTGTTCTCGCGCGAAGTGATCGCGATGAGCACGGCCGTCGCGCTCACGCACAACATGTTCGACGCGGCGCTGTGCCTCGGCGTGTGCGACAAGATCGTGCCGGGCCTGCTGATCGGCGCGCTGCAGTTCGGCCATCTGCCGACCATCTTCGTTCCCGCCGGTCCGATGACGAGCGGTCTCTCGAACGACGACAAGGCGAAAGTGCGCCAGCAGTTCGCAACGGGCCAATGCGGCCGCGACGCGCTGCTCGAATCCGAGGCCGCCGCGTATCACAGCCACGGCACCTGCACGTTCTACGGCACGGCCAACAGCAACCAGATGCTGATGGAAATCATGGGCCTGCATCTGCCGGGCTCGGCGTTCGTTCATCCGCATACGCCGCTGCGCGACGCGCTCACGGCGCAAGCCGCGCGCCGCGTGCTCGACCTCACCGTCGACCGCGGCCAGTACATGCCGATCGGTCACGTGATCGACGAGAAGGCGATCGTCAACGGCATCGTCGGCTTGCTGGCGACGGGCGGTTCGACCAATCACACGCTGCACCTCGTCGCGATTGCGCGGGCGGCGGGCATCATCATCGACTGGGACGATTTCGACACGCTGTCGGCGTCGGTGCCGCTGCTGGCCAAGGTCTATCCGAACGGCAAGGCCGATGTGAACCACTTTCACGCGGCGGGCGGCATGGCGTTCCTGATCCGCAATCTGCTCGAAGGCGGCCTGCTGCACGACGACGTGAACACCGTCGCCGGCAAGGGTCTCGCGCGCTACGCGGAAGAGCCGAAGCTGCTCGACGGCAAGCTGACGTGGGTGCCGGGCGTCACCGAAAGCCAGGATGCGGCGGTGCTGCGAAGCATCAACGAGCCGTTCCAGCCGGACGGCGGTCTGCGTCTGATGCAGGGCAAGCTCGGGCGCGGCGTGATCAAGATTTCGGCCGTCGCGAAGCAGCATCGAACGGTGAAGGCGCCCGCGATCGTGTTCGATTCGCAGGAAGCCGTTCAGGAAGCCTTCGACAACGGCGAGCTGAAACGCGACTTCGTCGCCGTCGTGCGCTTCCAGGGCGCGCGTGCAAACGGCATGCCCGAGCTGCATCGTTTGACGCCGCTCCTCGGCGTGTTGCAGGATCAAGGCTTCCACGTCGCGCTCGTCACCGACGGCCGTATGTCGGGTGCATCGGGCAAGGTGCCCGCTGTTATTCACGTGTCGCCGGAAGCGTTGCTGCAAGGCCCGCTCGGCAAGGTGCGCACGGGCGATACGATCGTCATCGACGCGGAAGCGGGCGTGCTCGACGTCGAAATCGAAGATGCCGAATGGGCTGAGCGTCCGATTGCCGTGTCGCAGCATCAGGCGGAAAACGAAGTGGGTTTTGGTCGCGAACTGTTCGGCGTGTTCCGCTCGGCGGCTGCGCCGGCGGAGCTGGGTGCGTCGGTGTTCGGGCCGCTCGTCGGCGAAGAGACGCACGCAGCGCAGCACGAAGGTCAAGCGGCAAGCGCCGTGTCGAGCGAAGCCAGTCACGCAATGCAGAAATGAAGCGATAAGGAGTCTGAAGATGACGTCGAAAACAGTCAGCGAAATCGTGCGCCTGGGACCGGTGATTCCCGTCCTCGCATTCGATACCGTCGAGCAGGGTGAACACGTTTCGCGCGCGCTGCACGCAGGCGGCGTGAAGGTGCTCGAAATCACGCTGCGCACGCCCGCGGGCATCAAGGCGATCGAGCGCGCGAGCCAGCTTGCCGAAGACATCATCGTCGGTGTCGGCACGATCACGAGGCCCGAGCACTGCGAGCAGGCGAAGAAGGCGGGCGCGCAGTTCGGCGTATCGCCGGGCCTCACGAAAGAGATGCACAAGGCCGCGCAGGATGCAGGTCTGCCGCTGCTGCCCGGCGTGATGACGCCCAGCGACATCATCGTCGCGCTGGAACTCGGCTATGAAATCGTCAAGTTCTTCCCGGCGCAGCAAGCGGGTGGCGTGCCGATGCTGCAGGCCTTCCACGGCCCGTTCCCGACGCTGAAGTTCTGTCCCACGGGCGGCATCACGGCGGAAACAGCGCCGAACTTCCTCGCGCTGCCGAACGTCGTGTGCGTCGGCGGCTCGTGGCTGACGCCGAAGGCAGCGCTCGCCGCGCAGAACTGGGACGAAGTCACGCGCCTCGCGCACGCTGCAAGCGAACTGGCCGCGCCCGCGCATTGATTCGCAGCATCGCGTTTTGACGAAGCGCGTAAGAGGCTCGATGCAACCGGCTCGACACAGCCTCGCCGCTTTAGCCTTAAAAGGCTTTAGCGGCGAGGCTTTTTGTTTGTTGCGCGGGCCTTCGCGCGCCATGAACGTCAACAGACAGTAAAATTCAGCGTCCGCGAATACGCCTTTTTTAAAGGCGTTTTCAGCATCCGGAAGCGGGCGAGTGCAGCAGCCCTTGCAACTCAAACCAACAAAGCAAAGGAGGAGCTTCATGGAAGCTGTCCACGGCAGCATGCTGCTGATATACGCCGTGATCGCCATTGCGGTGCTGATCCTGATGATCACGCGCTTCAAGGTCTATCCGTTCCTCGTCCTCATCATCGTTTCGCTGCTGCTGGGCCTTGCTGTCGGCATGCCTGCGGGCACGATCGTGAAGTCGTTCGAAACGGGCAATGGCAACACGTTGGGCCACATCGCGATCGTCGTCGGCCTCGGCACGATGCTCGGCAAGATGATGGCCGAGTCGGGCGGCGCCGAGCGCATCGCCACCACGCTGATCAGGTGGTTCGGCGAAAAGAACATCCACTGGGCGATGATGTTCGTCGCGATCATCGTCGGCTTGCCGGTGTTCTTCGAAGTCGGCTTCGTGCTGCTGATCCCGATCGCGTTCAACGTCGCGAAGCGCACGGGCAAATCGCTGCTGCTGATCGGCCTGCCGATGGTCGCGGGCCTCTCCGTCGTGCACGGTCTGATTCCGCCGCACCCGGCCGCGCTGCTCGCCGTGCAGGCGTATCACGCGGATATCGGCCGCACGATCGCATACGGTCTGCTCGTCGGCGTGCCGACGGCCATCGTCGCGGGTCCGCTGTTTGCGTTGCTGATCCATCGTCAGGTCAAGCTGGCCGAAAACAATCCGCTCGCCGCGCAATTCGTCGATACCGAGCACCAGGCCGGCACGCGCGAGCTGCCCGGCTTCGGCATCACGCTCTTCACGGTTTTGCTACCCGTGATCCTGATGCTGATCGGCAGCTGGGCGGACCTCGTGTTCGCGCCGAAGACGATGGCGAACGATCTGCTGAAGTTCATCGGCACGTCGGACGTTGCGCTGCTGATCTCGGTGCTGGTGAGCTTCTGGACGTTCGGCGCGAGCCGCGGCTTCAATCGCGAGCAGATCCAGAAGTTCTGCGGCGACTGTCTGGCGCCGATCGCGGGCATTACGCTGATCGTCGGCGCGGGCGGCGGTTTCGGCCGCGTGCTGATCGATAGCGGCATCTCGAAGGAAATCGTCGCGACGGCGACGGCAGCGCATCTGTCGCCGCTGCTGTTCGGCTGGTTCGTCGCCGCGCTGATCCGTCTCGCGACGGGTTCCGCGACGGTCGCGATGACGACGGCCTGCGGCATCGTCGCGCCGATCGCTCAGGCGGCGGGCGGCGTGCCCGTGAAGCCGGAACTGCTGGTGCTCGCGACGGGTTCGGGCTCGCTGATTTTCTCTCACGTCAACGACGGCGGATTCTGGCTGATCAAGGAGTATTTCGGAATGACGGTGGGCCAGACGTTCAAGACGTGGTCGCTCTGCGAAACCATCATTTCGCTGATGGGCCTCGGTTTGACCTTCGCATTGGCGGCGGTCCTGTAAGGAGTTTCAAATGATTCTGATCGCGATGGGCGTGTCGGGTGCCGGCAAGACCCGCATTGGCGAATTGCTGGCGGAACGGCTCAACTGCTCTTTCACCGATGGCGACGCGTTCCACAGCGCCGCCAACAAGGAAAAGATGCACCACGGCATCCCGCTGACGGACGATGACCGCTGGCCGTGGCTCAGAGCGATCCGTGCCGCAATCGAGGAAAAGCAGAAGGCGAACGAGACGGCCGTGTTCACGTGCTCGTCGCTCAAGCGCTCGTATCGCGACATCCTGCGTGATGGCGACAAGGATGTGTGCTTCGTGTATCTGAAGGGCACGCGTGAACTGCTGGCGCAGCGTCTGCAGACGCGCACCGGGCATTTCTTCGATCCGTCGCTGCTGCAAAGCCAGCTCGATACGCTCGAAGAGCCGGGTGAGGACGAAGCGATCACGGTGAGCATCGAGCTGACGCCGGAGCAGATCGTCGACGAGACGCTCGCGAAGATCAAGCTGCGATAACGCGTGAGTCCGCCCTTGCGGCAGTCGTAAAAAAGGCGCCTTCGCAGGCGCCTTTTTCATATCCGCATCGTCGGGCGATGCGTGAAGCGGGCAAGCTGATCAGCTGATCCGCTTCGCCAGTTCCGCTGCCTTGCCGATGTACGATGCGGGCGTCATCGCGAGCAGACGTTCCTTGGCATCGGCGGGAATCGACAGGCCGTTGATGAACGTCTGCAACGCTTCGCGCGTGATGCCCTTGCCGCGCGTCAGTTCCTTCAGCTGCTCGTACGGGTTCTCGATGCCGAAACGGCGCATTACCGTCTGCACCGGCTCCGCGAGCACTTCCCACGTTGCGTCGAGGTCTTCGTTCAGACGCTGCGGATTCACTTCGAGCTTGTCGAGGCCGCGATTGAGCGCGTCATACGCAAGCAGCGCGTAGCCGAACGCGACGCCGATATTGCGCAGCACCGTCGAGTCCGTGAGGTCGCGCTGCCAGCGCGAAACGGGCAGCTTGTCGGCGAGATGGCGCAGCGTCGCGTTCGCGAGGCCGAGGTTGCCTTCCGAGTTTTCGAAGTCGATGGGGTTGACCTTGTGCGGCATCGTCGACGAGCCGATTTCGCCTGCCTTCGTCCTCTGCTTGAAGTAGCCCAGCGAGATGTAGCCCCACACGTCGCGGTCGAGATCGAGCAGGATCGTGTTTGCGCGCGCAACCGCATCGAACAGCTCGGCCATGTAGTCGTGCGGCTCGATCTGGATCGTGTACGGATTGAACGTCAGCTTCAGGCGCTGCTCGACGACCTGCTTCGAGAACGCTTCCCAGTCGAACTCCGGATACGCGGACAGATGCGCATTGAAGTTGCCGACAGCGCCGTTCATCTTACCGAGCAGCTCGACCTTCGCGATCCGGTCGATCGCGCGCGACAGACGCGCCGCGACGTTCGCAGTTTCCTTGCCGAGCGTGGTCGGGCTCGCGGGCTGGCCGTGCGTGCGCGAGAGCATCGGCCGATCGGCTTGCGCATGCGCGAGCGCGACGAGACGCTGATGCACCGAGCGCAGCGCGGGCAGGATCACGTGTTCGCGCGCGCCTGCAAGCATCAGGCCGTGCGACGTGTTGTTGATGTCCTCGGACGTGCACGCGAAATGGATGAATTCGCTTGCGCGCTCCAGTTCCGGCTGACCCTTCACCGATTCCTTCAGCCAGTACTCGACGGCCTTCACGTCGTGATTCGTCACGCGCTCGATTTCCTTGATGCGCGCGGCGTCATGCGCGGTGAAGCGCTCGACCAGTTGCAGCAGGAATTGCTCCGACGCTTCGGAGAAGCGCGGCACTTCGGCGAAACCGGCGTGCGACAGCGCGATCAGCCAGTGAATTTCCACCGTCACGCGATGGCGCATGAATGCGGCTTCCGAGAGCCAGTCGCGCAGGGCTTCGGTTTTCGATGCGTAACGGCCGTCGAGCGGGGACAGGGCGGTCAACGCGAAGAGAGTATCGGGGCGGGTGTCGGACATGATGGGAGGGGCGGCAACGGTGAAGAATCGGGTGACAGATATCAGCGGGGAGAACCGCGAATTTTACCACTTTAGGACATCCGGCCCGGCGCGTGCTTCGCCTCTTGCGCACGCGACGCCGCTAGAATGCGGGCTTTCTGTCAATGCTGGAGCGCTGGGTCGCTATGGAACTGAAATGGCTCGAAGACTTCGTTTCGCTCGCGGAGACGCGCAGCTTCAGCCGCTCGGCCGAACTGCGGCACGTCACACAGCCCGCCTTTTCGCGGCGCATTCAGGCGCTGGAAGCGTGGCTCGGAACGGAACTGATCGACCGTTCGGTTTACCCGACGCGCCTGACGGCAGCGGGCCAGGTGTTCTACGAGCAGGCGCTGGCGATGCTCTCGCAGTTTCACGAGGCGCGCACGCTGCTTCGCGGCCACACGGCGACGCCCGCCGCGACGATCGAATTCGCTGTGCCGCATACGCTGTCGCTGACGTATTTTCCGAGCTGGCTGCAACGCATCGAAGCGCAGCTCGGCTCGATTCACACGCGGCTGCGCGCGCTGAACGTGCACGATGCCGTGCTGTCGCTGGTCGAAGGCGGCTGCGATCTGGTGATGGGCTATCACCATCCGAGCCATCCTGTCGCGCTCGATCCCGCGCGCTACGACATGCTGACGCTCGGCATCGAATCGATCAGTCCGTTCTCCGCGCCGGGCAAAGGCGGGCGCCCGCGCCATACGCTGCCGGGCACGCCGGATGCGCCGACGCCGTACCTCTCGTACACGCCGAACGCGTATCTGGGCCGCATGACGGAAGTGATCTTCGCGACCGCGCCGGGGCGTCTCTATCTCGATCGCGTGTACGAGACCGACATGGCCGAAGGACTGAAGGCGATGGCGCTCGCCGGACACGGTGTCGCATTTCTGCCGCATAGCGCCGTCGAAGATGCCGTCGCCGATGGCCGTCTGCTGCGCCTCGATCGCGCATCGCGCGGCGTCGCGCAAGGCCAGCTCACGCTGACGATGGAAATCCGCCTCTATCGCGACAAGCTCGCGGCGCAAGCCGACGACGCGCGCCAGCAGCTTGTGCGCGCGTTGTGGGACGTGGTGAGCGCGGAACTCGCGCAAGGCTCGAAGTAACGCCCGCCAAAGCCACGCGCAAGCGGGGACTCACGAATACACCTTTGCGACATGCATTTGCGTTTTCCGCAGCGTTATGCAAGAAAAACATAACCGGATGAACAATCGGCATTGGACCCTTTCGCCGCTTTTTTTCGACAATGGCGGCACCCGATAAAACGCTGGAGCGTTCATGTCTACCGCGGCAAATCTGCAGTCCATCCCGTCCTACCTTCATCAGGACGATCTCGGCCCCTGGGGCAACTATCTGCGTCAAGTCGATCGCGTCGCGCCGTACCTCGGCTCGCTGTCGCGCTGGCTCGAAACGCTGAAGCGCCCGAAGCGCATTCTCATCGTCGATTGCCCGATCGAACTCGATAACGGCACGGTTGCTCACTTCGAAGGCTATCGCGTGCAGCACAACGTATCGCGCGGTCCGGGCAAGGGCGGCGTGCGTTATCACCAGGACGTGACGCTGTCGGAAGTGATGGCGCTGTCCGCGTGGATGTCGGTGAAGAACGCGGCCGTGAACGTGCCGTACGGCGGCGCGAAGGGCGGTATCCGCGTCGATCCGCGCACGCTGTCGCGCGGCGAGCTGGAGCGCGTGACGCGCCGCTACACGAGCGAGATCGGCATCATCATCGGACCGAACACCGACATCCCCGCGCCGGACGTGAACACGAACGAGCAGATCATGGCGTGGATGATGGACACGTACTCGATGAACCAGGGCCAGACGTCGACGGGCGTCGTGACCGGCAAGCCGATCACGCTCGGCGGCTCGCTCGGCCGTCGCGAGGCGACGGGCCGCGGCGTGTTCGTCGTCGGCTGCGAAGCGGCTCGCCGCATCGGCATGGACATCGAAGGCGCGCGCATCGCCGTGCAGGGCTTTGGCAACGTGGGCGGCATCGCGGCGCGTCTTTATCAGGAAGCGGGCGCGAAGATCGTCGCCGTCCAGGACCACACGGGCACGCTGTACAAGCAATCGGGCATCGACGCAGCCGCGCTGCTCGAGTACGTCGCGAAGCACGGCGGCGTCGGCGGTTATCCGGAAGCGGACAAGATCGCGGACGATGACTTCTGGACGGTCGAGTCGGAGATCCTGATTCCGGCTGCGCTCGAAAACCAGATCACCGAAAAGAACGCCGGCAAGATTCGCACGAAGATCATCGTCGAAGGCGCGAACGGCCCGACCACGACGGCCGCCGACGACATCCTGCACGACAAGGGCGTCCTCGTGATCCCCGACGTCGTCGCGAACGCGGGTGGCGTGACGGTCTCGTACTTCGAGTGGGTGCAGGACTTCTCGAGCTTCTTCTGGACGGAAGACGAGATCAACGAGCGTCTCGAGCGCGTGATGCGCGAAGCGTTCGCAGCCGTGTGGCAAGTGGCGAGCGAGCAGAAGGTGTCGGTGCGTACGGCAGCGTTCATCGTCGCGTGCAAGCGCATTCTGCAAGCGCGCGAAATGCGCGGCCTGTATCCCTGATACAGCGGCGCAGCCCGGGTCCTGTCGGATACGGATACCCGGCCGACGCGGCGCCTGTCATGGAGACGGGCGCCTCGCAACAAACGTTTCACCTATGTCTTTTTTCTGCGCGATTCCACGGACTCGCGCAGAATAACGGGCGGACGGCATCTCCGGGTGCCGTCCGCTTTTGCGCAGTTAATGCCGGTTCAAACCGGCAAAAACGACGCATCCAATGACGCATGCATCATCGCGTCGAGCCGCTGCAAAGCCAATACCAGCGCTGCATCGCGCAAGTGGTGGCTTTATGCAACACTGCATGCGGAAACATGGTTAACAACCATACTTTCAGAATAATTACTGATATAAACTGGCGCCGGTTCTTGCCAAGGAGATCACAAATGAAGGTTAAAAAAGCTGCGCTCGTTCTCGCGACTCTGGGTTTGTTCACGGTAGGCGCACAAGCGCAGGACGCCGGCACGCTGAAGAAGATCAAGGACACGGGCGTCATTTCGCTGGGCCACCGCGAATCGTCGATTCCGTTTTCTTACTATGACGACAAGCAGAACGTAGTCGGCTACTCGCAGGAGTTCGCGCTGAAGGTCGTGGACGCCGTCAAGCAGAAGCTGAACATGCCGAACCTGAAGGTCAAGCTGACGCCGATCACGTCGCAAAACCGCATTCCGCTGGTGCAGAACGGCACTGTCGACCTCGAATGCGGCTCGACCACCAACAATGCCGAGCGCCAGCAACAGGTCGCGTTCTCGAACACGATCTTCGTGATCGGCACGCGCCTGATGACGAAGAAGGATTCGGGCATCAAGGACTGGGCGGACCTGAAGGGCAAGACCGTCGTGACGACGGCTGGCACGACGTCCGAGCGCCTGCTTCGCAAGATGAACCAGGACAAGAGCATGGGCATGAACATCATCAGCGCGAAGGATCACGGGGAATCGTTCCTGACGCTGTCGACGGGCCGTGCCGCTGCGTTCATGATGGACGACGCGCTGCTCGCGGGCGAGCGCGCGAAGTCGAACAACCCGGGCGACTTCGTGATCGTCGGCACGCCGCAATCGCATGAAGCGTACGGCTGCATGCTGCGCAAGAACGATCCGGAGTTCAAGAAGGTCGTCGACGATGCGATCGCGAAGGTCGAAACGTCGGGCGAAGCATCGCAGATCTACAAGAAGTGGTTCGAATCGCCGATTCCGCCGAAGGGCCTGAACCTGGCCTTCCCGGAAAGCGACGACATGAAGACGCTGTACAAGGCACCGAACGACAAGGCAATCGACTAACCCTCGAACAACCGTTAGCTGATCAGTCAACGTGTTGAACAGAACGGAAGGGGCAGGCGCTTCTTCCGTTTCTTTTTGTTGGAGTCTTCGTCATGTCATACCACTGGAACTGGGGCATTCTGCTAAGTCCGGTTTCCACCGGCGAGCCGACCACCTATCTCGGCTGGCTGCTGTCCGGCCTATGGGTGACGGTCACCGTTTCGCTTTCCGCGTGGGTGATCGCGCTCATCGTCGGGTCGTTGTTCGGCGTGCTGCGCACGGTGCCGAACAGGACGGCCGCGATCGGCACGGTCTACGTCGCCGTCTTCCGTAACATCCCGCTGATCGTGCAGTTCTTCATCTGGTATCTGGTGATACCGGAACTGCTGCCGGTTTCGATCGGCACATGGTTCAAGCAACTGCCGCCGGGCACGCAGTTCTTCTCGTCGTCGATCATCTGTCTCGGGCTCTTCACGGCCGCACGCGTGTGCGAGCAGGTGCGCTCGGGCATCAACGCGCTGCCGCGCGGCCAGCGCGGCGCGGGCCTCGCGCTCGGCTTCACGCAATGGCAGACGTATCGCTACGTGCTGCTGCCCGTCGCGTACCGGATCATCGTGCCGCCGCTCACGTCCGAGTTTCTGAACATCTTCAAGAACTCCGCGGTCGCGTCGACCATCGGCCTGCTCGATCTGTCCGCGCAGGCGCGCCAGCTCGTCGACTACACGGCGCAGACGTATGAGTCGTTCATCGCCGTCACCGTGGCGTATCTGCTCATCAACCTGATCGTGATGACGCTGATGCGTATCGTCGAACACAAGAGCCGGCTGCCTGGCTACATCGGAGGCAAGTGATGCATCATTTCGACTGGAGCGGCATTCCGGGCGCGCTGCCGACACTGTGGACGGGTGCCATCGTCACGCTGAAGATCACGATTCTCGCGATCGTCATCGGCATCGTGTGGGGCACGCTGCTCGCCATTATGCGGCTGTCGTCGTTCAAGCCGCTCGAATGGTTCGCGAAGCTCTACGTGACGCTCTTCCGCTCGATCCCGCTCGTGATGGTTCTGCTGTGGTTCTTCCTGATCGTGCCGCAGTTGCTGCAAAACGTGCTGGGGCTTTCCGCGGACATCGACATCCGGCTTGCTTCGGCGATGGTCGCGTTCTCGCTGTTCGAAGCCGCGTACTACTCGGAAATCATTCGCGCGGGCATTCAGGCCGTGCCGCGCGGGCAGGTGAATGCATCGTTCGCGCTCGGCATGAACTACGCGCAGGCGATGCGCCTCGTCGTGCTGCCGCAGGCGTTCCGCGCGATGGTGCCGCTGCTGCTGACGCAAGCCATCGTGCTCTTTCAGGATACGTCGCTTGTCTACGTGATCAGCCTCGCCGACTTCTTCCGCACGGCCACGAATATTGGTGATCGTGACGGTACGAATGTCGAGATGGTACTGTTCGCCGGTGCGTGTTATTTCGTGATTTGTGTGGTCGCGTCGACCCTCGTCAAAAGTCTTCAGAAAAAGGTCGCAAGATGATCTCCATTAAGAATGTCTCGAAGTGGTACGGCCAGTTCCAGGTGCTGACCGACTGCACGACGGAAGTGAAAAAGGGTGAAGTGGTCGTCGTGTGCGGCCCGTCGGGTTCGGGCAAGTCGACGCTCATCAAGACCGTCAACGGCCTCGAGCCGTTTCAGAAGGGCGACATCGTGATCAACGGCCAGTCGCTGACCGACAAGAAGACGAACTTGTCGAAGCTGCGCGCGAAAGTCGGCATGGTGTTCCAGCACTTCGAGCTGTTTCCGCATCTGTCGATCACCGAGAACCTGACGCTCGCGCAGATCAAGGTGCTCGGCCGCTCGAAGGATGAAGCGACGGCGAAGGGCCTGAAGCTGCTCGATCGCGTCGGCCTGCGCGCGCACGCGGACAAGTATCCGGGTCAGTTGTCGGGCGGTCAGCAGCAGCGCGTGGCGATTGCGCGGGCGCTGTCGATGGACCCGATCGCGATGCTGTTCGACGAACCGACGTCGGCGCTCGATCCGGAGATGATCAACGAAGTGCTCGACGTGATGGTCGAACTT
Organism: Paraburkholderia phymatum; assembly: GCF_038900715.1. Taxonomy (GTDB): domain Bacteria; phylum Pseudomonadota; class Gammaproteobacteria; order Burkholderiales; family Burkholderiaceae; genus Paraburkholderia; species Paraburkholderia phymatum_A. Next base: position 36,191 of record NZ_JAYMRZ010000026.1, on the reverse strand, counting down.
GCGCAGGAAGGTATGACGATGATGTGCGTGACGCACGAAATGGGCTTTGCCAAGAAGGTCGCACATCGTGTGATCTTCATGGACAAGGGCCTCATCGTCGAAGACGACCGCAAGGAAGACTTCTTTGCAAATCCGAAGTCGGATCGCGCAAAGGATTTTCTCGCGAAAATTCTGCATTAAGTTTAAGCATCGAATGCAGGTAAAGCCGCTTCCCCGGAAGCGGCTTTTTTTATATATCTACAATTGCTTGGTAGTCCTTTTTTGTGCTGGGCTAAGTGATTATCCTAGACGTTAGGAATATCGCTCATTGTCATATTGGTTAATCGGAATCGTCTCATGTGAGGAATGCTGATATAAGCATAAGCTTGGGGCGAAAAATTCGATGACGATAAGCGGCACGCGTTGCCGTCATTCGTTTTCGATCGACAAGAGACAATCCATGAAAGTGTTTTTACTGAGCGACATGGTCGTTCACGAGCTGGTATCGATGCAATTGGAAGGAAAATGGCTGACGGCGGAACAATTCTCCGAGTCGGCGCGTCTTTGGGTTTCTCGTCATGCGCCTAAATATCAGTTTTCCGAACCGTTTATGCGGACACTGGAAAGGGAGGCCATTCAGATCGCGGAACGCCTGATGAAGGACGGCGTGGTCATGATGGAAGGCTCGCCGTTCAGGCGGCTTTTTCTGGATATTCCCGTTGTCAACTATGCCGATCCGCTGAGCGCGAGTGCGCTCGCTGCCAGTCTGGAGGTTTGCCGCAACAAGCTGTGCGATTGCGGCTCGCATTCCGCCGGAAACGACCTGGCAGCGCAGCTCGCGACGGGCGGCTTGAGTTGCCCCGCCGTGTTGCGTTCGCTCATCTGCATGGCAGATACGCGACAGTCGACGAGATCGGCCGGCGAGCAAGGATGCGCCGGCCGTTGTGGCAAGGCGGTGAGTGAGAAGTAACGACAACGGCCGCTACCCGGCATGTCAGCCGGTTAGGATTCGTACGCGGCGGCGTCGTCGGATTCGAGGTCGAGCGCGGTGGCGGCGGGCAGCATGCTCGCCGACGCGCTCGGATCGCAGGCAGGATTGCGCGCCTTTTCCAGCACGGCCGGCGGCACGGGCACATTGGCGCGCGCAATCACTTCGCCATGCTGGAACATCAGCAGATCGCCGGGTTCGAAGGCGGTCCACACTTCGTTGTCGGTGAGCGGCTGCGTGGCGATGACCGCGACGCGATCTTCGGGCGTCGTGTATTTGGCGAAGTCGATTGAAACGTCCGCGTCGACGAGATGCGCCGTCGAAAACGGCCAGCTACGAACGAGGTAATGCAGATGCGTCGAGCAGTGCGCAAACAGCGCCTGGCCGTTCGACATCAGGAAGTTGAACACGCCGAACTGGGTGATCTCGCGCGTCAGCGATTCGAGCGCGCCAAAAAGTTCGTTGAGCGGCGGCTGCGAACTGGGGAACGCCTTGCGCAAACCTTGCAGCAGCGCGCAGAACGCGAGCTCGCTATCCGTGCTGCCGACAGGCTGATAGACGCCCGAGAGCACAGGGCTGTAGTTCTGCAGATCGCCGTTGTGCGCAAAGATCCAATGGCGTCCCCACAACTCCCGCAAGAACGGGTGGCAATTCTCGAGCACGATATGCCCTTGCGTCGCCTTGCGAATATGCGCGATCGTGTTTTTCGACTTGATCGGATAGCGTTTGACCATTTCGGCGATCGGCGACGTGGCCGACGATTGATGGTCGATAAAGAGCCGACAGGCCTTGTCCTCGAAGAAGGCGATGCCCCAGCCGTCGGAGTGGTGGTCGGTGACGCCGCCGCGCGCTGCGAAGCCGGTGAACGAGAACGTGACGTCCGTCGGCGCGGCGCAATTCATTCCGAGTAGTTGGCACATGATGCGAAAGACGAGCCTTATGAACGGGGTATGAGCCCAGGTGAGCCAACCCGTTACAATGATGATTTTCCAAGCATATCACCGAGCCAGAAACGGCAAAACGCAAAATTGACGAGTGTTTTGGCTGCATTTGTGCAAAGACCTCGCCATTTTCTGCCGCCAATCGTTGCTTGCCGCACCGGCCGCTCGTGACTCCCCGCCATGACTGCATCTACCGCTGCTTCCGTCGATACCCTCACGCTCGCCCGTCCCGATGACTGGCATCTGCACGTCCGCGACGGCGCGATGCTCGCCGCCGTCCTGCCGCATACCGCGCGCCAGTTCGGCCGCGCGATCATCATGCCGAACCTGAAGCCGCCCGTCACGACGACGGAGCTGGCGCGCGCCTATCGCGAGCGCATCGTCGCGGCGATTCCGGCGGGTGTGAAGTTCGAGCCGCTGATGACGCTGTATCTGACCGACAACACGCCGCCCGAAGAAATCCGCCGCGCTCGCGAAAGCGGTTTCGTGCATGGCGTGAAGTTGTATCCAGCGGGCGCGACGACGAACTCGGACGCCGGCGTCACGGACATCCGCAAATGCGCGAAGACGCTCGACATGATGCAGGAAGTCGGCATGCCGCTGCTCGTGCACGGCGAAGTGACGGATTCGTCGATCGACCTGTTCGATCGCGAAAAGGTGTTCATCGATCGCGTGATGACGCCGCTGCGCCGCGATTTCCCCGCGCTCAAGGTCGTCTTCGAGCACATCACGACGAAGGATGCCGTCGACTACATCCGCGACGCGGGTGCGCCGCCCGAACTGCTCGGCGCGACGATCACCGCGCATCACCTGCTGTACAACCGCAATGCGATCTTCCAGGGCGGCATTCGCCCGCATTACTACTGCCTGCCTGTGCTCAAGCGCGAAACGCATCGCGTGGCGCTCGTCGAGGCCGCGACTTCGGGCAATCCGCGCTATTTCCTCGGCACGGACAGCGCACCGCATCCGAAGGGCCTCAAAGAGCATGCGTGCGGCTGCGCGGGCTGCTATACGGCGCTGCACGCGCTCGAACTCTACGCGGAAGCCTTCGACAAGGCCGGGGCGCTCGACAAGCTCGAAGGCTTTGCCAGCTTCCACGGCGCGGATTTCTACCGTCTGCCGCGCAGCGAGGAGAAGGTGACGCTGCGCCGCGAGCAATGGACGCTGCCGTCGGAAGTCGCTGCCGGCGATACGCCCGTCGTACCGCTGCGCGGCGGCGAGGCGATCGGCTGGCGGCTCGTTTGATGGTTCGTTCGACGGTTCGTTTTAAGGCTGGCTGGCGCAATGTCGCGTGATGTCGTTGCGCACGGCGGCGCCCTGAAACGCACCGCGCCAGGTTTCGCGGATATCGACTGGTCGCGGCCGTGGTTCGCGCAGGTCGCCGCGCGCGGCATGCGCTGGCAACAGGCCGCGCTGCGCAGCGCGGCGGACCAGTTAACAGAGATGAACGCCGACGCCGCGTCGACAGTTCAGACGACGGGGCGCGGAAAGCGCCTCGCGTTCATCCCGCAAGAGGATTTGCCTCCCGACACGGCTTACGAAGCCCATATCGCGGCGACAGGCTGCGTGCCCACGCGCCACAATCTGCACGATTTTTTCAACGCGCTGATGTGGTTCCAGTATCCGCGCATCAAGGCCGCGCTGAGCGCGCGCGGGTCGGCGGCCGTCGATGCGCTGGGTGTCGGCCCGACACGCGGCGGCATGCGCGACGCGCTGACGCTCTTCGACGAAAACGCCGTGCTGTTCGCTTGCGCCGGGCGCGAGCTGAGCACGGCACTGCGGTCGTTCGACTGGAAAGCGTTGTTCATCGACAATCGCGCGGCGTGGGGCGAGCGCTGCGAGGTGCGCTGTTTCGGGCATGCGCTGCTCGAAAAGCTCGTCGCGCCGTACAAGGCCTGCACGGGGCATGCGTGGATCGTCGACGTGCCTTTCGCGTACTTCTCGTGGACGCGCGCTGCCCGCGACGCGTTTCTGGATGAGAACGTCGCGCGTGCGCTGATCGAAGGCAGCGAATTCAGCGGCAAGATGTTCGCGCCGCTTCCGGTGCTCGGCATCCCTGGCTGGTGGGCGGAGAACGAAAAGCCGTCGTTCTATGCCGATGCCGCCGTGTTTCGCAGCGGAAGGCGGTCCGGCGTGGTGCTGGATGGTAAAATCCGCGGTTGCAAAGCAGGTCAGGCAGTCGCGGCCTCGACGGTTTCGGCCGGCGAGGGCGAGGAAAGTCCGGACTCCACAGGGCAGGGTGATGGCTAACGGCCATCCGTGGCGACACGCGGAACAGGGCAACAGAAAGCAAACCGCCGATGGCCCGGCGCAAGTCGGGATCAGGTAAGGGTGAAACGGTGCGGTAAGAGCGCACCGCGGCTGCGGCGACGCAGACCGGCACGGTAACCTCCACCCGGAGCAATTCCAAGTAGGCAGGCGCGCATCTTCGCGATGCAGGACGGGGCCCCCGTCTCGTCTGCGGGTAGGAAGCTTGAGCGTGTCAGTAATGGCGCGCCTAGAGGAATGGCTGCCACGCGTGAGGCGTCTTCGGGCGCGTCGCGCGCACAGAATCCGGCTTATCGGCCCGCTTTGCCGCTCAAACGACAAATGCCGGCGTCCGTTGGGACGCCGGCATTTTTCTTTTTGCGCGTTGCTTCGGTACGTCCAGCCGTCGGATCGGACTCAGGCGGGGACGATATCGAACGAATGCGACAGTTCGGCCGTCTTCGCGATCATGATCGACGCCGAGCAGTACTTGTCGTGCGACAGATTGATCGCGCGTTCGACGGTGGCCGGATTCAGGTTCTTGCCCGTCACCGTGAAATGGAAGTGAACCTTGGTGAAGACCTTCGGGTCTTCGCTGGCGCGCTCGGCTTTCAGCGTCACCGAGCAGCCGACGATTTCCTGACGGCTCTTCTTCAGGATCATCACGACGTCATACGCCGTACAGCCGCCCGTGCCGAGCAGCACCATTTCCATCGGGCGGGGCGCCAGATTGCGGCCGCCGCCTTCCGGCGCGCCATCCATGGCGACGAGGTGGCCGCTGCCCGTTTCGGCGGCGAATGCCATGCCGTCCTGACCCATCCAGCTGACTTTGCATTCCATGCGTGTACTCCGGCTCGCTTGCCTTGAATGAGAAACGCATCATTGTAGCCCTACGGATGATGGCTCGCCCGGAGCGACATCGGCAGCAGCTTATGCGGGACAAGGGTTGTATGCTGCACCGCGTCATGCTGCGCGCGTAAGGGATAGCACCGACGAAATTAGGCGATCAGCTCTAGTTCCGTTTGAGAGCGTTTTCCTTAGATGATGGCTAACTGTCTGTTCTGAAAGAATTTATTTGATCTATGTGCGTCGTTGTACGAATTCCGAATCATGAAATCGCATTTCGCATTGCAAATGCTCTTGCGTCGCACAAGCGTTGCCCATATAATCTGTTCATTGGTTGTCGCAGTTCGGCAACCTCCGCATGTCTCCTCCACCCTCCTCCTAAGGTGGATTAAGCCCGAACCGCTAGTTCGGGCTTTTTTTCGTCCCCAGTTTCCCGATCGCTTCGGATGCTTTGACTCCTCGCAGCAAATTCCTTTATAATTCATAGCTTTTCCGCATTCGTGCCCGCGGAGGAAGAACAGGGAGAGCCTGCACGCGCCTCGATGCGCACTTACAAGCAGGAAAAAACACAGGGCGCAGCACTATTTTTTGGATCGATCATGAAGACGTTTTCCGCAAAAGCCCATGAGGTGACGCGTGAATGGTACGTGATTGACGCGACGGATAAAGTTCTCGGCCGTGTCGCCAGCGAAGTGGCACACCGTCTTCGCGGCAAGCACAAGCCTGAGTTCACCCCGCACGTCGACACCGGTGATTTCATCATCGTCATCAACGCCGGCAAGCTGAAGGTCACGGGCAACAAGACCACGGACAAGAAGTACTATCGCCACTCGGGCTACCCGGGCGGTATCTATGAAACGACGTTCGGCAAGATGCAGGAACGCTTCCCGGGCCGTGCGCTCGAGAAGGCGGTCAAAGGCATGCTGCCGAAGGGCCCGCTCGGCTACGCGATGATCAAGAAGCTGAAGGTCTACGCAGACGCAACGCATCCGCACTCGGCGCAACAGCCGAAGGCGCTCGAGATCTAAGGGGAGCCCACATGATCGGTAACTGGAATTACGGTACGGGCCGCCGCAAGAGCGCCGTTGCACGTGTCTTCATCAAGGCAGGCAAGGGCGACATCGTCGTCAATGGCAAGCCCATCTCCGAGTACTTCTCGCGCGAAACCTCGCTGATGATCGTGCGCCAGCCGCTGGAACTGACGAACCACGCTTCGACGTTCGACATCAAGGTCAACGTGTCGGGCGGCGGTGAAACGGGTCAGGCAGGCGCAGTCCGCCACGGCATCACGCGCGCGCTGATGGACTACGACGCGACGCTGAAGCCGGCTCTGTCGAACGCAGGCTTCGTGACGCGTGACGCACGCGAAGTCGAGCGTAAGAAGGTCGGTTTCCACAAGGCACGTCGCCGCAAGCAGTTCTCGAAGCGTTAATCGTTTCGTGCCGGCTCTGTTTTCGGCAGGGCCTGCAACAAAAAGCCGCCAACGCGCATGCGAAGGCGGCTTTTTTGTTTTTCGCCGTGCGGATGGGCCGTTTCGCCTGCCGCCGTGCGAGGATATGGCTTATGGTTTTGCACCCGCTTCTTTCCCGCCTAAGAACCTATTGATTTCATGGGCTTTAGCACGATATTGGGATCAGCAATACAATAGTGGCTAGAAGCTATTTTGGAGAGTTCGTATGAACGCAGTGACCGACACCCCTGTGACCGAGATGCCGGCCCCGTTCGTCTTTACCGACGCAGCGGCAGAAAAGGTCAAGCAACTGATCGACGAAGAAGGCAACCCGGACCTCAAACTGCGCGTGTTCGTGCAGGGTGGCGGCTGCTCGGGCTTCCAGTACGGCTTTACGTTCGACGAGGCGATCAACGAAGACGATACCGTGATGAACAAGAGCGGCGTCCAGTTGCTGATCGACTCGATGAGCTACCAGTATCTGGTCGGCGCGGAAATCGACTATAAGGACGACATCAACGGCGCCCAGTTCGTGATCAAGAACCCGAATGCGACGACTACCTGCGGTTGCGGTTCGTCGTTCTCGGTGTAATCGACACCGTACTTCGCGCAAGTTGCACAGAAAACGGGGCCTCGGCCCCGTTTTTCATTGTCCGCCTCGCGTTCGCGTTGCGGAAAACGCCTCAGAATGCAAACGACGGATCAGCGCGCATAAACCGCGCCCAGTACGCGCTCGCCGGCCGCGCCCGTCACCGACGACAGATTTCCCGGCTCGCGCGCCACGCAACGCATCGCCAGCCACGCAAACGCCAGCGGCTCCACCTGATGCGGTGGCACGCCAAGCGCGTCCGTCGTCAGCACGGGTACGCCGCTGCAGCCGCTTTCGGCTAGCGCGCCCTCCAGCGCCTTCATCACTTCCGGATTGCGCGCGCCGCCGCCGCAGATATACACGGCCTTGCAATCGGGCGCATGACGCTCGATTTCGCGTGCGACGGTCACGGCCGTCAGCGCGACGAGCGTCGCCTGGACGTCAGCGGGGCTTACGTCGGCGAATTCATGCAGTTTTGCGTCGAGCCATTCGGCGTTGAACAGATCTCGGCCCGTGCTTTTCGGCGGCTGCGCCTCGAAAAACGGCTCGTCGAGAAACGCATTCAGCAGCGGACGATGCACCTGGCCCGTCGCCGCGAACTGGCCGTTCTCGTCGTAAGGCTTGTGCAGATGCCGGTGCGCCCATTCGTCGAGCAGCGCGTTCGCCGGGCCGCAATCGAAGCCGCGCACCGCACCGTTCGCCGACAGGATCGTGATATTGCTGATGCCGCCCAGATTGCAGACCACGCGTGTCTCGTTCTGCGCGCCGAAAACCGTCGCGTGGAACGCGGGCACGAGCGGCGCGCCCTGGCCGCCCGCCGCGACGTCGCGGCTGCGGAAATCGGCGATCACGTCGATGTGCGTCATTTCCGCCAGCAGCGACGGATTGTTGATCTGCCGCGTGTAGCCCTTTTCCGGCCGATGCCGCACTGTCTGTCCGTGCACGCCGATCGCGCGGACGTCGGCGGCGGACAGGTTGCCCGCGCGCAGCAGCTCGTGGCAGCACACCGTGTAGCGCGCGGCCAACGCGTTCGCAGCCAGCGCCTCGCGCTCGATTTCGTTGTCGCCGGGCTGCTGAAGGGCGAACAGCGCGTCGCGCAGGCCCTCCGAAAAGCCCACGAAAGCCTGGGACCGCACGACGGGCGCCTTGCCCTTCGCGAATTCGACCGCGATGCCGTCGACACCGTCCATGCTCGTGCCCGACATCAATCCGAAATACACGCCGTCTGCTGTGTCTTTCGCCACGCTGTGCTCCTCCCATCGTCGTTCGTCGCGCATCACGGCGCTTCGGGCGCGCCGTTCACGACGATTGTCGCTCAATGCTGCGCCGCGAAACAACCGGGCCGGGCCGCGCGCGAGCGCGCGAACTCTTCGCTCGCGCCGTATTGCGACGTGAGTTGGGCGCGTTTCGCGTGAGATGAGGGCGCAATGTCCCGCAACTATGGGACAATCTCCCTTTTTGCGATCTCCCGTTCCAGCATGAGCACCGAGTCCACCGACAAGCCCAATTCCGCCTACCCGATCACCGACGAAGTCCGCCACGCGCTCGAAGTCACGAAGCGCGGCGTCGACGAACTGCTGATCGAAGAGGAGTTCGCGCAAAAGCTCGCGAAGAGCGCGGCCACGGGCACGCCGCTGCGCATCAAGCTCGGTCTCGATCCGACGGCGCCCGACATCCACATCGGCCACACCGTCGTGCTGAACAAGATGCGCCAGTTGCAGGATCTCGGCCATACGGTGATTTTCCTGATCGGCGATTTCACGTCGCTGATCGGCGATCCGTCCGGCCGCAACGCGACGCGCCCGCCGCTCACGCGCGAGCAGATCGAATCGAATGCGAAGACGTACTTCGAACAGGCCGCGCTCGTGCTCGACCGCGCAAAGACCGAGATTCGCTACAACAGCGAATGGTCGATGCCGCTCGGCGCCGACGGCATGATCAAGCTCGCGTCGCGCTACACCGTCGCGCGCATTCTCGAGCGCGAAGACTTCACGAAGCGGTTCCAGAGCGGCGTTCCCATTTCGATCCACGAATTCCTGTATCCGCTGATGCAGGGGTACGACTCCGTCGCGCTGAACGCGGACCTCGAACTCGGCGGCACGGACCAGAAGTTCAATCTGCTCGTCGGCCGCGAACTGCAAAAGCAGTACGGCCAGGAACAGCAGTGCATTCTGACGATGCCGCTGCTCGAAGGGCTGGACGGCGTCGAGAAGATGTCGAAGTCGAAGGGCAATTACGTCGGCATCAGCGAAAAGCCGACCGAGATGTTCGGCAAGCTGATGAGCATCTCCGACGTGCTGATGTGGCGCTACTTCGAGCTGCTGTCGTTCCGTCCGATGACGGAAATCGAAGGGTTCAAGCGCGAAGCCGAAGGCGGGCGCAATCCGCGCGACTTCAAGGTGATGCTCGCGCAGGAGATCGTCGCGCGCTTCCACTCGCAGGCCGACGCTGAGCGCGCGCTCGAAGACTTCAACCATCGCGCGAAGGGCGGCGTGCCGGACGACATTCCGTCGGTGTCGCTCGCGGGCGCGCCGCTTGCGATCGGCCAGCTGCTGAAGCAGGCGGGCCTTGTGCCGTCGACGAGCGAAGCGCTGCGCAATATCGAGCAGGGCGGCGTGAAGATCGACGGCGCGACCGTGTCCGACAAGGCGCTGAAGGTGGACGCCGGTGAATTCGTCGTGCAGGTCGGCAAGCGCCGCTTTGCGCGCGTGACGCTGTCGGCGTGATGATTCGCGCAGCCATCGGCCTTGCGCAGCGGACGTGCGCCGCATGATCGCGTTAATTCAACGCGTGCGGCGCGCGGAAGTGCGCGTTGGCGACCGTGTGACGGGCGCAATCGACGCGGGCCTGCTCGCGCTGGTGTGCGCCGAACGCGGCGACACCGACGCCATCGCCGAAAAGCTGCTGGCGAAGGTGCTCGGCTACCGCGTGTTCAGCGACGCCGCAGGCAAGATGAATCTGCCCGTGCAGAACATCGACGGCGCGGGGCGCGCGGGCGGCCTGCTGCTCGTTTCGCAGTTCACGCTCGCGGCCGACACGAACAGCGGCCTGCGTCCCAGCTTCACGCCCGCCGCACCGCCCGACGAGGGCAAGCGCCTGTTCGATTACTTCGTCGCGGCGGCGCGCGCGAAGCATCCCGTCGTCGAAACGGGCGAATTCGGCGCGGACATGCAGGTGTCGCTCGTCAACGACGGTCCCGTCACGTTCTGGCTGCAGACGCGCGCCTGAGCGTGCGTTCTTTTTCGCCCAGCCTCACATCGTTCAACGATGCCGATTTCCATGGCCACACAAATCCTCTTCATCCGACACGGCGAAACCGACTGGAACCGCATCAAGCGGATTCAAGGGCACATCGACATTCCGCTCGCGACGAGCGGTGTCGAACAGGCCGGGCGTCTCGCCGAACGTTTCGCACGCGAGGCTCGAGGCGGCGCGCGGCTCGATGCCGTCTATTCGAGCGATCTGTTGCGTGCGCAGCAAACGGCGCGGCCTTTTGCCGACATGCTCGGCTTGCCGTTGCAACTGAGCGAAGGGCTGCGCGAGCGCAACTACGGCGCGTTCCAGGGGCACGACAGCGACGAGATCTCGCGGCGCTTTCCCGACGAGTACGCGCAATGGCAGACGCGCGATCCGGGCTTCTCGCCGCCCGAGGGCGAATCGCAGCGCGTGTTCTATCACCGTGTATTGCACGCGATCGAACCTATCGTCGCCGCGCATCCGAACGGGCGTATTGCGTGTGTTGCGCACGGCGGCGTGCTGGACTGCGTGTATCGCTTCGCGAACGGCCTGCCGCTGGATGCGCCGCGCAACTACGCGCTGCTGAACACGAGTGTGAACGTGGTCGATTACGCGGATGGGCGAGCGACGGTTGCGGCATGGGCCGACGTCACGCATCTCGACGGACGCAGCGAAGACGACAACTTCAAGAAGGCGCCCGAAGCGGCGCGCTGAATCTGATCGACACGGCGGCGAAGATAAGAACTACGCACAACGTCGCGCGCCGTGCTTTTCATCGAAGAGCCGCTTAGCTCGGCTCCGAATTCCACAGACCGCTCACCGGGTTCGTCGAATCCGGCGCAGCGAGGCCGAAGTGCCGATACGTGAGCAGCGTCGCCACGCGTCCGCGCGGCGTGCGTTGCAGGAAACCTTGCTGGATCAGGTACGGTTCGAGCACGTCTTCGATCGTGTCGCGCTCTTCGCCGATGGCGGCCGCCAGATTGTCGACGCCGACGGGTCCGCCGTCGAACTTGTGCAGGATCGCTTCGAGCAGCTTGCGGTCCATCAGATCGAAGCCGACAGGGTCGACGTCGAGCATCTTCAGCGCCGCATCCGCGACCTCGGCGGTGATCTTGCCGTCCGCCTTGACCTCCGCGAAGTCGCGCACGCGGCGCAGCAGGCGGTTCGCGATACGCGGCGTGCCGCGTGAGCGCTTCGCGATTTCCAGCGCGCCATCAGGATGAATCTGCGCGCCCAGCAGCGATGCAGAGCGGCTGACGATGCGCGCCAGTTCCTCTGCGTTGTAAAACTCCAGCCGCGCGACGATTCCGAAGCGATCGCGCAACGGGTTGGTCAGCATGCCCGCGCGCGTCGTCGCGCCGACCAGCGTGAACGGTTGCAGATCGAGCTTCACGCTGCGCGCGGCCGGGCCCTCGCCGATCATGATGTCGATCTGATAATCCTCGAGCGCCGGGTACAGGATTTCCTCGACGACGGGCGACAGCCGGTGAATCTCGTCGATAAAGAGGACGTCGTTGGCTTCGAGATTGGTCAGCAGCGCGGCGAGGTCGCCCGCGCGTTCAAGCACGGGCCCCGACGTCTGCCGCAGATTGACGCCCATTTCGCGCGCGATGATATGCGCGAGCGTCGTCTTGCCGAGACCAGGCGGGCCGAACAGCAGCACGTGATCCAGCGATTCCGAGCGGCGCCTCGCCGCCTCGATGAAGATTTCCAGCTGGCCGCGCACCTTTTCCTGGCCAACGTATTCGTCGAGCTGGCGCGGGCGCAACGCGCGCTCGAATGCTTCTTCATTCGGCGACACGGGCGTGGCGGCGATGATGCGTTCGGCGGCGAGTTTGTCGTGTTCGATCATGCAGGCATTGTACCGCGCGTGGCCCCTTCGACGACCTGGCCGAACGGCCAGGGTGCGCGCAGACAAGCGGTGTGCGAAGCTTCACGCATCGCCGCTGTGGAGGCTCGCTCAGCCCTTCGACAGCGCCTTCAACGCAAGCTTGATGCCTTCGGAAACGCCGGTGCCGGCGGGTACGTTCTTGATGGCAGCCAATGCTTCCTTTTCGGAGTAGCCCAATGCCAGCAATGCATTCAGGATGTCGGACGCATGATCGGACGGCGACGCCGCGCCTGCCACCGCGCCAATGTCGGCGCCGAGCTTGCCCTTCAGTTCGAGCAGGAGCCGCTCCGCCGTCTTCTTGCCGATGCCGGGCACGCGTGTGAGGCGCGCGGCGTCCTGCATCGTCACCGTCTGCGACAGTTCCTGCACGCTCATGCCGGACAGCACGGCAAGCGCCATGCGCGCGCCGATGCCCGTGATCTTTAACAACTCGCGAAACGTTGAACGCTCTTGCGGCGTGAGGAAGCCATATAGCAGATGCGCATCCTCGCGCACGATCATCTGCGTGAGCAGCACGACCTTTTCGCCCGTCGAGGGCAGGTTGTAGAACGTGCTCATCGGCACATCGACTTCGTAGCCGACACCGTTGCAGTCGATCAGAAGGTGAGGCGGATTCTTTTCCAGCAGGACGCCGGCGATGCGACCGATCATAGCGGGTTCTATCGGGAGGGAAAGCGCGAGTGTAGCGCAGGGGGATGCGCTTTCGCGAGCCGGGCTGAGCTAGCCGTCAAACCCTCCGTCGTGTGTGTTGTTTCAAGCGTCGTGCGTCGTGAGGATCAACCCACCAGCCTACCGCGCCGCACCCGCAATCCCTTCTTCGCCAGCGCGGGCGCGATGCCGCCCAGCGTGCTCAGCGTGCCGCCGCCGTGCGCATGGCAGATCGCCATGCCGAGGGCATCGGCGGCATCGGTGGACGGGATGCCCGAGAGGCTCAGCAGCCGCACGACCATCTGCTGCATTTGCTCCTTGGTCGCGCGTCCGTAGCCGACCACGGCCTGCTTCAACTGCAGCGCCGTGTACTCGGCGACGGGCACGCCGCCCGACACCAGCCCGCAAATTGCTGCGCCGCGCGCCTGGCCGAGCAATAGCGTCGATTGCGGATTGACGTTCACGAACACTTTTTCGATCGCAGCCTGGTCTGGCGCATGCTGGCGGATCAGCGTCGAAATGCCTTCGAAGATGGTGCCGAGCCGGGTCGGCAGATCGGCATCGGCCGTCTTGATGACGCCGCTCGTCACATAGGTGAGCTGGTGGCCGGACTGATCGATCACGCCGAAGCCGGTGACGCGCAAGCCTGGGTCGATGCCGAGAATTCTCATAGGTGCCGTGCGTGTTCAGTGCCTGCGATACTACAACGAATCAAATGCAAAACGGCCCGGCAGTTGCAAACCGCCGGGCCGTTCCAGAAGAAGCGGGTCAGCCGATCAGTGGCGGAAGTGGCGGACGCCCGTCACGACCATCGCGATGTTGTGCTCGTCGGCGGCGGCGATCACTTCGTCGTCGCGCATCGAGCCGCCAGGCTGGATCACGCAGGTCGCGCCCGCCGCGACGACCACGTCGAGACCGTCGCGGAACGGGAAGAACGCATCCGACGCCACGGCCGTACCCGACAGCGTCAGGCCCGCGTTCTGCGCCTTGATGCTCGCGATGCGCGCCGAATCCACGCGGCTCATCTGGCCCGCGCCGACGCCCATCGTCATGCCGTTCGCGCAGAACACGATGGCATTCGACTTCACGAACTTCGCGACGCGCCATGCGAACAGCAGATCGTCCATTTCCTTCGGCGTCGGGTGACGCTTCGTGACCACGCGCAGTTCGTGCGGCTGCACGTTCTTCGCGTCGAGCGACTGCACCAGCAGGCCGCCGCCCACGCGCTTCAGATCGAACGTGTTGTGGCCTTCGCCCAGCGCGATTTCGAGCAGGCGCACGTTCTGCTTGGCCGCGAACACCTGCCTGGCCGCTTCGCTGAACGACGGCGCGATCAGCACTTCGACGAACTGCTTCGCGACCGCCTGTGCGGCCGTTTCATCCACTTCGCGATTGAACGCGATGATGCCGCCGAACGCCGAGGTCGGATCGGTCTGGAACGCCTTCGAATACGCTTCGTGCGCGTTCGCGCCGATGGCCACGCCGCACGGGTTCGCGTGCTTGATGATCACGCAGGCGGGCGCGTCGAAAGTCTTCACGCATTCCCACGCGGCATCCGAGTCGGCGATGTTGTTGTACGACAGCTCCTTGCCCTGCAGCTGACGATAGTTTGCGAGCGCGCCGGCGGGCACCGCGATGTCGCGATAGAACGCTGCGCTCTGGTGCGGGTTCTCGCCATAGCGCAGGTCCTGAACCTTGTCGAACGCCATGTTGAGCGTGGCCGGGTACGTGTTGCGATCGCGGTGCTGCAGTTCTTCCGTGAGGCTCGTCAGGTAGTTCGTGATCGCGCCGTCGTACTGCGCGGTGTGCGCGAACACCTTGGTCGCGAGACGGAAGTTGGTCTTGTAGCCGACCTTGTTGCCGTTCGCGCGCATTTCGTCGAGCACGCTCGCGTAGTCGGCCGGATCGACGACGACCGTCACGTCGCGATGGTTCTTCGCTGCCGAGCGCAGCATCGTCGGGCCGCCGATGTCGATGTTCTCGATTGCGTCTTCCAGCGTGCATTCTTCCTTCGACACGGTCTGCACGAACGGATACAGGTTCACGACGAGCAGGTCGATGGTCGGAATGCCGTGCTTTTCGAGCGCGGCCATGTGTTCCGGCAGGTCGCGGCGGGCGAGGATGCCGCCGTGCACTTTCGGGTGCAGCGTTTTCACGCGCCCATCCAGCATTTCCGGAAAGCCCGTGTAATCGGCCACTTCGGTAACGGAAAGGCCGGCATCCGCGAGAAGTTTCGCGGTGCCGCCCGTCGACAGGATCTTGACGCCGAGGTCCGACAGCGATTTCGCGAAATCGACGATGCCGGACTTGTCGGAAACGGAGATGAGCGCTTGCTTGATCATGATGGGAACAAAAGCCGATGAAAGGCGTGGCAGGGCGCTGAAACTACAGCAGGCCGTGCTGTTGCAGTTTCTTGCGCAGCGTATTGCGGTTGATGCCGAGATACTCGGCTGCCAGCGACTGATTGCCGCCGGCCTGCTCGAGCACCACCTCGAGCATCGGTTTTTCGACACACGAAATCACCATGTCATAGACATCGTGCGGATTGGAGCCGTCGAGATCCTGGAAGTACATACCCAGGCTGTCGCGGACACATTGTTCGATATTGTGCTTGCTCATGCTGCTAGTCGGTCGGTTTGGTCCTGCTCGCCGTTGTTGTTGACTTCGTCGTCGACGTACACGAGGCGCTCCGAAATTGCCTTTTGCGCGTCGAAGAATTCGTTGACGGCGAGCAGCTGTTCGCGCGTCGTGTCCAGCGTATTCATGCGATGGCGGAACACATTGGCGCCGGAAAGGCCGCGAGTGTACCAGCCGATGTGCTTGCGCGCAGTCCGAACGCCCGTAAATTCGCCGTAGAACGCATAGTGATCTTCCAGGTGCTCGTTCATCACCTGCTGGATTTCGTCGATGCGCGGCGCTTCCATCAGTTCGCCCGTGCGCAGGAAATGCTCGATCTCGCGGAAGAGCCACGGACGTCCCTGTGCCGCGCGGCCGATCATGATCGCGTCCGCGCCCGTCGCGGCCAGCACGTCGCGCGCCTTCTGCGGCGACGTGATGTCGCCGTTCGCCACCACGGGAATCTTTACCGCGGCCTTCACGGCGGCAATCGTTTCGTACTCGGCTTCGCCGTGGTACAGGTCGGCGCGCGTGCGGCCGTGGACCGTCAGCATCGAAATGCCCGAGTTCTCGGCGAGCCGCGCGACGTTGAGCGCGTTCCTGTTTTCGCGGTTCCAGCCGGTGCGGATTTTCAGCGTGACGGGCACGGCGCCGGGGCCGACACCGACGGCGCCCACCACCGCCTCGACGATTCGCTGCACGAGCGGCTCGTTCTGCAGCAGCGCCGACCCGGCCGCGACATTGCAGACCTTCTTGGCCGGGCAACCCATGTTGATATCGATGATCTGCGCGCCGTTCGCGACGTTGTAGCGCGCGGCCTCGGCCATCATCTGCGGGTCCGCGCCCGCGATCTGCACCGCGATCGGCTCGACTTCGCCCGCGTGATTCGCGCGGCGCATCGTCTTTTCGCTCTTCCACAACTGCGCGTTCGACGCCACCATCTCCGACACCGCATAGCCCGCGCCCATGCGCTTGCAGAGCTGGCGGAACGGCCGGTCCGTCACGCCCGCCATCGGGGCGACGAACAGGTTGTTGCGCAGTGTGTGGGAGCCGAGAGTGGGCATGGCGGACATCGGCGGCGAACGTTCGATGCGCTCAAAATAGCGCACCTTGCGTACCGCAAAATACGAGGGAAAACGTCTATTTTAGCGTTAACGCGCTAGAGCCAGACGCAACGGCCGATGAGGCAACTCATTAAATCTTCTATGAAAGTGGCCGAGATCATAGAACGGCGGCCACTGCCACGCGTTTTTCGCGACGCCTAGCGGCGCTGTCCGAACATCATCTGCCGGGCGAGGGCCGTCTTCACGGGCGGCACGAATTCGAGCGCGGTGAGGGCGAGTCCGCGCAGCGTCGCGAGCGGCGGAAAGTCGATCGTGAAGAGACGGGCGAGCGTGTCGGTGGCGCCGATCGTCATGCGCCTGTCGAGCGCGCGGCGGCGCGCGAAAGCCGCGAGCGCGCTGCGCGTCGCGCCGTGATGCGACAGCGCGTCGGCGAGCGCACGGGCGTCGCGCAGCCCGAGATTCAACCCCTGTCCGGCGACGGGATGCAGCGTCTGCGCCGCATTGCCGATCGCGACGACATTGCCCTTGACGAGCGTATCGACGGTGTTGAGGCCGAGCGGGAACGCGGCGCGCCCCTTGATCTGCGTGAAACGGCCCATCCGGTCGCCGAACTCGGCGCCGAGTTCGTGCAGGAAATCTTCGTCGGACAATTGCGCGCGCCGCGCCGCCTGTTCCGGCGCGCAGCACCAGACGAGCGCGTAGTCCGCGCCGCGCACGCCGCCCATCGGCAAAAGCGCAATCGGCCCTTGCGACGTGAAGCGCTCCCACGCGACATGCGGCTGCGGGGCCGACAGCGTCACCGTGCCGACCAGCGCCGTCTGCCCGTAGTCGCGCGTTGCACCGGCCCCGGCCTGCTGCTCGCCGAACAGACCGCCTTCCGCGTTCACGAGAATGCGCGTGCGCAAGGTGCGCGTCACATGCGCGCTTTCGATCGGCAGCAGCACGCCATCGTCGTCGAGTTGCTGCGGCGGGTGGGCTTTCGTCGACTTGAACCAGTGCACGGGTGTCGTGCGCACGGCCTCAGCGAGCGCGTGGACGATCGAGCCGTAGCGCAGCACATAGCCGAGCGCGGGCAGGCCGTGTTCCGCGTGATCGATCAACGTGCGCCCGAAGTGGCCGCGCTGCGAAACGTGGATGCGCTGGATCGCGGTCGCGTCGGAGGGCCAGCGCAGCGGCTCGAGGATCATCCGGCTGCCGTGCGACACGGCAATCGCGCGCGGATCGGCAATCGAGTCTTCCGGCTCGCGCGCGTCGATCAGCGCGACCGACAGTTGCTGCGTCGCGCTGCGCCGCGCAAGCCAGCCTGCGAGCGCCAGACCGACAGGCCCCGCGCCGACGATCGTCACGTCGTAGTCGAATGGCTGCGTGTTCGAGGGGACGAGCGGCGCGTTCGCCGCCGCCTGATGGACATCGTTCATCTTCTTGTCTGTTCCTTGCGCTCAGGCGGCGCCCGCCTCGTGTGCCGGCTGCGCCTGTTGCCCGGGTTGCGCCTGTTGCATCAGCGCTTCGATCTGGTCCGCGTCGACGGGCACATCGCGCGTGATCAGCTCGCAGCCCGTTGCCGTGACGATCGCGTCGTCTTCGATGCGGATGCCGATGTTCCAGTACTTTTCGGGCACATCGTCGGCGGCGCGGATGTAGAGGCCCGGTTCGACCGTCAGCGTCATGCCCGGCTTCAGCGTGCGCCACGGCAGCGCGCCGCTATCATCGGCGCTCACGCCGCGCTCGCGATAGTCGCCCGCGTCGTGCACGTCCATGCCGAGCCAGTGGCCCGTGCGGTGCATGTAGAAACGCGTATAGGCGCGCTCGGCGATCACGTCGTCGACGCCCGCGAACAGGTCGCGCCTGAGAATGCCCGTGTCGAGCAGCCCCTGCGCGAGCACGCGCACGGCGGCCTGATGCGGCGCATCGAAGCTCGCGCCCGCGCGCGTCGCGTCGATCGCGGCCCGCTGCGCGGCCAGCACGATGTCGTAGATCTCGCGCTGCGCGGGCGTGAAGCGGCCGCTCGCGGGAAACGTGCGCGTGATGTCCGACGCGTAGCCGTCGAGTTCGCACGCCGCGTCGATCAGGATCAGATCGCCGTCCTGCGCGACGGCATTGCCGGCGGGGTAGTGCAGCACGCACGCGTTCGCGCCTGCTGCGACGATCGAGCCGTACGCGGGCGCCTGCGCGCCGTGCTTGCGGAACGTGTACAGCAGTTCGGCTTCGAGTTCGTATTCGCGCACGCCGGGGCGGCACGCGGCCATCGCGCGCCGGTGCGCTTGCGCGGAGATCGCGGCGGCGCGGCGCATGATCGACAGTTCGTGGTCGTCCTTGACGAGGCGCATGTCGTCGAGCAGCGGCATCAGGTCGTGCACGGCCGACGGCGCGACGACCCCGCTTCTGCCCTGCGCGCGCACGGCGTCAAGCCAGTTGCGCACCTTGCTGTCGAGCGCTTCCGACGAGCCCAGCGCGTAGTGCAGCGCCGGCTTGTCCGCGATGATGCGCGGCAACTGCGCGTCGACTTCGTCGAAGGTGAATGCGGCGTCGAAGCCGAACGCTTCGCGCGCCGCGTCGGGGCCGAAGCGAAAGCCTTCCCACGTCTCGCGCTCGGCGTTCTTCGCGCGGCAAAAGAGAATCGCCGCGGGTTCGTTCTGCTTCGCGCTCGCGTCGAGCACGAGCATCGCTTCGGGCTCGATGAAGCCGGTCAGGTAATAGAAATAGCTGTCGTGCCGGTACGGATAGTCGGCGTCGCGGTTGCGCAGGACTTCGGGCGCGGTCGGAACGATCGCGACGCCGCCGCCCGTCGCGCGCAGCGCGTCGAGCACGCGCGCGCGGCGCTGACGGTAGATGTCGATAGCCGGAGTCAGATCGGTCATGAGTTCGGTCGGCGGGTTCATCATGCGGGTTGGATGGCGGCGCGCGAGGCAATCTCTCCATGCCTCGACGCCGCGATGCAATGCTGCGATTGTATCGCCCAACTGGAATCGCTTCCGTCGGGCCCGCGCGCGGGGTTGGGGCACGCATGCGAGCGCCCGTCTTTCACGCAACGACGAGGCGGTCGCGTCCCCGCGCGCGTCGCCCGCATCCTCGGGTGCAGCCATTGTCTCGACGATCGCAAGCCGCACCCACGCGCGCGTGCCCGCATCGCTCGAATCAGCAATCACGCGTCATCCATCCACGCGTCGGCCACCCGGCATCGATGCGCGAACGCCTGGCCGTCAGGCCAGGTAGACAGGCGCGCGCCCAGCCGGCATTGTTGCAATCCGTCTATAGCTGGAAGCCTGCAACGCGCCGCCACGCGCGTTGCACTGAAAATCTGCCAATGCCCGCCAACGCACGTATACTTTCGGCCAATTTCAAACGAGGCAGGATGTGATGAAACTCATCGGTTCGCTGTCGAGCCCATTCGTCCGCAAGGCGCGGATCGTGCTCGCCGAAAAGAAAATCGACTACAAGCTCGAACTCGAAAACGTCTGGGCCGCGGACACGGCGATTCACGACTACAACCCGCTCGGCAAGGTGCCGTGTCTCGTGATGGAAGACGGCGCGGCCGTGTTCGATTCGCGCGTGATCTGCGACTACGTCGATACGCTGTCGCCCGTGTGCAAGCTGGTGCCGCAGTCGGGCCGCGAGCGGGTCGAAGTGCGCTGCTGGGAAGCGCTCGCCGACGGCATGATGGATGCCGCCGTGCTGATCCGGCTCGAAGGCGTGCTGCGCGACGAAGCGCATCGCAGCGAAGCGTGGGTCGCGCGCCAGCGTCACAAGATCGATGATGGCCTGAAGGCGATGGCGCGAGGGCTCGGCTCGAAGACGTGGTGCGCGGGCAATCACTACACGCTCGCCGACGTCGCCGTGGGCTGCGCGCTGAGCTATCTGGACTTCCGCATGCCGCAACTCGACTGGCGCGAGCAGCATCCTAATCTCGACAAGCACTATCAGAAGCTGTCGCAGCGTCAGTCGTTCATCGACACGGCACTGACCTGAGCTGCACCCGGCGATCCGCGGCGAGCGCAACAAACATCGATGCCACGCGCCGTTGTCGAGCCACACTGATTGAATGTTAAGGAATCTTTCGTTTTCGACGAAAGCGCCTTTCAACATGTTAAAAACGCCTGCCCGTCAGGCGTTTTTGCTTTTGGGCGCCTGTCGATGGCGCATGACCATCGATAACAACCGTCAAGAGACCTTCGACATGAAAACTATCCGCGTAGCTCTCGCTGCCGCCGCGTGCGGCGTACTCGCCGCCTGTTCCGGGATGAGCCTCGATCCCAATACGCTCGTTCAATCCGGCTCGCAGGCGTATCAGGCCGCGTCGCTCTCCGATGGCGACGTGCGCACGCTGTCCGACAAGTCGTGCGCGCAGCTCGATTCGGAAAACAAGATCGCGGGCGCCGGCAGCCCGTACACGAAGCGCCTGAGCAAGATCGCCGCGCAGCTCGGCGGCGACATCAACGGCGTCCCCGTTAACTACAAGGTCTATATCACGAAGGACGTCAACGCGTGGGCGATGGCGAACGGCTGCGTGCGCGTCTACAGCGGTCTGATGGACATGATGACGGACGACGAAGTGCGCGGCGTCGTCGGTCACGAGATGGGGCACGTCGCGCTCGGCCACACGAAGAAGGCGATGCAGGTCGCGTATGCGACGTCGGCACTGCGGTCGGTGGCGACGTCGGCGGGCGGCATCACTGGCGCGATCTCGGCGTCGCAGCTCGGCGATTTCTCCGAGAAGCTGATCAACGCGCAGTTCTCGCAAACGCAGGAATCGGCAGCCGACGACTATTCGTTCGATGTCCAGAAGAAGAAAGGCCTCGATCCGTCCGGCCTCGTCACGGCGTTCAACAAGATCGCGAAGCTCGAAGGCGGCAAGTCGAGCATGCTCGATTCGCATCCGGCGTCGGCGGCGCGCGCGCAGCATATCCAGCAGCGGATCGCGTCGAACAAGTAAGCCGGCGATTCCCGAATAGAAAACGCGCGCTGGATTCGCATCCAGCGCGCGTTTTTCATTGGCGCTTCAAAGACGTCGACGCTTACGCGACGGCCGGTTCGAGATCCGGCGAAAACGAATCGCTGCGCGCGACGGGCCACCACTTCTCGTACAGCGTATAGCGATAGTTGCAGCTGATCAGATCGTTCGGCTCGAGATACTTCAGCAGGTCCGACATCAGCCGTACTTCATACGACGACACGCGCCGCACGATGTGATGCGCGCGCAGATCGGACGGATGACGCAGACCGGCCGCCTGCACGATTTCCTGCAACGCGTGCAGCGTGTTGTGATGGAAGTTGAACACGCGATCCGATTTGTCGGTGACGATCAGCGCGCGCTGGCGCACCGGGTCCTGCGTCGCGACGCCCGTCGGGCAGCGGCCCGTGTGGCAGGTCTGCGCCTGGATGCAGCCGACCGCGAACATGAAGCCGCGCGCGGCGTTCACCCAGTCGGCGCCGATCGCGAGTGTCTTCGCGATATCGAAAGCGGTGATCATCTTGCCGCTCGCGCCGATGCGAATCCGCTCGCGCAGCCCGATGCCGACCAGCGTGTTGTGCACGAGCAGCAGCCCTTCCTGTAGCGGCACGCCGATGTGATCGGTGAATTCGAGCGGCGCCGCGCCCGTCCCGCCTTCCGCGCCGTCGACGACGATGAAGTCCGGCAGGATGCCCGTTTCCAGCATCGCCTTCGCGATGCCGAAGAATTCCCACGGATGGCCGATGCACAGCTTGAAGCCCGTCGGCTTGCCGCCCGACAGATCGCGCAGACGCCCGACGAATTCGAGCAGCCCGCGCGGCGTCGAAAACTCCGAGTGCGTCGCGGGTGAGATGCAGTCGCGGCCCATCGGCACGCCGCGCGTTTCGGCGATTTCGGGCGTGATCTTCGCGGCGGGCAGCACGCCGCCGTGACCCGGCTTCGCGCCTTGCGACAGCTTCACCTCGATCATCTTCACTTGCGGCTCGCGCGCCTGCTTCGCGAACTTGTCGGCGTTGAACGTGCCGTCGTCGTTGCGGCAGCCGAAGTAGCCCGACGCGATCTCCCAGATGATGTCGCCGCCATGCTCGCGGTGATACTTCGACATCGAGCCTTCGCCCGTGTCATGCGCGAAGTTGCCTTTCTTCGCGCCGAGGTTCAGCGCGCGGATCGCGTTCGCCGACAGCGAGCCGAAGCTCATCGCCGAGATGTTGAAGATCGACATCGAGTATGGCTGCGCGCGGTCCGCACCGACCACGATGCGAAAGTCGTGACCGTCGAGCTTCGTCGGCACGAGCGAATGGCTGATCCATTCGTGGCCGGTCGCCTTCACATCGACTTCCGTGCCGTACGGGCGGCTGTCCACTTCGTTCTTCGCGCGCTGATAGACGATGCTGCGCTGCGCGCGCGAGAAGGGCCTTTCTTCCGTGTCGTCCTCGACGAAGTACTGGCGGATCTCCGGCCGGATGAATTCGAACAGAAAGCGCAAATGCCCCCACAGCGGATAGTTGCGCAGGATCGCGTGGCGCTGCTGCGTCAGATCGTAGACGCCGAGCGCGACGAGCAGCACGGGCACGATGATCCACGGCCATGCGATATGACCGGTTGCGGCGAGTGCAGCGCAACCCGCGAGCAGCAGAAGGGCACCCCACATCGCCAGATAACGTCGAGAGAACATGACAGCTCCATTGCAGTGATTTCGCCGCCGCCGATGCATTCGGCGTCCGTTGCATCGGCCTTGCGCGAAGACGGCGTGCGTGTGTGCGGAGGGATCGCGCTGCGGATCGGTACGGCGGATACGGCGGGTTGTCCAGCGCTCGCATGTGCCGAGGCCCGACGGCGCGCGAAGCGAAGCGGCCGGGCGACAGGCAAGGGTGGCGGCGGGACAACCGTCGCCCGGAAGATACAACGAACAGGAACTTGATGCAGCGATGCCGGTGCGGACCGGCTCGCGAATCATGCTCGCGGGCCGGTCGCGGCAAGGCTCAGCGCGTTGTCAGCAGCGCCGCTTTCTGCGGCTGGCGTACCGCCGGCTGCGCGGTCGCAGCGTGCTCGATGATGCCGCCGCCCAGGCAGACGTCGCCATCGTAGAGCACGGCCGATTGCCCCGGTGTGACAGCCCATTGGGCGTCGGCGAAATGGAGGGAGAAGAGAGCGTTCTTGCTGTTGCCGCCTTCGGCGGCGCCGAACGTGCACGCCGCATCGGCCTGGCGATAGCGTGTCTTCGCCGCGCACGCGTGGCCTTCGTCGGGCGCGTGGCCCGCGACCCAGCTCGTGTTGCCCGCCGTCAGCGTGTGGCTCAGCAGCCACGGATGGTCGTGGCCTTGCGCGACGTACAGCGTGTTCGACGGAATGTCCTTGCCCGCGACGAACCACGGCTCGCCGCTGCCGTCCTTGCTGCCGCCGAGGCCAATGCCCTTGCGTTGTCCGAACGTGTAGAACGCGAGGCCGATGTGCTCGCCGACCGTCTTGCCTTCCGTGGTTTTCATCGGGCCCGGTTTGGTCGGCAGATAGCGGTTCAGGAAGTCGCGAAACGGCCGCTCGCCGATGAAGCAGATGCCCGTCGAATCCTTTTTCTTTGCGTTCGGCAGACCGATCTGCTCGGCGATTTCGCGGACCTTCGTCTTCGGAATCTCGCCGAGCGGAAACAGCGTTTTCGACAGTTGCGCCTGGTTGAGCCGATGCAGGAAGTACGACTGGTCCTTCGTGTGATCCTTCGCCTTCAGCAGTTCGAAACGGCCGTCGATTTCACGCACGCGCGCATAGTGGCCCGTCGCGATGGTTTCCGCGCCGAGCGACATCGCGTGATCGAGGAACGCCTTGAACTTGATTTCGGCGTTGCATAGCACGTCGGGGTTCGGCGTGCGGCCGGCCGAGTATTCGCGCAGGAATTCGGCGAACACGCGGTCCTTGTATTCGGCGGCGAAATTGACGGCCTCGACGTCGATGCCGATCAGATCCGCGACCGATACGACATCGATCCAGTCCTGACGCGTCGAACAGTATTCGCTGTCGTCATCGTCTTCCCAGTTCTTCATGAACAGGCCGACGACGTCGTAACCCTGTTCCTTCAGCAGCCATGCCGTGACCGACGAATCGACGCCGCCCGACATGCCTACCACCACTTTCTGTTTGCTCATTGGATCTGCCTGACTGCTCTTTCCTTGTGCCGAAGCACGCGTTCTATCGGGAGGGCCCGACTGAATGCGTTTGCACGAAGTCGAGCGGGAAACGCCGGCCTGCGAGGTAGTCGTCGACACATTGCATCACGAGCGGCGTGCGATGCCGCTCGGGGCACGCGCGCAGTTCGTCGGCGCTCATCCACACCGTGCGGACGATGTCGGGATCGAGCGCGCGGCCCTCGGCGGGCGAGCCTTCCGTCGAGCCGCAATACGTGAAGCGCAGGTACGTGACGCCATCGGCGGGGCCGTCCACGGTGTCTGGCCGGCTGAAGTGCGTCATGTACACGCCGACGAGCGCCTCGGGCGCGAACGCATGCGCCGTTTCTTCGAGCGTTTCGCGGATGACGGCTTGCGTCAGCGTTTCGCCTGCTTCCAGATGTCCGGCTGGCTGGTTGAGGCGCAGCCCGGCGGGCGTGTGCTCTTCGACCAGCAGAAAGCGCCCGTCGCATTCGACGACGGCCGCCACCGTCACATGCGGGGCCCAGGTTTCCGGTTTCATGGGACGGCATTTTACCGTTTATGGGCCGGGCTTGCCGGTGCACGGAGGATGGCGCGCTGCGCGCCTAGCACATGTCGGTAAAAAAAGCACGAAGGATCGCGTTCCTGAATACCGGGATCGCTACGGATTTCGATCCGTCACCTGACTTCGGTTAAAGTTGCAGCGTTGGCTGAAGCCCCAGCCGTGCGTTGCCGTTGCACTTGCCTTATTGCATTGCCGGCGTTGCCCCTCGTCGGCGATTCCAGATTTTCATAACAGAGGATGGTCGAGGAGGTTTAACGATGCACATCGGAGTGCCAGCCGAGACGCGGCCGTATGAAACACGCGTCGCCGCGACGCCCGAGACGGTCAAGAAGTACGTGTCGCAGGGTCACAGAGTCACCGTACAGATCGGCGCCGGAGCGGGAGCCAGTTATCTGGACGATGCCTATTCAGCAGCAGGGGCGGAACTCGTCGATGCGCCGACAGCGTTCGGCGCGGAGATCGTTCTCAAGGTCCAGACGCCCACCGATTCAGAACTACCGCTTCTTAAACGCGGCGCGGTGCTGATCGGAATGCTCGAGCCTTTTAATACGGAGAATTCATCAAAGCTTGCAGCAGCGGGCATCACTGCCTTCTCGCTGGAAGCCGCGCCGCGCACGACGCGCGCGCAAAGTCTCGACGTATTGTCGTCTCAAGCCAACATCGCGGGCTACAAGGCGGTGCTGCTCGCCGCCGACCTTTACCCGCGCTTCATGCCGATGCTGATGACGGCCGCCGGCACGGTAAAGGCCGCGCGCGTGCTGATTCTGGGCGCGGGCGTCGCGGGCCTGCAGGCGATTGCGACCGCGAAGCGCCTGGGCGCCGTGATCGAAGCGTCGGATGTGCGGCCCGCCGTGAAGGAGCAGATCGAGTCGCTTGGCGCGAAATTCCTCGACGTGCCTTATGAAACCGCCGAGGAACGCGAAGCGGCCGAAGGTGTCGGCGGCTACGCGCGGCCGATGCCGCCTTCGTGGCTCACGCGCCAGTCGGCGCTCGTCCACGAGCGCGCGAAGCAGGCCGACGTCATCATCTCGACCGCGCTGATTCCGGGCCGTCCCGCGCCGACGCTGCTTTCCGTCGAAACCGTGCAGGCGATGAAGCCGGGCTCCGTGCTGATCGACCTCGCGGCCGGACGCGGCGCCGAGTACGAAGGCAACCGCGGCGGCAACTGTCCGCTGACGGAAGCCGACAAGGTCGTCGTCAAGCACGGCGTGACGATCGCGGGCTATACGAATCTCGCGTCGATGGTCGCGTCGGATGCCTCCGCACTGTACGCGCGCAATCTGCTCGACTTCATGAAGCTGATCGTCACGAAGGAAGGCGCGCTCAATATCGATCTCGCGGACGACATCGTCGCGGCCACGCTGCTGGCACGCGACGGCGAAGTCACGCGCAAGGCATAAGGGAAGAGGAGACGGGAGATGGAAGTCATCAACCATACCGTGATCAACCTGATCATATTCGTGCTGGCGATCTACGTCGGCTACCACGTCGTGTGGAACGTGACACCGGCGCTGCACACGCCGCTGATGGCCGTAACGAACGCGATTTCGGCGATCGTCATCGTCGGCGCGATGCTTGCGGCGGGCCTGACGGTCGGCGGCGCGGGCAAGTTCTTCGGCACGATCGCCGTGGCGCTCGCCGCCGTCAACGTGTTCGGCGGGTTCCTCGTCACACGGCGGATGCTGGAGATGTTCAAGAAGAAGGAGCCGAAGAAGATCGCGGCTCCCGGTGGTTCGAAGGAGGGTGCGTAAATGAGCATGAACGTCGTTACGCTCCTTTATCTGATCGCCTCGGTCTGCTTCATCCAGGCGCTCAAGGGGCTGTCGAATCCGAAGAGCGCGCGCGCCGGCAACGTGTTCGGCATGGTCGGCATGGCGATCGCGATCCTGACAACCGTCGCGCTGATCGCGAAGCAGGCTGCCGTGCTCGGTTCGAATCTGTCGCTTGGATTGGCGCTTGTGTTCGTTGCGCTGGTGGTGGGCGGCGGGATCGGCGCGTTCGTCGCCGCGCGCGTCGAGATGACGAAGATGCCGGAACTGGTCGCGGCGATGCACTCGCTGATCGGTATGGCAGCCGTGTGTATCGCGTATGCGGTGGTGTCGGAGCCGGCCGCGTTCGGCCTCGGCGCCGAGGAAGGCATTCCCGGCTTCCTGCCGTACGGCAACCGGATCGAACTGTTCATCGGCACGTTCGTCGGCGCGATTACCTTTAGCGGCTCGGTGATCGCGTTCGGCAAGCTGTCGGGCAAGTACAAGTTCCGGCTCTTCCAGGGCGCGCCCGTCGTCTATGCGGGCCAGCATCTGATCAACCTGCTGCTCGCGCTCGCGATGATCGGCTTCGGCGTGATCTTCTTCCTCACGCAATCCTGGCTGCCGTTCATCATCATGACGCTGATCGCGTTCGCGCTGGGCGTGCTGATCATCATCCCGATCGGCGGCGCGGACATGCCCGTGGTCGTGTCGATGCTGAACTCGTACTCGGGCTGGGCGGCGGCGGGCATCGGCTTCTCGCTGAACAACGCGATGCTGATTATCGCCGGTTCGCTGGTCGGCTCGTCCGGCGCGATCCTGTCGTACATCATGTGCAAGGCGATGAACCGCTCGTTCTTCAACGTGATTCTCGGCGGCTTCGGTGCCGAGCCGGGCGCGGCAGCGGCGGGCGGCTCGACGGAGCAGAAGCCGGTGAAGTCGGGCTCGGCGGAAGATGCGTCGTTCATGCTCGGCAATGCCGAGACCGTCGTGATCGTGCCGGGCTATGGTCTCGCCGTCGCGCGCGC
Source organism: Paraburkholderia phymatum (assembly GCF_038900715.1). Classification (GTDB taxonomy): domain Bacteria; phylum Pseudomonadota; class Gammaproteobacteria; order Burkholderiales; family Burkholderiaceae; genus Paraburkholderia; species Paraburkholderia phymatum_A. Next base: position 8,269 of record NZ_JAYMRZ010000026.1, on the reverse strand, counting down.
TCAACACGCGCTGAAGGAACTGACCGACAAGCTCGTCGAAAAGGGCATCGACGTGAAGTACGCGATTCACCCTGTCGCGGGCCGCATGCCCGGTCACATGAACGTGCTGCTGGCGGAAGCCGAAGTGCCGTATGAAATCGTCCACGAGATGGAGGACATCAACGGTGAGTTCGGCCAGGTCGACGTGGTGCTGGTGCTCGGCGCGAACGACGTGGTGAACCCGGCCGCGAAGAACGATCCGAAGTCGCCGATCGCGGGCATGCCGATCATCGAGGCGTACAAGGCGCGCACGGTGATCGTCAACAAGCGTTCGATGGCGGCGGGTTACGCCGGTCTCGACAACGATCTCTTCTACATGGACAAGACGATGATGGTCTTCGGCGATGCGAAGAAGGTGATCGAAGACATGGTGAAATCCGTCGATTGATGAAGTACGCAGCGGGGCGCTTTCAAAGGCGCCTCGCGCGCTTCATCGGGTGTCGAGATCGAGCGTCACGACAATTCGCTCAGCGCGGCTTCACGCCGATGCTGCGCATGAAATCCGCGAGCCGTCTTCCCGCTACATCGGGAAACGGCTCGTGTACTTTCAGGTCGTCGATATTCGCGAGCGCGAAGTGTCGAAAGTCTCCGCGCAGCTCGCACCACGCGCCGAGCGTGAAGCGCGCGCCCCAGTACGCGAGCGCGAGCGGCCACACGCGCCGCTGCGTCGCGGCGCCGTTCTTGTCCTGATACGCGAAGCTGACCACGTGCCGCGTGTCGATCGCGCGATGCAGCGTATCGACGATCGCGGAGACATTCCCGTCGATATGAAACGACGGCGCGAAGAACGCGAGGCGGTCGATGGCCGCGCGCTTGTCGGCGGGCATCGCCGACGCGATCTTCGCGAGTGCGCCGCGTGCGCCCGCCGCCATGCTTTCGCCGCCCCATGATTCGAGCATCCGCGCGCCGGCGGCGAGCGCCGTGAGTTCGTCGGCCGTGAAGGTGAGCGGCGGCAGGCTCGCGCTGCGGCTCAGCCGATAGCCGATGCCCGGCTCTCCTTCGATTGGCACCCCCGACAGTTGCAGGTCCTGCACGTCGCGATAGACGGTGCGCAGCGACACGTGCAGCCAGTCCGCCAGTTGCTGCGCGGTGGTCAGACGCCGGCCGCGCAGCAGCTCGGCGATCTGGAACAGGCGGTCGGCGCGACGCGTCATCGTGGGTGTCTCGCGGAAATAGACGGGGAATCTCCCGCGATGATAGCGCCGCACGACGCGCTCCTGTCGACCGGAATGGGCGCGCTTAGGCGCCTGCTTCCGTCCAACGCAAGATGATGGCGGTCACGTCTGCCGACGCGTTACTCGTTGGTCTTCGAGTGAAGGCCGACGCGGTTGCCTTCCGTATCGGTGAAAAAGCCGATCCAGCCGATGTCGTGCGGCAACTGCACGGCTGGCCCTTCAACCTTGCCGCCTGCGCGCTTCACGCGTTCGAGCGTCGCGTTGACGGTCGGGCGCGCGTTCAGGTAGACGAGCGAGCCCGTCGACGACGGTTCCATGGTCGGGCTCTGGACGATGCAGCCGCCCGTCGACGGCTCGTCGTAACTGAAGACGGCCATCGGCATGCCGAAGTCTTCGCGGCGCAGCGTCGTATCGAGCGCGGCCTCGTAGAAACGGACGGCGCGCTCGAAGTTGACGGACGGGATCTCGAACCAGGCGATGGCGCGGTTGGGTTGTGCTGACATGACGTTCTCCTGTGGATGTGTCGCCGGATGGCGCAGGAGAAGTGTGCGGGCGGGCTGCTGACACCGTTCTGTCAGTAGCGTTGAGTCTCGTTGACCGACGCCGCGAGCGCAGGCGATAAAAAAGCGGGCATTGCGCCCGCTTTCACTTTCACTCAATGAGCCACCGAAACAAGCCGCCGAAGCGGAAAAACCGCTTACGCCTTCGGCTCGTCGGCAGCCGGCCGCTGCCTCACGCTTCCGGCGATCAGATCGAAGCGGAACAGCCGGCATTCGAGCGCGCCGTTATACAGCGGCGTTTTCGCCGACTCGCGCAGGCGCAGTTGCCCCGGCAGCTTGCGATCCGACGTCAGCACGAACGCGTGCCAGCCGGTGAAGCGCTTCTTGAGCGCATCGCCGAACGACTGGAAGAACTCGGCGATATCGCCCGCATCCGCTTCCGCGCGCCGGAAGCCGCCTTCTTCACGTCCCGTATTACGTATCTCGCCGCGCGGGCCGCGCCCGCGCACCTCGATCCGCTCGCCATACGGCGGGTTCGCGACGAGAATGCCGGCGTCGCTGGCAGGCGGCGTCATGTTGCGCGCGTCGAGCTGCTTGAGCGGCAGCGCGGGAAAACCAGCGCGCTCGAAATTCGCGCGCGCCTTCTCCAGCATGTTGTCGGAGATGTCGCTGCCGAAGATCAGCAGATTTCCGCGGCCCGCGCGCGCCGCGCGCTTCGCGTCTTGCGCGGCGACCTTCAGCGCTTGCCACGCCGATACGTCGTACTGCCTGAACTTCTCGAACCCGAACCGGCGATCGACGCCCGGCGCGATGTGCAGCGCGACTTGCGCGGCTTCCGCGAGGAACGTCCCGCTGCCGCACATCGGGTCGTACAGCGGCGTGCCCGGCGTCCAGCCAGTCAGGCGCAGAATGCCCGCCGCGAGATTTTCGCGCAGCGGCGCCGCGCCCTTGTCGAGGCGCCAGCCGCGCTTGAAGAGCGGCTCGCCGGAAGTATCGAGATACAGCGTGCAGTCGGTTGCCGTCACGAACGCGAATACACGCACGTCGGGCGAACCCGTATCGATGCTCGGACGCGCGCCCGTCTTGTCGCGCAGACGGTCGCAAATCGCGTCCTTCACGCGCAGCGTCGCGAATTCGAGGCTGCGCAGCGGCGACTTGATTGCGGTGACGTCGACGCGCAGCGTTTCGTTCGCCGAGAACCATTGTTCCCAGTGCTGTTCGAGCGCGAGCGCATAGATGTCCTGCTCGTTGCGATACGGACGATGCGCGATTTTCAGCAGCACACGGCTCGCGATGCGCGAATGCAGATTGGCGGCCATGCCGGCTGCCCAGCCGCCCTTGAAGTGCACGCCGCCGGGCACCTGCTCGCCGGCGGTGAACGGCGCGCCGTTCAGATGACGCGAGGCGATCTCGGCGAGTTCGGCGGCAAGCGCGGCTTCGAGGCCGCGCGGGCAGGGGATGAAAAATTCGAAGGACATGGAGGTTGCCGCAAGGCGTGGGTCAAGGCGACATTGTACGCGGTCGCCTCGCTGTGCCTCGGGGTTGGATCGCGCGTGGGCGCTTGCGTGCGCGCACGTCTCGTCGCGCGCGTGAGCCTGTTTAGCCCTTTGATCCCGCGTTCGACCCAGCGGTGTTCGGCGCGGAAGGTCCGGAAGGCGCGGAAGGCACCGCTGAAGCGCCAGCCGGCCCGGCCGCCGACGCCGGACACATCACGCTCGCGCCGCGCGCCGGCGTCGCCGCGAGATTGCGCACGGCGGCCGCGATTTCCGTCGAGATCTGCTGGACCGCACGCCGATGGCCTTCGGCGAGCGCGTCATAGCCGCCGGACACCGGCTCGCCGACCACGCTGCGGCACGTCAGCACCGCCTGTGTGCGCACCGCGCGCACGCTCCATACGGCGTCGATCAGCGCGTGCGAGCCGGGCCACGACTCGAAGCGCTGCACGTTCACGCTGATGCGGTACACGGGCACGCGATCGGGATACGGCGTGCCGTACACGTCGATCGTGCCCAGTTGCTGCGTCAGCGTGCCGGACAGCGCGCGGCGGATCTCGTCGCCGGGCAGCGACGCCCAGCGCTCCTGTTCGAGCACCTGCACCTGGGTCGGGCCCGTCTGCACGACGAGCTGGTTTTTCGCCACTTGCGACGGCACGTCGACGGGCGGCACTTCGATCAGGAACGCAGGGTTGCTCGCGGTGCGCGCGGCATCCGGCGACGCGTCGCCGGCGGAGAGCGTATAGAAGCGGCTCGCCGGCGACGAGCACGCGGCAAGCGCCGCAAGCAGCATGGCGGACGCCGCCAGCGCGGCAACGCGCATCGTTCGGGGGACGCGGGCAAACGTCATGGCTTGTCTCCTGATTTACCGCGCAGCAGCGATTCGGGATGGCGTTCGAGATAGTCGGACAGCGCGTTCAGCGATTGCAGCGTGCGCGTCAGCTCCTGCAGCGCCTGATGCACGTCGGATTGCATCGGCGAGTCCTGCTGCAGCGTCGCTTCCGCCGAGCCGAACGTCTGCTTCGCGGCCGTGAGCGTGTCGCGCGCCTGCGGCACGACTTCCTTGTCGAGCCGCGTGAAGAGCTGATCGGCGTGCTTCAGCGCGGTGTTCAGGTTGTTGCCGATCTGGTCGAACGGCACCTGATCGAGCTTCTTCGCGATGTCGGCGACCTGCAGTTGCAGTTCGTCGAGCGTGTTCGGAATCGTCGGCAGCTCGATCGGATCGCGCGAAACGTCGATGGTCGCGGCGGGCGCTTTCGGGAACAGGTCGAGTGCGATGTACAACTGACCCGTCAGCAGGTTGCCCGTGCGCAGCTGGCCGCGCAGGCCGTGCTTGACGAGCGCCTGCAGCATCTTGTGGCTCGCTTCCGTGCCCGTGTCGGGCACGGGCTGGCCCTTGGTGCGGCGGCGCAGGCGGTCGGGATACAGGTCCAACGTGACGGGCATCGTGAAGTTCTTCGTCTGCGGATCGTATTCGACGCCGATGTTCGTCACCTGGCCGAGCACGATGCCGCGGAAATCGACGGCCGCGCCGAGCGACAGCCCGCGCAGCGACTGGTTGAAGTTCATCACGACGCGCACGGGCTCGCCGTCGGGCTCGCGCATCGCATCCCCTTCATCCGAGCCGAGGCGGAACGTCATGTTGTTCGGCGCCTGTGCGCCGACGGCCTGGCCCGGCGGCGACTGGAACGCGAGGCCGCCGACGATCACCGTCGCGAGCGACTGCGTGTTCAGCTTGAAGCCGCTCGAATCGAGCCGCACATCGACGCCGCTCGCGTGCCACCAGCGCGAGTTCGTGCCGACGTACTGATCGAACGGCGCGCTCACGAACACCTGCACGGTCACGCCCGTGCCGTCCTTGTCGAGCGAGAAGCCCGTCACCTGGCCGACCTGCACGCGCCGGTAGAACACGGGCGAGCCGATGTCGATCGAGCCGAGCGATTCGCCGCGCAATGTGAACTGGCGGCCTTTCTGGTCGACGGTGACGGCGGGCGGCGATTCGAGGCCGACGAACTGCGTCTGCGTTTCCGTCGCGCGGCCGCCGTCCACGCCGATATACGCGCCCGACAGCAGCGTGCCGAGCCCCGACACGCCGCTCGCGCCGATGCGCGGACGCACGACCCAGAAGCGGCTGTCCTTCACCGCGAAGTCTTCGGCTTCCTTCGTCAGCTGGACCTCGACGTTGACGCGCGAATGGTTCTTCGCAAGCCTGATCGACTTCACGAAGCCGATATCGACGTCCTTGTACTTGACCTTCGTCTTGCCGGGCTCGAGCCCTTCCGCGCTGATGAAGGTGATCGTGATGGTCGGCCCCTTTTCCAGCACCGACTTCACCACGAGTCCGACGCCGATCAGCGCCGCGATCAGCGGAATCACCCAGACGACGGAAGGCAGCCAGCCGCGTTTCGTGACGATCTCGGGTTCAGGGACGGGCGGCTCGTTGCGCGGCTCGCCGCCCGGTGGCGTCGGCTCTTGAGGGCTATTCATGTGGTGGGTCCTGAAGTATTGCGGTTCGCGCGGGCTGCGTCGCCTGTGCGTCTGTCCACGTCGTCCCAGATGAGGCGTGGATCGAACTGCATCGACGCAATCATCGTGAGGATCACGACCGAGCCGAATGCAAGCGCGCCCGGCCCCGCCGTGATGACGGCGAGCGACTTGAAGCGCACGAGCGCGACCGTCAGCGTGATGACGAAGATGTCGAGCATCGACCAGCGGCCGATGCGCTCGACGATCCGGTAGAGCTTCGTGCGCTCCTGCGGACGCCATGTCGAATGGCGTTGCGCGGTGATGGTCAGAAGCGCGAGCACCGTGAGCTTGAGCATCGGCACGAGAATGCTCGCGACGAACACGATGACGGCGAGCGGCCAGTCACCCGACGTCCAGAAATAGACGACGCCGCTCATGATGGTGTCGTCCTCCGCGCCGAGCAGCGATGACGTATGCATGACGGGCAGCAGGTTCGCGGGAATGTAGAGCACGGCGGCCGCGATCAGGAGCGCCCAGGTGCGCATCAGGCTGTCGGGATTGCGCCGGTGCAGGAGCGCGCCGCAGCGCGTGCAGCGTTGCGGCTCTTTCGAGCGCACGCGCGGCTGCACGCGCGAGCATGCGTGACAGGCGACGAGACCGGCGCGCGAGGCCGTCGTGTATTTCATCGGCCGGTCATCCCTGATGCGGCGCGGCTGTGCCATCGACGCCCGGTTCGCCTGCGTCGCGTCCGGCCGGATCGGCATCGCCGTCGTCCGCTTCGTCTTCGCGCGCGTGGCGCTCGCGCCGCGCCTGCAGCACGCCGAGACCTTCGGCGACGTCCCACAGCGTGCGCGGATCGAAGGTGACGACCACGACGAACATCAGCGTGAGCGCGCCGAACGCGAACATCGCCGCCTCGGGGATCACGCGCGCGAGACTCACCATTTTCACGATCGTCACGAGCACGCCGAGCATGAACACTTCGATCATGCCCCACGGACGCACGAACTGGATCGCGCGCAGCACCTGGTTGAAACCGGGCGGCACGATGCCGGCGCGAATGGGGATCAGCAGATAGAGCAGCGCCGTCAGTTCGGTGAGCGGGAAAAGGAACGTCGAGCAGAACACCATCACCGCGACGATCTGCATGTCTTCGTTCCACAGCGCGACGATGGCGCCGATCAGGCTGGTCTGCGACGTGATGCCGTTGGTTTCCAGCTCAACGATCGGAAAGCCCTGCGCGATCAGAAACGTGATGAGCGCGGCCATCGTCATCGCGGTGATGCCCTCCAGCCGTCCCGACGCGCTCCCATACAGAATCGCGCCGCATCGCGGGCAGCGCGCCGTCCGCCTGCGTCCGAGGCGGGGTTTCTGGAGCAGCGCGTCGCATTCGTGGCAGGCAATCAGATGGTCATGTTCCATGCAGGCGATCGGAAAACAGGAAGCGATGTGTCGTCGTGTCTGTGGTTGGACCTTACAGCCGGTTACGGCGCGACGCGCTGCATGCGGCGTGCAAGGGCATGCGGGAGGGCGCGCGGCGCGGCTTGGGGGCAATAGTATCAAAGCTCGCCGGGATGACGTCCGTCGGTGTGCGCTGACGGATGCCCGGTGAATGGACTGACGTTCGTCGGCTTCCCGCGGGCCTGGTCCGACAGATGCTGCGCCCGCGGGTTCAAACCCCGACAGCAAATTTCGCGCCGCGTGCAAAGCCGCCAGCCAGCCGATGCGGCTTGCGGTACGATTAGCGCCGCGAGCCGTTGGAGCCGTTGGTGCGCCGGGATTGGGCGCGGCGGAATAACGGCATCGACTGCGTCGTTTAACTTACAGGTTGGCGTCGGTTCTGTCATGGCACACACTTCTTCGCTTCGTTCGTTCTCCGCACGGGCTTCGTCGTACACGTCGACGGCCATTGCACTGCATTGGCTGATCGCGCTGCTGATCGTCGGCGGCTTTGCACTCGGCTGGGTGATGACGGACATCCCCGGCTTCACGCCGACCAAGCTCAAGTACTTCTCGTGGCACAAATGGATCGGCGTGACCGTGTTCGCGCTCGTCGTGCTGCGCCTTCTCTGGCGCGCGACGCATGCCGTGCCGCCGATGCCCGCGCATATGGCCGCATGGCAGCGCGGCATCGCGCATCTCACGCATTTCCTGATGTATGTGCTGATGGTCGCGATTCCCGTGTCGGGCTATCTGTTCAGCTCGGCGGCGAACGTGCCCGTCGTCTATCTCGGGCTCGTGCCGCTGCCGCGTCTGATCGCCCCCGATCCGCACCTCAAGGAAGTGCTGAAGTCGGTCCACATCGTGCTCAATTACACGCTTCTCGGGCTGGTCGTGCTGCACATGCTGGCGGCCATCAAACATCAATGGCTCGATCGCGACGGTCTGCTGTCGCGGATGATCCCTTTCCTCAAATAAGGAAATGGAATGGACGCCTCCCCCCGCAAGGGCTGACAGTAGGTGCAGATTGGGGAGTAACCAGGATGAAGGGGGGTTCTCACAGCCGACGGCATCAGATGTGCCAAAGTGGAAGTAGCGAAACAAACCACTTGAGGAAGGAGAACCCCGAATGAAGCTTACCGCAGTCGGTGTTGAT
>NZ_JAYMRZ010000025.1:0-134086 GCF_038900715.1 Paraburkholderia phymatum | reverse complement strand
GAGACCCGAGACCCGAGACCCGAGACCCGAGACCCGAGACCCGAGACCCGAGACCCGAGACCCGAGACCCGAGACCCGAGACCCGAGACCCGAGACCCGAGACCCGAGACCCGAGACCCGAGACCCGAGACCCGCGAGCCGCGAGCCGCGAGCCGCGAGCCGCGAGCCACGAGCCACGAGCCACGAGCCACGAGCCACGACCCGCGACCCGAGACGCAAAGTACCCAAACGCTAAACACCTCACTCGGCGTGCGTCGGCGCTCCACGATGCTCGATCAAACGCAAGAGTGGTTCGAGCCAAACCCAAACCGCGGTCCAGCCGCTGCGCGTCGATTGCGAGATTTTGTGGCGCGGACGTCCTATGCCGTCGCCACGCCGTCAATGCCAAAACAGGATTCTGCGCAACTGATGTGAACCCGTCCCGCGGCTCATCGCGGCGAATCCATTCGACCTCCCAAACCCAAAGCGCCGATTCGAGAGCGACAGTGTTCCGACCAACTTCGCATCTCGCCTCTTTCGCCGACGCAGCGAAAAATAACCGAACCCCTGAGAATTCTGGAATTACCACTAGGCAAACGGACAGTGCGAGATGCATGCCGCGCATTGGGCGCAGTCTGTGGAACGCGACAGACGTGACAAAGGCGAGGTGCTTTGCCGAATTTTCAGCGAACCTTCACACGTGACCGAACACGCCCAGTTCATTTACGGATTTGGCGCCGGCTCGCTAAGACGTACAAGCGACGTGAAGTACGCGCTGGCGCATGGACCTCGCGCACAACGGCGTGGACCGCATGGCTCAGATCGGCGCGTAGTCCGATCTGCCGCACGCGTGCCGAACGACCACTGGCTCCGAGGAACAACACGCATCGCCATGCGAATCGAAGTGAAAAACTGAGCTTCAAAAAGCAGATCACGCACCCGCACATCGTTCGACAAACGCAACACCTATGCACCGAGCGCCGCAGTCACGCGCGAAAGCCGCGAATAGACAGAGCGCTATCACTGAAAGCGCCGCGGAGTCACCCACGAACCTGTCATCGGACGCGATCAGCACGAGCTAAATCTCCCGTCGTTATCTCGAAAATAATAAGCTATCCGAATAAATATTCACGAGGAGCCGGACAGTGCTCCCAAGAGCGCTTCAGCCACGACGCGACAGTGGCAGTAACGTGGGTTTTAGCGGTTGGCGTCCTATAGGCGACGCGCAACTCGTAGAACGCGAAAAACACCGTTCACGCTGAAAATCTTTAATCAGCAAGGACTTGCCGCAGAATCCGTGAAACAACCTTAAGAAAACCAGCCAATCGAAGAAACCATTACAATGCAATGACTTAGCCGATGCCCCGCCGTATGTTTCACGGAATTTCGGCTCCGGCACGAGATATTTTGCGTCAAATGCGGGTTTCGCTGGTTTTCCGATGCAAATCCACCTATGCGTAGTATTTGATACGTGACTTGTGGTGTCTACTACATATTTCCCGCCAACTCGCCAACCGAGCCGCTTTCCGGCGAGCGACAGCGCACAAAGCCCATCAGAAACCTACCGCAAGAGCACCAACTGCGGCACCGCATCGCCACCGCACCAGACGACCGCGTTTTGCCCGAACTGCAACCCAAACGCCTTGGCATCCTCGACCGACACCCTTAGCACGAGAAAACTCGGCTCGCCGCGCCAGCCGTTGGACGGGTGCTCGCCGACGCCATCGATAAACGTCAATCCGCGCTGCGAGAGTTCGCGAGCGAGCGCAAGCTGCCGGCTGGTATTGGCCGCATCGTCGAGCAGTTGACTGAACGGATTGCATGCGGTGATGAACGCGCTACTGCGCACGCCGTGCGCGTCGTGAATGGCAGCCAGCGACGCGTTGAATTCGCCAATCTTCAGCGTCGCCGGCATCGAACCGTGCACGCGGTAGTGCGTCTCCAGGTAGGCCTGGATCGTCGCGCGAGGAATCTGCGAATTCGAAAACAAACAAGCCTCCGTTGAACGAGAGTCGACGCAGCGCCACCTCCGCGCTTGCGAACCAGCGAGCGGGACAGGTGAGCATGGGCGTCGACTGATTCGTGACGAGGCGGCAGTACAGCACGGCGGTTAATCTAGTGTCAACGCGTCGAAGACCCCGGCGCGCGCGAATATCTGCTGCGTCCCGAATACCAATGAACCGACCCAAGCCAGTCCAATGAACAAGGTACTAGAACTCAAGCATGCGAAGCGTCGCGCGACGCTTTTGCTTTTGATCGCCACTGCCGTCTTCGTGACGACCGCGTTCATGCGCGCGAGCATGTGGGTCGATGGCGTCAAGGCCGTGGCGGAGGCGGCGATGGTCGGCGCGCTCGCCGACTGGTTCGCCGTCGTCGCGTTGTTCCGGCGCGTGCCGATTCCAGGCGTGGCCGCGCACACGGCCATCATTCCGCAGAACAAGGACAAGATCGCCGACAATCTCGCGCTCTTCGTGCGCGAGAAGTTTCTGGACGAATCGTCGATAGTCGGTTTGATCCGCAAGCACGATCCCGCGCAGAGCGTCACGAACTGGCTATGCGTCGATGCGAACACGCAGCGCCTCGGCGACTACGTGGTGAAGCTGACGGCCGGGATACTCGAACTCCTCGACGACGCGCGCATCCAGCGTTTCATCAAGGATGCGCTCGACGCAATGCTCGACAGAATCGATCTGTCGAAGGCAACGGGCGCGATTCTCGATACGTTGACGCGCGATGGCCGGCATCAGCAACTGCTCGACGATGGCATCGAGCATCTGATGGCGCTGCTTCGCGAGCCGGGTGTCCGCGCGTTCATCGCGGAGCAGATCGTCGACTGGTTCAAGCGCGAGTATCCGACGCTGGAAAAGCTGATGCCGTCGGAGTGGCTCGGCGAAAGCGGCGCGAATGTCGTCGCGCAAGCGGTGAACAACATGTTGCTGCGCGTGAGCGAAGACCCCGAACACAAATTGCGCCGCAAGTTCGACGAAGCGGCGGCACGCCTGATCGTCAGGTTGAAGTCCGATCCCGTCTTTCTGCAGAAGGGCGAAGAGATCAAAAGCTACGTGAAGGACAGCGAGAATCTCGCGCTATACGTCCGCGACTTGTGGGGCCAGTTGCGCGACTGGCTGCGCGTCGATCTGGAGCGCGGCGACTCCGTGCTGCGCACGAAGGTGTCGGCGATGGGACAGTGGATCGGCCGCGAACTCGCGAACGACGAAGCGTTGCGCCGTTCGCTGAATCAGCATATGGAAGAAGCGGCGCGCGCGATGGCGCCGGATTTCGCCGGCTATCTGACGCGCCACATCAGCGATACCGTCAAGAACTGGGATTCGCGTGACATGTCGGAGCAGATCGAATTGAACATCGGCAAGGATCTGCAATACATCCGCATCAACGGGACGATCGTGGGCGGCTGCATCGGTCTGCTGCTCTATGCGAGCTCGCAGATTTTCGCGCTTGTACGTCTGCACGCGTGGTGACGCGTGCGTGAGATTACTGCGCGCCCGACGGCTTCTTCTGTTGCGCGCATTGCTGCGTGAAGAGCATGCTGGCCTGGTCCGGCGTCATCGCCGCGCCGCTGTAGACCCGCTCGATCACCGCATCGACGGCCTGACGATCCGACGCGTCCTTGTAGTACTTCCGCGCCTGATCCTGCGCCTGCGCCTTGGTCTTTTTGTGCAGGCGCCAGGAGGCGACCTGACCGGCGATATCGCCGATCGCGAAACACTGATCGGCGACCGTCTGCGCGACCGCATGCATCGACGGTTGCACGAGGCCGACGGCGAGCGCAGCCGTGAGTACTGCTCGTTTCATTTGCGGGTCCTGTTATCCGATGGGCGATAGTATAAAGACGCGTGGATGCGCGTTGCACTGTGGCGCACGTTCCGCTGATCCATATCGTTTCCACCCGCATCCGCAGGTTGCCCATGCCGCTCAATCCTTCGTCGCCGCTCGCGAGGCTCATCAACGGTCCGATCCGTCCCGGCAGGATCGCCTGGATAGGCCTGCGCACGCGGCGAAAAGTCGCGATGACCATTGTCGAAACGGCGCTGATCGACGCAGATATGGGCCTCGTCGGCGACCACTACGCGAGCCGTGGCGGCGAACGGCAGGTCACGCTGATTCAGGCCGAAAGTCTGCGCAGCATCGCGAGTCATCTGGCACGCAGCGAGGTTGCCGCGAGCGACCTGCGGCGCAACATCGTGACGGAGGGCATCAACCTGATGGCGCTGAAAGATCGGCAATTCCGGATCGGCGACGCTGTGCCGCAAACGACGGGCGAGTGCCATCCGTGTTCGCGCATGGAAGAAGTGCTGGGTACAGGCGGCTACAACGCCGTGCGCGGATTCGGCGGCATTACGGCACGCGTCGTGAAGGGCGGGGAGATACGGATCGGCGATGCGATCGAAGCGCTGCCGGTAGCATTGCACGCAGCCCGCTAGCGCCGCCGCGATTTATGTCGCGATCGACATCGTCACCGCGCGCGACAGCGGCGTGGACCACCAGGCCGCTATCGCGCGAGCTTACTTACTTCTTTGCGTTGTCGAAGAGGCTGCGGTATTGCCCATAGCCTTCCTCTTCGAGGCGCGATACGGGAATGAACCGCAGCGACGCGGAATTGATGCAGTACCGCAGCCCGCCCGCTTCGCGCGGACCGTCCGGAAAAACGTGGCCGAGGTGACTGTCGCCGTGTTTGGAGCGCACTTCCGTGCGGATCATTCCGTGAGTCGTGTCGCGCAACTCGACGACGTGTTCGTCCTCGAGCGGCTTCGTGAAGCTCGGCCAGCCGCAGCCGCTGTCGAATTTATCGAGCGACGTGAAGAGCGGTTCGCCCGATACGACGTCGACGTACAAGCCCGCGTCCTTGCTGTCCCAGAACTCGTTGTAAAAGGGGCGTTCCGTCCCGCTCTCCTGCGTCACGCGACGCTGCTCAGGCGTGAGACGGTCCAATGCTTCCGGAGTTTTAGCGTACGCGGGCATGTGTGAATCTCTCCTTGATTTGCAGGGCAGCGCCACTTGCGTCTGCCGCTTTTGACGGGCCTGAGCCTTGAAGGGGCCAGCTTGCCGGCACGTCCGGCGGCGGCCACTCGCACCCGTATATATGGGCACTTTCGATACGCACAAGCATACGCAAATGTCAGCGTGCTTGCAGTGGCCGCGTCATTCGCTATCGCAATCCTTGCCGTCGATAGAAGAGCGATACGACAATAGGCGCGCGTCGGCGCAAAGCACGCGCATCGAGCAAACTCACTGATTCGAGCATGAAGAAAACCAGTCCCGCAAAAAAGCACAAAACGGAATCCGCCACCGCGAAGCCCGCCGTCAAAGAAGCGCGTGCCGCCGCAAAGAAGGCAGCGCGCCCGAAGAAGCCACAGCCGCTCGACGCCGTCATCGGTGCCGATGGCCTCGCGCGTCCGCCGTGGGCCGCTGTCGATCCGCTGCTCAAGCACTACTACGACACCGAGTGGGGCATGCCCGTGCGCGACGAGCGCGGACTGTTCGAGCGGTTGAGCCTGGAGGCGTTCCAGTCCGGGCTCTCGTGGGCGACGATTCTGCGCAAGCGCGAGGCTTTCCGGGAGGCATTCGGCCACTTCGACCCCGACGCGGTGGCCGCGTTCGACGAGAACGACGTCGAACGATTGATGGCCGACGAGCGGATCATCCGCAACCGCGCGAAAATTCTGGCGACGATCGCGAACGCTGCGGCGACTGTCCGCTTGCGCGAAGAGGGCGGACTCGTTGCGCTGATCTGGTCGTTCCAGCCGCACGCGACGCCTGCCCCGCAAACGATCGCTGAAATCCCCACGACATCTGACGAATCGGTTGCGTTGAGCAAGGCATTGCGCAAGCGCGGTTTCGTTTTCGTCGGGCCGACGACGATGCATGCGTTGATGGAAGCGACGGGCATCATCGACACGCATCTCGTCGACAGTCATCGGCGCGGCAGTTCAGGCGTCTGGCCGCGCGATTGAGCGCCGCGCGCGCGACATCGCGATTCGCGATCACACAAAGGCCAACGCAATCATCTGCTGCGTCGCGCGGCCATGAACGCCTCGACAAAGCGAAGCGCCTGCTCGCATTGATCGAGCGTCAGCATGTGAATCGAATTGGGCAGCGGATCGAAGCCGAGTTCCGTCGCGACCCAGCGGATCGCTTTCGCACGCGCTTCGAATGCGTTCACGCCATCGCGTCGCACCTTGCCGGCGACGAGCGGTTCGAGCGCATCGTGCAAACGGCTCTTCGCGTCGCGCAGCGCGGCGTCGGCGAGCCGTCCAAGCGGCACATGGCGCGTGCTGCGCGCGTGAATGCCGATCCACGCCTGGCACGGCGCGCAGAGCCACACGGGACCGTGATCGTCGCGATACGGATAGCTTTCGTCGCCTGCGCGCGCGAGCACGGCTTTCGCCCCGCAGTAATCGCATAGCGGTTGCGGCAGCGCCTTCACGGGTTTGCCTACGCGCATGGCAACGCCTCAGTCGGTTTCACTGGCTTCATACAAAAGTTCGCCCGATGGCCGAAGCGCACGGGTCGGACAAAAACGCTAGCTTACCGAAACATACCAAACGAGGGCACGGCTCGTCGAACCGATTTCCCGCGTGCGTCGCGCGCCGTCACATGAGTTTGATGAAACGAGTTTGATGAAGCACGCGCACGGCACCGGTCGCCACGCGATCGCCAACGGACTTTGGCCTCTTTGCGCCGATTGCACTGCTGCGTGCATAAAGCCGTAAGCCGAGCCGAGCCGCGATCCGACACACGAGGATCGCGGCGCGGCCCATGCTCCCGACTTTATTTCCCGGCATTGAGCGGCGTCGCCGACGCACGCGCATTGTCCGCCGTCATCTTCCCGCCGCCGGGCCGGTAGCCGTTCGAGTAGAGCAGGAACGCCATGATGTCGGCGTAATCCTGATCCTTCAGCTTGCCGGGCTTGTCGGCGGGCATGTTGGTCGCCATATACGTGTACACGCCGCCGATGGTCAGATGCGCGTTGGACGCGGGCGCAAACGCCGGCCCTTGCAGCGCGGGCGCCGTCACGCCTTGCAACTGCGCGCCGTGGCATTTCGCGCAAGCCGACGAATAGAGCATCTTGCCGTGCGTCGCCTGCGCCTGATCGAAGGACGGCGCGCCGCTTGCCGCGTCGGCGGCGATCTTGACGAAGCCGCCCGCGCCGTTCGCATTCGCGGCCGCGAGCAGCGCAGGCCGGACGATCGCGCGCGATGCATGCAATGCGCGCGGTCCGTCGCGATAGCGTGCGGGATCGTCGGCGGAGGTTTCGGCGATCGCGTTCGCGGGCATCGTCCAGTCGCGTGTCAATGCGAGCAACTGGCCATTGTTCGACAGCGTGTCGAGCGCCGCATCGATCCGTTCGCGCAACGCAGCCGTGCGCGGCCCGAACGCGAACACGAGTTGCCAGTCCGCATACGGCGAGCGCGCGGCGGCGACCGTGAAGCGCTGCTGCGGATGCGCAAGCCGATAAGCGACAACGGCGGGATACCAGACGATCGCGCGCTGTGCATGTCCGTTCGCGACGGCATCGACGGTCAATGCCGACGTGTTCTGCAGATCGAGCGTGACACTCGGCTGCTGCACGGCGATCAGCTGCGCGGGACTCGCGTACATTGCCGCGACCGTGTTCTTTGCGGCGCCTTGAGGATTCGCGTCGGGGGCTTCGATGCTCACGTAGCCCGCGCGCAGATAGCCGCGCGAAAATTGCAGCTTGCTGTTGGAAGCATCCGCGACGGTCGAGCGCGGAAAGCCGGCGATCACGTCGCAATCGCGTGCGAGTGTCCTGTCGAGTTCCTTCAGCGAGACGCCATCGTCGTCGCCGTCGCCGATGCCGTGCTTGACGAGCGTCGCGGCGATGCCCGCCTGCGCGAACACGTTGCGCGCGACGGCTTGATCCAGTGCCGCAGACGGGCTGCCGGGAAACGTGCAGACCTTCACGCTTGCCATCGAGGGCACCGATGCGAGCGCGAGGCAGGCAGCAAGCGCGCTCGCTGCCGGAATACGATTGAGAGAGTGGTTCATGTCGAAGCGTCCGGAAAGATCGGGAGGGACGCGGCGCGCGCCGCGTCCCGGTTCTGCGAAATCACGAATGGCTGAGCGCGAACACGTAGAGCGTTCCGCCGCGCGGCACCTTGTCTGCGGCCTTGGCCATCGGGCCGCCCCAGATGGGGTTGGCGCCGCCGTAGCCCGCGAGCACCGCGACGTATTCCTTGCCGTCGATCTCGAACACCGACGGCTGCGCGATGATCCCGCTCGCGAGTTTCGGGCTTTGCCAGAGCACCTTGCCGCTCGTGACGTCGAACGCGTACAGATGGCCGTCGAGCGAGCCGCTGAACGCGAGGCCGCTCGCCGTCGTTGCGACGCCGCCGTTCCACGGCAGCTTGCTCCAGTGGCTCCAGAGCTTCTTGCCCGTGTTCACGTCGATCGCTTGCAGTTCGCCGTATCCCTGGCTGCCGGGCTCCGGCTTGATCTCGAAGCCTTCGCCGAGATACGGCAGCCCTTCCATATAGTTCACCGACTTGCCGGACAGCGACATGCACGCGTGCAGCGTCGGCACGATGGCGATGTGCTTGTCCGCATCGTATGAAACCGACCACCAGTTCTTGCCGCCGAGGAAGCTCGGACAGGTCTCGATCGTGGTCCCCGTCTTCGGATACTTCGACTCGTCCTGCACGGGCTTGCCATCGGCCGTATAGCCGGTGACGGAAGTCGCCTTCACGAACGGACGCGCGTAGATCAGCTTGCCGTTGCTTCGATCGATCGCGTGGAAATAGCCGTTGCGGTCTGCGTGAATGATCGCGTCATAGTCCTTGCCTTCGTACTTGATGCTGGCGAGCACAGGCGTGTTGACGCCGTCATAGTCCCACGTGTCGTGACGCGTGTACTGGTAGTGCCATTTGAGGTCGCCCGTCTTCGGATCGAGCGCGAGCAGCGAGTCCGAATAGAGGTTGTCGCCGGGACGAAGATCGGCGAGCCACGGCCCCGGATTGCCGACGCCCCAGTAGAGCGTCTTGCTGTCCGAATCGTAGGTGCCCGTCAGCCACGCGGGAGCGCCGCCGTGCTCCTGCATGCCGTCGGGCCACGTGTTGCCGCCCGGTTCCTTCGCGCCGGGCACGGTGTAGCGCTTCCACAGCACGTTACCGTTCGCGGGATCGAGCGCGGCGATGAATCCGCGCGCGCCATACTCGCCGCCTGCGCTGCCGACCACGAGCGCGCCGTCCAGCGCGAGCGGCGCGAGCGAGAACGCGTAGCCCGTGCCCGGATCGAACATCTGCTTCTTCCACACGAGCGCGCCGCTTTGCGCATCGAGCGCCGCCACTTCGCCGCTCAGCATCGCGACATAGACGTTCTTGCCGTACAGCGCCACGCCACGGTTGATGACGTCGCAGCACGCAGTCTTGAACGACTCCGCGCCGAGCTTTGGTTCGTACTTCCACAGCGTTTTGCCGGACACGGCATCGAATGCATAGACGTTGTCCTTGGGCGTCGTCACGAACAGATAGCGTCCGTTGATAAGCGGCGTCGCTTCGAAGCCTTGCTGAAGATCGGCGGGAAACTTGTAGGCCCATGCCTGCTTGAGACCCTTCACGTTCGACGCGTCGATCTGCTTGAGCGGCGAATGCGCCTGGCCGTTATAGGTGCGGTAGTAGGTGAGCCAGCCCGGATCGCTTTGCGCCGACGTGAGCCGCTCATAGGTCACAGCGGGATAGTCGGCCGCGGCGGCAACGGGCCCCGGCCTCAGACTGATGGTTGCCGCGACGGCAGCGGCCAGCATCGCGAGCCGCGCGGGCGAAGCCGAACTTGTCTTCATCGTTGTCTCCAGTTGAGTTATCGGTGCGACGCCTGTCGGCAGAAGGTCTTCGATCTGCGTGTCGGCTGCGTGGCCGTTAAGGCAAGTCGCATGCCATTGCCTTCTCATTACCTGGCGATCCTCTCGAATCGGCCTGAACCCCATGCGTTGCAGGCGTGCATGACGACAAGGCGCGCGGCTGAGTGGCGCGTGTTGTGTTGCATCGTGGAGCAGTGGACAGATCGCGTGTTGCCAAACGTGACAGCGCGTTGTCGTTCAGCGCGGCTGTCTGTCGAGACACGACAGGCTGAACATGAGGCGATCCTCACGTTACGAGCGGGAAAATAAAACGTCAGTCGAGCCAGCCGCGTTGTCTTGCGTGGTCGATGAACTGGTAGATATCCGGTGCGAGGCCGGACGCGTTGAAGAGCGTTTCGAGCTCGTCGATGATGTCGTCGAGTTCGCGCGTGCCGTCGCAGCGCGAGAGAATTTCGCCCGCACTCGGATTGAGCTTCACCATCCCTTGCGGATAGCGCAGCACATAGACCTGCTCGCCGGGCTCCCAATGCAGGCGGAGCAGCGGATTGAGGCGCGGGCGCGCGTTCGGAACGGCATCGGCGGGCATCGGCATCATGGCGTGTCGGCCTTCTTGTTTGCGTCGATGATGCGCCGTCGCGCGCCGCGTGCAACGCGCGGCGGCATTTCAGCATGGCCTCAGCGAACGGCGATATACATCGTCACTTCGAAACCGAAACGCAGATCCGTATAGGCGGGTGTGTTCCACTGCATGGCTGTCTCCTGGATGGTTTGACGAACGACCGCGACTCGATGGCGGTCGGGGCCGTGAAACGCAAGCTCCATGCCGGAAGTTTCCGCGACGCGCATCGAACAGCCATCGCGCTCGCATCGGAATAAATCGTTCGTGGCCCGCGTTTAGATGACACGCGTGCCGGCGCGCAATTGACCTGCTTCAACATGCTTGTTTGCGTGTGCATGCCGGTCATCGTCCTATGGAGAATCAGTCGATAGCGGCAGTAGCTTTCTGAAAGGTGCAGCCATGAGATTCGTTCAACAGGTGATGATTCTCGCCAGCACGATTGCGCTTGGCATTTTCCCGGCTCGCAGCGACGCTCAGCAACACGTCAGCGCGACATTGCTGTCGGATGCAATTCAGCTCGATACCAGCGAGGTCAAAGCCGGGCCCGTGACATTCGACGTCCGCAATGCCGCGGACAACAAGATGGTGCACGAACTCGTCGTGTTGAAGACGTCGCTCGCCGATAACGCGCTTCCGGTTCATAAAGGCCAGGTGCCGGAGCAGAAATTCAAAAAGATGGGCGAAGTCGAGGACGTTGCGCCAGGCAAGAGCCGTCACCTCACGATCAAGCTTGCGCCGGGCCACTACGTGCTCGTGTGTAACAAGCCTGGTCACTATTCGATGGGAATGCATGCGTCGCTTGCCGCCACGCCGTGAAGGGCGCTATCCAGCCGAAGATCGAGGTTCTTTGCGCGAAGCACAGACAGACGCGGAATAAATGGGCCGCTCGCACGTTTACGTTCGAGCGGCTTTTCGCGCCGAGCATTGAAGACTCTCAGAGCTTTTCCCAGCCGCCAGGGCAGCTGGGGTACCCGCAAGGGAAGGAGGTGCCCTATGAAAGCTTTGATGCAGTTGTCTGCCTTCGAATCACCCGCACCGTTCATACGCCCGTCGAAACGCCGTCGCCCGTTCTGCTTCACGCCCGTACGCTTGACCGCCGCCATGTGCGGCATCGGCCTCGCCGTACTGTCGCTCGGCCCCTCCATTGCAGGCGCAGAGCCCATCATTCCACCCACATCGACGGTCGCTTCGACGGTTCCAGTCAAGCATGACCTCAATCCGTACGGCATTGCTTTCGTGCCGGGCGGCGTGTCGTCGGCCAGCTCGCTGAGCCCCGGCGACGTCCTCGTATCGAACTTCAACGCCGCGTCGAACAAGCAAGGCACTGGGACGACCATCGTGAAGCTGGTGACTGACGGCAAGCCAGTGACCTTTTTCCAGGGGCAGAATCTGGGCCTCACCACCGCACTTGCGGTACTGAAGAGCGGCTTTGTGCTGGTCGGCAATCTTCCGACGACGAATGGCACAGCCATCACCGCGCCTGGCTCGCTATTGGTGATCAACCCGCAAGGCGGGCTCCTCAGCGAACTGAAAGATTCAACACTGCTGGACGGTCCGTGGGACATGACGGTCATCAGCGAACAGGGTTCGCAAGTCACCGCGTTCGTCTCGAATGTGTTGAACGGAACCGTGGCAAGGATCGATATCAACATTGGCGCGAGCGGCGCGACGCTCCTGAGCAGCTCGCGCATCATTGCGTCCGGCTATGCGCATCGGACCGATCCCGCCGCGCTCGTCGTCGGCCCGACGGGGCTGGCCTATGACGCAGCCCACGACGTGCTTTACGTCGCATCGACCAACAACAACGAGGTGTTCGCCGTTTCAGGTGCTGCGGCGCTCACGCACGATAACGGTCCGGGAACGGTCATCTATCAGGACAATGACCATCTTCACGGGCCATTGGCATTGGCGCTTGCGCCGAATGGAGATCTGGTGACATCGAACGGCGATGCCATCAATGCTGACGCGCAGCAATCGAGTGAAATCGTCGAGTTCACGCCGGACGGGCACTTCGTAGCGCAGATGCAGGTCGATCCGACGCCAGGCTCCGCATTCGGTCTTGCGTTCGGTCTGAGCAGCAGTGGCCAGTCGCAGTTCGCGGCGGTCAACGACAACACGAATACGGCTACTGTCTGGACGTTGCGCACGAGCAGTGGCAACTGACGTTAAAGGAGGACGGATCGAGCGATACCGCATATGACGCCAGCGAGCGCAGGCGCGAGCGAACTCGCGGCTCGACGGTGAACAGCCTGTTTAGATTTGGAGCACACGTGTTGCAAAAAACAACAGCGGGTGCAACAGCGCGCCGCACGCTGCAATTAGACAGAGGAATGCGGATTGGCGAATGCGGCGTGCTACGCGTCGTCGCTTGTTGAGTCGGCTTGCGCGCCGCTGCCGTTGCCCAACGACGGCATCTTGCGATAGACCGTGTTGCGCGAAATGCCGAGCGCGCGTGCAGCCGCCGACACGTTTCCGTTGTGTCTCGCGACAGCCGCAGCGATTGCGCACGCCTGCACGTCCTGGAGCCGCGCGCCCGGCAGCGGCAACGGATCGCCTGCGGGCTGCGGCGCGGGCGCCGGCTTTGCGCGCAGATCATCGAAGAAGTCTTCGGGCAGATGCTCGCGCCTGATCTGGCCGTCGTCGTCCACCATCGCGGCGGCCGTGCGCAGCAGATTGCCGAGTTGCCGGAAATTGCCCGGCCACGCGCATTGCTCGAAGAGCGTCATCACATCGTCGGCGACGCTGAGCCGCGCGCCCGTGATTTCGTCGGGCGGCGTCAGTTGCAGCATCTTTTCGATCACGACGGCGAGATCCGTGCGCTCGCGCAACGGCGGCAGCTTGACGACGAGGCCGTTCAACCGGTAGTACAAGTCCTCGCGAAAACGGTTCTGCACGATCATCTCGCGCAGATTGCGGTGCGTCGCGCAGATGATCGCGATATCGACGGGAACGGATTTGCTTGAGCCGAGCGGATCGACGACGCGCTCTTGCAGCACGCGCAGCAGCCGCACTTGCAACGGATACGGCATGTCGCCGATTTCGTCGAGAAAGAGCGTGCCGCCATTCGCCTGCAACAGCTTGCCGACGGCGCCCTTGCGCCGCGCGCCCGTAAAGGCGCCTTCCTCATAGCCGAACAGTTCCGACTCGATCAGATTCTCCGGTATCGATGCGCAATTCACGGCGACGAACGGCCCCGCGCGGCGCGGCGAATCGTTGTGGATGGCCTGCGCGAGCAGTTCCTTGCCGGTGCCCGTTTCGCCCGTGATCAGAATGGGAATGTCCTTGCCGATCACCTTGCGCACCTTCGCGATGACGGCGGTAATCTGCGGGTCGCCCGTATCGAGGCAGTCGAGACGCGATGGCGCGTTGACGGCCGACGCGCTTCTCGCGCGCTGCGCGCGCGCGGCGGCGGGCGGTGGCGCGGTGACGGTGTCCGCGGGCCACGCGTTCTGGTCGTGCGCCGCGCGACGAAACTCGACGCTCGCGCAAACGACGGTGCCGTTGTTCAGATCGAGCGAAATGTGATGACCCCGGCTCGCGCGCAGACGATCGATCAGTTGCGGCGTCGTCAGGCCGAACAGCGACGACAGCGTATGCGCGCGCATCGCCGCGAGCGGCAAGCCGACCTGAAACTGCGCGCTGCGATTCGCGGACAGAAAGCGCCCGTCGCACGTGAAGGCCATGATGCCTTCCATCAGCGTGCCGAGAAATTCCGGCCGCCCATGAAACGCGATTTGCAGCGTGTTGCGAAAGGTGCTGGTAAACAGGTGGTTTTCGATCATCTGCACCGACATCTTCGCGAGCGCCATCGTATGTTGATGGTAGCTGCGATGATCGCCCGTCACGTCGAGCACGCCGGCGACATCGCCATACGGATCGAGAATCGGCACGCTGGAGCAAGTCAGAAAGCGGTTGGCCGCGAGGTAGTGCTGGTCGCCGTGCACGACGGTCGCGCAGCGCTCCGCGATCGCCGTGCCGATCGCATTCGTGCCTTGCCGTTCCTCTGCCCAGTTCGCGCCTGCCTTGAGCGCGACCTTTTCGGCGCGGCGCAGAAAGTCGTCGTCGCCGATCGAATGAAGGATCAGCCCTTGCGCATCCGTCAGCACGATCATGCTTTGCGTGTTCGCGATCTGCTCGCGAAGCGTTTCCATCACGGGCGTCGCGTGCGCGCACAACGCGCGGTTCTGCTCGAGCTTCATCCGCAATTCGCTTTGCGTCAGCACGTCGTAGTCCGGACGCATCGTCGCGTTGAGCCCGAACGTTTCGGACCGCTCGTGCGCTTTCTGGATCGACGGCGTGAGCCAGCCGCAGTCGCGGCTGACGAATGATCCAGCGATGGGGTGGGCCTCTTCGCGCATTGTCTCCTCCGGTCCCATGCAAGATGGGAGCTGTGGTCTTGCCAGTCGTGTGCCGGTCGTGTGCCGGCATCGCCGGATTGAAAAGCAAGACCTGCGCCAAATAGCCGATACTCTCTTCAGCAGCGAAGGAAGCCGTCAGCCTGACGAAAGAGTAACGTCGTGGCCAATGCGGCCAATGCGGCCGTTGTCGGGGCAAACTCGCCGTGGTCTTTTGCGGGAGCCGAACGGGCGCGACGCAGTGGTCGGGTCGCGCGAGGCTGTACGCCGATGGGCCTTCGTGATGCGCGTGGCTATGGCTATCGCGAAGGTACGGTCGCGCGACGGCGGCGAAAATTGGTGATTACGCGGACTGCGGCACTATGCGCGGATACCATGCGCAACTCGCGCTGTTCGCCGTGAAGAAAACGGATGACTCGACCATGACCCGAACTCGCGCGGCATCGCGCATCAGATCGCACGACACCACGTATCGCACGCTCACCCGCGATGGCCATACGATCGCGTACACCGTACATGGCGACCCTGCCGGCGTGCCTGTCGTCGTGTTGCATGGCGGGCCGGGAAGCGGCAGTCAGCCTGGCGCGCTGCGTCTGTTCGATCTTGCGCGCATGCGCGTCGTGATGGTGGATCAGCGAGGCACGGGCGCATCGGCGCCGCGTGGCCGCCTGCGTCACAACGATACGCAACGGCTGATCGGCGATCTCGAAGCGATACGTGGCGAGCTGCGCATCGCGCGATGGGGTGTCGTCGGCGGATCGTGGGGCGCCGCGCTTGCGCTCGCTTATGCGGGCACGCATCCGGCGGCCGTCAGTGCCGTCGTGTTGCGCGGACTCTTCCTGACGTCGAAGCGCGAAGTGCGCCGACTGTTCGTCACGTCGCGTGCGCGCGCGCCGCGAGCGTGGCGCGCGCTGATGCATGCGGCGGAATGCGAGCGCGCGGCGTCCTTGTCGGCGGCTTGCATGCGGATGCCCGCGATGCGGGGCATGCAGGCCGATGCCGTCGCGTCGGCGTGGCGCGCGTATGAAAACGCGATCCTCATGCAGGCTGCGTCGCGAGCCTCAGCGTCGCGCAAGACGAGAACGCGTGGCCGTGACGACGCGATAACGGCGAAGTACCGCATCCAGGCCCACTATCTGATGCACGACTGCTGGCTCGGCGAGCGGCGTCTGATTGCATCGGCAAAGCGGGCCGTTGCTGCGGGTGTTGCGATCCGCGCAGTGCATGGTTTGCGTGACCCCGTGTGCCCGCTGGAGAATTTGCATCGACTGATGCGAGCGGTTCCTGCCGTGCGCGGACGCTTCGTCGATGCAGGTCATCTCGCATCCGATCCGCGTCTCGCACGCGCGCTGGTCGAAACGATTCGCGAAGCGTTTCTCACCTGATAAACGCGCCGATAAAAGCAGCCAACAAACCCGCCACGCCTTAGCCTTCCTGTTCGGCGAAGATGCCGCTAAACAGATCGGGCATTGCATCGTCCGTCTGCTCGCGCGGCGGCAACGTGCCGTCGCGAACCTGTGCGAGTACGGCGGGCGGCAGCCAGGCCTCTTCCATTGCGCCGATGCCGCTTTCGATCATCTGTTGCAGGAAGAACGACTGCCTGCGCCCCGTGACTTCGGCCAATAGCCGCAACCTTCGTTCGATCGCGGGGTCCACCCGCACCGCAACCACCTTCAACTTGTTTTCGGCGGTCCTCTTCACCGTATGCTCCTGTTCACTGATTTCGCGCCGGAAACGGGCGAGCGGAGCTTCTACCACGACGGTTCGTCGGATGGCAATGCCTTATGGCGCTTCCTTGTCGAAAATCGTGGAGCGGTTGTCGTCGGGTTCGACGAATGAAGGATGGCGCGATCGACTTCGTGACGATTCAAGCGTGTTCAATCATCGTCATCGTCGTGATGATGACGCCAGCCGCGATGATGGCCGTGGTCGTGCCGCCAGCGTTCGTCGCGATAGTCGTATCCATAGCCGTAGTAGACGGGCGCAGGCGCATAGACGGCGGGCGGCGGCGCTTCGTACACGACAGGCGGCTGCTCGACATAGACGGGAGCCGGGATGCCGAACGTCACGCCGACATCGACATGGGCGAATGCGGCCGTGGACGTACAGGCCGCGATGAGGCCAGCGGTGCAAATGAGGGTTAGGCGTTTCAACTTGTTGCTCCGTTGCGGGCGTTCGCGCAATGAATGCCATGATGGCGAGTGATGGCATTCTATAAATGCAGCCGTTCTCATGTTGCATCCCGCATGTTGCGTCTGTAACGGGCAGTAACGGGCGGCTGTCTTCGCTTGTGCGTGTGATAGACGCGCCACTAGCAAAAGCGCTGCGCCAGCTCGTAGATCAACAGGAACATGCAGCCGGTATCGCTTTTGAAGCCCGTATCGACCGTGCCCGATTCGGCGATACCGACCCAGCCCGGCAACAGACGCTGTCCGTTCTGCGTCGCTTCGCCTTCGAGCATGTAGATGAACTCCGGGCCTGTGTGCAGATGCGTGGGAAACACCGTGCCCGGCGCGAATCGCACGAGCTGCATCGCGCGGCCGTTGGCCTTGCCGAGATTCTTGATCTGCACGCCGCTCGCGCATACCGATTGCGTCCACGGCAGCGCTTGCGCATCGACAGAAGAGAAGTGCGGCGTGGCGTGTTGTCCGTTCATTTCGTCTCCCTTTTTGTGTGGCGTCAGGGCGTTGACGCGCAATCACTGCTGTGCGATCGGCGGCAGTGTGCGTAGTCGAAGTGTAGACGCGGCTCGGAATGCGATCGGCGGCGAATCCTTGCGTAATGAAAATCCACCGATGTACAGCGATTCCGATTTGTCACGTTTGGCGCAACTGTGAGTTGGTCGAATAGGTGTTTATCCCAGGTGCCGGCACTCCTAGACTGTCTTCAACGCAGCGAACAAATCGTTCGACGCATTCAAAATCAATCTGGAGGTAATGATCATGAAATCGCTCATCAAGGCTGTTGCACTTGCTGCTGTCCTCGCTGTTCCGGTTGCATCGTTCGCGCAATCCAGTCAGCCGGTTAGCCGTGCACAGGTTCGCGCTGAACTGGTGCAACTCGAGAAGACCGGTTATGTGCCTTCGAACAGCAGCGACACGCAATACCCCGCTAACATCCAGTCGGCCGAAGCAAAGGTTCAAGCCGCGAATGGCGCCGAAACGAGCGGCGTCGGCGGCATCGCGGACGGCACGTCGCAGGCAGGACAACGTGCATCCTCCGCTGCAAGCTCGTACTCGGTTCCCGTCTTCCAGCATCATTGATGAACTGCGCTGGCTCGATGCAGCCAGCGCGACGTAGCGAACCAGTCAGCCGCGACACGCGCCGTCAGACGACGGGACGCATGTCGCGGCTTCTTCTTTTGACGAGCATCGCTTGCGGTGAACACACGCTGTTCGCATCGCAGTGGCGGCTGTCCGATTCTGCCGCGCTTTTCTCTGCGCGTTCGCGTCGGTCGTTGCGCGAGCGTCAGCGGCTCGCGGGCGGATTGCGCCGGGCGCGCCTCGCAGGCGACTCAGCCGCCGATCAACCTTCCCGCGCCATATGCCATCCGCCCGTCTTCGGATCGGCGTAGGCGCGCAGCGCTTCGAGCGCTGTGGCCACGGCTGCGCGATTCTCGTTTTCCGCGTGCCAGTACATCGACACCGAGCCGAAGCCTTCGAGCTGCATCGGCAGAATGTGGACGGCATTCAACTGCTCGAAGCGCAGCGCGGCCCGATGCGAGGCGACGCCCACCAGGTCCGTGTTGTTGAGCAGCGTGAGATTGAGGATCGACGAATTCGTTTCGACGCAGTGGCTCGGCAACGCGCGGCCCACTGCCGAGAGCGCGGTCTCCAGCGCATTGCGCACGGGCGTGCCCTGCGGCCAGACGATCCACGAATACGCGAGCACGTCGTCCCAGCCGACCTTCGCCTTGTCCGTCAGCGGATGATGAGGCCGCGCGACGAAGTTGATGGGCTCGGTATAGAGCGGCTCGGTCTGCAACTGCGGATCGTCGTATTCCTGACCCGAGCGGCCGACGACGATATCCAGCTCGCCGCGCGCGAGTTGCGGCATCAGCTGGTTCATCGTGCTTTCGACGATCCGCACGTTCGCGCGCGGCATGCGCTCGAGCAGCCGCGCCACGGCGAGCGGCACCGTGTCCGCCGCCGATACGCCCGACGTGCCGATGCTCACCAGTCCGCTGCCGCCTTCGCGCAGCGCGAGCATGTCGTCGCGCGCGTTGTCGAGATGCGCTTCGATGCGGCGCGCGTGCTCGATCAGCGCTTCGCCATAAGGCGTCGGCCGCAAGCCGCGCGCATGCCGCTCGAAAAGCGCCAGGCCGACGTCCTCCTCCAGTTCCTTCAGCCATTTCGACAGCGCCGGCTGCGTCGTATTGAGGGCGGCCGCCGACTGGCTCAGGTTGCCCGTGCTCGCCAGGCTCAGCAGCACCTGCAGATGCCGCAGACGCAGGCGGTAAGTCCAGTCCATCGCGCAGTCCTCCCATGACGATCCGCGCATCCGGCCTGGATTTGCGGAGGTATATCCAAAATCGTATGGATTAGATTAATTCGCTATTTTACCGGGTATAGCTCCGTCGCATATAAATGATGCACAGGGTCTATGAAACCGACGCGCGGCCCGCCGACGCATCCGGCCCGCGAGACACCGAAAGCAAGACAGGAGACGCAAATGACGAACAACAATCCGGGCGCAACGCGCGCGGCCTATTACGAGCAGATCGCCGGGCAGCGCATGACGCCGCTGTGGGAATCGCTGCACAACCTCGTGCCGAAGTCGCCCCAACCGAAAGCGCAGCCCGCGATCTGGAAGTATGCGCAAGTGCGCGACCTCGTGATGGAGGCGGGCTCCGTGATCAGCGCGGAAGAGGCCGTGCGCCGCGTGCTGGTGCTCGAAAACCCCGGCTTGGCCGGCAAGTCGAGCATGACGCCGAATCTGTACGCCGGATTGCAACTGATCCTGCCCGGCGAAATCGCGCCGAGCCATCGGCATACGCAATCGGCGTTGCGCTTCATCGTCGAAGGCACGGGCGCGTGGACGGCCGTCAACGGCGAGCGCACGACGATGCATCCCGGCGACTTCATCATCACGCCGTCGTGGACGTGGCACGACCACGGCAATCCGTCCGTCGAAGAGGGCGGCGAGCCCGTCGTGTGGCTCGACGGCCTCGACATCCCGCTCGTCGCGCAGATGGATGCGGGCTTTGCCGAGAACTATCCCGAAGCGACGCAGCCCGTCTCGCGCCCCGAAGGCGACAGCTTCGCGCGCTTCGGCCACAACATGGTGCCCGTGCGGCATCGCGTGTCCGATCCGACATCGCCGATTTTCAGCTACCCCTATGAACGCAGCCGCGAGGCGCTCGACACGCTGTACCGCAACGGCGAGCTCGACGAATGGGACGGCGTGAAGCTGCGCTACGTGAACCCGGCGACGGGCGGCTGGCCGATGCCGACCATCGCGACTTTCATGCAATACCTGCCGAAGGGCTTCCAGGGCCGCACGTATCGCAGCACTGACGCGACGATCTACTGCGTCGTCGAGGGCAAGGGCACGGTGAAGATCGGCGACGACGAATTCGCGTTCGAGCCGCACGACGTGTTCGTCGCGCCATCGTGGGCGCCCGTGCAACTGTCGGCTTCGGCGGAAAGCGTGCTGTTCAGCTATTCGGATCGCCCTGTGCTCGCCGCGCTGAATCTGTTGCGCGAAGAACGCAGCTAGAAGCACACATCGTCCGGCGTTTTTCGTTTTCGCGCGCCGCATCGGCGGCGCGTGCTCCATCCTTTTACCTGTCGAGTCGAATTCATCATGGCTTTTGTTTTCCCGCCCGAAGCGCCCGTCGCCGTACCCGTCGCCGGCAGCGACGCTCAATTCGCGGTACGCCGCGTCTACTGCGTGGGCCGCAACTACGCGGCGCATGCGCGCGAAATGGGCTTCGATCCCGATCGCGAGCCGCCATTCTTCTTCTGCAAGCCCGCCGATGCCGTCGTGCCCGTCGCTTATGGCGATACGCTCGAACTCGCGTATCCGTCGCAGACGCAGAACTATCACTACGAAGCGGAACTGGTCGCCGTGATCGGCAAGAGCGGCTCGGATATCGCCGTCGAAGATGCGCTCGATTATGTATGGGGCTACGCAGTCGGCCTCGACATGACGCGCCGCGATCTGCAGATGAAGATGCGCGAAATGGGCCGTCCGTGGGAAATCGGCAAAGCGTTCGATCGCTCCGCGCCGATGGGCCCGATCCATCCCGCGAGCGCGGCCGGCCACTTCGAAGCGGCTGGCTTGTGGCTGACGGTCAATGGCGAGACGAAGCAGAAGAGCGACGTGTCGCATCTGATCTGGTCGGTTGCGGAGACGGTTGCGTATCTGTCGAAGTTCTTCCGCCTCGAACCGGGCGACGTGATCTTCACGGGCACGCCGGAGGGTGTCGGCGCGGTGAAGACGGGCGACACGATGAAAGTCGGCGTCGAGCGTCTGGGTGAACTGACTGTGCGCGTCGTCTGACGAGCGCTTCGCTACTGATGAAAGGTCAAGCCGTGCAACTCCATAGCTTCTTCAACAGCTCGACGTCGTATCGCGTGCGCATCGCGCTCGCGCTCAAAGGCCTCGCGTACGACACGCTGCCCGTCAACATCCGCGTCGGCGAACATCGCGCGGCGGATTATGTGGCGAATGTGAATCCGTCGGCGTCTGTGCCCGCGCTGATCGAAGGCGAATTCAGACTCGGCCAGTCGCTCGCGATCATCGACTATCTCGACCAGCAGCATCCCGAGCCGCGCCTGATTCCGCTCGAACGCGAATTGCGCGCGCGCGTGCTCGAACTCTCTGCGCTCATTGCGTGCGATATTCATCCCGTCAACAACCTGCGCGTGCTGCGCTATCTGGACACGGAGCTGAAGGTCACGCCGCAGCAGAAGACCGCGTGGTATCGGCACTGGCTCGCGGAAGGGATGGCAGGCGTCGAGCGCCTGCTCGAACGCGGCAACGCAGGGCCGTGGTGCTTCGGCGCGCAGCCGACGCTCGCCGACGTGTGCCTCGTGCCGCAGATCGCGAACGCGTTGCGCATGGACTGCGATCTGCGCGCGTACTCGCGCAGTCTCGCCGTGTACGAGCACGCGTTGAAACACCCCGCATTCGACGCCGCGCAGCCGCAGCGTCAGCCCGATTACACCGCTTGATTGCAGCATCGCGACCATCTGCAACGAGATCAGAAGCAAGGCATGGAGACAGTCATGAGTGAGACAAACAGCAAAGGCGGGCGCGTGCTCGTGATCGGCGGCGGCATCGGCGGCCTTGCGGCAGCGCTGGCGCTCGCGCGTCAAGGCATTCGCGTGCAACTGCTCGAGCAGGCCGCGGAGATCAAGGAGATCGGCGCCGGCATCCAGCTCGGCGCGAACGCGTTCAATGCGCTCGATGCGCTCGGCGTCGGCGAGGCGGCGCGCAGCCGCGCCGTGTTCACCGACTACATGAAGCTGATGGATGCGCTCGACGCGAAGGAAATCGTGCGCATCGACGTCGGCGCGCCGTATCGCGCGCGCTTCGGCAATCCGTATGCGGTGATTCATCGCGCGGATATCCATCTGTCGATTCTCGAAGCCGTGCAGGGCCATCCGCTGATCCAGTTCCGCACGAACACGCAGGTCTGCTCGCTCGAACAGGACGCGAGCGGCGTGACCGTCACCGATCAGCACGGCGAGCGTTATCGCGCGGATGCCGTGATCGGCTGCGACGGCGTGAAGTCGGCGATACGCAATACGCTGATCGGCGACGACCATCGCGTGACAGGGCACGTCGTGTATCGTGCCGTCGTCGAAGTCGACAACATGCCGAAGGATCTGCAGATCAACGCGCCCGTCGTGTGGGCCGGCCCGCATTGTCACCTCGTTCACTATCCGCTGCGTGGCGGCCAGCAATACAACCTCGTCGTCACGTTCCATAGCCGCGAGAAAGAGGAGTGGGGCGTGCGCGAAGGCAGCAAGGAGGAAGTGCTGTCGTACTTCGAAGGCATTCATCCGCTGCCGCATCAGATGCTGGACCGGCCGACTTCATGGAAGCGCTGGGCCACGGCCGATCGCGAGCCCGTCGAGCGCTGGAGCTATGGGCGCGCGACGGTGCTCGGCGACGCCGCGCATCCGATGACGCAATACCTCGCGCAAGGCGCCTGCCAGGCGCTGGAAGACGCCGTCACGCTCGGCGCTGCCGTCGCCGCGACCGATGGCGATTTCGAAGCGGCGTTCAAGCTGTACGAGACGGCGCGCATTCCGCGCACTGCGCGCGTGCTGTATTCGACGCGTGAGATGGGGCGCATCTATCATGCGAAGGGCGTCGAGCGTCTGGTGCGCAATTCGCTGTGGGTCGGCCGCACGCAGGAGCAGTTCTACGATGCGCTGCAATGGCTGCACGGATGGCGCGCGGAAGATTGCCTGAAGGGCGTCGCCTGAAGCCTGAAGTCCGAAGCGAGAAGTGAATTGAATGACAGGCAGGCTGGCCAAAAAAATAGAACGGATGCCCGCCTGACTGAAGGAGATGGAGGAGACAGGTGATGGTGCATGCGCAGCCAGTCAACGTCACGGACGTAATCGACCGCAATCGGGTTTCGCCGTTTCAGCTGACGATCGTCGTGTTGTGTTTTCTGATCGTCGCGATCGATGGGTTCGATACGGCATCGATCGGCTTCATCGCGCCCGTTATTCGCGCGCAATGGCAGTTGTCGCCGGCGCAGCTTGCGCCTGTGTTCGGCGCGGGACTCGCGGGCCTGATGGCAGGCGCGCTCGTGTTCGGTCCGTTCGGCGATCGCGTGGGACGCAAGCGTCTGTTGCTCGCGTGCGTGCTGTGCTTCGGCGCCGCAAGCGCGGCGTCGGCGTGGTCGAGCGGATTGCATGAGCTGATCGCGTGGCGCTTTTTCACGGGACTCGGGCTCGGCGGCGCGATGCCGAATGCGATCACGCTGACGTCCGAGTATTGCCCGTCGCGGCGCCGCTCGTTTCTCGTCACGACGATGTTCTGCGGCTTCACGATCGGCTCGGCGCTGGGCGGCATCGCCGCGGCGGAACTGATCGAGCATTTCGGCTGGCGCTCGGTGCTGCTGACGGGCGGCGTCGTGCCGCTTCTGCTCGTGCCCCTGCTCGCGTGGAGGCTGCCCGAATCCGTGCGCTATCTCGTCAGTGCAGGCAAGCGCGCGGAGCATGTGACGCGGCTGCTCGCGCGCATCGAGCCGCACGAAGATTTTTCGCAAGCGACGTTCGCCGCGCCGCATGGCAAGTCGGCAGGCACGCCCGTCAGCCATCTGTTTCGCGCGGATCTGCTGCGCGGCACGCTGCTGCTGTGGCTGACGTTCTTCATGAGCCTGCTCGTGATCTATCTGCTGTCCAGCTGGCTGCCGACGCTTCTGCGCACGACGGGCGTTTCGCTGCATACGGCGGCGCTCGTGACGGCGATGTTCCAGGTCGGCGGCTCGGTCGGCGCGATTGTGCTCGGCTGGCTGATGGACCGCTTCAACCCGCATTACGTTCTGGCGCTCGGGTATGCGCTTGCGGGTCTCTTTACGGCGGCCATCGGCAGTCTTGCCGCGTCGCCGTGGCTCGCGGCAGTGGCTGTATTCGCGGCGGGCTTTTGCGTGTCGGGTTCGCAGGTGGGCGCGAATGCATTGTCGGCCGTGTTCTATCCGACCGACTGCCGCGCAACGGGCGTCAGCTGGGCGAACGGAATCGGACGCAGCGGATCGGTTGTCGGTTCGTTGGCAGGGGGCGCGATGCTGGCGGCAGGGCTGCCGCTGCCGGCGATGTTCATGCTGATCGCGATACCCGCTGTCGTTGCTGCCGTATCGATCTTTGTGCTGGGTGCGTGGGCGACGCGGGATGTGCGCGGCGAGACGCTGGATGCGCTTGCGCCGGAGCAGACGGGCTGATCCGAAATCAGCCTGGCGCGTGCCTAAAAACTTCGCGCGCTAGGACTTGCTTCAACGACTACTGCGAAATCCACCCCCGCCCGATCGGCCACGCAAGCAGCTTGCGATAGAGCGCGATCAGCATGCGCATCACCGCTTCACCGGCTGACGACCAGAGCGGCGTCACGACGACGAACGCCGCGCATGCAATCACGACCGCGCCCGCCATATCGAATGGAAAGTGCACGCCGATAAACACGCGCGCCCACGCGACGGCAAGCCCGGCCACGAGCATCAGCGCGCCGTGCCGCCGAAGACGAGCCAGCAGCAGAGTCAGTGCAACGCTGGCGAACACTGTGCCGTGATCGCTTGGAAACGATGAATCGGCGACGTGTTCGACGAACGTATGGCCGAGCCCGATCATGAAGGGCCGTGGATGTATCCAGTAAAGCCCGATGATCTGATTGCACCCGAGCGCAAGCAGCGCGACACAGCAGGCGCGCACGGCCGCTGCGCGCTGATGTTGGCCGCCGAAAAGCCAAAGCACGCCGAGCGTGAGCGGAACGAGGTAGATAACGTAATCGGCGATCGCACTCGCGATGTCGATTTGCCAGTGCGGCGTCGAGGCCGTCGCGTTGATCATCAGAAAGAGCGCCTGATTGAACGCTTCGAGTGTATTCATGCTGCAATCGTGTCGATGAACGGAGCTGCCCAACAAGGAAGGCAGAAGATGGGCAGGATCGTACCGGCCGAACCTTATGTCACGCTTAGGCGCTCGAACGGCGCGCTCTGACCAGCATCGCATCAACCGCCCACGGCATTCATGGCGCCTCGCGCCACCCTCACGGTCCGAACGGAGTATTCTTTCGGTGCGCTTGCAAAAGACGGCGTTATCGCCGTCTTTTTAGCTACATGCCGAAATCGAATGGCGGTGCTTCATGGATGCGGTCTCTGACGTGTTGCGCGTCGTGCGTCTGTCCGGCGCAGTCTATCTGCACGCTGAACTGACGGCGCCGTGGTGTCTGTTCGGCCACCCCGATCAGAAGTTGTGCACCGCCTATTTGCCCAGAGCGGATCGCGTGGTCTCTTTTCATCTGATCACGGAAGGGACCTGCTGGGCGCATCTTCCCGACCGCGTCGATCACGCCATCTGCGTGAACGCGGGCGAACTGCTCGTCGTCCCGCAAGGCGAGGCGCACATCATGGGAAGTGCGCTCGATCTCGCGCCCGTGCCGGCGGGACCGCTGCTCGAATCGCAGCTCGGTACCGCGCCAGGCGAACTGCTGATTGTCTCGCATGGCGGCGGCGGCGCGCCGACGCGCCTGCTGTGCGGCTTTCTCGCTTGCGACGACGCGCTGAGCAATCCCGTGCTCGGCTCGCTGCCGCGCCTCTTCAAGGTCGACGTGCGCAACGATCCGCAGTCGTCATGGCTCGAAGCATCGCTGCGCTTCGCCGCTTCCGAGGCCGCGCAATCGCGCGCGGGCAGCGCGATCGTTCTCGCGCGGCTGTCGGAACTGCTGTTCGTGTGGGCCGTGCGACGCTGCATCGACGACTTGCCCGCCGAACGCAAGAACTGGCTCGCGGGCGTCAAGGACAGGTTCGTCGGCCGTGCGCTGTCGATGCTGCACGCGCAACCGTCATACGACTGGACCGTCGACGAGCTTGCGCGAAGAGTCGGTCTGTCACGCTCCGCGTTTTCACATCGTTTCAGCGATCTGCTCGGGCAGCCGCCGATGCAATATCTCGCGCGTTGGCGCCTGATCGTCGCGACGCAGGAACTGTCGTACAGCAGCAAGGCGATTGCGGCAATCGCCGAGCAGGTCGGCTACGAATCGGAGTCCGCGTTCCATCGCGCGTTCAGGCGCGAGTTCGGCGTGCCGCCCGCCGCGTGGCGAAAGCGTCATAGCCACGTCGACGGCGCCGAGGTCATCGCCGAAAGCCAGTAACGTTGCCAGTCGATCAATGTTCGCGTAACGCGCACCGGGCTCATCGCGGGTGCAACGCGCGAAGGCTTGCGCAACATCGAGCCGCGCGAATCGATGCGCGTGGCGCCGCCGACGACGGCGCGCCGCATCGCTCGCATGCGCATCGAAGGCGACGGACGCAAGCGCCTTCCGATGTCGTGCATCAACCGGCGCATCGCCGCGTGCCACGCGAGCGGATCGAGTATCCGGCTGCCGCGCAGCGACTTCAATAGCGACAGCGCGGTGCCGAGTTCCCGCATATGTCTGCCGTGATCGTCGTTCAGCTGACGCAGCGCCGCATAGCACGCATCCCAGCCGACGGGCGAATGCACATGCAGCAGCGCGATCAGCAACACAGGCGGCAGGAGCGCGAGGCCGCCTTGCATCAGCGTATCGCCTTGCAGTTGCAGCACGAGTCGTTCGTATGGGTCTTCGCTGATGCAGCGTCGGCGCGGGTCCAGCAGATGATGCATGGCAGAGTCTCCTCGTTCACAAGGGTCGCGGTTTTCGTGGCCGCTGGCCGGCGACGCATCGCATCCGGTCACGGCGACGGAAAAGGCAGGACACCCTGATTTCAGAAGACCTTGCTGCCCGACGTTCAGGAACGCGCTTGCTGCAACAGATGATTCATGGTGCTCGATGCCGTCTTGTGAGCGACTATGAGGCAATATGTGGAATCGGCCATTGCCCTTGCGTCGCGCCTCTTTGTCCGATCGTCCTGTTTTAGTGAGCGCATCGCGTGGACATTGCGCGCCGTGCTGCCGTTGCCGCGTGCAACGCGCAATGAAGTAATCGCCTTTAGTCATTCTTAGCGTGCGCTTTCGTTTCGATTGCTCTAAAACTGGTCTGTGGACGCAGCGTCTGCATCGACTAAAAAGGAGTAGTCATATGAATGCTCAAGGCGGTAATACAGTCGGTTCGCAGCAAGATCAGCCTGGCGCGGCGACGCCGGCAGCCGTCGTCGATGCGCTGAAGGCCGTTGCCGGCAATCCGAAGGGCGTGCGCGCAAGCTTTGCCAAAGGGATCTGCGTGCGAGGGCGCTACACGCCATCGGAAGATGTATCGCAGGTCACGAAGTCCGTGAGCTTCAACAAGCCGGCGCGCGTGCTTGCGCGTGTTTCGGTGGGCGGCGGCAATCCTGCTGTCGCGGATACGAACAAGCTGGTCTTGAGAGGCTTCAGTTTCAGGCTCGAAAACGACGGCCCGTTCACCGATGTGCTGACCGAAAGCGCACCCGTTCACTTCGCGAAGAATCTCGACCAGATGCTGGCGTTTCTGAAGGCGCGCATTCCCGGTCCGGACGGCAAGCCCGACGCGGAGAAAGTGAAGGCGTTTTCCGCAGCGAATCCTGAAACGCTGAACCAGGCGAGCCATGTGGCGGCGAGGCCGCTGCCGGGGAGCTTCGCGGGCACGACGTATTGGGGCGTCCATGCCTTTCCGGCGACCAATGCGGCGGGACAGACGCGTTTCATCAAGTTCAAGATCGTGCCCGCCGAAGGCGAGGTCACGCTCTCCGACGATGAAGCGAAAGACAGAAGCGCCGATTTCCTGCGCGCCGATCTCGAACAGCGGATCGCGGCGGGCAAGGCGCGCTTTCATGTACTTGCGTTGCTCGACCGTCCCGGCGATCCGACGATGGACGTGACGCAGCGCTGGCCCGACGAGGACGATCGCGAGGCCATGCGGCTGGGCACGATCGAAGTCACGTCGATTGACGCGAGCGAATCGTGCGACAGCACCGTGTTCGATCCTTCGCATCTTGCCGAGGGCATCGGCTTTCCGCCCGACGAAATCTTCGCGGCGCGCAGCAACGCGTACGGCATTTCGTTTTCGAAGCGGCATGAGGCGGACAAAGATTTGGGAGCGCGTACTTCATGAACAGTCTCGATGGAACCATCGTCGCCGTGACGGGCGCGTTCGGCAGCCTGGGTCTCGTCACGGCGCAAGTGCTGGCGCAGCGCGGCGCGAAAGTCGCGCTCGTCGGACGCGGAGCGGCGCCTACGAACTTGCCCGCGCCGCTCGCGCAGGCCTGCATCGCGAGCGCTGTCGATCTCTCGGAACCGGAAGCTGCCCAACGCGCGATCGATTCGATCGCGAGCCAGCTTGGCGGCCTGAACGCGCTCGTCAACGTGGCGGGCGGTTTCAGTTGGGAGACGCTCGCCGATGGCGGCGCGCAAACCTGGCAACGAATGTTCGACGTGAATGTGAAGACGACGCTGAACGCGTCGAAGGCGGCGCTTGCGCATCTGACTGCGGCGGCGGGCGGACGCATCGTCAACATCGGCGCAATGGCCGCGTTGAAGGCGGGGATGGGGATGGGCGCCTACGCGGCGTCGAAGGCATCCGTGATGCGTTTGACGGAAGCGCTTGCCGAAGAACTCAAGGACAAGGGCGCGACCGTCAACGCGATCTTGCCGAGCATCATCGATACGCCGCAGAACCGCGCCGACATGCCCGACGCCGATTTCACGCGCTGGGTGACGCCGGAGCAGATCGCAGCGGTGATCGCGTTCCTGCTGTCGAAAGAAGCGCAGTGCATCACAGGCGCGCTGATTCCTGTCGCTGGACGTGTTTGAACCTGTGCGCCCTACATCATCAGCAATGTCCAGCATGCGGGCGATTGGAGCAGCCTGCATGCGAAGGCGCAATCCACGCTCGATCCGCTCATGCGCGTGAACTTCAAGGATCGCTCAAGTGCGGCGGCAGGCTATACGACGGCCGAGCCGGCCTCGATCAAGCTGGCCTGACGGCGACGCTCGCGGCGGTCCCTTCAACACGCATCGTGGGAAAATGGATGACGCTTCGGGCCGAAACGAAAGACACGGCCTTCACGCGGTTCATCGCCCCCTCTTCGGAGGGGCTTTTTTATCGCCGCACACTTTTGCGCAACGCTTGTACTGCTTGCGCAACTCGGCGATCTTCGCTGCGACGCTCGCCAGAATGCCGAGCGCACCGATTGTTTCGACCAACGCGGAAAGCATGAACGTCTCCTTTGCACGGGCGATGGGTGCCGCCAACGTGAGACTGGAGCGTAAGGCCGCTGCGCGCCGCTCACAATCTGGAAGTTCCGGACCCAGACTTCGCCGCTACCGAAGCATCGCGTTCGCGCGAGAGGCATGTGCAAACGGATGCGTCGATGAAGAGGAGAACGATTCACGCGACGCGTGATTTGAACGTCGGCACGCGCGGCAGGTTTCGTCTGAACGTTGGCTCGCCCACATAGCAGCGCGCATTTGTCGGCGATACTGTGTTCGCGCACGGGGGAAGTTTGCGCATCACGACAAGTCGAAAGAGGCAAAGCGTTGTGGCGTCTGCCAGGCAACTGCGCCGCGCGGCGCGAGCCTTTGCCGAACATCCGGCCTTCCGGCGCCGCCCGGCGACCTCGGCCTTCAAAACAAAAGACTGAACGCCGGCTCTGGCCGGCGTTTTCTTCGTCGCGTGCCGTGTGGCGCGGTAGCGGATCAAACGTCAAGAATACGGATGGCTCGACGTCGATGACGCGCGCATTGCAGCATTGCCGCGTGCGGATAGCGCATCGCCGGTTAGTATCTGGGTTTGGCTTGCGCCTTCGCTCCCTATCCGTCGATGCCACATAACATGCGCGCTGTGCTCAACAAATGGCTTTTCATCGTTTACCTGCTGGGTAGCGGAACGATCTGGTCCACCGTGATGCTGCTGCTCTATCCGTTTGTCAGCCGCTCGGGCCGCTATGCGCTCGCGGCGTTGTGGTGCCGCGCGCTCGTGCGGGTGATGCGCGTGTTGCCGGGCATCCGCTGCTCGATAGAAGGCCTCGAGCATCTGCCGAAAGAGCCGTCGATCATCCTCTGCCGGCACGAGTCGACATGGGAGACGCTCGCGTTTCTCGCGCTCTTTCCGCGCCGGATCAGCTTCGTGTTCAAGCAGGATCTTTTGCGTATCCCTTTCTTCGGCTGGGTGCTGAAGGGACTCGACATGGTGAGTCTCGATCGCGGCTCGCCTCGTCAGGCGCATGTGGCCGTCACGCGTGAAGCGGCGGAGCGACTTGCGAAAGGCGATATCGTCGTGATCTTTCCGGAAGGCACGCGCGTGCCGCATGATGCGCCCGTCAGGCTGACATCGGGCGGCGTGCGTCTCGCGTGCGCAACGGGCGCGATGATCGTGCCCGTGGTGCATAACGCGGGCAAGGTGTGGCCCGCGAAAGGCTGGCCGACGGGCGCGGGACACATCCGTGTCGTCGTCGGTCCTACGCTGTCGCCTGCCGAACGATCGCCGCAGGAGCTGATCCACGACGTTCACGACTGGATGCAGTCGGCGTTGAAAAAGCTCTAACGCGGGCCTTTCGCCTCATGCCGCGCGAAGGCCAGGTCGCTGGATCGCGCGCCGCATGAAGTGCTGCATGAAGCAGCCGCGCACTTACGCCGTGACGGTCGCAGCCAGGGTGCCGTGCGCGATTTGCTGTTCGATGCGCATCAGGCCTTCGATCATCCGCGCTTCGGCCTTCGCGATGTCATCCAGCGATGCAGCGGCGAGCTGCCGCTCGAAGATGCCGAGCGCGATGGTCAGCCACGCGTAGTTGTCACCCTCGATGATCCACTTGCCGTGCCGCTTCTCGATCGCGTCGATGTCCGTCATCGCGATCTGCGCTTCGGCGATATCGTCGAGTGCTTCAGGAAGATGGCCGATGCGGCCGAGCTCTTCGGCGACGAGCAGTTGCCGTCCGAGCGTCGTGTACAGCTCGCGCGAGCCACGACCTCGACGGAACGCGTCGAGACTCGCGTATGCCTGCAGCAGCATCGCGCGCGTGATGGGCTCGTGCGCGGCGCGGCTGAACGTCAGCGCGCGCAGAAGCGGCGACATGGCGGGACGGGTCTGTTTGCGGCTTCGCGACTTGTGCGACATGGTGGTGTACCTCTTCTCTTCGTTTCCCGCGAGTGCGGATGGCTTGTGAACCGCGCGGAAAAAGATGCCGCCGATGCACTGGCGGCACGTACAGGGGAAAGAAATCAATGACTGTCTGCGTACGGATAATGAACCGCGACAATTAAGACAGAATTAAATCGAGAGTGTCGTGCCGTTCACCGCACGCGGGCTTCATCGAAAGTCACTGGTATTGCGCGTGCGCTGCCTGACGCTGCGCCGCCTGTTCTTCGGCATGCTTCTTCGCGACGTGATGCCCGACGACACAGCCGCCGACCGCGCCGATGACGGCGTGATGCCCCGCGTAGTGCCCCGCGACGCCGCCGACCACGGCTCCCTTGATGCAACCCGCCGCGTGCGCCGTCCCGCTGATGGCGACAAGAAGCGTTGCGGCGGCAAGCGTGGCCTTACCGAATGCTGTCATGCTGATACCCCGTTTCAATTGTTCGATCCGATGTTGAGCCGGCGCGGCTGAATTCAATACCGTTCACGAGCCGATGCGCACCGATAGCGTCAGCGCAGTGTACGCGGCGGCCCAAGGCGAAGGTGCAACACGTCTGCGAGTTTCGTAACAAGCAGTTAGACGGAGTGAAGGGCGTGGCGTCCTCCAATTCAGGATCGGATGCCACGTGACAGCGCGCGCACAATCACTGCGCCGGCGTCGCGCGCAGACGGTGCGTGGTCTTCGGCGCAGCGGCCGCCGCCGATGCCGCTTCCGATACGCCGCTCGGACCCGAAGGCACATCGGCGGGACGCGTGGCGCGGCCCGCCGCGTTCGGGTACATCGACATCAGCGTGCGCAGTACGCCGTTCGTCCAGCCGAATCCATCCTGCAACGGGTACTCGCCACCGCCCGCCGACGTCGTGCCCGCATTCGCATCGACGTCGTACTTTTCAACCAGCTTGCCCGTGTGCTGGTAGTACGCGACGTTGGTGCGTATCCAGCGCGTCGCGATCTGCTGCGCGAGGTCCGCGTGGCCATAGCGGCGCAAGCCCGTCACCGCGAGATATTGCAAAGGCGCCCAGCCGTTCGGCTCGTCCCATTGCTGTCCCGACTGGACCGTCGTCGTCGCGATGCCGCCCGGACGCAGCAGACGCGCGCGAACCGTCGCGGCAACCGACGCCGCTTGCGCCTTCGTCGCGATGCCCGAATACAGCGGATAGACGGTCGCCGCGCTGAGCCGGTGCGTCAGCTGATGCTTGACGAAGTCGTAATCGCCGAACGCGTTGAGCTGCGAATCCCACGCGACGCGGCGAATCGCTTCGGCGCGCACGGCCGCGCGCTGCTCCATGTTTTCCGCGTGCGACGCGTCGCCCTGCACGCGATACGCCTTCGCCAGCGTGCGTTCGAGATCGACGAGCAGAGAGTTGAGATCGACGGGAATCAGCGACGTGACCTCGACCGTCGCGAGCGACTTGCCGTCGGCGAACCAGCGCGAGCTGAAATCCCAGCCCGTTTCGCCGCCCGCGCGCAGGTTGCGCCACAGGTCTTCTGCGTTGCGTTGAGGCGTCGCCTGTGCGGTGACGACGTCTTCCCGATACGATTCATCGCGCGGCGTGCCGCGTTCGTCCCAATAGCGATTGAGCAACGTGCCATCGGGCAGACGCACGAGATGACGATATGCACTGCCGGGCGCGATCTGGTTCTGGCCGTCCATCCAGTAAGCGTATTCCCTGCGCAGCGCGGGCAGATAGTGCAGATAGACCTGATCGCCTTCGCGTTCGGCCGCGAGACGCACCATCTGCGCGAAGAACGGCGGTTGCGAGCGGCTGAGGTAGTACGTGCGGTTGCCGTTGGGAATGTGGCCGTAGCGGTCGATCAGCGTCGCGAAGTTGTCGAGTTCGTCTTTCAGCAGATCTTCACGGCCGCTCTGTCGAAGACCGAGCATGATGAAGTACGAGTCCCAATAGTAGATTTCGTCGAAGCGGTCGCCGGGGACGATGTACGGACGCGGAAGCGGCAGCAACGACGACCACGCGCTCGCGGTCGAATCGGGGTCTCGCCGAAGCACGGACCACAGGGTGTCGATATGCGCGGTGACGCTCTGGTTCGGATCGGATACGTAGTTTTTCGTTTCGCGCGCGGGCAGCGTGAAGCGCTCGTCGACGAAGTACTTGAGATCGAAATGCGCGTCCGGTTTCTGACCGGCATAATCGGCGACGATCTCCTTCGGCGGCACGTTGGGCACCATGTCGGCGAATGTCTTGCTGTCCGGATAAATGTGCGCGAGTTCGACATCGCGATACAGGTCGCCGTACAAGTCCGAAGGCGGAACGGGCACGACGGGCGATGCGTTCTGGGTGCCTCGATTCGATACCGACGCTGTAGCGGATGCACCCGACGATGCGCTTGCGGGTAAGGCCTGCGCGTCGGCGGGCTGCGCATTGAACGCGAGCAGCGCGCTGGCGAACAGGGCGATGCGAACGATGCGGGCGGCGTCGAAGGCTGTGGAAAGCATGCGGCGGGCGTGGGGTTGCGGCATCGGAAGGGGCGCTCCTGGTAGTGAAGACCGTTCGAAGACAAGGAGTCGCGCAAGCAAGGTATGTTCCCCGGCGACGGATGTCCGCGCGTTCGCAAACGAGAGCGGACGAGAGCCGTCGCATCGCGCCATGCGTTTAGACGGAAACCCCCGATGACTGTTCAACAGCAACGCTGGACCAGAAGGGTGATGATCTCGCCCGAGACGCGTCGTTTCGCGCGCACGCTGACGGGCTGCGTGCTCAGCAGCTATGGCGCCGCACGGCTCGTGACTTTGCCGGAGCGATACTGGGCGCTGATCACGACGCTGATCGTCGTCACGCCGCCGAGCCTCACGCAAGCTATTGCGACCGCACGCGAGCAGATCATCGGCGCGTGCATCGGTGCGATTGATCGTCAAGGATATGGACGGGCTCGCGCGAGTGCTGATGCCGTCCGGCAAAGGCGGCTCGATGTGATGAATCGTGTGCGCGTCGTGCATGCGCATGCGTGGCCTGGCGCACGTCCCGCTTCGGTAAAACTAACGCCCTCGCGATCCAGCGACTATCCTTTTACGAGGCTCGGGCATTGCGTCTGTTATGTCGAGCTGACGTGCGTCGACATGGCTTCGACGTTAGCAAACGACTTTGCCAAGGCCGCGTGAGCTTGCGCGCTCGCGTCAATCGATTGAAGTTGCAACGATCGGACAAGGAGTTGAAAAATGAAGACCCTTGCGTTTGCTCTTGCACTTGCTGGTTTCGCCGGATTGGCTGCACCCATTGCGTCGTATGCGAAGATCGACCAGAACGCCGACTACTATCGTGCCGAAGATCGCGTGCGGAATACGTCGGGCGATCCGAGAGACGCCGCGCGGCAGGCGGAGCATGGCCAGGCGTCGACGACCTCGGGCCAGTAGTCTTTTCGCGGTGGTTTCTGCTTGCGGCAACTCGATCCCGATCGCGCTTGCCGCAATGAGATTTCTGTTTCGAGAAGCGTCCTTCCATGTCGATGGCTGATTCCATCGGCCCCGCGGCATAACGGCGCGCGCACAACTCCTTGGCCGAAAGAATCTATTAACCATAAGGAAGGAATATCGGTCCGGCGTGTAAGCGATAATCAGGCGTCTCTCACATCAGTCAAGCGTCATCCATACCGTACCCCGACCAACGCAACTCGACGGGGAAAAGAATCCAGCCAGGATTCAATCGAACGAATGAACGTTTACAATCCGGGCTCGCGTTTTTCACGGAAACGCAGCATCAGATCTGCCCCTCAATCATTTCGTTCAATCTCATGTCGACACCCAATCGCGCCAATAGCCGCCGCTCGCTGACTCTGCTCCAGTTTCTCTCTCTCGTAGGCGTCGCGGCCGTGGTGTGCAGCGCGCTGCTGCGTCACTTCTACTAGACGGCGGCTGGCAAGACCCGTCGTTCATTTCGCATGTACAAGAAAGCCACTGCTGTAGAAATCCAGTTCTCGCCCGACCGGCTCAACGATCGCGCCGGTGATCCCTTCTGGATCGACCTGAACCTGAGCGAAGCGACAGCCCTGCATCAGGCGCTGCAACGCTATCTTGATGCGCCGGCCGCTGAGCGGCCGACACCGCTCGTCGTGTCGCTCGATCATGACAACGACGCGGCTGCGGCGGAATCGCGCGGATCGAATGATGCGGTTGCGACGCAAACGCCGTCATCCAAAGACGAATTCAAGCAGTGGGTATGCGTGATTTGCGGCTGGATCTACGACGAGGCAGCCGGCTTGCCTGAGGAAGGCATCGCGCGCGGCACGCGCTGGGCCGACGTGCCGGAAAGCTGGCGCTGCCCGCTCTGCGATGTCGGCAAGCAGGACTTTGCGCTCGTGGAATTCTGAGCGGCGATCAGTGCTCCGCTGACGCCAGCGTTCGCGTGCATTCCCTGACCATCGACCGGTAGATCGGATCGGCGACGCGGCGCTGAAAATACTCGACGAGCGTATCGTTCGCGTGCGGTCTGAGCCGGACACCGATCGCGATGCCGCGAAACAGCGACTGCGCCTCGATGCTGACCGCGCCGTTCGCCCGCACCTCGCTCAAATGCCGCACGCTCGATTGCCAGCGGCCGGCGATGCATCCCGCCACATCCGATGCCGTCTGCTCCGTTTGCGCCGAGTAGTTCGGCGCCAGTGAAAAGAGACTGTCCTTGCGCGAGCACGCGACGAGCGCCACGCACACGAGCGCGGCGACAGCGAGATGAGAGAGGTTCAATTTTCGGTCCGTCAGGGCAAGTTGAAGCGCGTAGAAAGCTGGTGAAACGCGCGCGGCGATACGAGCCAGCGAGAGCGAGTATACTTTCGCGCCTTGAACGTTTCGCGACGCACGTGCATCGCATTGAATCCCGATGCGCCACGTCGCCATGAAAAGCCCGCAATGAAACGCATCACCGCTCTATCTGGCATCTTGTGCCTTATCTGGTTCTGCACCGCCGCGTTTTCACAGTCCCCGTCCCAGGCCGACGTACCCGACGACTATGCGTACCTCACGCGTCTTCACGTGCGTCCCGCCGTCATCAACTGTATCGCCGAACTCGACCGCTGGATTCGCACTACGTCACGCTATGATATGTTCCTG
The DNA here is from genome assembly GCF_038900715.1 of Paraburkholderia phymatum. GTDB lineage: Bacteria > Pseudomonadota > Gammaproteobacteria > Burkholderiales > Burkholderiaceae > Paraburkholderia > Paraburkholderia phymatum_A. The sequence goes on along the minus strand of NZ_JAYMRZ010000025.1, from coordinate 97,489 downwards.
GCGCCCGATCGCCGCGTGCTGAAAGCCAAGGTCGACGGCGGCAGCGGCATTTTCCCCGGCAACAATGGCGCTCAACCCGTCGAGTCGACGGTGACGATGCGCGGGTTTGCCCGCGTGCGCAGCAAGCAGTCGTGGATGCCTGTCGTCGCGAAGTGCGGGATATGGCACGAACATGTGGTCGGCGTGTCGCTGCAGAAATACGAGGGCCATACGCCCGTCGTGCATTGACGCGCGAGAGCTAGTCGCCGCGATCGTTCAGCTTGAATCCCGCCGACGGGCTATACGACAGCCTGTGCCTGGGTGCGAGCAGATCGTAGTCGCGCAACGCGGACAGGTAGGACGGACCGTGAATGATGGCGGGCGACGGCGTCGACGCGCGATGCCGTTCGGGCGGAGGCTGCGGCTGTAGCAGCGCCGGGTCGAGACCGGAACCGGATGGCAGGTTGGCGAGCACGACAGCCTGCGAGTCCGCGCCAGCCGAACGAACGCCGGCTGCGGCAAACGCTGCCATCCACGCTGCGAGCAGAACGACGTAAGATTTCATCTGCTACCGGAAATGCGCACACTGATTCGTCGGCGCGTTTTTGCGCACGATGCGCCAATTCGCCGCCATGAATCGATATTAGTCACGCAGTGACATAATTTCAACCAGCACCCGACATCGATGGAGTCTCCCATGGCAGCACGTTCCGCCGCTGCGGTCGAAGCCCCGACCAAGCACGATCTGGAGGCGATGTCCGCGTTCCGCTACCAGTTGCGGCGCTTCCTGCGCTTTTCCGAGGAGGTGACGCATACGGCCGGCATCACGCCGTTGCAGTATCAGCTGATGCTGCATGTGCAGGGCATCGAAGGACGCGACTGGGCGACGGTCGGCGAGCTTGCGGAGCGGCTGCAAGCCGCGCCTCATGGCACGGTGGCGCTCGTGTCGCGCTGCGAGTCGGCGGGGCTCGTCGCGCGCAAGACAAGCCGCAGCGACCGACGCCAGGTGGAGGTGCATCTGACGTCCAGGGGCGAGCGCCTTCTGCTCCGGCTGGCTACCTTGCACAAGTCCGAGATGGAGGCATTCGGCTGGGCATTCAAAGGCGGGTTAGAAGGCATCTGAATACGCGCCGGAGCCGTTCCGCGCCGCGCCGCTGCGATGAATGGCACAGCGTGACGTATTCGCCGCCCGTTAGCGTGTTTGCCCGTTATCCGAGTTCGTCGATCATCAGGCGCGCGGCGGGCGATAACACGGAACCGCGCCGCGTCACGATGCCATAGGGTTCGGTACGGGACTGCACTTCGATTGCAAGCGTCCGCGCGAGGCCATGATCGGACAGCATCGCAGCCATGTCGCGCGGCATCAGCGAAACGAGTGCCGGGTCGCGCTGCAGCATCAGCACCGTCGTCATCGTCGACGCGGTTTCGATCGTGTGAGGCGGCACGGGGAGCCCTGCTTCCTTGAACTCGCGTTCGAACAGCCCGCGCAGCGGCATCATGCTCGGATAGACGATCCAGCGGGAAGACGCGAGATCGGCGAGCTTCACGTTTTGCGCGTCCGCCAGTGGATGTGCGCGGCTCGCGACGACCGCAGCCGGCTCGTCGCTCAGTTCTTGATAGTCGTAGTGATCGGGCTGCCGCGCGACGGTCTTGCGGCAGATGGCCAGATCGAGCCGCCCCTGGTCGAGCAGCGCGAGGAGCCGCGCGCTCGTGTCCTCGACGACTTCGACCGTCAGCGTGGGCTGTCTTTGCCGCAGACGCGTCAACGCGTCGACCAGCACGCCCGATATCGCGCCCGTGATCGCGCCGACAGCCAGCCTTCCGCCCGAGCCTTGCAGAATGCCTTCCATCTCTTCACGCAGATGCGCGACGTCCATGTGGATCAGCCGCGCGTAGCGGATCACGCAGCGCCCGAGTTCGTTCGGCTGGATGCCATGCGGCGAGCGCGTGAAAAGCGTCGCGCCGAACGTCGCCTCGATCTCGCGCAGCGCTTTCGTTGCGCCGGGCTGGGTCAACGCCATTTCGTCGGCGGCGCGATGCAGCGAGCCGTGCTCGTCGAGCGCGATCAAAAGACGCAGTTGCTTGAGCCGCAGACGCGCGGCGATCGAATCGACATTCGGCAGCATGGGTTTATTGTGCTCTCAGCTTTTCCATCAGGAAGTCCACGAAGCAGCGCACACGCGACGACAGATGCCGCGCATGCGGATACAGCAAAACGAACGGACGCGTGCGGCCGCCATACGGCGTGAGCACTTCGCGCAGCGTTCCGTCCTTCAGATCGCGATCCGCGACGAAGCGATAGGTTTGAAAAAGGCCCGCGTCGTGGCGCGCGAGGGTGACGCCCGCCAGCACGTCGCCGGACGTGCTGTATCCGCCGCGCGTCATCATCTCCAGTTCTTCGCCTTCTCGCGCGAAGAGCCACGGCAGATTGCGTCCCGTGCTCGGCAACGCGTACTGAATGCACTCGTGGTTGATCAGATCGTCGGGTGTCTCCAGCTTGCCGGCCGCTTTCAGATAGGCTGGCGATGCCACGACGACGAGTTCGGCATCTTCGAGCGTGCGCGCGATCAGTCCGGAGTCGTCGGGCGCGCGGCCTCGTATCGCGAGATCGAAGCCTTCGTCGGCGAAGTCGATGTTGCGGTTGCTCAGATGCGCCTCGACGGTCACGCCGGGATAGCGCGCGCGGAATTCGGCCAGCAACGGCAACACGCGGTAATGGCTGTACGGCGTCGGCATGCTGATGCGCAAGACGCCTGTGGGCGTGCTCTGCTGTCCCGTCACTTCGCGCTCGGCATCGGCAAGCTGGTTGAGCGCCTGACGACATTGCTCGAAGTAACGGCGCCCGGCATCGGTGAGCCTGATCTGTCTCGTCGTGCGCACGAAGAGCCGCACGCCGAGACGCGACTCCAGGCGCGCAACCGACCGGCTCACGGCAGCGGGCGTCACGCTCGCTGCCGTCGCGGCGACTGTGAAGCTCTCCAGCTCGGCCGCGAGGCAGAACAGTTCGATGCTGCCCAGAAGAAGGTCTTCGAATTGACGCTGCATGGCCTTTCCATGATCTGCGGGATGTGCTGCTCGTTTTGCCTGACGCAAAGGCACGGCGCGGTGCAGCGGGATGGTGACGGCGGGTCCGCAGAGGATAGCAGGTCTTGCGGCGCGGGCCGGCTCGCAGCGCGAGCGCACGCCCGTCACGGCTCGCGATGCCACGGGCCATTGGTGCCGCAACGATGCACGAGTTGCGCGATCTGTTCCCGCCGCTCAACAGTGTCTTGACCGGCAACCGGTTGACCGGTCTTTGCCCGATAACCGATCATCCCATGTAAAGAGGCTATCCTTGCAGGAGCATTCGCGGCCGAAAGCAGGGACCGTCGACTATCCGCGCTGGCGTGTGGATCGCGGGCGGCATGGTCTCCAACTTACGCGATGAGGTCATCAGATGAGCAATCGTTTCGAAGACAAGCCGCTTCTCAAGCTGCTTGGCATCAGCAAGCCGATCATCCAGGCGCCCATGGCGGGCACCAGCACGCCTGCGCTCGCCGCCGCCGTCTCGAATGCAGGCGGCCTCGGATCGCTCGGCGTGGGCGCGATGAACGGCGAGGCGGCGCGAAAGGCAATCCGTGATACGCGCGCGTTGACCAATGCGCCTTTCAACATCAACGTCTTCTGCCATGAACCGGCAACCGCCAATGCGAAAGTCGAAAAGGAATGGCTGAACTGGCTTGCTCCGCACTTCGAGAAGTACGGCGCGAGCGCACCTGAAAAGCTCAGCGAGATCTACACGAGCTTCGTCGAAGATCAGGCGATGCTCGACGTGTTTCTGGAGGAAAAGCCGGCGATTGTCAGCTTCCATTTCGGCTTGCCTTCGAAAGAGATCATCAAGGCGCTGAAGGACGCGGGCATCAAACTGCTGGCGTCGGCGACGAATCTGGACGAAGCGGCGGCCGTCGCCGATGCGGGTGTCGATGCGCTGGTCGCGCAAGGTATCGAAGCGGGCGGCCATCGCGGCGTGTTCGATACGCAAGCCTTCGACGAAGGCCTGGGCACGTTCGCGCTCACGCGCCTCTTCGTGCAGAAATTCGATCTGCCCGTGATTGCGGCGGGCGGGATCATGGACGGCGCGGGCATCGCGGCAGCGCTCGCGCTCGGCGCGCAGGCCGCGCAACTCGGAACGGCATTCGTGCCGTGCCCGGAGACGTCGATCGACGAAGGCTACCGCCGCGCGATTCTCGGCGACGCGGCGGACCACACCGTTTTGACGTCCGCGATTTCGGGGCGACCGGCGCGCAGCATGGTGAACGGGTTCACGGAACTGGGCCGCTCGGCGGACCGTCCGACGACACCGTCTTATCCGATCACCTACGACGCGGGCAAGGCGCTGCATGCCGCCGCGAAAGCAAAGGGCGAGTTCGGTTATGGCGCGCAGTGGGGCGGCCAGGCGGCCGCGCTCGCCCGCTCGCTGCCCGCTGCGGAACTGGTCGCGCAACTGGAGACGGAACTCGTCGAAGCGATCCGGCGTTTGCAGCCGTTCGCGTCCTGAAGGCATGGATCGGCGCGAGATGGGAGACCAGATGACCGTTGCACACAACGGCGAGAACGTGCGCGACATCGGCGCTACGGTGTTGTCGATCAATGTCGGCTCGATCGAGTCTCTCGACGTCGGGCTGTCGTCGGAAGGGCTGCAAGTCGAGTCGGCGATACGCAAGCGCTCGATCAGCAGCGCGAGCGAAGGCGCGATCGTCGAAGTGAAGAAGCTGGGCTTCGTCGGCGACGAGCAGGCGGATCTCAGCGTTCACGGCGGGCTCGATAAGGCCGTGTATCTGTACCCGATCGAGCACTACGCGTGGTGGCGTGAACGCCGCATCGAGGCTGGTGTCGCGCATGCCGACAGCCCGCTCGAATTCGGCGCGCTGGGCGAGAACCTGACGACTCAGGGCGTGCTCGAAACAGACCTATGGGTCGGCGACGTGCTCGTCATCGACGAAGTCAGGTTACGTGTCGAAGCGCCGCGTAGTCCCTGTTTCAAGCTGAATGCCGTAATGGGCTACAGGCGCGCGGTCAAGCACATGTATCAGAGCGGATTTGCCGGCGTCTATTTGAGCGTGGTGCAAACGGGGCTGGTGCGAGCGGGATCGCGCATCGGCGTCGTGCCGGGGCGCCGCGAGGAATCGATCAGCAGCATGCTCGACTTGCGCCGCGGTCGCGCGCATAGAGAACCCTGAACGAAACAGTGCGGGCGCTATTGCGCGAAGAACCTTTAAGCTACTTCGCGCAATGGTCCGCAACTGACTGCTTCAATCTTCTGCCGGCACTCAACCCGGCTTCTTCGCTTTCTGCCGACGATATTCGTCGACGGGCAGCCCGCCCCATCCCCAGTTCTCCGTCTCGACTTCCTGAATGACGACGAATGTCGCTTCGAGCGGCTTGTTGAGCACGTTGAGCAGCAATTCGCTGGCTCCCTTGATCAGTTGCGCCTTCTCTTCCGGCGTCACCGCGTTCGTGCCGGGCTTGTTTCCTTCGCGAGTAACCTGAATGGTCACGATAGGCATGGCAATCTCCGTGATGTTAGGCGGATGAGGCACCGTCGCCGTTGCCTCGCCGTTGTGCTTAGTGGCCTGCGCTCTGACCGCCGTCGACGTGCAGGATCTCGCCCGTGACGAACGGTGCGGAATCGAGGTACACGACGGCGTCGACGATGTCGCGCATTTCACCCATATGGCCGACGGGATGCAGCGCGCCGAGTGCTTCATGCGTTTCCGGCGCGTGCATCGGCGACTTGATGATGCCCGGCGAGACGGCGTTCGCGCGAATACCCGTCTTCGCGTATTCGATCGCAAGCGACTTCGTGGCTGCATTGAGGCCGCCCTTCGTCAGCGATGCGAGCACCGAGGGCACGCCGGCAACTGCATGATCGACGAGACTCGTCGTGATCTGCAACACATGGCCGCTTTTGTTCTTCTCCATCTCGGCGATTGCAAGCTGCGTGATATGGAAGAAGCCGTTCACGTTGACGTTCAGGATGGACGCATAGTCTTCAGCCGTGTATTGCGTGAACGGCTTCGCGATGAAGATGCCCGCGTTGTTGATCAGCGTATCGACGCGGCCGAAGCGTTCGACGGCTTCGGAGACGGCACGCTTCGCGATTTCGCGATCGCCGATGTCGCCGGCGACTGTGACGATGTTCGGATCGTCGGACGGTTTGATCGATCGCGCGATGGCGACGACGCGATAGTCGCGCTCACGAAAGGCTTTGACGAGTTCTGCGCCGATACCTTGCGATGCGCCAGTGACGATAACGACCTTTTGCGAGTTGCTCATGATTGACCTCAAGACGTTGGTGGCATTTGCCGTCGGGAATCGACAGCGCCGTTAGGTCGTCAATCTAGGCTTCCTCGACCCGCTTGCGTACACCCGCAGTGGACAAACAGTTTTGACGCGTGGGAACAAATGCGGATGTCTTGCCCGCGCCCGTCAATAGCCGATGGGCGGCGCGTTCACGAGCAGACGGCGCGGATAGGGCCGCGCCGAACGGTGTATGAGTGGGGGGATTATTGACGCCGCGTCATAACGGTGCGGATGCTGGACTCGCGGCCTCGCGCCGGAACGAAGCCGCTGCAATGCGCGATCTGCGCTTCTTTCTGGAATTCACTGGTGCGGAATTCCGCTACCTACTGAGTGAAGAGTCAAGAATGAAGCGGGCGAAGCGCCATTTCACTCGCGGTGATGGCACGCATCATCAAACATCATTTTACTTGATCGACCCGCGCTCCTATCGTTGAGCAAAAGAGGAAGAGCGCAGCGTAATGCGCCTAACCCGTAACGAAATACAGGAGACATCGTGGTCGATTCCACTGCGCATGACGACGTCCGGCAGTCGCCGGCATTCGAACGACTGGTCGCCCGACGACGCAGGCTCGTAGCATGGCTTACGTTGGGCACTCTGCTGCCGTACTACGCTTTTGTGTTCATTGCGGGCTTCGCGCCGCAAGTGCTTGCCACTCGGCTTTATCCAGGAAGTGTAATTACGATTGGCTGGCCTCTCGGTGCAGTGTTGATCCTCGGAACATGGGTTTTGACGGGCATCTATATCCGGCGCGCAAACGGAGAGTTCGACCAGTTGACTGCTCGCATTCTCGCAGGAGGCGCTCAATGAAGCAGCCGATCAGAATCGCAGCCGCTGTGGTCGCTGCTTTCTTTGCGCAAGCGGCGATGGCCACGCCCGAAGCGTTGGAGAGAGTACAGAAGCAGCCGCTCAACATCACAGCAATCGCGATGTTCGTCGTGTTCGTGCTCGCGACGCTAGGCGTCACGTACTGGTCCGCATCGAAGACGAAGTCGATGAAGGACTTCTACAACGCCGGCGGCGGCATTACCGGATTTCAGAACGGTCTCGCGCTCGCGGGCGATTACATGTCGGCGGCGGCTTTGCTCGGTCTCACGAGCATGATCTTCTTCAACGGCTACGACGGCATGCTTTACGCGGTGAGCTTCTTTGTCGCGTGGCCGCTGTTGATGTTTCTCTTTGCCGAACGCATCAGAAACCTGGGCCAGGTCACCATCGCCGATATCGCGTCGTTCAGGCTTGACCAGCAGAGAATACGGACACTGATGGCGTTCGGTTCGTTGACGGTCGTCTGCTTCTATCTGGTCGTGCAGATGGTGGGCGCGGGGCAACTCATCCAGCTTCTATTCGGGCTTCAGTACAACTACGCCGTCGTGGTGGTCGGCATTCTGATGGCCGTGTACGTGACGTTCGGCGGAATGGTCGCGACGACCTGGGTGCAGATCATCAAGGCCGTGCTGATGCTGTTCGGCGCGAGCTTGCTGGCGATATTGTCGTTGAGCCATTTCGGTTTTTCGATCGACAACATGTTCGAGCAGGCTATTGCCGCACACAAGAGCGGAAGCGGCATCATGCTGCCGAGCAAGCTCGTGGCCGATCCGTTCGAGATGCTCTCGTTGTCGGTGGGCCTCGTGTTCGGCACGTCGGGACTGCCTCACATCCTGATGCGCTTCTTTACCGTGCCCGATGCAAAGGAAGCACGCAAGTCCGTGTTCGTCGCGACGGGGTTCATCGGATACTTCTTTCTCGTCGTCACCGTGCTTGGTACTGCTGCGATCGTGATCGTCGGACGCAATCCCTCCTTCTACGAGCACGGCGTACTCGGCGGCAAGCTGATCGGCGGCGGCAATATGCCCGTGATGCATCTGGCCAAGGCCGTGGGCGGCGATTTCGTACTCGGCTTTCTGTTGGCAGTCGCATTTGCAACCATTCTGGCTGTCGTGGCAGGGCTCACGATGGCGGGAACCTCTGCGATCTCACACGACCTCTACGCGATGGTGATCAAGCGAAACAACGCCGATGCCGCGCGGGAAAAGCGCGTGTCGAGAATCGCGTCGATCGCCATCGCGGGCGTCGCTATTCTGCTCGGCATTCTCTTCAAGGATCAGAACGTCGCGTTTCTGGTGGCGCTGACATTCAGCGTCGCGGCATCCGTCAACTTTCCGATTCTGACTCTGGCGATCTACTGGAAAGGCCTGACGACGCGCGGCGCGCTGATGGGCGGCATCGCTGGGCTGGTAAGCGCAGTGAGCCTCGTCGTGCTTTCGCCCGCTGTGTGGGTGAAAGTACTCGGGCACGCGACGGCGATCTTTCCGTATGACTACCCAGCCATCATTTCGATGACGATCGCGTTCTTCTTCACGTGGATCGGCTCGCTGACCGATCAGGGCGCACGAGCATCGATAGAGCGTGAGAAGTTCGACGATCAGTTCGTTCGCGCTCAAACAGGCATTGGCTCTTCGGGTGCGGTCAGTCACTAGCTATTGATTGGAGTAGGAAATGTCGAAGCTGCAAAGCTCATACGTGTCGGGTTCCCGTTCGGACGGCGAGCGCGTGAAGTCCAGGTTTCAGATGCGCGATAACGGCCTGGCTTTTTCGCCCGTTACGATCGCGCTTCATTGGATGGTGGCCGCGCTCGTGCTGTCGATCATCGCGATTGAAATCGCACTTTCTGTTTCGCCGAACAGCGAGCTCATGAAAGTACTGAACCTGCTTGGCGTCATCCTGTTTCCTGTATCGGTCTATCGGTTCTGGGCGCGCATCACGTCATATCACCCGTTGCCAGTCGGCACGCCGAATCCCGTCGAAGTGATCGTCAGCCGTTCGGTGGCGGCGGCACTCGCGCTCGCGATGGTGCTGCTGCCGATTGCGGCGTGGCTGTCGAAATCGGGAGCGGGCCTGCCGATCGAATTGCCCGGAGGGTTGATCATTCCCGCGCCGATATCGCCGGATCATCAGGCGGCGCGAATCTTCGACATGCTCTTCAAGATCGGCGCCACGCCGTTTGTGATCGGCCTGGCGCTGCATATCTTCGGCGCATGCAAGAACCATTTCGTGCTGAAAAACGACGCCTTGAAACGGATGCTTGGAAAACGTGTGGAGCTTTAACACCATGAGCAAAACCAGTCATGAATTCGGCGGCAATGCCGTCACCGCGCTTTGCGGAGTCGAATACCCGATCTTCCTCGCCGGCATGGCCGCTATTTCCGGTCCGAAGCTCGTCGCTGCTGTCGCGAACGCAGGCGGAATGGGCACGATAGGCGGATTGCGCTTGCCGCCGCTCGCGTTGCGCAAGTGGCTTAGGGAAACGAAGAGCCTGACCGACAAACCTTTCGGCGTGAATCTCGTGCCGTCGTTTGGCGGCCCGGAAGTATTCGAAGCGCAGTTTCAGATCGTGCTTGAGGAAAAGCCGCGCATGCTATCGCTGTTCTATGCCGAGAACTACCTGGATATGATCGCGCGCGCAAAAGACGCGGGAATGATCGTGATGGTTCAGGTCGGCTCCGTCGAGCTTGCGCGACAGGCAATTGCGCACGGCGCCGATATCATCGCGGCCCAGAGCAGCGAGAGCGGCGGCCATTTGAATCGCGGCACCATTGGGCTGCTTTCGCTGTTGCCCGCGCTTATCGACGTTTCCGAGGGCCGGCCCGTGCTGGCCGCAGGCGGCATAACGAATCGCGATGACGTTCGAACCGTGATGGACATGGGCGCGGGCGGCGTGCTCGCGGGTACTGCATTTGTCGCGTGTGAGGAGTCGAATGCGCATCCGCTTTATAAGCAGAAGATCGTGGAAGCTACCGTCGACGACACCGAGTATCGAACGGGGTATTCGTTCGGATGGAAATTCGGCACGCCGCATCGCGTGATCCCGAATCGCGACAAGTGGAACCTGCTGCGTTTTATCGGCGGCGGCGCGCGCGCGATCGACAAGCCGAAGATGGCGCAAAAGCTGTCGCTCTATGCGGGCCAGGGCGTGGGCAAGATCGACCGCGTGATGTCAGCAGCCGAGCGCGTAACGGAACTGGCACAGGGGTTGAGCGGCAGCCGCGAACGGGCTCAGGCCGGCTCAGGCGAGCCATTCAAGGAAGTGCATTTGCACTATGCTTGATGGTGCTTGAAAGTAAAAGACGACGTGTCGTGAACTCACGGCGCGTCGTTTTTCCAGCATCCGTTTGCACGACGATACCTGCCCGCCGCATCAGGCGAAGCAAAAAGGCGAGTGAATCAGTGAACGCTCGCGCCAGATTCAGCCGCGTCGATACGTGCCAGCCTGGTCGTCAAGATGTCCTCGGTGGCCGGCTCCTGCGCGCGGCCATCCACTGCAATCTGCTGATGCGCAAGTTCGATCATCGCCGTGAGCGCCGGTGTGACGAGCGCGTCCTTGTTGCGGATGAACACGGTCTTGACGTTCGAAAATTCCTTCGGCAGTTCATGGCAGTGTACGGAATGCCGCGCGCCGTGGCTCTCCACGACTGATCGCGGCAGCAACGTGATGCCCATGCCGGCAGCGACGCACGACATGATCCCATCCAGCGTGCCCAGCTCCATGATCTGGCCGGGAATGATGCCCGCCTGATAGAACCAGTGTTCGAGCGTTGAACGATAGAAACAACCCGTCCTGAAGACGAGAACGGTTTGACGCGATATCTCGTTCGTAAGAGTTGGCAGCGAGTCGAATTCGACGCTGCTCACGAGAACCAGTTCTTCATGGAAGACTTCTTCCTGATACAGCGACGAAGTCTGATGAAAGCCGCCGACAAAAGCGCCATCCAGCCGATGCGACTCGACGGCCTTGATCAACTCGGTCGTCGTGCCCGTCATCAGAGACAGTTGAACTTGCGGATACTGCTCGTGGTATTTGGCGAGGATCTTCGGCAAGCGGATTGCAGCTGTCGTTTCCATCGATCCAAGCCGCAACAGACCTCGTGGCGACGCGTTGTCGAGCAATGCATTGCGGCTCTCATCCGTCAGTTGAAGAATACGCTGCGCGTAGCCCAGGAAGATTTGCCCCGCCGAAGTCAGTACTACGCCATTCTTCTGTCGAATGAATAGCTGCTGGTTCAGTTCCGCTTCCAGCTCTTTGATGCGCATCGTCACGTTCGACTGCACGTTGTGGATCTTTTCAGCCGCTGCCGTGAAACTGCCGTGCTCCGCGACCGCACAAAATATTCTCAGATGCCGCAGTTCCATTTTGCGCCTCGCCGGATCACGTCGGATGATGGAAGCTCAGGCTAGCACATTCACGCAATGATGAACGCGCGTGGCGGGACATGATCGCGCGCATCGTTGAACGTGGGGAAACCATCAAGCCTCCGCGGGGCAACTCATGCACAGTGCTTTCACGCTATCGGAGACGATTCGCACGGGAAGATCGAGCGTTGCCGCGATTTGCGCACAACTCAATGTGCAGTCGATGTTCTCTTCGACATACTGTTACGGGCGATCGAATTCGACGCTCGACAGTGTCGACGGATGAATGTCTTTAGCCGATTGCAATTGCCGTGTCGTTTCGATCCATGCGAGCGTTGCGAGACACTGGATTTCCCACGGATCGACGATCTCTTCGACGACCACGCGGAAGTGTATTTCCCGAAATGGGGCATTGCATCGGGCCGCGCGTCGTTCGAAAGGCTTTTCACGGACCTCGGTTCGATCGTGTCGAAGTTCAAGCACGATCTTGCCTATTTGAACGTGATTCAGCAGGGCGACATGGTGGTCGTCGAGGGCACGAGCTATGGGACGAGCAAGGGCGGCGTCGACTGGCGCGCGGGCGTGTCGCACGCGGGGCGCTGGTGCGATGTGTTCGAGATCCGCGACTTCAAGATTCAGCGGTGCTTTATTTACCTCGACCCCGACTATGAGGGCGCGGATACGGAGCGGTATCCGTGGTTGGCGCGGTAGGGGCTGCTCGCGCGAAGAGAGAGGCGTGGCTTCAGCGGTGATCGGCGCTTGATGTGCCTCTTGCATGGAACGGCACGCGCTCCAGCGGGTCGAGCAAGGCGTATGTTCTCCGATGCCGTTGCGCATACGTCCTTGCTCGTGAGGGTATTTCGATACGATCAGAACGTATGACGCATGCCTACCGTGACGGCGACTTGCGTGTTGGTCGCCGATGGCGACAACGTGTTGATCATCGCATGCGAGAGCACTGAATCTGCCGGCGCGCCGTGTACGTTCTGGTAGACGCCTTCGAGATAGAAGTCGGTGCGCTTGCTCACCGCATAGTCGGTTTGGAGCATTGCCGTGTTCCATCCAGGCGCCGAGCCGTTATACGCGCCATGCGTATACGTGTAAGCGCCGGACACGCTCAATGCCGGCGTGAGTGCGTATTTGGCGTTCACCTCGTAGTTGTCGAGGCGCAGCGAGCCCGCAAGAGAGCCCGCGCTCGTATCGTTGGCGCCGAGGTACGAACCTGTGCCGAACGAGAACACGCCCGACACATTGTCGATCTGCGTGTGGCTCCAGACCAGGCCGACGGTAGCCGGTCCATACGTGTAGTTGCCGCCCAGCGACCAGATGCGCTGACGTTGCGCGATGAAGTTGGCGCTGGCGTCGCCCGACGTGACCGCGCCGCTTCCGTTGCCGGCATTGTTGAGTTGCAGGTAGCCCGCTGCAAGATTGACGGGCCCTTGCGAATACGACAGGCCGAAACCGTATGAGCGATTGTTCGAAAAGTCACCGGCCTTGTTGCTGAATGCGTACATTGTTTCAAATGTGATGCCGCGATAGTTCGGGCTAGTGTACTTGACCGTGTTGTTGACCACGACGGAATTCGCAGCGAGGTTGTCGTTCTCGAACGGATGCGCGGCCATGCTGCCGCCCCAGGTGTTGAATTCCGCCGAGAGGGGGCCAACGAGGTCGTTCATCACGTCAAACTGGCGGCCGAATGTGAGCGTGCCGTATGGATCGCTTTGCAAGCCAACCCATGCCTGCGAGCCGAAACCATCGCCGGAGAAAGCTTGTGCACCATTGTTGAGAATGAAGCCTTGTTCGAGCTTGAAGAGCGCGTGCAAGCCACCGCCGAGATCTTCCGAGCCCTTGAGGCCAAACACCGTGTTCTGTGTCGAGCTGCTGTTGAGTTGCCAGTTGCTATGACCCAGTTGGTTGTTCGTGTAGACGAGGCCTGTATCGAGCAGACCGTAAAGCGTGACGCTGCTTTGCGCGTGTGCTGAGACGGATATGGCTCCGAGCAGTGCGAGGGCGAGTGTGGATTTTTTCATGTGTGTGGGCTTCTTGATGGGCCGGCGATTAGATGAATCGGTTAGTTCAGTGTCGTCACGATTGGCGCGCATGCGTACGTGTTCTAGCCACGCGGGTTTGAATCCGTTCTTCTTTTGCGGATATGCGGGAGATAGCTTCACGATTATTGCGTTCCGTATCTCCGCGTACTGAAAGCATTGGAGAGCGAACATGCGTGGCCGACGCCGCACAGCGGGACGACGCGAATCATATAACGCACAATATAAAGTTGGCGTAAAAGTCGGCGCGACGCCATGTGGACGCATCATACGAATGCCTCGCTAGAAGCGACGGGATTTCAATTCTCCGACGCCACAGCGAATGGCAGAAATATGGACTTACACTTTGGCTCTATTTGTTGAATGATTGCGTCCGCTTTGCTCTTCATGGCGTGAGGCAATTGCCATTACGATAATCGCTCGCCCGACCGGCCGTTCAGGAACAAAAATGGCTACCGCGAGAAAGTACGGCAGCGGCGGGTTTTGCGCATAGCAGGCTAAGGTCGGGGTCCAGTCGCAGTGCGCGTCGGCGACGCGCATGAGCACCGGGATCTCCACTTTCTGCCTGTCTTCTTGCTATTGCTACGAATCCGGTGGTACTACAACAATGATTACCTTCGATACAACCATCGAGACATATCTCGCGCACCTCCATCTCGGTCCGCTGCCGAGCCTTGCGATGCGAGCCCTCACCGATATGTACACGTTCAGAGGGCTCGTGCTTATCCCCATCTTGTGGTGGATCTGGTTCAAGCCCGGCGAGCGGCGCGAATGGCAGCGCGAAGTGGTCATCGCAACCGTTGTGAGCGGCTTACTGGCGCTTGCCGTTGGACGACTGCTCGCCGACCTTCTGCCGTTTCGAGTGCGTCCTGTCTACAATACTGAATTGCATTTGCAATTCGCGACCGGTTCTTTACATGACGCCATGCTCTCGAACTGGAGTTCGTTTCCGAGCGACCACGCGATGCTATGGATGTCGGTTGCGACAGGCGTCTTTATCGTCTCGCGCTTCGTCGGCATACTCGTATTCCTGTACACGGCCATTTTTATCTGCTTTCCGCGCGCCTACCTCGGCTTTCACTATCCGACTGACCTGATCGCGGGTGCGGCGATCGGTATTGCCATTACTTATTTGATGACGAGGAACCCGATCCGGACGCTTTATGCCGCGCCATCGCTGCTATGGATGGAGCGCTATCCTGGGCCTTCCTCGATGTTGGCGTTCATTCTGTGCTTCGAGCTTGTCACGCAGTTCGATGAACTCCGCAGGATTGCGAGTGTGGCTTCAAAGGCGCTTTGAGTGCGGCCAGGGCTGCACGCCAACGACTCCCGTTCGCTAGCCCATTGCAGTCATCGTGCAAGGTAAAGAAAGAATTTGCACTTCCTACACGGCATTTTTTCAATGCGCCGTGCAATGACTGATTCAAGCCGCGACGGCTGATCCGCGTGCGGATGGCACGGATACTGCATCCCGTCGCTTCGTGCATTGCCTGCCCATCGGCGCACATGACACGAACTGCAATCGGGAGGTCGCGGTGTCCGTTATCAATGTCAGCCGGAGGCAACGATGCATGTCGGCACTCTTGCGCCGTGACGTCGACGAACCATCTTGCAGGCAGACCTTCCCTCCTTCTGGCTCGACGCGCAAGCGCGTCGGGGTTGTCCCGTGCGCGCTCGTATTCATCGAAACGGACAGCACGGGAAGCCCTAATTGCACGCGCACCGATCCCTTTTGCTACCTCGAACAGGCCATTACGCTCAACCGTAGCCTGATGGCGGTCGGGCTGCCGAGATTGACGGTCGCGACAAACGTCGCCGAGCAGATCGAGCAGTACCTGACGAAGGTCGATCCCGATTCGCGTCCCCGTGTGCTGCAGTTGAGGCCGTCGCGTTTGACGTTGCCGAAAATGACGCGGTTCTATAGCGCGCACTTCAAGCTGGACATGATGGAGCAAGTCGCCGTGACGCTGCACGAAGGCGAACTGCTGATGCTGCTCGACACCGACATGCTCGCGCTTCGCGCGCTGGACGAAGAACTTCTGCGGCGTTGTCAAATAATAGGCGTCGGCGCGTTCGACATCTCCGATCAGGAGTTTTCGGCCTACGGTGACGCGCGCGTCATTGGAGATCTCGAGACCGTGGCGGGAAAGTCGCTTAGAAACCCGCGATGGTTTGGAGGGGAAGTACTGCTCGCGTCGGCGAAATTCATCAACGAACTCGTGCCTTTTGCTCACGCGTGCTTCGAGCGTTACAGACTTGCCATAGATGAGTTGAACCATAACGGAGATGAGGCATTTATTTCCGCAGCGCTCAATCTGTTGGCAGACGAGGGCCATCAGATTATCGATCTCGGCGCACACCGGCTCGTTGGACGTCACTGGTCCGGCAATACGCACCGGGATCTTCGCTGGTTCAAAGGGTGTTCGCTGCTCCATCTGCCCGGGTGCAAGCGGATGCTCGAGCGCGAGGCGCACCGGGACATCTTCAGTGCGGAGCGGGTATGGCGAAATCTGGTGCTGCGGCACGAGCTCAATCGCACCGTCTGGCCGCTCAGGCGGTGGGTCCGCGCGCGTGCACGATCACGTCACGACCGACGCGCGCAGCGCGATGCAATCAGATCGACTGCAACAGTCGATGTTCTCGTTTTCGATCCGGATGCGGGGCGACTGTCGGGGCTCGTATCGAGACTAACGTCGCAAGGCATGCAGGTCATGCCGGCCATCACGACTGAGGAAGCGCGAATTGAGGCTCATCGGCTCAATCCGCGCGTCATCGTCGCTTCGAGTCCAATAGGTTCCGCCAACGCCGATGCGTTGCTTGGAGATCTATCGCGAGTGCCGGACCATTCGCATCGTCCCGTCATGATCGCCTTCTCGATCGATGACGCACGCCTCGACTGGGCGGAATGGGATCGTTGGTTCCCGCGATCGGCAGATCCCGCGGAGGTTGTGCGAGCGGTAAGAGATGCGCTTGCGCGGCAGTAGACAGTACTATTGCCCGCTATGTCGACAGATGACGTTATTTGAGCAGTACTTTTTTACTCGTCTCCGAAAGTATCGAATCACTGTGCTATCGCAGTAGCGCACCACTAATCCGGTAAAAAAGAAATATATAATGACCGCACATGGTAGAGATTGCCGGTGCCCATCGAATAGCTTCCAGGGTCGATACCGAAAAAATATTCTCAACGCGGTGAAAATTGCATCACGGTTTAGCGTTGTCGAGTAAGTTCTCCTGCTCTTCATCAAGCAAAGAAACACGCGCGCATCGGCCTGCGCCGTGCCAAGACAAGCCAGTCGCCCTATTGCGCCGGACAAGTCGAATACATCCGACGATCAATTCATCCTTACATAGGTGCAGGACTATCTCGCGTGTGAGCAAAAAAGGCGGAATTCCTTTTCGACCGCAAACAATCAGAAGAATCGTGCTATTTGCCCACTCATTTCCGATTCGTATGTAAATATCATTCGTATCCGGGTATTATTTGCACCGATTCAAAAAGAAGGTGCGCACAAATTGCCGGGCGATTTTTCCGTATTTGCGCGGCAAACGTTTGCACGTTGCACGAAGATAGGCGGCAGTCAGTGGCAACGCATTGGGAATCGTCGTAGCTCGCTAGTCAAAGTCTTCCACGGCTGGGTGCATCTGCCGGCAGTCGTGGATTTCGGGTTCTAGCGTCACCGCTCGAGAAGTATTCGGAGCGGGCAGTTCAATCATTTCTTATGTCACTCACCGAAAGCGCGGGTAGTTGTTCTTGTACATAAGGATTACTGATTAATTCGCGCTTCGCCGTCGCCGGACATTGCATTCGAAGTTCGAGCATTCACCCACTTGGGACTTTTATTCGAGAAATTTCTCGACAGGGGAAGTATTTGTCATGAATAAACGACGTCAATTTCTTGGTCAGCTGACGGCTCTCGGTGGCAGCTATCTTCTCGCCGCTTGCGGCGGTGGTTCAGGCGATGGAGCAGGCAGTGCTTCCGGCGCAGCTGTCGCTAACGTTGCGGCTCGCGCAAGCACGGCATCAGCAAACGGCACGACTATTCCATCGGCAAGCTCGATTACGGACACGTCCGGTGCCGTGTGGACGTTGTCGCAAGGATCCGTCTACCGGAACGGCGCAAAAGCCGGTAACACGTATAACGTGACGCTGCTGATGATCTATGGCGCCGTGATTTATCACCAGGGCACAGGCGGGCAGTTCTATGCGTGGAACGGGACCACGTGGACCGCGTGTAACGATCCGCGCCTCGGCGGAACGTCGCCTGACGGCACGACTATCCCATCCGCTTCGTACATCATCGACAAGGCGGGCGCGATGTGGACCGTCGTCAACGGTGTCATCTATCGGAATGGCGGGACCGTCGGCAACACGTATAACGTGTCGCTGCTGCTGTGGTACGGCGGGAAGATCTGGCACATCGGTACGGGCGGACAGTTCTATGTTCTCACCGACCTCGATCGCTGGCTGCCATGTAACGACCCTCGCAACGACGCAGCAGTCGCGGCCGCGGCGGGCATGTTCTACGGTGTCAACGGGCACTTTGACTATACGTACACGCCGTCTCAGCTCGTATCGATCCTGCGCAACATGGGCTGCACGAGCTACCGTGTGGGATGTACCGACGATCCGAATCAGCTGAATGCTGTCAGCAAACTGGCTGCGGCCTTCCAGGCGGCCGGACTTCAACTGCTCGTCCTGATCAATCAAGGCGTCTATGATTCCAATGGCAATGTGTTCAGCAGCGAGTCGGCCGCATATTCGCGTGGCCAACAGGTTGCAATGGCTGTCGCCAATGCACTCAAGCAGTATGGCGTGACGATCTACGAATGCGGTAACGAGTTGACGCGCCAGAACGCGACGATCCTTGACTTCACCAACGCTGGTACGAAAGCGGTCGATTTCAACAACGGAAACTGGCCGGCCATGCGTGGTGTGATGCGCGGGATGATCGACGGTGTGAAGTCGGTTCAATCCAATGCAAAATGCGGCATCAACTTCTGCGTCGCGGACATTGGTGCAGCCGACGCCTTGTGGGACGGCATGCAGCCGGATGGCACGGGCGGCTACCCGAAGGTGCGCTGGGACATCACGACGTGGCACAACTACGAGGTGTACGGCGACATCTTCAACATCGGCATCGACGGCTCGGGTCCCGGCTTCGACCTGCCGACGTACTGCAAGGCCCGATACGGCGTGCCGTTCATCATCACGGAATGGAACACCGGTCCTGAGAAGGCGCAGGATTACCGAGCCAGTTACATTACGAACACGTTGAGCAAGTACTATCAGGCACGGAAGTCTCACAACATTCAGGCCGTGATGTATTACGTGCTCGATAGTGGAAACAACACCTACGGCGTTATGACCAACGGCACGACGCTCAATCCGCCGTACAGCGCGCTAACCAGCTTTATGACAAGCAACCCTGCCGGCTGATCCCGCGCGGGCCGCTTATTGTCTGTCGCCCCTTCTTCGCTCGGATCTTGAACGGGGGAGGGGCGATTTCACACGCCGCTGGTCAAGAGCTTTCCCCACTCATAGTCGATGTGGTCGGGCGTAAAAGGCAATACACCTGCGCCGGGCGTGAAGGTCAATTCGCCGAAATAAACTTCGTCGTCCGGTGCATAGAGATCAACACGAACATAGTCGAAGTCTTCGCACAGTCGCGTCGCCGCTTGCAATACCGCGTCCAGGTTCTTCGGCCGCGGAGGAGGCACGGGGCTGCGCGTGTACGGCCCGATCATCACATCCATGACGTTCCAGTTTTCGTCGAACACGTCGCCATGCGTGTTGTTGCCGAAGCGGTCCGAAATCAGCAAGGTGTACATGATCGGATGGCCCGTTCGTCCACCGAAGCAATGCAGCTTGAAATCGGCTGGAATCTGCCCCCGCTTGTCGAGCAGCAGCTTTTCAAAAAAGATACGCGGCTCGATGCTCAGATAGTGTCGCTCGCGGGCAACGCGATAGAACGAAGTCGACAACCAGCGATCGGCCAATTCTTTTAGCTTCTCGAAAGATGTCGCCGATTTGTCTCTGACTATTTCAACAAAGGTACTGCCGTGATTCGCTTTCATCACGAAAGAAGACGGCAGTCTGTCGAATACTTCACGCGTGAATATCTCGGGTGCCGCAATCAGAGGGACAAGATGTTCCCGTCCGAGCTTCTTCTCGACATACTCGCGAACCGCAATCTTGTCGGTCAGAGGCACATAGCGCGGATCTGGCCGAAGGTTGCGTTGCAGGATCTGCTCATTGAACGTGGTGGGGTGAATGAGCTTCGGATACCGGCCAATACATTTCTTGTGTAGCAGACTCAGGAAGAGCGCGTCAGGCAATACCTGTTTGGCGGCTTCTTTCACTCTCCTGAACGTGGACGGAAGCTCATTCGGTTCACCGTGAGCCCCGTCCTGCTTCGTGCCTTGCGACACACTCACTGTGTCGCTCGACCGCATACCCTCGATTGTTGGCATTTTTTTTCGCTCCCCGTGCATCAGGTCAGTAGATCAGCTTTGCCGACGGTGCAACTGCTGCGGCATGCACGACCACGCCGGCCGTTGATGTTGCTGCTGGCGGCTGCGCACGCTCCTCGGCGGGAAGATGGCGCAGTGCCCTGAAATGAGTGGGCGATACACCGTACCGCAGCTTGAATATTCTTCCCAGCCGATTGCCGTCGCCCATTCCACAACGCCGCGCAATCTTGTCGATAGGAAGGTCAGTTTCGATTAACATCGAACAAACGACTTCAAAGCGCGTGCGCAACAGATACTCGAGCGGAGTCATTCCGAACTCGCTCTTGAACCGGCGCTGATAGTTCCGCTTGCTCATCGCAGCCGACTCGGCCGCAAGGCCCACGGAAATAGGCTTGCTGTAGTTCTCGCGAATCCAGCGTGCCGACTCCCGGATCTTTTCCGTTGTCGTCGCAATGTTCAAGTCTTCGGCGTCGGGCCGTACTCGCTCAGGAATGTTCGTCTGCAACGCGCGAGCGACTTTGCGCGCGATCTCCGCATTCAGGTCGCGTTCGATCTGCAAGAGCGCCATCTCCGACGGGGTCGGACCAGCGGGACGGGTTTCGGACATCCCATCGTCCAGCACGAATACGGGTACCGACGACTGGGCCGGGGGCGTAAACGCTTCGAGCTTCGGCTGCATGCCCGTCGGCACATTCGAGCCTTGGCGCGACAGCCAGGAAACGAGTGTCTCGTTGTTTTGTGCCGCGACATCCGAACCGCGAGCGACAAAGAGTGCGTGAAAGTCGGCAAGCCGGTATTGATCGAGCTTCTGCGTCCAGATCGAGAAGCAGGATCCGCCCGTAACAAAGCCGCCGGATTCCGACAACACGGTGAAGCGATAAGAAGGATGTTCGCCGTTACCGTGGTCGAATTCATTGGCGAGGCGAAATGCGTCTCCAATGGCGCCTACGGCTGCCATTGAGCAGTGGTGCGAGATGAGCACGCCAATGTGCCTCTCAAGCCTTGAATCAACCTGTCGTTCGTCAGTGTGCCACGGATGCAATCGAGCAAACCCATTCACGTTTAGCTCTCCAAATTAATGCGAAATACTTCGATGCGGCCCAGAATACCGTAGTGAATGGATCGATTGAATAGCTGTCGGATTTGTGCGAACGATGTGGCGAAATTGTTCGAAAATGGCAATTATTACCAATAATTGCCTTTATATTTGCCGCCGATTTTTCCGGAGGAGGAAATTATTTCGCGTAAAAATTATCTGACAATTGTGAAAGAAAAGCGGGTTCAATCCCCTCTGAGCCTTGCCGGGCAAGCGTCAGAAAGGCATAACTGGCTTCATTCCCCAAATTTCGGATTTCGGTACTGTCACTAAAGTTCTGTTACGTGATTTCCGTCTGATCGTATCAATCTGTTACACCAATTTCAGATCGGCACAACTCTTTCTTTCCCTGGTAAACCCCGTTACACGCTCCACGTTATCGGCCATTTGTACCCGAATTTGAGCCGAGGTCGTTCAAATCCTAATTCTGCCCGTCTATGCTTCGCTGCAACAGCCTGGAGAGGCCATCGCCAATTCCGTGATTCATTGGAATGTTGTTTGCAGGTCTTCACCAGGAAATCGCTTACGCCGAAAGCGCGCAAATGCAGTGACCTCGCGTGCTGATGTTTCCTTCGGTCGTGGGATAAAAGTACGCAATCACCGTATTGGACAGTACATCTCTATTGGCTCACTGAAGCCATAGAGATGCGTCTAGATATTTGGCAACCGCTTTGCTCCAGAGGAGGAAACGCATGAATGGAATGCGCACGCATGTTGATCTTCTCGTCCGGAGATTCCGGCACGGCACTAGCTAGTCAAAGAGTCTGAGTGCCGACGCCGAAATGGCGTTCGCATGTCCTGCCGGCTCCGGCCAGGCTGAGTGACATTCCGACGCGCCGAATCCGCGTCAACTTTAGCGGCAACAGCAGCTTCAGTTCGCGATCCGGTGCTGCACTTCTGCGTATTGCAGGGTGCTCCAGGGAAACGTACATGAAAGGATGAATCAGGTGGATTACTACCCCTACAACTCGCTTCCTGCTCCTCCCGCTCCCGTCAATAACGAGCGCACGCAGCTCAGTGGACGCGAGATGCTCAACCTCATGCGCGATCATATCTGGGAGATTCTGGCAACCACGGCGGCCGTGTTCCTGCTCGCGCTCACCTATCAACTGGTCGCAAGTCCTGTCTATTCGGCGGACGTGCTCGTGCGTGTCGATCCACCTGAGCCAAACGCGCTCGGTATCGCGCTGCAGAATCAGGATTCGATGCTTCCGCCGCCCGCACCGTCGCCCAGCACCGAAATGGGTGTGATGCATAGCCGCTCGGTGCTCGACCCTGTGATCGAGAAATACCGCTTCGATGTGACGGTCACGCCGCGCACGATCCCGGTTCTCGGCGACATCGCCGATAAGTTCGCGACACCTGGCGAGCCTAACAGTGCATGGCTCGGCTTGAAGTCGTTTGCGTGGGGCGGCGAGGTCGTGAAGGTCGGCTATCTGAACGTTCCGCAGAACCTCGAAGAAGAGAAGCTCAGGCTCGTTGCGCTCGATGGCGGTACTTATGAACTGCTGGGTCCGTCGGGCGAGTTTCTGTTGAAAGGCGAAGTGGGCAAGCCCGTTACGGCCAACGGCGTCTCGATGCTGATCAATCAGATGGCCGCGCGGCCCGGAACGCATTTCGAAGTGGTCCGGTGGAATGGCGTCGATGCCGTCAAGCGCTTCATGGACGTCGTGAAGATCAGCGACAAGGTGAAGGACTCCGGCCTCATCCAGATCGAGTATGCAAACAAGAGCGCGTCGATGGCTGCCGAGGTCGCCAATGCGCTTGGCCAGCAGTATCTGACTACGGCTGCTGCGAGCCGTCAGTTGAACGACACGCAGACGCTCAACTTCATCAAGGGCGAGCTGCCGCGTCTGCTTACGGATTTGCGCAAGACGGAGCAGGCACTCAAGGACTTCCGCGCGAAATCCAATTCGATGCAGCCGACGACCGAATCGCAGACTTACTTGCAGGGCGGCCTGGACCTGGATCGTCAGATCGCGAGCCTGCAATTGCAGCGTACCCAGTTGCTGGATAAGTACGCGCCGGGAAGCCGCTGGATTCAGAGCATCGACTCGCAGCTCGCGCAGTTGAACAAGGCGAAGTCCGAGTTCGACAACCGCTTCCAGGGCATGCCCGCGTCCGAGCGTGAGAGCGTCGATCTGATTCGCGCGCAGAAGGTTGCCGAGACGATTTACATGGGCATGGTGCAGAAAGCAGAGCAATTGACGGTTCGTCGCGCAAGCACGACGGGCGGCGCGCACATCGTCGATTCGGCTATCCGGCCGCATCGTCCTGTGAAGCCGAATCCGCTGATCGTGCTGCCTGGCGGCGTCGTGCTTGGCCTCGTTTCGGGCATCTTCCTCGTGTTCATGCGTCGTCATGTGCTCGTAGGCGTGACGGATCCGCGATATGTCGAGCGTCGCCTGAGCGTGCCTGTTGTCGGCGAAGTGCTGTTCAGTCATCAGCAAACGATGCTCGATCGCAGTCTGCCCGCCGCTGCACGAAAACCGCTGCCTGGCGTGAGCGGGAAGAATGGACCGCCGCAACGCAATGGCGGCGAGTCGGGGGCGGGCGCGAACGAGAAGATCGATCCCTCGTTTAGCGATTCGGGCACCAAGGTACTCGCGGCGCGTTTCCCGCATGACCCGTCCGTCGAGGCGCTGCGCGCGGTTCGAACGACGATGTCCCGCGATCTCGCGAACGCCCGTAACAACATCGTGATGGTGACGGGGCCGACGACGTCGGCGGGCAAGAGCTTCGTGGCCGCAAACCTCGCGACGCTGCACGCCGAAGCCGGCTCGCGCGTGGTGCTGATCGACGGCGACATGCGCCGCGGCCACCTCGCCGCGTTCTTTAGCCAGAGCAATCGCGGCGGCCTGTCGGAAGTGCTGTCCGACCGCATTCCGCTGCGCGATGCGCTGCGCGAAGTCGGCATCGACGGCGTCACGTTCATGTCGTGCGGCGCGCGTCCGGAGAATCCGGCTGCACTGCTGACGCGCCCGCGTTTCAGGCAGTTGCTCGAACGGCTCGGCAATCACTTCGACCTGGTGATCATTGATACGCCGCCGTTCCTCGCCGTTACCGACGCATCGATCATCGCGAACGAAGCGGGTGGCTCGTTGCTCGTGCTGCGCTCGGAAATGCAGTCGGAGGAAGAGATCGCCGATACGGTCAAGAAGATCGAGCGCGCAGGCGGCCGTATCGCCGGGTGCGTCTTCAACGGCATACCCGTGCGCCGCAGCACGCGCAGCTACGGCTACGCGACGAATTACGCGAGCGACGTCGGGGATGTCGAGACGGCCAGTTGATGTCGGGCTATCCCACGCTTACGCGACAACAGGAAACGGTACAACTTCGTGAGGCGGAGAAACCCTATGGCATTCGCGATCAACGGAAAATTCACCTCGCAACCCATTACGGGCGTGCAAAGGGTCGCTTATGAGCTCACCAGGGCGATGCAGATGCGCGAAAACCCGGGTAGTGAACTCGAGGTCTTCGTGCCGCAAAACGCGATGGAGCCGGGTGCGTCCCTTAAGCGGCAGCGCCGGTTTCCGTGGTTGCGGGGCACGCTGTGGGAACAGATCACGTTGCCGATTGCCGCGCGTCGCATGACGCTCGTCAATCTGTGCAACACCAATCCGATTCTCAAGCGCCGTCAGGTGGTGATGGTTCACGATATGGCCGTCTATGACGTGCCGGACGGCTTTTCGAAGAAGTTCCGGCTTTGGTATCGGCTGTGCTTTTCGATGCTGCCGAAGCTGGACCCGTTCGTGCTGACGGTGTCGTCTTTTTCGAAGCGCCGGATCAGCCACCATCTGAATATCGACGAATCACGCATTGCCGTGATTCCGCCTGGCGCAGACCACCTCGATCGCGTCGTGTCGGAGCCGGGCATCATCGGCCGTCTGCAACTCCAGAGGGACGCGTATTGCGTGATCGTCGGCAGTCTCGATCCGCGCAAGAACCTTCAACGCGTTCTCGATGCCATTGCGAAACTGGAGCACTTGCGTGACGTGAAATTCGTCATCGTCGGAGGCAGGAATCAACGGGTATTCAGCGGCGAAGGCGTGAGCGACAGGCCAGAGTCGAAGCAGGTGATCTGGGCCGGCTTCGTGACGGACGGCGAACTCAAGGCGCTTTACGAGCACGCGGGCTGCCTCGTGTTTCCGTCGCTATATGAGGGATTCGGACTGCCGCCTCTCGAAGCAATGTACTGCGGCTGTCCGGTGATCGCTTCGTCGCGCACGTCGATACCCGAAGCATGTGGCGACGCCGCCATGTATTGCGACGCGATGTCCGCGGATGACATCGCCGAAAAGATCTCGCTGATGATGAGTCACGGCGAGTTGCGCCAACGCTATCGGAGCAAAGGCATGGCGCATGCACACGAGTACCGTTGGGACCGGTCGGCGAAGAGGCTGCTGGATCTTTTGTATGGGAAAGAAAGCGAGCCTATGCCGGAGCTGTTTCCGCGGGCGACGGTCGGTTAATCAGCGGTACTCGCCGGGACGGACCAATGTATCGGAAGAGAAGCCGACAGGATAGACGACGCGCGCTCAAGACGCTTGCCGCACTTGCGTGCGCGGGCTTGCCGGGCATGCGCACGACGCCGGTTGCATTTGCGGCGGACGCAGCGGGCAAGCAACGTGAGGCGCGCAGGATGACCGACATGATCGGAACCAACGGTTGGCCGGGATCGGACGCCGACATCAGCATGTGGCGCGCGATGGGCATCAGCTGGGGCCGCGGTTCCGTGGGCCCCGGGCAGCCCGATTCCGCGAAGCAGGCGATGCGGGTCAACGGCACGGGCAACGCGTACGACGGCGATCTGCCGTCGGCCATCTTGCGCAACAACGCGAATGGAATCAGGTCGCTGCTGTTTCTCGGCTATACGCCAAAGTGGAATGCAAGCGTACCTGGCGATTCGAAGTCGGCGCCCGTCGATGTCGACGCCTGGCAACGGTATGTGGAAGCCGCCGTCAGCAAGTACTCGAAGCCGCCTTATAACGTGCGCCATTTCCAGATATGGAACGAGGCGGCCGGTCGCCTGTCGGGCGGGCTGCCGCAGGCCACGTTCTGGCATGGACCCAAATTCGATCGCGATGAAAAGCGCTCGGGGCCATACGAGCGAGCAATGCAGGACTACGTCGACAAGATTCACTTGCCGGCGGCCCGCATTGTCCGCAAGTACGGTGCGTACATCGTGTACGGCGGATGGCCCGATCAGGGCGGACTGGACACGTACGTCAAATGGCTCGAATACAAGAGCCCGCGCTTGAATGAACGGATGATCGATTGGGTCGACTACCTCGACACTCATTATTTGTCCGTCGGCGATCTCGACGGTCTGTATCAGCGATATGTGAAGCAGGGTCCCGCTCGCGGGCTGTGGCAAACCGAAATCGGCGACAGGTACATGGAAGATCCGCACTACCTGCCGCGCTATTTCTTCGAGTTTGCAGTGTGGGCGCTGGATCGCAACTGGGACGACCCTGACAAGTACGTGACGATGATTTACCACTGGGACGGTTACGAGCCGTATCGGCTGACGCATCGCGGGCCGCCCCGCACGTACAACCCTTCAGGGCGCAGCCTGGTCGTTCTGAACAAGACGGTTCCCGGCTTGCTTGCGCCGTTTTCGAAGTCGCTTCGTTTCGGGCCGGAAGTCAAAGGTTCTGCACTGCTTTCGGACAGCGACATCGTCATGCAGGTAAGCGCCGCACCGGGCTGGCGCACGGTCGAGGCGGCAGGCGTCGAGCCGTCGTCAGTCGATGGCGCCGAAGTGCTTTTCATCGACGCCGTGACGGGCGCCGTTGCGCCTCGTGAAGACGCCACGCTGACATCGAATAGCGGGACGCTGAGCATCCGTTTTCGCGTGCCCGCCGCAGTCAATGGTGCCGATAAGAAGTCGCCTGCGCATCTCGCCTATCTCGTCGTCCGACGACAGAAGACGACGTAAGACACGCAGCTTCATATCGGCGAGGCAGTAGTGCCGATTACCGAGAGAGAAGATTTGAGCATCGACGGATTCAACCTATCGCCGCGAGATCCCATGAAACAGATGGCCATCGTTATTTGCAACTATAACTACGAGCGCTTTATTGCCGAGGCGATTGACTCGTCGTTGAACCAGGACTATCCGGACACGCGAGTGATCGTGATCGACGATGGCTCGACGGATGGTTCGCGCGCGATCATCGAGAGTTACGGCTCGCGCATATCCGCTGTCTTCAAGGAGAACGGCGGCCAGGTGTCCGCGTATAACCTGGGACTCGAACTCGCCGACACGGAATATGTACTCTTCCTCGATTCGGACGATGTGCTTTATCCGGGTGCCGTGTCGGAAGTGATGCGCATGTTCGAGCGCAGCGACGTCGCGAAGGTGCAATTTCGCCTCGACGTCATCGACGTGGAGGGCAAGCAGACAGGCGCCCATGTTCCGCACTCCGTGCCGCCAGCCGATTGCGGCACCTTGCTGATGGGCGGCTGGCTGTATCCGTCGCCGCCTGCATCGGGCAATGCCTATTGCGTGCGCGCGCTGAAAAAGCTGTTCCCGGTTCCTGAAACGGCGATCAACCGCTACGGCGCGGACTTCTACGCGATCTATGGCGTCGCCCTGGTCGGGCCGGTTGCAATGGTGCCCCGTTCGCTCGGCGCGTATCGCGTTCATCAACGTGCCAATGAATCGAGTGTGTCGTTCGCGAACTCCGAGCAATTGACGAAGGCGCCTAAGGCATTCAAGGCGCGGTGGGCGACATTGCGTGAGCTTGCCCGTGCGCGACTCGATCGCGAATTGCCGACGTCATTTCACGATTTCGCGCATGAGAAGGCCTATTTCTGCTCGAACCTCTATGAGGCGCCATTGGCTACGCGCTGGCGCTGGGCGATCAACGATTCCTACGACTATCGCTACTCGATTGTCGCCAATCCTTTCTGGAGCCTGAAAAAGAAGGCGGGAACGCTTTTTCTGTCGAGCCTCTGCCTGTTGCCGTATTCACCGCTCTCCGACTTCGTGGTCCGGTACATCACCAATCCGCTCGCGCGTCGTAGCGCCGCGGTCGAGCGTTAGGAGACCGCCATGCGGCATCGACGATATCAAAGAGGTCGGTATGGACGGTAAGAAGAGCGCTAACGTCATAGCCTTTGTTTACGGCGGATATTTGATGAGATACGTGTATCTCATCATCGTCGTGCCGTTCTACGGGCGCGTGCTGGGCGTCGCCGAATATGGCCGCGTGCTCGCTGCCATGTCGCTGATGAACGTGATCTGGATGCTCGTCAGCTACGGATTCACGTTCGTCGGCATGCGCGAAGTTTCCAAGGCGCAAGACACGAACGAATGCAACGCCATCTATTCGCTGCATACCAGTGCGCGCCTTGTGTTGGCTGTGTTGGGCGGCGCTGTGGGACTCATCGCGACGATGTGCTCGCCGGCATTGTCGGAGCGGCCTTTGATCGGCGTTCTGGCGACGCTGCTCGGCATCGTGTCCGCGTTGAATCTCGGCTGGCTCTACCAGGGCCGTCAGCACTTCAGAACGCCAATCATGATCGAGGTGTTCGGCTTCGCGCTCAGTCTCGCGCTCGTGCTGAGCCTGGTCAAAGGGCCGGCGGACTCGATATGGGTTGTCGCGAGCCTGTTCGTGGCGGGCATCGCGTCGGCCGCGATCTCCTATGGCCTGGCGACGTTTCAGCTGGGCCGGCCGCATCTGTCGCTGTCGGGCATCGTTCCGCTGATAAAGAACTCGACGATGCTCTTCTGCTATTCGTCGGGTTCCGTCGTGCTGACGGCATCATCGACTTATCTGCTGACGCTGTTGTC
Source organism: Paraburkholderia phymatum (assembly GCF_038900715.1). Taxonomy (GTDB): domain Bacteria; phylum Pseudomonadota; class Gammaproteobacteria; order Burkholderiales; family Burkholderiaceae; genus Paraburkholderia; species Paraburkholderia phymatum_A. Next base: position 68,561 of record NZ_JAYMRZ010000025.1, on the reverse strand, counting down.
GACGCCCGCGCAGGTCGGCTATTTCGGCGCCGCCGAACGTTTCGCGACGATCGCACTGGCGCTGATGGGGCCAGCGGGACAGGTGTTCATCCCCACGATCTCCCGCCAGCTCGCGCAGGGCGACAAGGCGGGTGCGCACGCCACCACGCGACGCGGCGCAATGTTGCTGCTCGGCTATGGACTGCTGGTTTTTTGCGGCGCACTGGCGTTGTCGCCGTTCGTGCTGCCGCTGATCCTCGGTCAGGCATTCACGCCTAGCGCGCGGGTGTTGCAGTGCTTTGCATGGATGTTCCCGTTTGCGGCATTCAACGAATTCGCGGCGTTCTATGTATTCGTTCCGCGAAGGAAGGATCGTGTGCTCGCAATTGCGGGCGCGGCGGCGGGCATTGCAAATCTTGGGACGGCGCTGTGGCTTGCGCCGCGATTCGGGGCAGAAGGCATGGCGTTTGCCCGTGTAATTGGTGAACTATCGCTTTCGGTGATGCTGCTGACGATCATGGTGCGCATGCAACTCATCACGCTGCTGCCGGGAGCGGGGCGCGCGATGGAAATCATGGCGCGAATGGCGTGGGCCAAGCCGCATGCCGGAACGGGTAAAGACGAATGATATTGACGCGTCAGATGTTTTGCTGCGTCGGGGGGTGAATTATCAATGGTGTTGCAACGTGCGTCGGTACTTACGAAGAGCGCAAGAACAGACGGACCGGACGAGCACAGGAGGTTGAAGTGAAAGTTGCGATTGTTCACGATTGGTTAGTGGTATCGGGCGGTGCCGAAAAAGTATTGGAGAACATCATCGAGTGCTTTCCGAACGCGGACCTGTTCTCCATCGTCGATTTTCTGGAAGACCGCAAGTGCATTAAAGGAAAATCCGTCTCGACGTCGTTCATTCAGCGAATGCCGTTTGCACGGAAGCGCTATCGCGCGTACTTGCCGTTGATGCCGATTGCGATCGAACAGCTCGATCTCTCGGGCTACGATCTGATCATCTCCAGCTCACATGCCGTCGCAAAGGGCGTGTTGACTGGGCCGAACCAGCTGCACGTCAGCTACGTTCACTCGCCGATACGCTATGCGTGGGATCTCCAGCATCAGTACCTGCGGGAGTCGCATTTGTCGGCTGGCTTGAAGTCGGCTCTGGCGCGCGTGCTGTTGCACTACATACGCGGATGGGACTCGCGTTCGGCAAATGGCGTCGACTATCTGCTCGCGAATTCGCAGTTCATTGCGCGACGCATCAGAAAGGCCTATCAACGCGACGCGACGGTGATCTATCCTCCCGTCGATCTGAGCAACATGCGGCTGCGCGAGCACAAGGACGATTTCTACGTGACCGCGTCGCGGATGGTGCCGTACAAGCGTATCGACCTGATCGTCAAGGCGTTCTCACAGACGCCCGAACGCCGCCTTGTCGTGATCGGCGACGGGCCGGAGATGAAGAAGATAAAGTCGGTTGCGGGCGACAACGTGACGATCATGGGTCATCAGCCGTTCGATGTGCTGGTCGATCATCTGCAGCGTGCGCGTGCGTTCGTGTTTGCGGCGGAAGAGGATTTCGGCATCTCCGTCGTGGAGGCGCAGGCGTGCGGCACCCCTGTCATTGCGTTTGGCAGAGGCGGCGCGCTGGAATCGGTAATGGGACTGCCGCTCGAGCGGCCCACGGGTGTCTTCTTCGGCGAGCAGACAGAGGAATCGCTGCTCGAGGCCGTGACCCGGTTTGAAGAGAACGCGAACCTCTTTGACGCGCGTGTGTGCCGGAAGAACGCCGAACGCTTTTCGTCAGAGAAGTTCAAGAGATCGCTGATGTCGTTCGTCGACGCACGCTTGCCGAATGAATTCGTCGATCGCACGGCGCCGTATGCAATGAAGGAACGCGCGCGCGACGACGAACATCATCACCAGCCGGCCTGACCAGCTGGCTTGATTCGAACTTTGGCTTAATCAGAACGTAGGCGGGAGGAGAGGCGTCCTCCCAGTGCGGAAAGAGGACGAATGCTGGACAGCGCGCACTTGACCGTGGGCGCAGCATGTACGCGAATCACCTCGGACTTCGCATCGATGATGTCCTGAAGCGGCGCCTTGTGCCCGTAGGCCACGGTTGAGACGGCGAGCAGACTCAGCGTCGCCCAGAACGGCCGAAACTTCCTGAACTCCACATGCAACGCGGTTCGCAGGAACCACGCAGCCGCGATCACACCGACCACCCAGCCGACGATCACTTCCATCACCGAGTGCGAGTGATCGAATACACGCGAGTAGCCCGTCAGGGCTCCGATCAGCAGACCCACCACGATGCCCACCGAAGGCGGCTGGCGCCACCATTTCGCTAGCAAGGCGATGGTCACGATCCACACGGCAGTGGAGAGCATCGTGTGCCCGCTGATCACGCGGAAGTCGCCTAGCGGCAGCGCGATGCCCCACGCCGAATAGAGAACCTTGGTCGCGCCGACCAGCGCCATTCCGCAGGTCAGCGCGAGAATCCATCGGCATGCGAGGACCACGTCGACTCTCGCAAGCCATGCGGCACACAGAATGGCTACGGGTACGGTCAGCGCTGCATCGCCGATGTTGGTAAAAATGATCCACATATCAGTGCGATTAAATTCGCTGAGGTTAATTCCGTGTTCGAGCAACATGTCCTGGAATAGCCCGGGAGGGTGGAGTCGGCATGACGGGCCGCGGGTTCAGCACCGGGCGATTTTGCTGAACCGGGGCGCGCTCGGAGCGCGCGGCAAGCAGAAGGGACACGACAAGGGAGAGGATCAGAACATTCGACGGTGTGACTAGCCGGTGTTCGGTGCCCGCCATCACGAGCAGGCATACCGACGAAAGCTCGACGAACCGGAATCCCGCGAAGTTGCGTCCCCCATCCCTCAACGCGCTATAGGCGGCGCCATCCTGGCTCCACTTGATGAGCTTCCAGTAGAACGCCAGCAGGAGGAACAGTCCGACCATGCCGAGTTCCGCGAGGAAGTTCAGATACGAGTTGTGCGCGTGCGAATCGCTGTGCTCGACCACAATGTCCGAAGGCACGCCGAGCACGCCGAAGTACGACACGACATTACGGATCTGGTCGTCGAATGAACCGAATCCCATGCCCACGATCGGGCTCTGACGGAAGTATGTCAGCGCGCGCGGCCATAGCCATTCGTAGCGGATGTCGAGGTTCGCGACCTTCGCATCCGAATTCTGAATGCTGAATGTGTAGCCCATGTAATCGACGTTCGGTCTTATGTGATACATCGCCATGGCAACCGACGCGATGACGAGGCCGCTCATCAGCGTCGCGAGCATCCAGCGCTTGCGTCCGAAATACAGGTACGGCAAGACCGCCATCGCGCCCAGCAGCGAACCCCGGCTATAAGTCGAGAACAGCATCAGGAAGTTGAGGAAGAGCATCGAGAGAAGCAGCTTGCTGCGTTCCTGTAGGTAGCAGGCGATGCCGAGGCAGAACAGCATCGCGAGAAAGCCGCCCGCCGCATTACGCGCGATAAAGAAACTGCCGAAGCTGTCGTCGGGATGCTTGAAGATCGCCAACAGTCCATTCTGCGCAAGGTAAACCAGGTAGGGCGGAATATTGGCGACTACCGCGCAGATGAAGAACGAACGGAAGATCTTGTTCAGATCGAAGCGGTGCGCGTACACGCAACCGGCAAAAAATGGCGCATAGGAGATGAAAAAGTTACCGTCGCGTCGATAGAACTCGAACTCCGTGAGCGAGTGCGCGTTGTAGAGCGCCGTCGAGATGAGCGCGAACAGCGTAAGTGCCGTCAGCGGTGCGAAGAACGACGGATAACTGCGTCCAAAAAAGCGCCACGCGCAAAGAATGATCGGGACAAAGCCCACTGCGCTAATCGGTACCAGGTTAGTTACCGTCAGGAATAGCGCAAGTAACGATATGTAAGCCATGTCGACTCTCGCGATTAAAAATGCCCTTTCATTGACGACTACTCGGCTGTCATCAATGAACTTGTAAGAGGATGAAACTGCGAAGCGGCGAGTGACCGTTTGACGATCGGCTTGCCGCAGAAGAATTGCGTACAGCCTTGACGTGCAGTATTGATGCCAGCGTTCGGAGCACGTCTGCTGTGGCAGGATTTGCGCAGATATGTGAGGCGGCACGGGCTTGTCACGCTCGCTTCACGGAGAAGACAATAGTGCCGCGCTCGTCGCAAATTACCACGAATAGAGATGGATTTCCACGCTGGATACCATCAGTAAAAAGATAACTTGGCGAGCACGTGGCCGATATTCGAAAGCTTCAGCGAGCGGGGCCATAAGTTCAACCGTTCGCGCCAGACGTGCTGTCGCGCGGCGCAACCTGTCTATCATCGATACAGGTCGAATTGAATGTCGTGGCCTTGGGTCGCTATCAAAACGTCCGCGGGATCGTGTTTTCGTTATCGGTCGAGAACATCTTCCGTTCACATTGCAAGATCGTGAGAGCAGGGCGCGGTGACGAACGATCGTCCGTCGATCGTTCGCACAACTCTGCTCGATGCGATCTTCGCCCATCAAGCTGTGGCGTCGATGCCCGAATAAGGCACACGCCCACGATGTGTAGTTAAAGCGACGCTTGTCAGGTCCTGCGACGTTCTTTCGTGCGAACGATGAGAATGAACTTCAATGCCAGGGAGATTGAAGTGAACAAACAAACGATGAATGTAGAACAACACGCCGTTGCAACAGCTGTCGCCGAACACGCTGCGGATTGCCGTCGGCTGGTGCAGGTCATTCTCGCGGGTGGATCGGGTACACGTCTGTGGCCTGTGTCTCGCGAGCAGTATCCGAAGCAGTTGATCGGCGTCGTCGGCGATCAGTCACTGCTGCAAGCAACGATGAAGCGCATGGATGGCTTCGCGAAAGCATGGGACGTGGCGGCCGAGCCCGTCATCGTGTGCGGCGCGGAGCATTCTTTTGCGACTCGCGAGCAGGCTCAGCAATGCGAAGTGACGCCGCGCATCGTTGTCGAGCCTGCGCGTCGCGACACCGCGCCCGCGTTGACGCTCGCTGCGTTGGCAGCAAGCACCGACGGCGATGATCCCATCCTCGTGGCAATGCCCGCAGATCATGCGATCGCGGACGTAGCCGCATTGCAGGCCGCGATCGAACAGGCTGCGCAACTCGCGCAGGCAGAAGGCGTGATCGCGACGCTCGGCGTCCCGCCGACGCGCGCCGATACCGGCTTCGGCTATATCCGCCTTGGTGCGCCGCTGAACGAAGGCGCGCATCGGATCGACCGCTTTGTCGAAAAGCCCGCGGCCGAGCTCGCCGCTGAATACGTTGCGTCGGGCAACTACTGGTGGAACAGCGGCATGTTCGTCGTGCGCGCATCCGTGTGGCTCGAAGCGCTCAAGCGCTTTCAGCCCGAGATGCACGCAGCGTGCGTCGAGGCGCATACGAACGCGAAGCGCGACGACGTGTACATCACGCCTGGCGCGGACGCGTTCGAGCGTTGTCCGTCTGATTCGATCGACTATGCGGTGATGGAGCAGCTCGGCAAAGAGGGCTCGCCGTTCACAGGCGTCGTGGTGCCGCTCGAAGCTGGCTGGTCCGATCTTGGTTCGTGGGACGCCGTGTGGGAAGCCATGGACAAGGACGAGTTCGGCAACGTCGCAAACGGCCGCGTGATGATGGAAGGCGCGACGGCCACGTATGCGCGTTCCGAAGGCGGCCGGCTCGTCGCGTGCGTCGGCACCAACGGTCTCGTCGTCGTCGAGACGGACGATGCCGTCCTCGTGGCGGATCGCTCGCACGTGCAGAACATCAAAGGACTTGTATCGCGTATTCGGCAGACAAAATCGCCGGAAGCGGAAAACCACAGAAAAGTACGCCGCCCCTGGGGCTTTTACGATTCGATCGATAACGGGGATCGCTTTCAGGTCAAGCGGATCGTCGTGAGTCCAGGCGCGCGTCTGTCGCTGCAAATGCATCATCACCGGGCAGAGCACTGGATCGTCGTAAGCGGAACCGCACTGGTCACGCGCGGCGAAGAACAGTTCTTGCTCACTGAAAATCAGTCAACCTTCATTCCCCTTGGCGTTCGGCATCGTCTGGAGAATCCCGGACATGTACCTCTGCAGATCATCGAGGTCCAGTCGGGCGCGTATCTCGGCGAAGACGACATCGTCAGGTTCGACGACCAGTACGGCCGTTGCAACTAATCGACGGATGTTGCCATGGGTGATGGATAGAAGGGGGTAATGATGCGTGCAATGACAGGTCTACTGGCGAGGGTGTTCGACGTCGCCTTGATCGTGGCAGGTGCGCTCGTGGCGTCGCAAATCCGGTTCGACGATGCCTCGCAGCGTGGGTTTTATCTCGCGTTTGTCGCGTTTGCCGCGGCATTTTCGCTCGCCGTTTTTCCGGCGCTCGGTGTCTACGAGTCGTGGCGGGGGCGCTCGAAGCGCGTGCTCGCGGGTCAGGTGGCGTTGGGCTGGCTGATCGTGCAGGCGTGCGCGTTGGCGCTGATGTTCTCGCTCCACCGCATCGACTTCGTGTCGCGTCTGTGGTTTGCGTACTGGACGGGTATTTCCGGCGGCGCGCTGATCGTCAGCCGTCTCGTGATGCACAGGCTGCTCGGCCGCGCCCGCAATGCCGGTCTGGATTTGCAGCCGGTTGCGGTGGCCGCTTGCGGAGAGCACTGCAACGAGATCATTCACCGGATGGAGAGCGAGACGACGTCGGGCTTCCGGCCGCGGGCGATCTACAATCTGCGGCCTGAGGCAGAGACGTTGCCGCATGTGCCTGCGTTCAACGATCACGAGGCATTCGTCAGCTACGTGCGCGAGCAGCAGATCAGCGAAGTGTGGCTTGCGTTGCCGCTCGCCGAAGAGCGCACGATCATGAGGCTCGTGAACGAGTTTCGCAATGACCTGATCAACATCCGCTTCATGCCGGACGTGCGCACGCTCGCGTTGTTCGAAGGCGGCGTGATGAGCCTGGTCGGTCTGCCGACGATCAATCTCGCGGCGTCGCCGTTGCCTCCGAACGCAATGGTGAAGAAGGACATATTCGATCGGCTGTTTGCGTTCTGCGCACTCGTTGCGATCTCCCCGATTCTGCTTGGCTGCGCAATTGCAGTGAAGCTGAGTTCACCGGGGCCCGTGTTCTTCAAGCAGCGCCGCAAGGGCGCGGATGGCCGGGTCTTCACGATCTACAAGTTCCGCACGATGCGTCTGCACAAGCAGAAGGCGGGCGTGCTCGAACAGGCCAAGCGCGGCGACCCGCGCATCACGGCCGTCGGCGGCTTCCTGCGTCGCACGAGCCTCGACGAATTGCCTCAGTTCCTGAACGTGCTGCGCGGCGAGATGTCGGTTGTCGGTCCCCGTCCGCACGCACTCGAACATGACGACCTGTATCAGAACGTCGTGTCCGGCTATATCCATCGCTACCGGATCAAACCTGGCATCACCGGCTGGGCACAGGTGAACGGATATCGCGGCGAAACGGATCGCCTCGAAAAGATGGAAGGACGTGTCGAACACGATCTCTACTATCTGCGCAACTGGTCTTTCGGACTGGACGTGCGCATCATCCTCGCGACGATTTTCAAGGGCATTGTTCATCCCAACGCGTACTGAGCATAAGGCTAAAAATAATGAACGTTCGACAGGGAGCGGATAGCGGACTTGGTTGGTTGAAGCGCGAAACCAGTACCATCGCGAGCGACCTCGAGAGCGCCGTGAGAAAGTCGCTGAAGACCATCGGGCGCCGCAAGTTTCATTGGGAGCACGCGCTGCAGGCGAAGAAGATTCTGCGGGTGCTCGAAAAGACCTACGGCAACGCTGACCCGATGCACCTCAGGCTCGCCGACACGTATGCACGCGACGTGTTCGGCGATGCCGTCTACGCGCCGTGGCTTCGCGCCTATACGGCATTCAACCGCAAGTTCAAGGAAGGCTGGATTCCCGACAACTTCTACGGAACCGTCGTCGTCCCGAGCATGAAAGGATGGCACGGAAAGATCTCGAACCTGAAGACGGTCTCACGGCTGATCTTCGGGAGCGAGACCTTTCCCGATATCGCGTACTTTGCGAATGGCCTGTTCTTTTCGGCTCACAAGGTGGCGATTCCGCAGGCGCATGTCGAAGCATTCGTATTTCAGAACGCGGATCGGATCGTCTACAAGCTGGACGGGTCCGCGCGCGGATCGGGCATCTACATCTTCGACCGGAAGACATTCGATCCCGAAGCGATCAGGTCGTATGGCAATGGCGTGATCCAGACGTACATCGAGCAACACCGTGTGTTCAGCGAATTCACATCGAATTCGGTTGCGACGTTGCGCTTTACGACCGTGGTCGACGACGTCGGCGACATCTCCGTTCGTTCATGCTTCCTGCGACTCGGCCGGGCGGAGCACACGCACGTCACGGCGGAAGACGAGGTGTGCGTTCCCGTCGATCTGCTGAAGGGCGAATTGCGTCGCGAAGGCTATCTCGACAACTGGCTGGCCGTCGATGCGCATCCCGATTCCGGGTGCTCTTTCGAGGGCGTCAAGATTCCGGCGTTCTGGAAATGCGTCGCGACCGTGCTCGAATTGCACGGCAAGATTCCTTTCGCGCGATGCGTCGGCTGGGATCTGACCGTCGACGTCGATGAAAACGTCAAGGTGATGGAGTGGAACGCCGAGCATAACGACGTCAAGTTCAGCGAGGCCACCCAGGGTCCGTGTTTTTCGGATCTGAAATGGGAACGCCTCAAGGCTTCGTTCGCGTAGGTGCGTCGATGCCTCAGGCAATCAGAGTGGAGAAAGCCGCGCTCGGCGCGCAATACGGCGAGCAAACAGGCGAGCAGAAAAGCGGGCAGCGAGTCGGCCTCGAGAAGGAGCGCGACTTGAGCGAACAGCTTTGGTGTGTGCACATCGAAGGGATCAACGATTACGTTGCGGCCATGTCGCGTGAGGCATCCGAGCGGGAGGCATCGGCGATCAACACATATATCGAGCGCGCGGGCGACAAGGCGCCCGCGTCGATCGTGCGAGCCAGCGCGATCGAATGGCCTTTTACCGCGGCCGGCCATGCACGGTCGCTTGAAGTCGACTGGGACGATTTGCAGCACATGCCGCACAGGCTCGCGGACGCCGACAGCTCCGAGGAGGCGCTGCCGCCTTCGATATGGCGGCGGCTCAAGGCGTTGGTGCGCGGAGCGTGAAGCAAAAAGGGCATGCGGACACGTGGAGACACGATGACGCACGAATAGGGTTTCTTCCGCTGAGCTTGCATGACTCAGCGCACGAGCCGACAAGATTGTTCATTGACTAAAGCGGAGTCCGACATGTGGTATGGCATCGGTGCAAGGGTGATGGTCGTTGGCGCTTTTCTTGCGCTAGCGGGTTGCGGCGGAGGTGGCGGAGGCGGATCGAATTCCTCGTCTTCCGGCAGCCCACCTTCGCCGCAACTCGCTGCCGCGACGAAAGTCGACGACGGCACAGCGATGGGTGATACGAACTGGCCTGCGGGCTCGACAGCAACGGGTGGAACGGGACAAGCGGTGAGCGGCCTGAACTGCGGCGTGCGCGGCAATGCGTACACGTACTCGCACCTGTCGATCTATCTGAACGGCAGGCAACTGGCCTTGCCGGAAAACATCGGTGTCGTCGAGCCGACGATGGCCGTGCAGACGGGTTGCGCCTATCCGCTGCACACCGATGACCAGACGGGCAAGATCCGCATGGACTCGAGTTCCGGCGCGTCCTATACGCTCGGCCAGTTCTTCGCGATCTGGGGACAGCCGCTGTCGACGTCGAATGTCGCCGGATTGACGGGGCTGCCCGTCACGGTCTTTGTGAACGATGGCGGCACGCTGACGAAATACACGGGTGATCTCGCGAGCCTCCCGTTGCCCGTGCATGGCGAAGTGACGATCATGGTCGGCTCGACGCTTCCGCAGATTCCCACTTTTACGTGGAACGACCCTCCGCCGTTCAATCAGCAGCAACCGATCGCGCTCACGTTCGGCGGCACGATCGGCGCGCCTAACTGGCCAAGCGGCAGCACGCCGACGGGCGGCACGGGTGCGCCTGTCGATGGAATCGTCTGCGGGGTGGGCATGAGCGAGGCCTATCACGTGCACGCGCATGTGGCGATCGTCAGAGATGGTCAAGGGCTTGCGCTGCCTGCGCAAATCGGCATTCCGTCAGCGTGCAACTATGAGATGCATACGCACGATTCGACGGGGATCATCCACATCGAGACGCCCAGTGTGAAGGCCTTTACGCTCGGCCAGTTCTTCGACATCTGGGGCGAAACGCTGACGACCACCAACGTGGCGGGTGTGATGGGCAACGTGATCGTGTACATCAACGACAACGGCGACGTTCGGCGTTATCAGGGCGATCCGCGCAATATCGAGCTGATCTCGCACCGCGACATCACGTTGCAGATCGGGCAGCCCATCAGCACGCTGCCGACCTATACGTGGACGGATGAGCCGCAATAAGTAGCAGTAGGTAGCAGGAAGGGGCGGCGCCGTCAGGCCGCCGCTCCGACGCGCGTGCGTGCCTCGTCGTCTGTCGGCACGGACTGCAGCACGGCTTGCACGACGCGCTCCACGCCTGGCCAGTTCTTCGCGTGTTCTCCGGGCACGTACTGCTGCGGAGGCACGCTCACATAAGGCGGCGGATAACCCCATATCGCGTCGTGTACTTCGGGCCGTGTCACGCTTCCACCGATCACCGCGACGGTCGGACGGCGAAACGCGGCCGCGACGTGCATCAGCATCGACGAGTTCGTCAACACGACGTCCGCCTGTTCGGTCAGCGCGAACACGATGCGCATCGACACTTCCCCTGCCAGTGAGCGAACGGGCACGCCCGGTCCCGCTGCGGCGAGCGCCTCGGCGGCGCGCGCCCGATCCGCTTCGCTGCCGACGATCACGATGTCGCAAGCGTTGCAGGCCTGTTCGAGTGCGTGAGCGATTTGCGCGAGCGCCGCGCCGACCTGTTGCGCGGGCCATGCCTTGGTCGGCACGCCGGCTCCGACGCCGACGATCATGCGTACACCTCTGCGGCCAGGCACGTCGCCGGCGTTCCAATACCGCGTGGCCTGCGCGCGCTCGTCACCCGTCAGGAAGAGTTGCGGGCGCACTTCGGGCAGCACCGTTGCGCCGAGCAGTTCGCCTTGCGCGAGCGCGGCGCGTCCGCATTGCCGTCTCGCGTATTCGACATAGGCCTGGCACGCGCTCCATCCGCCGCGATAGCCGCGCACGCCGATCCGATATCGCGCGCCCACGCGCATCATCAGCAACGCACCCATATAGCTGCCGAGCACGTCGATCGCCACATCGAAGCCGCCTCGCGCGCGCAGCGCGGCGACCTGCGGCGACTTCCACAGAAAGCGCAATACGTTGCGATGCGAGCGGTCATCGACGAGCTTGTTGTTCCAGGGCGCGTCGAGTTCGACGATCTCGTCGACGAACGGATTGTTCTCGAGTATCGGCCGCCCCCAACTGCCGATGCCGGCGATCAGGCGCGTCGTCGGAAAGCGCTCGCGCAGCGCTTCGAAGAGCGGCGTAGTGGTGAGCAGTTCGCCGAAATCGTTCGGGCGCAGCACGAGAATTTCACGCGGCGTGTCGCGCTGCGGGTCAAAACGTGGCGGGCAGAACCGGCCGGTCAGCCAGACCGGCGTTTCGATCAGCAGACTTTTCCAACCCATCGCTTCTCCATGCTGGCACGTGGTTGTCGCCGTCGGTGCGCATTACAGGTGCGCGTGTGCGGCTGGCTGCGTGCGCGTCGCGTCAGTGCGCGCGGGACCGGCCGGATATGGCTCTGATTGTGCATGGGCGTGGCCGCATCGAGCCGCCGAGGTCGCTCCCTTTTCCGCCATCGTGTGTGGGTTGGGGCACAGGCGATCGTACCGGGTGAAGGCGCTTTTTAATCTTTCAGATTAGCGCGATTTGTATTGCGGAAATATTTCAATGCCGCTCAATGCAAGGCATTACATCGAGCAGATCCCGCTGTAACCAATCGAAATATAAAGGCCGCGGACCTTTAATGTTTTCTTCAGGTTGCATCACTACGATCGCCCCTGCGTGTTCAATCGCGATCGTCGTCGTATGATCGGCCTCTTCTATCGTCGCGAGGCGGTCATCGGAACGGCGGACGTCCCCAGCGTTTCCGCTTCGTGCCGGTTCCGCACTGCCGGGTTCTTCACGTGCGGCTATGCGGCCCATCGACTACGGCGTCAGTAGAACGCCTGGTTCACAGATCCTTCACATTGGGCACTCCAATGGCGATTAATGCGCTGGTTTCGAATGTCGGGCTCTTACGCGAATTTACGGCTTGGCTGTGCGGCGCATGCGCAGCACTCGGCATTCTGTACACCGTCGCGGCCGCCGCGCTGGTCGGCTGGTTCTTCGCGCGAAGCTCGCCCAATCCGAAAGGCTTTCCGCCCGTCACGGTGATCAAGCCGCTGCGCGGCATGGAGACCGCGCTTCTGTCGAATCTGCGAACCTTCTGCGAACAGGATTACGAAGGGGAAGTGCAGTACCTGTTCGGTGTCCACGATCCGAGCGATCCCGCGCTCGATGTCGTGAAAGAGCTTCAACAGCTCTATCCCGACGCGCATATCACCGTGGTCGCGAATAGCGAATTGCACGGCTGCAACCGGAAGGTCAGCAATCTTCTCAACATGCTCCCATTGGCTGTCCACGAGCACTACGTGTTTGCGGATAGCGACGTCGCGGTCGGCCGCGATTATCTCAGCAGAGTGATGGGCGAACTTCAGGCGGAAGGCGTCGGTCTTGTCACATGCGCTTACGTGGGCGCGCGCGACCCGGGATTCTGGCCGAAGCTTTCGGCGAGAGCCGTCGATTATCAGTTTCTTCCCGGCGTCCTGGTCGCGCTTGCGTTGGGACTTGCGCAACCATGCTTTGGCCAGACGATTGCGATGCGTCGCGAAACGCTCGATAGCATCGGCGGGCTGCGTCAGTTCGCGGATCTGCTCGCCGAAGATCACGCGATCGGTATGGCGGTGAGAGCGGCAGGGCAGCGCGTCGTGGTCCCCGGCTTCGTGATCGGCCACGCGTGCCCCGAGTCCACGCCCGCGCGGCTTGTCGAGCATGAGTTGCGCTGGAGCCGAACCATCCGGCGAATCGATCCGTATGGCCATCTTGGCTCGGCCGTGAGTTACCCGGTACCATTGGCGCTACTCGCGCTGCTGTTCGCAAGCGCGCCGCCGTGGACCCTGTATCTGCTCGCGGCGGCCTTGTGCGCGAGGCTCGCGCTTCAGTGCCGCATGGATCTTGCGCTGAAGCGCTCCGTTCGTGAACCCTGGCTTCTGCCGTTGTGGGACGTGATGGCATTTGCCATTCTTTTCGCAAGTCTGCTTTCTTCGCGCGTTGTCTGGAGAGGCGTGAGTTTCGACGTAGACGACGATGGCCTGCTGAAAGTCGCGCCCGCCAGTTCTTCCACCGACTGAGCAACGGTAGCTTCCCACCCCATTCCAATTCGATGATCAGGCACGTCAGCAGGTTCGCGGCTTTGGCAGGTCTTGTGATTGCGCTTTTCGTCGTGTGGCGCAGTCATCCCGCAGAGGTACTGGGTCTCTTGCGCGATGCGGGCGCGGGGCTGCTCGTCGCCGGGCTTGCGCATGTCCTGCCGATGCTGGCGAACGCCCGCGACTGGCAAACGCTGATACGCGGTGCCAATCGGCCCACTCTGCTTTCGATGCTGAAGCTCGTGTGGATCCGCGAGTCGGTGAACTGCATGTTGCCCGTTGCGCGCGTCGGCGGCGAGCTGGTCTCGTTCCAGTTGTTGCGGCGCTGGCGCGTGCGCGCGTCGACGGCGGCCGCGAGTCTCGTCGTCGACATGCAATTGACGATCATCAGCCAGTTCATCTTTACGATGGCGGGGATCGGATTTCTCGCGGCTCGCGGCGATTCGTCAACGGGACACGTGGTCGGCGGCCTCGCATGGAGCACGGCGCTGCTCGTGCCCGTACCCATCCTCTTCGCGCTCGTCCAGCATGCGAACCCGTTCGCGCTGGTGTCCCGAGGACTCGACCGGATGACGAGCGGCAAGCTCACCGCACTGGTCGGCCACTCGGTGAAAACCGACCAGTCGATCAAGGTGATCTGGCGCAGGCGCGCCGTCGTTCTTCGCTATCTGTTCTTCTGGCAACCGCTGCAATGTCTCGCGACGGCGCTCGAAATCTGGCTCGCGCTCCATTTTCTCGGCGCAAACGTGAGCTTTCTCGCGGCGCTGACCATCGAAGTGCTGATCCAGGCCGTGAGCAGCGCGGCCTTCGTCGTGCCGGGCGCGCTGGGGATTCAGGAAGGCGCCTTCGTGCTGATCGGCGGATGGCTCGGCATCGAGCCGGCGACCAGTCTTGCGCTGGCCGGCGCGCGGCGCATCCGTGATCTGTTGATCTTCATTCCGGGCCTTTTTGCGTGGCAGTTTTCGCTGCGCAACGCGCGGTGACGGCGTTTTCGGCGTCGTCGTCGTAGCCGTCAATTGGCCGGTTCTGCGCAGCCTGCGCGGCATGACTTTCTCGCGCCCTTCGCGAACGACCCCTGCCACGAAATGCCCTCTGAATGACTATGGGCATGCTTCTTTCATAGCGTATCGCGCAGAACGTAGTAATGTATCGCGGGAGCCAGTTTTCGCCCGGCCCCTTTGATTCTCGAGGCGCTTATGTCCAAAGACGCAGACACCACTATCGACGAACAGGTTGCCGCAATCGCAGACCGCATGACCCAGGAAGGCCGTGACGTTTCCCCTGTGACGATCTGGTCGGAGGTCCACAGCGGATCGATCGTCACGGTTGCCGTCGCCTTGCAACGCTGGCGCGACGCGCGACAGCCGCAGACGCCGCCCGCACAGGTCCAGGCCGAAGTGCCGCACGACCTCGCCGAGGCGCTGATGAACATCGCCCACCGACTCTGGACGGCATCGCACGACGCGACATCGCGAGTGTTCGGCGACCGTCTGGGCGCGGTGGACCATCAGCTCGCCGTCGCGCTGAAGGAGCGTGACGAGGCGCTGTCCGAATATCAGAAGACGGAAAAGGAAGTCGAAACCGGCCGCGACCGGCTCGACGGACTGACCAGCGAACTGCAGGCGCTGGACGAGGCGGCTACGCGCGCCCGCACGGAGCTTGCCGAGGCGACCGCGCGCGTCGGGATGGCCGAGGCGAAGGCCGGGGAGTTCGCGCAGCACGCATCGGCGGAACAGGCCGGGCGGGAGGCGGCGGAGGCGTCGCTGGTCGAGCAGCACAAGGCGAATGAATGGCTCGCCGCGACGGTTTCGGGCAAGAACAACGAAATCGCGCGACTCACGCAGGAGCGCGACGACGCCCGGCGCGAAATCGCGACGTTGAACGACGCATGTCACGCGAAGACCGCCGAAGTCGAGCGATGGACGCAGGAGGCCGGCGCCGCCGTGTCGCGTGCCGATGCCGCCACCGCGCAGGCAAGCGAGAGCCTCGCGCGGGTCGCCGCGCTGGAAGCCGATCTGGAGGCGCATCGCAGCCAGTTGCAGGCTTCGGAGGAGACCTCGACACGCGTTCAGGCCGAACTGGCCGCTGCGATTGCCCGCGCGGAAACGGCGGAGGCGAAGGTCGAGGAACTCGGGCAACGCGCGTCGACGGCGGAAACGAAGCTCGAAGCCATGCAGGCATCGCTCGACGAGCAGCGCAACGAGAATGAACGGCTGGCCGCGACGGTGTCGAGTCAGAACGACGAGGTCGCGCGGCTCACACAGGAGCGCGACGACGCACGGCGCGAAGTGTCGACGTTGAGCGACGCGTGCCGGGCGAAGACGGAAGAAGTGGCGCGATGGTCACAGGAGGCGGGCGCGGCGACATCGCGTGCCGAAGCCGCCGAGGCGCAGGCGAGCGAGCGCCGGGCGCGGCTCGCGGCGGTGGAGGCCGAACTCGACGAAACCCGCAGCGCACTCGCAACCGAGCGGCAGACGAGCGCGGCACGCGCGGATGAAGGGGCGGCGCGGCTTGAAGAACTTCAGCGCGTCACGCGGGAACTGGCAGAAGCAAAAGCGCAAATCGACGCGATGAGCGAGGCCAGGACCGCCGCAGACGCCGAGCGCGAGCGCATTTCTCACGAAGCATCCGCCGCAAAGGAACGCACCGATGCAGCCGAACAGCGCGCAGCGCAGCTTGAGCAAAGCCTCGCAGCAGAACAGCAGGCAAGCGCTGCACGGGCACAAGAAGCAGCGGCACAGCATGAAGAGCATCAGCGCGTCACGCGGGAACTGGCAGACGCCAAAGCGCAAATCGACGCGATGAGCGAGGCCAAAGCCGCCGCAGAGGCCGAGCGCGAGCGCATTTCGCACGAAGCATCCGCCGCAAAGGGACGCGCCGATGCAGCCGAACAGCGCGCAGCGCAGCTTGAGCAAAGTCTCGCAGCAGAGCAGCAGGCAAGCGCTGCGAGGGCAGAAGAAGCAGCGGCACAGCATGAAGAACATCAGCGCATCACGCGGGAACTGGCGGAAGCAAAAGCGCAAATCGACGCGATGAGCGAGGCCAAAACCGCCGCAGAGGCCGAGCGCGAGCGCATTTCGCACGAAGCATCCGCCGCAAAGCAGCGCGCCGACGCAGCCGAACAGCGCGCAGCGCAGCTTGAGCAAACCCTTGCAGCAGAACAGCAGGCAAGCGCTACACGGGCAGAAGAAGCAGCGGCGCAGCGCGAAGAACATCAGCGCATCACGCGGGAACTGGCAGAAGCGAAAACGCGAATCGACGCGATGAGCGAGGCCAGGACTGCCGCAGACGCCGAGCGCGAGCGCATTTCTCACGAAGCATCCGCCGCAAAGGAACGCGCCGACGCAGCCGAACAGCATGCCGCGCAACTGGAGCAGCGACTCGCCGAACAGGAGCGCGCAGCGACAGCCGCAAGGGACGCGCAACGCGAGCACCAGGCCACCATCGAGGCGGGAGCCGCCACCGCCGCGGACGAAATCGCCGAGCTGCAACGCCAGATCGACGCTCAGTCGAAAGCCCACACGAAGGCCTATAACGAGCTGCGCGCCAATGCCGAGCAGTGGGTCACCTACGCGAAGGAAATCAAACAGCGGCTCGAGCAGGCAAACGAGAAGATCCTGTTCATCGACGCGCGCAGCACCGGCGAAGTGGCGCTGTTGCGCCGGCTCTCGTTCGAGCTGGAGCGGCTGAAGCCCGATCACGAACTGATCTTCCGCGAAGCGCAAAAGAAGCTGATCGGCTCGACGATGGCGCAGCAACTGGCCCAGAAAGGCTATCGGTACGATCCTTCCACGGCCGTCATGTCGAAGGTGGAGAGCTGACGGCCATCGCTCCCGCAGACGTCGCCTTGTGCCTGGTCAGATGATCGACGAGCATGCGCGCGGGCAGCGGCAGCGTATCGAAGTTGCGCGCGACGATCAGCATCGGGCGCAGCGACCAGGGCTCGTCGAGCTCGATCACCCGATAGCTCGCCGTCTGCGCGTAGGGCATCACGCTGCCCTCGGGCAGCACGCCGATGCCAAGGCCCGCGCCGACCATATTGCGCACGCCCTCGAAGCTCGTCACTTCGATGCGCACGCGCAGGCGCCGGCCTTCGCGCTCCGCCGCCGCGCGGCACAGCTTCGAAATCGACGTGGCGTAGGGCATGATGATGAAGTCTTCGTCGAGCGCATCGGCGAATTTGACGGCCGGGCGCCGCGCCAGCCGATGCCCGTCCGGCACGATCAGCACCAGCTTGTCGACGCTATAGGTGCGCCATTGCAGGTCTTGCAGCGAATCGCGGGGCGCGGAGCAGATGCCGAGATCCGCCATGCCGCTCGCGATGCCCTGCACCACTTCGTCGCTGCTCTTCTCGACCATGTCGACGCGCACCTCGGGGTTCGCGCGCAGAAACGTGTGCAACGCGCCCGGCAGATACTGGACCATCGCCGTGAAGTTCACATAGATGCGCGCGTGTCCGCGCAGGCCTTGTGAATACTCCGACAGTTCATCCGATATCTGCTGCACGTGTTCGATCAGCCGCTTCGCGTGGTGATAGAGCGCTTCGCCCGCAGGCGTCGCCTGCACGCCCCGGCTATGGCGATAGAGAAGCGGCGTGCCCGCGTCGGTTTCCAGATCGGACACGCGCTTGCTGACAGCCGATGCGACGAGGTGCGTGCGCCCCGATGCCGCCGCAATGCTGCCTTCCTCCACGACGGCCACGAAGATGCGCAGCGACTCCATGTCGAAGCGCATTGGCCGGTCCGGTACAGCACGCATTGGCACTCCTTTCTCGGGTTTTCCCTGATCCGCTTGATCCGCTTGATTTGCGAGGCGGTCGGACATCGCGTTTCGCGATGGCTCTGTTGAAGATTGAGAAGTTTTCAAACAGGCCGGAAACGCCCATCCTCTCGGCGATACAAGGCATGTCACGCCGCCCGGCGCGACTCGATCGGCATACACAAGCATCGCGATTCGTCATTCTAAGGCGCTCCGCCGATGCCGTCGTCGAGGCTGTCCGCGACGCGCCCGCATGTGCGTATGCGTGCCGGTCATTCGCGTCACTCGTTCAGGAACCAGATCAATGAGCGCTTCAGCTTCACTCTTTTCTCCTCTCGAACTCGGCTCGCTCACGCTGCGCAACCGCATCGTCATCAGCCCGATGTGCCAGTACAGCGCGATCGACGGATCGGCCAGCGCGTGGCATCGCACGCATATCGGCAATCTGTCGCTGTCGGGCGCGAGCCTGATGCTGCTCGAAGCGACGGCCGTCGAAGCGGCGGGCCGCATCACGCCGTATTGCCTCGGCCTCTATTCCGATGCGAACGAGGAGGCGCTCGGCCGCGTGCTCGACGAAGTGAGGCAGTTCAGCGACATGCCGATCGGCATCCAGCTGTCCCACGCGGGACGCAAGGCATCGAGCGAACCGCCGTGGCGCGGCGGCGTGCAGATCGCGCCGCAGGACGGCGGCTGGCGGGCGGTCGGTCCTTCCGCGATCGCGCAAGGCGACGGCGAGATCGCGCCCGTCGCGCTCGATCACGCGGGGCTCGCGCGCATTCGCGATGCGTTCGCGGACAGCGCGAAGCGCGCGGCGCGTCTCGGCCTCGCCGCGATCGAACTGCACTTCGCGCATGGCTATCTGCTGCATCAGTTCCTTTCGCCGCTCGCGAACCGGCGCGACGACGAGTACGGCGGCTCGCTCGAAAACCGCATGCGCTTTCCGCTCGAAGTCTACGAAGCGGTGCGCGCCGTTTGGCCTGAGGGCAAGCCACTCGGCGTGCGCGTGTCGGCGACGGATTGGGTCGAAGGCGGCTGGGACCTCGAGCAGACCATCGAGCTTGCTAAGCGCCTGCGCGAGCGGGGCTGCGACTGGATCGACGTATCGACGGGCGGCGTGTCGCCGTTGCAGAAGATTCCGCTCGGGCCGCATTACCAGGTTCCGTTTGCGCGCGCGGTGCGCGAAGCGACGGGCATGCCGACCATCGGCGTTGGCCTCATCACCGATGCCGCCGAAGCCGATCGCGTGATCCGCGAAGGCGAGGCCGATCTGATCGCGTTGGCGCGCGCGGTGCTGTGGGACCCGCGCTGGCCGTGGCACGCGGCTGCGCAACTCGGCTCGACGATCAAGGCGCCGCCGCAATACTGGCGATGCGAGCCGCGCGGCGCGGGACGCGTGTTCGAGGGCGCGTCGTTCGGCCAGCGCTAGCCGTCACCCCGGCATTGAATGACCTCGAATGAGGTCGAATCACGTTGATCGATGAGCCGGCGCGCGACCGGCATTCGACATTCCAGAACGAATGCATGAAGGAGACACAGATGGAACACGGACAACTTGCCGTCGGCGTGCGCACCCGCTGGTACGACGGACTGACGTCGATGCACTGGAAGGTGCTCAAGGCGAGCTTTCTCGGCTGGATCTTCGACGGCTATGAGGCGCTCGCGATCGTCGTCGTGCTCGGGCCGATGCTGCATTCGGTGCTCACGGCGGAGCAGGCCGCGTCACAGACCGTGTATGCGGGCCTCGTGATCGGCATCACGCTGCTTGGCTGGGGTATCGGCGGACTGGTCGGCGGCATTCTCGCCGATTATGTCGGCCGCAAGCGGATGATGCTGTGGTCCGTGTTTCTCTATGCGCTCTTCTCGGGCATCACCGCGTTTTCTCAGACGGTCTGGACGTTGTGCGCGTTGCGCTTCCTGACGGGCCTCGCGATGGGCAGCGAGTGGAGCACGGGCATCGCGCTGTTGTCGGAGACGTGGCCCGAGCAGGCGCGCGCGAAAGGCGCGGGCTTCCTGCAATCGGGCTTCGGCTGGGGCACGCTGGCGGCCGCCGTGATCTGGTATGCGCTTGCGTCGACGCATCCGCTCGGCGCCGAATCGTGGCGGCTGATGTTCGTGCTCGGCGCGGTGCCGGCGTTCTTCGTGCTGTATATCCGGCGCGGCGTGAGCGAATCGGAGAAGTGGCAGCGCGCCGTGCGCGAAAAGCGGTGGGCGGCCACGAGCGCGGCTGGCACGGCTGGCACGGTTGCATCGGCTGCCGGCGATGCGGCCGGCGATGCGCCGCAAGCCGGCAAGCGTCCGTTCACGCTCGCACAGCTGTTTGCCGAGCGCGTGGCGCTGCGCCGCACGCTGATCCTGCTTGCGCTGTCGATCATCACGACGGTCGGCTGGTGGGCGATATCGAGCTGGCTGCCGACCTATACAGTGGCCGTCGCGAAAGCACAGGGCATCCAGGACGCCGTGTCGTGGGGCTCGAAAGTGTCGATCGTCTATACGGTCGGCGCGATCGTCGCCTATATGCTCGCAGGCTTCATCGTCGATGCGATCGGGCGGCGCACGTTCCTGTCGCTGACGTTCGTCGGCTCGCTCGTGACCACGTTCATCACATACAAGCTGACGTCGAGCGTCGAAGCGATGATGGTGATCGCGCCCATCAACGGCTTCTTCACGCTGGGCTGCGCGTATGTGTGGATGGCCATCTATCCTTGCGAGCTCTTCACGAGTTCCGTCCGTTCGACGGCGATCAGCTTCGTGTTCAACGCGGCGCGGCTGATCGCATGGGTGTTCCCGATCATCGCGGGCAGCATGATCAAGTCGTTCGGCGGCGTGTCGCACGCGGCGCTCGCGCTCGGTTCCGTGTACGTGCTCGGCATCGTGCTGCCGTGGTTCCTGCCCGAGACGCGCGGCGCGGGCATGCCGGACTGATTGACGTAAAACAGCACCGATCTTTCTTCGTTGGCCCGTCACGGCGAAACGCATCTGCGTCTGCGACAGACCGTTTCGCCGTGATCGGGCCAGGCGCTTCGTGCGTATCCCGGCGCGCTGCGCTGTGAATCAGCGCGTAGGCTCAGGCTCAAGGGGCGGCGCCGTCAGGTATCGGGGTGTCCCGCGATGAAGCTGGTGAATGCGTCATACGGCTGACTCAATATGGTGCCGTCGATCATCAGGCCATACGTCGAGTCTCCGCTATCGAGTTCGTAGTACATCACCGACTGGATGTTTTCCGTCTTTCTGGCCGCGAAGTAGTTCGCAAACTGCGCACTGATATAGCTCGCCCGATATGCCTCTGACTTTTCGGGCCCCGTGTTCCACTCGGTGAGCAGGAACGGCACACCGTAGCGCGACTTGCAGTACGCGGGCAGGTCGAATCCCGGACCTGACCCATCGGAACCGATATTGAAGATGTTCCCGTAGACCTCGAAGTTGTGCCACGTCGTCATGTCCCATCGCACTGTCGGATGACCGCCTGTTCCGTCCGGCTGCATGCCGTCCCACAAAGCATCCGATGCGCCGATGTCGGCGACGCAGAAATTGATGCCGCAACTCGCGCCGGGCTGCACCGACTTCACGCCCTGGATCATTCCCCGCATGATGCCGCGCATGATCGGCCAGTTGGTGTTGTTGAAATCGACGGCTTTCGTGCCGGCATTGGTGGCATCGAGAATGATGTCGCCTGCCCGCGTCAACTCATTGCCGCACTCGTACATCGTCACGCCATAAGGCGCAAGCGTGCTGGCGACGGTTGCCGCGCAGGACTGCCCACGGTCGTACGCGATCGATTCGCTCGCGAACATTCTGCGGTTGCTGTCGTAAATGCTGAGATCGATGAGCACGAACAAGGTCAGTCCCGCCGACTGGAATGCCTGAGCGAGTTTCGCGACGGCGTTCAGTTGCGTCGGGTCGTCCGTGCAGCCGAGCCGATATGTCGAGCAGCCCAGGCTCTTCATGATCGAGACGACCTGGGCAGGCGTGTAACGATAGTCGTAATGTCCGTTGATACCGTAAAACGTGCCCGCAGTCGCAGCATTGACGACGCGCGGATTATTGGTGACGGCGCTCGGGCCGGAACCGCTGCCCCCGCATCCGCTAAGAACATAGCTGCCGCCGAGCGCCGTCAGGCAGCCGAGAATCTGGCGTCTTTTGATCATGTGAGTTTTCCGCTGCCGAGTACCGGAAACAAACCGTGGAGGTGCTGGAGGGCAACGACACACGAGCCGCCCTTGCGGGGAGTCGTATTTACCAGTAATTCATGCCATTGCCGCATCTGCCGGTCAATTTTTCGGCAAGAATATGACGGAATAGAAGACGCGTTATAGGGAAAGCGAAATAGGAAAACCGCCAGGGAATCTGCTAAACCGCATCTGGCAGGTAATCGTGACCGAATACGGTGAACGAAGTGGCGAACGCCGATAAAAGCGCTCAGGCCTTGGTGAGCGAATCGGACTGTTCCGGCGTGACGCTTCGAACCACGGCAACGCGACCATGTCGTCGGTCCGCATCGTCGTAATCCGTCCGCGCGGATATGCCGCAACGCAAGATGGGCAAAGAAGCTCCGGCCTCGCGAGCGCATCGCTCGACTACTTCGCGCAATACAGGGCGCGCTCAAGGTTCCCGTCGACTGGTTGCCTGGTCCTGATGGTATTGGACCAAGGTCCAATATCCGCTCGCGCACGCCCGGCCTATTCTTGACTTCGCGTATGTTTCTTCGGAGATTCGCATGACGACGTCAAAGAATCTGCTGCTAGCCATGATCCGTGCGGCGCTCGCCTGGCCGTACGCTTCGACTATGACCCGATTTCGGGCGATGTTGCCGGCAGAGTGTTCCGTTCAGGGCCCATTGCACACAGCCCGTATGCCGGGCAGGGGAAACACGGGCCGCGCACGGCGAAGCCGGCCATGAAACGGGTGCCCGACTGGGACATCCTCCAGACTCGCGAAACGATCAGGCACGCTGCCTATGAGCTCGCTCGCAGCGGAGTTTGCGACGGATGGCAGGACGTATGGCGTGCGCTTCGCGCGCGCTTCACCGTCGATCAACTGACGACGATCTTCGAAAACCCGCTCTGCCGACTCGATGTCGATCAGCGTTGCTATCGCGCGCGCAATCCCGGCAAGCACGACAGCGGGCTAACTGCCTGTTCGCCTTTGATCAGGCGAGACATGTGTGAAAAGAGCGGGACATTGATTCCCCACGCTGTGGATCGTCAGCCCCAGAGGACGGAACGGCTGGCTGGGCAAATCAAGTCATTGCTGGCGGATGGCGGCGAGCGCACCGCGATGCAGATTGCGCAGCAACTGGGCACGAGCCGCAACGAGGTGCTCGTCGCTGTGCGCGCGATGTTGGCCGATGGCGCGTTGCAGGTAACGCGCCACGTTTCCGCGAGTCATCGCGGGCGGGGGGCACGTGTGTTCGCGTGCGCCGGTACGGCCGCGAGGAAGAAACATGAAGAACGCGGGTTGTACGCGCCGTGGCCGCAGGCGGATCCGGTGGTGACGACAGCCATCGATGCCATTGCGCGTCACAGGTGACGATGCTTCCTGTCGCCTGCTAACGAGGGACCAAAAAGGGGAAACCAAAAAAGGCGAGGGCGGGCCTTGACCAGGATTGCGCGTGTGCCTGGTCGTCGGTCCGTTTTGATGAAAGCTGTCCGTGTTATCGCGGCTCGCTGCTCAGTACTTGATATCGCGGGCGACCTGACGTCCATGTTGCTTTGTCTGTCGCTTGTCCTGCCGGCATTGCGCATTGTTCTTCTGATCGGCGGCGCGGCATTCCTGCTTCGTATGGCGGGCCCCCTGACGGGTTTCCTGCCGAACGTCCCGGCCCGCACGACGTTGTTGCGCCTGCTCGGTCGCAGCGGAATGAACGGAAGACATCGCCAGGACTATCGCAGCGATCGCAACGGTGAACCCACGAGTGAACTCACGATTCCAGGTGAACATGATGCGCCCTCCAGTATCCCGATGGATTGCAGCGATAGAAGAGTACGGCTGGAGTATGGCTCCGGCAGACGACGAGTCAAGTAAAAACGGCGGCATTTCCGCACTCGCTTGCCGTGCGTGGAAGGACGCCAATGAAGTTGCTGAAGCATAGGTCATTGCCATCGAGGAGAAGCGTCTAATGGCAAAGCCGTTGAGACATATCGTTGCAGTGGCAGCGAGTACGCTCTCGCAGAGCGTGCTCGCCAGTCCCGTCGATCTGTCGAATGCGTTGCCGAACTTCTTCGGCGCGGGCGTCGGCTCGACCACGGAGTACGCGGGCGGAAACAATCGCATCGTCGGGGCGGTTCCCGGCATGCGCTACGTGACGAGCGGCGGCCATCTCTTCGAATGGTATGGCACCTATGCGCAATACAACTTCGGCAGCCTGACAGGCTTCCAATGGGGGCCGGCGCTTGCGCTGCGACTCGGCCGCAACGATGTCGACGATCCCGTTGTCGCCCAGGTACACAACGTGGACACGACGCTCGAAGGCGGCGGGTTCGTCGGCTATGAGTACAGTCATGTCGGCGACGTGCCGTATCGTCTGCGCGGCGAGATCACGGTGGTGACGAACGCCGGCGTCGTCTACTCGGGCGCGCGCGTGTCGTTGAACACCAGCGCGTGGTTTCCGGTGCACGCGCGGATATTCATCGGCGGCGGACTCGGCGCCACTTGGGTAAGCGGCGGCTTCAATGAAACGTATTACGGCGTGACCGCGCAGGATGCGGCGAAGAGCGGACTTCCGGCCTATACGCCGGGTGGCGGCCTGAACCAGATCACCAGCTGGGTCGCCGCGATCTATCAGATCAGCCCGAGCTGGTATGCGGGAGCGATGGTGTACTACCAGCGCCTGATGGACGACGCTGCCAACAGCCCCATCGTCACGCAGCGAGGAACACGCAACCAGATCACGTACGGCGTCGGGATCGCGTACGCCTTCCGTTGATCCGACTTTCGCGAAGGCCTGGAGGCAGAATGCTGAATCAGTTTGCCGAGACCTTTCTTCTCGTCGTCGCGGGTCTCTTTCCCGTCATCAATCCGCCGGCGGCGGGATTCATCGTCCTTAGCCTGGTCCCGCAAGCGACGCCGGCTGAGCGAGCCTATCTTGCCAAAAGCATCTCGATCAACAGTCTGGTCATCCTGTTTCTGTCGCTCTCGATTGGCGCGTATGTGTTGTCCTTCTTCGGCATATCGCTGCCGGCGTTGCGGGTGGCCGGCGGAATGGTGATTGCGTTTGCCGGATGGAATCTGCTGCACGCGCCTACGGACGCGGATCGCGAGCCCGAACAGAAGACCGCGTCCGACGCGACGCGCGAGGCCTCGTTGCGCGCGAGGGCTTTTTATCCGTTGACGCTTCCGATCACCGTCGGCCCAGGATCGATCGCCGTCGCGATTGCACTCGGCACAGGCAGGCCGCGGGGAGGCGTCTCGTTGATTCACCTCGCCGGTGTGCTGATGGCCTTGGCCGTTCTATGGTGCAGCATCTACTTGTGCATCCGGTTCACCGCGAACATCGAGAAGCTGCTTGGACCAGTCGGCACTCAAGTCGCCGAGCGGCTCTTCGCGTTCGTACTCTTTTGCATCGGAATTCAGATCTTGTGGCTGGGCATTGATGACCTGCTCGAATCGGTGCCCCTGTGGGTGCGCCTCAAATGAAATATGGATCGTGGTAGTGCGTCGTGAACTAATCTCTGCTATATGCGCTTCACGCATCGCGACGAACATGCAATGCACTGAGCGGCGGCAGAACGAGGAGGTTTTTATGTCGTTACGGAAACTCGAGTTCCTGCTGTCGACGCATTGCGTGCGCGTGATGCTAGCGGCGTTGTTATTGGCTGGCACGGCGGCTGCGGAAGCGAGCAACCTCAATTTCCTCAAGGACACGCCGTTGTCATACGTTAAAAAGCGCGACATGGACTCGATCAAAAGCGCGCTGGTCGAAGTGCTCAACACGAAGAGCGACGGCGAGACCACTCGATGGATCAACGAAGGCACGGGAAATAGCGTAACGATCGATGCGGCGATGACACCGGAGAGCACAAGCCACGAAGGCGAAAAGACGTGCCGTCGTGTTTCCGTCGTCCTGTCCGCGAAAGGGCAGTCGATGCTTCTCCACCCTGACTTTTGCGGTACGGGCAAAACGGATTGGACATTGCAGCAGCGTTGAATTTTTGGGTCCGTCAAATAACATGAGTAAGCGTGAGCACATTTGCGCGCTTGAATTCGGTCGGAATCGCGACGGCCGCTTGACGTTGCGAGAAGCAACAGGGACGAAACTGATTCGTTAAAACGGCGGCTGCGCGGCAAGTACTTTGAGCGCATGCCAGTAGACGGCACGTCGGGACGGCCTGGTCCGTCCTGACGAACTTCTGCCGGCAGGTCGCGCACTCGATAGCGTCCTGTCCCAGGCAGGCCCTGGGTCGCCAGGGCAGCGACAACTGTTTGCGCATCCTGTTAGGAGACACGTGATGATGCTCACGCCGATTACCCAACGGACGTTATCGAGAGACTTGCTCGACGTCCTGATTCGCGCCGGACTGATCGCTGTTCTGGCCGTCTTCTGTTTCCGGATCTTCGTCCCGTTCCTCAACCTGATGGTTTGGGCTTTGATTCTCGCGATCACGCTGTATCCGCTTCAGGTAAAACTTCGCGGTCCGCTTGGCGGCAAGGACGGCCTGATTGCCACGCTGATCATTCTCGTCGCGTTTGCGGTCATTCTGGTGCCGACCTATCTGCTGGGCGTCGCGGTGGCCAATTCGATCGAGCGCTCGATAGCCGTTTTCAGGAGCGGCAATCTGCAGATTCCGCCGCCTGCCGAATCCATTGCCGCGTGGCCGATAGTGGGCCAGCGGGTGTACGACTTCTGGGCGCAGGCCTCGACCGACATGACCGGTCTTGCGCAAAAGTTTGCGCCGCAACTCAAGGAAGCGGGCCTCGCGCTGCTGGGCACGGTCACGGGGCTTGGCGCAGGGCTGCTCGTCTTCTTCTTCGCGCTGATCGTCGCGGGCATTTTCATGGCTCACGGCGAGAAGGGCTATGAAAGCTCAGTGCAGATCGCGTCGCGCATCTCGGGACCCGAAAACGGCCGGCAGATCGCCGATCTTTGCACGGCCACCATCCGGGCCGTGGCCCAGGGCGTGGTCGGGATCGCGTTTATCCAGATGCTGCTGATCGGCATCGCGTTCATCGTGATGGGCATCCCAGGCGCGGGTCTGCTCGCGCTCGCCGTGCTGCTGATCGGCATCATGCAGTTGCCCGCGACATTGATCACGATTCCCGTCATCGTCTTCGTGATCGTCACGGAAGGCGTGAGCACGGCGACGATCATCTTCTCCGTCTATGTTTTCGTCGCGGGTCTCGCCGACAACGTGCTCAAGCCATTGCTGCTTGGACGCGGTGTCGCGGTGCCGATGCCCGTCGTGCTGATCGGCGCGCTCGGCGGCATGGTGACGGGCGGGGTGATCGGTCTGTTCATCGGTCCCGTGATGCTCGCCGTGGCCTACCAGTTGTTCTGGCGTTGGGTGAGAGAGCAGCCGGAACGCGAGCCGTGGCAAAAGCCGAAGCAGCCCTGAAAGATGCTGCGGAGATGGCGCCATGTTGCCTTCGATTCGCCGATACGGGCCGCTGCCGCCGCAACGGCCGGGCGGCTTCATCGTGTGCGTCGCGTGCCTTGCCGGGTTTCTGACGGGCTGCATGCGCGTGGGCCCCGACTTTCATCCGCAACGTGAGGCATGGAGCGAACACTGGAGCAGCGCGTCGATCGAACAGGTCACGCAGCAGGCGGCGCAGCCCGACGTGCGGCAGTGGTGGCAGGTATTCGGCGACGCGAATCTCGAGCATCTGATCGCCGAAGCCGATGCCGGCAATGGCGATCTGAAGATCGCGGGCCTGCGCGTACTCGAAGCGCGCGCCCAGCTCGGCATCGCGCTCGCGGGGCGCTACCCGCAGGTGCAACAGGCGAGCGCCGACGTCCTTGCGTCGGCGCGCAAGCGCTCGGATGGATTCAATTCCCGCTCGGGCGTCTATTTGCAGTACGGCGCGGGCTTCACGCTCGGATGGGAGCTTGATTTCTGGGGGCGTTTCGCCCGCGCGATCGAGTCGGCCGACGCCGCGTTCTTCGCCGCGCAGGCCAACCGCGATGCAGCACTGGTGCTGTTGCACGCGCAGGTCGCCGATACCTATTTCGTGCTGCGCACGGCCGAGGCGCGTCTGCGCATTGCGCGCGAAAACGCCCAGTTGCAAAAGCGCAGCTACGAGATCACACAGAAGCTCTTCAAGGCCGGCGAGACGGATGAACTGGATCTCCAGCAGGCGAGGACGCAGTATCTCGGCACGCTGAGCAGCATCCCCGATCTCGAAAGCCAGATCGTGCTCGCGCGTCACGCGCTGTCGGTGCTGATGGGGCGGCCACCGGGCCCGCTTCCCGAGCTGGATGTGCAGTCCGGAAAAGAAGGCGTGGTGCCGCTCGTGGATCGCGCCGTACTCCAGGACGTTCCCGCCGATCTGCTGTTGCGCCGCCCGGACGTGCGTGCCGCCGAGTATCAGATGGCAGCGCAGTCGGCACTCATCGGCGTGGCCAAGGCCGATCTCTATCCGTCCGTTTCGTTGCTGGGCTCGCTCGTCTGGAGCGCGAGTTCGCTGACCGGCTCGCCGAACACGCTGGCCTTTGCCGCCGGTCCGAGCGTGACGTGGAACGTATTCGATCATGGAAGGATCACGAACAACGTGCGCGTGCAGGATGCCCGGCTGCAGCAGTTGACGGTCGCCTACCAGAACACCGTGCGCGAGGCGGCGCGCGAGGCCGACGATGCCGCCACCGCGCTGATCGCCGCGTTGCAGCGGGACTCGATCCTGAACGACGCGCAGACGGCCGCGCGGCGCTCGCTCACGCTCGCCAACACGGTCTACCGCGAAGGGTATTCGGACTTCCAGCGCGTGCTCGATGCGCAGCGCGCGCTCTTCGCGCAGCAGGACGCGTACATCGTCAACCGCAGCAATGCGGTAGGCAGTCTGGTCGCGCTATACAAGGCGCTCGGCGGCGGCTGGACCAGCCAGCAGCCGCTCGTCGATGCCGCGACGCGCGAGCAGATGCAGCAACGCACCGACTGGGGCGACATGCTGAACGAAACGGCCGCGCCAGTGGCCACCGCACCATCCGAAGGTACGTCGCCATGAGCGAAACGACCGAGACCTCCCGATCGACGACGGCGCCGTCGCCGTCCCCGGGCCCGCCGCCAGCGCCCCCCGCCGATCCGTCGCGCAGGGCGGTGAAGTGGATCGTCGCGCTGATCGTGGCGAGCATGATCTGGTATCTGCTCGCGGACCGCTTTACGCCGTACACGCAGCAGGCGCGCGTGCAGGCATTTGTCGTCCCTGTCGCCGCAGAAGTATCGGGGCGGGTGACGCGCGTGTTCGTCCACGACAACCAGGAGGTCAACGCGGGCGACGTGCTCTTCGAAATCGATGGCGAGCAGTACCGCATCGCAGCCGATCGCGCGCGGGCCGACCTCGAAACCACACGACGCCAGGTCGGGGCGAGCACGGCCGGCATCGATTCGGCGCTCGCGTCGCTGCGCGCAGCGATTGCAAACGAGGTCAAGGCGCGGCAGGACAGCGAGCGGCTCGAAAGGCTGTATCGCGAGGACGAAGGTACGGTCTCGCTACGGCGCCTGGAAGTGGCGCGAGCGACGCATGAGCAGGCACAGAGCCAGGTTGCGGCGGCGCGCGCCGAAGTCGAACGCGCACGCGAGCAGCAGGGTGGCGAAGAGGCGGGGAACGCGCAGTTGCGCAGCGCCGCCGCCGCACTCGAAAAAAGCGAACTCGATCTGGCCAACACGCGCATCAAGGCGCGCACGGGAGGCGTCATCACCGATCTCAGCACCGAGGTCGGACAGTTCGCGTCGGCAGGCAAGCCGGTGATGACGTTGATCGCGATTCGCGATGTGTGGATCAGCGCGGAGATGACCGAGAACAACCTGGGTCATCTGAAGCCGGGCACGCCCGTCGCGATCGCGCTGGACGCACTGCCGGGCGAAGTCTTCGAAGGCCGGGTCCGCAGTATCGGCTATGGCGTGAGCGTGGGTCAGGATACGCCGCCCGGTTCCCTGCCCACCGTGCAGAACAGCCGCGACTGGTTGCGTCCCGCTCAACGCTTTCCCGTGATCGTCGAGTTCGATCGCGACGAGCGCGCGCGTCTGCACGACATTCGCGTGGGCGGGCAGGCCGAGGTCATGGCGTTTCCCAGTCAGGGCAATCCGCTCAATCCGCTGGGCCGCGTGTTTCTGCGTGTGATGAGCTGGATCTCCTACCTCTACTGATGGCGGCTATGGAAAACAGGCTCCTGCTTCCCGGTCGACGCGCGCTCCGCCTGGCTATCGGAACGGCGCTGTGTCTCGCGCTCAGTTTCGCGCTGGACCTGTCGATTCC
Source organism: Paraburkholderia phymatum (assembly GCF_038900715.1). Lineage (GTDB taxonomy): Bacteria > Pseudomonadota > Gammaproteobacteria > Burkholderiales > Burkholderiaceae > Paraburkholderia > Paraburkholderia phymatum_A. Next base: position 37,962 of record NZ_JAYMRZ010000025.1, on the reverse strand, counting down.
CGTCGTCGCGCCGGTGTTTGCCGTCTATCTGCTTGCGACGCGAAACCGGCCACTGCCGTTGAAGGCGGGCGTGCTTCTCGCGCTCGTCGTGGCGCTGACCACGGGCAGCGGCCTTCTCCTCGTTCCGTTGCTTCGTCACTATGCGTTCGCCGGCGTGGCGCTCATTGGCCTCATGCTCTTCCTCGCCTTTCGATACGGGCTGCGCGGCGGCAACAATCTCGTCGCGACGTTTCTGGTGGCCGGACTGACGATGATCTCCGCAGCAGGCACGGCTGACTTCGAACTGGCCATGACCGTCGTCGGTGCATTGGTGAAGGGGCTCCTGCTCGCCGTGCTGATATCCGCGCTGATGCACGGGCTTATTCCCGAACCCGCGAGCGCGCGGCCGCAGCCTGCCGCGCGCGCCATGCCCGACGATCAGGCCGCGTACATCGCGCTTCGCGCCGCGCTCGTGGTGATGCCCGCGTATCTGCTCGCCATGACCGACCCGGCGAGCTACATGCCGATCATCATGAAGTCCGTCAGCCTCGGAAGACAAAGCTGCACGACGACGGCCCGCAGCGCGGCACGCGATCTGATCGGCTCGACGCTGCTCGGCGGCGTGCTCGCCATCGGGTTCTGGTTTTCACTCAGGCTCTTTGTGCATCTGTGGATGTTCTTCCTGTGGATGCTGCTTTTCGGCCTGCTGGTGGGACGCAAGCTCTACGCCCTTAGCCAGACGCGCTACTCGCCGGGTTTCTGGTTGAACAGTCTTGTCACGATGATCATTCTGCTGGGGCAATCGGTGCAGGACAGCGTCGCGGGCAAGGACGTGTACACGGCGTTCGCGGTGCGCATGGCGCTCTTTCTGGCGGTAACGATTTACGCGTGTTTCATGCTTCTGCTTTTCGAGCAACGCCGCCAGGCGGGATGAGGCGGTACGCAGTCGTGTGCCAGCCAGCCGAACCTGGTCGGGTGGCTATCGACAAGATGACTGGCCGGCAGCGGCCCATCGTGTTCTGAGAGGAGCCTGCAATGGGAAATGCGACAACGGATACCATCGTCCGCCTGCGTGCTCGTGAGATTCTGCGAGAAATCGGCAGGACCCTCTGGTATCTCCGCACGATTCTGGCTGGCCTTCTCGTCCTGTTCGTTTTGCTGACGCTCGCCATGTACCACTGGGGCGGCCCTGTGGAGACGTTGAACCGCACACCGTCGCCGATGGATGAAACCGTGTACTTCTGCGCGATTACGGCGCTGACGGTCGGATATGGCGATGTGGTGCCCACTTCGACGTTTGGTCGGATCGATGCCGCATTGCTCGGGCTGATCGGCGTGGTGTTCACGGGGCTGATCGTTGCGGCGGCCGTCCGCGGCGTGCAGGAAGCCGCGCGCCTGGCGGGCGCGGAGGATTAGCCGGATAGAAAGCGGGAATGGTCGGCGGGAAGTTGCAGGGAGCAATCAGACGCAGCAAATCGACGGAGCACATATGCAGGCGCACACCAACAGATGGGCGTGCGGTCAACTCGACGGTCCGCGAGCTCGCATGAAAACCGGCGCTGTCCGGTGGAAACGGTCGCGTTGCGCGCGATGGATGGTGGGCGCGTATCTGCTGATCGCGCTGTTTTCCTCGCAGTCACATGCCCAGGGGATATCGAATCAACTGTCGAACCGCACGGTGATAGGCGGTAACGTGAAGCAGCATGCCGACGCCGTGCTCGCCGTCATGACGTACACGACAGTGCCCGATGTCACCACCAGTTCGCTCTCGATCAATAGCGGTGCGACGGGCAACCCGGGTTTTGGCCAGACGCAGTTAGGCGGCGGGTTCACGATCAGCAAGTCCTTTCCGTTGTACATGGAGGGCACGCTCGCCTACAGCCGCTACGACCCGACGTTCGTCGCCTCGGATGGCTCCGAGCAGCGTGCGGTGCCGACAAAATGGAACACCTTCAGCGGCACGGTGGGCCTCGGTTGGGATTTCCGGATCACCGATGAACTCGTGTTCCGTCCCATCCTGAACGGTACGATCGGACGCGTGTCGAGCGATCTGAAGGTCGGGCAGTCGATCTTCAACCACGTCACGGACAGCAACCTCCAGTTTCTCGAGAACGGATCGCTGGATGCATACGGCTATGGCGGCTCGCTGATGCTCGATTACGAGCACTATCGCGAGAACTACGAAATCGATGCTGAACTGCGAGCGACCGATATCTATCTGCGCAGCTTCGGTGGTTCCGACGCCGTCCAGGGTTCAGCGATGGCGCAGCAACTGAGCCTGTGGACGCGCTGGCGCGCGCCGACCGGCTGGCATGCGCTGGACCGGCCAGTCCGCTACGTGCTGGAGCTTGCGTACTCTCACTACTTCGGCGACAGCGCCGGCGTGCTGGGCTTCAACGATCTGACGTCGCTGGGCGTCGGACTGGAACTCGACAGCAGCAAATATCCGATCGTCATCACTCGCACGCGCGCGCTCGTCAGATACGTGTTCGGACACAATGTGCACGGCGTGTCGTTCGGGCTGGCGGTGAGCTTCTGATTTTCCCCGCAAACGTCGGCCGTTCGTTATGCAGATGCCGGCGATCGGTCGTCGATCATGGCCGCTGTCCATCGGTTCCGACGTAGGCATCCACTGCGCTGCCGACGGTAGGATGGAAGTGCTCGTCGTCGAGAATGTCGAGCAGTTCGAAACGTCTGAGCTTGTCGCGCACGGGATCTTTCATTTCCGCGAAGTGCAATGCGATTCCGCGCTCGCCGAGCATTCGCGTCAGCGCGCGCAACATGTCGGCAGAGGTCACGTCGACACTGGTCACGGGTTCGGCGGCCACGACGACTCTGCGCACGGGCGTCGGTGATCCGTCTACCGCTTCGAGCAGGCGTTCCTGAAAGAGCTCTGCATTCGCGAAGAACAACGGTGCATCCCAGCGGAACAGCATCAGTCCCGGAATCTGCGTGGCCTGCGGATAGCGCTTGATGTCATGGTAGCCGCGCAAATCCTCCACGCGGCCGAGAACGGCGAAATGAGGCCGCCATCCGTCCCATAGGAATTCGATGACCGCGATCACCACCGCGATGCAGATGCCGGGAATCGCGCCGAAAACGGCAACTCCTGCAAAGCAGACGACGGACAGCCAGAACTCCCATTGCTGAATGCGATAGATGCGCTTGAGGTCTGCAAATTCGAAGAGTCCGAGGGCTGCGGCAATGACGACGGCGGCCAGCGCGCTATTGGGCAGATAGCGCATCAGATTCGGCGCCACCATCAGAAGAAACGCCACCGCCACCGCGCCGACAACGCCCGTCAACTGCGTTTTGGCACCCGCCGCTTCCGCCACGGGCGTTCGCGACGAGCTGCTGCTGATCGGGAAACCCTGAAAGAACCCGGCTGCCAGATTGGCTGCCCCGAGTCCCACCATTTCCTGATTCGGATCGACGCGCGTGTGAAATCGCGCCGCGAAGGTGCGCGACAGCACGCTCGTATCCGCGAACGAGATCAGCGCGACCGCGCAGCCGCCAAGCAATATCCTGACGAGATCGGCATCGCTTGCCCACGGCAGCGCAAATGACGGCAGGCCTTGCGGAATCTTGCCGAGCACTTTCACGCCGGCGCTGTCGAGGTCGAATACGATGACGCTCAGCGTCGCCAGCACGACCGCGATCAGAATGCCCGGAACCTTCTCGAAGCGCTTGAGCGCGAGGATCAGCACAAGGCTTCCCGCGCCCACGGCGAAGCTGTACCAGTTGGCTTTGCCCGCGGCGATCGCGTTGCCGAGCGTCAGGAGGTCGCGCAGCGGGCCTTGATCGTCGAAGGAAATGGCAAAGAGCTTCGGCAACTGGCTGATCAGGACGGTCAACGCAATGCCGTTCATATAGCCGTATCGAATCGGCTTGGACAACAGTTCCGTGATGAAGCCGAGTCGCAACAGGCCCATCACGATACAGAACAGGCCGGAGACGACCGCCATCATGCTGGCCACCGCGATCGCGCGCGACGGATCGCTGCCCGCGACCGATATCACGACGGCAAGAATCGGTGCGGCAAGTGCGGAGTCCGGACCCAGGACGAGGATTCTGCTGGGTCCCCAAATGGCATACGCAAGCAACGGAACGATCGTCGCGTAGAGGCCGTAGACGCCCGGCACGCCGGACGCCTCGGCATAAGCAATGCCGACGGGCACCAGCATGGTGGTCAATACGAGCCCGGCGGTCAGATCGCTAGGCAGCCAGCTCGCCTGATACTGCTTCAGCGTCGTCAGGCCCGGCAGCCAGCGCAACCATCCAGGCGCTCTGGCCGCAACCTGCCCGGCCTCAGGAAGGGGATGATCGGATTGCATGTGTCGATGCTCGTGATCGAAAGAGCGACTAACCGGATAGCGGACGCAATGCCGTTTCAAAAGAAGAATAGTCCAGTCACGCCGACGGCAATAAATAAGTCGCGCGGCCTGTCCAGGAAGAATGCGCGCTCCGGACGTCCTCAGTCCATAAGACCAAAGTCCAATACCGTCGAACAGAGGCAGCGCCTAGACTGAATGCGCGCACACTGACCACGAAGCGTCGAGCGTCTGTGCGCACATGAGCCATGCTGGATTCTTCAATTCAATCGCCATTGACCGTTGTCCGCACTCGTCCTCCGGCAGAACCTGTTCCGGGACGGCGGACGACTGGTTGATCGCCGGGAGCGCAGAAATGAAAGCGAGTCACGTTTTTCTTGCGATGGCCGTCGTGATGACGGCGTGCCCGGCACTTGCCCAACCGCAAACCTCAGTGGACATCACGAAAGGGGCGGGAAGCGCGACGGTCGTCGGAACGTCGAAGGTGACGGCCACGGTCGTCGCAATCGAGCCGGCGACGCGGACGGTTACGCTCAAGGACAGGAAAGGCAAGGTGATCCAGCTGGAGGTCGGAGAAGAGGCGCGCAATTTCGATCAGCTAAAGGTCGGAGATATCGTCACGACCGAATACAGGGAAGCGATGTCGCTGAGCCTTTCGAAAACCAACGGTCCGCGTTCGGCGACGCAACGGCTGATTGAAGAGCGCGCGGCTCCCGGAGCCAAGCCAGGCGGCACGGTTGGCCGGGAGATCACCGTGATGGCGGATGTCGTCGCGGTCGATACGAAGGCGAAGACGGTCACGTTGAAGGGGCCGCAGGGCAATCTGGTCGACGTGCACGTCGAGGACCCGGAGCAGATGAAGAACGTCCGCAAGGGTGATCAGGTGGAGATCGTCTACACGGAAGCCGTCGCGATCACGGTCACGCCCGGTGCCACGCAGTAAAAGCGGCGCGGAACATCACATATGAAGCGCGAACGCCGACAGCCAACCGTGCATCGATCCAGGTGAACAGCGATGATTCTTCGCGGAACAAGCCGCCTTCGCGCAGGCACGAAGAAGGTTATGCGCGGCAAGCCAGGACCCGGCGGCGTCATCTTCAGGTGCCTGTTGCTGACGGGCGTTGTCGGCTCGCTGCTGTCCCTGACGGGATGTCCGTACTATGCGGTGCCTCCCGGCACCGTCATCACCACGCCGGCCAGTTTTGACCGCTCTTTCGCCGCCGCAGCGGGCGCAATGAACGACGAGGCTGTGTCGATTACCGTACAGGACCCTGCGAGCGGCACGATCGTCGGCGTATTCAACGGTGCTACTGTGACCTCGACCGTACGACAGCAAGCCGATGGAAGTGTCGTCGTGCAGTTCAATGCGAAGGACGCGCGCGACCCTTCACTGCTCGATCGCATCTCGCGCAGCTATGACAGGCGGATGGGACGGTGAGTGCATCGTCGGGCGGACACAGCCCCGAACTGTCCCATGCAATCGGACAATGCACACGTTACGGATTCGTCTGCTGCGTGCAGTGCCCGATATCGCTTCATGACCTCATCTGAAGGACGCCCGACGCGCGGCGCGTTCACGTCAGCGGTTCCGGATCATTGGCCCGCGAGCCGCTTGCCCGCGACGGTTTCACCCGCATTCACAGGCCATTGCGCGCGGATTTTCGTCAGGACCAACTCCGGAAGCGGTATGTAGTCCAGCGTATTGACCGTCTGTCCCCCGTGGTTGAACGCCCAGTCGAAGAACTTCAACGTTGCGCCGTCGCCTGGCTTGTCCGCCGTTTGACGAAGCAACACGTAGGTGGCCCCCATCACCGGCCACGCATCCTTGCCCGGCTGGTTCGTCAGCAACAGATAGAGCGAACCGGACCAGTCGGCGCTTGCCACCGCTGCCTTGAACGTCGCGACGCCGGGCTGAACGACGTTGCCCGCAGCGTTGGTCATGGCCGTGTACGTCAAGTGGTTTTGCTTCGTGAAGTCCCACGCGACATAGCCTATCGCGCCAGGCAGATACCCGACGTAAGTGGCAACGCCTTCGTTTCCATTGCCGCCGATGCCGAGCGGCCAGCGCACGCTCGTGCCTTCGCCGACCCTGCGCTTCCATTCCGGGCTGACTTGCGCAAGATAGTGCGTCCAGATGAGCGTCGTGCCTGAGCCGTCCTGACGACGCACGACGGCAATCGGGTAGTTGGGCATCTTGATCTTCGGGTTCAACCGCGCGATAGCGGGGTCATCCCAATACAGGATCTTGCCGAGAAAGATATCGGCGAGTACCTGCCCCGTCAGGATGACCTCGCCCGCTTTGAGACCGGGCAGGTTGACGACGGGCACCACGCCGCCGATCGCCGTTGGAAATTGCCGCAATCCGTTCTTGGCCAGTTGATCGTCGGTGAGCGGCGCATCCGATCCGGCGAAGTCGACTTCGTGGGCGATGACCTGCTTGAGTCCATTCGACGAGCCCGTGCTGCGATAGATCACCTTGCTTCCGCCCGACTTCTGATAGTCGCTGGCCCACCTGGTATAGAGAGGCGCGGCGAACGTGCTGCCGGCCCCCGTAATGTCGGCGGAATAGGCTGCGGCTGCAAAAAGGCAGCAAAGCAGACTGGCCGTCAAGGTGCGCAATGTTCTCATGAATGGTCTCCGGTTCGATCTTGTCGCTGGACTTGCTCCAGGCGATGTTGTTTGGCGCGCGCGGACAACGGCTAAAGCGTCGGAATCACGCTCGGAAACTCCAGGTGGTATTCCACTCGCTTGACGCCGGGCACGCACTCGGCCGCGATGTGAATCGCGCGCTTTTCCTCTTCGGATTCGATGACGCCCCACAGGTGCGCGACGCCGTCCTTGACGAGCACGCCCTGTTTCGGCAGCCTCCAGCGCTGGCCGTGCATCGCCAGAACGATCGCGTCGCGCAGGCTCGCATCGTCGTGCGAAATAGCGTCGACGGCCGGCACGACGCTCGCCAGTGCGCGAATAAGATTCGAACGGCTCACGATTCCGACCAGCTTGCCGTCCTTGAGCACGGGCACGCGGCTAAGGTGCCGGTGCTCCATGAGGTCCGCAATCTGGACGAGCGGCATGTCCTCGGAAATCGAAATCACCTGATTGCGCATCACGTCGCCGACGACGTGACCGTGCTCCTTCACGTACCTCGCGGCCTGCTCGCGCGGCGACGACAACAAAAATTCGAGCCACCACTGACGCTTTCCGTGGCCCGTGCCGTTCTCCACACGATGCAACAGGTCTTCCTGGCTGACGATGCCGATGACCTTTCCGTTCTCGTCGACGACGGGCATGCCGCTGATATGGTTGTCGACGAACAGTCTTGCAGCGTCGTGGATCGTCATGTCTGGTGTAGCGGTAACGACGGGCGTAGTCATGATGTCGAGTGCGCGCATGATTGTTCCTTCAGCGTGTCGCGTCGGGTCCTCTTCTTCTGCACCCGTCGCATGGTTCCGGCAGACGCACCGGCAGCGGATCGCTCGGTGCTGAGGCGCCTGGGTTCAATGAGCCGATGTGATATCCGGTTGGGGACTGCCTGTTGTGAAAGCCGCGCTGTGAAGGGAAATCTTCGTACTGTTAGTCCGATGCGACCGTGAAGCGTCGAGCGTCATCGCACCATTGCAGAACGATCAACGCGGATATCGATTTCAGTCTGGCTGCGTGTCGGTTGCGTGTTGGCTGCGTGTCGGCCGCGTGCGGTTGCGCATCCGGGCGTCACCATATATGTCGAGCAGCGCCCGGGAGTCGCCGGCTCCAGACGGGCGCCGCGCAGTTCTTAGCCGTCAGTTTCCACCGTAGTACTCGTTGATCCGATTTAGCGACCCATCCTTCTCGGCTCGGATCAGTTCCTGATAGACCTGGGCGCGCGTCTTGCCGACGCTCGCTCCGCTGGTGGTCGCACCTGCCGTCGTTCCGCCGACGGAGTCGGTTGCCATCGCGGCATTGCTTTCGGAACCCGTACTCGAAGTACTCGCCGCATCGGCGGCATAGACCTGCATCGCAGACAGTGACAATGCTGCGACGGGAATCAAAATCATGGCTTTCATCGCATTCTCCAGCATGGTGCATTGACATTGCCGACGCAGTACGCCGGCATCGTCGACTGTATTCGCTGGTCACATGCGCATGAATAAGGACCCGGTCCTAAAAGAGGATCGGGGATTGCCCTATTCGGCGGGCTGGCTTCGTTCTATTCGCTTCTATTAGCTTCTATTGGCTCTCGATCCACTGAATGGCGAAGCGCATCAGTTCCTTGCCACTTCGGATATTCAGCTTTTCCTTGATATTGGCCTGGTGCGCCTCGATGGTCTTCACGCTCCGGTTAAGCTTCTCTGCAATTTCGCGGGTGCTGAAGCCGAGGCCGATCAGGTGCAGTACTTCGAATTCCCGTTCCGAAAGACTCGCAATTCGGCCCTCCGGCTTTTTATGGGGCGCTGTAAGGGCTCTCGCCAGCTTCTCGTGCATGGCGGCGCTCAAGTAGACATTGCCTGCCAGCACTTCGCGGATCGCGCTCATGACGTGCTCTGTGGCTTCGAGCTTCATCAGATATCCGTTTGCCCCGGACCGCAGCGCGCGTTCGGCAAAGAGGCTTTCGTCATGCATGCTGAGCACGAGAATGATCAGATCCGGATAGCGATGACGAAGCGTCTTGACGAGTTCCAGGCCGGAGTCCGATTGCAGGCTGATGTCCACAATGGCCATGTCGGGCCGGCAGTCCATCGCCGCGAGAGCCTGTACTGCGCTGCCGGCTGCGCAGCAGACGTGGAGATCTTCTTGCAGATTCAACAGATGTGTCATCCCTTCGCGGATGATGGGGTGGTCATCCACGATCAGGATCTGGGTCGTATGGCCTGGGCTAGCGGATTTCTCGTGCATGGCCAGAACCCTCCGGCAGCGGATAGCTGATGGCGACCGTGGTGCCGCCCAGACCATTGCGCGTCACGGTGCAGGAGCCGCCCAGCAGGCTCGCGCGGTGACGCAGGTTGTGCAGTCCCAGTCCTGACGCACGCTCCATGTCTTCCTGGCCGATGCCTACGCCGTCGTCGCTGATCGAAAGCGTTTGCAGACCGCCCGCGCGCTCCAGGTCGATCCAGATGCGGTGGCCGTGGCAATACTTCAGCGCGTTGTTGACTGCTTCCTGCGCGGCACGGTAAAGGTTGATCTGCATGAGCGGATCGAGCAGGTCCACGTCCGGCGCGATCCGCAGCGTGCAATCGACGCCGTTGAGCGTGTGAGTCGTGTCCGCCAGCCCATGCAGTGCGGCCGCAAGGCCACCATATTCCATCGCGACCGGGTCCAGGCCGTGGGCGATCCTGCGGGTCGTCAAGGACGCCTGCTTCACCAGGCCGACGACGGTAGCGGCATCGGCGGCGGCGGGGTGGCCTTGCGTCTGCAGCTTCTGATTCAACGCGGTGCAGTACAGGCCCAGGCTGGTCAGCTGTTGCCCGAGTCCATCATGCAGATCGCGGCCGATGAGCCTCTGCTGCTGATCGCCGATCTGGATCAGTTCTCCTTCCAGCAGACGTCGCCGCGCCATCTCCTCCTTCAGTTCATTGTTTGCCTTCTCGAGGTCTTCCGTTCGCTCCTGGACGCGTCGTTCCAGTTCGATATGAGCTTCCTGCAGCAGGCGATAGACGCGCTGCTCCTGAGCGCGTGCCGCCACCAGCAGCAGTCCCGTTACGGCCACGACGTTCGCGAAGGTGCACCACCTCACGAGGCTGTCGACTGGAGACGCGGCGGCGAACGGACCCGTGCCGTGCGTGGTGCCCCAGATGGCCACGACAGAGACCATCAGGGTCGCGATGCTGGCGCCGAGGTGCTGAAAGCGCAGAGCCGCCCAGATGATGAACGGAAAGATCGCGAGAGCCGCAGGGTAGTAGCCAAGCCCCGCAAGTTGCGGAGCGCCGAAGACGAGATAGCTGACCCAGAAAGTCGCGATGGTCAGTGCGCACGCCTCGATGGCATGCTCGGCGGAGCGGACAGGGTTCGAGTACGTGAGGATGCTGAATAGCGGCGGCGCCACGACCAGGACCCCCATCATGTCACCGAGCCACCATTTCAGAAAGGCCGTAACGTACTGGGTGGCGGGCACCAGGCCCCCTCCTAGCAGGGCGGTCGTGCCGACCAGTGCACTGACAGCCGTGCTCATCACGGCAGCGACGCAGATGAAGGCCAACACGTCATTGACGCGATCGAGGGTGATCTGGAATCGGGTCGCGCGGCTCAACACGATGGCCGCCGTCAAGGTGCCGACCATCGACCCGGTGCCGATCACCGCGGCCACTGCAACAGGCACGCCCCCGGATACATTGGCGAGGAATGAGCCAATGGCAATTCCCGGCGCAACTCTGAAGCCCAGCGCGAGCAGCGCAACAAGCGCGATACCGCTGGAAGGCCACACCAGTGAGATCGCGCCGCCCACGACCGCGTAGGCGAGACCTGTCTTTGCCCCCGCGTAATAGGCCAATGCAGCGATCCCGATGTGCAGGAAAAGCTTGAACCTGGAATTGCCCCGGATGGTATCCATTGTTCGCTTCTTCCTGAACCCGAAGTGCCCGAAGTGCCCGAAGTGCCAATAACGCACCGGCGCGCAGACCAAACGCAACACGAGGCTGCGACAACGAAACGTGCCTTTCGACTGATGTTTGAGACGTGTGCTCTTCGCGGGGATCGAAGGTGGGAAAGCCGTATGTCAGTCAGCGAGTCACCCGGCGCTGCTTCTTCCACATGAAGTCATGATTGTCGTAGTACCCACTGCGTTAATCAAATGCTACACAGCGCTCGTTGACCGGGATCGTGATGAACAACTAATGGCGCGGGGATTTCTCGAAGGTAGCAATCGGTTCGCCGGAATACGGTCGTAAGTGACGTGAAATGGTTCTTTCAGTACCCGAAACTTTTATACGGAATTAGCAAAGTACTTGAAAGAGGAAGAACGGAAGGGAAGCTTGATTATTTGATTTCTATTCAAGGCGACGCGTCGCGCCACTCGCCCGCGTCATCGTCTCAGTTAACAGTTCGTCAATTGCCGATTGGATTGTCAATGCGGTTGCTTGATTCGAAGACGTGTGTCTGAACGGTGCAGGTGTTGGCCCGGAGCGCAGCGGACGCGGTGCAGTGTCGGGCCGAATCCAACATCGCGACTCGTTCGCCAATCGCTCGCCGCGTGCAAACGCCGATAGCACGGCCAGACGCCACTCTGGCGAACAGAGTGGAGCGCATGCCATCCCCATTGGCGCGGTTGTTGCAAACAATCGCTGCGTCAATTCAGGAGATGGACATGCTCATCCTGCGGAACGTCGTCGCATCCTTCGCAACCCGTCGTTCGCTCGCCATCGTCGCCGCTATCTCCGTTGCGGTGATGTGCGCAACGGGTATCGCGGCGTTTGCCGGGCTTTTGCCCGCATCGGATCATGTCGCCGCGGCGATGACAGCGACACCGTTCGTCGACATGCAAGTCGGCGATGCGACTTCGACGAGATGACGTTGAAGGCGAAGTACGCGTCAGGGGATCGAGCCTTTCTCTCTTCATGATGCGACGGCCTGGGTTCGGTTTTGCGCGCCGAGCTTGGCTGCGAATGAGATATCAGCCTCTCTTCAAGAAGCACTTGCCGTCGCAAGCAGCTTTCTGTCGAGTGATTCCAACGTGCCTTCCGAAGTAGCGATGCGTCGGCGCATCGGAGGCGAGCGCGTTGAGCAGACCGAAATCGTGGATCGTGCCGTTGTAGCGCGTCGTCGTGACTTCGATGCCCGCGGCGCCGAGCTTGCGTCCGTATGCTTCGCCTTCGTCGCGCAGCACGTCGAATTGCGCAACCTGAATCAACGCGGGCGGCAGACCTTGCTCAAGCGACTTTGCGCATCGCGTATCGATCGTCTTATTCGAACGCTCCTGTGCGCACCTCGCCGTCGCGCAAGTAGCGCGCAATCAGCACTCCGCCAGGCGTGCTGATCGAGCGCGCCAGAGTGAAGGCGGACGGCAGTGCGTCATCGCCGAACAAGCGTTTGCCGCGCCCAAGTATGACGGGGTAAATCACGAGCCGAAGCTCGTCCACGAGACCCGCTGCGAGCAGTTGACGCACCATGTCGCCGCTGCCGAACGTCAATAGATCGGCGCCGTCCTCACGTTGAAGCGCGCGTATCGCGTCCGCAAGGTCGCCCGTCAGTGAATGACTGTTCTGCCAGTCGAGGGTATCGGATCGATGCGTCGCGACGTGCTTCGGTACGCTGTTGAACAGGTCGGCGATGGCCCGGCTGCCCGAATCGGCCGGTACGTGTGGCCAATATGCCGCGAATATGTCGTAGGTGTTACGGCCCAGCAGCAAGTCGAACGGCTGCGAGAGCAGGTCCTGCAAGTTTCGGCTGATGGCTTCGTCGGCATAGGGAACGATCCAGCCACCAAGGCGGAAATCGTCGCTGGGATCTTCTCCCGGCCCGCCAGGGGCTTGAATCACGCCATCCAGACTGATGAAAGCGGAAACGACGAGCTTGCGCATAATGTTCTCCAGATCTATGGACGCGGTCGGTCCGTAGATACGACGAACGTTTCGCCTGTGAATCGACAAACAGCGCAGCAGCCTGCAAGCGGTGCCGTGCGTGCTTCGGCCTCACTCGGTTCGCGCCTGCTGGCAATCCTGCTGGTACCAACGATCCACCTGACGTTGCGCCGCCTGTAGATCATCCGGATAGTACGGATCAGACCACCTGAACGGGTCGTACCCAGCCGCCTCGAGCGCGGCGAGTTCACTCGTGTTGCGCTGGGATGTGAGGGGCGCGTGGTTTCTGAGAGCGGTGAGGTCGCGGCATTGCGCTGCGCTCAGATGTGGCGCGCCGTCCGGCGTTCCGCTTGTGACGCATCCAGCGAGCGAGAAGGCCAATGCGAGAAGCACTGGCCCGATCGTCGGCGAGTTCTTCATGCAACGCCTCCCTTCGATAACTCAGTGCAGAACGGGATCAATGCGGGCGCGGCGGCTCGTCGAAAACCTGTTGCGCCGCGCGGTTAGAACCATTTTACGTTTGCGGCCGTCGCGACATCACTGAACGACGCCAGTCTGGCAATTGAAACCGGATCGAAAAGCGAGCGAAGAAAAAAATCGCAATAGCCATTGAAACATTAACGCGTCGGGGATGTACTCGAGCGGTTGACTGGCGTGTTCCGTAACGGCCAGCGGAGCAATCAAACGTGCTTCTGCGCTAAGGTAAGAGCCCGCCTACTGGCGGCACACAGCCTGGCATTCGGTATGCTTGAGCTAAGTCGAACGCGCGAGATGCGTGCCGGTTCTTCTCGCCATCCTTAGCAGCAGTTGCGTTGCCGCCAGAAGGCGTTCGGTCGAACCGACGAAGCAGAAGCAGGAGTAGTCCGTGTTACTCCAAAAGCGCGTTCGCAGGGCTTTGCGGACTGGCGCGCTCGCCGTGGTCGTCGGTATTTCCTGTTCGCTACCTGCAGCGTTCGCTGCCGATATCGTTCGACCTCCGCCAGGAAAAACCGACGCTTTGCCAGTCGGATCAGCGGAAAGCGAGCCAGGCAGTTTTCCGGCAATCGTCGATCGTTATGGGCCTGCCGTAGTCAGCGTCAAAGCGCAGTCCAGGCAGACGCCACCGGCGGTCGAGGCCGTCGATCCCGCCGATCCACTCGTTGCGTTTTTCACCACTTCATCGCCAAAGATGCGGCCGACGACGGGCCATTTTCCGGGCGTGATGACGGGCGCTGGATCGGGTTTCATCGCGAGTGCCGATGGCCTCATCCTGACGACAGCGCATGTCGTCGATCACGCGCGCGACGTGACGGTTACGATGACCGACCATCGCGCATACAAGGCGAAAGTGCTTTCGGTCGATAGCGCAAGCGACGTGGCCATTCTCAAGATCGATGCAAAGAATCTGCCCGTCGTGAGGCTGGGCGATGCCTCGCACGTGCGCGTCGGCGAAGCGGTACTGGCGATCGGAACGACAGCTGCGGGCGACAACGTGGTAACAGAGGGCATCGTGAGCGCTGCGCCGACCACCCTTGCCGATGGCAAGCTGTTCGCGTTCTTCCAGACCGAGGTAGCGACGAATCCGGACAACTCCGGTGGTCCGCTGTTCAACCGGGCCGGCGAGGTCATCGGCATTGGCGTGCAGATGCATCCGGATGTCGATCGGAATACGGGAATGACGTTCGCGATTCCCGTCGGCGCCGCGAGCGCGCTGTTGAGGACATTGCAAAGCCGACAGGAACGTCCGATGGGACGGGGAGCCGATCGTCTGGGTCTGGACGTGCAGGATGTCAGTAGCGGCGTTGCCGCTGCGCTTGGCTTGCCTCAGCCGTCAGGGGTGCTGGTCAACGCGGTCAAGCCGGAATCCTCATCCGCAGCGGCTGGCATCTTGCCGGGGGACGTGATCGTCCGGATCGGCGAGGTCGCGATCGGCAATGCGGCCGCATTCTCCGAGGCTGTGGCAAAACTGCGCCTAGGGGTGCCTATCGCAGTACAACTGGTCCGCGCACGGCAACCGATGAGCGTTGCCATCACGATCCTCGACGCAGGGAATGCCGGAAGCCGGCAGGCGAATACAGGTGGCGTCGATGATCGTTTGGGGCAGGTGACGCATCCACTCGATAGCGCTGAGAAAAATAGCGTTGAAAAACGCGCGCGCGACATACATCGCGAACTGATGGCGAAAGACGTGCAAGCGCCCTCCGCTCAGCTCGACCAGTACCAGGTCGCCGTCGCGCAACGCATCGAGAAGAGCAACCCGTCGGACGTGCTGCACGACAATCCGCAGGCGATGCTGCGCTCGGTTGTGGTGCTTTCGTTCATCGTCGATCGCGACGGACGTGTAATCGAATCTTCGGTGTATCGGACGAATGGCGACGGCGACGCCGAGAGCATTGCGCTCGCAACGCTTCGTCGCTCTTCGCCATTGCCACAGCCGCCGGCGCAACTGCTCGACGGACGCGGGCAACTGGAACTCTTCGAGGACTGGCTGTTCAACGACAACCGCAAATTCCACATGCGTGAGCTCACGCCACCGCAGGCGCAGACGCTGAACTGACTCGCAGGATGAACGGCCGATATCCAATACCACCGCCACTGCCGCTGTATTAACGAAGCACTTCACCGTGCGTCGGATCAATGCGCGGAACCACACGCTGCACGCGCAACGAAAATCAATCCTATCCTGTCGCGAACCTTGATATACGGCTTACATTTTCCTAAAGTGAACTGGGCCGTATCGGCCAGAGTAACGCCCATCCTGAACCGCCCGATCCACCCAACATCAGTAATCGTCTGCACTGAAGCGCTGTAGAAGTCCGTCGACTGATCTGCGAGCGCCATCCGCTTTTCGAAAAGAAGCCGATGCAGTATCGGCGCGGGGATAGCGACGTCTTTGCGTAGCGTTTTACGTCGACAAAGTTCTACTGCGTGACGGGTAAATCAGCGAATCATTGAAGGAGAAAGAAATGATCAATTCTTCTGAAATTCGCCAATCCGGTTTTCAGGGTGAGGTCATTCAATCTGGAGATCCGGAATACGACAAGGCGCGTAGCGTGTTCAATGTCTCAATCGACCGGCGGCCTGTTCTGATCGCGCGCTGTGTCGACGCCGACGACGTGACAAGGATCGTGGCGCTCGCACGCAAGCACGACCTGCCGCTTGCCATACGCAGCACGGGTCACAACGTCGCCGGATATGCAGTCTGCGACGACGGCGTGGTGATCGATCTGTCGCTCATGAAGGCGATCACAGTCGATCCGTCGGCGCGTACCGTGCGCGTGGAAGCCGGTTGCAATTGGGCTGAAGTCAACGACGCACTTCAGTTGCACGGCCTCGCCGCAACGGGCGGCTTCGTGTCGATTACGGGCGTAAGCGGATTGACGCTGGGTGGCGGCCTCGGCTGGCTCGTCCGCAAGCATGGACTCGCGCTCGACAATTTGCTGGGCGCCGATGTGGTGCTCGCCGACGGTCGCAAGGTGAAAGCCAACAGCCGCGAGAATGAGGATCTCTTCTGGGCGATACGCGGCGGCGGGGGCAACTTCGGCGTGGTGACGTCGTTCGAATTTCAGGCGCACCCAGCGGGAACCGTGCTCGCCGGCATCGTGCTCCATCCCGCCAGCGCGGCGGCGAATGCGATCCGCAGATGGCGGGATCTCGAAGCGGAATCACCGGATGAATCGACGATAGGCGCGCTTCTGTTTCACATGCCGGACGATCCTTCGCTGCCTCCACCGATGCGCGGCGCCCCCGTCGCAGGTATCGGCGGCGTCTACGCCGGCCCGGTGGAAGAGGGCGAGAAAGTCTTGCAGCGCTTGCGCGAATACGGGCCACCCCTTGTCGACAAGTTCGCACCCACGCCATACAACGAAGCTCAGCGCATGGCGGACTTCCTGTGGCCGCCGGGCCTGCACAGCTACTGGAAATCGAGCTACCTGAAGGCACTTGACGACGCGGCCATCGACATCGTCGTCGATCGTTTTGCGCGTGTCCCGTCACGGCAGACCGTGATCGTGCTGGAGAACTACGGCAACAGTGCTTGGAGCCGCGTTCCCGAATCCGCGACCGCGTTCGGGCATCGCAACTGGCCTTGGAATATCGTGGTCACGTCTGCATGGTCCGATGCGAAGGATAGTGAACGGAACATCGCATGGACGCGCGAGTTGCTCGACGCGCTGCGCCCGTACGCGGCGCCCGGCGCATACGTGAACTATCTGGGCGGCGACGAAGGCCTTGACGGATTGCACGCAGCGTATGGGACCAAGCTCGGTCGGCTCGCGTCGATCAAGGCAAAGTACGATCCGACAAACGTGTTCCGGCTGAATCAGAACATCGCGCCCGCGCCGGGTGGGTGAATCAGTCTGCCGGCTATTCACGAACATCACCATCGGCCCGATCACGCCGCCGATCACGCTACGCGTTGCGTTGATCCGCGCGATGCCGGCAACTGCCGTGGAGTCGGACAGGAACTTTCGCGCGATCCGAATTGCAGCCCACAGCACCATCGACAGTAACCGTTCGAATTTCACGAAGTCTTTTTCGCGAAATGCGGTTGGACGAGGACTGCGCATTCCACATACGCTTGTCACTGGCACCATTTCCGCGACGAAAAGCGCTTGAATCACTCAAGCACCTGCTCGCGCGAATGATCACTCTTCCGTCATGCGGTTTTGACGATCCGAGTCCGGAAAAGGTCGCCAACGTCGAAGCTCCTGAAAAATCGAGGCTTCTTTTTCGGCGAATTCGCCCGCAATGACAGATCAAGATCAAGCATAAGGTCGGCGTAGATGGATCGCGATTTAGCCAAGGTCCTTCCCGAACTTCTTCCGAGGTTATGGACATTCGCATTACGGATTTCACGAGATCATTACGACGCCGAGGAACTGGTGCAACGCGCCTGCTTGCGCGCGCTCGAACGCGAGCATCGGTTGCGGCCGGACACGTCGCCTTTGAGCTGGATGTTTTCGATCGTGTATTCCACGTGGATCAACGAATTGCGTTCGCGCAGCATGCGAAGCCGCACAAGCACAGCATGGGACGACAGCCTGCTCGAAATGGTCGCGGACCCTGCGACGCGTAATCCCGAATGCGAGGCAATGAGTCGGCAGATCATCAAGGCCGTGGAGCAACTGCCCGATGCGCAGCGTGCCGTTGTACTACTGGTGGACGCCGAGGGAAGAAGCTATCAGGAGGCTGCGAAAGTACTCGATGTGCCGATCGGCACGGTCATGAGCCGTCTGTGGCGAGCGCGGCGGAGTGTGAGCGCCAGATTTCGCGCGTGCGCGGGGTGAATGCCCCTGCGCCTAGGCGCCTGAGTCGTCGATGGCGCCGACTTCTCTATTCCGTCCACCGAGTGAGTCAATCGACTCATGGTTCAACCTCTTTGCGTGCTGCGATAGAAAGAGAAATGGCCGATACGTTGAACGCCTGACTAGCTAATTGCTTTCACACACGCGCCAGGCTGACTGCACCGGCCTGCCCATGCCCGCCGGTTCCCACGAGAGCGCGTCGCTCGCAAAAACTGTCTCGCGAAGCCTTGGTTTGCGACGGGCAATCGCTTCGCTCATGCGTCTGTGCGGCCCACTAACCGGAACGGTACTCGCGCGTGGAATAGAAATCGCGCTGACGTGTTTTCCGAGAGCCGGACGCGACGAGAAGTCACCTCGTTTCGCGAAGGAAACGACAACAGAACTGGAGCAACAAATGACTTCGAATCAGCGGATACTCATCTATTACGACGGCACCGAAGAGGCTCGTTCCGCGATCATTCGCGCGAGTCGGATAGCATTGGCGCTCGATGCGCACATTCATGTGCTTACCGTCGTCGACACCAGTACAGCGATCATGTCGACTTCGGGCATGTTGTGCGAGCCGGCATACGCGCTGATCGAGAACAGGGCGCGTGACGTGCTCCAGGAAGCAATCGATCACATGACGGCCAGCGGCATCAAGGTCAGTGGACACTTCGCGATTGGCAAGGTGGTCGAGCGCATCGCGCAACATGCCGAAATGCTTGACGCCGACCTGGTGGTCGTCGGTCATCGGAGGCGTTATGGGCTTGCGCGCTGGTTGGGCGGCGCGCCGACATACTCTGAACTCGTCGATCGGGCCCAAGGCCGCACGGTAATCACGGTTGCGCTGGCATGAGGGCATCACGCGGGATGTATCTGCCTCAGCGATGCCCCGTGCGCAACTGGAAAAGCACCAACGTTCGAGGTTGTCGGGATGATCGACGGTGGGCTTCTGGATTTCACCGCGATCAGTTGGCAAATCGTATCCGCGATGTGAGAGGAAGCAGCCGGACGCCGTCGAATATTGCACATAGCGCGATCCCGCGAAATGCCTGGAATAGATCCATGCGATGGAGTGTTGTGGAAGAGCGGTTCGAGTGGCATCGACCCAACGACAACAGGAGCATCGCGATGATTCGTCATTTACGCGGGACGCCAATTGCAATTGGAGCTGGTTTGATCTGGGCCGTGACAGGCGCGTGCGCCCGAGCGGAATCGATCGATCTGCCCGACGCGCGTGCGTTTCTGAGTGCGACCGCATCGGGCGTGCAGATCTATGCATGCGAATACGGTTCAGATCACACGCTTGGCTGGGTTTTCCGCCAGCCGCACGCGACGCTCTACGATGCGAACGGCGCCGCCGTGATCGAGCATTCGGCTGGACCCTCATGGCAAGCGCGCGACGGCAGCCGCATCGAGGGACACGTCATCGCGCAGAAGCCGAGCGATATGCCCGACAGCGTGCCGCAACTTCTGCTGCAAACGCGCTCGACAGGAGCGCAAGGCTCGCTCGCTTCGACGCGCTATGTGCAGCGGGTCAAGACAGTCGGCGGTGTGAAGCCGACCGGGCCCTGCACGGCAGAGCATCAGCCCGGCAGTTCGCCCTATATCGCGACTTACCTGTTCTACAGGTAGCACGGCAAGTCATCTGTCCGGTCAGAAGATCCATACGCAAACAAAATAAAGCGGAATAAAGATAGTTCATGCTCAGCCGTTGATCGAAGAAACGTTCGCGTCCGGCAAACGCCGGTCTCGTCAGCACAACAACCGGGCGGAGAAATTATTCCGTGCTAGTTCGCGGCATACGGGACACACATCGCGAACCTGCAAACGCACGCACCGGCGACGAAGGCGATGCCCAGGGCCACGCCGAACCCCGCGAGCGCGATCCATCGACGCTGGCTTGACGCCGTGCGTGAGGTCGTGCCTGACACCGTGCAGCACCGCTTCTCTGCGAAGGCGTCGTTCGCGCTCTCGCGGCAATCGATGGACGCGGTGAGACCAGTTCTGCGCCGCGCCATATGCGACATGATGTCGATGGTGTTGGCGAGGCTCGCGGGTACGGGCGGAAGCCGTTGATGCGCGAACGCGTGCGCATACGGAAGGCGTGACGCAGCGAGCCACGCGACGCACCGTGCCGCGTCGGGGTCGTCGTCGAGCATGCGCTCGACTTCCGCACGTTGCCGGGCGGCCAGCGCGCCGTCGACGTAGGCCATCAGTCCGATGTCGTCCGAATTCATAAGGCCGATCCAACGCGGTTCGCAGAGCGTGTGCCGCGCATTTCACGAGTGATGTCGCGGCCCCGCGCCCGCATGTCGCCATGCGGGTCAATGGCATAACACCTGTGTCGGGTCGTTATTCCATGCGATGCGCGGAGCGTTCCCGCGAGACGGCGCTATCCCGCACGCGACGGGTCCGCCTGTTGCGCATCGCCGAACAGAGGGGCCATGTCGAGGTTCGAGATGCGCTTGCCGAGTGCGGCGAGATCGGCTCCGTTCGCCTCACCGATGAGCGCATAGCTCAACTCGGCCTGACGCCACGTCGCGACCTCCATCGATTCGACGGTGCGGGACGCGACCGCCTGATCCGGGCGCGCGTCCTTCATCACGCACAGCGCGATGGGTGGACCGTTGCGCGGCAGATAGACGATCTGCACGAGCGGCTTGTTGTTGAAGCGCAGACGCTGCACCGACTTGAAGGTGAGTCCGGCGCTGCTCAGGTCCGGCACACGCAGCGCGAGGCGGTCGTCGCGGCGGATGTCCTCGACCACCTTCGCGGCGAGCGCCGGATCGTCCTCGTGATACGCAACGGTATCGCGCGTATAGAGCTTCTGATAGCCGACGGCCGCCTGTACCCACGGCGACACGTTCGATGCGCTTGCCATCTGCGAGCCGCCCGAGCCCGGCGCGCCGGGTCCGAACAGCGCGCCGGGATGAACGAACTGGCCGGCCACGAACGCGCCCGCAGCGCACGCCGCCGCAAGCCACACGGGCACGCCGCGCAGACGTGAACGCACGGGCGCGGAAGACGGCTGGGTTGAAGTCGGCATGGCGGCGTCGTTTGCGCTGGAAGGACGATGCGCGCGCACCATTTCGTCGACGCGAAGCCTCAGTGATTCCGGCACGGGCGGCAGCGTCTGCTGGGCGAAGGCATCCGCGAAATCGACCTGCGAGGCGCGCAACAGCGCGACCTTCTTGCGTGCCTCGGCGGATTCGCGCAACTGCATTTCGACTGCGGCGCGTTCGTCAGGCGACAGGCCGCCGTCTACATAGGCGAGTAACTGGGCGTCGTCGGCCTTCATGCGATGGAGTCCTTGTGCTGCGGGGCGGAACGCGCCTTGGGCGTTTCGCCGCCGAACATGGCGCCGACCGATTGCCGCGCTCGCGAGAGCCGGCTCATCACGGTGCCGATGGGTATATCGAGCACGTCGGCGGCTTGCTGATACGTCAGCCCTTCGACCGCGACGAGCAGCATCACGACACGCTGCGCTTCGGGCAGGCGTTCGATCGCCTCGACGATCTGGCTGTGCATGAGTCTGGTTTCCGGACGATTATCGACGGGATCGGGCAGGTTTTCGAGGAAATCGTCGTCACACTCGAAGCTCGCCCGCTTGCGCACGCTGCGGGCGCGCAACTCGTTGATCCAGGTGGAATGAACGATGGAAAACATCCAGCTCAACGGGGCCGTGTCGGCTCGAAGCTGATGCGCGCGTTCCAGCCCGCGCAGGCATGCACGCTGCACGAGGTCCTCGGCGTCATGCCGATCGCCCGACAGGCGAAGCGCGAACGCCCACAGTCGAGGCAGCATGCCGGGAAGCATGCCGGGTAAGTCTGCACCGCTCATCGAAGGTTCTTCTCCATGATCCCCGTGCAGGCCGACCTTGCGCGAATGCGATCGTGTGCGATCGTCTGGCTGTGGGCGCGAAGCTCGGGCCATCTGGTCTAACTAAAGACGGAACACCTGGCCGTGGTGCTTTATTCCATGCACTTGTTCCGCCACTTTGATTCCGTATCTTCAACGGCCGCTCGTGGCCGCATTGGCTTCTTCGTTCGTGCGTCTGTTGAACGACACCGCGTAAGCGGCGGAGCGCGCGGCGAGCAGGGGATCGTCCGAAGGCGCGATGCCCGCCGGCAGCACCGTCGGATCGAAGTTGATATCGCGGCACGCACCGTCTATCTGCGATTGCGCACGATCGATCACGAGCGTGCCCGCATCGATGCGATGCAACTCGCGCTCGGCCGGCCAGGCGCGTGTCGCATCGTCGACGGGATCGCCCGGGCCGGCGGGCGTGAGCATGAGACGCCAGCGCACGGGGCCGGACTTGAGCCGCGTTCTCAGGCCGTGTGCGAGGAAATCGGGATCGCTCGCGCGCGCGTCGTGTTCGTCGAGCGGCGCATAAGGTGTGTCGGGCACCACGCTCCAGCGCACGAATCGCGTGACGCCGCGCGCATCGGTGAAGCGGAATGCGTTAATGCTGAAATAGCTCGCGTCATAGAAAGCCGACGATGGCGGATGATTCGCGACCCAGTCGCGCAACGCGCTCGTTTCCGGATGACGCGCGACGAACGCATCGACTTTTGCGGGGTCGGGATGGCCGGTGTGCGCATCCGGGCGCAACGCCTGCATCTGCTCATAGACGGCCTGCGGCGTTCGCACCGCGAAGACAGGCGCCGAATTCATGCCTGTGCGCCATTCCTGTCCGTCGACGGGAAGAAAGCGCAACGCGAAACTGCGTACTGTCGTGTCGCCGTCCGCTTCGGCAGGATTGCCGCCAGGCGCCGAGAAGCGGCCTGTGACGGGCGTGCGGACTCGCCTGAACACATCCGCTCGCGACAGCGCCGTGCCGTTGCCGTTGCCGTCGAAATAGCCGCTCACGCAGACACCTTTGGCGTGATTGCGCCGAAACCCCGGATGCCTGCCCGCGACGGCTTCGAAAGAATCGACCAGACGGTCGGGCGTCAGCGGTTCTGCGCTGCCCGGCAGCCGGACCCATCCCGCGACCCATGCAAACGATCCGAGCAGGAGCGCCGGCACGAGCGCAACGACGATATATCGTAAGAAGAAGTGCAATTGCTGCGGGCGGGACATGAAGCGACGAAGACGAAGCGACAAGGACGAAGCGCCGTGCTGATTTCCGAAGTGCTGGGGAGTATAGAACGGTGCTTTCCAGCGCGCAGCGGAACTGCCCACGTTGAATTTTCCCGCACGTGAACTGTTGTGATCGCGGGTGTTTCGAGTGCCGTCGAACGGCGCTGCCGAAAAGCCAGGACAGACATCCGTGACTCAACGACAATTGATCCTTCCCGGCGATATGCGCTCTTCAATATGACTTGCAGGAAGAGAGCGCATCGTGTGAGATTTGAATCATCGGAATATCGGCAGAAGGCTGCCGCGTAATGGTGCTGAAAGCACGCGCGGCGTAGTATGGCTTCTCATGCGACGCACATCTACGCGGGGTCCGCAATGAACGAAGGTTCGATGAGAGGCTACCGTAAGGACGAGTGGAGTGACCTGCTTTTGATCGTGATGAAGACGAGTCTGTCGGTCGCTCACGAACTCGCATTGCCACCGGATGCCGTGCTCGATTGTGCCGCGAGGCATCTGCTCTTCCATGATTTCGCAAGTTTGGCGTCGGCGATGCAGGGCGCTTCACGAGTGCATGATTCCCTTAGGCGGCGCGATAGCATTCCCGCAGTCGAAGTCGCGTATATCAAGAACCTCGCAGCGCGGATCGACGCCAATAGAAATGTACTCGCCTATCCGCCGACACCGTGCGCATCAGAGCTTCGGCATCACGTCGAAGCACCCGCTCAAGCATACGAAAAAGTAGCATCGGCTATTCAGGCGTTGAAAACCGATGTGCGCCAGACGTTCATGCGGAGCAATACGTACAGCGAGACCGCCATCGAAGCCGCATCGGGATTCGCAAACGCGCTTGCGGCGATAGTGCCCGGCGACGATAGTGTCGAGGCCTATGAGCGGGCGCTCGCCGCCGTGCTGCATGTGCGATTCACCGGGTCACGTCGGCTTATCGATGGAACTATGGACGACGCGGAGCGTCATCCAGCCGATGATGGGCATGTGGGAGCGGAGCCCCTATCGACTGCGCCGGGTGGCTGGATGCAACGTGTCAAGGATGCAGTTCACCATCCTGCCAAGCTGCATAAATAAGCGTCCGCGCGGGAGGCATCGGCGGGCATCCGGCAGGCTCGTATGCTCCGAAGCGAACGCGCTTTCACGCGTTCGCTTCGGAGCGGCGACGATCACGAGTGCGCGTAGACCGGTTCGAGGCCGATGATGTTTTGCTGCGCGGCGGGCGCTTGCGCCGTGTCATGACGCGAGCCCGAGTTCGCCTGACCCGCTGCGACGCCGCCATAGGACGCATCCTTTTGTGCCTGGATGCGCGACAGCGCTGCTTCGATGTTGCTCGGATATTGCGTGTAGTCGCTGGCGGGGTTGTAGCCGGCCTGGTGCAACTGGACCAGTTCAGCGCGCACTTGCGCGCGGGTCAGCGGCTGGTTCGACTGCGCGAACGAAAGAGCAGGAGCGGAGATCAATGCTGCGACGAAAAGGGCTTTCACGAGTTTCATGAGTATTCTCCAGAAGTTGAATGGCTTGCGGTGATGCTTCCGGGCGGCCGTCGCGCGTTGCACGTTGCATTCGCGATTGCATGTCGTCCCGGCGAGTCGCACTGTCATGAATCAACCTTGCGTGACGTTATTTGAACCCGCACGTGTATCTGGCTTGTTTCCCGAACGCGCGGGAATGTAAGTCACTATGTCCCGAACGGCCGTAGATACATTGCGGTACAAAAGACATCGAAGACATCATTGGAGGCAACATGAGCGAACTATGGCGCCTGTCCGCGGCGGAACTGGCGAAACGCATTCGAACCCGCGACGTATCCGCGAAGGAAGCGGCGGAATCGGCGCTCGAGCGTCTCGATGCGGTGAATCCGAAGGTCAACGCAATCGTCGCGCACAAGCCGGAATGGGTGCTCCAGCAAGCGGACAACATCGATCGCGCGATTGCGCGCGGCGAAGATCCGGGGCCGCTCGCGGGCGTGCCCGTGACCGTGAAGATCAACGTCGATCAGGCGGGCTTCGCGACCACGAACGGTACGCGTCTGCAGGAAAATCTGGTCGCCGAGGTGAACAGCCCCGCCGTGGACAATCTGCAAAGAGCCGGCGCGGTATTGCTCGGCCGCAGCAATTCACCGACTTTCGCGTTGCGCTGGTTCACGTCGAACCTCGTGCATGGCCGCACGATCAACCCGCGCGATCCGTCGCTGACACCGGGCGGCTCGTCGGGCGGCGCGGCCGTCGCCGTCACTGCGGGCATCGGGCATATCGGGCTGGGAACCGATATCGGCGGGTCGGTCCGCTATCCGGCCTACGCGTGCGGCGTGCACGGCCTCAGGCCGAGCCTTGGGCGCGTGCCGGCGTTCAACGCATCGTCGCCGGAACGTGCGATCGGTGCGCAGTTGATGTCGGCGGCGGGACCGATCGCGCGCACTGTCGAAGATTTGCGGCTGGGTCTCGTTGCACTCGCCGCGCCCGATCTTCGCGATCCCTGGCATGTGCCGATGCCGGTCGACGGGCGCGCGGTGCCGCTGCGCGCGGCGCTCTGTTTGCGTCCCGGCGGATTGCAGATTGCGAAGGAGGTCGAGGACGCATTGCTCGATGCCGCGCGGCGCCTCGTCGACGCGGGCTGGAGCGTCGAGGAAATCGACGATGTGCCGTCGATGCGTGAAGCGGCGCAATTGCAGGAGCGGCTATGGCTCGGCGACGGCTTCGACGCGCTGGCCGATTCCGTCGCACGCGACGGCGACCCGGGCGCGGCCGCAGTGGTGGCTGCAGCGCGCCTCAAAGTGCAAGGGCTGCCTGCCGATGTCATCAGTCGTTCGCTGGTGCGGCGTACCACGCTGGTTCGTCAGTGGCGCCTGTTCCTGGACCAGTACGCCGTCGTGCTGATGCCCGTCTCCGCGGAACTGCCGTTTCCTGACGATCTGGATCAGCGGGGCGCGGAAGGCTTTGATCGCGTATGGGAGGCGCAGCTGACGATGCGGGCGTTGCCCGCAATGGGCTTGCCCGGACTGACGGTGACGACGCAACTGGTCGACGGCGTGCCGGTGGGCGTGCAGATCGTCGCGGCTCATTATCGTGAGGATCTTTGTCTGCTCGCCGGTGAGGCTATCGAAGCGCGTGGCGTGCCGCCGTCGCCGATCGATCCACGCGAGTGATCGCAGCGTCGAGGGAAGCATTCGTACTGAACTTGCACTGCGCCAATCAGTGCGGTTCGCCGAGACACGCATCGGCGACGTCGACGATGGGCTCGGTATCGGCATGGGCTTCGGGAAAGCGGTCGACACATTTGATCTGTAGTAGCGTCCACCAGATGCCAGGCGGATTGTGGCCGAGCCACATCACGGTCGCCGCCGCTTTGGTTCGCAGGCTCCATCGCTGCCAGTCCGCGCCCGTTGGCGAAAAGCGGCCCTGTCTGTCGGCGTATCGGGTCGGGTCCAGGCCGTAGCGTTTCAGGTAGGCAGGATTGAGGCGCTCGTCGAGCGTAAGCCGCCCGCGAGCGATGCGCACCTGTTCATCGCTTTCGTCGTGACTGAAATCGCTCACCGCGCGGCTGACCACTGTCAACTCGTACAGCAGCGCCGTGCCCACTGCCAGAAACGTCACGGCAACGCAGAGCACGAGCGCCCAGACGATTCGTCGTCCCGCTATTCGTGCGCGGGCCATTCAGTTCTCCCGGTTCGCCATGCAACGTCAAGAACACACGCCATCCCAGCCTGCCACAATCTGCGCGATCGCGGTGTAGCATTCCATCGTGTGCGCCGAGTTTCCGGCACCGACGGAAAGGCGCTTTCGCATTCGTGGCGAGAACACCGTAGTCGCGTGCAGAAAACGGACGGACAGAAGGAACGGCCAGGAAATAGCCTTGGGCAAATGAATTATCGGATCGGCCCAAGGCAAGAGCATCGATGGGAAGCATGATGTCAATCGAGTGGAAGCGCCGCGTCTGGCTGTTCGTCAAGCGTCTCTGGCAACCGACCAGCGCGTGCATGACCTGCATGCCGGGTAGCTGGGGCAATGTCCTGAGTCTTGCCCACTGGACGATTGCATTGCAAACAGGACTATTCACCGGAATCCTCGCCGTGCTGCTGACTTTCACGCCGTTGGCGAGGCTCTATACGCGGCGATACGGCAATGCGCTGATCGTCGGCTTCCTGACGATGTTAGGCGACGCGTACTCGCACCCGAATCACTATGGGCTTCCTTTTGCCGAGGCGGTCGTAACGGGTGTGACGTCGGGTCTGCTGACGCTGGCTGCTTCATATGTTTTTGAAGACCGCGCCCGGCGCCTTCGCGCGGCATGCACGCGGATTTCGCGGCTCCTTGCTCACTGATCGTATGTACGAAGTTATCGCCGCGTCGACAAGAGTCATATACTGGCTCAGTGCGTTTGGAGTATGCATCGGGATGTACCGGGCGCGTTCGATGAGCGCTGCGACCAGAAGACAAACGACGCCGTAACCGTATCGCTCAGCCGCTTGCCCGCGCATGTCCTTTCGTCGGACGTGACGACCACGAGGCCTGATGGTCCGGGCTCTGCGGCACCTGCCGGACAGGACGAAGCCATGCTGACCATCGATGACATCCGGGCAGTTCCGCTCTTCTCGTCACTTCCCGCCAACGAACTGGAGAGCCTCGCGCACACGTCCGCGGACCTGCATCTGTGCGCGGGCGAATTCGCCGTCCATGAAGGCGGCGAACGCGCGCTCTATGCGGTGCTGTCAGGCAAGATGGAAGTCATCAAGACGTTCGACGGCATCGAGCGCACTTTGGGCTGGCGTCTGCCGGGCACCATCTTCGGCGAAGTGCCGCTTGCGCTGAGTTCGCCGTTTCCCGGCGCGTATCGGGCCGCGGAGCCATCGCGCGTGATGCGCGTGGATGCGCAGCGCTACTACGCGCTCGCTGCCGCGTCGCCGGAGGTTGCGCTCAAGATGGGGGCCCTCGCGCGCGAGCGTATCGGCGGTCTTCAGAACCTCTCCGCCGAGCCGCCGAAGGCACGCGTGACCATCGTCGGCAATCGCTGGGACGACGCCTGTACCGCGCTGCGCCAGTTCCTCGCGCGCAATCAGATCAGCCATGACTGGCTCACGCCCGACGCGCCCGAACTGCCGGCGCGCTGGCCCGGCGCCATTCCGTTCGAGGTGGAGTGCCCCGCGCTGCGGCTCGTCGACGGAACGGTGCTGAGCCGGCCCGCGACGCGCGAGCTTGCGCGCTTGCTGGGTTTGCAGACGCAGCCACGCTTCGCCGAATACGACACGGCGATCATCGGCGGCGGGCCTGCGGGCCTGGCCGCCGCAGTGTACGGCGCATCTGAAGGCCTGCGCACGCTGGTGCTGGAGCGCGAGGCGCCGGGCGGGCAGGCCGGCACGTCGTCGCGCATCGAGAACTATCTCGGCTTCCCGAACGGCGTTTCCGGCGACGAACTCGCAAGCCGCGCGCTACAGCAGGCGAGGCGGCTCGGCGCCGAGATTCTGGTCACGCGGTCGGTGGCGCGAATCGATGTCGAACGACGCGAGATTCATCTCGACGGCGGCGATGTCGTCCGCTCGCAGACGATCATTCTCGCGACCGGGGTGACGTGGCGGCGCCTCGCGATCGATGGCTTCGACCGCTTTATTGGCAAAGGAATCTACTACGGTGCGTCGCGCAGCGAAGCGGCCGCGACGCACGGACTGGATGTGCATCTGATCGGCGGTGGAAATTCGGCTGGACAGGCCGCGCTCTACTTTGCCAATCACGCGCGCAGGGTGACGCTCGTCGTGCGAGGCGATTCGCTCGAGAAGGGCATGTCGCGCTATCTGATCGAGCAGCTCGTCGGTAAGGACAACGTCGCGGTGCAGTTGCGATCGGAAGTCGTCGGCGCATATGGCGATACGTGTCTGAGCGCGATCGACGTGCGCGATGGAACGAGCGAAGAGGTGCGCCGCTTGGAGTGTGGCGGCCTGTTCGTTTTCATCGGCGCTGATGCGCAAACGGATTGGCTTCCGGCTGAAATTGCCCGCGACGCACGCGGCTATGTCCTGACGGGTGACGATGTCGTCAAGGCGGGCCGCTGGTCGCATAGGCGAGACCCGTACCTGCTCGAATCCAGCGTGCCCGGCGTGTTCGCCTGCGGGGATGTGAGGTTGAGTCCCGTGAAACGCGTCGCTTCGGCCGTCGGCGAGGGCAGCATGGCAATTGCTTTCGCGCACAAGTATCTGCAGTTCGACGCACGGTAGCGTTGGGGTGGGTGCGGGTGCATCCACACCCGCATCTACACCTATCATGCGGACGAGTTGGACCTTTTTCATTTCTCGACGTGCCCAACTAACAGCAGCGATCCCCGTCGAGAAACGCAGTGACCGCGCCTGTCAGCGCGATGCTGCGCAATTCCTCCGGAGATGCCAGATGCGCGGCGATGATCTCACGATTATCGAGCCGCAGTTCGGGTATGGAGTCGAGGTGCAGTTCAAAGAAGTGCACGCGGTCTCTTCGTCCGTCCCAGGTGCCGCACACGCTGCCGACGGGGACTAACGGGACTAACGGGTGCGACGAGAAACCGATCTCCTCTTCCATTTCGCGCTGCGCCGCTGCATCGGGTGTCTCGCCGGCCCGGATACTACCGCCAGGAAGGCCCCACTCGGCCCGGTACGATGACTTCACCAGCAACAGCGCCTGCCCGACGTAGATGGCGACTAGCGCGCCCTCATGGCGAGGCCGTCGAAGATGCCACCAGGCGCGAGCGAGCCGAAATCCGAGGCGAAGCACCAGGCGCCAGACGGCGTCGATAAGCATGGTCGCTCGGGCTCGCTCAACGCTCGGCATGAGGTTCTCCTTTCTTTTTGCTGTTTGTTCGCCATCTTGCCCTTCCCGCGACAAAACCCCTGTGCGTCATGATGATCCTCCATCCGCCCTGACCTGACGAAATGCATAAAGCAGCGAGAGGTCATATGCAATTTTCAGTGCGCCGCACGCGACGAGCGGAGCGGCAAGCCACCCGACGCCCAACAGTACCCCTGAGAGGGTGGGCGCGACCGCGGCTGCCAAGCTTCGTGGAACCGCGGTAAAGCTTGCCGCGGCGGGACGCTCCCCCGGTGTGACGACCGACATCACGTAGGCGCTGCGCGTCGGCACGTCCATCTGGGAGAGCGCACTGCGCGCGAGGAGCAGCGCCAGAGCCAGTGACAGGGACGGCGAAAACGCGGCGGCAATCAGGCACACGCTCGAAGGGATATGCGTGAAGACCATTGTGTTGAGCAGACCGATGCGGCGTGACAAGGGTGCCGCGGCGAGTTGTGAACCCGCGCTGAGTATTCCTGCCCAGAAAAAGAACTGGCCGGCTGCGCCGAGCGAAAGTCCAAACCGACGGATCAGCCACAGGGTCAGCAGCGAGTTGACAAGAAGTCCGCCGGCAAACGCGTCGACGCTGAACAGCAGCGCAAGGCGCAAGACGATTCCGCGCGAGGGCCCAAGCGGCATGCGGGGCGTGTCTTTACTCGACGGGCGCGCTGGCAGACGCCGATAGACCAGCCAGTTGACGAATCCGGCCACCGCATAGACGATAAACATCACGCGTATCGCCGCGAGTGGCGAGGCAACTGAGCGGGCAGCGATCAAATCGGGCAGGCCAGCCGCAAGTGCGCCGACTGCGGCGGACAGCCCGCCGACGAGGCTATATCGTGCAAACAGCGCGGTTCGGGCAGCACCCGTTGCAGATTCGGCGAGCCTTGCATGCTCGAGCGGAAGAAACAGGCTGACATCGCCGGAACTTGGGTTCAACGTCTCAATGAACGCGACAACGAGCAGCGGCCACAGCGAAGACAGTCCAGCGAAAGCAAGACCTGTGGCCGTCATCAGCGCCGCCGCGAAGAGCAACAGGCTGCGTTGCGCGAAGCGATTGACTGCGATGCCCACCAGGATCGTCGCAAGGGCAGACCCAAACAGCGTGGTCGTGCTGATGAGCCCGACAGCCAGTTGTCCGAGACCGAGCGCGAGCAGATAGCCAGGCAGCAGCACGGCGATAAAGCCGTCGCACATGCCGCGAAGACCACGGGCGACAAGCAGGTTCAAGGCGCCCGGTGCGACGCCTTGAGGCAGGAGCACGGCAGACAGCCATGATCTGAGCCCTCCCTCAGTCGCCCATCTAGGCATGCGCATGGTGCTTGCACCACACACAGAGCGCATCGTAACGAAGCATGCCGTAACGCAGCTGTTCGTGACCGTTCGTAAAGGTGCGTGACAACCCGCTGGACATCGCATAATGACTCGCTGCTTCCGGGGCAAGATCAACGCGTCCTGTGTCGGCACCGCGAACGATATTCGCGAGTCTGTGCAATGCGGGATCAGTCAGCTGAAACCTTTGAAGGAAGGCATCAAAGCTGCACTGCTCGCCATGGTGGCCGAGTTCCACATCGGGTACGTCGTACGGCGTGCCTTCCAGCTCGCTGGCGATCCGCATGACGTCGTCCCGGTGCACATACAGGAACTCGGCGTCGGGATCGATGAAGCGTTGCACGAGCCAAGGGCAGGCAATGCGGTCGACTTTCGGGCGTTCGCGGGTAACCCATCTCATGATCGACTCCTTGTCCTTGAAAGTTAGCATCGTGGATCATCCCGATGGCTGCTGTTGTGAACATCCGCACGAACGGATCGGCACGATGTAAAAGGAGCAGGTAGCCGGGTGCCGTCGCCGCTCTCGCGGTCGGCCGCCGGCGTTCCGGCCTCTCGCGGGTCGCTCTCAGCCGAACGGTGCGCGCGTCGGACGATGATCGGCTGAGTGCGTTACGGTTGTCTTCCGCCCGACGGCGCTAACCCTTACCAACGTGACCTCGCAAAGGCCGAACTGTATCTGCTCGATACAGGGCACTTCGCCCTGGAGGACAAACTGGATGAGATGGTGCCGTTAATACGAAATTTTTCTCACACGAAATCCAAGCTGGTCCGCGAGACGACTCCCGCGTGAATCCGGCAGCGCTCACGCTCATCGTGATGTGGCGCTACCGTAGAGTGGTACTACATTCGATTCAAGCATCGCAATGGTTCGAGTCGCCAGTTGCGAAAGAGTGTGTTTGCTGCTGGTTGCAATCGCAAGGCGGCTGAACAGTGTCGGTTCGGTGATACGCATGACCTTGAAACGCCGCTTGAGCGCGTCGTTTGTCGTTGCGTTCAGCGACAGTACTGCATACCCGATACCCTCGGTGACAAGGTCGAGGATAGAAGTAACAGCATCAACCTCAAGTTCGATCCGCAATCGCACACCTTGCTCTGCCGCCGCGGATTCGACCATCCGCCTTATTGCATGCATGCGACCTGGAATCACCAGTGGATAGCGCGCGATTTCCCGCAATGGGATAGCACCCGGACGCGCGAGTGATACATCGTCATCGACTTCGCATGTATCCGGACCGATCAGAAACAGTTCCTCAGTAAAGATGGTTCGCTTGTCAATCAACGGTGTATCGAACGTGTCGTACAGGACCGCGACGTCGATGCGGCCCATCATCAACCATTCGATCAGATAGGTGGACAGCCCCTGCGCGACCGAAATGGTTGCACCCGGGAAGGTCGAGCGAAAGCTCTTCACGAGTTCTTGCGTCGCGACCTTCGCGAAACTGGGCGTTATACCAATGGCGAAATGCCCTCCAGGCGCGCCATGCAATCCGTCCAGATCTTGCGACGCGCGCTGCACCTGCTGCAGGATGCCCTTCGCGTGCGCAAGCATTCGCTGACCGGCAGGCGTCGGCGCGACGCCGCGCCCGTTGCGCTCAAGCAGCGTATGACGTAATTCCACTTCCAGTTGCCGTACCAGTCGGCTCAAGGCAGGTTGATTGGTGTCCAGCGTGATGGCGGCACGCGTGAAGCTCCCGAGTTCGGAGACTTGAACGAAAGCCTCGAGCTGTTTCAGTTCCATTGTGAGCTATGTGAAATTCACATATCAGCTAGTTGGATATGGCAATTGTAGTCAGAACGCGGGGCAGCCACAATCCGCTCACCCAATCACTCAATTCAGTCCGCGCCCACGCGGAAGATGCATAAAGAGACGACGCTCAATGAATTCCAGTCTGAAATCCTGTTTGCCGCCCGATCCGAATCCCGTTCGACCTGCTTGCGCGTTGCCCGCCGGCGCTTGCGACGCGCATTGCCACGTTTTTGGCCCGGCAGACGTATTTCCGTATGCGCCGGATCGCAGTTACACGCCACCCGACGCACCGTTTGAGCGTCTCGTCGCGCTGCACGATTTTCTCGGCGCGGAGCGCGGCGTGATCGTGCAGGCAAGCTGCCACGGCACGGACAATACCGCGATGCTCGACGCGATTGCGCGCAGCAATGGCCGCTATCGCGGCGTCGCAATCGTTGACGGCAATGTGACCGATGAGCAGCTTGCTCATCTGAACGCGCATGGCGTGCGCGGCGTGCGCTTCAATTTTGTCGCGCATCTGGGTGGTGCGCCCGATCTTGACGTATTCGACTCGGTGCTGGAGCGCATCGAACGCCTGGGCTGGCACGTCGTATTGCATCTCGACGCGCAGGACATCCTGCAATACGCGGAGCGGATCGCGCGCATCAAAGTGCCATTCGTGATCGACCACATGGGCCGCGTGCGCGCGGAAGCGGGGCTCGATCAACAGCCGTTCAGGCAATTGCTCGAGCTCATGCGCAATCCGCTCGCATGGGTTAAGGTCTGCGGCGCGGAACGTGTGTCCGTCGGCAAGCGGCCTTTCGACGACGCGATCCCTTTCGCCCGTACGTTGATCGAAGCGGCGCCTGACCGCGTGCTGTGGGGTACCGACTGGCCGCATCCGAACATCAGCAAGGACATGCCAAACGATGGCGAGCTGGTCGATCTGCTGTTCCGTTTCTGTCCGGACGCTGCGCAGCGCGAGAAGCTGCTCGTCACGAATCCCGCGCGCCTTTACGGATTCTGAAGTGCCCTTCAAGACAAATTGCGTTAACTGCCGCGCACGATGCGCAGACAGACGGTGATGCAGTATGTCCCGTGCATTCGATAACAAATTATGGTCAGGAGACACGATGATTCAGATGCTTTGCTACACCGTCCGTCGAGGATGGACGTCATGAGTAATGGCGCGGTCATGACGTCGCGCGCACGGGAGGCGAAGAAGCCTTTCTATCGCGCGCTGTATTTCCACGTATTCGTCGCGATCATGCTCGGGGTGCTGCTCGGTCATTTCGTGCCGACGCTAGCCGTGCAGATGAAGCCACTCGGCGATGCGTTCATCAAGCTGATCAAGATGGTCATTGGCCCGATCATCTTCTGCACCGTCGTCACGGGTATTGCGGGCATGGGCGACATGAAGAAAGTCGGTCGTGTGGGTGGCAAGGCGTTGCTGTATTTCGAAGTGGTATCGACAATATCGCTCGTGGTGGGTCTCGTGGCCGGGCATCTCTTTCATCCCGGCAGCGGCTTCAACCTGGACCCGGCGAAAATCGATACCAAGGCGCTCACGGGTTACACGGTGGCTGCGCATCAGCAGAACACTGTCGAGTTCCTGATGCACATCATCCCCGACACGATAACGGGTGCGTTCACGTCCGGCAACGTGCTGCAAATTCTCCTGGTTTCGGTGCTGTTCGGCGCTGCGCTTGCGGCCGCTGGCGAACGCGGGAGGCCGCTTGTGGCGATGATCGAGGGCTTTGCGCACACGTTCTTCGGCATCGTCCACATCATCATGAAGGTCGCGGCAATCGGTGCGTTCGGCTCGATTGCGTTCACGATCGGCACGTACGGCATCGGCGCAGTGTTGCCCTTACTGAAACTGATTGGCGCGTTCTATCTGACGCTCGTTGTCTTCGTCCTGGCCGTCCTCGGCGCGATTTCGAGGCTGCTCGGTTTCAGCATCGTGCGCTTCATGGGGTATATCCGTGAAGAAATTCTGATTGTGCTCGGCACGAGTTCGTCAGAGGCTGCTTTGCCGCAAATGCTCGAGAAACTCGAACGCCTTGGCTGTTCGAAGTCGGTGGTAGGTCTTGTCATTCCTGCTGGCTACTCGTTCAATCTCGACGGCACGAACATCTACCTGACGATGGCAGTTCTGTTCATTGCGCAGGCCTTTAACGTCGAGCTGAGCCTGACGCAACAGCTCACGCTGGTCGGTGTGTCCATGTTGACGTCGAAGGGTGCGAGCGGTGTGGCGGGAGCCGCATTTGTCATGCTGACGTCGACGCTACTGGTGTTCCCGCTGATCCCCGTGTCAGGCATGGTGCTGATTCTCGGTATTCACCGCTTTATGGGCACTGGGCTCGCCATTGTCAACACGATCGGCAATGGCGTTGCGACGCTGGTGGTGGCCGCATGGGAACACGAACTCGATCGTTCCAAACTGAACGTCGAAATGCTGCGCCGGCGCGCAGGATAAACGGCTAGCCGAACAAGGAAAACGCCTGAGGGATTCACGGCCTGCGTGTGCGTCGAGCACACGCAGCGGGACCGCTCACGCCCGAAAAAAAGCGAACCATCGGAGATACGGTGAAGTTAACCGGAAAAAGCAAAAACAATCAGAAGCACAACTGGCGCTTCAATTCCCGTTGTGTCGCAGCAGCGTGCTTCGCGGCTACAGCCGGCGTCGCGCATGCCGATTCTTCGCAAGCCGCAGCGGGCGCAGCGACGATGACTTCGCCTGGCGTGCAGATGTATGGCCTGATCGGAATGTATATCGATAGCTCGAAACTCAGCACGAGTAAAGCGAGCACGGTGCAGATGGGCGGCGGCGGGATGACCACGTCGTTCTGGGGCATGCGCGGCCGCGAGGATATCGGCGGCGGCAATGCGGTGGTTTTCTCGCTCGAAAGCTTTTTCCGGCCGAACACGGGCCAGATGGGGCGCAACACGACGGATGGACTGTTTTCGCGCAACGCTTATGTCGGCCTGACGGGCGCGTTCGGCACTGTGAAGCTCGGCGAGCAGACCAACCCGACGTATATCAACCAGCAGTTCGTCAATCCTTTTGGTTCGTCGGTCGTGTTCTCGCCGCTGATCGTACAGTCGTACACGGCGAGCTACAACAACACGCAGATCGGCGATACGGTCTGGCAGAACGCAGTCGAGTATGTGTCGCCCAGTTTTGACGGCTTGACGGGCACGGCGATCTACGGCGTGAGCAGCACGACGGGGCATCAGGGACGTGACAATGCCGGCCTGCATCTGACGTACGTACACGGACCGCTGACGGCCGTTTTCTCCGCACAGCGCGTACGTTCGGTGGCAGTCGCCCCTTCGACGGGACAGGATTTGTATCTGATAGGTGCCGCCTACGATGCGAAGTTCATCAAGGTCTACGGCGCCGCACAGCTGACCAGCAATGACAATGTGGAAACGGGCTCTCATACGTATGAGCTCGGCGTATCCGTTCCCCTTAATCCGGCGAACGTGATTCTCGCAGAATGGGCGCGCACGAAACACAGCGCGCCACTCGATCGCAGCGATGTACGCAATACCGGTAGCGTCGCCTACGACTACATCCTTTCAAAGCGCACCTATGTGTACGCGGTCTACTCCTACGACAAGCTGACAGGGAATCCATCGGGCAGCACGTACGGCATAGGCATGCAGCACACCTTCTAAGGCACAAGGCGCCGTCCGCGAGCTGATCCTCGCCGAAGAGCGCCCGAGCCCAACCGGCTTATCGGAGCAATGCAACGATGATCATCGATATTCACGGCCACTACACAACAGCACCCAAGGCGCTGGAAACGTGGCGCAACCGTCAGATCGCTGCTCTGGGCCATCCCTCCGAGATGCCCAGGCCGTCGGAACTACACATCAGCGACGACGAACTGCGCGAATCGATCGAAACCAACCAGCTGCGCGTGATGCGCGAGCGCGGCCTCGATCTGACCGTGTTCAGCCCGCGCGCGAGCTTCATGGCGCATCACATCGGCGACTTCGATGTGTCGAGCACCTGGGCCGCGATCTGCAATGAGCTGTGCTACCGCGTGAGCCAGCTTTTTCCCGAGCATTTCATTCCCGCCGCGATGCTGCCGCAGAGTCCCGGTGTGGACATTGCCACCTGCGTCCCCGAACTCGTGAAGTGCGTCGAGCAATATGGCAACGTCGCGATCAACCTGAACCCCGATCCGTCGGGCGGCCACTGGACCAGTCCGCCGTTGTCCGAGCGCTACTGGTACCCGATCTACGAAAAGATGGTCGAGTACGACATTCCCGCCATGGTTCACGTGAGCACGAGCTGCAACGCATGCTTCCACACAACGGGCGCGCATTACCTGAACGCCGACACGACAGCGTTCATGCAATGCCTGACCTCGGACCTGTTCCGCGATTTCCCCACCTTGCGCTTCGTGATTCCGCACGGCGGCGGCGCGGTGCCGTATCACTGGGGACGTTTCCGTGGACTCGCGCAGGAGATGAAGAAGCCGCCGTTGCAGGAACATCTGCTCAACAACATCTTCTTCGATACGTGCGTGTATCACCAGCCGGGCATCGATCTGCTGACCAAGGTGATTCCCGTCGACAACATCCTCTTCGCCAGCGAGATGATCGGCGCGGTGCGCGGCATCGATCCGCAAACGGGTCACTACTTCGACGATACGAAGCGCTACGTCGAAGCCGCCGACATGAATCCGGAACAGCGCTACAAGATTTATGAAGGCAACGCACGGCGAGTTTATCCGCGTCTCGATGCCGCGCTCAAAGCTCAAGGAAAGTGAACATGTACGAACTCGGAGTGGTTTATCGAAACATCAAGCGCGCGGACGGCGACGTCGCGACGCGACTCGGTGAACTGGGCAGCGCCACCGTGCATGAGGCGATGGGGCGCACAGGTCTTCTCAAGCCATATATGCGGCCCATTTACGA
>NZ_JAYMRZ010000024.1:0-140693 GCF_038900715.1 Paraburkholderia phymatum | reverse complement strand
CCCCTCGCCCCTCGCCTCTGGCCTCAAACACCGCAACGGCCCGCGCTGCGTTAAGCTTCGTCCTGACCCCACGAACACCCGGCCCAGACCGCGCCTCGATCGATGGCCTCCCGGCACGAACTCAAACGCTACCGCACGAACCTCGCCGACGAACTCGACAGCGCCGCGCTGTACGAGACGCTCGCGCGCGTCGAAAAAGATCCGCGGCGCCGCACGCTGTTCAGCCAGCTCGCGAGCGCCGAGCGCGTGCATGCGAACGTGTGGGCCGACAAGCTGCATGCGAACGGCGTGCGCGTGCCGCCGCACCGGCACAGCATCAAGACGCATCTGATGCGTGGCCTGATCCACACGCTCGGACCGAACTATGTGCTGCCGTCGCTTGCCGCCGCCGAATATGCGGACCGCGACAAGTACGCAAATCAGCCCGACGCCGTGCAACTGTCGAAGGACGAACAGCATCACGCGGCCGTGATGCAGCAGATGGTCGCGGACGTCAAAGGGAATGAGCAGCCGCCGTCCATAGGCTCGCAGATCGCCGCCGCCGAGTCGTGGCACAAGAACGTGACCTCGGGCAACGACCTGCGCGCGGCCGTGCTCGGCGCGAACGACGGCCTCGTGTCGAACTTCTGCCTGATCATGGGCGTCGCGGGCGCGGGAACAGGCAACAAGGCCATTCTGCTGACGGGGCTCGCCGGGCTGATCGCGGGCGCGTGCTCGATGGCGCTCGGCGAGTGGCTGTCGGTGACGAACGCGCGCGAGCTGGCGCGCACGCAGATCGCGAAGGAAGCGGACGAAATCGAGCACACGCCGGAAGCCGAACAGCGCGAGCTGGCGCTGATCTTCCAGTCGAAAGGGATCGACGCGGGCGAGGCGAAACGCGTCGCCGAGCAGGTGATGCGTGATCGGAACAAGGCGCTCGATACGCTGGCGCGCGAAGAGTTGGGCCTCGATCCGGCGGAACTGGGCGGCAATCCGTGGACGGCGGCGGGCGTGTCGTTCTGCCTGTTCTCGCTCGGCGCGATTTTTCCGGCGATGCCGTTCCTGTGGGCACGCGGCACGCCGGCCATCGTGCAGTGCGTCGCGCTGAGCGCCTTCGGACTCGCGGCTGTCGGCGTCTTCACATCGCTGTTCAACGGGCGGAGCGCCGTGTTCTCGGCGTTCCGTCAGATCGTGATCGGGCTCATCGCGGCGGCCTTCACGTTCGGCGTCGGGCGGCTCCTGGGCGTGTCGATTTCGTGAGTACGATGACAAGCGAAGCACTGTCCCGCAGTGGGCCGCAAGAACACGAGCAGACCTTCGAGGTGCGCGTCGAGCCGCTCGGCCGCACGTTCGACGCGCCCGAATCGCTGACCGTGCTCGAAGCGGCGGGCTTCGCGAATCTTTATCTGCCGCGCATGTGCCGCAACGGCACGTGCCGGACCTGCCTGTGCAAGATGACGTCGGGCCGCGTGCGATACACGGTCGAATGGCCGGGCGTGAGCATCGAAGAAAAGGCGGAGGGTTATATCCTGCCGTGCGTGGCTATCGCGCAGAGCGATCTCGTGATCGAAGCGCCCGATGCTGTCGAATTGCCGACGCCTGTGCCGCGCTGACAGCTCCGCATCGGCGCGAACGAGCCGTAAGCCAAAACCCCTAGTTAATCGGCGAAAACCGCGGAACCTTGTCGCCTTCGTGCTCGATCATCTCGAAGAACACCGACGACGGCCGCGTCCAGATCGTGCCGTTTTCGGCGCGATAGACGATCATCGTCACGCTCGGGTCCGATTCGAGCGTCGCTTCGCAGATGAATTCGTAAATACCGCCTTTGTAGTGTCGATAACGCACGGTCACGGTCGTGTCCTCGAAGGTGTCTGGAACGGATCAGGCAGCGCGGGCCGCGTGCCGCAACAGCCGTCAGCTCGCGCCCTCTTTCATCTGCTTCAGATGCTTATAAACCGTTGCACGCCCCATGCCAAGCACGTTCGCGACATAGTTCGCCGAACTCTTGCCGCGAAACGCGCCTTCCGCATAAAGCGCTTCGACCAGCTCGCGCCGGTGCTCGCGCGTGAGTCCGTTCAGGCCGATCTGCCGCTCGCGCAGCCATCCGTGCAGGAACGTGTTGATGCGCTCCTGCCAGTCGTCGCGGAACAGTTCTTCCGGTTGCGCGACGACGCCCGCGCCCTTGATGAACAGATCGAGTGTCGAGCGCACGTCTTCGAACACGGCGATGTTGAAGTTGATGCACATCATGCCCGCCGGCTGCCCGTTGTCGTCGAACAGGATGTTGCTCACGCAGCGCATGCGGCGGCCGTCCCAGTTGAGCTTTTCGTATGGGCCGATCACGCGCTCGCGCGCCGAATGGTCGATCTCTTCGAGCGCGGAATCGTCGCCTATCTCGCGCTTCGACAGATTGTTCGCGAGATACAGAACCGTCTGGTCATGCAGATCGTGGATCACGACTTCCGCATACGGGAAGAACAGCGCGGCGATGCCGTCCGCAATCGGCGCATAGCGGGTCAGCAGCAGATCCTTGACGGGAGACGTTTTCTTCTTGCGCATCGGCGGGCAGTGGCAGTGTTCGCAGTGTCTCTCTGCGGTGTTCCTCGTGATGCCGCGCGCGCCTGACGGAACAACGGCGCGCAGCGGGGGCTGATCGACATTGTAGCTATTGTGCGTGCGCCCGATCGCGCGTCAGATGACGGTACAGCTCGCTGGCGATCGCGACGTCCTCGAGGCCCAGGCCGATCGAGCGGAAGAACGCGTGCCGCTCGTAGTCCGGCGCGGCGCACGTGCCCGCAACGAGCGACGGCAGATCGCCTTTCAGCCTGTCCGCCGACCAGCCGTGCTGCGCGGCAAGCTTCATTTCGCCCGCGCTGCCGGGCGTCGTCGCGCGATAGTCGCAGTACACGTCCATCTCGGGCAGCCACGTCGGGTCGATTTCATGCGCGTTCGCGGCGTTCGTGCTGATCGACGTGATCAGCGCGGGCATCGTCAATGCGTCGCGCGGCAGAACGGGCGTGCCCGACGACGTGCACAGCATCACGACATCCGCATCCTTCACGCATGCTTCGATGCTCGTGCTTGCGACCGCGCGCGCGTCGGCGGCCTCGAACGCGGCGCGCTTCGCGTCGTCATTCGCGAGACCGGGCGACCAGACGCGAACCGATTCCCACGCGCGCAGCGGCGCGACATGCCGCAGATGCGCGAGCGCGAC
Organism: Paraburkholderia phymatum; assembly: GCF_038900715.1. Lineage (GTDB taxonomy): Bacteria > Pseudomonadota > Gammaproteobacteria > Burkholderiales > Burkholderiaceae > Paraburkholderia > Paraburkholderia phymatum_A. Next base: position 137,500 of record NZ_JAYMRZ010000024.1, on the reverse strand, counting down.
GGCACCCGCGCCGACGATCGCCAGCCGCGTCGCATCGGCGCGCGCGAGCCGGTCGACGGCGAGCGCCGTCGTGCCCGCCGTGCGCTCCGTCGTCAGCAGGCCCGCGTCGCACCACATCAACGGCTGGCCCGTTTCCATCGACATCAGCGCCGTCCACGCGGTGATGACCGGCTTGCCGCCCGTGACGATATACGGCGAGAGCTTCGCGCCGAACACTTTCGCATCGGCGAGCGCGCCCAGGTAAGTAATGAAGTCGCCGGCACCGTTCGGAAACAGCGTCAGCGTCTGCGGCGGCTGCACGGCCTCGGCGGAAGCCAGCGCACGGAACATCGCGGTCAGCGCGCCGCGCACGTCGAGTGCGGGCAACGCTTCGCGCACAGCCTGTTCGTCGACGGCAAGTGGCAAGGCGGTCGTCATCGGTCTTTCTCCTTCAGCGGCGATTGATGCGTCAAATGTAGACTTATAGTCTACTTGAGACTTTCCAAATCTGGACAAAAATTCTACGTAGAGACGCCCGTTTCGCGAGCCCCATCACGCCGATCAACGAGCCTTTGTGCGGCTGCCTCCCGCTTCCGGCAAGGCGCCGCGCGATGCGAACGAACATTTTCCATCACCGGACTATCGTATTCCCTATAGTCCATATTGGACTTTTCGTCTATATTTCACCTGCGCCGCCTGCCGCGTCCGCACCGATCACCAACGACAGGAACCGTCATGAACCTGAAGCTCTCCCTCGCCGCCGCCGTCCTTGCGATGACGGCAGGCGCCGCCCATGCGCAATCCGATACGCTGCGCTTCGGCATCGAAGCCGCCTACCCTCCGTTCGAAAGCAAGACGGCATCGGGCCAGCTCGAAGGCTTCGATGTCGATGTCGGCAACGCCGTCTGCGCGAAGCTGAAAATGAAATGCGTGTGGGTCGAGAATGCATTCGACGGCCTGATTCCCGCGCTGCAGGCGCGCAAATTCGACGTGATCAATTCGGCGATGAACATCACGGCCAAGCGCAAGGAAAGCATCGCGTTCACGCCGCCCATCTATGTCGTGCCCATCGTGATGATCGCGAAGCACGGCTCCCGCCTGCATCCCGACGTGAAGAGCCTGCAAGGCAAGCGCGTCGGCGTGCTGCAAGGCTCGTCGCAGGAGGACTTCCTGAAGGCGCACTGGGCGAATGCGGGCGTGCAGGTCGTGTCGTATCAGGATCAGGACCAGGTGTATGCGGATCTCGTCGCCGGCCGGCTGGATGCCGCCGTGCAGGAAGCGCAGACGGCCCAGGACGGCTTTCTGGGCAAGCCGGCGGGCGCGGGCTTCGAGATGGTCGGCGAGCCGCTGAAAGACCCGTCGACGCTCGGCGAAGGCACGGGCTTCGGCCTGCGCAAGAGCGACAAGGCGTTGCAGGCGAAAGTCGATGCCGCGCTCGACGCGCTGAAAAAGGACGGCACCCTGACCGCGCTCTCGCAGAAATACTTCAAGCGCGACATCATCGCGAAGTGATACGCTTTCGAGCCGAAGCCGGACGATCCGGCTTCGACAGGCGGGCGCGTGGCGACACGCGCTCGCTGCGCTTCGGGCTTCATCACACGTCACTTCAAAGACCACTCTGATCGCTATGGATTTCGACGTCATCGTGCTGGGAGCGGGGATCGTCGGCGTATCGTCGGCGCTGCATCTGCAGGATCGCGGACGGCGCGTCGCGCTCATCGACCGCCGCGCGCCCGGCGAAGAGACGAGCTTCGGCAACGCGGGCCTGATCGAGCGTTCGTCGATCGTGCCATACGGCTTTCCGCGCAAGCTCGGCACGCTGCTGCGCTACGCGCGCAACCAGTCGACGGATCTCTACTGGGACTACAAGGCGCTGCCCTCTTACGCGACGTGGCTCGCGCGCTTCTGGTGGGAATCCGCGCCGCAGCGGCTCGCGGGCGCCGCGCACGACATGCTCCCGCTGATCGGCGCATGCGTCGAGGAACACGACCGGCTGATCGCGCGCGCGGGCGTCGGCGAGCTGGTGCACGACGGCGGCTGGATCGAGGCGTTCCGCACGCGCGCCGAATTCGACAGCGAAGCGAGAGCCTCGCAAGACGCGATCCGCGAGCATGGCCTGCGCGTGAGCGTGCTCGACGCGGCCGCGCTGCGCGCGCAAGAGCCGGCCGTGGGCGACGGCATTTGCGGCGCGCTGCACTGGAAAGATCCGAAGAGCGTGAAGAATCCGGGTGCGCTCGTCAAAGCGTATGCACGGCTTTTCGAAGCGGAAGGCGGCGCGTTTATCACCGGCGACGCGACGAGCTTGCGTTCATCGGGCGATGCCTGGACCGTCGACACGCAACACGGCGCGATCAGCGCGAAGGAAGTCGTGCTCGCGCTCGGGCCGTGGTCCGATACCGTGTTCGGGCCGCTCGGCTATCGCATTCCGCTGCGCGCGAAGCGCGGCTATCACATGCACTATCGTCCCGCGCGGCAGATGCTGTCGGTGCCCATCGTCGATACGGAACGCGGCTACGTGGTTGCGCCGATGGAAGACAACCGCCTGCGCCTGACGACAGGCGTCGAGATCGCGCAGCGCGGCGCGCCGCCGACGGGCATCCAGCTCGAACGCGTCGAGCCGCTCGCGCGCGCGACGTTCGGCCTGGGCGAGCGCGTCGACGACAAGCCGTGGCTCGGCATGCGGCCCTGCACGCCGGACATGCGTCCCGTGATCGGCCGCGCGCCGCGCCATCGCGGCCTGTGGTTCGCTTTCGGGCACAACCATCATGGGCTGACGCTCGGGCCCGTCACCGGCCGCCTGCTCGCGGAGATGATGACGGGCGCGACGCCCTTCACCGATCCGAAGCCCTATCGCGCGGAACGCTTCGGCTAGGCCTCGCACGCCATGTCAACCGGGCGCGCGCAGATAGAACAGCAACAGCGACAACGAAACCAGCGAGCCCAGCGTCGACAGCAGAATGGTCTGCGATGTGATGTGCGCCTCGCGCCGGTAGAACTCGGCGAGCATGTAGGGGCCGGTGCCCGTCGGCAGCGCGGCGAGCAGCACGGCCATATCGACGATGGGCGCGGGCAGCGAAAAGACACGCGCGGCGATCCACCATGCGAGCGCGGGCTGCGCGATCAGCTTGATGGCCGTCAGCACGAGCGACGTGGCGGACCCGGACGAGCCCTCCGCCGTGGGACGCTTCTCCGCGAGAAAGAGCCCGAGGCTCACCAGCGCGCAAGGACTCGCGGCGCCGCTCAACAGCTTGAGGAACGTCTCGGCGCTTTGCGGCAAGCTCACGCCCGCGCTCGCGACCAGCACGCCGACGATCGGCGACGCGATCAGCGGATTCTTCACGAGCCGCCACAACACCTTTGCGCCGAGCTTGTGCGGCGTGCGCTCCGTCTGCAGGCCGGCTTCGATCAGCACGATCGCGAGCGCGAACAGCACGCACGCGACGAGGATCGTGGCGATCGTCGTCGGCGTGAGACTCGCCTTGCCGAACGCGAGCAGGCCGAGCGGAAAGCCGATGTAGCCCGTATTCGGATACGACGCCGCAATTGCATCGACGCTCGCATCCGCGAGATGCCGCCCGCTCGCGAGGCGCGCGATCAGCACGACGACGAACACGCCCGCGCATGCAATCGAAAACGTCGCGATGAACGCGGGCTGATCGAGCTGCCGCCACGTCGAATGCGCCATCGTGTCGAACAGCAGCGCGGGCAGCGCGAGCCACACGACGAAGCGGTTCAGTTCGGACGCGGCCGCCGGGCCCAGCAGATTGCGGCGGCGGCAAAAGAAGCCCGCGAAGATCAGCGCGAACACGGGCAGCAGGATTTCGAGCGTGGACAGCATGACGAGTGACGGCGCGCGCAAACGTGCGAAAGCGGAGACGTGCAAGCGTAAGCCGTTTACCCCGATACAATCCAATACTGATTGAAACCCACAACGATACCTTTTCTGCATCATGCTCGACGTCAAGCCGCTTCGCTATTTCGTCACGCTCGCGCAGACGCTGCACTTCGGCCGCGCGGCTGCCCGTCTCCATCTGTCGCAACCGCCGCTGAGCCGGCAACTGGCGTCGCTGGAAGCGTCGCTCGGCGTCACGCTGATCGAGCGCAATCCGCGCAGCGTCACGCTGACGGCCGCGGGCGAGCGCTTTTATGCCGATGCCAAATCAATCCTCGCGTCGATCGAGCAGGCCGCGAAGAATGCGCGCGCGGCGTCCGTCGGTGACATGGGCCAGTTGACCATCGGCTTCACGATGTGCGCCGCGTACAGCGTGCTGCCCGCCTATGCGCGCGCCTATGGCAGCGCGCATCCCGACGTGACGTTGAATCTGCGCGAAGTCGTGTCGAACGATCTCGCGTCGCAGGTGCTCAACGCGCAGATCGACGCGGCAATCATGTTTCCGGGCGCGCCCGACAAAGGGCTCGACACGCGCACGATCTTCACCGAGCCGCTGTGCGTCGCGCTATCGCGCGATCACGCGCTCGCTCGCGCGCGGCATCTGAAGATCGCGCAGCTCGCGCGCGAGCCGTTCGTGATGGCCTCGGAAGCCGTTGCGCCGAGCCTGCGCGCGACCATCGTCGATCATTGCCTGCAAGGCGGCTTCACGCCCGATGTGCGCTTCGAGGTGCAGTTGCAGCAGACGGTGCTGAGTCTCGTCGACGAAGGCGTGGGCATCGCGCTCGTGCCCGAGTCGATGCGCAAGGCGCAACTGCCGGGCGTGGTGTTCAAACCGCTTGCCGATGCACCGACGATCTCGCAACTGCTCGTGTGGTCGCCGTCGAACCGCAATCCGTGTCTTGCGCGGCTTCTGGAAATGGCGGTCGAGCGGAAGGGAAGCGGAAAAGGAAGCGGGACAGGAAGCAAAAAGGACAGCGGCGCGCGCCCGCGCGTTCGTGCGCGGACGCGGCGATGACGCGTTACTGATAAGCCGACTTGCGCGCCGCCGTGCCCGAGCGCGCAATGCGTTCGCTGCGCTCGACCATCGCGCCGAACAGCAGGCCGATGGTCGCCCACATGAGCGCCTGCATGCCGAGCGCCGTCATGCGGAACTTCCACAGCACGACGGCCGGGAATGCTTCGGGCACTTCGTTGACGGTCGGCAGCGCGATCTGGATCGCGGCGATGATCGCGACGAACGCGATGCCGCCGACGATCGACGCGTTCCACTGCCCGAGCCGCGGCAGCAGATGCTTGCGCACTTTCATCGCGAACACCATCACGACGATCGACGTGACGATCATCAGAAAGAAGAGCCCCGTGCGCATGCCGATCGTGTCCGGGTCGCCGACGGAAGGCGGATTCGCCGGATACTTGATGGTCGGCACGAGCACGACGGCGACGAACGCGCCGAGCGCGAGCCAGGCCGACAACGCACGCGCGCCGAGTTTGCCGGCGCGGCCATGCAGATACGCGAAGGTCAGCGAGAACAGACCGCCGAACGCCATCCCATACGCGACGACACCCGTCAGCAAGCCGAGGCCCGCCTGCGTGCCGCGACTGACGAGCTCTTCTTCGTGCGCGTCGCCGTGATCGTGCGCCGCATGCATCTTTTCTTCGAGCGAGATCGCGGTATCGACCAGCGGCTCGCCCGCGACGCGCGCGAACGCGAACGTGAGCAGGCCCGCGACGATGCCTGCGAGCATCCCTCGCATCAACAGCTTCCCAACCATGGTGATGACTCCCTTACGCGGTCAATGGCAAGGAAAGCCGAGCAGATGGCGGCCGTCGTGCACGAATTCATGCACATACATGCCGGGAATCAGCGAAGTCGCGCCCTGTTCGGCGCCGATGAAATACAGCGCGAGCAGCAACAGCAGCCCGCCGAAGATCACCCACGGCAGCAGTTCGCGTAGCGGAATCGGCGTGGGTTGAGCGGGCTGGACGGATTGACCGGCGTGGTCGAGAAAGGCGTCGTTCATGACGGAGATCTCCTTGGGGTTACGCGCCCCGATAGTCGATTGAGGTTGAAGTCGAAGCTTGGGTCTGGCTTCCGGCTTGTGTACTGCATGACTGTGTACGCATTCACTACCGATTACAGTGGCGCGACCGCGCCGGGCTTGCACCGGCTTCCGCGCTTCGAGTGGCGTCTATTCTACGCGCTAAACTCGCGCACGCTTGCCACTTTCTTCCCGTTCCCTGATACGAGCCCGTGATGCGCACACGTCTGTTGTTGATCAGCCACCCGTCGACGGCCGCACAGCGCAAAGGCGCATTCCCCACCGACGAGCCGCTCGACGCGCGCGGCATCGCCGAAGCGGCGCGCTTTCGCGCGTCGAACGACACTCTGCTGAACGCCGTCGATATCGCGCTGAGCAGCGCCGCTGCGTGCGCGCTCGACACGGCTCGGGCGCTCGGGCTCGACGCCGCCATCGCGCCGGATCTGGCCGATATCGACTATGGCCGCTGGCGCGGCAAGCGTCTGAGCGAGCTTTCGAACGAAGAACCCGAAGCGCTCGCGGCATGGACGCGCGATCCGTCGGCGGCACCGCATGGCGGCGAATCGTTCGACGCGCTGATGCTGCGCGTGGGCCGCTGGCTCGATGCATTCGATCGCGACGGCATCACGCTCGCGATCACGCACGCGCCCGTGATGCGCGCAGCGCTGCTGCACGTGCTGCGCGCGCCATCCGATGCGTTTGCGCAGATCGAGATCGCGCCGCTTTCGATCGTCGAATTGCAGCGCGGCGAGCGCGGCTGGACGTGGTGGCCCGCGCATCGCTCATAAGCTCATAGGACCCGTAAGGCTCATAAGGCCGGGCACGACAACACCTGCTGCGCATTGACGGTCGTGCCGGGCATGCCGTTCGTGGCGGGCGTGCCTTGCACCGGCATCGCGATCAGGCGCACGGCATCCGTGCCCGCGTTCGCGAGCACGTAGCGCTCGGGGCGCCCTTGCGGCTGCCAGTACGCGCGATACACGCCGCCATCCGACGTCACGTGCAGCGTGCCGCGCACCGTCTTGCCGCCTGCGATGAAATCGACGGGCTCGCCGTCGCGCAACGCAAAGCCGCTCGCAGCCGCGACGCTCGATGCGCCCGACGCGGCCGCACCGCCGCTCGCGCCCGACAGCACGCCGCAGGACGCATCGCCCGTCGCCGCGACCGACAGTTGAGCGACCGTCCATAGCGCGAGGGGCGCAATCGTTCTGAATGTCATGAAGTGCCTCGTGTCGCCTGGGGCATCGGATTTGTTTGGCTTGAGTATGAGTCCTGGGGCCGCAGATTTCGAGCTTGAAGTGTCGGACTTCGTTCCGGGATTTGATCGGCGATCGAGCGGCATGCGCCTACAAGGGTCGTACCCAACATCTCGAGCATGTATCGTCGCGTGTGCATGTATCGTCGCGTGTGCTTGAATTGCGCGTCGTGAACACGCGCGCGGAATTTTGACCGCGTGGCACCGCGCTTTTTGACGTGCGATAACGATCAGGTCTTTCACAGGCATTCACCGACAAGAGGCAACCTGATGGCCACGCTCGAAGCGTTTCGTACCGTGCTCGACGATGCGCGCACGCCCGCAATCATCCGCAACCACATCATCGATTCGCTGCAATATGCGCTGCGCAATCACGGCCAGATATTCACGTCGAAGGAAGTCGAATGGCTCGCGAAATGGGATGACGCGCGCATTCCGCTCGCCGCCACGCGCGAGTTGCAAAAGCGCACGACGCAGAGCGCGGAGTGAGCCGATCCATCGTGTGCGCCGTGGCCGACGCCCGATCCGTTTCGCCCGGCAGATGCGGGCATAAGAAAGCCTGCGCTACACAGAGGCCTGTTTTTAGGGCATAATATATGTATTCCAGCAGCTCGCCGGCATGATCTGGCGCTCTGCATGATCGCAACGCTTCAATGCTGTTCAACGTCTTTATCGCGTTGCGCCAGGTTGCAGAAATCGTTGAACTAATCGCGTTACATCACAGCCGTTCAGTCGCCGCAACAAAAAACAGGCGGCAGGCGTCGGCGGTCCCCGTCACTCAGGCAACGCGCTACGCGCCAATACCAAACAGAGTGACATTCGTCATGTGTCGGGTGCCTTCGCGGCATCAACGTAGTGTTCTCCACGGTTCCGCGTGTATCGCGGCTGCGTTCGAGCCAGCGCTTACGGCTCACGCCAACATTTTTTCCATTGCGGCGCGCTCATATTGCCGCGCCGCCGGTTGCCCCGCTCGCCGCGCATCGCTCGTCCATTGCGCGCGCCGGCAGCCCGCACGACAGGAGTACGCATATGGTCAAGACCTATAAGGGCTATGAAATTCACCCGCTCGTCTATCCGCGCCGCACGGCGAGCGGCGTGACAAATCGCAATTCGATCGACGGCGGCTACGACGCGTCGGTGCGCATCTGCCGCGTCGGCGCGAGTGCCGCCGACGAAGGCCGTGTGTTCCGCATCGCGCAGTTCCGGCCGTTCGAAGGCGCGGGCAAGGCACGCATGGCCTGCATGGAACATGCGGCGCAGGTGATCGACGGTCAGGTTGACGGTCAATCCGTTTCCGACCTCTGACGCACGCGCGCCAACCAGGGCGCGTTCCGCCTGCTTCACACGCATCACCGCGACAGCGTAAGGGCTGCCGCGCAAGATATGCTGCGCGCCGCGCGCGGCACCCTTCCCTCATCGACCAGGAGTTTGCATGGCGAAAGAAGACCTCATTGAACTGGACGGCATTGTCGACGAAGTGCTGCCGGACAGCCGCTACCGCGTGACGCTGGATAACGGCGTCGTCGTGGGCGCGTATGCGTCGGGCCGCATGCGCAAGAATCACATCCGTATCCTCGCGGGCGACCGCGTGACGCTCGAGTTGTCGGTCTACGACCTGACCAAAGGGCGCATCAACTTCCGTCACAAGGACGAGCGCAGCAGCGCACCGCGTAGCGCACCCATGCGCCGTCGCTGACGTTCTCTCTCACCGCTTCCTCATTCATGCGCGTCGCGCCCTGACACGGCCGGACGCTGACAACCCTTTGGCGCACGATGCAGGCGCATGGTGCGTCGACGAGGTGCTGGCGATGTGCCGGCACGCGTGGGCAATCTGCTGGCCAAGTGCCGGCACGCGCGGCAATACAGGCAACGCATCGCGCAACCCATCCCGCCCGCCTCACCCGCCGAATACGGCGCTCACATCGTCGCTCGCGCTCGTCTGCATGCGCGTCACGACGCGCTCCTCCAATTCCGCGAGATGCACGCGCATCGCTTCGAGCGCGGCGGGCAAATCGCCGCTGTCGAGCGCTTCGACGAGCTGCGCGTGCTCATCGGCGGAACAGGTCGTACCCTTCGACGGATCGTAGAGCGCCTTGTATAGCTCCGTCTTCGCGACCAGTTGCGCGACGAAACCCTCCAGCTCCGCGCCACCCGCGAGCTGCGTGAGCAGCACATGAAACTGCCCGGCAAGGCGCACCTGCTCATCCACGCGCCCTTGCTTCAAGACCTTCTTCTCGCTCGCGACATGCGCCTTCAGCAGACGCCTGTCCTGCGCCGACAACGCGCCGCATAGCGCCGTGACGATGCCTGCCTCGACGATCTGCCGCGCGCGGTAGACCTGCCGCACGTCGTCCTCCGACGGCGACGGCACGAACGCGCCGCGATTCGCCTCGAGCACCAGCTTGCCTTCGAACCCGAGCCGCGCGAGCACCTTGCGCAGCGCGCCGCGCGTGCAGCCGAACGCGGCTGCGAGATCGCGCTCGACGAGCTGCGCGCCCGGACGCAGACGGCCTTCGAGCAGCGCCTTCGTAATCGACGCGTAGATGCGTTCCTCGACGTTGTCGTCGTCGGCGGCGGGTGGCGGTGTTTTCGGACGTGAGGCCATGGTGATGTGAGATGAACGGACGTAGCCAGGCAACGGGCGGCACAGACAGCGACAGAAAAAAAGCGCTTGAAGCGGCCGTATTGTAGCCATCGGCGGGCGTGGCTGCATCCGACATCGGACGATGCTCGTGCAAATACCGTCCATATCGGTTCACGGAGAAATGGTTAACCATTTTAAGTTATTATGGTTGACCAAAATCCACGCTTTTCTTGCAAGGCATTCCAGTGAACCCGACTCCCGGCATCGACACCACGCAGATTTCGCGCCCCAAGACAGCCACCCGCCTCTCGTGGAGCGACGGCATCTGGCTTGCCGCGATCGTCGCGATCGGCCTCAATCTGCGCCCGCTGCTGACGTCGGTCAGTCCGTTGATGGCGACGATTCGCGCCGCCACGGGCCTGAGCTTTTCCGGCGCATCGCTTCTGACGAGCCTGCCTGTCGTCGCGATGGGGTTCGGCGCGCTCGGCGCGGGCATGCTCGCGCGCGTCGTCGGCGAGACGCGCGGCGTTGCGCTCGGGCTGGCGGCCATCGCGCTCGCGTGCGCCGCGCGCCTGAGCGCATCGAGTGGCGCGTCCTTGCTGATGACGGCGCTGTTCGCCGGCATCGGCGTCGCGGCCATTCAGGCGCTGCTGCCCGGCGTGATGAAGCAGCGCTTTCATGCGCGCGTGCCGCTCGCGATGGGCCTGTTCTCCGCATCGATCATGGGCGGCGGTGGACTCGGCGCGAGCCTGAGCCCTTACATCGCGCGAGCCTTCGATTCGTGGCACGCGGGCCTCGCGGTCTGGGCCGCGCCCGCCGCGCTCGCATGCGCATGCTGGCTCGCGCTGCATCGTTCGGCGTCGTCGGGCGATGCTCGCGCCGCGCGGTCGGCGGACCCGCTGCCGCACGCGCCATCCATCGCGATGTGGCGCAAGCGCCGCGCGTGGTCGCTCGGGCTGCACTTCGGCCTCGTCAACGGCGGCTATACGACGCTCGTCGCGTGGCTGCCCGCGTACTACCAGCAGCGCGGCGCGAGCGTCGCGCACAGCGGCTCGCTGCTCGCGGCGATGACCGTCTTCCAGGCCGCGTCCGCGCTGCTGCTGCCGCTCGCCGCGTCGTCATTCCGCGACCGCAGGCCGTGGCTCGTCGCGGGTCTGTCCGCGCAACTGTTCGGCGTCGTCGGGCTGCTCGCGTTTCCCGACGATGCGCCGCTCGCGTGGATCGCGATCGCCGGCGCGGGGCTCGGCGGGACCTTTTCGCTGACGCTCGTGACCGCCCTCGATCACGCCGACGACCACCGCATCGCCGGGCGGCTCGTCGCGTTCGTGCAGGGCATCGGCTTTATCGTCGCGGCGGTTTCGCCTGTGATTGCGGGGCGTCTGCGCGATATGACGGGTGGCTTCGCCGCCGCGTGGATCATGCTCGCGGTCTGCATCGCCGCGATGATCGCGCTGACCTTCGCGTTCTCGCCGCGCAGCTACGGGCGTTGGCTCGGGCCGCGATAGCGCTCCACATCGCGCGCAAAACGCAACGCACAGGGCAACGCAACGCGCGCGCCGTCAACGCGCTTGCCCGCGCTAAATGAGTGCAGCGCGCCGCGTCGCGCACTGCTGCGGTGCAATACAACAATTCGCTGAGTAACCCGCGAAGCCTTGTCCAGCAAGCCCCGTGGCGATTGCTGCCCGATGGCATGCAAGTTGCGAATAGGTGAGCGCTCCTTGCAAGGGCGCAAGGCGGCACGCGTGGCGGCGACTGGAAAGCGCGGCCACGCAGGAATCTGGCAACACGGCAACCTCCGCGCGCGGCATCGCGCGCGAACAGAGCCGTAGAGCGCCATAACCGGTCGGGCAATGACGTTCGACGTTCGTCGCATCGGGCAACGCACCCCGGCGCGATCCACGACAGAACATCGATCATGAGCAAACCCCGACTCGTCGTCATCGGCAATGGCATGGCCGGCATCCGCACGCTCGAAGAGTTGCTGACGATCGCGCCCGACCACTACGACATCACTGTCTTCGGCGCCGAGCCGCATCCGAACTACAACCGCATTCTTCTGTCGCCCGTGCTCGCGGGCGAGCAGACCTTCAACGACATCGTTCTCAATCCGCTCGAATGGTACGAAGCGAACGGTATCGCGCTGCACATGGGCAAGACCGTCGAGCGCATCGACCGCGTGCGCCGCAAGGTCGTCGCGAGCGACGGCACGGAAGCGCACTATGACCGCCTGCTGATCGCAACGGGCTCGACGCCCTTCATTCTGCCGATCCCCGGCAACACGCTCAAAGGCGTGATCTCGTATCGCGACATCTACGACACGCAGACGATGATCGATACAGCCGCCGTGAAAAAGCACGCGGTGGTGATCGGCGGCGGGCTGCTCGGGCTCGAGGCGGCGAATGGGCTGAAACTGCGCGGCATGGACGTGACCGTCGTGCATCTCGCCGACACGCTGCTCGAACGTCAGCTCGACGCGACGGCGGGCAAGCTGCTGCAACGCTCGCTCGAAGCGCGCGGCCTCGACTTCCTGTTGAGCACGGCGACGACGGAAATCATCGGCAACGATGCGGGCGAAGTAGCAAGCGTGCGCTTCAGGAACGGCGATACGCTCGCGACCGATCTCGTCGTAATGGCAGCGGGCATTCGTCCGAACACCGCGCTCGCGGAAGCGGCGGGCCTCTATTGCAACCGCGGCGTCGTCGTGAGCGATGCGCTGCAAACCTACGATCCGCGCATCTATGCCGTCGGCGAATGCGTGAGCCATCGCGGCATTGCGTATGGTCTCGTCGCGCCCCTTTTCGAGCAGGCGAAGGTGTGCGCGAATCACCTCGCGCTGATGGGCATCGGCAGCTACAAGGGCTCGGTGATGTCCACCAAGCTCAAGGTGACGGGCATTGATCTCTTCTCGGCCGGCGACTTCATGGGCGCCGACGGCACGGAGGAAATCGTGCTGTCGGACCCGTCGGGCGGCGTCTACAAGAAGCTCGTGATCAAGGACGATCAGCTCGTTGGCGCGTGCCTCTATGGCGATACCGCCGACGGCGCGTGGTACTTCAAGCTGCTGCGCGAAGGCCGCAAGCTCGGCGAGTTGCGCGATCACATCATGTTCGGCGAATCGAGTGTCGGCGATGCGGGCGTGCAAGGCCAGAGCCGCGCCGCCGCGATGGCCGACAGCGACGAAGTGTGCGGCTGCAACGGCGTATGCAAGGGAACGATCGTCAAGGCGATCACCGAAAAAGGCCTCTTCACCGTCGACGACGTGAAGAAGCACACGAAGGCCGCAAGCTCATGCGGCTCGTGCACGGGTCTCGTCGAGCAGATCCTGATGAGCACCGTCGGCTCCGACTTTCAGGAACCCCCTAAAACAAAGGCAGTTTGCGCGTGTACGGACCGCAATCACGGCGAAGTGCGCAAGGCGATCCGCGACCAGCATCTGCTCACGCATCGCGACGTATACGACTTCCTCGAATGGCGCACGCCGAACGGCTGCGCGACGTGCCGCCCTGCGATCAACTATTACCTGTTGTCGACCTGGCCGCGCGAAGCCGTCGACGATCCGCAAAGCCGCTTCGTCAACGAGCGCGTGCACGCGAACATCCAGAAGGACAACACGTTCTCCGTCATCCCGCAGATGAAGGGCGGCGTGACGAATCCGGCGGAATTGCGCCGCATCGCCGATGTCGCGGACAAATACAACGTGCCGATGGTCAAGGTGACGGGCGGCCAGCGGATCGACCTGCTCGGTGTGAAGAAGGAAGACCTGCCGAACGTGTGGAACGACCTCGGCATGAAGTCGGGCCACGCATACGGCAAATCGATCCGCACCGTGAAGACGTGCGTGGGCAGCGAGTTCTGCCGCTTCGGCACGCAGAACAGCACGCAGATGGGCATCGATCTGGAAACGATGCTCGCGAACATGTGGTCGCCGCACAAGGTGAAGCTCGCCGTATCCGGTTGCCCGCGCAACTGCGCGGAAGCGGGCATCAAGGACGTGGGCGTGATCGCCGTCGATAGCGGCTGGGAACTGTACGTGGGCGGCAACGGCGGCATCAAGACGGAAGTCGCGCAGTTTCTCGCGAAGGTAAAGACGGCCGACGAAGTGAAGGAATACACGGGCGCGTTCCTGCAACTGTATCGAGAGGAAGCGTATTACCTCGACCGCACCGTGCATTACATCGCGCGCGTCGGGCTCGACTACGTGAAGCAGAAAGTGGTCGACCACGCGGCGAATCGCAAGGCGCTGTACGAGCGGCTGCTCTATTCGCTCGAAGGCTTGCCCGATCCGTGGGAAGCGCGCATCGGCGGCAAGCAGAAGCACGAATACATTCCGCTCAAGGTCGTCGCCTGACGCGCGGCACAGCACAACGCAAAGGACAAACCCATGGATATGCAGGTCACTCACTCCTGGACGCGCGTGTGCGACGTCGCCGATATTCCGCGTCTGGGCAGCCGCGTGCTCGAACGCGACGGCGGCAACGTCGCGGTCTTCCGCACGGCCACCGACAACGTCTTCGCGCTGCTCGACCACTGCCCGCACAAGGGCGGCGCGCTGTCGCAAGGCATCGTGCACGGCGAAACGGTCACGTGCCCGCTGCACGCGTGGAATATCGATCTCGCGAGCGGCACCGCAAAGGCGCCCGATGAAGGCTGCGCGCGTCATTTCCCCGTGCGCGTGGACAGCGACGGCGCGGTCTGGCTGGCCCTTGACTGAGTGTCGTCGCGGCAACATGGAGTCACGATGAAAACCGTTACCCGATCCACCTGCTGCTATTGCGGCGTCGGCTGTGGCGTGCTGATCGAAGCGGAGAACGGGCGCATCACGGACGTTCAGGGCGATCCCGAGCATCCCGCGAATTTCGGCAGGCTGTGCAGCAAGGGGCTCGCGCTTGCGTCGAGCGCGCAGAGCCTGACGGGCCGCGCGCTGCGCCCTGAAATGCGCATCCATCGCGCGGAAGAACGCCGCCCCGTCGAATGGAGCGACGCGCTCGATCACGTCGCCGCGCGCTTCGCCGACGTGATCGAACGGCATGGGCCTGACGCCGTCGCGTTCTATGTGTCGGGCCAGTTGCTGACGGAAGACTATTACGTGTTCAACAAGCTCGCGAAGGGCTTGATCGGCACGAACAACATCGATACGAATTCGCGGCTGTGCATGTCGAGCGCTGTCGCCGCGTACAAGATGGCGCTCGGCGCGGACGGCCCGCCCACTTGCTACGACGATCTCGAACATGCGCAGACCGTGCTGTTCGCGGGCAGCAACATGGCGTGGGCGCATCCCGTGCTGTTTCGCCGGCTCGAAGAAGCGAAGGCGAAAAACCCGGCGATACGCTGGATCGTCGTCGATCCGCGCCGCACCGATACGGCGTCGATGGCGGACCTGCATCTGCAGATCCAGCCGGGCACCGACGTCGCGCTCTTCAACGGCATGCTGCATCACCTGATCTGGGAAGGGCTGATCGATCGCGATTACATCGATCTTCACACGGAAGGCTTCGATGCATTGAAGCGTCTCGTGCGCGAGTTCACGCCGCGCGCAGCGGCTGAGTTGTGCGGCATCGCGGAGCACGATCTGATGCAGGCAGCCGAGTGGTTCGGCGCGAGCGATGCCGCGCTGTCGCTCTACTGCATGGGCCTGAACCAGTCGAGCCACGGCACCGACAAGAATCTCGCGCTGATCAATCTGCATCTCGCGACGCGTCAGATCGGCAAACGCGGCGCGGGGCCATTTTCGCTGACGGGTCAGCCAAACGCGATGGGCGGGCGCGAAGTCGGCGGCATGGCGACGATGCTCGCGGCGCATCGCGACATCGGCAACGCCGCGCATCGCGACGAAGTGGCGAAGCTCTGGGGCCTCGCCGACGCCGCGCGCCTGTCCGACCGGCCTGGCCTGCCCGCCGTCGAGATGTTCGAGGCGATGCGCAGCGGCAAGATCAAGGCCGTGTGGATCGCGTGCACGAACCCCGCTCATTCGATGCCCGATATCGCGAAGGTACGCGAGGCATTGAGAAGGGCGGAATTCGTCGTCGTGCAGGAAGCGTTCATGCAGACGGACACCGTCCCGTTCGCCGACGTCGTGCTGCCCGCCGCGACGTGGGGCGAGAAGTCCGGCACGGTCACGAATTCCGAGCGCCGCATTTCGCGCGTGCGCGCCGCCATCGAGCCCGCCGGCGACGCGAAGCCCGACTGGTGGATCGCCAGCGAAATCGCGCAGCGCCTCGAAAAGCGCATCGCGAATGCAGGCTCGACGCTGTTCGGCTATGCATCGACGCAAACTATTTTCGACGAGCATCGCACGCTGACACAGGGCCGCGATCTCGACATCACGGGCATCAGCTACGCGCTGCTCGACGAAGCCGGTCCGCAGCAATGGCCCTATCGCGCCGATGCAAAAGAAGCCGAAGCGCGCCGCTACACGGACGGCGTGTTCGCGACTGACAACGGCAAGGCGCGCTTTCATGCGACGCCTTATCTGGGCGTCGCCGATGCGGTCAACGCGCGCTATCCGTTCCGCCTGACCACGGGGCGCCTGCGCGACCAGTGGCACGGCATGAGCCGCACGGGGCGCGTCGGCAAGCTGTTCTCGCATGCGCCGGAACCCGCGCTCACGATGCAACGCGCGGACGCCACGCGGCGCGGCCTGAACGAAGGCGACCTCGTGCGCATCGCGAGCCGGCGCGGCGCGCTCGTGCTGCCCTTGCAGCTTTCCGGCGACGTGCCATCGGGCACCGTATACGCGCCGATGCACTGGAACGGCCAGTTCCTCGCCAGCGGCGGCATCAACGAAACGACGCTCGGCGCCGTCGATCCGCATTCGAAGCAGCCTGAACTGAAGCACGCGGCCGTGCGCATTGAACGCGCCGAACTGCCCTGGCGAGTGCTTGCCGCGCGTCGCGGCGACACGCTCGCGATGCACGCGGCCGTACAGCCACTGCTCGCGGAATGCGCGTATGCATCCGTGTCGTTCGAGGAGGGCGATCTGATCGTGCTGCGCGCCGCGCATGCCGAAGCGCCGCAAGGCTGGCTCGAACGCGTCTACGCCGCGCTCGATCTGCCGAAGGGCGACGACACGCTCGAGTACCGCGATGCGCGGCGTCAAACGGACAAGCGCGTGATCTGGCGCGACAACGTGATCGACGGCTTCGTGCTCGCGGGCGATGTCGCGAACGGCGACACGCTGATGGACCAACTGCGCGACGCGCAGCCGTGGCTCGGCCCGCGCTTCGCCGCGTTCTCCGCGCAACGTCAGCATGCGGCGCCGCGCGATCGCGTCGTGTGCAGCTGCAAGCAGGTGAAGGAATCGCGCATCAACGAGGCGATCGCGCACGGCGCGACGGTGCCCGAACTGAAAGCGGCGCTCGGTTGCGGCACGGTCTGCGGGTCGTGTGTGCCGGAACTGAAGCGAATGTGCGAGACTGCGGCTGTCGCCAGTTGAAAGCGCAGGGCAGAACCCCGCCATCCGACGCAATGAACCCGCTTGAACCACACCACTCGATGCCGTGCCATCCATGCTGCGCGTTTTGCTCGTAACCGATACCGACAAGCCGATCGGCGAGTTGCGCGACGCGCTCGCGCGGCTCGGCTATGACATGCTCGCCGCCACGGCCTCGCCGCAAGCGCTGCACAAGACCGTCGAAAGCGAACGGCCGGACGTCATCATCATCGACACCGAATCGCCGTCACGCGATACGCTCGAACAGCTTGCCGTGATGAACGCGACGGCACCGCGCCCCGTGCTGATGTTCAGCAACGACGCGAACCAGCAGCTGATTCGCGACGCCGTCAGCGCGGGCGTCACTGCGTATCTCGTCGAAGGTCTCGCGACGGAGCGTCTTGCGCCGATACTCGAAGTCGCGCTCGCGCGCTTTGCGCAGGAGTCGCAACTGCGCGAGCGGCTCGCGCAGGCCGAGAACGAACTCGCCGAGCGCAAGCTGATCGACCGCGCGAAACGCCTGCTGATGGACTCGCAGAAGATGACCGAAAATGCCGCCTACGCGACGATGCGCAAGCGCGCGATGAATCAGGGCGTGAAGCTCGTCGAGGTCGCGCGCCAGATCGTCGCCGCAGCCGGCTCGCCAGAGTGAAGCGCTGCCCATGAACACCTCCGCACACATCCCCTCGTCCGACGAAATGGGCAAGCTCGAGAAGACTCACTTGCGCCTGGGCTTCGTCGCGCTCAGCGATGCCGCGCCGCTCGTCGCCGCGAAGCTGCTCGAATTCGGCCACGCGCACGGACTGACGATCGAATTGCTGAAGCAGCCGTCGTGGGCCGCGATCCGCGACAAGCTGCTGTCCGGCGATCTCGATGCCGCGCACGCGCTCTACGGCCTCGTGTATGGCGTGCAGCTCGGCCTCGGCGGACCGCAAACCGATATGGCCGTGCTGATGGTGCTCAACCGCAACGGCCAGGGGATCACGGTATCTAAGCGTCTCGCCGCCGCGCTCGACGAACACGAGACGCTGCCCGCAGCCCTCGCGACGCTCGGCCGCAAGCCCGTTTTCGCGCAGACGTTCCCGACGGGCACGCACGCGATGTGGCTGTATTACTGGCTCGCGTCGCAAGGCGTGCATCCGTTGCGCGATATCGAAAGCGTGGTCATCCCGCCGCCGCAGATGGTCGATGCGCTCGCGCGGGACCGGCTCGACGGGCTGTGTGTCGGCGAGCCGTGGAATGCCGTGGCGCAAGAACGGGGCGTCGGCAGAACGATTGCGGCGACGAGCGAGGTGTGGCCCGATCATCCGGAGAAAGTGCTCGCGAGCCGGCGCGATTTCGTCACGCGCTATCCGAACACCGCACGAGCGCTCGTGCAAACGATGCTCGAAGCGTGCCGCTGGCTCGACGACGATGAGCATCGCGTGGAGATCGCGCGCTGGCTCGCTGCCGATGAGTTCGTGGGTGTGCCTGCCGGTTCGATCACGCCGCGTTTGCTCAAGACGGGTTCGGATGCGAATTCGGATGCAAAGCGCCGCCCTGTGCGGTTCTTCGATGACGGCGCGGTGAATTATCCGCATCCGTCAGAGGGCGCGTGGTTCTTTGCGCAATTCGCGCGCTGGCGAATGACGGATTGGCGTGCGGATTTTTCAACGATTGCCGGCGAGGTCAATCAAACGGCGTTGTATCGACAGGCAGCCTTGAATGTGGGCGTGAATGTCCCTGCACAATCGCCCTCTTCGCTATTGATCGACGGACGCGAATGGAACGGCATCGCCGATGAGGCGTATGTGACGGGATTCGCGCTCAGGGCGTGAAACATGTTTCGGCAGCGCTCCGGCGTGAATGGCAGCACGCGGGAGCGCAACGGCGCCAGG
The DNA here is from genome assembly GCF_038900715.1 of Paraburkholderia phymatum. Lineage (GTDB taxonomy): Bacteria > Pseudomonadota > Gammaproteobacteria > Burkholderiales > Burkholderiaceae > Paraburkholderia > Paraburkholderia phymatum_A. The sequence continues at coordinate 118,445 of NZ_JAYMRZ010000024.1, read as the reverse complement.
ACTCAATGCGCCGCGATATAAGCCTTCACAGCCGGCAACCCATCCTTCCCATCGATCGTCTGCACGCCCGCGAGCCACTTATCCAGCGCTTGCGGATTCGCCTTCAGCCATGCGAGTGCGGCCTTGTTCGCGTCTTCCTTGTTCATGATCGGGACCATCACGTGATTCTCGATCGACGTCGTGAACTGCAGGTTCGACACGAGCTTCGCCGCATTCGGGCAACGCTGCGCATAATCGGGCGGCGTGGCCGTGAAGACTTTCGCCTCGCCGTAGTTCGGCCCGAATACGTCGTCGCCGCCGGCGAGATAATCGATCTTCATCTGCACGTTCATCGGATGCGGTTCCCACCCAAGGAAAACGATCCACTTCTTCTCGCGAATCGCGCGGCTCACTTCGACCAGCATGCCCGCCTCGCTCGACTCGACCAGCTTGAACTTGCCGAGCCCGAACTGGTTGCCGTCGATCATCTTCTTGATCAGCGCATTGCCGTCGTTGCCCGGCTCGATGCCGTAGACCTTGCCGTCGAGCTTGTCCGCGTACTTCTGGATGTCGCTGAAGTTCTTCAGGCCGCCGTTGTACACATAGTCAGGCACGGCGAGCGTGTATTTCGCGCCTGTCAGGTTAGGCGTCGCGAGCACCTTGATCGAGCCCGCCTTCACGAACGGCTGGATGATCGGGTCCATCGTCGGCGCCCAGTAGCCGAGGAATACGTCGATCTGCTTGCTCTTGATGCCCGCGAACGTGATCGGCACCGACGCAATCGTTTTCGTCGGGTTGTAGCCGAGTCCCTGAAAGATCGTCGACGCGAGGCCCGTCGTCGCGGCGATGTCGGTCCAGCCGACGTCGGCGAAACGGACGTTGCGGCACACGGCGGGATCGGCGGCGTGCGCGGTCGCGGCGGCCGTGCCCAGCAGGGCAGCCGCCATCATCAGCTTGCGTTTCATTGCATTCTCCTCGGAATAATTTTGCTAGCTCGCCTGACGCCGCTCGACGCTCGGCGCATGGCCGAACTGCGCGCGATAGGCTTTGCTGAAATGACACGGCGAGTGAAAGCCGCATACGGCCGTCACGCGTGCAATCGATGCGTCCGTCGTGCGCAGCAGATCGCGCGCGCGCCGCAAGCGCAGCGACAGGTAGTAGTGAGTCGGCGACACGTTCAGATAGACCTTGAACATGCGCTGCAAATGACGTTGCGACAACTGCACGAGCCGCGCGAGTTCTTCGAGCGATAAAGGCTCTTCGATATTCGCTTCCATCAGCCGCACGACTTCGATCAGTTCGGCGCGCGAAAAGCCGACGCGCGCATCGACGGGTATCGGCTGCGGATCGCTCGCGCTGCGGATGCGTTCGAGAATGAACTGCTCCGACACCTGCGCCGCGAGGTTCTGTCCAAAGCGGCTGCCGACGAGATTCAGCATCAGGTCGAGCGGCGCGGTGCCGCCCGTGCAGGTCAAACGATCGCGATCGATCACGAACAGCTCGTCGGCGAAGCGCACGTGCGGATATTCCTTGTGCAGCACCGACATATCTTCCCAATGCACCGCGCAGCTGTATCCGTCGAGCAGCCCCGCCGCCATCAGCGCATACGCGCCAGTGCAGATGCCGCCCAACGGCACGCCTTGCGCGGCGACATCCGCGAGCAAGGTTCTGATGTTCGCATCGACGGCGTTGCGGATCTGCGTGCCGCCGCAGACGATCAGCACATCGGGCATGCCCGCTTCTTCTAGCGAGCGCGTCGGCTTGACGGTCATGCCGTTGCTCGCCCGCACGGGCACGCCGTCATGCGTGAGAACCGACCAGCAATAGTGCTGCGCGCGCGACACATAGTTCGCCATTCGCAGCACTTCGACCGCGCTTGTGAACGCGATCATCGAAAAACTGGGCAACGTCAGAAAGCCCACATGCGCAAGATTCGACAACGCCGCTTCGGCCCTGATAGACGCCACGTCGCGCTCCGTGATGCACAAAGAAGAATGTGTTTGGCCACCGCGAGAGCCCTGAGGCTCTCGCGGGACCACCACTTATTGGTTGTATTGCAGGCGAGCCGGAGAACTGGCGCCAGTTTCGATACGACGGAGACTTAGCTTTGCGCGACCACCGGCTGTTCGCGGCGCACGCGCATCACGCTGCGCAGACCGGCGAAGCGCGGCGCGGCAGACGTGCCGGGCGAGCGGCCGAAGCTCTCGGTGATGCGGTCCAGAATGATCGCGAGCAACACGACGGACAGACCGCTTTCGAATCCGAGGCCGATATCGAGGCGCTGAATGCTCGCGAGCACGTCGTTGCCCAAGCCACCCGCGCCCACCATCGACGCGATGATCACCATCGACAGCGCCATCATGATCGTCTGGTTCACGCCCTGCATGATCGAGGGCAGCGCATTGGGAAACTGCACCTTGTAGAGCAACTGCCACGGCGTGCAGCCGAACGCCTGCCCTGCTTCGACGATTTCGCGGTTCACGTGCTTGATGCCGAGGCTCGTCAGACGCACGGCGGGCGGCATCGCGAAGATCACGGTGGAGAGAATGCCAGGCACGCGGCCAAGGCCGAACAGCATCGCAGCAGGAATCAGATAGACGAAGGCAGGCATCGTCTGCATCAGGTCGAGAATCGGGCGCACGATCATCTGCACGTGCTTGTTCTTCGCGGCCCAGATGCCGAGCGGAATGCCGAACACGAGACTGATCAGCGTCGACGACAACGTGAGGCCCAACGTGATGACCGTCTGGTCCCAGAAGCCTGTCGCGTAGATCAGCAACAGCGAAGCGGTGGCGAATATCGCAAAGCGCCAGCCCACGCGCCACAAGCCGATCGCGATGAAGAACGCCATCAACGCCCACATCGGAATGGCTTGCAGGCCATGCTCGATCATTGCGGCGAAGCTCTCGATCGCCTTGCCGATCGAATCGAACGTGCTCGCGTCGTGGTCGAGCAGATAGTGAACGGACTGGTCGACCCAACGGCCGAGTGGAATGATCTCAGACATGGGCACCACCTCGATTGCGCGTAATGACTTTCAGAACTGCCGCCTGATCGACGGAACCGCAATAGCGGTCTTCGTCGTCGACCACGGGCAGCGCGGTCGTGCTCGCGCACACGCGCGACACGACATGTTCGAGCGGCGCGCCGCGCGAAATGCATTCGATCTTCTTGAGCGACGCCGTCCCGCTACTCACGTTGCTCATCGCATCGCGCGTGACGAAGCCGCGAATGCGTCGCTCGGCGTCCAGCACGAACGCGTATTCGGCGCTGCCGTTCAGCGACTCGGCGACGCTCTTCTGGTCCAGATCGCGCAAGGTGGGCACGCCGTTCGCCTGCATCAGATCGCCTGCCGTCAGATAGCGGCTCGTATCGACGCCTTCGAAGAACGCGCGCACGTAGTCGTCGGCGGGATTCGCGATGATGTCCTGCGGCGTGCCGATCTGCACCACGCGGCCGCCTTCCATGATCGCGATGCGGCTGCCGATGCGCAGCGCCTCTTCCAGATCGTGCGACACGAACAGGATCGTGCGGCGCTGGTTCTTTTGCAGTTCCAGCAGCACGTTCTGCATTTCCTTGCGCTTCAACGGGTCGAGCGCGGAGAACGCTTCGTCCATGATCATCAGCGACGGGTTCACCGCAAGCGCACGCGCAAGACCCACGCGCTGCTGCATGCCGCCCGACAGCTCCGCCGGCAGCTTGCCCGCGAACGTCGCGAGACCGACCTGCTCGAGCACGTCGAGCGCGCGCTTCTCGCGCTCCTTGCGCCCCATGCCTGCCACTTCGAGACCGAACGCGGCATTCGCCAGCACCGTGCGTTGCGGCATCAGCGCGAACGACTGGAACACCATGCTCATGTCGGTGCGGCGCAGCGACGTCAGCTCCGAACGCTTGATGGCTGCAACATCGCGGCCATCGATGATGACCTTGCCGGCCGTCGGTTCGACGAGCCGGTTGATGAGACGGATCAGCGTGGACTTGCCGGAACCCGACAGGCCCATCAACACGAAAATCTCGCCTTCCTGTACGTCGAAGGAGGCATTGTGAACGCCCACGACATGCCCCGTTTTGGCAAAGACCTCGTCTTTCGACGCGCCTCGCGAGAGCATGTCCTGAGCCAGTTTCGGGTTGGGCCCGAAAACCTTACATAAACCTTCGACCACGACCTTTGGGGATTTCATTGACTCCATCTCCTCGTGGTGCAGGCGCCGGCCCGCACAGTGTGACTACATAGTTGCCAGAAAAAACCCCGACTAGCCGACTAATTGCGACAGACGCTTGCGGAAATGCGACACGGGCAAAAGAGAACGGCCGTTAGAGGATGGCTGCGAGGCTTGCCCAGCAAGGGTTTGTGACGATGGTGCAGTGCGTGATCAGCGGATGCGCATGTCGCTTGTGGAAAGGTCCGCGTCCGTTCAGCGATTCAGGCAGTGCGTCGCGCGGCTTGAGCGGCCGTGCCTTGCCACAGGAGCGCAGCGCTGTCGATGCGGTTTTGTCCTTGGTCGCGCTCTGCTGCAATGCAACCGCCCAGCTTCGCGAAGCGGGCCGCTTCTGCGTGGGTGCATGCATCGCGCGGCGAATCGGCTAAGCTCACCTTGCAGCGACAGGACAACGAAGAAGCAGGCAAAACGAAGCAGACCCAGGAGACATCATGCGCAAACTTCGCTCGCAAAGCTGGTTCGGCGGCAACGACAAGGACGGCTTCATCCACCGCTCGTGGATGAAGAATCAGGGCATTCCTCACGACGAATTCGATGGCCGCCCCGTGATCGGCATCTGCAATACGTGGTCCGAACTGACGCCCTGCAATGCCCACTTTCGCGACCTCGCCGAATACGTCAAACGCGGCGTGCGCGAAGCGGGCGGCCTGCCGCTCGAATTCCCCGTGATGTCGCTCGGCGAATCGAATCTGCGGCCCACGGCGATGCTGTTTCGCAACCTGGCTTCGATGGATGTCGAGGAGTCGATACGCGGCAATCCGATCGACGGCGTGATTCTGCTCGTCGGTTGCGACAAGACCACGCCGGCGCTGCTGATGGGCGCGGCGTCGTGCAATCCGCCCGCGCTGGCGGTCTCGGGCGGGCCGATGCTCAACGGCCGCTTTCGCGGACGCACGCTCGGCTCGGGCACGGGCGTCTGGCAGATGTCCGAAGAAGTGCGCGCGGGCACGATGAGCCAGCAGGAGTTCATCGACGCGGAATCGTGCATGAACCGCTCGCGAGGCCACTGCATGACGATGGGCACAGCATCGACGATGGCATCGATGGTCGAGTCGCTCGGCATGGGACTGCCGCACAACGCAGCGATTCCCGCCGTCGATGCGCGCCGCCAGGTGCTTGCACATCTCGCGGGGCGGCGCATCGTCGAGATGGTGCGCGACGACGTGACGATGGACAAGATCCTCACGCGCGCGGCCTTCGAGAACGCGATCCGCACGAATGCGGCGATCGGCGGATCGACGAATGCCGTCGTGCATCTGATCGCGCTCGCGAAGCGCATCGGCATCGACCTCACGCTCGAAGACTGGGAACTCGGATCGAACGTGCCGTGCCTCGTGAATCTGCAGCCGTCGGGCGAGCACCTGATGGAAGATTTCTATTACGCGGGCGGCTTGCCCGCGGTGTTGCGTCAACTGGGCGAGCAAGGTCTTCTGCATCGCGATGCATTGACCGTCAACGGCAAGACGATCTGGGAGAACGTTTGCGATGCGCCCAACTACGATCAGAAAGTGATTACGACTTTCGCCGAGCCGTTCAAGCCGCACGCGGGCATCGCTGTGCTCAGAGGCAATCTCGCGCCGAATGGCGCCGTCATCAAGCCGTCTGCGGCGACGGCTTCGTTGCTCAAGCATCGAGGCCGCGCGGTGGTATTCGAGAACGTCGAAGAACTGCACGCGAAGATCGACGACGACTCGCTCGATATCGACGAGCACTGCGTGATGGTGCTCAAAGGCGCGGGGCCGAAAGGCTATCCGGGCTTCGCGGAAGTCGGCAACATGCCGTTGCCGAAAAAGGTCCTGCAAAAAGGCATCACGGACATGGTTCGCATTTCCGACGGCCGCATGAGCGGCACCGCGTATGGCGCCGTCGTGCTGCACGTGTCGCCCGAAGCAGCGGCAGGCGGGCCGCTAGCACTCGTGCAGACGGGCGACATGATCGAACTCGACGTCGACGCGCGACGCCTGCATCTCGACGTGTCCGATGAAGAACTCGCACGGCGCCGCGCCGCATGGCGAGCGCCAGAACTGCCCGCGCGCGGCTACTACCGGCTCTACGTCGAGCACGTGTTGCAGGCCGACCAGGGCGCCGATCTCGACTTCCTCGTCGGCGCGAGCGGCGCGCCCGTGCCGCGCGAATCGCATTGATATGGCATCGATCATGACGACCATCACGTCACGCCTCGATTCTTTTTCGCCGCGCGGCATATGGCCCGTGCTCTACGCGTACTTCGACGCCGACAACGCGCTAGATCGGCGCGCCATTCACACGCAGATCGATCGCACGATCGAAGCAGGCGCAAGCGGCATCGTGATTCTTGGTCTCGCGACTGAAGTGAACCGTCTGTCGCTGGAAGAGAAGCAACGCTTCATCGAATGGACCAGCGAACATATCGGCGATCGCGTTCCGCTGGCCGTCACGATCACGGGCGATACCATCGAAGCGCAACTCGCGCTCGCGGATTACGCAGTGGAACACGGCGCGTCGTCGCTGATCCTCCAGCCGCCTTCCATGCGCGACCAACCCGAATCGTTCTACTTCGATTTCTTCTCGCAAGTCATGGCGCGCGTGAAAGCGCCCGTGGGAATTCAGAATGCGCCCGAGTATCTGGGCGTGGGCTTGTCGGTGCAATCGCTCGTCGCGCTTTCGTCGCAGTGCCCGCAATTTCAGTGGCTCAAAGGCGAAGGCCCGGCCACGGTCATTCAATCGACGATAGAACGCCTGCGCGAACAACGCAGTCCACTGCCCGTTTTCAATGGACGCGGCGGACAGGAACTCATCGACAACCTTCGCGCCGGTTGCGCGGGACTGATCGTTGCGCCCGATACATTCGACTGGCAAGCCGCCATTTACGACGCGTTTGCCAAAGGCGATCATGCGAACGCAGAAGCGCTATATGAGCGCATCCTGTCGTCGATCGTATTCGTGATGCAATCGCTCGATGCTTTGACGTGCTACGGCAAACGCATCGCTGCATGGCGGATGGGTTTCGACGTCGCTCACGATCGCGGCATGCGTCCGACCGCGTTCGGACTGGAATGCGCGCGCCGGTTTGCGCGCCGGCTCGGTCCATTTTCGGACCAGCGCCAGACGCGCGTCTGATGCAAATGCAAAGGGGGAAGACGCTTGCGCGCTTCCCCCTTTCGCCTCAGCGTGGCGCGCTCGTTACTGCGCTGCCGATGCTGCTTCGTCGCTGGCTGCCTTCGGCGCTGCCTTGTGAGCGTGGTGCTTCTTGGCGTGATGCTTCTTCGCGTGGTGCTTTGCGGCCGGTGCCGAAGCCGGTGCCTGTTCCGTGGCAGCGGCAGCCGGTGCTGCGGCGGCGGGTGCCGATGCCTGCGCGAATGCGGCGACCGAGAACAGACCTGCCAGAGCGGCAGCGATGATGTGCTTGTTCATTGACTTGATTCCTCAAAACCTTGCATTGATTAAACGGCTCATGGGCCGCCGACCTGATAGGTCATCGCTCTAAACGCCTCGCCCGACAAAGCGTTGACGACTTTTCCACCGCCCCTTCATTTTTGACAGTTCTTGACGAACAGTTGAAAGTTCAACGAAGCAACGTGTTGATCTCGACGACATCCGTGAGACTCAACGTCGACGTATCGCCTTTGAGCTGCAACAACGTGACGACGGCGTCGTAGCGGGCTGCGAGGAGATCGCGCTGCGCCGAATAGAGCGTATCGATGGCGCGCAATACGTCGATGCTCGTGCGCGTGCCGACCTTGTAGCCGATCCGTGTCGCCGCGAGCGTTTCGCGGCACGACGCGACCAGATGCACGAGCATGTCCACGCGTGCGCGGCCTTGCTGATAGCGCGCGTAGTTGTCGCGAGCGGATGCGTCGGCCGTGCGCGTCGCGCCGACGAGCGCTTGCATCGCCTCATCCTGCAGCGCCTCGGTTTGCCTGACTTTCGATTGCGTCGCCCCGCCGGCGTACAGCGGAATCGACACGGCGAGCATGCCCGTCGCCGTCGTCGTCGGTCGCGCATAGCCGGATGCCGCGCCCGACGGCGTATAGCTGCCCGTCAGAAAGACGGACGGATAGTGCTCGCCCTTCGCCTTGCCGACATCGAACTTCGCGACCTGCCATTCGAGCTGCTTCTGTTGCACCGGATAGCCGTGATCCTTTGCCTGATTCGCCCACGCATCGGCATCCTCGGGCGCGAGACGCGGCAGCGCAAGCGTATCGGGCAAACGCGACAGCGCGGCGAACGGCACGCCCGTCACCTGTTCCAGCGCGCGGCGCTTCGTAGCAAGCGCGTTTTGCGCGTCCGACTGTTGCAACGTGACCTGTTCGCGCGAGGTCAGCGCTTCGCGCATGTCGATGACGGTCGCCTCGCCGGCCGCGCGGTTGCGCTGCAGAATCTGGATCTGCGTGTCGACGGCGGCGCCGTAGTCGGACGCGCGCTTCACTTCGTCCTCCGCCGCGAGTTCGTCGAAGTACGCGCGCACGGCGCGCAGCAACGCCGTCTGCTGCGCGACGTCCACGTTGACTGCGCCCAGTGCTTCGACGTAATCGGCCTGCCTGTAGGCCTCCCATTTGGTCCAGTCGAAGATCGGCTGCGTGAGCGACACAGTCCAGCCGTTCTGCCAGTACGACGTGCGCGGAAAGCCTTGCGTCGCGATGCTGTTGTACGTGCGTCCCCAGCCTCCGGAGATCTGCGGCAAAAGGGCCGCGCGCGCCTGCGGCACCGCCTCTTTCGCGGCGACCTGAGCGGCCCGCGCCTGCGCGAGATCGGCGTCGCGCCCGAGTGCCTGCTGCACGACGGTGACGAGATCGGCGGCCTGAGCGCTCGCGCCGATGTTCAGCAAGCAGAAGGCTGCCGCCATCGCGATTGAGTGTTTGAAACTATGCATGCAACGGGTCCGATTCGATATGACCTTGATGTGACGGCTCGCGCATAAACGCACCGTCGATGAGCCGGTAGCGCGTGCCGAAGCTCGCGGCAAGCGACATGTCGTGTGTAATCACGACGACCGTGCAATCGAGGCGCTGCAGCAGCGCGCCGATGTGCTTGACGGATGTGGGATCGAGATTCGACGTGGGCTCGTCGAGCAGCAACAGGCTGCGCTGCTGATACAGCGCGCGAGCAAGCAGCAGGCGTTGGCGCTGGCCTGCCGAGATGTTCGCGATGGTGTCGCTGATCACCGTGCGCGCGCGCATCGGCAGACGCATCACGTCGTTCCATAGGCCCACGTCTTCGAGCACCGACTGCACGCGCGCCTCGTCGATATTCCCCGAGAACAACGACACGTTATCCGCGATCGAGCCGTGCAGGATCAGATCGCCCTGCCGCATATGCGCTGCGTGACGGCGGATTTCATCGACGGTGAGGTTCGGCCATGCAATACCGTTGAGCGACATGTCTCCATGCTGAAGCGGCACTGCCGCCGACAGCAGCTTGAAGAGCGTCGACTTGCCCGCGCCCGATGGGCCTATGATCGCAATCTTGTCGCCCGCGCTGATGTCGATGCTCGCGTTCTTCAGCACCGGCTGGTCGGATACGCCATAGCTGAATGTCACGTCGCGCATTTCGATGCGCTCGAACGCGTGCACTTCCGTTGCGCGGTTGGTATCCGAAGGCGGCGTGTAACGCTCTTCTTCGCATTCGACGATATCGTCCACGCGCGCGACGGGCACGCTCAGCATGAAGTGCGAGAACACGCCGTTGACGGTGCGCGCAAAACGCTCGGACATCAGCGACTTGTAGATCAGGAAGGAATAGAACACGCCGACGGACACTTTGCCGCCCAGCATCAGTTGCGCGGAAAACCACGTGATCGCGAGCGTATCGGCGTACTGCACCGCCTTGAGAATGGCGTCGCGCGCGCTGCTCAAGCGGTTGTCGGTCAAAAGCGCTGCGACGTACTCGCGATACTTCGTCATGAAAATTGCCGTGCGCCGCGTCTCGCCTTGTGCGAGCTTGATCAGCGACGCGGCGCGTATCGTCTCGATCAGCGCATCGTCGCAACGCGCGGAAGTTTCGAGCACGAGCGCGTGGTTGTCGCGCATGCGAGCGAACATGCCCAGCGCGATCGACAGATAGACCACGAAGATCGCCACAGCCACAGCCGTCAACCGCGGGCTCTGGATCAGCATCAGCGCGAGCGCGAACACGCCGACGGCCGTGTCCACGCACATATGCGTGAAAGTACGGACGGCCTGCACGCTGATTTCGTCCTGTGCCTTGAGACGCGCATAGACGTCGCCGACATGGCGCTTTTCGAACCACGACATCGGATTGCGCAATAGCTTGCCCAGCAGCCCTTCCGTCGTGTTCATCTGCGTGCGCTGATGCAGCAGTTCGATCAACCGCGTTTCCACATACTGGCTCAACGCGCCGACTGCGAAAATGCCTGTGAATGTCAGCACCAGCACGTTCAACAGATTGACGTTGTCGACCGCGACGACATAGTCGAGCACCAGACTGCCGAGATACGGTGCCGCGAGAATCGCGAACTGGCTGCCGAGCATCACGAACATCACTTTCGCGAGATGCCTGCGCAGATCCGGATTGAGCGCGCGCACGCGCGCCAGCGCTTTCGGAACCTGGGATTTCACCTTTACGCGCGGCATGCCGGGTGTCGGCGAACATTCGAGCAGGAAGCCCGACACGGCCGCGGCAAACGTGTCCATCGAAATGCGCCGCCGCCCCGTCGCCGGGTCGATGACCTGCACGTGGCCGCGTCCGCACTTCTCGAAGACGACGAAATGCGCGCCGCCGAAATGAAGAATCGAGCCGCGTTTGATGGTCGGCACGTCTTCGAGTCCGAAGCGATAGGCCTGTACCGCCAGTCCGAACTCGGTGGCCATGTCGTAGAGGTCCATCAGCGAGAGGCCGTTCGCGGAGATGGGCCGATGTGCGGACAGTTCGCGCACCTCGGTCGCGCGGCCGAGATGCGTGAGCACCATCGCAAGACACGCGTAGCCGCATTCCGCGACTTCGTTTTGATAGATCGTGCGCATTCCTTCAACCTCTGATCATGCGAAACAACGGCTCAAGTACCCACTCCGCAATCGTTCTGCGTTCGACGACGATGCTCGCCGTCGCGCGCATGCCGGGCAGGATGTCGAAGTGCTGCTTGCCGTAGTCGAACGTTTTGCCGCGCAAGGTCGCCCACGCCATGAAATCGCCCTCACCGTTGTCCTTCGGACGCGTCGCCGCCACAGGCGATGGCGACATTGGCGACTGGACCGTGGTCTGCGAGATTGCGTCGATGCGCGCTTCGTAGGTGCCGAATTTCACGTAGGGAAACGCGTCGAACTTGAGACGCACGGTCTGTCCTGTCTGCACGAAGCCGCGACGGCGCGACGGGATGCGCAGCGCGGCGCGCAACGCGCCTTTGTCGTCGGTGGAAATGACGAGCGCAACATCGGCGGGGTCCAGCGTGCGGCCGGCCACAAGAGCGGAGAACGTCACGACGCCCGACTTCGGCGCTGAAATCGTGGAATTCTGGCGAGTCTGTTCGAAACGCATCTGGATGTCCTGAACATCGCGCGCATGTCTGGCATCGTTCTCCTTCAACTGTGCCGCCAGGTCGCTTTGGGTGCTGCGCAGCGTCGCGATTTCGCCATTCAGCTGCTCACGCCGCGCGACGCCTTGCGCCACCGAGACCTTCGCCTGATGCGTGTCGGCGCTCGCCTGCTCGATGCGATCGGCGCTCACGTAGTCGGACACCGATTGCAGCCGGCTCAGCTTGCGCTGTGCCTCGATGACGAGTTGCCGGTTTTGTGTGACCTGTTCGTCGAGCGCGGCCACCTCGGCGCGGCGGCTTTCGGCCGTCGCATTCGACGCGTCGAGCTGCGCGCCCAACTGCGCCTTGCGCTGCTCGTACTGCTGATCGGCGGTGCGGATCTGTTCATCGCGCATCTGCTCGTCGAACATGGGCCGCTGGCGCCCATCGCTCGCAAGCGACAGATCGCGTTGCACGCTGAAAAGCGGCATGCCCTCGATCACGCGCTCGCCGGGATGCACATAGACAGACGACACGAGCCCGTTCAAGCCCTGCACCTTGACGTCGGATGGCGAGACGATTTCGCACTGGACGTCCTGCTTGAGTTCGACCTGATGCACAAATCCGAATGTGACGGCCGCGACGACGATGCCTGACGCGCAGTAGGCAATCCATCGCCACGGCACGTCCTTGAATTGAGGAAGACTGGTTGGTTCCATAATGTTCTGCGCGACTGCTACAGCCCGCATCGACTCTCTAAGGGCTATTAAGTGCTATTTCGCAGGCGCAAACGCATACAGGGAAGGATGACCCACCACGAGCGAACTCTCGAAGTTGGTCATGAGAGCCTGCTCGATCTCGCACGCGACGCGTTGCGGCGCGTCGGGGTCGGCGAGCCGTATGGGATCGAGGATAGTGCCGTCAAACCTGCCGCGCTCGAAGCGCAGATAGAACGGCAACAGGATCGCGTCGAGCGACGCTCCCATGCGGAACACGCCATTGTGAATGCGAGCCGCGTGGCCGAAGATGGACACGCCGACGGTCTCCATCGGGTAGCGATGTAATGTGTACGGCGGCACGTCGGCAAAGATCACGACGACACCGTTGCGCCTGAGCGAGCGCGCGACCTGCAGTCCGAGGCCGCCGCGATTGTCCTGACTGTAGGTGTACAGCACATCCACGTTGGGAATCATCGCGTCGTCGCTGCCATAGAGATCGCGCGGCACGCCGGACACGACACCGATGCGCGAAAGGCCGAGCTTCGCGCGCAGATCGTCGATCACGTAGATGTTCGCGTACTGCGATACGTAGTGAAACGGCGACACGATGATGGGCCGTCCGGGCGCTTCGCTCTTCAGCTGCGCGATGGTCTGCGCAAGCATGCCGGCAATGCGTTGAAGGTCGGGCCATGCTTCCGCGAAATGGCGTTGACGACCGAAGTGAAGGCGCTGGTCGATCAGCTTTTCCAGGGTGCGGGCTGCGAGCAGGCGACGGTTGCTCACGCCGCACTTCTTCATTACATCGAGCGCGAACTCGCGGCGCTCGATGCCGCTCCAGCGGACGTTGGGACTGTATAACCGTTGAAACAGCACGATCGCATCGGCGATTGGCTCTATTGCGCCCAGCGAAATGCGCGACATCAGCGCGCGAACGGCGAAACGTCCGAGGCTTTTGAAAGCGCGATCCAGGCGGCGCCGAATGGCGCCAGGCCACTCGAGCGGGGACTTCCAAGACATCATAAAGTGAGAGATTCAGAAATCGGAAGCGGAGGCGGAAACAGGCAAACAAGTGCAAAAGCCCCACGCTCATGGCGTGGGGCTATCTCAGCGCTATGCGGTCAATAATGACCGGGGTGTACTGGAGCGGTGATTACAGGGTGTTATTGCCGCCATTGCCGCCAGTTGCCGGCGGCGTCACCGGCGTCTTCGGCTTGCAGCAGCACTTGCAGCAACCGCCTGCGACCTTCGATTGTTCCAATACGTTGCGTTCGACTTTTTGCATTTCTGTTACCTAGTAAAAAAATTATGGAAGTCACAACTACTTCTACTGCCAACACCAACAGCGATATCGCTACCCCTGTCAATACTTGAATGTCGTTTCGCGGGCCGCCGTCATTGATAGGACATCGTGAACGTGGCCGATCCGTTTGCCGCCCCCCCGCGGATCGTTGACAACGTCTGCACGTAGCGTGCGCTCAGCGGAATCGTGGTTACCGTGCCGTTCACCGGACCGATATCGATCTGGTTGGTCGTGCCGGCGATGTTCGAATCAGGTCCGTATGAAACAGCCGCTCCGTTGCGCAAGATCTGAATACCGACGCCGCTGGCCGTCGATGTTGAACTCAACGGCAACGTGTTCGTCTGGTTCGATGGATTGGCCGCATCCGTGAACGTAATGTGGAGATCTGTCGACAGCCCCGTACAATCGACTCCGATGCTGAAATCCGCCGGCTTGGAGCCCGACCCCACCGTCGTGAACTGGTTGACTGGTACTGCTCCGAGATCCACGCCGATCGACGGCGTAGTGACCGAACAGGTCTGGCTGATGATCTGAATGGCGTTCGAGATCGACACTGTCGAGTCCGGAAGTCCGTTGATCGTGACGTCCATGTAATTACCGGCCAGCAATGTGGGATTGTTGAGCGTCTGTTTCAATTTGACGAGTTGCATCGTCAGGGGGGATCCAAGCGTCACAGAACAAGGCGACGCGGTACATGTCGTTCCGTTTGGCGCGAAAGTCGCAGCGCCTAAGTTTCGTGTGCCAGTCACATAGTTGCTGGTGCCAGCGTTCGCCACCAAGGTGAAACCGATTCCCGTATTTCCAATCGGCGTAACGTTGCCTGACGACGCGATACCGCCCTGATCGTTAGTGAAAACGGCGGGCACCGTTTCGGAACCAGTGAAAGTGCACGTGACGCCGTGTGATGCGTCCGCCGGCCCCGTGACGGTGACCGATGCGCCCGGTATGGAGGCATTGACGGGCAGATCTCGCGGCACCACGATGGAAGGAGGAAAGGCCACCATGAACTGCGCCGGAGTAAGCGCAGTGCACGTCGCCGCGCGTACACCCATAGGCAGAAGTGCCCACATCAACACGCATGACAGAACCGAGAGCCATCTTGCTTTCCGCTCGCCATGCGTGTGGCTCGTGCTCACATATGAGAGAAGCGCGCGCATTACAGCCCCCTCCAGCCTCGTCGCCCGCTTTGCTGTTGCGCAGCCTGAGCGGCCGCATTCGCAGGCTGATTCACAACCGCCGCCGAAGTGCCGACAGGTGCCGCCGTGACCACAGGCTGGGTGACGACGGGACCGCGCCCAATTGCGCCGCGCATCGTGAACTGCTGCGTGAACGGACCAACCACAGGCCCACTCGCGAGCGCGCTGTTCGCAAAAGTTATCGTCGCCGCGAAAGCAGCAGCCATCGACGTAGCTCGCGCCACCCGATACAGACATCCGTGCATTTCATTCACCTCTGTGATTTCATCCGCCTGTGCGATGTTCGCATCGCAAACATCACCACGTCCGCACACTGCTGCGTCACTGCGCTACAGCGTTATTCATCGACAAGACCGACAAAGTCGAAACGCGCGCCTTCGTCGTCACAGGCGCAGCGCTCATCAACTGCATCAGCCGCCCCGCGCCGTCTGTCTGATCGGTCGTCGCGACATTCGACGCAACCGCTTCTTCGATCGCGGGCGCCGCGTAACTCGTGCTGACCACGGGCGCCGCGTCGACTGGCGGCTGGCTGTCGCCCGTGGAGATGGCGGGCTTCGGCTGCCAGTCGTCCCACGCCGACGTGCGCTTGACGACCTCTGTCGGCACGCGCAGCGGAGCGTTAGCCGCTCGCGCGAGTGTCGGGAAGGTCGGCCCCAGCGCGACGGGCTTGATCGGGTTTGCCTCGGCCACGGGCTGAGCGGGAGTCGCCGGCACTGCGTGACGCGCGGCTTCCTGCGCGTCGGGCGCTGCGTTCGCAGCAGGCACACGTCCGGCAGACTGCGCGCCGTCGATTTCTACGATGGGCTTGCGCTCGACGGCAACGGGCTTCGACGCGCCCGCCTGCGTCGACACGCCATTCGATGCAATGCCGACGTCGCCGCATACACCCGTCGCGTGTGCATACGAACCCCGGTCCTCGGAACTCGGCGGCAAGCGGTACGTGATCTCGCACGTCTGATCCGCCTCGCTGCCCCACTTCGCGATCAGCGTGCCTTCGTCCGCGATCCCGCGCACAAACAACTGGCTGTTCTGACCGATTGCACCAACGGCATTGCCCTTCTCGTCCGTGACCGTCGCGCCGAACGGTATCTGCGCGCCGTTGGGCAGACGCGTCGAAATGATGGCCGAACGCCCCCTTGAAGTCGGAAAGCGCACCATCACGACCGAGTTCGCCCGCGGCGCAATCTGCTGGCTCGTAGCCTTCAGTTCGACATCGAGCGGAATGCCCTTCGGATCGATCTCGACCGTGTTGAGGGAATACGGCGACAGATAGGGCACGACTGCATAGCCTCGGCTGTCGATACGCACGCCCGATGCATTCGTGACGCGCGCGCCCGCAGCATCCTTCGCCTCCACGACAGCAATCGTGTCCCCCAGATAGTTCGCGAGCGTGAGGCCGCCCGGATGCGCGACAACCGCGCCCTGGATGCCCGCCGATACCTGCGAATAGCCCGATCCGCCGCTGGCGCTGCCGGAGAAGGTAGCAAAGGGTGCGCGGTACTGTCCATTGCCGCCGGCCGTTGTCGTGCTGTCCGAATGCGTGCCGAATACGCCGTATGTGAACTGGTTGTCGGTGCCCGCCGCACCAGCGAGCATCGCCTGCTCCGACCAGCCGGCATTGCTGTCGCGCATGACGGCTGTCGTGAGCGACGGAGCGTGTTGCGACTTGCCGAGCGGCACGGAGAGGCTGGCATATACCTGATTGCTCACCTGCCCATACACGCCATTGGTCTGCCGCGACAACGACAGGTTGTAGGCGACGTTCGTATCGAGCACGCGCAAGAAGTTGTTGTAGCCGACCTGAAACTGCGTCAGCGTGCCACGACGATTCCAGTAGTCCGACGTCGAACCGACGGCATACAGGTTGCCGTACTTGTCGCCGAGGCTCTGGTTCAGCGTGATCTGAAGCTGATTACGCTGATGGTCGACGCGATTGGGATCCTGGCCCCGGTCCACCCAGCTACGTGCAACCATCGCGTCGCGCAGCGTCCAGAAGCCGCTCGACGAATATCGATACGCCGCAACGGCCACGTTCGTATTCGTCTCCGGCAGAAACTTGCTGAAACCAATGCGGAAGCTCTGGCCCGTCGTGGCCTGCATGCGTGGAATATCGGACTGCGCTTCCGTGAAGTCGGCCGACAACGCGCCGATCGGCGTATTGAACGCCGCGCCGACCAGTGCGGCGATGTAGCCGTCCGCGAGAACCGTGCCCGCGTAGCCTGTGACCAGATTGCTCAAGCCGCGCTGGATCGTACCTTGCACGAGCGCCTTGTGACCCGACACCTCGGTGTCGCGTATCACGCCCGCGACCACGTTGTAGCGAGTCGCGCCCGGCCTCAACAGCTGCGTCACCGATGCGTACGGCACCGTGAAGCTATGCTGGCTGCCGTCTGCCTCCGTCACGGTCACGACCAGATTTCCGCCGTACCCCGTGGCATACAGGTCGTTGATTTCGAATGGACCCGGCGCGACGACCGTTTCATACAGACGATTGCCGTTCTGCGTCACGGTCACGTGCGCATTCGAAGTCGCAATGCCTCGAATGACGGGGGCGTAACCGCGCATAGAGTCAGGCAGCATGCGATCGTCGGTGACGAGCTGCACGCCTTTGACCCCGACGCTGTCGAACACCGCCCCGTCCGTATACGAATCGCCGAGAATCAGCTGGCTTTTCCACGACGGAATATCGTGCTGCAAATACGTCGCGATGTTCTGATACGACGTGCCTTGCCCGGTAGCCTGCAGGATCGAAGACTGCTGACGCAGATGCCAGCTGCCGATATTGATGCCCGCAGTAAGGCCAAGAAAGGACTGCGTACCTGAGAAGCCATGCCCAGAGTAGTGAAACGTGTTGGCGTTGTAGCCGAGCGTCGCCGACGTGACGCCCTCATCCCAAAGCTCGGGGCTGACGTACCCTTGCGGATTGCGCAGCACGATTGCCTGAGGAAGGCTCACGTCAAGGCGCAAATCGGACATGTCGAACTGATATGACGCGCTATCCGAAATACCCGGCAAGCTCGCGCACTGCCCAGCCACTGCCTTTGCGACTTCCGCTCGCGCGGAGTCGGGAAGCCCTTCAATGTTCAGGCCGAAATGCGTCAGCAGCGATTTGTCGAAACACGGTACCGCACTGTCCCGGCCGTCTTGCGCAACGAAGCGCACCGTGCTCTTTCCCGCCCAGTTGCCGTTCACATAGACGTCGACGGGAAAATCGCCAGCCGGCACGGGAGTGCCACGCTCGAAGCGCGAAACGTCGAGGCTTTGCCCGCGCGGCTTCATCAGCAACTCGTCGTTGAAGTGAACGTCCGCGACCGTCATCGTTTGCGCGTGAGCCGCCATGGGAACCCAGGCCGCAAGTGCGCCGAGCACCAATGCGTGACTACGCCTGAGCGCGGGGCGATTCAAATCGCAGGCAAAAACAGTCTTTTCGTTGAAGCGCATATCAAGGATCGCAGTTCGTGTGGTACGGATGCGCTGCGCACAGACACCCAACACGGTGCCGGATGGCAGACGCGTCGAGTCTCGATGACGTGCAATGGAATTCAGTGCTCGGCATGCGGGCGGTACTTCCCGCTCACGCCCGCACCGTAATCGTCGACAAATCCATAGTCCACTTCAGTCGGCACAGCGCCAGGCGGCGGCGTATTGCCGACATCGAACTCGGCAGTCGCACCGGGATTGACCATGCCACCCGTCTGATTCGTCCATTTCGACGAGCCGACGGTCGCAGTCATGTTCGTGAACGTCACGTGATACGGCGTCGGGTTCGTCGCCTGCAATGCGTATCCGCCGTTGTGACCGTGCACGAACTTCCATGCCACCTGCGCGGGCGCTTCGCGAGCGTTACCCCGCAGTCCTGCGGGACGGAAGAAGAACTTGATGCGCGAGCGGAACGCGAGCTGCAGCATGTTCTTGTCCACGTTCGTGTCACTCGGAGGCACTTCCAGCACGTTGAGCCAGAAGAGCGTTTCCTTGTCCTGCGCGAGCGGCTCCTGCGTATACACGACGCGCAGCGTCTGCCCTTTCTTCGAATCGAGACGAAAGAGCGGCGGTGCAAGCGTGAACGGCACTTTGGTATCCTGCGGCAACGCCCGGGGGTCGCCGTCGTCGAGCCACGCCTGCACGAGCGCAGGCAGACTACCTTCGTTGGTGAGCTTGACGGTGACTTCCCGTTCGTCCGACGGATAGATCACACGCGTTCCGTTGATGACGACACTCGCCTGCGCGCCAGCCATGCCAAGCACCAGCGCAACGGCCGTCAAAGCCGTTATCAGTTTGTTCCTCACTGCCATTTCACTTCGCTCGTTTGATTTCGCGAACCATAGTCCGCTGTGAAATCCGTCGCGACCACCCTTGCATGAACGGTGGCCGAGTGATCGCGTACTTCGACCCAAATCGTTGAACGATTACTGATAGATGATCGTGTACTGCGATGTGGTCTGGACCGAGCCCGCACCCGCTGCGCCGCCCTTTGCCACGTACTCCGCGATGTACGACAGGGTCGCGCTGCCCGAGGCGATCGAGGCCACCTTCACGTTCTGCGTGGTAGCACCCTGACCCAGATTGATCTTGCTGGTGTCGCCATTCAGCAGACCCACTTCAACGTTCGTCGCCGTACCGGTAGCGTTGATCAACTGCCCCGTCGTCGTGTCGACGGTAGCGCCCGGCTCGAAGTACACACCCGCGCTACCCGATGCCGGCGTGCAGTTGGTCAGTGCGATAGTGAACGGCGTACGCATCGCCCAATCCGTGTCTTTGGGGAGCGACGACACCGACACTGTCGGCAGCGACACGGTGAAGTTGCTGCCTTGACCATTGCCGCTGATCTGGCATGTCGTCGCCGTGATGTTGCCGCTGAACGTAATCGTTCCGTCATATGCAAACGAAGCCGTCGGCAACGCAGCACCCGCGGCGATAGCCATCGCGATCAGCAATCCTGATTTTTTGACTTTCATATCTTTTTCTCACAAATAGAATCGGGAAGCAGCAAACTGTTTGACGGCCATCTGCACAACCAGAAAGTGCCTCAAACCGTCCGACGAAATTATGCTGATCGTTGGTGCGTTCCGGTATCGGATTTCTTCGAAATATCTAACGATTGCGATAGAAGCGGATCATTCGTGGATATTTTCGTCATCCTTACGACATCCGTTTGATTCGTCGCCATACTGCGATATAGAATCCGCGTCACTTCAGAACTGCGGACAAGTCTCCACCGATCAGCAGGTCTCCATCTCAAATCTTCCGCATGCAGCAGACACGGGGCCCGCGCCGCGCTGCCTTACTATCATGAACGCCACACGCGAGTTCAGGATTGCCATTGCCGACGACCATCCGGTGATCCGACATGCTGTCATCAATGCGCTAAGCAGCCTTCCCGGCTTTACCGTCAACGCGGCCGTGAAGTCGGGAATGGAGCTGCTGGAGACGCTGTCCAGCGGCCTGTGGGACCTGATCGTCACGGACTTTTCGATGGACAGCACGCAGCGCGACACCGACGGACTCGCGTTGATCGCTCGCCTGCGCAGACAATACCCGCGCATTCCCATCGTCGTGTTCACGATGCTCAACAACGACGACACGCTGATCCGGCTGTCACGCTCCGGCGTGGCCGGCATCGTCGACAAGACCGAGGGCATCGCGGAATTTCAGGCTGCGGTACTCGAAGTGACGAGCCATCGCGGACCTTACTTTTCGCAGAAGATCCGCGCGCGCCTGCTGCGTCGCGTGGGCGACGACGCGCTGCAAAGCGGCAAGCCGATGCTGACAAAGAAGGAACTCGAAGTGATACGACACTTCGCGGCGGGTGCGTCGCTGACCGTCATCGCGCGGCAGGTGAACCGCTCGATCTCGACGGTCGCCACGCAAAAGAGCACGGCAATGAAAAAGCTCCGCCTGGAGACGAATGCGGATCTCGTCAAATACGCACAAGAGCACGGGCTCGCCTGATGCTGCCGCGCGTCACGTCGAGTCGCGCTCGCGACGTGCGTGGCAAAGAAAAAGGCCGCTTGCATCGCGCAAGCGGCCTTTCTTCCGTCAAGCAAACTGAAACGCGTCAGAAGTTGAAGTTGTCGATATTGTTCGCATCGAACGTGGTCGGCGGACCGAGAATGATCTCGCCTTGCGGGCCGATCGTGCGCTTGCCGAGCTTGCCCGCGTCGAACGATTCACCCTCTTTGCCCGTGATCGCACCCGACGCGAGACTGGCCGCCGCGTACGCCGCGAGATAGCCCAACTGGCCCGGGTCCCACAGCTGGAACGCCTTCACGGTGCCGTTCTTGACGAACGCGCGCATCTGGTTCGGCGTGCCGAGGCCCGTGACAGCGACCTTGCCCTTGCTCGACGACGACGAGATATACCGCGCCGCCGCTGCAATGCCCACCGACGTCGGCGCGACGATCGCCTTCAGGTTCGGATACGCCTGCAACAGCCCTTGCGTCTCGACGAACGACTTCTGATCGTCATCGTTGCCGTACGCGATCTTCACGAGCTTCATCTTCGAATACTCGGGCTTCTTCAACTCCTCCTGCATCCACTTGATCCACGTGTTCTGGTTCGTCGCGTTCGGCGTCGCGGACAGGATCGCAAACTCGCCCTCGCCGCCCATCAGCTTCGACACCAGCTGAATCTGGCCGCGCCCGATACTCTCCGCGTTCGCCTGATTCACGAACAGCTGGCGGCCTTCGGGCGCCGTATCGGAGTCGAATGTCACGACCTTGATGCCTTGCGACATCGCCTTCTTCAGATACGGCACGAGCGCGTTCGCATCGTTCGCCGCGATCACGATCGCGTCCTGGCGTTGCGTTGTCAGCGTGTTGATGTACGACACCTGCGACGAAGCGCCCGCGTCCGACGGTCCCACCACCTTGCCCGCACCGTTGAATTCCTTGATCGCGGCCATGCCGCCGTCGTCGGCGATTACTTCGTATGGGTTGTTGATCTGCTTCGGCACGAACGCGATTTTCAAGCCGGACTTGATGCCGGCCGCGCCCGCCGCGGCGCTGATGCCCAGCAAGGCCGCGCAGAGCATCAGCGCTCCCGCGTGACGCAATGGTCTGTTCATGTGTTGTCTCCTGGTGGTGGATCGGACTTGTGCTGTCCGGGTTTGTCGATTGAACACGTTGCCCGTCTGACGCTTCTTCTACCTTCTTCTACCTTCGTCTACGGTGTGGCCTTCGTTTGCGCGGCAATCAGCTTGCGGTCGCGCATCGCGCGCCAGCGCGCGACCACGTTCGGAATCAGCACCGATGCGAGCAGCAGCGCGCCCGTCACGATGGTCAGCGTTTCGCTGGAAACGTCGTCGAGCGTCAACGCATTCTTCAGCACGCCGATAATCAACAACGACAGCAGCACGCCGACCATCGATCCGCGTCCGCCGAAAATGCTCACGCCGCCGAACAGCACGGCCGCGATCACCGACAGCTCGAAGCCTTCGCCGTTGTCGCCGCGCGCGCTCGTGAAGCGCAGCGTGTAGACGGTGCCCGCCAGCGCGCTCACCAGCCCCGACAATACGAACAGACGCAGCCGCACTTTCGCGACCTCGATGCCCGAGAACGCAGCCGCCGTCGAGTTCGCGCCGATCGCATAGAGGCTGCGGCCGAATGCCGTCGCCTGCAACAGCACGGTGAAGAGCACGGCGCACACGATGACGATCACGAACGGCAGCGGAATGAACGTGCCGCCGAGCGTGTCCATCCCGAACGCGGTATAGCCCGCCGGAAAATCCGCGACGGCCTGATCGCCGAGCAGCACGTAAGCGAGGCCGCGAAACAGCGCGAGCGTGCCGATCGTCACCGCGAGCGAAGGCAGATTCAGCTTCACGATCACGAGCCCGTTGAACAGCCCCGCAAGCATGCCGAAAAGCAGCACCAGCGCGATCACGACGGGCATCGGCAGACCCATGTGCCACAGCACGCCCATCAGCGCGCTCGACGCGCCGAGCACCGACGCGACGGACAGATCGATTTCCGCCGCGACGATGATCAGCGTCATCGGCAGCGCCATCAGCGCGATCTCGGTCAGATCGGCGAGCACGTTGCTGAGATTCGCGCCCGTCAGGAACACGGGCGACAGCGCGCGCCCCAGCCCGAGCGACGCGATCAGCACGATGACGAGCAACGTTTCCCAGCGCAGCGGCGTTTCGCGCTTGCGCGTGAGCAGCGCGGAATCGGGTTTAGCCATGATCGCGTTTCCTCATCATGCGTTTGGCGACGGAGCGGGCGAGCAGCGTATCGGCGGCAATGGCCGCGACGATCAGCGCGCCTTCGATCGCCTGCTCCCAGAACGGCGACACGTGCAGCACGACGAGCGCAATGCTGATCACGCCGAGCACGAGCGCGCCCAGCGTCGCGCCGAGTATCGTGCCGACGCCGCCCGTGATCGCCACGCTGCCGACCACGGCGGCCGCCACGACCTGAAGCTCGATCCCTTTCGCGGTGCTCGCATCGACGGTGCCGAAGCGCGCGAGCCACAACGCGCCCGCAAAACCGGCGATCGCGCCCGACAACAGGAAGCCCGACATCACGCGCCGTTCGACATTGACACCCGCGAGCCGCGCCGCCTCGGGGTTCGAGCCGATCGCGTAATGCTCGCGTCCCGCGCGGAAATGCTTCAGATAGAACGACAGCGCGAGCAGCACCACGGCTGCGATCAGTGCGAGCGTCGGAATGCCGAGCAGCGTGCCCGTCGCGAGACGCGAGTACGCATCGGGCAGGCTCGTCGCGTTGATCTGGCCGCCGTGGACCCACGCGTAGTCGGCGCCACGGAAGATGTAGAGCGTCGACAGCGTCGCGACGAGCGACGGCACGCGCCCCACCGCGATCAGCAGCGCGTTGATGCCGCCCGCAACGAGCCCGATCGCGACGCCTGCAAGAAGCGCCACGAGCACGGGCATATGCGGAAACGCGACGTACAGACTGCCGACGGCATACGCGCTGATCCCGACCGTCGAGCCGACGGACAGATCGATATGCCGCATCAGGATCACGACCGTCATGCCCGCCGTGAGCAAGCTGATGATCGACACATTGAGCAGCACGTCGCGCAGATTCTGCAGATTCACGAACTGCGGCCGCGCGAGCGACGTGCCCAGTATCAGCAGGATCAGCACGATGAAGAGCGTCGTCTCGCGGCTCTTCGCGAGTGTAGAGACGAAGCCGCCGCGACCCGTGCGCGTGTGTTGCGGCGGCGCGTGCGCGATGGGCGCTGCGTGCGAAGGAACCTGTGACGCGGCGTGTGAAGAAGTATGTGAAGCAGTCGAATGCCGGATCATGCTGCGCGCCCCAGTAGTGCCGCCGATTGTCCGAGCGCCGCGCTCATGATGCGCTCTTCGCTCGCGTCGGCGCGCGCGATCTGCGCGCTGATGCGGCCTTCGTGCATCACCAGCACGCGGTCGGCCATGCCGAGCACTTCGGGCAGCTCGCTCGAAATCATCAGCACGGCCATGCCTTCCTGCACGAGCTCGGACAGCGCGCCATACACTTCGGCCTTTGCGCCGACGTCGATGCCGCGCGTCGGCTCGTCGATGATCAGCACTTTCGGGCCTGTCGCGAGCCACTTGCCGAGCACCACTTTCTGCTGATTGCCGCCCGACAGCGTGCCGACGGGCGCGGACGGATCGCTCGCCTTCAACCTCAGCCGCGTGCCCCAGCGCGTCGCGAGCTGCGTTTCGCTGCGCGACGAGATCAGGCCGTGGCGCACGAGCCGTCCGAGCACCGTCATCGACGCGTTGCGCGCGATGCTCAGCTCGAGCGCGAGCCCTTGCTGACGGCGGTCTTCGGGCACGAGCGCGAGCCCCGCGCGCACGGCTGCGGCGGGATTGCCCGTCTTCAGCCGCTTGCCCGCGATATGCACGTCGCCCGAATCGATGGGATCGATGCCGAAGATCGCGCGCGCCACTTCGCTGCGGCCCGCGCCGACGAGCCCCGCGAGCGCGACGATTTCGCCCGCGCGCACGTCGAACGACACATCCTTGAACACGCCGATGCGCGTCAGGTTGCGCACCGACAGCCGCACGTCGCCGGGCGTCACGTCGGCCTTCGGATAGAACGTCTCCAGATCGCGCCCGACCATCTTCGCGACAACCGATTCCGTCGTCATCTCCGAAGTCGGCGCATCGAATACTTTCGCGCCGTCGCGCATGATCGTCACGTGCTGCGTCAACGCGAACACTTCATCGAGCCGATGCGTGATGAACAGGATCGCGACGTCGCGCTCGCGCAGCTTGCGCACGATCGCGAAGAGCCGCTCGACTTCGGGCAGCGACAGCGCGGCTGTCGGCTCATCCATGATCAGCACGTTCGCGTTCAGCGACAGCGCCTTCGCGATCTCGATCACCTGCTGGTCGGCGATCGACAGACCGCGCACGAGGCGATCCGCGCGCAGATCGACGCCGAGCGATGCGAGCAGGCTGTCGACTTCGCGGCGCATCGCATCGTGCTGGATGCGCCCGAAGCGATCGACAGGCTGCCGCCCCATGAAGATGTTCTCGGCGATCGACAGATCGAAGAACAACGTCGGTTCCTGATAGATGACGGCGAGTCCCGCGTCGCGCGCTTCGGCGGGCGTCGCGAAGCGGCGCTCGATGCCGTCGATGCGAAGCTCGCCCGTATCCGGCTGATGCACGCCCGCGAGAATCTTCACGAGCGTCGATTTGCCCGCGCCGTTTTCGCCGAGCAGCGCATGCACTTCGCCGGGCCATAGCACGAGTTCGCCGTCCGACAGCGCGCGCACGCGTCCGAACGATTTGCTCGCATGCCGCAGTTCCAGTCTCGGCACTTCCTGAATGTGTTGCTGCACCCTCTCCTCCTTCATGCTGCGACCGCGTGTTGTCGGATGCTTCAGATGGCCAGATGCTTCAATGCCCCGATGCTTCAATGCGCCGATGCTTCAGATGCGATAGAGCCGTTCGGCGTTGCGCACGAAGAGCGCGTCCTTTTCCGCGTCGCTCGCCGCGCCGACGATCGACGCATACGCGCGCCACAAGTCGCCGTACGCGCCGAACTGCCCGTCCACAGGAAAGTTCGATGCGAACATCGCGCGCTCGACGCCGAACGTATCGATGGTTTCGAGCACATAAGGGCGCAGGCTTTCCACCGTCCAATGATGATCGAACATCGCAAGGCCGCTGATCTTCACCGCGACGTTCGGACATTGCGCGAGCGTCTTCATCCCTTCACGCCACGCGCGATAGCCGGCAACGCTGTTGCGGTCGACGAACATGCCCGCGTGATTGACGATGAACTGCGTGTCGTGATGCTCGTTCGCGAGCGAGGCCGCTTCATCCATCTGCGACGGATAGAGCTGCATGTCGAACGACATGCCGTGTCGGCGCAGCAGCCCGAAGTTTTCGCGCCATGCCGCTTCGCGCATGAAATGACGGCCGACGTAGTCATACAGCTTGTCGTGATGCACGTTGAGGATCTGCCGCACGCCGCGCGTGTTGGCGAACGCCGCATGTCCTTCGAGTATCTGCGCGGCGTTCTTCGCCGACAGATCGACGCCCGCGACGATCGCGTTCGGCATCGAGCGCGAGTCCGGCGCCTGCGCCACCGATTGCAGCCAGCGCGTCTCCTCGACGGGATCGGCGGGATCGTGATTCGCCTCGACGTGCACGCACTTGAGCAGCTCGATATCGGCGGCGTCGTTCAGCAGATCGGCGATCAGATAATCGTGCTTCAGATCGCGCGCATCGCCGGCGAACGACACGCCCGGATTGGCGAGCCACGGGTAGTGATGCGTCTTCAGATCCCACAGATGAATGTGCGGGTCGACAACTTTCATGGCGCGTCCTTCGTCGCCTGCGCATGTGCGCGGCGAGCGTCGCGAATCAGTTGAAGGGATGCTGCAATTCAAATACAGGGACGAGCGGCGCTTGCAGCGGTGTGTGGTCGGGCGCCGTCTGCATGATGTCGGCCATGTAATCCCACCATTTGCGCATCACGGGCAGATCGGGAAGACGCTCCATCGAATGATCGGCCGTGCGCGTCAGGATCGCGAACAGATGCTGCGTGCCTTCATCGAAAAAGATGCGGTAGTCGCGCACGCCCGCCTGATGCAGCGCATCGACGAGCTCAGGCCAGATCTCCCGATGCCGGCGCTCGTACTCGTCGCGCATGCCGGGGTTCAGCACCATCCGGAAAGCGATTGTCTCCATGCCGGGCGTGTCTCCACTCTTGTTCATTTATACGTTGCGCTCTCTGAGGAAGCGTCTCGATGCGACTATAATTCGGGCGTCGATAGCATCTCAATCCGTTGTTGGGATTGGGCGATACGCAAACCGAATCGCTGACTGTCCCACACTGCCGACCATTCATGAGCCAGAACGCCGCCACCGTCGCCCTCGTCAACCGGCTCAAGTTCAAGCATCTTGCGCTGCTCGTCGCCCTCGACGACGCCCGCAACGTCCATCAGGCCGCCGACGCGATCAACGTCGCACAGCCGAGCGCGAGCCGCATGCTCGGCGACATCGAGGAAGCGCTCGGCTTTCTGCTGTTCGAGCGCAACGCGCGCGGCATGCAGCCGACGCCGCTCGGCGTCGTCACGCTCGCCTACGCGCGCCGCGCGCTCGCGGACCTCACGCGCTTTGCCGACGACCTCGACATGAAGCGCAAAGGCGGCCACGGACAGCTGACCGTCGGCGCGATCATGGGCGCCGCGCCCGATCTGCTCGCGATGGCCGTCGCCGCGCTGAAAACCGAAAGGCCGCTGCTGCACGTGTGCATTCTCGGCGAAACGAGCGATCAGGTCGTGCAGTTGCTGCATCGCCGCGAAATCGACCTTGCGCTCGGACGTCTGACCGATCCGCTGCAGCACAACGACTTCGGCTTCGAGCCGCTCGCGCGCGAGACGCTCGTGCTGGTCGTGCGCGCGGTGCATCCGCTTGCGAAGCGCGCGTCGATCACGCTGCCCGAGCTGATGGCCTGGCCTTGGGTCGCGCAGCCGATCACGAGTCCGGCGCGCATGCTGTTCGAAGAAGAGCTGGCGCGCGCGGGTCTCCGCACGCCCGCGAACCTGACGGAATGCGCGTCGATCTTCGCGACGCTGCAACTGCTCGAAAACTACGACGCCGTCGCGATGCTGCCGGAGTCCGTCGTGCGCGATCACGTGCGCGGCAAGCTGCTGGTCGCGCTGCCCGTCGAGATCGGCAAGAGCCTCGCGGGCTTTGGCATCCTCACGCGCAAGGATGAAGCGCTTGCCGAACCGGCACAGCGCTTCGTCGAACTGCTGAGGGTGCATTCGCAGCGGCTGGCGGGTGAGGAGAGCCTGGCGGTTTGAGTTTTTTTGTTGTCGGCGACGCTGTTGGGTTTTTGCTCTTTTCGCGGGCATCTGCGATGCGGTTTGTGTCTGCGACCGCTTTGTTTTGGTCTTTATGGCTTGCAGCCGGCATCCGCGATTGCGTTGGCTTTCTTTGCCCTTCGCGGGCATCCGCGATGCGCCTCGCGGCGCGGGCGTTGCCCCTGTGCGGGGCGCTAACGCGGATGCCGGCTGCAAGCCATAGAGACCAAAGCAAAGCGGTCGCAGACACAAACCGCAATCGCGGATGCCGACGACACGCCCAAAAAGCAAAACAGCGTCGCAGACACAAATCCGCTATTGCAGACTAACAAAAAGCCCCCCATCGACGAGAAGCGCAGCGCCCGTCACATACCGCGCGCGATCCGACGCGAGAAACACGACGCAATCGGCGACATCTTCCGGACGGCCTAAACGCCCCAGCGGAATGCGCCTCTCGAAGTACGCTTTCTTCGCCTCATCGGCGAGATCTTCGGCGTTCAGATCGGTCGCGATCGTGCCGGGCATCACCGAATTGCAGCGGATGCCGTAAGGCCCGAGCGCAATCGCGCACGACTGCATCAGCGAATGCACACCCGCCTTGGTCGGCGTGTAATGCGTCTGCATCCCGCCGCCGACGAGCGCGCTGATCGAACTGGTCGCGACAATCGCGCCGCCCGTCCCCTGCGCCTTCATCTGCTGCGCGGCCGCCTGCGTGACGAAGAACGCGCCGTTCAGATTCACGGCGACCGTGGTTTCGAGCACGTCGGCGGGCATGTCGAGAAACGCATGGAACGGGCAAATGCCCGCGTTGCTCGCGAGCACGTCGACCTTGCCGAACGCATCGACCGTGCGGCGCACGAGCTCGGGGCCCGTCTCTTTCGCCGCGACGTTGCCTTCGACGGCAATCACGCGCCGCCCCAATGCCTCGATCTCGCCGACCACTTCTTCGACGGCGGAACGCCGGTTATACGACGCGTCGTTGTCCCCCCAATAGTTGATCGCCACATCGGCGCCCTCTTTCGCGCACGCCACCGCGATCGCACGACCGATGCCGCGCGAACCGCCCGTGACGATCACCGACTTGTCTTTCAGCAGCACGTGCCTCTCCTTCAATCGACGTATGGATCAATGCTGATAAGGCCGCTCGAGCTTGCACTCCGGATTCAGGCGCACGCCGAAACCCGGCGTATCGGGCACCTTCATGCGGCCGTTGACGGGCACGGGCTCGTCCAGCAGCAGCGGCGTGAACATCGGCACGACCTGATCGGCCTTCGGCGCCATCATCAGAAACTCGGCGAACGGCGAGTTGTGGCGCGTGACGACGAAGTGATAGCTGTACACCGACGAGCCGTGCGGCACGACCATCACGTTGTGAGCATCGGCGAGCGCGGAAATCTTGATCAGCTCGGTGATGCCGCCGCACCAGCCCACGTCCGGTTGAATCAGGTCGCAGCAGTTCATCTCAAGCAGCATCCGGAAGCCCCAGCGCGTCGCTTCGTGCTCGCCCGTCGACACCATCATGCCGCGCGGCACATTGCGGCGCAGTTCGGCGTAACCCCAGTAATCGTCGGGCGGCAGCGCTTCTTCGATCCACTTGAGCCCGTGTTCGTGCGCAGCCTTCGCGAGCTTCGTCGCGTAGGTGACGTCGAGGCTCATCCAGCAGTCGTACATCAGCCAGAAATCGCTGCCGACGCGGCTGCGCATATCCGCGAGCTTGTCGATGTTCTGCTTGAGGCCCGCTTCGCCTTCGGCGGGACCGTGCTGCAACGGCAGCTTGCCGCCGATGAAACCCATCTGCTTCGCGAGATCGGGCCGCGCGCCCGTCGCGTAGAACTGAAGCTCGTCCCGCACGGGACCGCCCAATAGCTGATACACGGGCTCCTTACGCACTTTCGCGAGCAGATCCCACAGCGCGAGATCGACGCCCGAAATCGTGTTGAGCACGATGCCCTTGCGTCCGTAGTAGAGCGTCGAGAAGTACATCTGATCCCACATCTTCTCGATGTCCGTCACCAATTGCCCTTCGAGAAAGCGCGCGAGATGCTTCTCGACGATGAACGCGCCGATCTCGCCGCCCGTCGTCACCGCGAAGCCGACCGTGCCGTCGCTCGCTTCGATTTCGACGACCAGCGTGCCCAGCACATTGATGCCGAACGACTGGCGGCTTTGCCGGTACTCGGGATAACGCGCCATCGGCGTTGAGATGTGATCGTCGATCCAGTGTCCGTCGGCCTGGTCGTGATAGTCCGCGCCGCCGCCGCGGACGACGAAGGCACGCACGTGCCGGATAGTGGGCATCGCCATGTTCTAGAGCTCCGTTCGTGGTTTGCGCGCGCTCGTATCAGCGGACGCGGTGAATGGGTTGCGAGAAAGCGGGCGCTTCGCGCGCGGTGCGAAGGCGAACCGCCGTGCCGATCAGCAACGCGGCGAAGAGGCTCGCCGCGCCCAGCAAAAGCAGCCCCGCCGACGTCGACTGGAACGCATGCTCGGCGCTCGTGCGCAGCGTCGGCGCGATGAAGCCGCCGAGGCTGCCGAGCGAATTGATCAGCGCGATGCCGCCCGCGGCCGCCGCGCCCGTCAGATAGCGTGTCGGGAAGGTCCAGAAGAGCGGCTGCGCGGCGATGAAGCCGCTCGCCGCGCAGCACAGCGCGAGCAACGCGACGAGCGGACTGTGGGCAAGACCCGACACGCCGATGCCGCAGCCCGCGAGCACCAGCAGCGCGACGGCCCAGCTTCGATGCGCGCCCGTGCGATCGGCGCGGCGCGGCACAGCCCAGGTCAGCGCGAGCGAGCAGATCCACGGCACGGCCGCGACGAGACCGACGCGCAGGCCCACCGATTCGCCCATCAGCGCGGCCACTTGCTGCGGCAGATAGAAGATCACGCCATACACGCTCATCTGGATCAGCAGATAGATCGCGGACAGCAGCAGCACGCGCCTGTCCACCAGCGCCGCGACGATGTTGCGCGGGCCATGCGCGGCAGCGGCGCGGGCGTCGTCGTCGAGTGCAGCGCTCAATGTCTTCCGCGCGCCGGGCGTGAGCCACGTCGCGTCCTCGGGCCGGTCGTCGAGATAGAAGAACGCCCACACGCCGACTATCGACGCGAGCCCGCCCTCGATCAGGAACAGCCACTGCCAGCCCGCGAGGCCCAACATGCCGTGCAGATCGAGCAGAAGGCCCGACAGCGGACTGCCGAACATGAATGCGAGCGGCGCGCCGAAATAGAACACGCCGACGGCACGCCCGCGCGCCGCTTGCGGAAACCAGCGCGTGAGGTAATAGATGACGCCCGGAAAGAAGCCGGCTTCCGCGACGCCCAGCAGGAAGCGCAGCGTGTAGAAGGCCGTCGCCGTATGCGCGAGACTCATCGCCGCCGACACGATGCCCCACGTCACCATGATCCGGCACATCCACAGCCGCGCGCCGACGCGATGCAGCAGCAGATTGCTCGGCACCTCGAACAGCGCATAGCCGACGAAGAACACGCCCGCGCCGAACGCAAACGCCGCGTTCGAAATGCCCGTGTCGTGCTGCAACGCTTTCTGCGCAAAGCCGATGTTCGCGCGGTCGAGAAACGCGAGCACGTACATCAGCAGCAGGAACGGCAACAGCCGCCGCATGACCTGGCCGACGATGCCGTCGATGGATTCGGTTGGGGTCCGGCTCATCGTGTCTCCTGATGTCCTTTGTATCGCGCGAGCGCGCGGACGGCATGCATGTGCCGCTGTTGTTCTTCTCGAAGTGACTGCGGGTTACTGCGGGTCGCGGCGCGACACGCTCAATAAGTCGCGCGGCCGCCCGACAGATCGAACACCGCGCCCGTGCTGAACGCGCAGTCTTCCGACGACAGCCACAGAATCAGCGACGCCGCCTCTTCGGGCAGCAGGAAGCGGTTCATCGGTATCTTCGAGAGCATGTAGTCGATGTGCTGTTGCGACATCGAATCGAAGATTTCTGTTTTGGCGGCAGCGGGCGTGACGGCATTGACGAGAATGTTCTTCGTCGCGAGTTCCTTGCCGAGCGATTTGGTGAGACCGATCAAGCCCGCCTTCGACGCGCTGTAGTGCGACGCGTTCGGATTGCCCTCCTTGGCCGCCACCGATGCAATATTGACGATGCGCCCGTAGCCTTGCTTCAGCATCTGCGGAACGACTGCGCGACACACGAGATACGGGCCGATCAGATTGACGTCGATCACCTGCCGCCATACATCCGGGTCGAGTTCCCACGTCGTGCCGTTGCCGCCCGTAATGCCCGCGCAGTTGATCAGCACGTCGATCGCGCCGTGCGCAGCGAGCGTCTTGCTGACGGCGGCGTCGATCTCGGCTTCTTTCGTTTGATCGACGGTGACGGCCGAGACCGTGCCCCGTTCGCCGACGAGTTCGTCAAGCTCGCGCGCGCTGCGCGCGAGCCGTTCGCCGTCCCTGTCCCACAGCGAGACGCTCGCGCCCGAGCGCAGCGCGCGCTGCGCAACCGCGTAGCCAATACCTCGCGCGCCGCCCGTGATGACGACGACACGGCCCTCCAGATCGATACGATTCATGCTCGCTCCAATGTTCCCGGTGCGCGGTCTTAACGTGCCGCGCATTCTTCGTTGTGGGTTCGTGGTCAGTGACGGCCCTCGGTGTACGCAATATAAATCGGTGCCCGATACAGGAACAATCCGAGGTTTGGATGGGCTGATAACAAAAGCGGATCGCGCGGTGAATCGCGTGTTGGACTGCGTGTTGGACTGCGTGTTGGACTGCGTGTTGGACTGCGGGTTGGACTGCGTGTTGGACTTTATATAGAAGCGGAAAAAAACCCGCCCATTCGGCATCGATGACCTAACCTGATGGAACGTGCCGCCGCAGGCCACATGCGCCGCACGAGCGACATACGCGACACGCGCAGATCCATCGCCCCGTCCCTATCCGCCGAGGAGCACCGTCATGACCACTGCCACCGCCGAGCAGGCGACTGCCTTCGTGACGAGCGCCGTTCTGCCCGACCAGCGCCGGCGCGGCGCCGATCCCAACACGTCGAACCTGCAGCCGCCGGCGTTCGACGCGAGCAAGGACCAGGCGATCGTCGCGGGCTCGGGCGTCGTGTCGTTCAAGTCGGGGGTTCCGGCTAACCGGCGCCAGGCCGTCGCGGACTCGCTGTTGCTCGCGCAACTGATCCTCAAGCACCAGGGCGTTTCACCCGACGACACGCAGAACTGGTATCGCGGCTATGGCGGCGTGCTGTCGAACCTCGGATGGCGCGTCGAAAGCTGCGAGATGACCGACTACGTATCCGGCGACGCGGGACTCGACGTCCACGAAGCGATCACGGCCGTCGCGGCGCTGCTGCTCGGGCCGGGCGCTATCGCCGCCGCGCCGCTGATCGAGGCGGTGCTGAAGGCGCTGCGTTCGATGGATACGTCAACGCCCTGGATCACGCTCTTCAATCGCGAAAGCCGCCGCGCGAACACGGCGAGCTTCCAGATCGCGCTCGCCGAGCCGACGGAAGCGGGCGATCTCAGCGTATCGCTGATGGCGTTTTCGCTGGCGGCAAGCATGACGATCACGCAAGTGCTGTTCGTCAAGGTGCAGAACAACGAGGCGAACCTCAAGCGCTTCTCGACGACGGCGCAGATCAACCTGTCGGTGCTCGATTCCGTTCAGGCCACGCTGCAACAGAAGGTGGCGAGCTTCACGAGCAACTATCTGAGCGCGCTGCCCGATCTGTCGTGACGAACGGCGCGAACGTTACGAACGCTACACACACCACGAGCGCTCACGCCGACGGCTGCTGCGGCGATTGCGGCGGCTGGTCCTCATGCGCCCATTGCCCGAGCATGTCGAGCAACTGCGAGGCGGCCGCTTTCTCGCCGTCCGCGAGAGCCGGCTGGTTCGCATACCGGTAGAGCACGAAATCGTATTGATCGAGCACGGAACTCCAGTTGCTTCTGGACGGGACGCGCGTGTGCAGATCGACGAAATCCGCGCGGATCGCGGCAAAGCTCGCCTCGAGCTCCTTCGCCGCGAGGCTTTCGTAGATCCTCAGCTCCGTCATCGCCGAGATGTTCCAGAAGTCCGGTTCCCCACGCGCGCACTGCTCGAGCATGTGCCTGAGCCTGTCGACGGAAGCGGCGTCGAATCCGTCCGCTGACGGCACGCCCATGCTCAGCATCAATTCGGCCGCGAGCCGGTTGATCAGCGGATAGAACGTCGCGGCATCGCCTTGCGCATCGCCGAGCTGCTCGGCTTCCCGATACAGCGCGAGCATCTTGCCGATCGCCGCCGACTCCGCTGCTGCGTCGCCCGCGATCCGCTCGACGAGCGCGATCCGCTTGTACGCCGCCGCGCAAATGCTCAGGCGGTCGACCGTGCGCCGCACGTCGAGCAGCGACTGAAGCAGCGCGATGCTGCTGCCGACCTGGCTGCGAGCGGCGTCGATATCGGATGCGGATACGACGCTCTCGCCGCCCTGCGCCGCCATCGCCTTCAGCGTGATCCACGCGAGCCGGGCCTGCAGGTTCGCGAGCTGATCGGTCGCGGCGAACGTCGTGCGACCGTCGCCCGCGCGCACGGCCCGCTCGTACCACTCGACCGCCTTTTCTTCGATCCGCCACGCGGCCCATGCTCGGCCGAACGCCTCCGCGACGTCGCCCTGCGCGCCCCAGCGCGAGCCGAAGCGCTCGTCGAGATAGCGCAGCCGATCCGGCGAGCCCAACGCGTCGAAGCGCGCGCTCGTCTCCAGTTCTTCGAGCGCGAGTATCAGCGACACCGACGACGCGATGCCCGCATAGCGGTCCTCGGCCGTGCGCTCGCGGGCGCCCACGCTGCCCGATGCCGGCTCGAGCGTCCAGTTCGCGTCGCCGTAGCACTGGTACGCGGCCCACGTGTTGCCGCCGCATAGCCACGCCGCGTCGCGCGCGACGGCGACGGCATCGAGAAAGCGCTCCCCTTCGAGTATCTGCCGGTAGAAAGTGGTCGCGAACTGTTGCGCCGGCTCGTCGTCGACGGCCCAGCCCGACGCGATCACGCACTTCACGCCGATCCGGATCAGCGCCTCGGCGACATTCGCGGCATAGCGCGGCCGGTCGTAGACAGGCACGTCCGCCGCCTTCAGCAGCTGGTCGCCGCTGCGCGCGGCGAGATAACAGCAGTTCACGAACACAAGTTCGGGCGTGCGCTGCAACATGCCGATCTCGCGCGGCCCGAGGAAGATGCCGTCCGACAGCACGACGCCGCGCAAACGGTCGTCGCCGGCATCGACCGGGTTTGCGTCGTCGGCGGGCGGCTCGCCGTGTCCCGAGATGTGCAGCACGCGCCAGTCGCGTTCGAGCAGCGTGCTGATGACGTTGCGCGCGTCCGGTCCGCGTTCGCCGTCCGAGGCGGCGACGAGCCCCGTCACGCGCGCCGCGCCGATCTTCTCGCGCAGCAGGTTCGCGATCGCCTGCGCTTCCTGCCGCGCGCCCGGCAGCGCCGGATAGCGCGGATCGTTGCAGTACGGCTCGCCGATCACGAGAATCTGCGCGTCGCGCGGCGCATCGTCGACGCGATGTCGAAAGTCGCCGATGCGCAGCTTGCGCAGCAGTTTCGCGCGTATCGCCCACGGCCTTGGCGATTCGGCGTTGCGCTGCGGCGCGTTCGCGGACGTGTCGAGCATTTCCCACGGAATGCCCGCCGTGCCGCTGTCGACTTCGATCTGCATCTCCGATCCGCCCGCAAGAAACGGCCGCATCTCGCGCGGAACGATCAGCTGATACAGCACCTGGCCGATATTCGCGTCGTCGTTGTCGGCGTTCGACGCCGCCTTCACGAGTTGCGCGAGCAGACGCCCTTGCGTCGCCGTCGCGCGGACTTCAGTGCGCGCGCGGCGCGTGTCGAGCGTATAGACGATGTTGGTGTCGCCCGACGCGTCGATCTGCGTGACGGCGCTGATCAGATCGTAGTCGGCGCCGCGATAGCTGCTGTCGAGCGGCCGCAGCAGCGCGCCCGTCGACGGCAGGATCGTGTCGTCGATCTCGTAGCACTCGGGGCTCGCCTGTTCGAGCAGCTTCAGCGAGCGCCACGCTTCCGCCGAGCGGTCGAGGTATAGCTCGATCAGCCGCAGGTGCCGAACGCAAGGCCAGTCGGTGCTTGCCAGCCGCAGGTTCGCGTCGCGCACCCCTTCGGCGACGAGCCGCGCCGCCTGGCCGGGCGCGATGCCCGTGCCGCCGCTGCCGATCAGCGTCGCCGCGAGCGAGAACGGCTCCGCGCACTGCTCCTCGTTCTCCGCGAGCCGCTGCGCCCATGCGATTACGCCGAGGCGCACGGTCGTCGCAAGGTCGCTCGCGCGAAGCTGTCCCTCGCTGCCGAGCCCGACGACGATCAGCCCCGCAGGCCGCGGCAGGCGAAACGGATGCGGCGAGCGGAAGCCCGCGTTGACGAACACCTGCTGGCTGCCGAGATGCTGCGGATAGCGCCCGAGACGGATCGACGTGCTCAACGCGCCGCCGATCAGATCGTCGACGACGCGCTCGACGCCCGTCAGCGACGCATCTCGGTAGTGCCCGATCAGGAGCGGCTCCTGAATGAATTGCAGATTGCCGTTGATGACGCTGATCTTCAGCCGCCTGTCGTCGGCGGCAGCGGGCGCGCGTTCTTGCGACAGTCCCGCGAGCACATCGGGCGGCACGGCCCCTTCGATGTTTTGCACGCTTCGCTCCATCGGGCCCGTCGTTGCGCGAACCCGCCGCGGTTCGTCGACAGCGGGCGTATCAGCTGCTCAATCCCTGTTCGAACAGCAGCGCCTCCAGCTCGCGGCGGCGCACGAGACCCTGCATGTTCGCCTGGTTCTGCCACAGCCGCTTCATCGCGCGAAACTGCGCCGGGATATCGGCGAGATTGCCGTTGGCGACATCGGCCGCGATCGCGCGCATTTCGGTGTAGCGGTCGCCCGCGGCCGCGAACGACGCGCCGCGGTTATAGACGAGCGAGACCAGCGCGCCGAGGCAATCGGGTTTCAGCTGATCGGCTTTGGGCAACGCGGCAATCGTCTGCGCAATCGTGCGTTGCAGCGTCACCTGTCTGAACACCGTATTCGCCGCCGCGAACGGCACGTTCACCGACTTCACGTTCGCGAGCGCCTGTTGCGCAGCCGTGCCCTTGAGCCCGCATACGCCCGCGAGCAGCGCGACGTCGGCGGCGGCCAGTTGCGCGGCGTTCCAGTCGGAGGTCATGCGTTGGGCGTCCACGTACCCGAGGTCATAGCCGACGCCGATCGTGCAGCCCGATTGCCCTTGCGGCCAGACGGGATGCACGTAGAGCCGGTTGTACACGGCCTCGCTCGTGACCTCGAACGTGACGATCAGCTCGACCGCCCGGTCGGAGATCGCGGGCAATGCCGCGCGGCGCACGGGCAGCGTGACGGGATGCTCAGCGTCGTATGCCTGGCGCTCTTCGCTGCCCGTGGTATCCGAGAGCAGATCGGGCGAGCTGAGGGTTTGCGCAAGCAGCGTGTCGAACGCATTCATGGCGAGGCTCCCGATGAGCGCGAAAATCCGGCGCGTGCGCGCCGACGCGTCTGTGCCTGGGGGATCGGCAGGCTTGCCCAGGCTTCAATGAGGATAGCAAAGAGGGCTGACTTGCCAAGGTGAGTTTGCGGATTTTGCGCGATGCCGAACAGAGCGCGGCGTGCGGGTGCTGATAGCGCGTCCGAAGTTGGCTTTTATATTTACTTTTGGATTGTCCTTCACCGCGATCATTGCGCGCGGGAACGCACCTCGCGCGTCACGCTTCCGGAGCATTCGCAAGCGCACGGATATCGATGATTCGCACTTCGCCGTGAGCCGCGCGCACGGCGCTCGCCAGATGCGCGGTGCCGCCCGGCCCGTCGCCGGGCTGGCCGTCCCACACGCACACGAACGCGAACGCGCGCGCGCCGATCCGCCTCGCTTCCGACAGCATCAGCAGATTGTTGCGCGTGAACGGATCGGCGCCGGACGGCAGCGGACCCAGCACGTCGTCGGCAACGATGCAGGTCGCCGCATCCGTGACGCGCCGATAAAGCTCGACCCATCGCTCGCCGCCGTTCGCGACCGAGCGCTCGATGAACGCGCTCTCGTCGAAAGGCAGATGAATGCGCAACGTCATATGCCGTTCGAGCGCCGCGACAGCGAACAGCAGATCGCTTCCGCACGCGGCACCGCACAGCCCGATAGCCGCGCCGTCAGTACGTAGCGCGTCCAGTTCGTCGCCGATCGCCTGCGCGACGCGCGGCGCGAGTCTCGCCGGAAAACGCTCGATGGGCCGCCCCGGCGCATCGATCATGTGGCCGGAGAAAAGCACAACCTGATCCGCAACGTCGGCCGTCATTCGATTCGATCTCCAGGAAACGCGCGCATTCGATACGGCCTTGCGCGGATGCCTCGCGGAAGCGTTCGTTCTCGCGCGGCGTGGCGTCGGACGCGTTGGATGTATCCAAGGCGATGCGCGCATCGGACCGCACAGCGTCATCCGCTTTACGCGGCGCAGTCGGTTGGCTACCGCACATAACGTCCGCGTCGCGAGCGCCGGATGCCCGCTCGCATTCCCGACACGACACGCATTGCTCTGCTTTAATTAAAAGGCTTTGAATTGCAGGCTCGGCTCGCCGTTCAACCCGTTGAGGGAGGGATCGTTCGATGCGGCCCATTTTCATCAGTTATAGGCGCGAAGACTCGGAAGGCCAGGCGGGACGCCTGTTCGAATCGTTGCGCGAAGTGTTCGGCGAGCAGATGGTGTTCATGGACGTCGCGACGATCGAACCGGGCGCCGACTTCCGCCGCGCGATCGAGACGAATATCGACCAGTGCGGCGTCGTGCTCTCGCTGATCGGCCGAACGTGGCTCACCGTCACCGGCAAGGACGGCAAGCGGCGGCTCGACAATCCGAATGACTTCGTGCGGCTCGAAACGTCGTCGGCGCTCAAGCGCGGCGTCACGCTGATTCCCGTGCTCGTGCAAGGCGCGACGATGCCGCAGGAAGCCGACCTGCCCGACGACATCAAGGATCTCGCCTATCGCAACTCGATCGAGCTGACGCACGCGCGATGGGACAGCGACGTGCAACTGCTGATCAACGCGTTGCGCGGGCATGCGGGCGCAGAGAAGGATGCGACGCCTGCGCCGTCGCCCGTTTCCGGCAACCCTGCCGAACCGAAGCGGCGCACGCGCGTGCTGCCGATCGTCGGCGCGCTGGCCGCCGTGGGGCTGATGGGCACGGTGCTGCTCAAGATGTCGGGTTCGAATCAGGACGCGCCCGCCGTCGAGGACGCGGCCGCATCGCCGGCTTCCGTTGCCGTCGATCGGCCCGTCGCGAGCGGCGTCATATCGAAGGTCGAACTGCAACGGCGCGCGCATCTGCGCGGCGCGTGCATCAAGGGCTACGTGTGGCGCCAGGCGCGGCCCGGCGACCGCGTATGCGTGACGCCCGATACACAGGCGCGCATCTACGCTGAAAACAGGGCCGCCACCGACAACCGCTCGCCGACAGGCGGCGCATATGGGCCGAACACCTGCAAGAACGGCTTCGTGTGGCGCGAGGCCTTTCAGGGAGACGACGTGTGCGTCACGCCCGACGCGCGCCAGCAAACCGCGCAGGACAACTCGCTCGCCGTGCAGCGGATCGTCCCGATGCCGCAATAGGGCCTATCCGTCGGCGGTCCATTGCCTCTCCTTTGCGCTGCTGCACGCATTTGCTGCACGCATTACGCGCAAATCGCGCACGCATCCATCCGAAAGCACGCAAAAAAAAAATGCCCCGGTCCTGTTCGAGCCGGGGCCAATCCCATGTCAAGGAGTTTTCATGGAGGAGACGCGTTCATCATAACGCTCGTCGCCGTGCCTTCCAACGATGCCTTTCGCACAACGATTCCACCCTGCGCGGCGCGGCGAAAGACCCTTTCCCCGTTATATCGTTAGAACAAAAAGTCGTTTCGCGCTGCTACCATCGGTCACTAAGATGGCAGTTCAGGTTCACGCGCCGTTCGCATGGAAAACACGTCAGGTCGTCGACCGTGCATTCGGCCAGCCGTCACAGCAGCAAGGAGCATCCAGTTGACCCGTTTCGATCAGAACCGCCGCCCGCTCGTGATCGGCATCGGCGGCACCACGCGCGCCGCGTCGTCCACCGAGCGCGCGCTCGGATTCGCACTGCGCGGCGCGGAGCAGGCCGGCGCGCGCACGCGCCTTTTCGGCGGCACGTTCTTGCATAGCCTGCCGCACTATTCGCCCGAAAGCACCCATCGCACCGACGCACAGCTCGAACTCATCGAGGCCGTCCGTCACGCCGATGCCCTCGTCATCGCGACACCCGGCTATCACGGCGGCGTGTCGGGTCTCGTGAAGAACGCGCTCGATACGCTCGAAGAATTGCGCGGCGAAGCGCGGCCCTATCTCGACGGCCGCGCAGTCGGCTGCATCGTCACCGCGTATGGATGGCAGGCGGCGGGCTCGGTGCTGACGTCGCTGCGCTCGATCGTGCACGCGCTGCGCGGCTGGCCGACGCCGTTCGGCGCGGGCATCAATACGCTCGAAACACGCTTCGATACGGCCGATACGTGCTCCGATCCGAAGGTCGTCGAACAGTTGTCGATGGTGGGCCAACAGGCCGCGCAGTTCGCGCTCGCGTTCTGCTCGCAGGCGCAGCATTCGCAACACGCGCAACACGCGCAGCACGCGTGCGCCGCGTCGCATGTCTCCGCCGCGACGCCGGACCACTCCGACGAAACCCACGCCAGCAAGGTTTTCGCACTCGCGAACTGACGCGCTTGCGAACCGACACGCTTACGAACTGACACGCTTGCGAACTGGCGCGCTTGCGAACCGACACGCTCGCGAACCGTCGCGCGTGCGAACCGACACGCTTGCGAAACGACACGCATACGAACCGACACACTTACGAACCGACGCGGTTACAAAGTAACGCGATGTAGCGGCGCAACGCGTTCACGCACGCGAGCCCGTGCACTTCGGCCTGCGCCATCGCCAGGCTGACAGCGTGTGTCCCTGGTGCGCGATGCAGCGGCGCATTGCGTTCACGCACGCGAGCCCATGCACTCCGGTCTGCCCCATTGCCAGGCTGACAGCGTGTGTCCCTGGCGTATGTCACTCTCTGAGCACGCGCTCTGCGTGCGCTCGCCCACACACCCGGGCCCGCCATCGTGGCCCAAACAACAGACACGCCCCCCTCGCCGCCCGATGATCCCGACAACGCACGCGATACGCCACATCCAGATCTTCGAAGACCGTTCCCGGCCACCCGTGATTTGCTTGCGACGAAAGATTGGTTCACGCGCTACACGGCACAGCCTACGCTAGTCCCTGCCCGCTTCATTCGACTGATCGCTGCGCTGCGCGCAATCCGCCGCGGGGAGGCGATCGAACATGAAACCGATGAACCGACACATCCGCTACAAAGGCTACGAAGTTGCCCCCGCTGCGCAGCGCCTGCCCAACGGCCTCTTCGCAGCGAATCTCACGATCGAAAAAGCCACGGCCGCCAACGACGGACACGCGTATTCGTTCGACGCGCTCGACTACTTCTTCGACGAAGAACACGCGCTCGCGTATGCATTTCGCTGGGGGCGCCTGTGGGTCGATAGTCAGCAATGAGCGCAATACTGCATTGCAATTTTTCACGCCGCGCGGCGCGAAAACGCGTGCGGCACTCCGGTAAGCGCCCGCTCCACGCCACAGATTGACGGGGTATGACAGAATAGGCGGAATAACTCGCCAAAGTATTCGCCTGTCATGTCCGACACCCTGATAACAGAAGCCGATCACGATCGCGCGCTGCGTCACTGGACGTTCCACGGACACGCGTGCATGCCCATCGGCTCCGAAGAACACAAGCAGATGTTCTGCCGGATGCTTCTGGAAACGCACAACCCGTACAAACCAGCCGTCATCGACTGGCCGCAGTTGCCCACCGACGCGCTCAAGCGCATCACGTCGCTGCCCATCTGGGACATCGCCGTGCAGACGGAAGGCCGCGCGTCGATCCGGGTCGCGACGTATGCGGCGCAGGTGCAAGACCCTTTGGTGCGCGAAGCAATCGAAATGGACGCGGCCGAAGAGGCGCGCCACAAGCACGTCTTGTCGCGGCTCGTCGCCGCGTACGGCATCGAGCTCGCGCCCGAGCCCCATTACCCCGCGCCGCGCGACGCCGAATGGGCGTGGATGTTCACCGGCTACAGCGAGTGCATCGACAGCTTCTTCGCGTTCGGCCTGTTTCGTTCCGCGCAGCTGTCGGGCTATTTCCCGGAAGAACTGGTCGAAACGTTCGAGCCCGTGATCCAGGAAGAAGCGCGCCACATTCTTTTTTTCGTCAACTGGGTCGCGTGGTATCGGCGCACGATGCCGTGGTGGCGGCGTCCGTGGCACGCGTTGCGTGTCGGCGCAATCTGGATCAAGCTGATCTGGGACCGCGTCGCGATCGCGAAAGGCATCGATGCCGACGGCGTCGCGCACGACTCGAACTTCCTGGCTGCGAACAGTTCGACGATCGGCCAGGCGCTCTCGGCGCGTCAGCTGATCGAACTCTGCCTTCAGGAAAACGACCAACGAATGAGCGGCTACGACAAACGGCTCGTTCGTCCGGCGCTCGTTCCGAGGCTCGCGCGCCTCGCGCGGCGGTTCATGCGCAAGTGAGCGCGCCGCGCGCTCGCGCACGGGCACATTCACGACACGTCGCGCGGCGCAACGCGCCGGCGAACCGGGAGGAACACACTACATGCAATGGACCGTCGATGAACAACTCGCGCTGACGGCAACGCAGGCCGTCGCCGCCATCCAGTCGGGCCGGCTCAATGCAACCGATTACGTCGCGACGCTGCTCGCGCGCGCCGCCGCGCTCGCGACGCTCAACGCGTTCACGGCGCTCGACATGGAAGGCGCGCTTGCCGCCGCGAAGCGCATCGACGCATTGACGCCCGACGAAAAAGCCCGCCTTCCGCTCGCCGGGCTGCCTGTCGTCATCAAGGACAACATCAACACGGCGGGGCTGCTGACTTCGGCCGGCACGCCCGCGCTCGACGGCTTCAAGCCGAAGACCGACGCACCTTCCGTGCGCAAGCTCGTCGATGCCGGCGCAATCGTGCTCGGCAAGACCAACATGCACGAACTCGCGTTCGGCATCACCAGCACGAATCTGGCCTCGCACGCGGGCCCCGTGCGCAACCCGTACGATCCGTCGCTGATCGCGGGCGGCTCGTCGGGCGGCACGGCCGTTGCCGTCGCCGCGCGCATCTCGACGGCGGGGCTCGGCAGCGATACGGGCGGCTCGACGCGCATTCCCGCCGCGCTCACAGGCATTGCGGGCTTTCGCCCGTCCGTCGGCAACGGCGGCGGCGAGCGCCGCTATCACGATCCGCAAGCCGTGGTTCCCATCAGCCATACGCGCGATACCGTCGGGCCGATGGCGCGCACCGTCGCGGATGTCGCGCTGCTCGACGGCGTGATTACGGGCGACACGACCTTGCCCGACGTGCAACTGTCGGCGCTGCGCATCGGCTTGCCGTCGCCGCTGTGGGCCGATCTCGAACACGCGACGGAAGACGCAGCACGCGCGGCGCTCAGGAAGCTCGAAGCGGCGGGCGTCACGATCGTACCCGTCCACATGCCGGAGTTGCTGCACCTGAACGACCAGACGGGCGGCCCCGTCGCGATTCACGAAGCGTTCGACGACGTGCGCGACTATCTCGTCGCGAACGATGCGCCCGTCAAGACCGTCGCCGACGTCGCGGCGCACATTGCAAGCCCCGACGTGCGCGACGTGTACGACG
Organism: Paraburkholderia phymatum; assembly: GCF_038900715.1. Classification (GTDB taxonomy): domain Bacteria; phylum Pseudomonadota; class Gammaproteobacteria; order Burkholderiales; family Burkholderiaceae; genus Paraburkholderia; species Paraburkholderia phymatum_A. The sequence goes on along the minus strand of NZ_JAYMRZ010000024.1, from coordinate 74,527 downwards.
TGGTGTTGGCGCATGCGCTCGCGCAGCAGTATCACGACGCAATGACCATCTGGCGTCCGCAATTGCAGCAGCATTACGCGGACACGTTCGCCTCCGGGCGCCTCGACGCACTGATCTTCCCGACCACGCGGCTCGTCGCCGCGCCGCTCGACGAAGTGAACGGCTCGTCCGTCGTGTCCATCGACGGCGCGCCCGCCATCGACGAAATGACCGCCTACCTGCGCAATACCGATCCCGCGAGCAACGCGGGCATTCCGGGCCTGTCGCTGCCGGCGGGCCTGACGCGGGACGGCTTGCCCGTGGGCATCGAAATCGATGGGCCGCTCGGCAGCGACCGGCGGCTGCTGGCGATCGGCATCGCATTCGAGGCTGTGCTGGGCGCAGTTCCCGCGCCCACCATCTGACATCCGCACGCTCCAATGATCCGACCGCGTCTTCGACACCTGGCCGCGCTGGCCATCGCGCTTTGCACATCGGGCTGCGCGATCATCGCGGCCGCCGATCCCAATGCGCTCTGGTCGATCGTCAACCGTCAATGCGTGCCCGTTGCCCGCGCGACCGGGAGCCCAGGCTTCTGCACGACCGTCGATCTCTCGAAACGCTATGCGATCCTGAAGGACATCAACGGCAACACGCAATATCTGCTGATCCCGACGGATCGCGTGATGGGCATCGAAAGCCCGAGCGTGCTCGACACCCATGCGCCCGAGTATTGGGCCGATGCGTGGAATGCGCGGCAGTATGTCGGCTCGCGCATCGGCCTGACGTTTCCGCCCAATCAACTGGGACTCGAAATCAACTCGAAGTACCGCCGCACGCAGCAGCAGTTGCATATCCATATGGACTGCATGCACGACGACATCATCAAGAATCTTGCGCGCTACCGCACATCGGAGCCGGGCAAATGGCAATGGACGACGCTCGACGGCAGCCGGTATCGCGTGATGCGCGTTCTCTCGCTGACGGGCGACAGCGACCCGTTTCGCATCGTCGCGCGCGACCGCCAGGGCAGCGATGCAATGGCGCAGCAGACCATCCTCGTGACGGGCGCGGGGCCGTCGGACAAAGACGGCTGGCTCGTCGTGAACAGCGGACTCGAACTCGACGACGGCAGCGGCACGGCGGAAGGATTGCTCGATCATTCCTGCGAGATCGGCATGCATCAGTAAAGGCGACCGCGTTCGCGCAGACGCGGTTCGCTTGGTTCGCTTGGTTCGCTTAACCCGCTTTCCTCAAAAGCTTAGCGAAACAAATTGGTTCGGCCGCTGCGTGCCCGCCATTAGGATCGTATCGACTGCAAAACGACCGATCCGCCGATGGCCATTTATCTCGACGACACGCAACGTCTGGCGCTCTCCCATCAACGCACGCGCTTCACGTGGCGCACCGAATGGCCGACGTGGCTTCTGATCGGCGTGATCTACGGCGGGTGGTTTTTCATCGCGAGCCATGCACAGACGCTCGGGCTGAGCGTTTCGCTCCCGCTGCTCGCGCTGTTCAGCGCGTGGTACATGTCGTTGCAGCACGAACTGCTGCACGGCCATCCGACGCGTTCTACGTTCATCAACGGCCTGATCGGCTTTGCGCCGCTCGCCGTGTGGTTTCCGTATGCCGTCTATCGCGATCTGCATTTGCAGCATCACGACGACGCGCATCTGACGCGTCCCGAGATCGATCCCGAAACGTTTTTCGTGAGCCTCGAAACGTGGCGACAGGCGGGTACGCTGACGCGCGCTCTGCTTGTCGCGCGCAATACGTTCGCGGGACGTGTTCTGCTCGGCCCCGCGTTCTCGATTGCGGCGACGGCCACACAGGCGCTGCGCAAACCTTTGCGCGGCGACGGGTCCGATGTGCCCGCGTGGCTCGCGCATTTTTGCGCGCTGGCCGTGCTGATCGTCTGGCTCGATCGCGCGTGCGGAATCACGCCGTGGCTCTTCATTGCGGGCGTCGGCTATCCGGCGCTCGCGCTGAGCTCGGTGCGCTCGTTCCATGAGCATCGCGCCGCGGCTTCGCACGAGGAACGCTCGGTCATCAATGAAGCCAGTTGGTTCTGGCGGCTGCTGTTTCTGAACAACAACTACCATCTGGTTCATCACGACCTGCCGCATGTCCCCTGGTTTGCGCTTCGGGACATCTATGAACGATCCCGCCAGCAATACATAGAACGCTCAGGAGGCTTTCTGGTAAAGGGCTATCGCGAATGGGCGAGGCTCTACTCGTTCGTGCCGGTTGCTCATCCGGCGCACGTCGATCGTTGCGGCGTCATCCCGTTGAAGCCGCCTGCATCCGTTGAATTTGCGGGTAAATCGCGCGTAGAACTGACGAAGGACGATTGGTCTGCACTCCGTCACGAAGCTCGAGTACCCGCTGCCGCCGATCGTCAGGCCAGACGACACACACAATGAGCTTCGTGGCCGCGGCTCCACGTATTTGCTTGTGCCCGTCACGCGTTCGCAAACGTTGTATCGAGCTTGCCACCTCTTGACGCCCTAAAGTTGTCTCCCGCAAGCGCCGATAACCGGTCATGTGGTGCCGATCGCTTCACTCACGGGACGGCCATCCCGCTGCCGAGTTGAAGCTCACGGACATCCGGTATGTGCCGCGGACGCGTCGATCCCTGCCCTTTTCGCGTTCCCGGTCACACCGCATGGGGCGACAAATAATCGTCGCGAGGCAATTCGCAGGTGCTCAGGTGACGAATCCAACCAAATCGTTCAGCTTGCCGCAGGGCAAGCTTGCTTGCTGGCTGCTGCACCCCGGCAGAGACACCCCGCAAGAGATCCGGACAGCGCTTGTCTATACGCTGTTCGGCACGCTGCCGATTTTCCTGGGCGGCGTGTTCAACACGATAGCCGTTGCGTGGGTGCTCGAATACCGCCATCCGAGCGCGCTGTTCCGGTTCTGGCTGATCTCGGAGATCGTCGTCTGCGTGGCTCGTCTGTTCGTGCTGATGCTGGCGCATCGACGGGCGCAACAGGGCAAGTCCACGCCGACTGACCTCTATCTTCTTCTTGCGCCGCTGTGGGGAGCGACGGTCGGCTATGGCGCGTTCATCAGTTCGATAAGCGGCGACTGGGTGGCGGCGACGCTCTCCTTTCTTTCGGCGGCGGCGATGGTCGGCGGAATCTGCTTCCGGAACTTCGCTGCGCCGCGGCTCGTCGCCATCATGATCTTTCTGTCGCTCGGCCCATGCTGTCTCGGCGCGGTGCTATCGGGCGAACCTGTGCTGCTGCTGACCCTGGTTCAGATTCCGTTTTATCTGTTTGCGATGAGCGTTGCCGCCAGAAAGCTCAACGCGATGCTCATTACCACCATGGAGGCGGAGCGCGAGAACGATCGCCGCGCGCGTCACGACGGCCTGACGGGACTGCTCAACCGCGCCGGCCTTTTCCATGCGACGACCTATGAACTCGCCAGATCGGCTCGCATCGGAACCGGCGTGCCGCTTTTCTATATCGACCTGGACGGTTTCAAGGCGGTGAACGATGCGCATGGGCATCAGTTCGGCGACAAGTTGCTGGTGCAGGTCGCGGCGAGACTGCGCCAGCTTGCCGGACCGGACGCGCTCGTTGCGCGTATGGGCGGCGACGAGTTCGTGATCGTCGGCCAGGTACCGGGTGCGGCGGAACCGAACACCTTCGCGGACAGCGTCATCGCGGAGATCGAGAGGCCGTTCCATCTGGCAGACGATGTCGTCATCGAAATCGGCGCCAGCATCGGTATTGCGCCGGTGACTGGCGTCGGGAACGGGATCGACAAGGTGCTCGGATCGGCGGACGTCGCGATGTACGAGGCCAAACGCCATAAAAAGAAGAGCGCGGTCGCCGCTTGAGCCGGGTCGACGCGCGTCGATCCGATTTCCCTGCACGCCGGTTACATCCAATGCGCGTGTGACGACGCGAGGGCAAGAGCGCGGCGCGGGGACGTCCGTAGATGCCTCTATTTCGTCGCCGGAGACTGGATCATCTTCCAGCCATTGCCCGCAGGATCGCGGAAGCCGGCGTCGACGCTGCCGAAGCGCTCGATGGGCTCCTGGATGAATTCCACGCCTCGCGCTGTCAACTGCGCATAGCTCGCGCGGCAGTCGGCCACGGAGAGAACGAGCGGCGGCATAGCCCCTTTGGCGACCATCGCGCGCAAGGTTTGCGCGGTGGCTTCGTCGTGGATGGGCGGGCCGGGCGTGAACAGGCCGAGCTGGAACAACGGCTGCTCCGGATGCTGGACCGTGAGCCAGCGATAGTCGCCGTTGCGCACATCCGTATGGACGCGAAATCCGAGTTTGTCGACGTAGAACGCAAGCGCCTCGTCCTGATTGTCGACGTACAAGCCCACCACATTGATACCCTGGTTCATCATCACGACACCTCCTCCTCGATTGATGACGGGAATGTACCTTTGGCCACGCGGCGGCGCTTCTCCAAAACTGCGATCGTGAGGTCCGGCCGCTGCGCCGCCTTCAGCACGCAGGCAGGCACGCGGTCGAGTTGAGCGGTAGCGGCCCGCGCTTCGATGCGCATCGCGCTGGGGCTTTGGCCCGTGATGTCGCGGAATGTGCGGCCGAATGTACCCAGGCTCTCCCAGCCGGTAGCGAAGGCAATGTCCGTGATGCTGAATTCCGTGTCGCGCAGGAGGGTCGTGGCCCGCTCGATGCGCCGTGTCAGCAGGTATCGGTGCGGAGGAACGCCGAACGCTCGCTTGAACGAGTGCGCGAAATGGGCCTCGGATACGCCGCTGACCTCGGCCAGCCGCTTGACGGGCCAGGCCTCGTGCGATGCAGCATCCATGCGATCCTTGGCGCGCAGCAGGCGGCGCAGCAGGCCCGGGTCTTGCAACGCGTCGTCATCGACCGGTGCGGGTGACGAAGCAGATTGCCGAGCGTTGCAGGTTGCGCGTGGAGGCATGATCTTCCGAATCGGGTGGCACGTGAGCAGAGTTTAAGTCCCACCAGGCGTGCCCGCTAGCGAAGGATGCCGCAATGGACACGCGCCGCGCGAACGCCAGATCGTCGACTCAAATACCGCCACACTTGTTACTCCCCACGCTCGGCTCAACGGCCCAAACTGTCTTTCAGCAAACATCCGGCGACGCATGCTGAATGGAATCGCGCTTCAGCCTCGCGACGCAGGAATTTCTCCCAGATCAGGAGGTTGCACAAGCCATGACTACATCAGCCGGAAACAGAGCGAAAGACGCAGCGAAAGAAGGACAGTCCGCGATGCATACACCGCCCGTGGTGTCGCAGCAGGCATGGGAAGAGGCTCGCCAGCAGTTGCTCGTGAAGGAAAAGGCCCACACTCGCGCCCGCGACGCGCTGGCCGCCGAGCGTCGCCGCATGCCGTGGATGGCCGTCGAGAAAACATATGCATTCGAAGGGCCTGCGGGCAAGGCAAGCCTGCTGGACCTGTTCGACGGTCGGCGCCAACTGATCGTCTATCGCGCTTTCTACGAGCCGGGCGTGTTCGGCTGGCCCGACCATGCGTGCCGGGGCTGCTCGATGGTGGCCGACCAGGTCGCCCACCTCGCCCACCTGAACGCCCGCGACACGACCCTCGTGTTCGTCTCACGCGCGCCTCAGGCGGACATCGAGCGACTGAAGGCGCAAATGGGCTGGCAGATACCGTGGTTCACCGTCACGGACAGCTTCGACGCCGACTTCGGCGTCGACGAATGGCATGGCACGAACGTGTTCTACCGTGACGGCGACCGCGTGTTCCGCACGTATTTCATCAACAATCGCGGCGACGAGCAGATGGGCGGCACCTGGAACTATCTCGACATCACGCCGCTCGGTCGGCAGGAAGTCTGGGAGGATTCGCCCGAGGGCTATCCCCAGACGCCGACCTACAAGTGGTGGAACTGGCACGACAGCTATGTCGCCGACGCGCCGCCCGACAAGAAGTGGGTCGAGGTGTCGGATGCCGGAGAGGCGGCGTTCAGGAACCAGCAGAAGAGCGACGGCCAGCCGTAAACCCGAGCAATCCGATGGGCGGTCCCTCTGGACGGTCGTGACCGTTCTGAGAGACCGCCATCGATTGCACGAGCTATTCGATACGGCGCCGCGTCGAAATAGCCGAAGCCGTGGAAATGACCAGATCGGCGAAGCGCTTTTCGTCGCGATCGGCTTGCCATCGCGATCGCGCCACCGCGATGTTCACCGCGCCGATGCCGCGCCCATGCGCGTTCGTGATCGCCGCCGCCGTCGAGATGTCGCTGACGAAATACTCATCCTCCGTATGCGCGTAGCCCTGCTTGCGGATCTGCACGATGCGTTCCTTGATCTTGCGCGGCTGGTACACGGTCGACGCCGTATAAGGCACGAGATTCGTGCGCGAAAGAATATCGTCGATCTCGCCGTCGCCGAGCGTCGCGAGAATCGCGAGTCCCGGCGCCGTGCAGTATGCCGGTAGGCGCGAGCCCGTAATCACGTGTGCATTGAACACGTTCCGGCTCACGATGCGCAGAACGAACACGATATCGGTATCGTCGAGCACCGTGAGATTGGTCGCCTCTTCCGTCTCCGAGCCCAGTTGCTGCAGATAAGGCGTCGCGCGGCTCACGAGTTCGTTCGACGTGAGGTAGTGATACGTGAAGTCGAGAAGCCGCGGCGACAGCTCATACTTGCGGCTGTCCGGGTCCTTCAGCAGATAGCCGAGCGCGGACAGCGTATACGCGAAGCGCTGCGTCGCGCTCATGTCGAAACCTGTGAGCGCCGAGATTTCCGAGAGCGACAACTGACGCTTGCTGCCGTCGAAAGCGGTGAGCACTTTCATTGCCTTTTCGACGGACTGCACATAAAGCGAAGACGCGCCTGGATCGGCCGCGTCGCCGCGCGGCTTCGCCACGGGGCTCTTGCGCTTGCGCGGAACTTTGGGCTCGTCGCTCATTGCTTTTTTCGTCTTTATGATCGGTCGTTAAATTATCGCATGGCCCTGGAGCGCTATCAGTATCCGATAACTACGCGGTAACGACGGGGATAGCCACCCGACAACTATGCGCGAACACGGCTGAGCCGGTCCCATGCGTCGTCGACGGTGCGCGGCAGCAGATGCTTCCGGATGCGCTCGCTCGCCGTCAGCTCGAAGCCATCGACGGCCCGGTAATAGCGCGGCAACTGGAAGCTCGCGAGCCGCTCGCGCGCCCACGCGTCGATCGTTTCCCACTCGACGGGCGCGCCCTTGAACTGCACGTTGAGCAGAATATCCTGCTCGCCGATCGGCGAAGCGACGCCGATCGCGGCGCTCGCGCGAATCGCAGGATGCGCAGCGAACACGCGCTCGATTTCCCACGCCGATACGTTTTCGCCGCGCACGCGCATGCTGTCCGTCTGCCGGCCGACGAAGAAAAAATCGCCGTCGGCATCGCGCCGCGCGCGGTCGCCCGTATGCAACCGGCCGTTGCGCAAAGCGGCTTTCGTCGCTTCGGGGTGCTTCAGATACGCCGGCAGGAACGTGCCTTCCACTTTGCTCGACAGCACGATCTCGCCGGCCTCGCCCTCTTTCACAGGCTGGCCGTTTTCATCGAGCAACTCGACGTCGATCCACGGCAGCGCGCGGCCGATCGATCCCGGCTTGCCCGTGACGTTCGCGGTCGCGAAGCTCGAGCATTCCGTCATGCCGTAGCACTCGCGCAGGCGCACGCCGAGCCGCGCCTGCACCGGCTCCCACGCAGTGGCGCTCACGCCCGCGCCCCACGCGACGCGCAGCGTATGCGCGTGAGGCTGCGCGCTCTGCGGCAACTGCATCAGGATATCGAGCACGCCGCCCAGGTAATGCAACTGCGTCGCGCCCGCGCGCTCCACTTGCGACCAGAACTGCGAGGCCGAAAAACGCGGCACAGCGTGCAGCGTCACGCGTTCGAGAAACGGCAGCAACAACATCTGCGCGCCGCCGATATGGCACAGCGGCTCCCACAGAAAGAGGCGGTCGCCGTCGCGCACATCCGCGATGCGCAGCGCCGCCTCGCTCGCGATGCGCATCATCCGGTGCGTGAAGACGACGCCCTTCGGCGCGCCCGTCGTGCCCGACGTGTAGATGACGCACAGCGGATCATGTACGCCGATTCGAGGCGTCACGAAAGCGGCGTCCGCATCGTTCGCGTCGAACGCGGGCAGACGCACGCGCCGCGATGGGCCGCACTCGATCTGCGAAGTCACATCGTCGAATGCGTCCTCGATGACGAAGAGCTTCGGCTCCGCATGCTGCAGCACATATTCCAGACCCGCCGCGCGCAGCTTCGTGTTCACCGGCACCCAGACGAGGCCGCTCAGCACCAGCGCGTAAATCAGATGGATGTGTTCGGCGCTGTTGCCGAGCATCACGGCGACGCGATCGCCCGGCACGAGCCCTTCGTCCGCGAACCAGCGCTGCAACTGCGCGATGTGTCGCGCGGCATCCTCGCAGGTGATCGCGCGATCGTCGAAATGAACCACGGTGCGCGCGGGCTCGCGACGCAATCCCGCGGCGAGCAGCGGCGCGCAGTCGAGTTCGTCGTCGGGGTGCCGGTGAGCGAAGTATTCTGGGTAGTGATGCATGTCTGGATGGGTATGAGAGCCTGAGATTTAACGCGCGCGGCGCTTGAGCCAGGAAGACGCCGCGACGACGAGCGCGATCAGGATGACGAGCGTCGTCGATACGGCCGCGAGCGTCGGCGTGATCGCGAGCTGGATGTCGTCCCACATCTGCTTGGGCAGCGTCGAGTTGATGCCGCCGCTCACGAAGATCGCAATGGTCAGATCGTCGAAGGAAACGAGGAACGCGAACAGGAACGCCGCCGTCACGCTCGCCATCAGCAGCGGCATCACGACCGACGTGATGCGCCGCAACGGCGACGCACCCATCACGCGTGCGGCGTCGTCGAGACGCCAGTCGAAGCGCTGAAAGCCTGCGGCGAGCGTCACGACCACATACGGAATCGCAAGCACCGTATGACCGATCACGAGCCCGAGGTTCGTGCCCGTGAGCCCGAAGCGTCCGAAGAGATACAGCAGACCCACCGCGACCACGATGCGCGGCACGATCAGCGGCGCGACGAACAGCGCGAACATCGGCTTGCTCGCGCGGCGCGGCATGCGGGTCATCGCGAGCGTCGCGCCGAATCCGAGCAGCAGCGAAAGCAGCGCCGTGCCGAGACCCACTTCGAACGAGCGGACGATCGCGCTCTGCCACACGGGCGAATCGATGAACGTGCCGAACCAACGCGTGCTGAAAAGCTTCGGCGGAAACGCGATGTAGTCGCTCTTCGTGAACGCATACGGAATCACCGAGAGCACGGGCGCGACGAGCACCACCATGACGATGCACGTGTAGAGACCGAGCGGGCTCGTCGCGCGCGCGGACGGTTCGCCGTGGGCGTTACGACGCATCATCAGAGGCGCGAAGACGCGGCCGAGCGCCATCAGCAACGCGAGCCGCAAGCCTTGCGCGCGCGAGCCGCGCGAGCGCTCCGTCACTTCGCCCGTCAGCGACGTGAGGCCCACCATGCGGTCGTACACGAAGAAGATCACGATCGAGCAGACGAGCAGCACCGTCGAGAGTGCGCCCGCGAAGCGCATGTCGAACAGTTCGAGCACCGACGAGATCACGAGTTGCGCGATCATCGTTTCCTTTGGCGAGCCGAGCAGCGCGGGCACGATGAAGAAGCCGAGGCTCGAGATAAACACGAGCAGCCCCGCCGCCGCCACGCCCGGCGACGACAACGGCAGGAACACCGTGAAGAAGCTGGTGCTGCGTTCCGCGCCGAGCGTTTCAGCCGCTTGCGCGAGGCGATCGTCGATGCCGCGCATCACGGGAAGCATCGTCATCACGGCGAGCGGCAGCATCGAATGCACCATGCCGATCAGCACGCCCGTCAGCGATGGAATCGTGCCCGTCGTCTCGTGTACGAGGCCGAGCGAGAGCGCGATCGTCGAGAGCACGCCTGTTTTCGACAGCAGCAGCATCCACGCGTAGGTCTTGACGAGATAGCTGGTCCAGAACGGCAGCATGATCCACAGCAGCCAGCGTTCGCGCACCCGCTCCGATAGCCGGCTCAACATGTACGCGACGGGATAGCCGAGCAGGATCGACAGCGCCGCCGTCATGAACGAAATGGCGAACGTGATCCACAGCACCTTCGCATAGACAGGCGTGCGCGCGATGCGGGCAAACTGCGCGAGGCCGACCTGCCCGTCAGCGCTGACAAGCCCCCCTTGCAAAATTTCGCTGACGGGCACGATGAAGAACACGAGCAGGAACAGCAGCGTCGGCACGATCGGCAGGAAGCGCAACGAGCGCGCGAGCCAGGCGGACCGGCCGCGACGCGAGGCTTCGTTCTCGCGGTGCGCGTGCAGAGCGATGGTCATGACGGTTCCTCAGGCGTGGAGCAGCGTCGTGCGATACGGGTCCCACACGAGGCCCACCTTGTCGCCGATGCGCGGCGACAGGCTGCGCTCGCAACGCACGGTGAGCTGGCTGCCGTCGTTCATCGACAGCTGTACGCGCGTGTCGCTGCCGAAGAAGACGACATCCGCAATGGTGCCGTCGACAAAGCCGCTCGCAGGCTCGACGAGGCGCGGCGCTTCGGGGCGCACGAGCAGCGTGTGGCGCGCGGCGGGCATGATGGGCGCGCTCATCGGCAGTGGAATGCGGCCGCCCGCTGCGAGCAGGATCGGCTCGCCGCTTGCGCTGCGCGCATCGTCGAGCGCGCCTTCCAGCAGATTCGAGTGGCCGATGAAGCCAGCCGCGAAGCGTGTCGCGGGACGGTCGTAGAGATCGGCGGGCGTGCCCACCTGTTCGATGCGCGCCTGGTTCATCAGGCAAATGCGATCGGAGAGCGTGAGCGCTTCGTCCTGATCGTGCGTCACGTAGACGAAGGTCGCGCCGAGTTCCTTGTGCAGCCGGCGAATTTCGGACTGCATGTGCTCGCGCAATTTTTTATCGAGTGCGCCGAGCGGTTCGTCGAGCAGAATGACGGAAGGCCGGTACGCGAAGCAGCGCGCGAGCGCGATGCGCTGCTGCTGCCCGCCCGACAGCTCCTTCGGAAAGCGCTTCGCGTATTCAGTCATGCGCACCATCGCGAGCGCATCGTCGACGGCGGCGCGCACGTCGTCGCGCGACTTGCGGCGCATGCGCAAACCGTATGCGACGTTGTCCCACACGCTCATGTGCGGAAACAGCGCGTAGCTCTGAAACACCATGCCGATGCCGCGCTTACCAGGCTCGACGTAGGTGACGTCGCGCCCGTCGATCTCGATGCGCCCCTCGCTCGGCGCGACGAGGCCCGAGATCATCTGCAGCATCGTGGTCTTGCCCGAACCCGAGGGACCGAGCAGCGTCAGGAATTCGCCGGCCTGCACGGCGAGATCCGTCGGTTCCAGCGCAACCGAATCGCCGTAGCGTTTCGCGATGCCGATCGCCTCGAGTTTCGAGCTCATCTTGCCGTCCTCACGAAATGACCCACGAATTGAACCGCTCGGTGACCTTCTGACGGTTCTCTTCCCACCACTGCGGACTCGGCAGGCGCATGTCGCGGATGTTGTCGGGCGCCGTGGGCAGAAGCGTCGCGCGCTCCTTGCTGATCGTATCGAAGGCCTTGCGGTTGGTCGGGCCATAGGCGAGCGTGCGCGTGAGCAGCGCCTGGCGCTTCGCGTCGGCGCAGAAGCGCACGAACTGCTTCGCGGCATCCGCACGAGGCGTGCCCTTCGGAATGCCCCAGCCTTCGATCGAATACAAGCCCTGATTCCAGACGATCGAAACGGGCGCGCCGCCGTCCTTCGCCGCTTGCGCGCGGCCGTTCCACGTCGAGATCATGTCGACGTCGCCGCTTTGAATCGCCTGCATCGCCTGCGCGCCGGAGGTCCACCAGATGTTGATGTGCGGCTTGATTTTGTCGAGGCTCTTGAACGCGCGATCCACGTCGAGCGGATAAAGTTTGTCGAGCGGCACGCCGTCGGCGAGCAATGCCTGCTCGAGCGTGTCGAGCGGACTGCGGCGCAGGCAGCGGCGGCCCGGAAAGCGCTTCACGTCCCAGAAGTCCGCCCACGATTTCGGACCATTCTGGCCGAACTTGTCGCTGCGATACGCGAGCACGGTCGAATACACATCGACGCCCAGCCAGTTCGGCGTGATCGCCTCCGACATCACATCCGGATAGTCGCTCGTCTTCAGGCCGATGGGTTCGAGCAGGCCTTTCGCTTCGAGATACGGAATGTCGGCGGATAGCGTGAGCGTCGTGACGTCCCACACGTAGTTCTTCGTCTGGACCATCGCGGCGAATTGCGCAACGGGCTGCGATTCGCGCGCGACACTCACGACCTTGATACCGGTGGCTTTCTCGAACGGATCGTAGAAAGCCTCGCGATAGGCGGTGGTGTAAGGGCCGCCTGGATCGGACACCACGATCTGCTTCGTCTGCGCGCGCGCGGCGAGCGGCATCGCGCTGGTCACGGCGAGCGCGCCCGCGCCTTGCAGAATGCGGCGGCGCGTCGGGTTGAAGTCTTGCGTCATTGCTCAGGTCTCCCGCAGTTGTGATTGCAATGGGAACAGCTCGACTCGTGCTCGATTCAGGCTCGACTCACTTCGCGCGCTTGCTGAAGAACGCCTCCATCATGCGCGCAGGCTCCCCGGAGTCATACGCTTCGCGCTGAATGCGCACGCCCGCTTCGATGCAGTCGACGAAACCCGGCTCGGTCATCTCGCGAAAGCGCTGCTTGTCCAGACGCATCGCGACGGGTGGCTTCGCGGCCAGCTCGGTGGCGATTTCCAGCGCCTTCCCGAACACCTGGTCTTCGGGAACGAGGTGATGAATGAGGCCGATGCGATGGCACTCGTCGGCGTCCATCAGACGCCCGGTAAGCGTCAGTTCGATGGTGCGCGACATGCCGAGCATCGCATTCATGATCCACGGGCCCGTCGTGCTGGCGATGCCCGCGTTGATTTCCGGCTGGCCCATCCGCACGCCGGGATGGCCCACGCGGATATCGCCGAGCAAGGCGACCTGGAACGCCGAGCCCGCGGCCGTGCCGTTCAGCGCGATCACGAGCGGCTTTTTCAGGCCGCGCAGCGCGGTGTAGTACCGCTGCCATTCCTTGACCCATGCCACCGCACGTTCGCCGTCGAAATCATGCGCCTCCGACAGATCCTGTCCCGCCGAGAACGCGCGGTCGCCCGCACCCGTCATGATGATCGCCGCCACTTCGTCGTCGGCGTTGAAGCGGTCCAGCGCCTCGATGATCGATTCACGCATCGGCGTCGTCCATGCGTTCAGGCGTTCGGGACGGTTCAGCGTGATGACCGCGACGCGGCCATGATTCGACAACAACACGTCTTCGCTCATGATTTATCGCATAGTAATAGTTGATGGTGTATTCCAATATAGAAGGATCAAAAACATGGTGCAAGCGGGTTTACGCGGAAAGACGCGACGAACGGGAAATCGGGGAAGACGGACGAGCGACGCAGGATCGCGGTCGCAAAGGGGCGGGACTTCAGGCGCCGGAGCGGCGTGCACTACGCTGGGACTTTATGTACCGGCAGCGATGAACAGGCAGCCGCTGTCTAGCCCGGTCGTGCCGTGAGCGGCTGGCAAGCGGCGGCTGGGGAAGCCGCCGCATATGAGATGCCTAGCCGGTCAACGAAGCTGCAATAGCTTTTCTGAAAGGCGTCGCGAACGAAGCAGCACGCAGCATGATGTTTCGCGCCAGTTTCGCCGGAACGCTACTGTTCGTGTAGATGTCAGTGACAAGGCGCGTGGCGAGATAGAGCGGTCTGGTCGCGCGGCGATGGCGATCTTCGTAGCGGCTCAAGACGGACTCGGCGCCCACATCGAAGCGGTTCCTCTGCGCGGCGACGATTTCCTTGCATAACGTCTCGACACTCGCCAGTCCGAAGTTGAACCCGTGCGCAGTCACGGGATGCATGCCGACAGCAGCGTCGCCCACTGCCGCGAAGCGCTTTCCGACGAATCGCGCGGGATAAACGGAGACTAATGGATAGAGATGACGGGTACTCGCCAGTTTCATCGCGCCCAGCCGCCGCGCGAATCTTTGCTCGATGTTTGCGCTGAATTCGTCTGGATCGAGCGATACAAGCCGCGTCGCATCACACCCGGGCAGCGTGAGCACCACTGACGACTGATGCGCGTTCGTCGATCGATCCGGATTCATCGGAAGCAGCGCGAGCGTCTGGTCATATCCAAACCATTCCCACGCGGTATGCTGATGAGGCTGCGCGTGTGTCATTCGGCACACGATCATCGATTTGCCGAAGTCGCGCATATCGGCCGAAATTCCCATCATTTTGCGCGTCGCCGAGAAGCGGCTATCGGCTGCAATGATCAGACTGGCCGAGAGGGTCTTTCCGCTTTCCAGTGTCACGCTGGCAGAGGTGTCACCGCTCTTGACGCTACTCACCTTTTCCGACGCGAGCAGCGTGACGTCATGGTTCTCAGCGATACTGCGATGTACCGCGTCATAAGCGGCCTTGCGGATCAAGTGATTGGAAACCAGCCAGCCCAGCTCCGTATGACCGGCCAGTTCGTGCCCGATCTCCAGCGCGGAAAGCGACGAGCCATTGAATACCTTCGCGCGGCGCAGCGGAGAACGTGCGTCTGCGTCGATGAGATCCCAGAGACCCAATTGCTGCATGAATCGAACCGACTTTTGAGTCAGCGCGATTTCACGGCCATCGAATTTCGGCTCGCTGATTTCATTCAAAGGCTGCTGCTCGATCAATGCGATTCGCAGGCCGAGGCCACTGAGTGAGTGCGCGAGGCATAGCCCCACGGGGCCTGCGCCCACGATAACGATGTCGTTTGCCATGTAAGCGAATGACTGGTCTGAAGTTGCGTGAATCGATGAGAGTGGCTCGTGTATCGTTCACGCAGCCTGAGGAATGCCGTGTTCCTGCATGTAGGCGACCATCATTGCATCCATCGTTCTCACGTGATGCGCGAACCACACACGCAATTCGCTCAACAGTCGCCGGCCCAGGTCAAAGCGGCCGTTGTCAGTCATTTCGCTGCGCACCGCGTCGACCACGTGCAGAACATGATGATGCTGGCCCGCATGGCAATGACGAGGTCCAAAGTCCAACGCTTCCATCCACGATTCTTCTTGTGCGAAATGTTCGTTGGTGTGCGCGATCCAGGCGTCGAACGACGCGATGAGCGATTCGTCGGAAGCAGAGTCCGCCACGTCGAGCAGGCGAATGAACTCGCTATGCGTTGCATCGGTTATAGGTTCTCCCAGCTGCAGATCGGGAGGAAGTATTGGCGTGCATTGCATTGCGGATGTCGACATAGCGGGAACTCGAAGCAACAGGTACGGCTTTCTCAGAGAGGAATGAAGATAGCAAAGTACTGCAATTGCTCCGCTGATCTCGATCAAGCGTCACATCATTGATGATTCGATGGAGGCTTGAGGCGAGCGGCATGCTCAATACGGGCGTGGCCATCGCCACGATCATCTCGCCCATGCTGTTCGGCGCGGTGATCGATGCGACGGGCAACTGGAGTTTGCCTTTCGTGGGATCGCTGCTTTTCCTGCTGCTCGGCGCGGTGATGACGCTGAGAATCCGGCCGGATATCGGTATTGCCGACGGAGCCGCTTCGACAGCAAACGCTGTTCCCGTGTCGCCTCGATCTGCGAAGCCTGAACGCTGATTCGCTTTACTGGCATCAAAGGGAGTGGATCGCGAAAATGAAGTACGTCGAATAGCATCCACTCCGAATAACGTGAGAACTACTCGCAATTTGAGAACATTTAAAGTCCTTTCTTTATCGGACTTCAAACGTCGAGTCATTGCGCGCGTACTCGCAAAGCCGAAGATCTCATTGAATGGCGTATTGATGTTCCGCAACGCCCAGCAAATACCCTCGCCGTCACAAAAGATTCTTGCTACAAATGCGGCCACGACCTAAAGTCCATTGCATTCGGCCGACGATTGTCAGCCGTTAAACGGCGGACGGGCAACCCAAGCAAAGTACTGTCGCCCGACGACGAGAGCACACCTCAACTTGTGATGGAGCCGTACCGACGCGGTGTCGGTTTTCACCGCTGGTGGCATGCAGCAGCCGGATGGGTAGCGCATGTGCAGCCTCGGAAGCTACTGTCGCGCCTGTTGCAGACCGCAAATGAAAAGAGAGGGCTTTCATGCGTCGCAACACATCCAATGTACTTCTGTCAGGGACAACACTGGTTCTCGCGTTCGCCGCGAGTACAACGAGCCTGGCTGCCCCCGTTCTCGTTTCCGCCACACCCAGCCCGTTTGCAAACTGCACGATCGGCGGACCCGGCACTAACTTCGTGAACGCCGAGGTCGAACCGTGGCTGGCCGTCAATCCCGCCAATCAGTCGAACCTGATCGGCGTATGGCAACAGGACCGCTGGGACAATGGCGGAGCGCACGGTCTCGTCGCCGGCTACTCTTTCGATGGCGGCCAGACGTGGAAGCAGACCAATCTTCCCTTTAGCGCATGCGCAAACGGACTCGGATATGAGCGTGCGTCGGACCCGTGGGTGTCGATCGGACCGGACGGCACCGCGTATTCGGTATCCATTTCCTTCAACCAGTCCAACAACAACAATGCCGTGGCCGCGGCAGTGTCGACGGATGGCGGCATCACGTGGGGAAACCTGAGCGTGCTCATCGCCAACAACGAGCCGACGGTGCAGTTCTTCAACGACAAGGAGTCGGTCACTGCCAACCCGATCAAGGCAGGCGTTGCATACGCAGTGTGGGACCGGCTCGAGTTGCCGAATGGCAATCCGTACGCCAATCTGCACACGGCCGCTTTCCGCGGACCGGCTTACTTTTCGAAGACTGTGGACGGAGGCAAGACATGGAGCTCGCCCTCCGTCATCGTGAAGGTTCCGTCGCGGCAGCAGACTATCGGCAACCAGATCGTGGTCGATTCACGGAATGGAACCCTCTATGACTTTTTCAATCTGATCTCGCCGCCCTTCAGCGTGACGGCCAACAAGGTCGCGTTCATCAAGTCGACGGACGATGGGGCAACGTGGACGAAGCCGCAGATCATCGCCGACTTGAGAACCGTCGGCGTCACGGACCCGAATACGAATGAGCCTTTGCGTACCGGCGATATCATTCCCGAGCCCGCAATCGACGCGGCGACAGGTCAGCTTTACGTCGTCTGGCAGGACTCGCGCTTCAATGGCGGTCAGTTCGACGAGATCGCGCTGTCCACGTCCACCGACGGCGGGAAAACCTGGAGCAGTCCGATCCGCGTCAACACGCCGACGGGGCATGCCGCTTTCAATCCGTCCATTCGCGTCAATTCCGCCGGCACGGTCGCCGTCACCTACTACGATCTTCGCGACTTGCAGGCCGGAAACATGACGACATTGCCCACCAACATCTGGCGCACCACATCGACCAATGGCGGACAGAGCTTCGGCGGCGAAGTGAAGGTGTCAGGTCCATTCGATATGAAATTGGCGCCGAACGCGGAGGGCTTTTTCGTGGGTGATTATCAGGGTCTCGACGTCCGGGGAACGAGCTTCGTGCCGTTCTTCGTGCAAACGAACTCGGGCAGTCCCGCGAATTCAACTGATGTGTTCGCTGCGCCGTAATTCGTAGAGTCGAGTCTGAACGCGGGTCCCGAGAGTGTTAGGGCATCCGCGAAACAGAGTGCGCGCGGCGATGGTCCGTCTTGCCCGATGGGCAGGATGCACATTGCGATCGTCGCTGCGCCATCGACATCGGTGCGGTGGCCACATCACCGGCCGATCCGCGTTTAGAATCGCAGGCATGAACGCGATCGCCGCCCTGCCGATGTACAACGTGTCGCCCGCACTCGCGGCCGACTGGCGCACGCTGCTCATCGACGTGCTGAAGCATGTCGATCCGACCGCACGGATCGTCGAGCCGGACGATCTGCATGCGTTCTGGCGTCAACCCGGCCTGCTGATCTCGCAGACATGCGGCTATCCCTACGTGCTCGGCCTGCACGAACATGTGCGATTGATCGCGACGCCGCACTTCGACGCGCCAGGCTGCGACGGTGCAACGTATTCGAGCGTGCTTGTCACTCGGGCCAGCGCGCAGTTCGATTCTCTCGACACATGTCGCGACGCGCGTGCCGCATACAACGCGACCGATTCGAACAGCGGCTACAACGCATTGCGGCACGCGGTTGCGCCGCTTGCCCGCGATGGCCGGTTCTTCGGCGCGACATTGGAGACGGGCTCGCATCTCGGCTCGCTTCGCGCGCTTGCCGACAACCGCGCGGACATTGCCGCGATCGATTGCGTGACGATGGCGTTCGTGCGCGACGCGTATCCGCAGCTCGCGAGTGCAGTGAAAGAGATCGGCTATGCGGGCGCATCACCGGGCTTGCCGCTGATCGCCGCGAAGAACATATCGATCGAACAGATCGCCGCGCTGCGCGTCGCGCTCGATCAAGCCCTCGCGACACAGCCCGCGCGTTCGCGACGCCTGCGGCTCAAAGGCTTTTCGGTGTTGCCACACGAAGCGTACGACTGCATCGCGCAAATGGAAA
Source organism: Paraburkholderia phymatum (assembly GCF_038900715.1). Classification (GTDB taxonomy): domain Bacteria; phylum Pseudomonadota; class Gammaproteobacteria; order Burkholderiales; family Burkholderiaceae; genus Paraburkholderia; species Paraburkholderia phymatum_A. Next base: position 56,032 of record NZ_JAYMRZ010000024.1, on the reverse strand, counting down.
ACGAGGCGCGCGTAGCGAACTACGCGCGCCTCGCATGACGTCGAGTGCCTAAGCGTTATCTGTGCGTTATTCGACGTCGAGCACCAGCAGCTGCGCACCGTCGGCGACCTGATCGCCGACGCCGTACAGCACCTCCGCCACCTTGCCCGCTGCGGGCGCGCCGATCGTGTGCTCCATCTTCATCGCTTCCATCACGAGCAGCGGCTGCCCCTTCTCGACGACAGCGCCCTCTTCGACCAGCACCGCGATCACCTTGCCGGGCATCGGCGCGGTGAGACGCCCTTCGCCGTGCTCGGCATCGGCGGCATGCGCGAGCAGGTTCTGCCATTCGAATGCCAGCGCTTCGCCACGGCAAAACACATGGAACGTATCGCCGTCGATGAACACACGACCCGTCACGTGCGCATCGCCGATCGTCGCGCCGTATTCATGCTTGCCCGCGCCCGTCCACCACTTGAACGGCTCCGTCTTGCCATCGTGCGTGAGCGTCCGCGATTCGCCGTCGCGCGAGAAAACCGCTGTAAATGCAGCCTCTTTCTCGACATCGCGCCAGTTGAGCGTCTGCGTATAGCCGCCATTCAGACGCCAGTGCGACAGCGCATCCCACGGCGACGCGCCGTGCGCGAGCCCGCCTTCGCGCGTCATCAGCGCGCCGCAAGCGAGCGCCAGCGCTTCGCGGAACGGCTTCGCAACCGGCGCAAAAAGCGCATCGTGATGACGCTCGATCAAACCCGTATCGAGGTCGCCCGTCGAGAACGGCACGCTCGTCACGATGCGTTGCAGGAACTCGACGTTCGTATGCGGCCCAACCACTTCGCAGTCGCGCAACGCATGGCTCATGCGCTTCAACGCTTCGTCGCGGCTCGCGCCGTGCACGATCAGCTTCGCGATCATCGGGTCGTAGAACGGCGTGATCGTATCGCCTTCGCGCACGCCGCTGTCGATGCGCACGGGCGCGCGCTCGCCGCCCAGCCCCAACGAGAACTCGACGCCATCCGGCATGCGCAGATGCTTCAACGTGCCCGTCGACGGCAGGAAGCCGCGCGCGGGATGCTCGGCGTAGATACGCGCTTCGATCGCATGGCCTTCGATCTTCAACTGTTCCTGCGCGAGCGGCAGCGGCTCGCCCGACGCGACACGCAACTGCCATTCGACGAGATCCTGGCCCGTGACCATCTCCGTGACGGGATGCTCGACTTGCAGGCGCGTGTTCATCTCCATGAAGTAGAAGTCGCCGCCCGCCGTCATGATGAACTCGACCGTGCCCGCGCCGACGTAGTTCACCGCGCGCGCCGCCGCGACGGCCGCCTCGCCCATCGCGCGCCGCACATGCGGCTGCAAGCCCGGCGCGGGCGCTTCTTCGAGCACTTTCTGATGGCGGCGCTGCACCGAGCAGTCGCGATCGAACAGATACACGGCGCCGCCGTGCTTGTCCGCGAACACCTGCACTTCGACGTGGCGCGGCCGCGTCAGATACTTTTCGATCAGCACGCGGTCGTTGCCGAAGCTGCTCGCCGCTTCGCGCTTGCACGACGCGAGCGCGGCCGCGAAATCTTCCGTGCGCTCGACGACCCGCATGCCCTTGCCGCCGCCGCCCGCGCTCGCCTTCAGCAACACCGGATAGCCGATTTCGTCGGCCTGGCGATGCAGCAGATCGGCGTTCTGATCGTCGCCGTGATAGCCCGGCACGAGCGGCACAGCGGCCGAATGCATCAGCGCCTTCGCGGCCGCTTTCGAGCCCATCGCGGCAATCGCTTCGACGGGCGGCCCGATGAACTCGATGCCCGCCTTCTCGCACGCGTGCGCGAAGTCCTCGTTCTCCGACAAGAAGCCGTAGCCGGGATGCACAGCCTGCGCGCCCGTCGCAAGCGCCGCTTCGATGATGCGTTCGACGCGCAGATAACTCTCCGCCGCCGTCGATCCGCCGATGTGCACGGCTTCGTCGCACGCGGCGACGTGCTTCGCGTTCGCGTCGGCGTCGGAATAGACCGCGACGCTCGTGATGCCGAGCCGCTTGCAGGTCGCGGCGACGCGGCAGGCAATTTCGCCCCGGTTCGCTATCAGGATCTTGTTGAACATGAGGTGTCTCGATGGGGTGTTGTTCTGTGTGCGCGTGCCGTCGCGTTCGGCTTCATATGCCGCGCGTTCACGCGCGCCACGAAGGCGAACGTTTTTCGAGGAACGACGCGACGCCTTCGCGTCCTTCGGCACTCGCGCGAACCTGCGCGATGCGCGCCGCTGTCTCTTCGATCAACGCCGCGTTCAGCTCGCGGCCCGCTACGTCCTGAACCAGTTGCTTGCAGGCCTTCACCGCTTGCGGGCCGTTCGCGCACAGCGTCGCTGCGATCTGCTGCACGGTTTCGTCGAGCTTGTCCGCGCTCACGCATTCGCCGACGAGGCCAAGGCGATATGCCGTTGCGCAGTCGAACTGCTCGGCGGTCGTGAAGTAGCGGCGCGATGCCTGTTCGCCGAGCGCGCGGATCACATACGGCGCGATCGTCGCGGGAATCAGGCCGAGGCGTGCTTCGGAGAGACAGAACTTCGCGGTATCGACGGCCACGACGATATCGCACGCCGAAATCAGGCCCATGCCGCCCGCGTAGGCATCGCCGTTCACGCGGGCGATCACCGGCTTGTTGCAGCGGTAGATCGACGCGAGCATGTCGGCAAGACGCATCGCATCGGCGCGGTTCTCGTCATCCGAGTAACCGGCCATCTTCTTCATCCAGTTCAGGTCCGCGCCCGCGCAGAACGCCTTGCCGTTCGCGGCGAGCACGACGGCGCGCACGTCGTCGCGTTCGTTCATCGCGCGAAAGACCGACGTGATTTCCGCGATCATCGCTTCGTTGAACGCGTTGCGCACGTCGGGGCGATTGAGCGTGACGGTGGCGATCCGGTTATCGATTGCGACGGTCAGGTTTTCGTATTGCATGATCGTGGGCTCCTCGATCGATGGCATCACATGCGGAATACGCCGAAGCGCGTGTCTTCGATGGGCGCATTCATCGCCGCCGACAACCCGAGACCCAGCACGTCGCGCGTCTGCGCGGGATCGATCACGCCGTCGTCCCACAAGCGGGCGCTCGCGTAATACGGATGGCCCTGATGCTCGTACTGCTCGCGGATCGGCTGCTTGAACGCCTCTTCCTGCTCGGCCGTCCACGTGCCGCCCTTCGCTTCGATGCCGTCGCGCTTCACGGTCGCGAGCACCGATGCCGCCTGCTCGCCGCCCATCACCGAGATACGCGCGTTCGGCCACATCCACAGGAAACGCGGCGAATACGCGCGGCCGCACATGCCGTAGTTGCCCGCGCCGAACGAGCCGCCGATGATCACCGTGAACTTCGGCACCTTCGCCGTTGCGACGGCCGTCACCATCTTCGCGCCATTGCGCGCAATGCCCTCGTTCTCGTACTTGCGGCCCACCATGAAGCCCGTGATGTTCTGCAAGAACACGAGCGGAATCTTGCGCTGCGCGCACAGCTCGATGAAGTGCGCGCCCTTCAACGCGGACTCGGAAAACAGAATGCCGTTGTTCGCGACGATGCCGACCGGGTGCCCCCAGATATGCGCGAAACCGCACACGAGCGTCGTGCCGTAGCGCGCCTTGAACTCGTCGAACGCGGAATCGTCGACGATGCGCGCGATCACTTCGCGGATATCGAAAGGCTTGCGCGTATCGACGGGAATCACGCCGTAAATGCTCTTCACGTCATGGCGCGGCGGCTTCGGCTCCTGCATCGTGACGGGCATGTCCTTGCGCCGGTTCAGATTGCCGACGATGCTGCGCGCAATCGCCAGTGCGTGCGCATCGTTTTGCGCGAGATGATCGGCGACACCGGACAGACGCGTATGCACGTCGCCGCCGCCGAGATCTTCCGCGCTGACCTCTTCGCCCGTCGCCGCCTTGACCAAAGGCGGGCCGCCGAGAAAGATCGTGCCCTGGTTCTTCACGATGATCGACTCGTCGCTCATCGCGGGCACATACGCGCCGCCCGCCGTGCACGAGCCCATCACGACGGCGATCTGCGGAATGCCTTGCGCGGAGAGGTTCGCCTGGTTGTAGAAGATGCGGCCGAAGTGGTCACGGTCGGGGAACACGTCGTCCTGGTTCGGCAGATTCGCGCCGCCCGAATCGACGAGATACACGCACGGCAAGCGGTTTTCCTGCGCGATTTCCTGTGCGCGCACGTGCTTCTTCACCGTGACGGGGTAGTAAGTGCCGCCCTTCACGGTCGCGTCGTTGCAGACGATCACGCACTCCTGGCCCGCGATGCGGCCAATGCCCGTGATGACACCCGCGCCCGGCGCATCGTCGTGATACATGCCGAACGCCGCAAGCTGCGACAGTTCGAGAAACGGCGTGCCCGGATCCAGCAGTTGCGCGATGCGATCGCGCGGCAGCAGCTTGCCGCGCGACACATGCTTGTCGCGCGCGGCGGGACCGCCGCCCAACGCGAGCTTGCTGATCTTCGCTTTCAGGTCTTCGACGAGCGCTTCGAGCGCGGCCGCGTTCGTACGGAAATCGTCGGAGCGCGGATTCAACTTCGATTCGATGATCGGCATCGCGTTGTTCTCCTTTTCGATGCGCGTGCTTTACATCGTTTCCGCGAACAGTTCGCGGCCGATCAGCATGCGGCGGATTTCGCTCGTGCCCGCGCCGATTTCATAGAGCTTCGCATCGCGCCACAGACGGCCCACCGGGTACTCGTTGATGTAGCCATTGCCGCCGAGAATCTGGATCGCTTCGCCCGCCATCCACGTGGCCTTTTCGGCCGTGTAGAGAATCACGCCCGCGCAGTCCTTGCGCACCTGGCGCACGTGTCCCGCGCCGATCGTGTCGAGCTGGCGGCCAACCGCGTACAGATACGCGCGACACGCCTGCAATGTGGTGTACAGATCGGCGACCTTGCCCTGGATCAGCTGGAATTCGCCGATCGACTGGCCGAACTGCTTGCGGTCGTGGATATACGGCACGACGGCATCCATCACGGCCATCATGATGCCCGTCGGGCCACCCGCGAGCACCGCGCGTTCGTAGTCGAGGCCGCTCATCAGCACCTTCACGCCGCCGTTCAGTTCACCGAGGATGTTCTCTTCCGGCACTTCGACGTTCTCGAACACCAGCTCGCCCGTGTGCGAGCCGCGCATGCCGAGCTTGTCGAGCTTCTGCGCAACGGAGAACCCCTTCATGCCCTTCTCGACGATGAACGCCGTAATGCCGCGCGGGCCCGCTTCGATGTCGGTCTTTGCATAGACGACGAGCGTGTCGCAATCCGGGCCGTTCGTGATCCACATCTTCGTGCCGTTCAGCACATAGCGGTCGCCCTTTTTCTCGGCGCGCAGCTTCATGCTGACGACATCCGAGCCCGCGTTCGGCTCGCTCATCGCAAGCGCGCCGACGTGCTCGCCCGACACCAGCTTCGGCAGGTACTTCTGCTTTTGCGCTTCGTTGCCGTTGCGGTGGATCTGGTTCACGCACAGGTTCGAGTGCGCGCCATAAGAAAGACCCACCGATGCCGACGCCCGCGAAATCTCCTCCATCGCGACCATGTGCGCCGTGTAGCCCATGTTCGCGCCGCCGTACTCTTCGGAGACGGTCATGCCCAGCACGCCCAGATCGCCGAACTTCTTCCACAGGTCCATCGGGAATTGATCGGTGCGGTCGATTTCGCCCGCGCGCGGCGCAATCTCCTTTGCCGCAAACGACGCGAGGCTGTCGCGCAGCATCTCGATCTCTTCACCAAGCGGGAACTGCAAACCGGGCAGGTTAATCATTTGTGTGTCTCCAGGAGTTCATCGTGCGCGGACCACGCGCAGGTGCGCGCCGCATCGCATCAACCGTTTTTTCTGAGCGGGGCTCAGCCAGCTTGTCGGCCGCGCAGCCGGTGTGATGGCCGATGGTGCCCGAATGACCGGCGCGCGACAGCATAGACCGCATTTCACTCCAGATTTACGTATGCGTCAATCGGTATTTTTGAGTGTCACTCAAAATCGTTAAGTGCGCGCTGAACCGCTATTTGCCGTGGTAGTATCGGCCACAGCGGGGCTTTCCTGCCCTGAAATCTGAACTGGACTCATATGATGGGCGTAGCAAGGGCCGAAGTGCCGGGATCGCGCCGCCAGCCGGCGGGACGCAAATCGCAGCAGCGCGTGAAGGAAATTCTTCAGGCGGGCCGCGACGTGTTTTCCGAAAAGGGTTACGAGCGCGCGACCACGGCGGAAATCGCGCAACGGCTCGGCATTTCCGAGGCCACCGTATTCAGCTACTTTCGCGGCAAGCGCGAACTGTGCGCACGCGTGATCGGCGACTGGTACGACGAGATCATCGAGGCCATCGAGTCGGGCCTGCCTCGCGACGGCAGTATCCGCCAGCAGTTCGCGTTCATCGTCCGCACGCATTTGCGGCTGATGCTGGTCAACGGGACGGGCCTGTGCGCGCTCGTGCTGTCCGAGGGACGCACGCGCCAGCACGAGCTCAGCGAAGAACTGACGGGCCTGCAACGGCGCTATACCGCGCCGCTGATGCGCGTGCTCTCGCAGGGCCAGCAAACCGGCCAGATCCGCTCGGACATGCCGCTGCGCCTGTTGCGCTCGCTGGTGTTCGGCCCGATGGAGCATGTGCTGTGGGACGCGACGCTCGGCAATCGCCGCAGCGATATCGATGCGACGGCCGACCGTCTGATCGACGTGCTGTGGTCGGCGCTGCAACCGCCCGACGCATCGCTCAGCGCGCTCGTGCAGTTCCGCCAGGAAGTGGGCGAAGCGGCGCGCCGGCTCGCGGAAGCCGAGGCCGCGCAAAAGCAGGCGAAACCACGCGAGACGGCAACTGCAACCGCGAAAAACGGCGAGAACGCGTAGATCGCACGCGAGCGCCCGGCCGGGAGCGCTACTTGCTGGCAACACCTATGCCAGCAATGAACCCAAGGACGACCGGCCATGCCCACGAAGCCCAGCCAAGGCGACGATCCGATCCGCCACGATCAGTCCGATTCGCCCTCACCCGGGACTGTCAAAACCGACGTGCCTAACGTCGGTCCGCCGCAGGACCCGGACGCTCCGCCACTCGATCCCGACGTGAACCCCGACTACGAGGACGACAAGCCGTAGGGTGCGCACCGTTCATCAAAAAGAATGACGGTTACGCCATGCACGTCCATGCATGGGATCAGGACAGCACGCGTCACAGGCGCCAACTATGGTCGACAGGGAGGACCATCGTGCAACAAGCATTCAATCGAACATGCCGGATCGGCCTCGCAGGTCTGCTGGCCGCGCTCGTCACGACATCGGCGCTCGCGCAAGGCGCGCAGCAGTCGATCACCGAGCGCCACACCGAGGTCATGCAGACAGGCACCGGCTTTCGCGCATCGAAGCTCTCGGGCGCGACTGTCTATAACCGCGACAAGGACAAGATCGGCATCATCGACGATCTGGTCGTCTCGCCGTCCGATCACACTGCGTTCGCGATACTTTCGGTGGGCGGCTTTCTCGGCATGGGCAAGCACTATGTCGCCGTGCCATTCAGCGATCTGCAGATCAACAGCAAGCAGGTGACGATGCCGGACGCGACGAAGTCATCGCTGGAGGCGCTGCCCGAGTTCAAGTACGCACCGGACTGACGGGCTTTCATCGCCTTCATCACTTTCATCGCTTTCATCGCGCAGCAAGAGACAGCGCGGATATGTGCATGCTGCACATGTCCAGACGTGAGGCACTCGCGTCTTTCGCTCACGCCCGATCAGTAATAGGGATACGGTGAGTAGACCACGCCCGGCGGGCCATAGTAGTAGTAAGGACGCGGCGCGTAATAGACGGGCGGCGCCGAGTAGTACGAGGGCGCGGGCGGCTGCGCGATTGAGTTGCCCTTCGCCACCATGCACTGCGCGTAGGCGGCGTCGTAGCGCGCCTGCAAACCGTAAGCCGAATACGACGCGCTGTTCGCACCTGTCGCGCCGCCGAGCAGCAATCCGCTGCCCGCGCCGATCGCCGCGCCCGCGCCTGCGTTGCCCGCCGCCGCGCCGAACAGCGCGCCGACCGCGGCGCCCCCGAGCGTGCCGACGGCCGCGCTGTTCACCGAATTGTGCGTCGCCGCCTGCGACGCGCCATTCGCATCGGTGCTGCGGAACGCGTAGTCGCGGCACGCGTAATCGTCCTGCTGGAACTGCTCGAGCGGCTCGCCCTTGCGCGGCAGCGCGACCACGCTCGGCCCGCTGGGCGGCGCAACGGCGCAACCGCCCAACGCAAGCATCGTTCCGACGACGAGCGCCGGCACGGCAAGCTTTCTCGTGATCTGTGTTCTGTTCATCTTCGTCGACACGCCAGTATGTAAATCCGGAGTCCGGTATAAGAACAATAGTCGAAGCGACTCGTCGATGAGTTACGAATCCGTTACTGGATATTTCCGCGCAATTCACTGAAAAACGAAAAAAAGAGGGTCAGCCGGATTCGCGTTGAATCCGTGTATCGATATGTGCATCATGCACATATGCACATTGCACACGTCGAGGTGGCGTCATGATCCAGCGCACGGCAAACCTGCTCGGTGTGGTCGCCGTTCTGGTGAACGACGATCTGAGTTCGCGATCCACGCTGCCCGAACTCGCCGGACCGACCGCACGCGCGATGCTCAATGCCATCGGCCAGTATCCCGATTCGTCGATCGAAGTGCTGCGCGAAGCCGTCGCTCTGTCACACCCCGCCGCCGTGCGCGCAGTCGCTGGGCTCGTCGACGCGGGCCTCGTCGAAAAGAAGGCAGGCAGCGACAAGCGCTCGGTCGCGCTGGCTTTGACGCCTGCGGGGCGTCGCGAAGCCAGCCGCTTGCGCACGGTGCGTGGACGCTTGCTGGAGCGCATCGTCGGACGACTCGGTGACGACGAACGCGCCGTCTTCGAAGACCTGCTGATCAAGATACTCTGGAACGAAACACGCGACGCATCGCACGCGATGCAACTCTGCCGATTCTGCGACGACAAGCCGTGCCTGAAGGCCGGCTGCCCTGTCGAGTGCCGCGAGCAAGGCATGCCGATGCCCGGACGCGGCGCATCATGAGCGCGCCTGCGCCCGGCTCAATACTCGTACCCGTGCGCGAGTCACTCAACGCAGGCGAACGAGCGTCGACTTCAACTCCGTATACTTTTCCAGCGCATGCAGCGACTTGTCGCGGCCATTGCCCGATTGCCTGTAGCCGCCGAACGGGAAGTTCATGTCGCCGCCCTCGTCATAACAGTTGACCCACACGGTGCCTGCGCGCAAACGCCGCGCGACTTCGTGTGCCGTCGTCAGGTTTGCGGTCCACACGGCTGCGGCGAGACCGTAGTCGCTGTCGTTGGCGATCTTCACGGCATCGTCGATCGAATCGAACGTGATCACCGACAGCACCGGCCCGAAGATCTCTTCGCGCGCGATCTTCGCGGTGCGTTGCGATACGTCGAAAACAGTCGGCTCGATATAGAAGCCGCCGCTTTCCTGCTGCACGCGCGAACCGCCATGCAACAGCTTCGCTTCGGCGCGGCCCGCTTCGATATACGCGAGCACGCGATCCAGCTGAAGCTGATCGACGATCGCGCCCATCGACGTTTTCGGATCGAGCGGATTGCCCGGTATATAGCCGCGCGCCGCGTCGATGAGCCTGTCGAGAAACACGTCCTTGATGTCGCGATGCACGAGCAGCCGCGAACCGGCCGTGCACATCTCGCCCATGTTGTAGAAGATTGCGCCCGCAGCCGTCTTTGCCGCGCGCTCTAGGTCCGGGCAATCGGGCAGCACGATGTTCGGCGACTTGCCGCCCAGCTCCAGCCATACGCGCTTAAGATTCGATTGCCCTGCGTATTGCATGATCAGCTTGCCGACATTCGTCGACCCGGTGAATGCGAGGCAATCGACATCGCGATGCAACGCGAGCAGCTTGCCTGCGTCTCCACCGCCCGGCACCACGTTGAATACGCCCGCAGGAATGCCAGCATCAAGCGCGAGTTGCGCGACGCGAATCGCCGACAACGGCGACTTCTCCGATGGCTTCAGCACAACGCTGTTGCCCGCCGCAAGTGCGGGTCCGAATTTCCACGACGCCATCAGGATCGGGAAATTCCACGGCACGACGGCGGCGACGACACCCAGCGGCTCGCGCGTCACGAGGCCGACGAGATGATGATCCGCGGGCACCACTTCGCCGCCCACCTTGTCGATCGCCTCAGCAAACCATTCGACGCAATACGCGGCGCCCGGCACATCGACTGACGTCGTATCGCCGATCGGCTTGCCTGCATCCAATGTTTCGAGCAGCGCAAGCTCGTCGAGATGTTCGCGCATCAGCGCAGCCCATTTGAGCAGCTTCGCCTTTCGCTGACGCGGATTGAGTCCGCACCACACGCCTGCCTCGAACGTGCGGCGCGCGGCACCCACGGCCGCATTCACGTCGGCTTCGCCGCAATCGGCGACCTGAGCGAGTACTTTGCCGTCGATGGGACTCACACAGTCGAACGTGCGCCCGCTTTCAGCCGCCCGATACTCGCCGTCGATAAACGCGCGGCCTTCGATTGCAAGTGCCGCAGCCTTTTCATGCCAGTAAGCCAATGTCGTCTTGTCCATCAGGATGCCTCAATGTCATACAAGTGACGCAAAGCACCAGCCTTGCGCGTTCGCCGTGGTACGGCATCTCTGCGCAGCGTGAGACGGCTGCGCACTCCGCTTTGATTTCAAATGTGAAGAATTCCGCAGCGCTCGTCGAAATACATGCCCGCTTCTTCTTCAATGAGCTGACAGAAGAACTCACGCGATTCTGTTTCATGAGCGAGAACTGTGCGAGAACAGCGGTTCGAATAGCACACACGTGTATTGAATATACTCGTCACTTTAAATCGACTGCCGCCGGGGAAAACCCTGCAAAAAATCGACACTTCTATATACCTGCCGCATTCAAATGCCGATTTGAATATCGATAGATAGCTCAGGGTAAGCCCGCATAAATTGACGAAAACGCTTTTCCGGCGTTTACGACTCGTATATGCTGATGGCAGGTTGATGTTCTTTCGTTCGGTTATCCAATGCGCTGAGCAATTCGAGCGGCGTCATAGCGATAAACAATGTATTTTGAATGACAACCCGGCGTCCCGTTTTCTTTTTTATTGATGCGTTTTTTGTGTGAGGCGCTCAATACTTCTACGTGCCAGTCGAGTGTCATCGTGAGAGTCCGAGGCCCTTTGATAAGGTGGGATCGTAGTCAGTTCGCGAGGTGTCTTCGCGATGACAACGCCATCGCCGACGGCAGCAACGGCAGGCGTGCGTTTCGCCGCTTTCTGTCCGTCTCCACGATCCTGTCGCGCCGTTCCGTCCGACGTCATAACTCCATTTCAGCGCGTGCCTTCATCGCGGTGCACACCGACGGTGTCGCATCGCTCTTGCCCTAGCGTCTCTCCATCTTCCGCTGCCGGGCCCGCTCGCGGGCCGATGCTTCGCGCGCGTCATTGCGCCGCGTCTTCGCTTGCGCTCGCCCCTGCGCCGGGCACGCGTCGCTGCACGCCCGCAGTCGCACGCAGCGGAGCAAACCGGACTGCGTATCTGATCGCGACACGCGGCGCCATCCGCTGACGACCGTGGCGAGCAAGCACTCCTGAAGCGGCTTTGCGCGTTGCGCACGGCCGCGGAATCGTGCCGCGCGCACGCAGCCACGTACACAGTGGCCTTTGCAATGCGTGTCGCGTTAGTGCAGCAATCAACGAATACGATTAGTCATGCAAACGAAACCTTTGGTCGGCATCAGCGCCGACAGAACGATGAGGGGCGCTCATCCATCTCATGTGGTCGGCGAGAAGTACATCGCGGCCGTGGTCGACGGCTCGCAGGCGCTGGCGATGTTGGTGCCGGCGTTAGGCGAACGGCAAACGCCCGAAGGCGTGCTCGCGCACGTCGACGGCCTGCTGTTTACGGGCAGCGATTCGAACGTCGAGCCGCATCGCTACGGCGGTCGTGCGAGCGCGCCAGGCACGCTACACGACCCCGCACGCGACGCGACGACGCTGCCGCTGATGCGCGCCGCCATCGACGCGGGCATCCCCGTTCTTGCGATTTGCCGTGGCTTTCAGGAAATGAACGTCGTATTCGGCGGGACGTTGCATCAAAGCGTTCACACGGTGGACGGCTACGACGACCATCGCGAGAACAAGGACGATGACCTCGACGTGCAGTACGGGCCTTCGCATGCGCTGCGTCTCGTGCAAGGCGGGCTGTTGCAGAAGCTCGCCGGCGGCGCAAGCGAAGCGCGCGTCAATTCACTGCACGGACAAGGCGTCGAGCGGCTCGGCAACGGCCTCACGGTCGAAGCCCACGCGCCTGACGGTTTGATCGAAGCAATCAGCGTCGCGAATGCGCGTGCTTTCGCGCTGGGTGTGCAATGGCATCCGGAATGGAAGCATGCGAACGATGCGCTATCGACAGCAATCTTCCGCGCGTTTGGCGCAGCGTGCCGCGAGCGAATGCGTATGAAGACGGGATCGGCTGCAAGAGCGCACGCCTGATCCCCGTCTCGCGCAATAAAACAGAGAGAACGATCATGCAAGACATTGATGAATTTCTGAAGAAGCATCACATCACCGAAATCGAAGCGATCATTCCTGACATGGCGGGCATCGCGCGCGGCAAGATCATTCCGCGCAGCAAGTTCGAATTGGGAGAATCGATGCGGCTGCCCCAGGCCGTGATGATCCAGACCGTGACGGGCGAGTATCCCGACGACGGCTCGCTCACGGGCGTCACCGATCCCGACATGGTGTGCGTACCCGATCCTTCGACGATCCGCATCATCCCGTGGGCCGTCGATCCGACCGCGCAGGTGATTCACGACTGCGTGCATTTCGACGGCACGCCCGTCGCGATCTCGCCGCGCCGAGTACTGCGCCGCGTGCTCGATCTCTACAAGGCGAGAGGCTGGAAGCCCGTCGTCGCGCCGGAGCTTGAGTTCTATCTGGTCGACATGAACAAGGACCCCGACCTGCCTTTGCAGCCTCCCGTCGGGCGCACGGGGCGCGCCGAGACGGGACGCCAGGCCTATTCGATCGAAGCCGTCAACGAGTTCGATCCGCTTTTCGAAGACATCTACGAGTACTGCGACATTCAGGAACTGGAAGTCGACACGCTGATTCACGAAGTAGGCGCCGCGCAAATGGAAATCAACTTCCTGCATGGCGACCCGCTCAATCTCGCGGACCGTGTGTTTCTCTTCAAGCGCACCGTGCGCGAAGCGGCGTTGCGTCATCACATGTACGCGACGTTCATGGCGAAGCCGATGGAGGGCGAACCCGGCTCGGCGATGCATGTGCATCAAAGCATCGTCGATGAAGAGACGGGGCAGAACCTTTTCACCGGCAGCGACGGCAAGCCGACCGCGCTCTTCAATCAATACCTCGCGGGACTGCAGAAGTACACGCCCGCGCTGATGCCGATCTTCGCGCCGTACATCAATTCGTATCGACGGCTGTCGCGCTTCATGGCCGCGCCGATCAATGTGCAATGGGGCTACGACAATCGCACGGTCGGGTTCCGCATTCCACATTCGAGTCCGCAAGCGCGCCGTATCGAGAATCGCATTCCGGGTGTCGACTGCAATCCGTATCTCGCGATAGCCGGCACGCTCGCCGCCGGCTATCTCGGCATCACGCAGCGTCTGACGCCCACGGAACCGCTCTCGAGCGACGGCTACCAGTTGCCGTATCAGTTGCCTCGCAATCTCGAAGAAGGGCTCACGCTGATGGCCGCATGCGAGCCGCTTGCCGAAATCATGGGCGAGCAGTTCGTCAAGGCGTATCTCACGCTAAAGGAAACCGAATACGAGGCGTTTTTCCGCGTGATCAGTTCGTGGGAACGCAAGCATTTGCTGCTGCACGTCTAAGCCGCAATTCATCGAAGTACCCGGAACGCGACGTGCAAGCGCGAGACAACTGGAGGCAACATGAGCTACAGAACAGAAGAACTCACTTACGCACAATCCGTGCAGTCAACCGCAAAGACCAGCGCATCGCGACAGCAGCGCAGCACGGCGGAATATCGCGCGCTCGACGCCGCGCATCACATTCATCCGTTCTCGGATATGGGTGCGTTGAATCGCGCGGGCAGCCGCGTGATCGTGAAGGCCGAAGGCGTCTATCTGTGGGACTCCGACGGCAACAAGATCATCGACGGCATGGCGGGGCTGTGGTGCGTGAACGTCGGCTATGGCCGCAAGGAACTCGCGGACGCGGCCTATCGGCAATTGCAGGAACTGCCCTTCTACAATACGTTCTTCAAGACGACGCATCCTCCCGTGATCGAGTTGTCGGCGCTGCTCGCCGAACTGACGCCCGCGCCTTTCAATCACTTCTTCTACTGCAACAGCGGCTCGGAAGGCAACGACACGGTGCTGCGCATCGTCCATCAATTCTGGGCGACGCAAGGCCAGAAGCAGAAGAGGTTCGTCATCTCGCGCAAGAACGGCTATCACGGATCGACGATCGCGGGCGGCACGCTCGGCGGCATGGGCTACATGCATGAACAGATGCCGTCGCAGGTCGAGCACATCGTGCATATCGATCAGCCGTACTGGTTCGGCGAAGGCGGCGACATGACGCCGGAAGAATTCGGCCTCGAACGCGCACGGCAACTCGAAACCGAAATTCTCGACCTGGGAGCCGAGAACGTCGCGGCGTTTATCGGCGAGCCGTTCCAGGGCGCAGGCGGCGTGATTTTTCCGCCGTCGACGTATTGGCCTGAAATCCAGCGCATCTGCCGCAAGTACGACGTGCTGCTCGTCGCCGATGAAGTGATCGGGGGCTTTGGCCGCACGGGCGAATGGTTCGCGCATCTGCATTTCGGCTTCGAACCGGATCTGATCACGATGGCCAAGGGTTTGACAAGCGGTTATGTGCCGATGGGCGCTGTCGGCCTGCATGACCGCATCGCCAAGGCGATCATCGAGAACGGTGAATTCAATCATGGCCTCACATATTCGGGGCATCCCGTCGCCGCTGCCGTCGCCGTCGCGAATCTGAAACTGCTGCGCGACGAAAAGATTGTCGAGCGCGTGAAGAACGAAACGGGTCCGTACTTTCAGCAGTCGCTGCGCGAGACGTTCGCCGGTCACCCCATCGTCGGCGAAGTGGCGGGCGCGGGTCTCGTCGCGGGCATTCAGCTCGCGCAGAACCCAAAGAACAGAAAGCGCTTCGAAAACGGCGGCGACGTGGGCACTATCTGCCGCGACTTCTGCTTCAACGGCAATCTGATCATGCGCGCAACGGGCGACCGCATGCTGCTCTCGCCGCCACTCGTCATCACGAAGAGCGAGATCGACGAAGTGGTATCGAAGGCGAAAAAAGCCATCGATGCAACCGCGCGGCAATTGGGACTGTCGTAACAGTACTCGGATCACGCGCTAACAACGCGTCTCGCACATGACAGAAAGGGGGCGATAGGGGCAGAATGTGCTCCTCGCCTTCAACACGATGTTCGGCCCGTGCGTGCCCGAGCAAACGGATTGAAGGCTTACCGTAACCCCTATGTCCGTTATGACGAGGCGTCGATGAATGCCGTGCTCACATCTGAAATCGCATCGAAATTCGCTGGCCTCGCGCTTGCTCATCTGACGCGCGAGTATCCGAACAAGCTCACGCACTCGCTCGCCGGTCCTCAGGACGTGCAAGGTCCGCGCGAGTTGCATCCCATCTTCTACGGCAGCTATGACTGGCATTCGTGCGTGCATGGCTACTGGTTGTTGTTGCATCTGCTCGAACGCTTTCCCGAGTTGCCCGAGGCGCCGCACATCATTGCCGTCGTCGACGAGCACTTCACTGAACAAAAGGTCGCGGGAGAACGCGCCTATCTCGACCTGCCGCATAACCGCGGTTTCGAGCGGCCGTATGGCTGGGCATGGCTGCTTGCGCTGTCGGGCCAGGCCGCATCGCTGAAGCTGCCACAAGCCGAACGCTGGTCGAAGACGATCGAGCCGCTAACGGATGCATTCGTCGAACGCTTCGAAGAGTTCTTGCCGAAGGCGACTTATCCGCTGCGCGTCGGCACGCATTTCAACACCGCATTTGCACTGGCGCTTACGCTCGAATTCGCACATCGCACGCAACGCGATTCGCTGGCCATGCTGATCGTCGAAACGGCGAAGCGCTGGTATCTGAACGATGCAGGTTGCCAGGCGTGGGAGCCATCGGGCGACGAGTTCCTGTCGCCTGCGCTGATGGAAGCGGAGTTGATGAGGCGCGTGTTGCCGCCCGCCGAGTTCGACGGATGGTTCACATGCTTTCTGCCCGATCTCGCACAGCGCCA
This sequence comes from Paraburkholderia phymatum, assembly GCF_038900715.1. GTDB lineage: Bacteria > Pseudomonadota > Gammaproteobacteria > Burkholderiales > Burkholderiaceae > Paraburkholderia > Paraburkholderia phymatum_A. The sequence goes on along the minus strand of NZ_JAYMRZ010000024.1, from coordinate 39,730 downwards.
ACCCGCGACCCTGTTCGTGCCCGCCACCGTCACCGACCGCAGCGACGGCAAGATCGCGCATCTGGACGGGTTGAATCTGAGCCGCGCGTGGTGCCAGCGATCGCTTGCGCGCGCGCTGCCGAACGACGATCCGCGCCGCGCGGTGCTGTTCGAAGCCGCCGACATCCATCTGGAAAGCGCGTTGCGGCACGTCGCCGGCGACTATATGGGTGAGCATTGGCTCGCCACTTTCGCGACGCTTGCGCTCGAAGCTTGATGACTGCTTGAGCATCGCGGTGAAAAGAAAATGGCCGGTGTATCGCACCGGCCATTTTCTTTTCAACTATCGGATCTGCTTTTGAATGACCAGCGCGGGGACCCTTCCCGCGTGACGCCCGCGCGCCGCACGCCGAATGCGGGAATACTTCTCCATCACCACGTTCATGCCGCGAACACGCTGTCGATGGTCGGTCGGAACGCTTGATCGAAGAGCCGCGCTTACAGCAGTCCGCAGCCGGATATCTGTTCAGAAAAGAAGGGACAAAAAGAAAGGCCCACCAAGGCGGTGGGCCGAATCCATATCAAGAGGAGACATGGAGGAGACAGTTCCTAGTATAAACCCTTAGCGCCGTTATGCAAGTGCATGTGTCATGACCACAACGCGCTCGTTGGAATACTCATTAACCGGAAATTTTTTCCAACTCGACGCATTTAGGCGGTCGTTCCGGGCCTCTACAAAACCGGCTAGATCAGAAATACGGTAAATAATGCCGACAAACGGCTCGACAAACGAGGCACCGGAAGTTCACAAGGTCTGCAGGCTCGCTCGAAAGCCCTGACGATGTTCGCTGCAAATACCGGCGAACGTAGCCGCTGTACAAAAGCTCGCAGAACTCGAAGAAGAATCCCAGATTAAAGAAGGATCACTAACTTCAAGAGCACGCTTCAATCTATAGGTCCGCGCCCAAATCGTTCCCGCATCGCATTCGAGCAGTCTTCGAGAAGCACGACACGCGACGACGCAAGTATCGGCAGAACGGGAAATGAAGTGTGACAGGCTTGTGTGCTACCCCGCGCGGCCACGAGCCGCGCGTAGCCGCGTTCCGCGCAGCTTCGGCGTGCATTGAACGCGGCACGGCGACGTCTAACGGTATTCGAAATCGTCCGCGGTAATCGACACGTGCGTCGAGCCCTTCGCAAGCGCCTTGCGTTCGGCCACTGCCGCGATGCGGCGCTGACCGTTGCCGAATGCCTTCGTGAGGTGCAATTCGTCCGCGCCACGTTCCAGCCAGAAATGCTGTTCGAGCGCATCGCGCGTGATCGAACATCCTATCGCGCGCCTTTGCACAACGATGTCAAAAGTCACGGATTGGCCGTTAGTCGAAAGGGCGAAGTTGCGTACGGACTGTTCCATTTTCAGCCTCTCATGAGCTGCGATCTAGCCGTATTTCGTGTTGCTTTCATGAACCATGCGCCGATCATCCCGCATTGAAACTATCTCACTCCGTTCGGCATCGATCAGTTCGGAACAACCCTTGACACACACCCGTCGCAAACGTTTGATAGCGCGCAACGCGGATATCAGCCACGGATTAGCGGTTGCGGGAACCCGATATCAACGCCTGCGAGTACTTTCCGGAACATTTTCATAACGGAGAAAACGTCCGGAACGTACCCATTTTGAACGATTGCGGCGAGACTGATCTCCGCAGTCAGACAGAAGATCGCATCTACGGTTGCACCGCGTAGATCGCGCGGTTTTCTGTCTGACGAAAGATTGCACGCAAATGAATCGACAACGTGCGTTACAGCCTCGTCAAGCATACAGCGCAATCGTTTGCGTGACATGTCACTTTGCTCGCACCAGAAAAATCCATGTCATCGCGGAACCTCGTATGATCGAGGCTCTAAAAAGAACTCATACGAATCGCTCGATGAAGCATCCACGCTGGACAGGACTCTTCTATCTGCTCATCACCGCAACGGGATGGGCCCTCAACTGGCCAGCAATGAAAGTGCTGTTGCGCGAATGGCCGCCGCTCTTTTCGCGCGGGGTCGCAGGCGTGACGGCGTCGGTGCTGCTCGGCATCGTCGCAGTGTGCGTGGGCGAAGCGCCGCGCGTCCCGCGTCGATACATTCCGCAATTGGTTCTCGCGGCTTGCACGAACGTCTTCGCATGGATGGGCTTCTCCACACTATCGATGAAGTGGCTCAGCGTCAGCGAGGGCGCGCTGCTCGTCTACACGATGCCGATCTGGGCAATGTTGCTTGCGTGGCCGGTCCTCTCGCGCAGGTCATCTGCGATGGAATTTCTCGCATTGCTGCTCGGACTTGCCGGCGTTGTCGTGCTGCTCGGTGGACGCGGCGTCGCGTTCGATGCCGGCAAGATCGCGGGCATTGTCTTCGCGCTGCTTGCGGCCGTCCTGTTCGCGCTCGGCACCGTGATCGCACGCACGCCGATACCCGTCGCGCCGATCAGCCTCGTTGCGTGGCAAGTGGGACTCGGCTGCGCGCCGATGATCGTCGCCGGCCTGCTGATCGAGCACCCCGCTTACGCGTCGCTGCACGTGGACGGCTGGGCCGTCATGATCTACATGACGCTCGTGCCGATGGGCATCTGCTACCTCGCGTGGTTCGCGACGCTGCGGCATCTGCCTCCGCAGATCGCGTCGATCGGCATGCTGCTGGTTCCGATCATGGGGATCATCGCAGCGGCACTCGCGCTCGGTGAACCGCTCGGCCGGAAAGAAGCGGTCGCGATGGTGCTGACGTTGAGCGGTGTCGCGCTTGCATTGCGACGGAAAGCGCCGCAAGAAGAATGAGTCCGGTCGAGCCGACCTGATCGCCTGCTACTCACGCCACTCACCCCCTCGCTTGCTGTTCAAGCACATTCTTGAGCCGCTCGACGGCCTCGTCCGATTCCGCCTGGATCTTCGCGCGCAGTAGCACCTCGTTCAGCAACGCGAACCAGAGCGTCGGCGAACGGTAGATAAACGTGCGCTCGAACCGCGTGCCGTTTGCACCACCTGTGCCATTGGCATCGGGTGTCATCGAGTAGCTGACCGTGCCCGCGGGACGGCCTTCGATCTTGCCGTCGATCGTCCATTTCTCCGGCCGGTTGCGCTCGACGACCGTCCACACAACGCGCCCACGTCGTCCCGCGACGCGAAACTCCTCCGTCGTCTGCTCGCCGACGACTAGCGAGTGATCCGTTGCGCCCGTGACCGACAGCGACGACGGATGCCATGCCGGCCAGTACGCAGGCGTCGTTACATAGTCGAAAACGGCCGTATTGGGCCGCGCGATGCGTTCAACAGTGACAATGCGCGTCGAAAGATGAAAAGCGCGCGGCAACGGAACGAACAGGAGACCGAGCGCGGCCGCCACACATGCCACAGTCGCGATCGTTCGCACGAGCGTTTTCATTGCTATTCGCGCCAGTCCGCGCGCCCCGAATGAAGGAAGTACTTCTTTGCCGTCTACTCAATGGCAGAGACCGGCTTGTCGATCTTACCGCCGCTACTCGGCGCGGGATGACCTCCAGTGTTGCCAATCACACTGCCGGATCATGTGTTTCCTGACACATTGTGCCTGGAACATTCCTCGCTTATGTGTTCAATTAACCTCAATCCGCACGATATAGGAGTGCGCGCTGCAATGCCGTACACTTGTCGAGTCGGAAACGAATGGTCCACAAATCAGTTGTTCAAGGAGGGAACGTCCGTGGCAAATGACAAAATGTTGACGCAGATTTCTGAAAAGGACGGCTTTATCGCCGCGCTCGACCAGAGCGGCGGCTCGACGCCGGGCGCGCTGCGGCAGTACGGCATTCCCGACGACGCTTACAGCGGCGACGCCGAAATGTTCAAGCTGATGCATGAAATGCGCGTGCGCATCATCACCTCCCCCGCCTTTACCGGCGAAAAAGTCATCGCGGCCATTCTCTTCGAGGCCACGATGGACGGACAGGCTCAAGGCAAACCCGTGCCGTCGTTTCTCTGGGAAGACCGCGGCGTCGTGCCGTTTTTGAAAGTCGATAAGGGACTCGAAGCGGAAAAGGATGGCGTGCGCCTGATGAAGCCGATCCCCGGGCTCGATGCGTTGCTCGACCGCGCGCGCAAGCTCGGCATTTTCGGCACGAAGATGCGCTCGGTGATCGAGCAGAATTCGCCGTCGGGAATTGCCGCGATCGTCAAGCAGCAATTCGAATATGGCGCGCAAATCGACGCAGGCGGACTCATGCCGATTCTCGAGCCCGAAGTGTCGATCAAGGCACCGGACAAGGCGGGCGCGGAAAAGACGCTGCGCGATGAAATCAGCAAGGGCCTCGATGCACTGCCCGCCGACAAGCAAGTGATGCTCAAGCTGACCATTCCCGATGTCGCCGACTTCTACAAGCCGCTGATCGATCACCCGCGTGTCGCGCGAGTCGTCGCGCTTTCGGGCGGCTATACGCGCATGGACGCGTGCAAGAAGCTCGCGCACAATCACGGCATGATCGCGAGCTTCTCGCGTGCGTTGATCAACGACCTGAAGAAGCAGATGAGCGACGACGAGTTCAATGCGAAACTCGCGGAAGCCATCGATGAGATTTACGAGGCTTCCTCCATCAAGGTCTAAAAGGAAAGCCTTCTGGCAGTCGCGCGGGATGCAGTGACACTGCGTTTCGATCCCGCGCGGCTCAGATTCCACGCGCTGATACGCGGCATCAATGCGCGGTTGGCGGAACGTCGGGATCGACGTATTCGTTGCGCGAGAGCCAGTACGGATCGCGGTTGTAATACGTGTGCAACGACTCGCCCCATTTTGCATCGGCCATCGACGGCCAATGATCCTTGTCGAAACCCGGCTCGTCCTTTAGCCGCTGCGCGCTAATGTCGACGTGGAAGCACTTCTCGGCGGTATCGAGCGTGAGCGCGCTCCACGGAATCGCGTGCAGGTTTGCGCCCATGCCGAGAAAACCGCCTTCGGAGAGCACCGCATAAGCGATTCGTCCGCTACGCACGTCGAGCATGATGTTCGATATCTTGCCAACGTGTTCTCCGTCTGAAGAGATCACCTTGTTGCCGTCGAGCGTCGATGCGGCCATCACTTCCGGCCCCGGACCTTCGCCGACACCACCGCCGACAATCCCTGCTCCACCCGTTCTGCGCGTCTGCGGATTGATTGAACCCATAGTTCACCTCCTATGAACGTGAGTGTCCTGTAGGCGCGCAATGGGTGTACCTGAAGCGCTTCGCGAAGACAGTTGTCAAGCAAGCCTTACCTGGCGGGCGCGAGCCTGAGTCATCTTTTCCGAAAACGACTCTTTGTTGTCCGTTCTCAAGGGAATAAGCCGGGTCTACTGGAGACGACGTGAAACGGTTTCGAGTAGGGCCGCAATATTGGCAACTCAGCAGTGATCACGCCTTGAATTTCCGCGCCAGTGAACGCGCGAGAGGTTCTGGACGAATCCATCGCGGAGTCTGTTAATGAAACACGCGCTGCTCACTTCACTGATTGTGTAACGAGTTCGCCGAGTACGCGGACGGCACGGTCGATATCCTCGTTCCACGGATGTCCGAAGTTGAGGCGCACGCAATGCCGGAAGCTGCGTGCCGCCGAGAAAATGGGCCCCGGCGCAATGCTCACGCCCTGCTCGATCGCGTGTCTGTGCAGCGTCAACGCGTCGATCGTTTCAGGCAATTCGAGCCATACGAAATAGCCACCCGACGGACACGTCCATTTCACGCCACCCGGCATGTAACGCCGCAACGCCACGTTCATGGCATCGAGCTGCGTGCGCAATGCCGTGCGCAATTTACGCAAATGCCGGTCGTATCCGCCATGTTGAAGATAATCGGCGATACCCGCCTGCACTGGAATGCTCGCCGAAAGCGTCGTCATCAGCTTCGCGCGCTGTACCTTCTCCGCGAATTTTCCCGCAGCGGCCCAGCCAATTCGATACCCAGGCGCAAGCGTCTTCGAGAAAGAACTGCAATGCATGACAAGCCCTTTTCGATCGAATGCAATCGCGGGCAACGGATAATCCGCCTGAAAATGCAGCTCTCCATACACGTCATCTTCGATCAACGGCACCTCGTGTCGCGCAAGCAGTTCGACTAGCGCCTTCTTCTTTTCGAGCGGCATCGTCGCGCCCGTCGGGTTCTGGTAGTTCGTCATGAACCAGCAGGCGCGAATGGGATGCCTGTCGAGCGCCTGTTCGAGCGCATCCAGATCGAGGCCGGTTTGCGAATCGACAGGAATTTCGACGGCGCGCAAATCGAGTCGCTCAATCGCCTGCAGCGCGGCGTAAAAGCCCGGAGACTCGACCGCCACCACGTCGCCAGGACGGGTCACGGCCATCAAACATAGATTCAACGCTTCGAGCGCGCCATTGGTGACGACGATTTCATCGAGCCGCTGCGACAGCCCCATGCCCAGATAACGCAGCGCAATCTGTTGACGCAATGCCTCGTTGCCAGGCGGCAAGTCGACGACGGTACTCCATGGATTCACCGTGCGCGCCGTTTGCGCAAGCGACTTCGCAAGACGCTGCAACGGAAACAACATGGGCGAAGGAAACGCGGAACCGAGTGGCACGACACCTGGATGCCTTGCCGCTTCGAGCACGCTAAATACGAGTTCGCTGATATCGACTTTCGCGGACTCGGCGAGCGCGCGCTTCGCGGTTGCCTCGCGACTTTCGGTAACGGCCGCGCCCCGCGCGACGTAATAGCCGGAACGCTCTTGCGCGCGAATGAGTCCCCACTCCTCCAACAGATAGTAGGCGCGAAATGCCGTCGACTGACTGACGCCGTGCTGCGCGATGACCTGTCGCAATGAAGGCATCCGTGTGCCGACGGCGAGACTGCCCGAGCGTATTTCCGCCGCCATCGTGTTGGCGAGTGATTCGTACCGAGTCATCGAATGATGCGCGTCGCAACGCACTCTTTATGGAGAGCTTTTTATACTAATCGGTACTGCACCGCGCAATCAACGTTTGCTGCTTGTCATCGACTTCTCATCGACTTCTCATCGACAGATAGACCACGAATGCGGAAACGGCCGCGACCAGCGCAGCCGCGCCGAATGCTTGCGAGAAGCCCTCGCCGTAGCTCGAACGCGCAATATGGGTCAGCGCATCCGTCAGTGCAGGCGGATACAGCGTGAATGCGCGCGCGAAGTCGCCCGCCATCACGCGCTCCGCGAACCCCGGCACAGGAGGCACTTGCACGTGAGACATCCGCGCGGTCAACGCCGAACGCACACCCTCGGCCAGCACTGCGCCGAGTCCAGAAAAGCCCAGAAGAATGCCCGTGAAGCGCGATGTCGTGCTGATGCCCGACGCCATGCCCGCACGTTCTCGCGGGATCGTGCCCATGATCGCCTTCTGCGTTTCGCCGTTCAGTAGTCCGCCGCCGCTGCCGAGCAGTGCCATCGCGGCAATCAGCCACGCATGGTCCGCGCGGCGCGCGGCAAGCATCATCGCCAGATTGCCGCATGCGACCACTGCGAGGCCGAGCGTCAGAATCCGCCGTGAATCCATATACGCCGCGAGTTTGCGCCCAAGTTGCGGCAGCAACAGCATCGCCAGCGCGAAAGGCAACATGCCGGCTCCCGCGCTGAGCGCGCTTTCGCCTCGCGCATTTTGCAAAAACAGCGGCAACAGCGAGGCCATCACTTGCGCCGACGACGCATACGCGAACATCGCCACGATCGCGCCGACGAAGGGCAGCGAACGAAACAGTGTGAGATCGAGCATCGGATGCGCGCGCCTGCTTTCGACCAGCGCAAACGCAGCGAAAAGCGCGACACCGGCACACGCGCGCGACAGGGCGGCGAGACTGAACCATCCGCGTTCGGGGCCAAGAATCAGGGCCCACGTCAACGAGAACATCGCTGCCGCAAAGAGCGCAATGCCCGGCAAATCGAGCGAGCGCGGCGTCGGGTCGCGCGACTCGTCGACGATCCTGACCACACCCGTCGCCAGCAGCGCGCAGATGGGCACATTGATCGTGAACGCCCATCGCCACCCCAGATACGCGCTGACGACACCGCCGATCAGTGGCGAAAGCACCATCGTCAGCCCCATGATGCCGCCCCACACCGCCCACGCGCGCGCGCGTTCGCGCTCGTCATGAAACGCGTGGCCGATGATCGCGAGCGCGGGCGCAAGCAGGAACGCCGCGCCGACGCCCTGCGCGGCTCGCGCGACATACAGCAGCGGCGCACTCGGCGCGACGCCGCATGCGAACGAAGCGAGCGCGAAAAGCGCGATGCCCGCGAGGAACACGCGCTTGCGCCCGAAGCGGTCCGCAAGCGAGCCGGCGGGCAGCAACAGCGCAGCGAAACACAGCACATAGGCGCTGATCACCCATTCGATATCGGCGAACGATGCATTCAGATCGCGCGCAATGGTGGGCAGAACAATGCCGACGACATTCGTGTCCAGCACGGTCATCGCGCATCCCATCGACGCAATGAGTAGCAGCGGCGTGCCGCGAGAGGCCGAACGGGTAGCGGTGATTGAACTCATGAGACTGGCTTTGCGGAAAGACGGCGAACGATGAGCCCGTATTTCACCAGTTTTTTCTATTCCGTTCATTCCCGCATCTGTTCAATATAATTAGATTCAACCTAATACTCACCACGCGTCATGGAACTCCGGCATCTGCGTTACTTCATCGCCGTCGCGGAGCGGCTGCACTTTGCACAGGCCGCCGAAGCACTCGGCATCGCGCCGCCCACGCTGACCGTGCAGATCCAGGAAATGGAGCGCGCGCTGCAGGCGCAACTGTTTCGCCGCACCAAACGCACGGTCGCCCTCACGCCCGCCGGAGAAGCGTTTCTCGCCGAAGCGCGCGAGACCCTCGCGCAGTTCGAGCGCACGCTGAATGTCGGAAAGCGCGCAGGACGCGGCGAACTGGGGCGAATCCACATCGGCTATGTCGGCTCGGCTGCGTTTTCCGGCATCCTGCAGAAACAGATTCGCGCGTTCCGCAAATCGCGGCCGGGCGTCCTCGTGCAGGCAACCGAGCATCCGATGGGCGAACTGCCCGCGTTGCTGGAGGAAGGACGCGTCGACGTCGCGTTCGTGCGCATGCCTGTCGACCTGCCGTCCTCGCTGCGCGCGCACGTGCTGGCGCGCGATGCGTTCTGCGCGGCGCTGCCCGCCGAGCACCCGCTCGCGGCAGCAGTGGGGCCGATCAAGGCGCGCGCGCTGGCGGGCGAATCCTTCGTCGTGCCCGAACAGGATCTCGGCACGCGGGAAATCGCGCGGCGCGGCCGCTTCAATCCGCGCATCGTGAGCGCGCCGGGCACGCTGCTCGCCGTGTTGACACAGGTCTCCGTGGGCGCGGGCGTGGCCATCGTGCCCAATGTGCTGACCCGGGTCGTCAATTTGCCGAACGTCGTCTTCAAGACGCTCGCGGGCGAGCCAGTCGTGTCAGAGGTCGCCGCCGTTTTCCGCAAATACGAGCATTCGCCCGCGACGAAAAAACTGATCGAGCAGATGACGGGCAAGGCGGGTTAGTACTTTCCCGGGCTTTTACCCGCCTCGCGACCTATCATTGGAGAGCGAGACCGACGCTCGACGTCGCCCGCCATCGGGCTGGGCATGTTCGAAGCGGACTGGATCGTTCCTTGCTGCACAGCACCGAAGCGAACGCCCCAGACCGGACCACCTGGCCCCGGGCAAAGGAACAATCGCCTGGAAAACCGCGCTGGCGAACGTTCGCGTATCACACCTGGCTCTCACGGAGAAATCAAATGACCATCGAATTCACCAGCCGCCGGCACGTCGTAGCCGCATCGCGAGTCGCATTCGAAGCGAACGTCGAAGGAAAGGAGGTATGGTGCAGCGTATCAATCGACGCACTCAATGACCACTTCGGCAATACGGGCACGTCGTCCCACGATCTGATCGCTGCGTTCGAGGGTAACAGGAAGGCGATTGAAGCCGCCGCCCGACGTGTGCTACAGCGAAATGGGGGACAGTCGGTGGAACTGGAGACGCGCGACTTTCATTAGATCCCGCCCGAAAGTGGCGTCGCGCGCAGAAAGAGCAACACCGGCGCGCGCGACGCCAACGAGATCAACGATCGATCCACGCAAACTCGTTGCGATTCGGCCTGCAGTACTTTCACCTGAAAGCAGCCTTTTCAGGGCGCCAGGTGCAAGTAAAGAGGGAGTGCCGAAAGAGGTGAACTTCTAGTTTTCGCAGGGGCCGACAACCCATTGTGCATTGCTCACGCAGATCGCACTGACGAAAGTTCTCAGCAATAGCGAAAAGAACCGGCACGACGACGAGCTTTGAGTCCGCCGCCGTGCGTGGCGTTCTGGCGAGGCAGCAGCGCAGCGCGCCGCCCTCCCATCGATTTTTTAAGCGCGTGATTTTCTCGCAACCTTCCTGGCCGCTGTCTTTTTCCGGGCAACGCCATTCATGCCGGCGGCCTTTGCACCGCCAATCAAAAACTTGTTACGGTCTTTTTCCGCTGCCAGCCATGCGGGCGCCGGACCACGGCCGCTCCAGGTCGCGCCCGTCTCCGGGTGACGATATTTGGCAGGCTGCGGTCCTTTAGGCTGACCGTTGCCCTTTGCGCCCTTGACGGACACGCTCGTCACAACCTGGCTAGCCGCGCCGGAAACGAGGTACTTGTTGCGATCCTTCGCACCTGCAATCCAGGCCGGCGCGCGGCCGTGACCTGTCCAGGTCGCGCCTGTTTTGGGATCGCGATATTTGGCTGCACCTTTCGTCTGCACACCTGCCGACTTCAGCGAAGGACGGCCGCGCTTTCTATGGCCGAGATGCGCATCGATATCGGCCGTCGTCAGATTGTGCCTGGTCATCAATGAGCGAATGCTTTCGAGCGCAGCCGCCGACTTTTGAGAAGCCATGGCATCGGCCTGCTGCTGAAGCTTTTGTATCTTTGCCTGAAGTGCTTCGAGTGTAGCCATATTGAAACTCCTGATTGAAGATATCGGCACTATGCCATGGACATGTCATATATGGCTAGAGTTCATCCATTACATGAAAAGAAAGACGCCTTTCGTTTTGCCGCCCGGCACGGCGCTCAGTGAGAGCATTAAGAAAAAATCCGATACGCGTAAGGAATAGTGAGAATGTCAAATTGCTTGCATTGTCGTTGGACAGCCGGCTAACCGCTCTATGCAGCGTTCCATGCAGAAGAGAGATAAACCGGTCAAAGGTCTATTCTTCGAGCATCGCGCAACGAATGAAAGGCGCGACTTCAACGAGTCTTTACAAGCGTGGCGACTTTGAGTTTCCACATCGGCGGCTTCATGTGATGGCGATGCATTGTTTTGAAAGCATAGTTGACGCAAGCCAATATCTTTCACGCGCTGCCGATCTTTTCGTTTTCCTTTTCGACCGACAGTCCCGATTCGATTTCCGCAATCGCCGTTCCACCGGCATCTGAGCGAGCCGAGGTGATGAGTCACGCATCGACTAAGCCGCTCATGAGCACGCTCAACAAAGAAAAAGGCCGGAACCTGCATCACACAGGTTCCGGCCTTGAATCCGAATCGAAACGCCAGTTGCAGCGTCAGCGATTCATATCGATCCGTCTAATCGCGGTTATCGCTGGCAATGCACGCGATCAGTGGTGCGCAAACGTGATGCCGTTCGTGCGGACGTCACGCACGCCCGCTTGCGACGACCCATTCGACGCCGCGCCGTATCCGCTTTCCTGCGCGGACGCCGTATTCTGCGCGGTCAGCCGGGCTTCGGCGGCCGCGATGTGGACGGGATAGCTGTTGCGGTCGTCGAGCGGGCTATAGCCGACGTTATGCAACTGCACCAGTTCTTCGCGAACCTGCGCGCGCGTTACAGGCTGACTGGTCTGCGCAAATGCAGCGAGGGGAGCGCTAATGAGAGCCGCAATGACAAAAGCTTTAGCAAACGTTTTCATGGCAACACCTCCGGGACTGTTCGTTTGGGCTGCTTCGAACTGCTTTCTGCAACCGTTGAACAGGAGTCTAGAGGCGCGGCGCCAGCGGATAAACCCGCGGTGCGTGAAAAGATCATTCAGGGAATCGCGACAATCCGCGATGCATCGCTGCGCCCGCTTCCAGCGGGCATCCCGAACGCGATCTGCGGCGCGCGGCCCGTCAGCCCGCCAGCTTCCTGAACGTTTCGAGCACGGCGTCGCCCTTGAACGGCTTGACGATCCAGCCCTTTACGCCTGCCGCCTTGCCGCGCTCCTTCATCGCGGGACTGCTTTCCGTCGTCAGCATGATGATGTTGACGCTCGCGTTCGCCAGTTCGCTACGAATCTTTTCGGCCATCGTCAGGCCGTCCATGTTCGGCATGTTCACGTCGCTGACGATCAGACGGATGCCCGGCGACGACTTCAGCTTCGCGAGACCGTCCTTGCCGTCCACGGCCGTCTCGACATCGAGGCCGTTCTTTCTGAGGAAGCCGGCCACTTCATCGCGAACCGTGCTCGAATCGTCCACTACCAGAACCTTTCCCATTGCTCACCCCGTAGCGCCTTTGAAGCGGCGCGTTGATTGATTGAAGATTTGCGTCGTGCGCGAAAGCCGGAACCGTTCAGAACAGTTCGAGCTCTCCGCCGCTTTCCTCGACTTCGGCCACATGGGCGACGAAATCGACGGGCGCACTCGCGCACACGCAAAGCGTCGCGCCGATTTGTACGTTTGCGCCGACGGTCACGCGAAATGCCGCGAGGTACTCCGGCTTCAATTCCGTCAGATAAGGCACGCACGCGCCATTCAGCTGATAGGGCGTCGACATGCCCAGATCAGGAAAGTACTCGACCAGTTGCTGATTGATCGCGCCACAGCACAGATTGCCGACTTCCATCAGTGCTTCCGCCAGCGAACGGTCTTCCGCGTCGCGCAAGTAGTAATCGCGGGTCGTCTGGTCGTCGTCGAAATGCAGCACGAGAAGAAAGCGGAATGCAATCGATGAAATGGTCAAGACGACGATATGGCTTGCGAGCGCCTTATTGGCCAGATGTGCGTCGAGAGCCGTGATTTCGCATGCGTCGCCCGCATGGGCGGGCAAACGCGTGCGCGCGGACTGATGGAATATCCGTTCGATACTGTCTTTCGCTTGCTGACTGATCACGACGTCGCCTGCTCTAACCGGGATTGAATCTGGCCGGCGAGCGCTTCGACGCTCGCCAGCGACGCTGCGATCATCTTGCCGCCAGCCTGAATATCCTGAAACGTGGCCGTCGTGATGAGGTCGTTGCGGTTCAGGCTGTCGTGATAACTCTTCGACAATTCCTGCGAGCGCGAAGCCAGCGCGCGCACTTCGCTCGCGACGATCGAAAACCCGCGTCCCGCAGCGCCCGCGCGCGCCGCTTCGATCGAAGCATTCAACGATACGATCAGCACGTGCCGCACGATCGACGACAGCTCATTGTTCTTCGCGTGCATGTCGTGATTCTGCGCCATCAGCGAAATCATCTGCTCATGCCAGCGCTCGAACGTGGCCGACAGATGCCGCAAGCGCGCGGCCTCGCCGGAAAGACGCGTCGCGTGCTGAAGCCATTCGTCCTTCTGGTTCAATAGCGCATTGAACGCGGCGCGCGCCTCTTCGGCTTGCGTCGAATGATGCACGAGATCCTCGCGCAACGTGTCGGCCAGCGCGTGCAATTCGCGCGCCTGCTGTTCGTGCTGCCGGATTTCAGCTGCATGTCGCTCTTCGGCCTGCGCCCTTTCGTTCGCCTGCGACTCGAGCGCCGTCCGGTGCTGCTCGCTGACCTTTCTGATGAGCCAACGATGCGCGAGCACGCCGACCAGCGCGCTCGCCACGACGCCGGCCAGCGCCGCGATCACATACTGTTCAACCACAACGAATCCCCGTAGTGCTATTCGGAAAGTGCATTCGCCTGAATCGAATTCACCGTTTTGGCGGCATCGTGCATCGACGTGCCGACGCTATCCACAGCGCAGTTTTCCGGCAGATAGACGATAGTCTGGAACTGGCGGAAGTCGGCGCCCGTGCGCTCATCGGTGAAGCGCAATTCGATGCGGCCGCCTTCGCGACGGACGAAATCGCGCACGGCATCCATGCCGACGCCGCGACCTGAGACTTCCGTCACGTTTTGCGCCGTCGAGAAACCCGGCCGGAAAATGAACTCCGCCACGGCTTCGTCGCTCAACTGCGCATCGGGTTGCAGCCAGCCGCGCCCGGCGGCGATGCCGCGAATGCGCGACATCGCGAGGCCGCGTCCGTCGTCGCTCAACGTGATCTGCAACGCCCCTTCCGCAACGCCCACTTCGACGTCGATCACGCCGGCCTCGGGCTTGCCGAGCGCCGCGCGCTGCGCCGCCGTTTCGATGCCGTGATCGACGGAATTGCGCAACAGGTGCATGAAAACATTCTTTAGCGCGCTGCCTGCCTGCGAGCGAACGCGATAGCCGTTATCGTCGATACGCACGGTCGGCGCGGCCTTGCCGAGTTCAGTCGCAAGCGAAGGCAGCGACTCCAGCACGCCCGCGAGCGCGTCTTCCACCTTCTCCGTGCCGAGCAGGCGCAAGGTTCTGCGCACCGCGTCGCGCGCTGTCAGCAGATCGCGCACGTCGGCGGGATTCGCTGAATCGAGCAGGCGCAGGCTTTCCTGAATGTGTTGGCTGTCGACCATCAGATAGCGCTCGACGCTGCTGCGGTGCCCCGCATTGCGGCGGCCGAGGCTCACTTCGTTGATCGTCGCGTAGTGTTGCAGCGCTTCCTTCACGCGCGCGAGTTCGGTGATCAGTTGCTCCTGGTCCCACTCATGCGCGGTCTCGGGACGGCGCAACGCGTCGTAACGCTGCTCCGTTTCGTGCACGATGCTCGTCAGATGCTGAAGGCTATAAGTCCGCGCATTGCCCTTGATCGTGTGCATGTTGCGGAACAGCTCCGCAACGGCCGAGCCGTCCGCCTGCGCGTGCTGACGAATGATGCGTTCGTTCTCGTTGATAAAGCCCGTCGCGCTTTCGACGAAATGATGGAACTTCTCCTCGCTCACCGCGAGAATCTCGCCGATCATTTCAAGGCGGCGCTTCTGCTCGCCCGCTTCGGCGGCAAGCTGGCGCAACTCCGTCACATCGCGCACGCACAGCATCAGGCGCATCACGGTGTCGCTTTCGTCGGTGATCGCGGACCAGCTCAAATCGAGCGTCTTGACGCGGCCATCGGGCATCTTGCGCGTCAGTTCGTTGACGAGCAGATGCTGGTTGAACTCGAAGTTGATGCTGTCTTCGCCGATGCACGCGTCAACGGCCGCTTCGACTTGCGACACCGTATCGGCGCCGAGCTCGCTGTCGGCGAACACGAGATCCATCAGCGGACGGCCCGCAATATCCTTCGTTTCGAAGATCGCTTCGAGATACGCCGAGTACTCGGAGTGGATCACAGCGCCATCGACGACGGTCAGAATGCCCTGCTGCATGTTCTGCAACATCGCCTGAATGTCGGCCGTCTTCTGCTTCAGTTGCGCGGAGCTTTGCTGGATCTTCTCGATCATGCCGTTGAACGCGACGATCGAATGGCCGATCTCGTCCATGCGGCCCACGGGTACGCGGCGCGTGAAATCCTGGCTCGATGCGATCTCGCTCATCATCGACTGCATGCGCGAAAGCGGACGCGTGATCTGACGGTACAGAAGCGAGCCGATCATCACCAGCACGAGAATGGCCGCGCCCGCTGCGGCCGCGATGGCCGTCGTCGTCGTGGCGAGGCCCGCGTTCAGCGCGTCGATTGCGTCGTCCTTCTGGCGGTTCTTCTCGATGCGCAGCGTTTCGACGATGCCTTCCAGCTCGTCGCGATACTGCGCGACGTTGGCGAACAGATACGCTTGCGCGAGATCGTTCTTCCCGTCCGCCTTCATTTTCGCGGTGTCGTTGATCGCCGCGAAGTAGTTCGCGAGACTGTCGCGCGCCTGCGTGACGAGCCCTTCCTGCGCGTGGCTCGCTGCGGCTTTCGCCTGCACGTCGAGTGCTTCGCGCAACGACTTCTCTTTGGTGGCCAGTTCCTTTTGCGCCTGCTCGACCATGTTTGCATCGGGCGCATAGACAAGCGTCATCGTCGCGAGCTGAACGTCCTTGACCTGCGAAACGAGGTCGGCGGAAGCGAGCGCGCTCGGCACGACGCCCTGCGTCACTTGCCGGACGTCTGCGGCGCTGCCGCGTGTCTGATAGACGGCGTATCCGCCGATTGCCGACAAGGCAACCAGCATCGACACCACGAGTAGAGTGATGCGGTGACGGATGGTCATTTGCGGTATTCCCCGAGGTCTTGCACTGCGCTGCGCAGCACTGCCCGTTCTGATTTATCCATTTGACGGGCGACGCGATTATCGTCGGTGGCTGATGACGAAGCTGTGACCAGACGAATTGTTTTGCGGGCTAAAAAACGCAATACAACATGCGCGCAAATCGGCCTAAAGTTTTCGTATTCGTCGCCGTTAACCCGAACACTTTCGTCGACGCAAACGTTTTGCGTGCCGTCGGGCTCAACCCGTCACGAACGGCTGCGAAGCGCGCTCGTTACCGCTCGCATTCAGCCGCTCATATTCGGCGATCAGTTGCGCGCCGAACAGCATCAGCGTCGCGAGCGCTTCGAAGCTGAACAGCACGACGATGGCCGTCGTCAGCGAGCCGTAGACGACGCTCACCTGCGATAGCGTCGCGAAGTACCACACCAGCACGCGCCGCGTGATCTCCCACAGCGCGGCAGCCGCCACCGCGCCGACGAACGCATGCCACGGCGTCGTGCGTCCAGCGGGTATCACCAGATAGATGGCCGCGAGCACGAAGATCTCGCCGGCAAGACCCAGCAGATAAAGCACGACGCGCGTCGCGCCCGTCAGCGATATCGTGTGACCGAGCAACACGATGCTGTCGCTCGCAACGGCGCGAAGTCCGCTCGATACGAACGTGACGAGCAGCACGCCGACGCCGAGCGAGAGGCTGAACAGATACGGCAAAATCGCCGACAGCAGAAAGTGCCTGCGCCGTATCGCGACGCGATGCACGAAGATGATCGACAGCGCATTCTCGAGCACCGTGAACGCGAGCGAACTGAAGAAGATCATCGTAACGACGAGGAACCAGCCGATCACCGCGCGATGCGCAAGGAAATTGGCAAGCTCCTGCACGATCGCTTTCGATTGCCCCGGCACCAGCCATTCGAGCAGATGCGCGAGCGTATCGAGCAGCAGTTGCTGGCCAACGAAATGACTGAACGCGATCGCGACGAGTATCAGCAACGGCACGATGGACAGCAGCGCGTAGTACGCAATCGCGCCCGCGAGCAGCAGCCCCTGGTTCTTGCGGAATGCCTTGAACACCTGCAACGTGAACTGCGCAGGATGCTTCGCGACGTAATGCAGCGCGCGATTGCGCATCGTCTTCACGTTCGCCTCCGCTTGTCGTGCGTGTGTCCGCGCCCTCGTCCGATCGCCAGCAAACAACGGTCCCGAAGAGAACAAAAGGCGCCGATTTTTCGAGCATTTGCCCACTAAAAGAGCAAATGAACTTAACTCGCAAGGCGCGAAGCTCCTGATTTACCCCTATCCGCCAAGGCTTTCGCGGCTCTGCTTCATGGCCCGTCAAGGCTTGTGCAGCAAGGCTTCGAGGATCGTCACCCACCCGCTCGGCGTCGCGCCGCATCAAAACCCGCTTCTTGATTTTTGCGGTGGCCGCTGCTGTACTAACTAAAACAACTTGATTTAGTAAGGCCGGCGCGGCCGCCGATCCATCGCAAGGCGGCGCGCGGCAGAAGGCGCGATCAGCGCCCGCCGAAGCCGTTGAACCCATCGCTGTTCACAACTCGTCGTCAAACATCCGGAGGAGCGTCCCATGAACCCGAATTTCCGCAGGCCGTTGCGCCGTGCGTCCCACATGCAGCCCGTCGTCAAGGGCATTGCCGCAGCGTGCGTCGCCGCGTCGGCGCTGTGGTGCGCGAGCGCGAGTCTCGCGGCCGATCAGCCCGTCGTCGGCCTGATCACGAAGACCGACACCAATCCGTTCTTCGTCAAGATGAAGCAAGGCGCGGAAGCCGCCGCGCAGAAAGACGGCGCGAAGCTGATCACGGCGGCCGGCAAGTTCGACGGCGACAATGCCGCGCAGGTCACGGCCATCGAGAACATGCTGACGGCGGGCGCGAAAGCGATCCTCATCACGCCGAGCGACACGAAGGCGATCGTGCCGAGCATCAAGAAGGCACGCGCGGCAGGCGCGCTCGTGATCGCGCTCGATACGCCGACCGATCCGCAGGACGCCACCGACGCCCTCTTCGCCACCGACAACTTCAAGGCAGGCGTGCTGATCGGCGAATACGCGAAGGCCGCGCTCGCCGGCAAGCCCGCGAAGATCGCGACGCTCGATCTCGCGCCCGGCGTCTCCGTCGGCGTGCTGCGTCACAACGGCTTTCTGAAGGGCTTCGGCATCAAGGAAGGCGATCCGTCGATCGTCTGCAGCCAGGACACGCGCGGCGATCAGGCGAAAGGCCAGACGGCGATGGAAAACTGCCTGCAGAAGGCGCCCGACATCAACGTCGTCTACACGATCAACGAACCCGCCGCGGCGGGCGCATATCGCGCGCTGAAGAATGCGGGCAAGGACAAGAGCGTGATGATCGTGTCGATCGACGGCGGCTGCGAAGGCGTGCGCAACGTGAAGGCAGGCGAGCTTGCCGCGACGTCGCAACAGTATCCGCTGAAGATGGCTTCGCTCGGCGTGGAAGCAGGCGTCGAGTACGCGAAGACAGGCAAGAAAGCGTCCGGCTATCACGACACGGGCGTGACGCTCATCACCGACAAGGTGCAAAACGGCGTCGACAGCAAGGACACGAAGTTCGGTCTCGACAACTGTTGGGGCAACAAATGACAGCGCAAGTCGAATAGCAGGCACCAGGCAGCAACGGAGATGCGCAAGGTGCGCATCTCCGCGAGTTCTCCAGCGTGAGCGCGGCGGGTTCCATTGCGTTACATGAAACCCGCCGCGCGCAGATCACGCATCGCTTCGAGGAAACACATCATGTCGACTCCCACCGCTCCCGCTCAAAGCCACCGCCGGTTCGCGGATCATATGCCGACGCTCGCCGAGGCCGGTCCGTTGATCGCATTCGTGCTCGCGTGCCTCTTCTTCATCTCGCAGAGCAACCGCTTCCTGTCGTTCCAGAACCTGTCGCTGATCCTGCAGCAGACGATGGTCGTCGCCGTCATCGCGATAGGCCAGACATTGATCGTGCTGACGGGCGGCATCGATCTGTCATGCGGGATGGTGATGGCGTTCGGCTCGATCGTGATGACCAAGTTCGCCGTCGTGATGGGCGTGCCGCCCGCGATCGCGATCCTGTGCGGCGTCGGCGCGAGCACGCTGTTCGGATTGCTCAACGGCGTGCTGATTACGCGTATCAAGCTGCCCGCGTTCATCGTCACGCTCGGCACGCTGAATATCGCGTTCGCGGCCACGCAGATCTATTCGAACGCGGAGAGCGTGTCGAATCTGCCCGACGCGATCATGTTCTTCGGCAGCACGTTCAGCGTCGGTCCCGCGACGGTCACGTACGGCACCGTCCTCACGCTGCTGATGTATCTCGCGACGTGGTTCGTGCTGCGCGACACCGTGCCCGGCCGCCATCTCTACGCGCTCGGCAACAACCCGGAAGCGGCGCGCCTGATGGGTCTTTCCGCGCAACGCATCCTGATCACGGTCTATACGCTGTCGGGCGCGATCTACGGCATCGCGGCGCTGCTCTCCGTTGCACGCACAGGCGTCGGCGATCCGCAAGCGGGACAGACGGAGAACCTCGACAGCATCACGGCCGTCGTGCTGGGCGGCACGAGCCTCTTCGGCGGACGCGGCTCGATTGCGGGCACGCTGCTGGGCGCGCTGATCGTCGGCGTGTTCCGCAATGGCTTGACGCTGATGGGCGTGTCGTCGGTGTACCAGGTGCTGATTACCGGCATTCTCGTGATTCTCGCCGTCGCCGCCGACAAGCTGTCGCGCCGTGGCGCACGTTGATCGTTATCAGAAGGAGACTGTCATGTCGACAACCCCCTCATCCGCCAACACCACGACCCGCACCGCCAACGGCAAGACACCCGTTTTGCAGGCGCGCGGCCTCATCAAGCGCTACGGACACGTCACCGCGCTCGACGGCTGCGACTTCGAAGTGATGCCCGGCGAGATCATGGCCGTGATCGGCGATAACGGCGCGGGCAAGTCGTCGCTGATCAAGGCGCTCTCCGGCGCGCTCGTGCCCGACGAAGGCGAGTTGCTGCTCGACGGCAACCCTGTGAACTTCCGCAGCCCGATCGACGCGCGCCAGCAAGGCATCGAAACGGTCTATCAGGATCTTGCCGTCGCGCCGGCGATGAGCATCGCGGAGAACCTGTTTCTCGCGCGCGAACTGGTGAAACCCGGCTGGCGCGGCAAGCTCTTCAAGATGATCGACAAGCGCCGCATGCTCGACGAAGCGACCAACGCAATGAAGGATCTGCAGATCGGCATCCGTTCGATGCGCCAGGCCGTCGAGACGCTCTCGGGCGGCCAGCGCCAGGGCGTCGCGGTGGCGCGCAGCGCGGCGTTCGCGCGCCACGTCGTGATTCTCGACGAGCCGACGGCCGCGCTCGGCGTGAAGGAAGGCAACATGGTGCTCGAGCTGATCCGTCGCGTGCGCGAGCGCGGCCTGCCCGTGATCCTGATCAGCCACAACATGCCGCATGTGTTCGAGATCGCGGATCGCATTCACATCCAGCGGCTCGGACGTCGCGCGGCGCTCGTCAACAAGAACGACATCCACATGTCGGATGCCGTTGCGATCATGACGGGCGCAAAGCAGGCCGACGTGCGCGCAATCGCATGACGAATGAGCACGAGTAACCAGATACCGTCGATGGATACGGGCACCCGTTCACCGCTGAAACGCACGGTCGGATCGAACCAGGTCGGCATGCGGCAGTTCAACGAGCGGATCGTGTTGCAGGCGATCCGCTTGCACGGGCCGCTGCCGAAGGCCGACGTGGGCCGGCTCACGCGTCTGTCGATGCAGACCGTGTCGATGATCGTCGAGCGTCTGATCGACGACGGCCTGCTCGAAAAACAGGCGCGCGTGCGCGGACGCATCGGGCAGCCGTCGGTGCCCATCGCGTTGCGCGCGGAAGGCGCGTATACGATCGGCGTGAAAGTCGGGCGGCGCAGTCTCGACGTGCTCGCGATGGACTTTCTCGGGCGCGTGTGCTGCCGCGAAGTGCAGGAGTACGCGTACCCCGATCCGCGCACGCTCTTTCCCGCGCTCGAAAGCAAGCTCGCGCGCGTGAACGACACGCTCGGCGCGCGGCGTGCGAAGGTAGTCGGCGTGGGCGTCGCGGCGCCGCTGTGGCTCGGCGGCTGGCGCGACTTTCTCGGCGCGCCGGGCGAGGCGCTCGACGCATGGAACGACATCGACATCCGCGCGCGCATCGCGTCGATGACGGGCCTGCCCGTCGAGTTCGCGAAAGACACGACCGCCGCCTGCGCCGCCGAACTCGTGATGGGCCAGGGCCGTGGCATCCACAACTTTCTGTATCTGTTCGTCGGGACGTTCATCGGCGGCGGGCTCGTGATCGACGGACGCCTGCACGGCGGTCCGCACGACAACGCGGGCGCCGTCGGGTCGATTCCGATTACGGGCGGCGGCTCACGTCAACCCGCGCGGCAACTGCTGCATGCGGCATCGGGCTTCGTGCTCGAAAAGCTGTTCGTCGATGCGGGCGCGCCAGCGACTGCCGCGCACGATCATCGCGCGTTGTCGGCGGACCTGTGGCGTCTGACGGAGCAATGGCTCGACACCGCGTGCCCCGCGATCGCCGGCGCGTTGACGAATGCGGCGGCGCTGCTCGATCTCGAAGCGGTGGTGATCGACGGCGAAGTGGACCGGCAACTGGTGCGCGAAATCATCCGGCGCACGGAGCGCGTGCTCGACCGGTTCGAATGGGAAGGCATCGTGCGTCCGCAGTTGCTCGAAGGCACGATCGGCTCGGACGCGCGCGCGATGGGCGGCGCGATCCTGCCGCTCTACGCGCACTTCGCGCCGATGCACGAACTGTTTCTGAAGCCGGCCACCGACGTCGGCTATTGAGCGCGCGGCGCGGCGCCCTCATCCGGCGACGCGCTGCCCGCGACTTTCGGCGTTGTGCTGTCTTTCGGTGCAGGCTCGTCGAGCAACGGCTGCAACGCGGGCGCCATCGACTTCAGCAACTGCACGGCGAGCGCGCTCGTGAAGTCGTAGCGCTTCGCATACGGCTCGTGCACGACGGCCGTCAGCGTGCCGAAGAAGCGGTCGCCGATCGCGAACACGAAGGTCGCCGTGCGGTTGACCTTGCGCGACTCGATCAGCCTGCGGCCCTTCGCGTAGATATTGAGG
This sequence comes from Paraburkholderia phymatum, assembly GCF_038900715.1. Taxonomy (GTDB): domain Bacteria; phylum Pseudomonadota; class Gammaproteobacteria; order Burkholderiales; family Burkholderiaceae; genus Paraburkholderia; species Paraburkholderia phymatum_A. Next base: position 17,382 of record NZ_JAYMRZ010000024.1, on the reverse strand, counting down.
CGCTGGTCGCCCGTGCCCGTCTTGCCGTAAACCTCCATCGTCTTGCCGTCGGGGAACGTCATGCCGCCCGCGAGACGCCTCGCCGTGCCGCCCGTGACGACATCGCGCAACATGCCCTGCACGACGCGCGCGATATCCGGCGACACGCCTTCGTTCGGCTGCGGCGCCGCGTGAACGAAGCGCGTTTCATACGGCGTGCCCTTCGCGAACTCGAGATCGGCGATGCTGTGCGTCGGCGCCAGTTCGCCCTGGTTCGCGATCACGCCGATCAGTTGCGCGAGCGCCGCCGGCCTGTCGCCCGATGCGCCAATGGCAGCCGCATACGACGGCGTCAGATGCGCAAACGGATAGCCGAGCGCCTGCCACGACTTGCCGACCGCGTCGTACGCATGCTGCTCGACCATGCGGCGGATGCGGCGGTCCTGCGTCGCGTGATAGCGCGTCTTGAAGAGCCACTTGTACGCGTCGGCGCGCACGTCACGGCTCGCGTCCATCACTTCGTTCGCGCTCGCATCGGGATGCACGCGCAGATAGTCGACGAGCCACAGCTCCAGCGGATGCACGCTCGAAATGTACGCGCGGTCGTTCAGGTTGAACTTGTCGATGCCGTACTTCGCGTAGAGCTGCGCGAGCGCATCGTCGGGCGGATTGGCCTTCGGCGTGTTCTTCAGTTGCGCGCGCATCTGCTCGTTGAACCACGCCTGCGGCGCATCGGGCCGCACGCTGCGCAGCACGGTCGCGAGCTTCGGAGGCGACTTGCGCACGCCGCGCAGCAGGATCGCGACCATCTCATCCTGGGTCTTGCCGTGATACTTCGTGTAGAAACGATTCATGTACACACGGCTTTCCTGATCGGCGAAACGCGTCAGGTACATCTTGCGCGTGTCGGGATCGTCGAGCCATTGCGACGACGGGCCCGACGTCCTGATCGTTTCGTAGTGGACGATGTCGCGCATCAGCCGCACGAACACGAGATTCACCGAATGCTGGAAGGCCTGGTGCACGGTGAGGATGCGCGAGTTTTCGTCGGCCTCGAAGTTCGTGAACGCCTGCGCGCCGCCGCCCGTGTAGAACAACTCGCCCGCGTTCGCCGAGTACTTGCGCTCGACGGACGCATCGAGCATCGCGGAGAGCGAGCGGTCCTTCGTGTGCATCAGATAATCGACGGCCCAGCGCGTCAACGCGTCTTCGCGTTCGGGCTTCACGGCGCGCAATTCGTCGACGCTCATCTGCCCGTAACGCTGGTTCAGTTCCGTCACGATCTGCAGATACGTGATCAGCGTGCGCAGCTTCGCCGTCGAGCCGAGGTTCAGGCGCGCGCCCGAGTTGATGTCGAAAGGACGGTTGACGCTGTCCGTCTGCACACGCAGCAGGTTCTCGCCGCCGCTCCGCTCGAACAGCGTGAAGCTGAACGCGATCTTCGACGGATCGTCCTTCGGCTGCAGCATGTTGAAGCCGTACAGGCCCGCCGCCTGCGCGCCGTCGCGTGTCGCGGCGTCGGCGAGCCGGTCGCTGACGTCCTGCTGCACCTTGTTGTTCATCGTCGACGTGACGCGCACATCGAGGCGGTCGAGGTCATACAGATTCGACACGCCGAGCGACGACATCAGATGCGTGCGCAAGGACGTGACGGCCTTGCGCGCGACGTACGAATCCTGGGGCGTCGCGAGTTTGCCGCGCGTCAGCACGAGTTGCTGCGAGAGCGCCGCGTCGCGCAGTTGCGCGCCGATCACGCCGTTCGCGGCCAGCAGACGCAGATAGCTTTCCGTCAGCGCATTGAGTTCGGCGTTGTTGCGCAGCAGGAAGTGCGACGGCCCGCGTTGCGCGATCATCAGCGACAGCACCTGACGGAACGCGAGGCCCTGTTCGGCGAGATTGTCGGGCGTCGATGGCGCTTTCAGCACGCGGTTCGCTTCGTCGAAATCGCGGCCGTACCACGCGGCGAGCCCGTCGCCGATTCCGTTGATTTCGCCGATGCCCGGCTGCGCGGCGAGCGGCACCGAGTTCAGGTAGCGCACGACGATCTGCTCGCGCGCGGGCATCGTGCGCGGACCGTCGAGATACGCGCGCACCGATGCCGACGCGATCTGCCGCAGCTTCTCCTGCGGTGTCGCCGTGCGGCCGCCCGGCGAGTGGCGGAATTTCTCGATCTGCGTGGCGAGCGTGCTGCCGCCGGGCTGCGCCTGATGACGGTTGAAGAACCGCATGCCCTGGTCCATCAGCGCGCGGCTGAAGCGCGTCCAGTCGATCGCGGGATTGCGGTTCGGCTGGTCAGCGTCGAGCAGATGCCGGTCTTCGATGAAAAGCAGCGCCGACACGACGACGGGCGGCACCGACGCGAAATCGTCATAGACGCGCGTCGGATACGACGAACCGAACAGGTGCGCGCCCGTCGAGTCGTAGAGCATCAGCCCTGCCTGATCCTTTTCTTCGTAAGGAATGAAAAGGCCGTCGTCCGCGAGCGACGCCATGCGTTCCGAATCGCGCGCCTGCGATGCAACAGAAAAGCCGCGCTCTTTCAGGCGGCGTTCGAACGCCGGCAGCAGCGCGTAGCCGAGGCGGATGTCGTAGGGGCCGTCGGTGGGAAAACGGATGTTGTCGCTCGGGCCTGTGGCAACGGTAAAACCGACGTCGCGGGTGAGCTCGGAGAGGTAGCGGGCCTGCAATCTTGACGTGTCCATTTCGATCGGGACAAAGCGCACGCCGATCGCGACGGCCACGAGAAACGCGGCGAAAAAGAGCCACTTGAACCACTTCCAGACGGACGTGGGGCCGATTGCGCGTAGCGGAAACCGTAGTGGCCGGTTCATGGCGGCGTCTCCTTGCAGATGCCTGACCACATTAACCTCGACTAATGTCAGTCTACCGCGTAAAGCGCTGTTGCGAGGTGTCGGCAGTGCGACGACTTCGTGAAGTGAGTACGCCGCGCAACATAGCTGTCATGGATGCGCAACGAAGCCGCCGTTTTCGGCGCGCGGGCACAGTGACGCCGGATTCACGAAGCGTCGCGCGCGAGCCTGGCGGCCTGATGCCGGCGCAATGTGCGCGCTTGCGCCAACGCAAAACCGCCCGCGCCGACCGCTTCGGTATACCGAATATGACGCGCGGACGAATTTGAGTAACATAGCCGCGCACCTGACTCTCAACGCCCTATGCAGAGCTACTACGAAGCAACCGTCGAGCGGCCCGCGCGCCCCGCATCGGCTGGCAAACTGAGCGCGAACGTGTGCATCGTCGGCGGCGGACTGGCGGGGCTGTCGACTGCGCTCGGGCTCGCCGAGCGCGGCGTGCGCGATGTCGTCGTGGTCGAGGCGAACCAGGTCGGCTATGGCGCATCGGGCCGCAACGGCGGCTTCGTGTTCGGCGGCTACAGCCTCGATTGCGCGGACCTGCTGAAAATCCTCGGGCCGGCGCGGGCGCGCGAGCTCTACGCGCTGACGATCGATGCCGTCGATCTGATGCGCACGCGCATCCGGCGCTACGCGATCGCGTGCGATGCGACGGACGCGGGCGCGATCCTCGCGAACTGGTTCGACGATGCGGCGCGGCTCGAAAGCCAGCGCCGTCTGATGAAGGAATCGTTCGGCGTCGAATGGGAGACGTTGAGCGCCGCCGAACTCGCCGGACGGCTGAAAACGTCGCGCTATCACGGCGGCCTTTTCGAGCGCAACGCGTTCCACTTTCATCCGCTGAAGTATGTGCTGGGCGTCGCGCGCGCGGCGGAACGGGCGGGCGTGCGCATCTACGAGAAGTCGCCCGTGACGGCCTTGCGCAGGCAAGGCGCGGGCTTCGTCGTCGAAACGGCGCAGGCGTCGATCGACGCGCGGCATGTCGTGATGGCGGGCGGCGGCTATGCGCGCAACGTCTATCGGCGGGTCGAGCGCGCCGTCCTGCCGATCGCGACCTACGTGATGGCCACCGAGCCGCTCGGCGCGCGTCTGTCCGAGGCGATCGCCTGCCCTTCCGCCGTCTACGACACGCGTTTCGCGTTCGACTACTACCGGCCGCTGCCCGACACGCGCATCCTGTGGGGCGGGCGCATTTCGATTCTCGAGCGCGAGCCCGACGAAATCGCGCGCCTTTTGCGCCGCGATTTGCTGCGGGTCTATCCGCAACTGCGCGACGTTCGCATCGAACACGCGTGGGGCGGCCTGATGAGCTATGCGCGGCACAAGATGCCGCAGATCGGCCAGAGCGCGGACGGGGTCTGGTATGCGGTCGGCTTCGGCGGACACGGCATGGCGCCGACGACCGTTTCCGGCGAACTGCTCGCGGCCGCCATCGCGGGCGAGCGCCCCGTGCCCGAAGCGTTCGCGACGTTCGGCCTCACGCACACGTTCGGTGCGCTGGGGCTGGCGGCCGCGCAACTGACCTACACGGCGATGCAGACGCGCGATGCGCTCGCGGATCGTCCGCGGCGTGCGTCATGAGATGCGTGGCGCGGCTCGCGCGCCTGCGTCGCGAGGAACGTCGCGGATGCCGCCAGGCCGCGCCGGACGGTATTTTCGACATGCTAGAATGAATCGTCATCGCCGCCGGAATACACAATGAAAAAGGGAAGCCGAGCTATTGCGCCCGAGCCAGTCGACACCCCCAAAGAAATCTCCGAACCACGGCGCAAATACGATCCCGAAGAGACGAAGCGCAACATCCTCGAGGTAGCCACGCAGGAGTTTTCGTCGATGGGACTCACGGGCGCGCGCGTCGACGCGATCGCCGAGCGCACCAACACCACGAAGCGCATGCTCTACTACTACTTCGGCAGCAAGGAAGGGTTGTACGAGGCCGTGCTCGAAAAGGTGTATGGCGACATCCGCTCGCTCGAACAGGATCTGCACGTGAGCGACATGAGCCCTGTCGAAGGCTTGCGCAGCCTCGTCGAGTTCACGTTCGACTATCACGACAAGCATCGCGACTTCGTGCGCCTCGTGACGATCGAGAACATTCACGGGGCGAAGTACATCGAGCAGGTGAAGACCTTCAAGAGCCGCAACGCGAGCGTGATTCGCACGATCGAAGATCTGCTCGCGCGGGGCGTCGCATCGGGCGACTTCCGCGACGACATCGATGCGATCGATCTGCACTTGCTGATCAGTTCGCTGTGCTTTCACCGGATCGCGAACCGGCATACGTTCGGCACGGCGTTCGGACGCGATCCTTCGCATGCGAGGCTGCGGGCGCGGCATCGGGCGATGATCGTCGATGCGACGTTGAGGTTTGTCAAGCGGAACGACGCTTAAGGTCTTTTTGTTTTTTTCGTCTGCGACGCTGGTTGGGTTTTGGTTTTTTTTCGCTGGCATCCGCGATTGCGTGGCCATTTTCCAGCGTGCCGCTGGCATCCGCGATGCGCCTCGCGGCGCGGGCGTTGCCCCTGTGCGGGGCGGCATTGCTTTTGTTTGCACCGGCTTTTGTTTTGGTGCTTTTGCCTTTGCGCTGGCATCCGCTTAGCGCCTCGCGGCGCAGGCGTTGCCCCTGTGCGGGGCGGCACCTACTTTTCTTTGCCGCCGCAAAGAAAAGTAGGCAAAAGAAAGCGGGCTAACACCGCCCGCGCTTGACCTTTACCCACGGGCTCTCAACGTCCCTATCCTTCAACCGGCAACACTCATGGCTCATGTTCGTTGCCAGCGCATTATCCGAACGCCTCACCTGCTTCATGCACCCGCGTTGCAGCCCGCGACATCGGACATCCTCGGCCCCTTTGCGGCAAACTGTGTGTAGGCCATCGCACCACACAGGACACCATCGCTACGCGATGCGGCTACAACTGCGGGCGGTGTCCTGTACGACACTGCAACCTCCATTCACTACCGACATGCGGCGCTGAAACATTCGATACCCTTAGCCGTGCCACACGTGCATGAAGTGGGTGAGGCGTTTAGCCGGAACATTGGCAACGAACATCAGCGAGCACATTGCCGCATGAAACACGGGGACGTTGAGAGCCCGTGGGTAATCGTCAAGCACTGGCGGTGTGAGCGGCTTTCTTTTGCCTACTTTTCTTTGCCGCTGCAAAGAAAAGTAGGTGCCGCCCCGCACAGGGGCAACGCCCGCGCCGCGAGGCGCTAAGCGGATGCCAGCGCAAAGGCAAAAGCACCAATAGCGTCGCAGACAAAAAAACATCAATCGTGCAACACAATCCGCTTTATATCCCCAACGATAAAGATATACGACAGTGCCCCAATCAACGCGACCACACCGATAAACACCAGCGCGCCCACGAAAGAACCCGTCGCCGACACGATGAAGCCGACCACTAGCGGCGTCACGATGCCCGCCAGGTTCGCAGCGAAGTTGAAGATCCCGCCCGTCACGCCGAGCAGTCCGTCGGGTGCGATATCCGACACCAGCGTCCAGCCGAGCGCCGCCATGCCCTGCGCAAAGAACGCCACCGACAGGATCACGATCACCGTCACGTTGCTCTCGACATAGTTCGCGAGAATGATCGTCGACGCGAGCAGAAGACCGGCAATGATCGGGAGCTTGCGCGCCACGTTAGCCGACACGCCACGGCGCAGCAGCCAGTCCGAGAACGTGCCGCCGAACATCACGCCGATCGAAGCCGCGATGAACGGCATGATCGCGAAAAAGCCGATCTTGAGCCAGCCCATGTGGCGCTCGGTGGCGAGGTAAGTCGGGAACCAGGTCAGGAAGAACACCAGCGTCGAGTTGCCCGCGAACTGGCCGAGACAGATGCCCGTCAGTTGACGATGCTTCAGCAGTTGCCCGATCGTGCGCCAGCTGAAGCCGCCGTTGTTACCGGTCGCAGCCGTTGCTTCCCTCGATGCCTTGCGATGCGTCAGACCGCCGCCCGCTTCGATGTACTCCAGCTCGGCCGCGTTCGCGCCCGGATGATCGCGCGGCTCGCGATAGAAGCGCCACCACACGAGACCAAACACAACACCCACGCCGCCGACGACCCAGAACAGCGAGCGCCATCCAAATGCGCCCATCAGCGCGAACAGGAACGGGCTGAAGAATGCGAGTCCGATGTATTCGCCGACGGTGTACGTGCCCGTTGCCATCGCGCGCTCGCTTTGCGGAAACCACGTCGCAACGATGCGGCTGTTGGTCGGAAAGCACGGCGCTTCCGTAACGCCCAGGCCGAGTCTGCACGCGAGCAGCGCGCCGACGTTGTGCACGAAACCCTGCGCAAGCGTGAAGCACGACCAGAGCGTCATCGACAGGTAGTACGTGATCTTGCTGCCGAAGCGGTCGAGAAACAGTCCGCCAGGAATCTGCGACGCGACATAGCTCCACGAGAACGCCGAGAACATCACGCCCATCAGCGCGGCGCTGATGCCGAGTTCCTTCGTCAACTGCGGCGCGGCGATGCCGAGCACCGTGCGGTCCAGGTAGTTGATCATCGTTCCGATCGCGAGCAGCGCGAGGATGCCGTAGCGCGCCTTCGAGCGGCGCGCGGTGGCCACGCTCTTCGGCTGAGCAGCCGATGCGTCGGGATGTTGAATCGATTGCGGCATGGTTGTCTCCGTGTCCTGGGGAAGGACCTGTCGTAGTGCGTAGTAGCGGGTGTTAGCGGTTCAGCAGCGACTGCAGGTGCGCGTACATCCGTTCCGGGTCCGGCTCGCGGCCCGTGAAGATGCGAAAGGCGTCGACGGCCTGATACACGGCCATGCCGCCGCCGCTCAACGTGCGGCAGCCCGCTTCTTCAGCGGCTTGCAGCAGCGCCGTGCGGATCGGGAAATAGACGATGTCGGCGACCCACAGCGCGCTATGCAGCAGCTCGGCGGGCAACGGCATGCCGGGCAGCTTCGCCATGCCCGTCGGCGTCGCGTGAATCAGGCCCGTGGCCTGTTCCATTGCGCCTTGAAGGAACTCGCCCGCGCTCACCGTCGCGGCCGGGAAGCGCTCCTGCAATTCGGCGGCGAGCGACTTCGCACGCGCGCTGTCGACGTCGAACACCGTCAGTGCGCGCGTGCCCATCATCAGCGCCGCGTGCGCGACGGCCGCGCCCGCGCCGCCCGCGCCCAGTTGCACGACACGATCGAGATTCGCGCCCGGCAGGCCGCGCTGGAACGCGCGCGCGAAGCCGGACCAGTCGGTGTTGTGGCCGATGCGCTTGCCGTCGCGCAACAGCACCGTGTTGACGGCGCCGAGCGCGCGGGCGTCGTCGGCGAGTTCGTCGAGCAGCGGAATGATCTGCTGCTTGCACGGATACGTCACGTTGAAGCCGTTGAAGCCCATCCGCTCGGCAGCGACGATCAGCTCCGGCAACGCGGACGCGTCGAGCTTCAGCGCTTCGAGATCGATGCGCCGGTAGACGTATTGCAGGCCGAGCCGACGGCCCTCTTCTTCATGCATGGCGGGACTCAGCGATCCGCCGATGCCCGAGCCGATCAGACCCACCAGATACGATTGCGTGCTCATTACTTCACCTTCTTCGACTTCAGGATTTCCACCATGCGCTCCAGCGCGAGCACATAGCCTTGCGTGCCGCAGCCGCAAATCACGGCTTCCGCGACGGCCGACACATACGAGTGATGCCGGAACGACTCGCGCTTGTGGATGTTGGAGATATGCACTTCGATCACGGGCTTCGCGATCGCCGACAACGCATCCGCGATCGCGACCGACGTATGCGTATAGGCAGCGGGATTGATCACGATGCCCTGCTGCGTTTCGCGCGCTTCGTGGAGCCAGTCGATCAGCTGATGCTCGGCGTTCGACTGACGGAAATCGATCGCGAGATCGAGCCGTTCGCCCGCCTCGCGGCAACGGCGCGCGACGTCGTCGAGCGTTTCCGCGCCGTAGATAGTCGGCTCTCGCGTGCCGAGCAGGTTGAGATTGGGTCCGTTCAGGACCAGCACCGACGCAAAGCTCATGACTGACCGCTCCACAAAATTGACTCTCCGCGCGGAAAACACAAACCGCCTCAACGACGTTGTTCCGCGACGTGAACCGAAGTTTGCACCTGTATCCGGCGCGCGTCTTTTGGGGTTTCTACTGAATTTGTACGATCTAGTTAGTTTTAAATTGCATCGCACAAGCCGTTATTTTTCATGCACTTCTCGTGAAGCAGACAGCGAATAGTAGTAACCAAGTGGTACGAAAGTCGTGACGCCCGGGTCGCCGGAACACGCTTCAAATCGCGCTTGCGGAAGGGACGGCGGGCACTTCCGGAGCGGACCGGCATCGCCGCGCCAGCCGGCCGAACGCCGGGCATGCGGCTTGCGTCGATATAATTTCCCGAATGTTTCGCGGCATTTCGCCGACGGGCGCGGCAGTCACGCCGCGCACCGATGCGCAGCCGCCAACGCGAAGGAGAGTTATGAGGAAGCTAGCCGTCACCCTGTCCGTTCCGCTGTTTCTCGCCGCCTGCGCGGCATATCAGGCGTCGCACAATCCGGATGCCGGCGATCCGATGAAAGACACGATGACGGACCGCTCGACCGACGACGTCATCCGATGCATGACCCAGGCGGCAGCGAAGCACGACACGCCCGTCAAGGCCACGCCGATTCCGCAAGGCCAGATGCTCGATTTCGGCGATTCGAACATCGTCAAGGTCCGCACCGATAACGGCGGCACGACGTTCCGCTATTACGCGGGCAAGCGCAACACGTCGAATCTGTGGATCGAAGGCGCGAGCAAGGAATGCGCGCCTTGAAGGCGGCTTTCGGCGTTGAGTGGCCGCGACGATGTAACTAGATGAAACAACTTCGCCGGCCCGGCAAAGGCCGCTGGGCGGGGACTTTAAGAATCGTTTAAGTCTTGGCCGTCACGATTCGTCTTCGACACTGACCCGCGTTCCGCACAAGGTGCCCTGGATGGATTACTTCAACGACCGTAACGACCTGACGAAGCGCAGCGCAGCCGGATCATCGGCCGCGCCGGCGCACGCCGCCATCACGACGACTGCGCCGAAAAAAACGACGCTTCTGCGCCGCCTTCTGAGCCCGCATGAAATCGCCACGCTGCTGCTGTTGCTGCACGCGCCCGTCGCCGCGTTTGCGAAACCGGAGCTTCCGATGCTGCAGGAAGCGGGTCTGGTCGAGACCGTCTCCACCGATGCGGGCGAATCGCATATCCGTCTGACACCCGAAGGCAACGCGATCCTGCGCGGACTCGGCGTCCGCTGAACGTCTACGGCAGCGCGCCGCGCTTCTAGCGCCCCTCGCACCGCTCGCCGAGTCATCACGCCTGCCACACGGCATAACCGGCTTCACGCAATCCGATCGCCAGCTCGACTTCCATATCGCGTGCGCCTTCGTATGGCATCGGGTTGAACACTTCATACAATTCCGGCATCAGCCTCAAGCCGTAGTCGCGCACGTAGCGATTCGACTGGATGCCCGCCTTGTGCCGGTCGAAACGCAGATCCGGGTCCAGCCCCGTCATTCCCACATACACGCACGGACGTTCGAAACGATAGTCGGGATTCGCGCGCCGAAAGCGTGCCACGTTCCAGACGGTATCGTCGAGCGCCACCACATACACGTAGTAGCGAAGCTTTTGACGGCGAACAGGCATCGTTTGCTGGATTTTTCTTCTGAGCGCGCTCGACTGGATATGCATGAGGCCGTTCGTGGCGGGCGTCGGCGCGATTGACTGCTAGTTGCGCGAAGTGCCGTGCAACAGCATCCGGTATTCGGTCGGTGTCACGCCGACCGTCGCCTTGAACTGACGCGTGAACGCGCTGTGATCGGTGTATCCGCACAACGCGGCGACATCCGTCACCTTGTCGTGCGAGACGAGCAGCGACGTCGCCGCATCGAGGCGCGTCTTGAGCAGCACCTGACGCGGCGTCAGATGAAACACCTTGTGGAAATACCGTTCGAGCTGCGCCACCGACATATCCGCCATCGCCGCGAGATGCTTCAGGTTCAGCGGCTGCACATAGTTCTCTTGCAGATACTGGACGACCGTCGCGAGCCGGCTGTACGCCGGGTGGCTGCTTTCGTCGGCGCGCAGGTCGCGCGAGATGCCGGCCAGACCGACCACGCGCCCCGACGCATCGCGCAACGGCTGCTTGCAGGTCAGGCACCAGCCCGGCTGCCGGCCCGGATACAGATGCAGTTCCAGTTGATCGACCATCTGGCTGCCGACATGAATCACGGCCTTGTCCTGCGCCGTATAGATCCGGCCGAAGCGGCTCGGGAACACCTCTTCCGCCGTCTTGCCGAGCAGCGCCTCTTTCTCCTTGAATCCGCAGCGCGACACGAGCGTGCGATTGACGAGCGCATAGCGCGCCTGCGCGTCCTTCACGAAGAACACGATGTCGGGCATCGCGTCGAAGACGGGTCCGAGCAGCGCGAAATGCGAAAGCATCCCGGCGAGCGACGCGTCGCCCGGATCGAGCGCGTCGAGCGTATGTGCGAGCGTGTTCATCGTGCGGGTTCCGTGCATGAACTGCGGTGAACGGTAGATGTCGGCCCCGGCAAACGCTCGCGGGGCTGGTCGATTATAGGGCGGCGCGATGCGCGCGAAGAAATTCGCTTTGCGGGTTCGCAGGCGACTTTTTGTCTGACGCGTGCCTTCCATGTGCGTGAGGTGCTTGCCGCGCAGCGCGGTCGACGCTCGCGGCTTGTCAGTCGGCGAGCGTGTGTGTGTCGGCGGCCAGCATCAATGTACCGATCTGCGCGGGACTGATGGGCGGACGCGTCTGTGCGACCTGCCACCCGAACAGCGTGTGCGCCGCCGCGCCGCACACGCGCCCCTGACACGCGCCCATGCCGCAGCGCGTGTGCAGCTTCGCATCGCGCCAGCTCGCATGCACGCGGACCTCTCCAATCGACACGTCCTCGCAGCGGCACAGCAGCGTGTCGTCGCTGGGCATCGCGCGCGCAAAATCGCGCAACGCGAATGCCGTCTCGACGCGCCGCGCAAAATGACGCCAACGCTCGCGTTCCTTCACGAGCGCGTCGACGAGCGTCTGGTCATTAACACCCGCAGCATGCAGACCTGCAAGCCGCCCTTCGACGTGCGCCAGTTCCATCCCGCCGACGCCCGTGCATTCGCCCGCCGCGAACACGGAATCGACGGACGTGTGCTGAGCGTCGTCGACGATGATCGCTCCGTCGTCGTCCGTCACGCAGCCCAACGCCTGAGCGAGCGACGTGTTCGGCACGAGCCCGTAGCCACAAGCGATGCGGTCGCAATCGACCGACACGATGCGCCCATTGGCTCGCTCGATGAGCGCGCGCTCGACGCGCCCGTCGCCCTGCGCCGCACGCACGGCGCCCGACGTCAGATAGCGCAGCCCCGCGAAGCCGCGCGTCAATTGCGCGGCCTGCCAGAGCTTCGCGGGCGTGGCCGCAAGCGACGCGCCGAAGCGCATCACGGACGCCCATGACGCCTGCTCCACGACGGCGACGATCCGCGCGCCCGCCGCGCGCGCGGTGGCCAGCGACGCGAGCAACAGCGGCCCGCTGCCCGCGATCACGATGCGCTCGCCGCGCACGGGCACGCCGCCTTTGATCAACGCCTGCAAGCCGCCCGCGCCCGTCACGCCGGGCAGCGTCCAGCCGTCGAACGGCAGCAGCCGTTCGCGCGCGCCCGTCGCGAGAATCAACCGCTCGTAGCCGATGCGCGCGCCGCCGACTTCGGCCGATTCGATCAGCAGACGGCGTCCGTCGAGCGGCGCGACGACGCGCGTCGATTGCAACAGCGTCACGCGGGCGTTCGTATCGTTCGGATCGTTCGGATCGGTAGCGCGCATCGCCCCTATCGCCTGCAAATGAGCGGTCAACGCCTTTGACGGCGGATGCGTCGGCCCATTGCGCCACACCTGTCCGCCCGCGCGCGGATTGTCGTCGAGCACGGCGACGCGCGCACCCGCTTTCGCCGCCTCGCGCGCAGCAGCGAGACCCGCGGGCCCCGCGCCGATGACGACGACATCGAAATGCGCGTCGTTCATCGCCGCCTCGCCGTCTGAATGATCTGGCCATCGCGGCACAACGTCTGACACGCGAGCACATGTGCGCGTCCGTCGACTGTCACGCGGCATTCATGGCAGATGCCCATCCCGCACAACGCGGCGCGCAACTCGCCCGTCACTGATGCGCGCGTCCCGCTCATGCTCGCGCTGCAGACCGCGAGCGCCGCGGCGACGGTCGCGCCCTGTTCGACATCGACCGGCTCGCCGTCGATCACCACACGGATGCGTGGACGTTGTGCATCAGACATGGCAGGGCTCGAAGCGGGCGGGCAGGAACGGATCGGCGGAAATCGCGGCGGGCGTCTGCGTGATCTGTGCGGCGAGCAGTTGCGCCGTGCCGAGCGACGTCGTCACGCCGAGCCCTTCGTGTCCGACGGCGAGCCACACGCCGGGCGCCGCGCTGCCGGCGCGCCCGATCAACGGCAAGCCATCCGGCGACGCCGCGCGAAATCCCGTCCATGCGCGCAAGCCGTTGAGCGCGGGCAATTCGGGCAGATAACGCGCGGCGCGCTTGAGCATCTGCGCGAGCACGGGCATTTCGACGGCCGGATCGGTCGTGTCGAACTGGCGCGACGAGCCGATCAGCAGTTGTCCCGTCGGACGCGGCTGCGCATTGAACGCGACCGACGTGCCCGTCGCGTGATGCGCGCTCTTGATGTAGCCGAGTTCGAGCAGTTGATGTCGAATGAAACCGGGGTAGCGGTCCGTGATCAGCAGATGGCCCTTCTTCGGCTGCAACGGCAGCCCTGATACGAGCGCAGCCGCCTGCAATCCGTTCGCGACGACGACATGCGCACACTCGATACGTTCGCCGTTCGAAAGCGTGACTTGATGACCGTGGAGCGCTGTCACACGCGTATCGAGCCGCACATCGATCAGCGCTGCCGCCGGCGATTGCGTGAGCAGCCATTGCGCGGCGGATGGCGCGTACACGATGCTGTCGTCCGCGATGAGAAGACCCCCTGCCATGCCCGGCGCAAGCGACGGCTCGCAGTCGTACAGCGCGCGCGCATCGAGCAGATCGGCCGCGACGTGTTGCGCGGCGAACGCTGCTTGCATCGTGCGCGCGGCGTCGAGTTCCTCGGCATCGGCGGCGACCCAGAGCGTGCCGCAACGCGCGAACGCATCGCGCGCGCGCAACTGCGGCGCAAGATCGAGCCACAGCTCACGCGAATAACGGCTCAGCGCGAATTCAGCGGGCGAGTCGTTCATCACGACGATGTGCCCCATGCCCGCCGCCGTCGCGCCGCCGCCGATGCCCTGCGCGTCGAGCACCGTGACGCGCAGACCGCGCGCGGCGAGCTCCGCCGCGCACGCCGCGCCGACGATGCCCGCGCCGACGATCACCACGTCGGCCGACATACCGTGCGGATGCCCCACGCGAACGGGTCGCGCTCGTCGAAGCACAGGCGGCTTTCGGCCATGATGTGCGCGTGCCCCGTGATGGTCGGAATGACGGCGTGGATGTCGTTCCGCGTGCCGCCATCTATATAGCTTGCGTCGAACACGCTGCCGATGATGCTCTCCTGCCGCCACACCGCGCCGGCCGCAAGCTTGCCGTCGGCGGCGAGGCACGCGACCTTCGCGCTCGTTCCCGTCCCGCACGGCGAGCGGTCGTATGCGTTACCCGGGCACAGCACGAAACTCCGGCTGTCGATTCCTTCACGCGAGCCCGGACCGAACAGTTCGATATGGTCGATCAGCGCGCCATTCGCCCCTGTGATGCCCGACGCGGTGAGCGCATCGCGGATCGCCGAGCTGAAGCGCGTGAGTTCGGGAATGTTCGACGCGTCGAGCGCGCGGCCATGATCGGCGACGAGGAAGAACCAGTTGCCGCCCCACGCGACGTCGCCCGTCAGCGATCCGAAGCCCGGCACGTCGACGGTCACATGCTTGCGATGCCGGTACGCGGGCACGTTGCGCACCGACACGCTGAGATCGTCATTGAGCGTCGCCTCGACGATGCCCACGGGCGTGTCGATCAGATGCCGTCCCGGCCCGATGCGCCCCATGTGCGCGAGCGACACGACGAGCCCGATCGTCCCATGTCCGCACATGCCCAGATAGCCGACGTTGTTGAAGAAGATCACGCCCGCCGCGCACTCCTTGTGATCCGGCTCGCATAGCAGCGCGCCGACGACCACATCCGAACCGCGCGGCTCGGTGACGATGCCCGCGCGCCAGTCGTCGAAGCGCGCGCGAAACACGTCGAGCCGTTGCGCAAGCGTGCCGCCGCCGAGATCGGGGCCACCGGACACGACGAGGCGGGTTGGCTCACCGCCCGTGTGCGAATCGATTACGTTCAGGGTTTTCATGACGCTCATGGTAGGAATGCGGCACCGCGCAGTCTTGAAACGGCTGCGCGTGGATTGTGACGATTTCGGCATAATCAGCGAAACGCTGATTGCGTGCTTGATGCGCCGCCGGCTGATCCATTGAACGGTCATCGGCATGTTCCGGCGTCGCATCGTGAGGCGACATCGCGAGCATGCGTCACTTGGGCGGAGCAATGCGGATCACGGTCATGAGTCAACAAATGCGCCTTGAATTACGGATCGTCATCGCACAGACACTGTGCTGAAATCGTCACGCGCGACGCGCGATTCGCGCAAGACACCCGGATATTCGCTGCTTACACTGCACTCGACTCATCACTTTTAGGAGAGCAGTTGTGGCGCACATCTGGGAAGGCGTATTGCCCGCAGTCACCACCAAATTCAACGCGGATTTCAGCATAGACCGCGCAGCGACCCGCAAGAACATCGAGGCGCAGATCGATGCGGGCGTCGACGGCATCATCGTGTGCGGATCGCTTGGCGAGGCGTCCACGCTGTCCCTCGACGAAAAGCTGCAAGTGCTCGACGTGGCCGTCGAGGCATCGCGCGGCCGCGTGCCCGTGCTGCTGACGATCGCCGAGAACAGCACGCTCGATGGCTGCCGTCAGGCCGAAGCGGGCGCGAAACACGGCGCAGCAGGCTATATGGTGCTGCCCGGCCTGCGCTATCTGTCCGACCGCCGCGAGACGCTGAACCACTTCCACATGGTCGCCGATGCGAGCCCGCTGCCGCTGATGATCTACAACAATCCGCTCGCCTATGGCGTCGACATGACGCCGGAAATGTTCGCCGAAATCGCCGATGAGAAGAAGATCGTCGCCATCAAGGAGTCGTGCGGCGACGTGCGGCGCGTGACGGACCTGATCAATGCAGTCGGCGACCGCTATGCGATTCTGTGCGGCGTCGACAATCTGGCGATGGAAGCGATGCTGATGGGCGCGCACGGCTGGGTCGCGGGGCTCGTCTGCGCGTTCCCGCACGAGACGGTCGCGATCTATCGGCTGCTGAAGGCGGGACGGCTGGAGGAAGCGCGCACGATCTATCGCTGGTTCGCGCCGCTGCTGGCGCTCGACGTTTCGGCGAAGCTCGTGCAGAACATCAAGCTCGCGGAGGCGATCGTCGGCTTGGGCACGGAGCCGGTGCGCCCGCCGCGCCTGCCGCTCGCAGGCGATGAACGCAAGGCCGTCGAAGCGCTGATCCGTCATTCGATCGAAACGCGGCCGGCGCTTCCGAAGCTGTAAGCGAGAGCGTCTGTAAAGAGTGACCGGCGCGCGAAGTCGACACGCAGGGACATCGCGCAAAAGCCGCGCACAAAAAAATGCGGCGGCCGAAGCCGCCGCATGAACCACGTGCGAGACGGAATACGATCAGGCCGCTTCGGCGTGCTGCACGACGGCTTCTTCGTTGCGCAGATGCAGCAGCCGATAGCCGCTCTTGTACACGGGCTGCAAACGGAAATCGTTGTGCGGATCGATTTGCAGCAGCAGGCGCAGACGCGACACATGGCTGTCGATCGTGCGGGTCACTTCGCGGAACTCGCGTCCCCAGACCATCGCGAAGATGTGATCGCGCGACAGCACACGGCCGATGTTCGAGAAGAACAGCGATGCCAGCCGGTATTGCGTGCCCGACAGCTGCACGGGTGTGCCGCGCAGCGTGACGAGCTGACGGCGGGTGTCGAAGTGATAATGCCCGACATCGAAGCTGTCCTTGCCGTACCGTTCCGGATAAGCGCGGCGCAGCAGCGCGGAAATCCGCTCGCGGAACTCGGCGGGACGCGTGGGCAACGTGACGTAGTCGTCGGCGCCGAGCATGAACGCGCGCACGACGCTTTCTTCCGCGTCGTCCTTCGACGCGAACACCACCGGCATCCGCTCGCCGCCGACCGAGCGGACCGCCTTCAGTACATCCGTGCCCGACAGGCGCAGCGCGTGCCAGTCGAGCACGAGCATGTCGATCGTCGAACGGGCCAGCACTTTGGACAGCGCGAGGCCGTCGTCGTAGAGCATGCAGCTGTGTCCGGCCTGATCGCAGTAGGAATCTCCATTGCTGGACACCCCCTGCACAGATCCGTACGTGCCCAATTCAGGCATACGGCTCCTACCTCGGGTGCTTGACGGCAAAGCGTTGCTCCGGCCACGGGTGAAGTAT
>NZ_JAYMRZ010000023.1:0-144103 GCF_038900715.1 Paraburkholderia phymatum | reverse complement strand
AAGAGTACGCATCTCTTCGAGCGTGTTGTGAGCCAGGCTCCGGCCATCTCGTTTCATGGGCGACGCTCTCAATAGCAATCGCTCAAGCATAGGTCATCTGTCCGCAAAATTCCTGACTTATGAGTAATTCCTTATCGCGACAGAACCGACAAAAACGCCACACAGCAGGAAAGCTTCTACGCGAAGCTGCCGCTACCCGACATTGCCGACATCATCCGGTTTGTGAATGAGCGTTGCGGCTTCCTGTCGACGATGACGCCCCTGCAACCCCGTTACGCGAAGAAGATCGCCGACGCGGACAGCTTGATGGCGGTGATTATTGCGCAGGCCACCAATCTCGGCAATCTCGCCATGTCCCAGACCTGCGATATCCCGTATCACACACTCGACGAAACATATCGCCAGTACTGCCGTCTGGCCACACTGCGGGCTGCCAACGACCGGGTTGCCAACTTCATCGCACAATTACCGATCTTCGAGTACTACATTTCTATTTAGCGGAAACCCGACATTTCTATTTGGGACCTACAGCCGTTGTCTCCGCCAAGTTCAAATGTCGCGTCTCCCGCTAAATAGAAATGTCGGGTTTTGCTGTGCTTTTTCTTATGTTTCTGGGGTGGGGCGGCGCAGCCGCCCCCCGTTCCCGCATTGATTTGGCACTGACTTCCAGAACAGCATGATTGAGGTCGGCAACGTCAATCGCCCGCTGTTTCTTCAGCCCGATGAGTGCCTGCTTCGCCCGAACCTCTTCACCGCAATGCGTACGTGATGGCGAGCCCGATGCGCGACGCTCGTCACGCAGGGCCTGAATCTGCCGTGCCACCTCGAGCGCGCTAGCCAGTCGCTTGTTCTCCAGCTCCGCACCCTGATCGATGCGCGTGATGCGATCGTATTGCCGGTACGGCAGCGCGACACCGCTGGCCTGGATCTCGATCACGCCATCGGGATATTCAACGACCTCGACGTACTCATGGATCAGCCCACGGCAATCAGGCGTGTCATCCAGCAGGTACATCACGCGGTCGTACTGCACGGTCAGCGCACTGGAGACCTTGCGCGGCACGCGATACGCGAGGATCTGGCGCAGATCCTCGTCGGCCCGCAGCAGCCGGTGCGCGTCATGATCGCTCCTGGGTGGCTTGCCGAACCGCCGGTTGAAGTCTGCGATGAAGGAGGGCGCATACGCATTGGCCGCCTCCCGGGTGCTGATGCCGCGCAGCCGCAGCTCCTTCACGAGACGATCCTGCAGCGTCAGGTTGGCCCGCTCGACGCGTCCCTTGGCCTGGCTCGTGTTCGCACAGAATGCGTCGACGTTCAGTTCGTACAGGGCCCGGCCGAACTGCGTGACGCCTTTGCCCGCCGTCTGCGCGCGCTGCTTCACGTAAAAGACGCTGGCCTTGTCGCTGTAGAACGCCACCGGCTTGCCGTGCGCGTCCAGATACTTCGCCAGCGCCTCAAAGTAGCTGAAGGTCGACTCCGTCGCCGTGAAGTGCAGCGCCATCAGCCGTCCCGTCGCATCGTCGATGAACACCAGCAGCGTGCACGCCGGCGCCCGGTCCTCGAACCAGCGGTGATCGCTGCCGTCGATCTGCACCAGTTCGCCCAGGCACGCGCGGCGGTTACGCGGCTGGTAGACCTTCGGTGGGCGTTCCCGGCGCGGTACCCACAGCCCCGCGGCCCGCATCAGCGTACGCACTGTCTCGACGGCCAGCCCGATGCCATGACATTCGCGCAGCTTCTCGCACGCCAGCGTCGGCCCAAAATCCGTATAGCGCTCGCGGATCAGCGCCAGCGCCCGCTGTGCCTTGCCGGGTGGCAGCTGATGGTTGCCCGGACGGCCACGCTTGCCCGACACCAGTCCGGCCACGCCGGCCGCCTCATAACGCCGCACCAGCCGCTCGACCTGGCGCACGCCCAGTCCCAGCCGCTGAGCCGCCTGGCCCGGCTTGAGCCGGGCCTCGGTCACCGCCTGAATCACCTTGAACCGGTCTACCTCGCGCATCGTCATCGTGATCGTCCCAGTCGCGTTCATCGCCGGCGCTCCCTGATGGCTGTCCGGCGCTCAAACTACCCGGAACACGACATTTCTATTTAGCGGAAACCCGACATTTCTATTTGGGACCTACAGCCGTACCGTTGATAATTCGCTTTATGTAAAATCGCGAAGATATCCTAAACATATAAGTTCGCCCTGTTATTCGACCTTGATTGTTCCTCGCATCACCAAGGTGTCAAAGTCGGCACGAACCTGACGGAGCAGCGCCCTGACACGATCCACGTCCGACGACGAGAACACACTTCGACCTTTCATTACCCCGCTCCGGTGTTTTCCAGTGCTTACTGCGACGCGGCGAATCGCCTGCGCAAGTGGGCGCGCAGTTCACTTTCGGTCGAGGCATCGACGTCCTTGCCCGCGTCAAACCAGACATCTGCGTAGGCCTCCGCTCGCGCCTCATTGACCCCTTCCTCTGAGGCGAATTGGCGAGCTATACGCCGTGCGTGGTCAATGTCCTGCACTTCGTTCGTCATCTGCTTCTCCCGTTTTCCGAGTGTTAGTCGCTCAGTTCCAACTTGCGCGAGAGGTGCGCCGCTAATCGGGGGGCGTTCGTGCGATGCTCCACGCCTGAAGCAGTCCATCAAAGGACGGGGCCGCAGGCGCGGTCTTGAGCGCCGGTAGGGCCTGTCCGGTCAGCCGGTATTGAACTCTCTCGTTCGGTCTGGCGCCCGGTCGCTTGATTCGCTCCAGCACTCCATGCCGTACACCGTACTGAACTGCATCTGATGCATCGCGCGAATTCATCACGCCATTGGCCACGATCTGAGCAACAGTCGCGGGTTGATGCTCACGCAACCAGCGAACAAGTTTCTCAACGTTGCCGTGTGCTTTCATCGTTGCGCTCCGTACGACAACCGGTTTTCCTACCCGACGAGTTGCAAAACGGTGAGAAGCGACTCGAGCGCTTGAATGCCAACAGCAGCAGCTGCGAACCCAGCTCCGCACGCGTTATATCGGCCAGCCTTGGCGAACGCCTCCGCTTGCTGCATGCCCGTATCCCAACCGGTCGGGATCTTTATCCGAGCCGAACAGCCCCAAAAGAATGCTGACAGTGCCCCGAAGGCCATCGTAGAGATTGCAAATACCGTTTGCATGTTGTTTTCCCCGAATTTTCCTAACCACCGGCAAGAACAGACTTCATCTGTTCGAAGGTCGTACGTACCAAGCCCGTGACGTTCGTCAAAATATCGCGGCCGGTATCCTGCCCGAGGCGACGAACCCCAATGCGAGCCTCGTAAATTTCATCTTGCGCAGCGCCATTAAACTCAATGTGCTTGATCCACTCTTCCTCGTCATCGAGCACAGGCCGAACGTCATCTCTTTTGCTAAGGTAAGCCACCAAAGCCTCCATAGCGACGAACCGCATTTTCGTCTTGCCTCCCTCTTTGAGCACTTCGAGAAGCCGTTCATTTGCGATCGCATTCGGGATAAGGGCGATTTCCGTCAAAACGGTGTAGGGCTGATCCTTGTCTTGCTGAACATAAGTTAGAAATATCCCTATTTGCCCGTCACGTTTTCCGCTCCGAATTGACCAGTCTGTGTGATTATCGGCGCTTACTGATCGTGCCAGCGATGCGTTCGAGATTTTGGCGACCCCTTCGAGTACGGTACGCAATCCCGCGTCAAAATCCGTTCTGAAGTCCGCGTAAAATTTATCGCGGAGAAACATCGGCACAGCGCAGTCTTCTAGGAGAATTGGCATCACTACAACGCGCTTCTCGTCCAGTTCTCGAAAAAGTCCAGCTGTTAGTTCCTTTTTGCACCACTCCGATTCCACCGAAGCTTTCGACAGGACAACCAGCAAGGCACTAGCGCCTTCAACCGCACTCTGAACCTTATCGATCAAGGAGTCGCCGAGCGACAGTTCCCAGCGATCCAGCCAAACATGGACTTTCTCACGGACCAACTGGCCGGCCAAATCATCGACGAACTCGCGGTTCGCGTGGGAGTAGCTGATAAAGATTGGCATGTGTTTTCCGTGGTATTTCGACCCGAACTAGACACCTTCAGACCATCGCAAGCATTTCGCCCAGAATCGCCTGACGCTTGAGTCGGTCAGTGGACACCTCTCCCAAATCTTGACAAACACGGACGATCTTTTCAAACACGTCCGTTGCTGGTTGGCCGTGTTGTCCCATTACGTCGATAATCTTTTGGGCCGCCTTCTCAACCTGCTTTGAGTTTAACGGCAGGATCTCTGCACCACACAATATCGCGCGCACCAACGGCATCATGTGCCACTTAAAGCGCTTCATGTTTTGCGGGACAGTGCTATTTCCTACCAGCAAGTTAAACCTGTACATCGTCACACAAGCGGCATAGAACACCACTTCTTTCGTGGAGTCTGCGAAGATTACCTCTGTTAGCTCCTCGTACATTTGCTTGGGATACCGCGCGGCTAGTTCGGGCCGGTTGCAGAACATGGCTGCGACGCACTTGGCCGCGTTATGCAGGGAAAAAATTCTGGTCGCCGGAATGTCTTGACCGACGTACTGCCGGTCCCTACGTTCCAAATACAGGCGACTCTCAGCACGGTCATAGGTGTTGTAGTACTGCTCGACTCGCTTGATAATCGGTCTCAACGACAGGAATTGCGTGTCTTCGACTTTTGTCTGGCTGTTGGTCGCGCGCACCAGTTCGGAAAACACGTCCTCAAGCTGTGTCTTTACGACCTTGATGTTTACCATGATGTCACCGAGAAAATCACGGTTCTCAAAGAGGACGTTCGACGTCTGACAGCCGTTCACAATCTGATAGTTCGTCAGATGCAGCGTTGTGCCCTGAAGCTTTACGTCGGGGCAGACTATTGTGATGCCATTGTTAAGTACCGGGAAGCGGCTTGCTGCGTCTGAGGCGAGTGTTGCAGCTATCGACTGGTTCACTGGGTTATCGTGGCCTAAGAACGAGCGAACGTTTTCCTCGAAAACCTGAGTTCGTAGGTTGCCATCCTCAGTTACAAGCAAGTTGCTCACGAAGTCACTGGCGCGTACCACGGCGAGATAAGCCTCATCAATCCCGGCGATGTTCGGGAGCGCTGCAGTGCTGAACGCCGGCAAGCTTGAGTTGATACCTGAATATGTCCCGACCCATAAACGGGTCAGTTCATCGCGATCAATGAACCGCACGTCGATATCATGAAACAGGCCGAGCGCTGCAAGCTGGGCCAGAAAATCGGTGAGGGCCGTCTCAAGCGCATGAGGCTTTTGATATTGTCCAGTGGTGACGAAGCGCGCCGTAAGCGATGGTTTGCCGTTGCGCACCTTAGGTACTTCTTTCAGGACAGTGTCGAACATCTGTCGGGCTTCGGACAGCACTTCATCAGTCGCCGCATACGGTGTCTGCGTCGCAAACCGAAGGATCCCCTCTTTGAATTTGAGAAACTCACCAAGATCAAAGCTCTCAGAGCGTTTCGCCTGCACGAACAGAACATCGACGTCGTGATTTCGGCGCTGGGATCCGAAGATCGCTTGCGCATCCTCGACGGATGCCGTCACTACTTCATCGATCACGATCGCCACGCCGTCCATTCCTTCGTCACCCGGCCCCGTACATACGTCATCTAGATCAAATGCGGCACTGAAGCGACTGGAAAGCACGCAATAGGTCGCGAACTTCTCGAACTGTGTAGCTTCTTCGTCCGCCTCGAGTCCAAAGCTCTTAACGAAGCTTTCCAAGTGCGCTTTCACGATCCGATGCATATGTGTCTCCACGAGAAGCAAGAATGTTTACTGGAGCCGGTTGATCGGCTGACGCGATCAGCAGGTGCGGACAGCATGACAAGTCACATGTCCATTTCGGTACTATTTATCCACGCTGCTAAGTCAACTGCCCGGGACCGCGTTCGTCATACTTCTTCATGTTGGTGTTTTCCTAAACCTTTCTACTGAAGACGGCATCACACCCCTTCCACGTGCCGCCGTCAGGCCCCAGCTCATCCGTGTAGCCGCGATCGAGGAACCATTGCAAGGTATCGAGCCATTCACCCATTCCGTCAATGCCAATGGTCCGATAGGCGTCTCCGGCTTCATTGCGCAGCGCGATTTGCATGCGCGGGTAGGTGGCCCATTCTGCAACGGTGGCGATCTTCAAGCCGCGTACAATCTCATGATCGAATGACGCGACCGCGACCCCAGCCACAAGTCGACTTTCCAACGCTGCTTCTCGCTTTGGAATGCGCTCTTCCGAGACAAACCGTGTGGTCATTTGCCCCCATCGAATATCCATAAGTAGCGCTTCGGCATCATCGAGCAGTTGCTGGTCAACGGTAGGTTCGGACGCAATCTTATTAATTGCTTCGAAGACGACTTGGTGACTACGTTCGACAACTTTGCGAGTTGCTCGTACCTTCCCTGTTGCAACAGCTTCGTTGTACTCCTTTGCCAGCGCCAGAAGCTGTTCGCGTATTTCTGTCATCTCTTCACCTTTTCCCGTAATTTTCCGATCTAACTTGCTGCTGGGGGCCCCTGATCGGCTGGATATGAGGGTGACATATGCTCGCCCGTCACACGCCACCGAGCCGCGATCGCGGCTGCACGAGAGTCTGCGTCTAGCAACGCTGCACCATTCGGAAACAACCTGACGTGATCAGCGACAAAAAAGCTAAGTATAGTAACAAGCATGCTCATCAACCCTCGCACCATTCGACGCTGTTGGTCTAGTTCAAGCGTCTGTGAGATTTGCAGAATGCTCAGCCAACTGGAATGCGAATAACCGCAGAGATACCCATACGCATTGCGAATATATTGCGGATGGAATCCGGCTCCGACACCGATCTCGACCCAAGATTTCCCCCCTCGCCACTCTCCGTTGAGGATCCGCTTTTGCGCCTGCTTATCACATGCCTTCCAGCGTATGTGGCTCTCAATTGCTGCCTTCAACTCTGCTTGTGAGACCCTCTCGTCAGCGATTTTGCGCCTGCCTTGTTCCGTCGTCGGAACCATCTTCTGGCGATCCGCAAACCCACCGTACTTCCACAACAGATGTCGAAATCTTCGCACGTCTGGGTCGTCTTGCCCGTACACGTGAGCGAATGTCAGGTACGTCTCAAGAGCTGCGCGCGTGAGGACGAAAACCGAACTGTGATCGACATAAGACTCGGAATCTAGTCCTCGCGATACGTACGGGACTGGATTTGCTGCGTTTCGAATCGAACATAGATGCCGGTAAAACTTGATGGCAAGAACTTGGGCATCATTCATCCAGACAAGATTTGAAGGGATTGGCACCCCCGCCATCGCGTGGATCAGACTGGCAAAGAAGTCCAGTAATCTCTCGAAGTCATCATCGACGTCGAAGTGCACGGTCGCCCTCCATATGCGCGAGCAATAATGTTTTCGTAAATACCGTAAGCCCACCGTCGGCCACCTGCGATTCGCGGATTTTTCTAGCTGTTTTCCCTAGCCGTCCTGCGCTGGCGATCGCGCCGCGTTCACGACACGTCGAATTTCGCTATCTGCTGGCTTTTCAGAATAGTGCGACAGATTGATCACTGTGACGCCCTCCGTCACATCCTCGAAATTTTGTGCGTCAAGCGGGCCGAAATGGCTCACGCCGAAGGGCGTGATATCAGCAAGCATCCGCCCCCCTGGAGTGCTGTATGCCACCATGTAAGCCTTATCTTCCATGCTTTCCTTGTTTTCCGACCAGTCTAATTAGTGACGGCAACGATAGCGCTACATGCCGCCCTGACGTTATCGATTTGCTTTTCAACTTCGTCGCGAATCCGTGAATCCGCCAGTTGCGCGCTATCCGAGGCCATTTGGGTCACCTGAGCCTGACAAAGCATCAGCATGGGCTCGCCAACCGCTTTTAAATCAACTGGCTTGCCACTGCCACGATGAACCAACCCTAAAACACCTTCTAGCGCCTGTAGCGCATACTCGACTGTTAGCTCAGAACCATTGATGGACGCTAGCTGAACAGAATCGTCGTTATGACCAACAAAGTGAATGCGATCGAGCATCGCGTTCCGTGCGGTGATCGCATTGTCGATATGCAACCGTTGCTGTCGCAGCACTTCACTTGGCGAAGCGGCAACAGCGCCGTTAGCGATGAGTGCGAGCAACGCCGCGAATGCGATAGCCTGATTGCGCATGGGTTTTCCTGGTTATTTCGATGCGGCGGCCTCAGCGGCACGCACGTCATGCAGTGTCTTTCTTGCAGGCTCGAACGCTTCGAGACCATTCCCGGCCCCGTCCGTCCCGTACAGAACGATTCGAAGCACGTCGAGCGTGCGAGCGGTCGTCGTCGTATCCCAGCCCTCGTTCACAAGCTGACTTCCCAAATCGCAAAGCTCGTCCTCTGCTTCCTTGAGAGCCAAGCGCAAGATTTTTCAATGTCGTTAGAGCCTGCCATCGCTTTTTCCTGTCCTGTTTATCGACGTACATGCGCCGACCTTGAAACAGACTATGCCGTAACCGGCTACGGTGTCAAGCTTTTATACCCGGCTCGGGTAGCTGCTGCACAAGGTACTTCAGTGCAGCCCGCCGCGAACCTTTAAAGCTCGTCGCGGCCAGCGCATCGAGCTTCGCCAGTTCGTCGGCGTCAAGATGCGCCTCGACGCGTCCACCGCCCGCCTCGGCCAGCGCCTTGCGCTGCCGCTCGACGCGATCCTTGCCCGTATAGTCGTAGTTCGTCGGAACCTGCTTTCTCGAAACCATTTCGTACCTGCAATAAAGGCCTCAGACGCGGCCTGAGTCGATTCACGGTTGCCCGGCACGGCGGGCAACGATGAAGCGGCTACTCAATCACATCCATCTTCGCGTGGACCGCGTTTGCGAGAGCCAAACTGAGCTTGCGAAGGAATTCCGCCTGCTCATCTGGCACGACGCAGTTGCTCCCGTAGAACCCTTCAGAATTCATGCGGGTATTGCCGAGTTCGTCAAAAAAGGCGGCGCACACGACTTCCCCATCTTCTCCGCTGTACGTTTTCTCAATGAATCGGAGTCGGCCACCGAGTCGGGTGACGGATGTACCATCCTTCAGCCACACGTGGTCATAGCGCATCACGAGTGTTCGTCCATGCAGATCGGCATACACGGCCCCATCCGTTTCCCGAAAACGAAGTCCGATATTTTGGAGTCCACCAGGCAATGCAAGCGAGAGTAGTGTCTGCCTGGCCGAGGCATACGCCTTGTCCAAAGTCAGCGCGCGTTGAGCTGCGGCGACCGTTCGCGAATACTGTAGATCCAACATGAGCGTTTTACGTCCTATAGCGAAAAGCCGGCTCCCGGCCGACCGTGCGGGGCGCTCGCGCGCCGGTTAATTTTCCGTTGTCAATTGACACGGTTCCACTCGGCGTAGATCGCGCCAAACACCGTGGGAACCACCTCGTGTCCCTCAAGCGAGACCGGCCGATCGTCTTTGGGATAGCCCATCGCGGGCGACGCCCGAAGCATGCCGAGCATTCGAGCGCTGTGTTTGCCCGTGGCGGCGACCTCATCGAGGATTTCCGCCTCGATCTTATGAATCAGCGCCCATGTGAGTGTTCCAGCCGCCCGGTGGCGTCGCACGGCCGCAGGCACAGCCGCTTTAAGATCCGCGTCAGCGGCGTACATCGCGTCCATTCTTTCTCCCTCTTATGTCTGGCCCACGCGACAAGCGCGAGCGTTTTCCGGTGTTAGTCGCTCAGTTCAAACTTGCGCGAGAGGTGCGCCGCCTGCGCCACCCGTAGCTGCGACTGGCGATCTCCTTCCGTCAATGTCGCAGGGCGTCCTCGACCCCGTTTCGCTTCTGCCATCAAATCACCCCACTAACAATCGACGCCAGCCGCACAGGATCGCCCTCAATCAGCTTTTTAACGGCAGCTAGGCTGGAAACTCCAATCAATTCTTGGATCAGCTTCAACGAGCGCCCGTCGCGGTGCAGGCGGACGGCGAACGTTCGCCGGGCAGCCGATGCGTTGCCATTTTCGATCCCAGCTTGTTGGTGCAATCGCCGCATGATTTCGGCCAACGTTTCACACGAGTAGCTGACGGCACCTGTGCCGGTCACGCGTCTCGTGAATGCGAACGGCTCACCCCTCACCGGTCAGGAAGAGAGGGCTTTGTGGATCAAGGCCCCTGAATGCGGCGCGACTGGTCGTGATAGCTTGGCGCTTCGCGAGTCGGAGCGAGAGATATTCGTCAATCGCCGCGCACGTCTTTTGACTCGCCCATACGAGCGGTCGGCCCTTCCCGTTGAAGGCAATTTCTGGCCGCACTGTTGACTCGACCCGAACCTCACTGTTCGGCTGCAAGTAGTCGCTAACAAGGAGCTTCGCCGCCTCGTTAGGCATAACGCCCGTACCGTAGAACACAAGCAGAAGCGCCACGTCTCGAACCGAATTTTGGCCTGTGATGCTCGCGACTTTGAGAGCATGCCGAAGCTGATGAGACTCGATAACGGGTGGTTTCGGCATCCTGTAATAAACACCAAAAGCGGTTTCATTACGAGACAGTATGCCCGCTCCATATGGCCCGTGCAATCGGCAAGCCTTCGCCGTTGCAGACTTCCTCGGAAAAACCGGCAGGCGAAAGAAAGCCGGCCCGCAGGGGCCGGCGAAGTGATCCTGCCCATTCCGAGGGGCCGGGGCAGAACCTGAGAGAGGTGACAGGATACCGGCAACCATCGGACGGCAATCCGTCGAAAAGACGGTCGATCTGATGCCGTTTCTCTTCATTACCAGCCGGGCCGCTGCGACCCGCGCGCCTTAATTCCGCCCTGCCCCCGCGAAGACGCGCCGGCATTGATGCGCACCGCAATCTCGCTCGTGCGGTCGCCCGGTTACGCTCGAATGGGACGGCGGTGTGACCTTTGAGACTTCGAAGGACTAGCAAGCCTGTTGCGCGGCTCGAAGTCCCGGTTGTGTTGCGCGAAATCGGGCCACGAGCCTTTAGTCACCGAGTCCGGATATCATGACCGCCTCACTCTGAGGCAACCTATGTGCTATTCGGCCCAGATCGAGGCGGACTACAAGAAGTACGTCAGGACGTTCGGCGCGCGGATCAGCATCCGCGAGTTTGCGCAGCTCTACTGGCAGCGATTGCAGGACAGCACGATCCGCATCCCAAAGGCAGTGGACGCATGGTTTGCCGCGCCACAGAGTGACGAAGAACTCCGCATCGTGGAGCTGATCGATTCCTTCAACCAGGCGCAGACAGAAAAGCTCGAGCAGGAACTGTTTGAGCAGCGCACTCGCCTCGCGAAGGCCGAACGCGCGTTGCAGGCGAAGACGACCAAGTCGGCCGCTGAAAGCAAACGTATTGCAACCAACAAGATCGACGCGACGCTTCGGCGCATCGATGATGTTCAGCGGAAGGACCTGCAAGAGCGCGACGCACGCTTTTTCCCAAGCGGATATGCGCCGGTGATCGTCATGGAGAACGGTGAGCGCGTGATCAAGCCGATGCGATACCTGTGTCGGCCAGCAGGCAAGCCTGCATCCTATGACAAGCGATACCCCGGTTCGTACAACGCTCGCTCCGACAACCTTGAAGGCTACTGGAAAGGACTCTTCGGCCGCTCTCACGGCCTGCTGGTAGTGAATGCTTTCTTCGAGAATGTCCGCCGTGCTGCGATGGAACACCGTGAGTTAAGGGATGGCGAGCAGGACGAAAACGTCGTTTTGGAATTCAGGCCAAACACGTCAGAATGCATGCTGGTTGCCTGTCTCTGGTCGCACTGGCAGTCACCCGGCGAACCGGACCTCTTCTCCTTTGCCGCGATTACCACTGATCCACCGCCCGAAGTGGCAGCAGCTGGTCACAACCGCTGCATCATCCCCATTAAGCCGGAGAATGTCGACGCGTGGTTGAGTCCACAACCGGGCGACCTTGCGGCGCAATACGCGATCCTCGACGATCGTGAACGGCCCTACTACGAACACCGACTGGCAGCCTGACGTCAACGGTGCGATCTGGGCGTGCAGCGTGGTCCGAGCGTTAGACCCATATCATCCGAAGCTGGGCAAGCCTTTGGTCTCGACGGGCATGCAGGATGCATGTCGGCCGCCCTATGGATTACGACGGTCAATTGATCAGTTTCTACGTAGAAATTCAATCATTTTTGCACAGACACATTGGCGTCGTACCCACAGCCCACGACGGTCCACTCCTTGACAGGCTCGAACTAGATGGAGCGCGAAGCACAAGGTAAGTATCTATGCGTAACCAGATCGTCTCGCGAGAAACCTTGGCCAAAAATCTTGGGCGCTTCTCCGGATGATCCGACCAGTGCCAGCGAACCCAAAGTTGTAGAATCGGGCGATCGCTTATTACATCCAGCTTTATGTTTGATATCACGGACGATCACATTGCCCGCCTAAACGATGTTGACCTTCGCGAACTCGTAGCTCGCCTATGTGAAGCGGAACTCGAAAGTCTGGAACTTTCGCCGGCGGCAGTCACTTGGGGCGGCAATCAGACTGCATCTGATGGTGGATTGGACGTGAGAGTTGCACTGCCGAACTCCGCAGCGATCGATGGATATATTCCTCGCTTGCAGACGGGCTTCCAGGTTAAGAAGCCGGACATGGCCCGTGCGTCTATCCTCCAAGAGATGCGACCGGATGGTGAAATCCGCCCCGCCATTGCTGAACTCGTGCGCGCAGCGGGAGCCTACGTCATCGTCAGTTCCGCGAGTTCGGTGTCAGACAGCGCATTGCGGAACAGACGTAATGCCATGATCGAAGCGCTGGACGGCGTCGCCGACGCTGCAAATCTTGCGACGGATTTTTACGACCGCCGACGGATGGCCTCATGGACGAATCGTCACCCTGGGCTCGTTGCGTGGGTTCGTGAGCGTGTCGGCTCGTCTGTAAGCGGCTGGCGTCCGCATGGAGCATGGAGTGCCACGGCTAAAAGTGCCGGCGCCGAATACCTTATGGACGATACGTTGCGTGCTGATCTCGACACGGCGGAAGGGTTTCAGACTTCTGCCAGAGACGCGCTCGATGCCATCAGTAAGGATCTTGCGGCGCCTCGAGCGGTCGTTCGACTGGTAGGACTTTCCGGGGTCGGCAAGACACGATTTGCACAGGCGCTGTTCGATCGACGCATTGGCACTTCGTCGCTACCAGCGTCGCTCGCCATCTATACGAATTTGACGGACGAGCCCGATCCCCCGCCCGTGGCGCTGCTCACCAACCTAATAGCAAACGGCAAGCGCGCCGTACTTGTCGTTGATAATTGTCCGCCTGATCTCCATGAGCGCTTGACCGAAACTTGTAGGCGTGAGAACAGCAAGGTGAGCCTCCTGACCATCGAGTACGATGTCCGCGACGATCAGCCAGAGGGGACGCACGTCGTTCGACTCCATCAGGCGTCGGCCGGTCTCATCACCGATCTTATCCAAGGGCAATTTCCACACCTTTCTAGGGTGGATTCCGAGACCATTGCCAGAGCCGCCGGTGGAAATGCCCGGGTCGCGCTTGCACTCGCAGAAACTGTCGAGAGAGGGGGGTCGGTTGCTGGCTTGTCCAATGAGGCGCTCTTCGATCGTCTTTTTCGGCAGCGCCAAGATCGGGACAATGACCTCCTGCGCACCGCACAAGCCTGCGCGATGGTGTATTCCTTCGACGGAGAATCGCACGACGGGGAGTCGGCCGAACTCCCTCGCGTCGCAGCCCTCGCTGGACAGACATCCGAACAGACCTATCGGCATGTGAACGAGTTGCTTAGGCGGGAGCTCGTGCAAAAGCGCGGCGTGTGGCGCGCCCTCCTGCCCCACGCTTTGGCAAATCGGCTCGCATCTCGCGCAATTGAAGACACGCCCTACAGTCTTATCGAAGAACACCTTCTGACTCATCCGCGTCTGGCCCGGTCGTTCTCGCGCAGACTGTTCTATCTTCACGAACAGCCAAAAGTTGTCGCAATCGCAGACAACTGGCTTGCTCCTGACGGATGGCTCGGAAGTGTCGCCGAGCTGAACGATCTCGGCCGCGCAATGTTCGAGAATATCGCGCCGATCAGTCCTGAGGCTACACTCACTGCACTCGAGCGCGCGATGGGCGGAGGCGCATCGACACAGTTGCGCTACTGGACGCGCCGAATCAACATACTTCGGGCCCTCGCCTATGAGCCCGCGTTTTTCCGCCGAAGCGCAGAACTTCTTGCCAGGATTGCGACCGAGCCGGACAAGACCGCTGCGGATGCCTTCCTCTCGTTATTCCAGATCAGATTGTCAGGTACATGCGCGCCGATTGAACTGCGGCTCGAAGTTATAGCAACACTTCTGCACTCGTCAGAGGAAGCTGCACGCAAGCTTGGCCTCGATGCGTTGAACCGAACACTTCAAACGGAGCACTTCAACTCGTTTGGCCAGTTCGATTTTGGCTCGCGCTCACGCGGCTACGGACTGCATCCCTCAACAGTCGAAGATATCGCAGGATGGTTCCACCTCGGCCTCCGATTGCTGGATGAGGTTGCGTCGACCACTCCCAGTTTGGCGACCCCGCTGCGTACTGTACTCACACAGCGGCTACGCGGCCTCTGGAAGTACGGATACGTGCATCTTGAGGTCGATGCACTTATGCGCAAATTCGCAGTCGGCACCTTTTGGCCTGATGGCTGGGGCGCCTGCCGCCAAGCGCTTCACTTCCTAGCCGACTCGTCCGATCCGCACCTCTCACGCCTGACGGCGCTCGAGCAAGCCCTCCGTCCCATCACGCTCTCGGACAAGGTTCGTGCGATCGTTCTCCACGAAGGCAACACGATTCACGTCGACGCCTTGCTCGACACGGATGGTCCCACTGAGACATCGCACGATCGGATCAAGGCAGCGGCGTCCAGTCTCGGTGAGTCTGTTGCAGCCGACCGCGCAACGTTCGAAGAGTTGCTGGCAGAGATGTTGACGAAGGGCCGATGGGCTTTCCCTTTCGGTCGGGGTCTCGCGGCCGGTTCGCGCAACCGGCGCCGCACGTGGATTTGTTTCGTTGAGCAGCTCACTGAACTTCCGGCGGAGCGCCGGCGGATCGACGTGCTCTGTGGATTTCTGGCCTGGCTGTGGGAAAACGAGCGATCGCTTGCCGACGAGCTGCTCGATGCAGCGGTGGACGATCCCACACTACGCACTGCGTTTCCTTATCTTCAAGCTTCCGTCCAACTTGATGAGCGCGCGGCAAAGCGCCTCGGCACCGCTCTGGATCTCGACATCGCAGAGATCGGCTCGTATTCCTGCCTTGGACTCGGGCGAACGACAGCCGCATTGCCCGCGGATGCGCTACGCGATCTTCTGCTCGAGATCGCCGCACGCCCCGGTGGACCAAACACGGCGTTGAACGTACTGTTCATGCACATCTGGGGAATCGACCGCACGGCGGCGCTTCCGCCCGAACTCGTCGACGCTGGGAAGCGGATACTTCCGCAAGTCGAGTTCAGCGAAGATACAGCGCACCGCGACATGGAGATTGCGCATGTTGCGAAGAATGTGCTCGGCATGCCTGACGCCCATACCTCTGCCGTCGATTTTATGGACCGGTTTGGTAAGGCTGTTTCGCAACGACGAGCCTCATGGTCAGACTACACCGACACATTACGCGTGTTCTTTGAGCTACATCCTGAAGCAGTTTTGGATGTCCTTCTCCAAGCCCCGCTGATTCAGTACGCAGTCGAGACCTTTGCAGAAAGTTCCAACCGACCAAACCCGGCAGACGCGATCTCCTCTGAGCAGTTGATCGCGTGGTGCGAAAAGGAGGCCGAGCTCCGCTATCTGCAGGCTGCTCGTATTATCGGCTACTCAAAGAGCGACGAGGACGTAGGCGGACTAACTTGGTCAGAGCAGGCGGCGGCCCTTTTGAAGCATGCCCCAGACCCCATCGCCGTGCTTCGAATTTTTGTTGAGAAGATGAGCCCGTATAGCTGGTCTGGTTCGAGAGCCTCGATCATCGAGTCTAATGCAAAGCTATTGTGCAAGCTTGACGATATCTTGCCCGAAACCATAATGCCCTCGGTAAGAGAAGCACAACGTCAGTTGAATGAACACATTGCCGTCGAACGAAGAAGCGAAGCAAACGAAGCGCGCATCCGAGATGAGACGTTCGAATAGGATGGCGTGTCTTTCCAGCCCACGGCGCGAGCTAGGCCGGCCCCTCTGACGAAGCACTCTGCGAGGCCGCCTGTCCTTCCGTACGACTCGATAGGTCGACGTTACCCGCCGCGATTTGCTTCGAGGCCGCTGTCGCCGTTGCAGCTGACCACATATCAAAGAAAGGAAGAGCCATGCAGGAAAGCCAGAGGGACACGATCGAGCACTGGATGCGCCGAAGCACGCGCCTCGCGATAAAAAAGCTGGCACGAAATGACTGCCAGTGGGCCGACAGCCGAGACAGTCATCAAAACGGTTTTTATGTACCACGTTCGTTGATGGACCAATCATTTTTCCCGCCAACGACGCAGCGTCTGGACAAGCCGCATATCTGGGAAACCGCACTGCCAACGCTATGGATTGCCTCCGGTGAGACGAGGCGGTCGCGACTGGTCCGCTACACGAACAAAGGGCGCGAAACTCATTTCACGGGCGTGCCGAAGGAAGAATTTGCAAGCCTCAACCCCGCATCGTTGCTACTGGCGGGCATGCTCGTCGAACCGCAATCTGGCGCAACGTACTGGTTTGTCGTCGTCGACTCGTTGACAGATGACGCAGAATGGCTAGAGACGCTGTACAACATCGGCGCCGATTTTGAGGCCGATATATTCGACGTCGCTGACCCTGCCGCGCAGGAAGCGAACAACACTCTGGCACTGCAGCACGAACTTGAGGCGGCAATCGCGTCCGGGACCCTCGACGAGTTCATCCGAAGCGCCGCCGTGATGCCGCATCCTGCCGCCATGGCGCATAGCGCACAAGAGGAATGGAAGCGTCGTACTGGCGTCGCAACGCTCGATCCTTACCAGCTAGCCGAACCCGGTGACGCCATCATGCAGATTAGCCGTGACGTCGAATTCGAGTTATTCAAGAAACTGGAACTACGACACCGCGCGGCACAGGTCATCCAGCTACTTGGCACCGATGGGCCTGGTGGCCTCGCCGGCGCGGTGGTGCGGGGCTTTGCGCAGTTGAACGCGATCTTCCTCAGCGCCAGTCAGGTACGCAAGTCGCGCGCTGGTCGATCGTTCGAGCACCATATTGCGGCCATGCTGTCGGAAGGCAATATTCACTTCCTACCGCAAGCTGTCCGCGGCTCAACTCGACCAGATTTCGTTTTGCCCACGCTTGATCGTGTCCTCGCGGCCACGGGCATCAACGACGAAGCAATGATCCTGTCCGCGAAAACAACACTGCGGGAGCGTTGGAAACAGGTGAGTCTCGAACAGGTGAACTGCGCCTTTTTCCTTGCGACGGTTGACGACCGTGTTTCCGCCGATGCAATCGACGCGATGGCCGCGCAGGACATAGTCCTGGTTGTGCCCGAATCGCTAAAGCTTTCCAACGACACTGTCTACAAACCAAAGACGAACGTCATCACGTTCAACGACTTCTTCCGCCACGAGATACGCCAGCGGCGTTCGTCGCTGATCCGCTCGGCGTAACGCTTCACCGGAACAGCCGGTCGACGCAGATCGGCCTACCCGCTGGGTCAAATGAGTGATAGGATGTCACGCATTTGACCCAGCATAACGAGAACATGAAGAACGCCAGCGACGACCTTGATTTGATCCGCCGGATCCTTGAGGTCTACGACCAGAAACAAGTTGCCGAAGTTTTGAACGGTGTTTCACCTGACAGCTGGTGCCGCGAAACGATCAACCGCTGGATCAATGGCAAAGCATCACCCAAGCTCGACCGCAACGAATCTGCGGCTCTGCAGAGCCTTTTACCCAAAGCTTCGTCGAAGCTCGCAGCACCCGGGTTTGATTTCATTGACCTCTTTGCTGGCATCGGCGGCATCCGGCGTGGCTTTGAGGGGATTGGCGGCCGTTGCGTGTTCACGAGTGAGTGGAACGAGCAAGCGGTACGCACCTACAAGGCGAACTATTACAGCGACCCGAAATTTCACCGCTTCAATTCCGACATCCGTGAGGTCACACTCAGCGATCGCGAGGACGTCAGTGAAGCTGACGCGTACCGCCATATCGACGAAGCGATCCCCGATCATGATGTTCTGCTCGCGGGCTTTCCCTGCCAGCCATTCTCGATCGCGGGTGTCTCAAAGAAGAACGCGCTAGGTCGCGCTCACGGGTTCGAGTGCAAGACCCAGGGAACTCTATTCTTCGACGTCGCACGAGTACTTGCCGCCAAGCGTCCAGCAGCGTTTGTACTGGAAAACGTGAAGAACCTCAAAAGCCACGACAAGGGGCGAACGTTCAAGGTCATCATCGAAACGCTCCACGAGCTTGGCTACTGGATCAGCGACGTCGATGCGAGCGGTGCTGAAGATCCCAAAATAATTGATGGACAGCACTTCGTACCGCAGCACCGTGAGCGAATCATCCTCGTCGGCTTCCGCAACGATCTGGGCATCCACGAAGGATTCACATTGCGGGACATCGTGCGCCACTTCCCAAAGAAGCGCCTTACGCTCGGCGACCTCCTGGAGCCCGAAGTCGACGACAAATATGTCCTAACGCCCAAGCTTTGGGAGTATCTGTTCGATTACGCGATCAAGCACAAGTCGAAGGGCAATGGTTTCGGATATGGTCTCGTCGGGCCGGACGACGTCACACGCACCCTCTCGGCCCGCTATTACAAGGACGGCTCAGAGATCCTCGTCGATCGCGGCTTCGACTCGTCGCGTCCAGTGCGTGACTCGCAAAACCTACTTCATCGGCCGCGTCGCCTCACGCCGCGTGAGTGTGCCAGACTGATGGGCTATGATCGCCCCGATGGAAGCGCGTTCCGCATACCAGTGTCCGATACCCAAGCCTACAAGCAGTTTGGCAATTCGGTCGTGGTGCCAGTCTTCGCTGCCGTCGCCAAGCTGATGCGCTCGCGAATTCTTCAGGCGCGCGCACGCGCTGCTCTCGCCGAAGCAGCCTGAAAAAACGGGCCAGCTAGGCCCGTGGCCCATATCGACCAGTTGCTGCCAAGGAGCGGCCTTTGAAAATCAGCCAACTGACCCGCCGCGACGTAATCGACGCGATTATTGCCGAGAAAATGAACTGGTCCGGGCGCTTGGAGGAATCTGAATTTCTGTCGCGCATCTACGTTCTCGAGAACGTGCCATCTACAGACGGCCGCTTCAAGAATGCGGCTGGCGATATCTGGCAGCATCGCGTAAACAATTTCGATTGGGATGATGACTGGGTGTTCTACGACAGCCGCTTCGGCCTTATGAACGGCGACGATGAAATCTTCCTGCGATTCTTGTGCGAGACTCTACACCCGGTAGTCCGCTCAGATGCAACCGAAGCCGACCGCATGTGCCAGCTGTTCAATCAACATCTCCAGGCAGATGGCTTTGAGCTAGTCGAGCGTACGCGCCTGTCGGGTCGCCCGGTCTACGTTGGACGCTTCGTGGGAATCGTATCTACCCCAGGTGTGTCTGCTGCACGTGATACTTTGGCAGGTACGGACCCGAGTTACGTGGCGCAACAGATCACTCGCATGGACGCGGCGGTACTCAACGATCCCGGCCTCGCAATCGGGACGGCCAAGGAACTGGTGGAAACTTGCTGCAAGACGATTCTTAGTGAACGTGGCGTTGCTCACTCCAAAAACGCCGACCTTCCTGAGCTGGTGAAGCTGACCAGTAAGGAGTTGGAACTGACACCTGACGACATTCCGGAGAGGGCAAAAGCCGCGGAGACCATCAAGCGGTTACTGAGCAATCTCGCGACAATCACCCAGGGCGTTGCAGAACTGAGAAATCATTACGGCACAGGTCACGGTAAAGCCATGGGAGCGAAAGGGCTA
The DNA here is from genome assembly GCF_038900715.1 of Paraburkholderia phymatum. GTDB lineage: Bacteria > Pseudomonadota > Gammaproteobacteria > Burkholderiales > Burkholderiaceae > Paraburkholderia > Paraburkholderia phymatum_A. The sequence goes on along the minus strand of NZ_JAYMRZ010000023.1, from coordinate 124,218 downwards.
CAGTCCAGGCATGCGAAGCTCGCTGTTGGCGCAGCGTCCACACTAGCCGTGTTTCTCGTTGAAACACACGGCCATCGACCAAAATAGGAATGGTGCGAAGACGTCACGCGATCTGCTTTTCAGGGCCAAGTGACAGGTAGGTCACGTTGAGGGTCTTGATCTCTTCGTACCGGAGCACGAAGACGTCACCTGCGATCGGATAGAAGCGCGCCTTTGCCTTGTCTTCAACGTACTTTGCGCTGTCTACGTCGTACTCTCGGTCACTTTCGAGCTTGCGACGCTGGGCCTGCACGAGAAGTAACCGATCGAGCTGACCATCGGCGTTCACTTCATAGTCGTCGAGGACGCCGGTGTACAGATAGGAGCCTTCCTTGAATTCGACCACTGCAGCCACCGTCGCACCGTCAATAGCGTCTTCTTTCGGGTGGTCGAGGCCGGAAAAGAGGTAATACCACGGAGCATCGCCGCGCGCCCAACCCGCGAGTGGATGGCCCGCACGGTCAAGCTCCAGCCATTGAACCGCCAAGCGCCAAGCCATCGCGGCTACAAGCGCGATTACACTCGTCAGGGCGAAATACCCGGCGCCAGCCATCGGATGCATGTTGAGCCATGCAAGGCGACCGTTCAGATCCGACAGCGCACTCGCACCGCCAACGAGCAGGCGAATCACATCGCCGAACTCGATCTCATAGCCGAACTGCTGAACGCTTAACGCGACGACCGCATTGAAGACTGCCGCGCACAATAGCGCCTTCAGCACGACCGAACTGAAAGGCGCGTGATCGAACGTGTGGACTTCGTTGCGCTGGAAAAACTGGCGGAAGATGAAACCGGGGAGAACAACGAGAAAGAGGAATACAGCGGGAAATGCTACGTTCATGCTCCCGACCCGGCCACCCGGACGAGCTTGGGCTGATAGTAAACAGAGTTACCCTTCGAATCCTTGACGGTGATTTCGACGTTGCTCGGTTCGACAAGTGAAGCTGACGCCAGAAACACGCGCAGCTGCTCGGCGGCCTTCGGGTCCTTCAGGACTTTTTCGAGACGCTTGCTGCGGACGACTTTCATGGATAGCTCCCTACGCGGATGACTGTAATGGTATATGAGGCCGCCGGAAAACGCAGCAAGAGCGAGAACGAATCCGATAAATGGGGTTGCTACATTGCGACGCTGCGGCCGTCGACGTCGCCACTGACTCCGTCGCCGGGCCTCCGCTAGCGAGTAGTTGTCGCCGAACTCTGGCGCCCCGGAGCATCCACGCCCCGGCAAACCGACGATCTGGTTTCCGCTCGCACGCCCATGCTATCGCAGCCTTCAGGCGGCAGCCCGCTGTTACGCGGTTGCCTAGGCGCAGACGCCCTCCCTTGGCGCTTTGGCCGACGTCAGATTACACCCCGCGCGCCCACCGCTCACCAACAAAAGTTGCGTGAGCGAATTTGATTGACGCGTCAATGAATGTCCGGAAATGAAGGGGTAGCCCCAATAGGCACCCCTTCATTTGGGCAAGGTGTCGTCGCATTGATGAATGTGGGTATGAAAGCCACAACTTTCGTGCCCCTTCATTCCTGGACAAACGGTGAGCGAGTCTGCCCGCACTCGTGTTACCCCGCTTCCGTGACTGGCGAGCCTGAAAGCGGTCTCCCGTGGGGACCCCCGGAAGTGACCGCGCGTGAGCACACACAAAATCGCTTTGGGGACGGCAAAAAGGTGAGCTAGAATCAGGTGCATTCTTCACCAGCGGATGGCTCACCATGCAAATGGAAAGCTGGGTCGGGACGATTGAGCGTGAATGGCACCAGTTGCGTGGCGCCGACCCGTCCCTCGATGTTGAAAAGTTTTGCAGGCATGTGCTCGCCGCAAACAAGACCGGATTCCTGTCACCCGAATCGCTCGCCGCAATCGCAAATGCGCTTCTTACCAGCACGCTGGATGGAGCAGCTTATTCTGGGCCGCTGGTTGCTCGAGCGCATTGGTGTGAACCGCCACCCGGCGTGGCGGGTAGCCATGGCCATTTCTCTCGTGACGCCCACAGGCGGTGAGGCGGACTTTGAGACTGGAAACGCGATTCTTGACGATGTGATGAAAGATGAAACCGCGGACAGTCGTCTGCGCGGCATGGCTGCCGCTGCGCTGGCCGATAGCGCACGGCTAGGACGGGGAATGCAGATTGATGTGAGTCGCGCGCGATCGCTCTACGAGCAAGCCATTGAACTGGGACACAAGGCCGCGGCACTCAATCTCGGGCTTTTCTGGGAAGGCCTGTGGGGTGCCGTCGACGACAGATCCGTCCCGGACCGCACGAAGGCCATGCAGAGCTATCGACGCGGCGGAGATGACAAACATTGCCAGCGCCGCCTGGAACTGCTTCGTTGAGGTTTGACGGCCCGCGAGTCGTGCGGCAGGCGGATTTCAGGCTGCACCCGGCGTCAATTGATAAAGGCAAGATTACGGAGAAGAGACTCTCCGTCCTCCGTGATGCGAGGGCGTACTGCTCCTCCCGCGAGTCGCTCCAGTGCGACAAGCTGGTGTTCAAGCAGCGCACCAAGTTCTTCCCGATCCGCGATGTGATCGACGGAATGCTTGGCCAGCATCAATGTTGCAAATTCGTGGGCACTCAGCACGGGATGCTCCTGATGCAACGAGAAAAACGCCCCGCTCAGGTTTTCCAGCGACGGGCGCTGCACGATCACCCACGACCGTGGGCTGACTACCGAGGGCGGAAAGCTTAATCCCGAAATGTGACAGCATGAGGACGGCGTCAAATGCCGACATCGCCTCATCTATAATCAACATGTCCAGAATCAACGTCGCATGGAGTCCTACTATATGAGTCAAACCCGCAGGCGATATGCGGGATCTCGTGACAGCGGCCAACGCCCACCCCGCCACGAGAAAAAATCTCCAGCTAACCGGCAGGGGCGACCGTATGTGAAGGCGCCCTCTCAAGACACGACCGATACTGCCTCCATTTTCAAAACACGATCCTTCCGGTTTCTGGTCGATGCGGTGGGCGCAGAGAATATCGCGATTGCACTTGAATCCAGCATGACGCGCGTGACCGAGCTGATGAACGGCGAGAGATTCACGCCCGAGACCGCGTTTCACATGGAAACCGCGCTTGGGTTGCCGCATGGCTTTTTTGACCAGCCCAACCCTGCGCTCGCGGACGAGACCATCGTTCGTCTGAAGTCACCGCTCGACTTCGTTCAGATCGATGAAGGATTCGACGCAGAGTCCGAAGCACTTGAGCCGGCTCCTGCAGGGACCGTCAACCAGCAACCAGTTCCTGAGAATGGTTCGTCCAAGGAAGGGCAAATGCCAAAGAAAGCAACTGGCGGTTCGTCGAGAGCCGTCAAGAATAGTCGAAGCGAAATGCCTGAACCGCTGAAGGCTTCGCGTCTGAAAGATAAGACGTCTGTTAAAACACCGAAACAGCAACCGCTGGCATTGAGCGACAGCGCCGAGGCGGAGAATATCCGACGCGCTAACCTCCGCCTTCTCACCAGTCGCAACGGATCGAAGGTGCGACTTGGCGTGGTCATGGAGATGAGTGGGTTCAACATCGCCGATCGGCTACATGGCAAGAAGCGCATGGACGCTGTCGAAGCAAACCGGTTCACCCAGCGGCTCGGTTTGCCGACCGGGTGGCTGGATACACCACGCTCCGAAGGCGAAATTCCAGAATCGGTATCGCATATGCTTGCGCCTGCTCCGCGTGGTCGTGTGCCCGCTAAGGAAGATGAGCCGCTTGCGGCCGATGCGAAGCTGGATGCACAGGCGAACGTCCCGCGCGTTCCAGATGATCCGTTGCAGACCGATACGGCAAACGGGAACGAGACGATCGTCGTCCGCCCGCAACAACCGGTCTATGCCATGCCCGGCGACCACGCTGGTCACTCACTTGAAGCAAATGGTGCCGTGGCCGCGGCAGATGCACCGGCGAACCCTGAAGCGCCTGTCGTTTCAGGAATGCCTCAGCAAATGCCTGCGCCACTTGCCTTTGCTCCCGTGACGAGCCTGGAGAATCTTCATGGCATAAGGCCGATCGCGGAAGCATTGCTCAAGACGCTGGCAGGTAAAGCACGCACGGGGCGATTGGACGAACTCAAGGCCCTGGAGCTTCTGCAGCAAGCGGTCCTATTGTGACAAGCTGTTAGCGTCCACGGGTCCGCGCACTGGCCACGAAAATCGCCCGGGACTCAGGGGTTGCAACCGGGCCCTCTTTGGGCGGGCAGGACGCACCCTGAACCGCTTGATACTTTCATTTCGGAGAAGCGTCGACTCGCGGCGCAGACCCATGCCCGGCCCCTGCAAGCCGGATCGTCGCTGCAACGACCTTTTCGGTACCGATCATCGGCGGCATTCAAAAAACAAATGGCCTAAACAGGCCATTTGTTTCGCCGCAACCTGAAGACCTTATTGTGGCTGGATGTTCGCTGCCTGCTTGCCCTTCGGGCCTTGCTTTACTTCGAACGACACCTTCTGGTTTTCCTGAAGCGACTTGAAGCCGCTCGACTGGATTTCCGAGAAATGTGCAAACAGATCTTCCCCGCCGCCGTCCGGCGTGATAAAGCCAAATCCCTTCGCGTCATTGAACCACTTCACAATCCCTGTTGCCATTTCCTGAATGTCCTGGTTTGATGTTACGCGTCAACGGCGCACTGCCTAACGCGAACGGCTCTTTTATCACGACTTCTGCTCCGCTCAAAATCACGAACGTGGCGCACCGAACATATCGCGCGGCGCCACGCCACCAGGGTCGTTTTTCTCTACCCGCTTTCGTCGCCAAGTTATGGTCAATCGAGATGCAGATTGCATATCAACCGGCGCGTCGGTTTCGCAAACTGCGCCAGAAACTGACGGCGACAACAGATACCATGGCTGCCATCAAAGGACGTGAGATACACAGCGGTTTTTTATGTCAAGCGGCGGCACGTCCCCTGCCCTCTGCCAGACAGGCCATGGCGGCTGATCGGCCTTACACAAAGCTTTCCATAAGGCCGACGACCTGCCCGTCAGCTCACGCCTGATGTAGAAGTCTTTGATCTACCCCCTCACTTGCTAGCGGGAACTTGTCCCGCCAGGGCAGCAAAGCGTTAAGCGCGCGCACAACCCTCGTCACGGAATTTTCAATATCGTAATCTGCACAGTGCGTGCATTCGATGCGCGACGCAAGACGTGAAGAGCCAAGGCACTCGCGCTCGCATAAGGCAGCGTTTGCGGGATTCTGAGAGGCACAAGCGCCAGCTTGTCCACTCTGACGGCCCCGCCCACGGGCCGCCGCGAATGCCTTGGCGGCAAGGTGCTCGCGTTCGCATCAGGCAGCGTGGTTTGAGAGAGACCAATGCAGCCGCGCCCACCGACTGCCGCGAACACCTTGACGAGGTCTACACGATTACCCTGTTCAGGGCCGATCGCTCAAAGCATAAAACCCTGCCGAAGCAGGGTTCTGATACTTCGCGCCGAGGCCGTGTCTTATTGCGCCGCCTCCTTGTGCGTCACGTGGTGACTCACTTTATGCATGTGCTTCGTCGTCTTGTGTGCAGGCGCCGGCGTCGTGGCGGCCGTGGCCGGAGCCGTAGCGGTGGCTGCCGGTGCGGTCGCAGCAGGTGCGGAAGCCTGGGCGAACGCGACAGTAGCAAACAGCGATGTAATCAAGGCGGCAGCAAGCTTCTTCATTGGAGTCTCCAGTGGGGGGAACGCGACGAATCATTGCGTCGTCCACTGTCAAAACGCATCGGGCCCGGGTTCGTTGACGTCAGGGAAACGGATTGTTTTGGGAAAGTCACACGCCTCTCATAAAGCGACGCGACCGGGAGCGCCGGGCGGCGTCTTCCCTGATGCCGGGTCTCTCGCGCTGCCCAGGCCGGGCAACAACCGTGGAGACGTTATCCGTTCTCCGCATCGCCGAGCGCTTCGATGGCATCGACGAGGTCCGTCAGGTCTTCAATTTCATCGAGCGCACAGATGGCCGTGTCGAGGTTGTCGATGGACACTTCCGCATTTTGCCCGGGCTCGCCGGATTGCCTGCTCGCGGACATGTTGTCGAAAGCTTCCTATTCGTCGTCGCGTACGGCTTCCAGTTCGCTCCGGATACGTTCGGCTTCCGCCTTCAGTTCTTCGACCTTGACTTTCAGCGCTTCGAGGCGTTGCCTCTGCGCATGGATGATCTTTCGCCGCCTGTCGTTCATGTCAGGTCACCACACGATAGCGGGGCGGGCTGTCCAGTCACGCGCGGGGTGATGAAACCCCGCTTGCCCAAGGATCTCCATGATGAGGACAAGTAGCCGCGTGTGAATCTTGTGGTCGCGGAAACTGCAGGCTGCACTTACCCGATGATCTCGCCGCTCCACCGGTCACGGTTGCGCCAGAACGGACAGAGCGGACAGGCTTCGCCTTCGGGATAGTCGATGCCTTCCTCATGCGGACACCCGATGATGCGATCGACGGTTGCGACCGATCGGGCACCCTGCTGTTCAATGAACCGGACGACCGCTTCGATGGTTTCCGGATCGGTCCTCGCATCGCGAGTTTCACAGAACCATCGCTCAACAGGATCGGCATCCGCACCGTCGTGCGCGACGATGCCAACCGACACCTTTGTCGCCCGCATGTCGTCGGGCCCATAGAAGGCAACGGTTGCGACCGGGTAGCCACAAAAACCCCTGCGCGCTTTTTTCGCAAGCCTGTCGCGGTACCACTGGGCCTTCAATGTCATCTCGCCTCCGTGCCTGTGCCCGGCTCATCGGTGCGACAACGGCGTCAGCGATGGTCCCAGGTCCCCGATCGTCGTGCTCACCGGTGCTGCACTTTCCGCGTCGCCATGTACACTTCGAACAGAGGCGCATGCAGCCGGCTGAACTCCTGGCGCAGGATAATCAGTTCGTGCTGGTCGCCTTCATGCTCCCGGCGCAGGATTTCCCCCAGCAGGGCCATCGCACGCGAGGCCGCCTGGTCGCGCTGCACCCGCGCCTCACCCAGCCGGCCCGCCAGCGCAGGCTTCACCAATACCAGCCACGCGGCAAACCAGGCGTAGTCGTCGACTGCACCGGTGCCGGGAAACTCCGCATCGAAGCGCCGGCGCAGCGCGTCGAGCGAGGCGTCACCCAGTACGGGCAGCAATACCGCGAACCGTGCGGGCGCCAGCCACGCCAGTTCCGCGAGCAGGGGCCATGCGGCATCCAGCCCGTCCGTCCGGTAGCGCGCCTCGGTCATCCACGCAAGCGGTGCCGGGATGCGCGACCATGATTCGATGCGCTCGACGGCAGTACACGCGGCCGCTGCGTCTCCCGCCAGCAGCCACAGCGGCGCGGCATGGTTCAGGGCATGATCGCCGGCGTCGGCGCCGCGAAACGGCAGTGACGCGGCCCGCCGGGCGAGCGTCCGCCAGCTCGGGGCAAGCCAGGACTGAACCGTCTGCGCGGGCAGCACCCGCCTTGCCGCGGGCACTACCTCGCCCTCCAGATGACGGCAGGCCACGGCCAGTGAAGCGTGATCGGCAAAGGGTGCCGTCGATGCGTGTTCGAGTTCGCCAACCAGCACGGTCAGCGCGCGCAACGCACCATCGTCCGGATAGTCGCCCGCCAGCCGTTCGAGGGCCGTGCGCGCGGCCGCCGCCTCACGCCGCTGCAGCGGCGCCAGCACGTCGTTGCGCAACATCACGTCGCGGCTGTCAGCGAAGATATCGAGCTGCTGCATGGTCGGCTGTATCGTCATCGCGCTCAGAAAAGCTGCCCTTCAAGAGCGGCCAGATTAGACCACTTCACGACGCTGCGGAAGGTGCGGCCGTCCTCGTCAACCGACTCGATGATCACGCGCTGGCCGCTCGCCTCGGCGATCACGCGCACGGTCCGCTCGCCGTAGCGCATCAGCGCGCCGATCGGCGGACAGGCTGGGGTTTTCCGTCTCCTGCGCGGGCGGGGGCTATTTGCCATCGGTCTTGCCCCGCTTGCGGCGCGCCGCCGTCTTGCCGGCGGGCGCGGACGCGACGCGCGGCGCACGCGCGGAACGTGCGGGGCGTGTCGCCACGGGACGCGCCGCGGTGGACCCTGCAGGTGCGCCCTTGGTACGGCCCGGCCGGGCCGGCCGGGCCTCGCGGGCGTCCGCCTCACGCAGGGCGGCCAGTTGCTGCTGCAGCGTCACGTTCGTGGCCTGCACCGCATCGAGCCGCCCCTGCAGCACACCCGCCTGATGGCGGGCATCCCCGAGCTGCGCCTGCAGCGCGTCGACCGCACGGCGATGGTCTGCTTCCCGCTTATCGGCGCGCTTCGTCGTCTCGTCGACTTCCTTCTGCAGCTTCGCGGCCGCGCCCCGCTCGCGGTCGATCTCGAGCAGCGCGCGCTTTTCCGTCGCGCGCAGGCGCTCGTCGGACTGCGCCACCGTCTCACGCAGTTTCTCCAGATCGCGCGAGAAGCCGTCGCGCACCTTCTCCAGTTCGCGGTCGCGTGCCGCCGCCTCGTTTTTGAGGCGCACGATGTCGGCTTCCATCGCCTGGCGTGCCGCGTGCCCTTCCGCCTGCGCCTTCTCCAGTTCCCGGACCTCGACCTGCGTGGCCAGCAGCGCCGCGGTGCGCTGCTCGAGCGCCGTTTCGGTGCGTTCGAGCTCGGCGCGTGCCGCGGCGACGCGCTGATCCGCTTCTGCCCGATGACTCTCGACTTCCGCGCGCAGCGCGTCGAGCTCCGCCCGCGCCGACGCCGTCGCCCGCGTCCACAGCGTCGCGACCAGTTCGCCCGCCGCGGCACCGAGATCGGCCGGCAGGTCCGGATGCTCGATGCGCACGCGGCTCTTTTCGCGCAACTCGGCCCAGAACTCGCCGAGCACCGCCGCGGGGGTGCCCATGCTGCCGCGCCTGACGAGCTGGTACAGGCGGTTGGCGGTGGGCGTCTGCCCGAAGCGGAAGAACAGTAGCGCACACACCTCGCGGTACAGCTCGCGCGTCTTCGGAAACGCGGCCTTCAGGCGGTCGATCTCGGCCGCGAGGCGGACTTCGTCGGAAAGAACGTCCGTCATCGGACGGGAAACTGGGTATCGGCGATCAATAATACAACGTAAAACGATCGATAATTGACGATATTTTCGCGCTACACGACATTACGCCCATAATGTCGTCTGGTTGGCGTAGAATCGACAACATGTCCGTCCGGAGCCGCCGATGCCGTCCGCCCTTCCCTCCGTCTCGCCCGTGGAGACGCTGGTGTTGCCTGCCACCCTGGATGGCCGCGCCGACAGCAACCGCGCCGGCGTCGCGCACTGCCAGCTGGCCGCCCGGCACGACCTCGACGCGGTGCGCGCGTGGCTGGCCAACTACGCGATCACGAAAACGACCTTCGACAGCTACCGCAAGGAAGCCGAACGGCTGCTGTTGTGGGCCGTCGTGCAGCTCGGCAAGCCGCTGTCGTCGCTCACGCACGAGGACCTGCTCGCGTTTCGCGCCTTCCTCGCCGATCCGCAGCCCGCGTCCCGCTGGGTCTCGACCGGCCGCGGTAAATATCCGCGGCGCGACGCGCGCTGGCGGCCGTTCAACGGTCCGCTGGGGCCGCACAGCCAGCGGCAGGCACTGGTCATCCTGAACACGATGTTCATCTGGCTGGTCGACGCGGGTTATCTGCGCGGCAACCCGCTGGCGCTGCTGCGCCAGCGCACGACGCGGCCGGCGCCGCGTGTCACGCGCTATCTGTCCGTCTCGCTGTGGGACGACGTCAAGGCGTTCGTCGCGCAACTGCCGCAGGCGACGGAGAGGCAGCGCGCCTGGGCTGCGCGCAGCCGGTGGCTGATGACCCTCTTCTACCTGCAGGGGCTGCGCATTTCCGAGGTGGCCGGCGGCCGGATGGGCGACTTCTTCCGGCGCGTCGGCGCCGATGGGCAGGAGCAGTGGTGGCTGCAGACGCTCGGCAAGGGCGGCAAGCTGCGTACCGTGCCCGTGTCCGGTGAGCTGTTGCAGGAGCTGCGCCGCTACCGGCTCGCGCACGGCCTCCCCGCGCTGCCCGCGCGCGCCGACGAGCTGCCGCTGCTGCTGCCGTTCCGGGGGCCGCCCCGCGCGCTGTCCCGGTCCGCCGTGCACGATGCGATCAAGGCGATCTTTGCGGACGCTGCGGCCTGGCTCCGGTCGCGCGGGCCGGCCTTCGCCGATCGCGCCGATGAACTCGGACGCGCGTCGGCGCACTGGCTGCGGCACACGGCGGGCTCCCACCAGGCCGACGGCGGCGTCGACCTGCGCACCGTGCGCGACAATCTCGGCCACGCATCGCTGAACACGACTAGCCTCTACCTCCACGCGGAAGACGACGCCCGTCACGCCGCAACGGTCGGGCGTCACCGGATGAACTGGGCGCGGGCGACGGAACGTGGGACGCCCGACGACCGCGATCCGCCTGACAGATAGACCGGCCGCGCCATCGGGTCTATTTGCGACGCCGATGTCTTGCCTGCCGTCCACGCCCGGCGCCCGGGCCGATCGCCGATCCGCCGCCACCTGGACACGGCACGTGTTGAGGCGGACGTCGCAACGGGCATTTTCGGCCACCCAGTCCTTAAAACGGGATGCGCTGCCCGCAGGAAGAGCTGACGACGGTGCGCGACAACCTGCACCGTGCCTCAATCGCGACGGTTGCCAGGGCAGAGAGATGAAGTCAAAGGGCTTGCCAGATGGATCGGGCTTTCACCGCACGGTAGCCCGCTGGATTCCCCCGGCAGTTGTCGCAGTTCGGCCCTCAACAGCCAACTCCAAAGTCCTTCGGACGTCCCTCTCCGTGACACGTAACCGACCGTGCGAGCGTCTCGCGGCCACCAAATCCCCATCTAACCGCCAACGGCTCCTGTACACCGAAGAACTTCCCTCGGGGTAGGGCGCATAATGTTCAAACGGCCCCGTAGCAAGGGAAATGCTGTTATGCACTGCGCAAACTGCGGATACGACAACCTCGCCGGAGCCAAATTCTGCGAAGTGTGTGGAGCCATTCTGCCGCGCGCATGTCCTCGCTGTGGGCACGAAGCGACGCCTTCCGCCAGATTCTGCAATGAGTGTGGCTGTCCCCTGACCGAGGCGCCTGCCGCGTCTACTCCGCGTCCGCAGCCTGCTCCAGGACCATCCCCAGCGCCGGTTCATTACACGCCACACCACCTTGCCCAGCGCATCCTCGCCGAGCAGGCGGCCATGGAAGCGAGAGGCGAGACGGCCGGTGAACGCAAGACCGTTACGGCGCTATTCGCCGACATGGCCGGTTCCACCGCGTTGATCCACGACCTGGACCCGGAAGAGGCCCATCGACTGATCGAGCCTGTCATCGCGCTGATGATGGAGGCCGTGCACTACTACGAGGGCTACGTGGCCAAATTGCTGGGCGACGGCGTCCTCGCCCTGTTCGGCGCGCCCATCGCGCACGAAGACCATCCGCAGCGTGCGCTCTTCGCGGCGCTGCGCATGCAGCAGGCGATGCGCCGCCACGGCGATCGCATTCGCCTGGAGAAAGCCATTCCGCTGCAGATCCGCGTTGGCGTCCACACCGGGGAGGTCGTGGTGCGCTCGATCCGCACGGACGACTTGCACACCGACTACGATCCGGTCGGACACACGATTCACATTGCGTCCAGGATGGAAGGGATCGCCACGCCCTCGTCGATCCTCGTGAGCGAGGCGACCCACAAGCTGGCTGAAGGTTATTTCGAGTTCAGGGCCCTGGGGGCGACCCAGGTCAAAGGCATTCCCGAACCACTCCCGGTGTACGAGGTGCTGGGTCTTGGCGCGCTGCGCACGCGGCTGCAACTGGCGGCGCACCGTGGTCTCGCCAGGTTCGTAGGCCGCGAGGCCGAACTGGAGCACCTGAACCGGGCGCTGGATGAGGTCAGGACGGGCCACGGGCAGGTGGTTGCAGTGGTCGGCGAGGCCGGAGTCGGGAAATCGCGGCTGTTCCATGAATTCAAGGAGCGCTCCCGGCGCGGCTGTCTGGTGCTGGAGACGTTTTCGGTATCACACGGCAAGGCTTTTGCCAATTTGCCGCTCATCGAGCTGTTGAAGAACTATTGCCAGATCACCGCCCAGGACGACGAGCGACGTTGCCGGGAAAGGGTCATGGGCAAGGTGCTGACGCTCGAGCGCAGCTTCGGGGATCTCGTGCCTTACCTGCTCCATCTGCTGGGTGTTGGCGAAGCCGGTTCGGCGCTGGCAGAAATGGATTCCCGGATCCGGCGGGACCGCACCTTCGACGCGATCACGCAACTGCTGACGCGCGAGAGCCGCGATCAGCCCATCGAATTGCTCTTCGAGGACCTGCAATGGCTGGACCGCGAGACGGAAGCCTTCCTCGCATACCTGATCGAACACGTGCCAGGCGCCCGGATCCTGCTACTCCTGAACTACCGGCCCGAGTATCAGCCCGGCTGGCAGCACGCGGATCACTGCAGCTCGTTGCGACTCGAACCGCTGGGGCCGGCCGAAGCCCAGGGACTGCTCACGGCGCTGCTCGGGGACGACCTCTCTCTCGTGCCCCTCAGGCAGCTCATCCTGGAAAAGACCGAGGGCAACCCGTTCTTCATGGAGGAAGTGGTCCAGACGCTGGCCGAGGAAAAATCGCTGCTCGGCGATCCTGGCCGTTACCGGATCGAGCAGACCCCGGCGTCGCTGCATATTCCCACTACCGTTCAGGGCGTGCTCGCCGCCCGTATCGACCGGCTCCCTGTCGCGGAGAAGGAATTGCTGCAGACGCTCGCCGTCATCGGCAAGGAATTCCCGTTCAGCCTGATCCAGCGTATCTGCGCTGCCCCCGTTGCGCACACGGATGACGATCTGCGCCAGCTTCTTGCCCACCTGGAAGCCGCGGAGTTCATTTTCGAACGGCCCGCGTTTCCGGAGGTCGAGTATTCGTTCAAGCACGCGCTGACCCAGGAAGTCGCCGGCCATTCGCTGCTCACGGAGCGCCGTAGCGCACTGCATGAGCGCACCGCGCAGGCGATCGAGGCGCTCTTCCCGACCCGCATCGCGGATTACTGCAGCGAACTGGCACATCACTACGGCCTGAGCGGCAATATCCCGAAAGCCGTCGAGTATCTGCATCGTGCCGCGCAACAGGCCCTTCGACATGCGGCCCACCTGGACGCGATGCACCACCTCGGCGTCGCGCTCGAGTTGCTCAAGCGTCTGCCGGACACCCCTGCACGCATGCAGTGGGAACTGACGCTGCTGCTTTCGCTGGGTCCGGCCTTGATGGACGTGAGAGGCTATGGCGCGCCGGAGGTGGCGGCGACCTATACCCGCGCGCTGGCGTTGTGCGAGCAGATCGGCGAGACGTCACAGCTTTTCGCGGTGCAACTTGGACTGAGAATCCACTATGTGTCGCGCGCCGAGTATGCCACTGCGCGCGAACTGGCCGAACGGATGCTCCACACGGCGCAGCGCGCCCAGGATCCGGCCTTGCTCGGTTACGCACATGACGCACTCGGTATGTGTCTCCTCCTCCAGGGGGAGCTCGAAGCCGCCCGCACGCACGCGGAACAGGCGCTTGCCCTCTACGACCCTGAGCAGCATCAGGCACATGCCATTGCTCATGCGCTGGATCCCGGCATCTGGGCGTTGAACATCCTGGTTCTGACCTTGTGGCTTCAGGGTTACCCCGATCAGGCGTACAAGCGAAACCTCGAGGCACTTGCCCTCGCACAAAAGCTTGCCTTTGGTCCAACCCTGGCGAACGCGCTGGCTTACGCGGCCGAGTTGCATCAGCTCCGGCGGGAGTCATTGCGGGTCCTCGAGCACGCCGATGCGCTCCTCACGCTCGCGTCCGAGGAGGGGCTGCCATTGTGGGTCGCGTGGGGAACCTATTTTCGGGGCTGCGCCCTGACCGGGCGCGAAAGCCCCCTGGCGCGAATCGCCCAGATGCGCGAAGGCCTGGCCGCCGCCCGGGCTGCCGGTTCCGAGGACCATCGATCGTACTTTCTGGCCCTCCTGGCCGACGGCTATGGGCGCGCGGGCAACGGCGAAACTGCCCTCGGCACGCTCGAAGAGGCGATGGCGTTCGTGGACAAAACCGGGGAGCGCTACTACGAGGCGGAGTTGTATCGGCTCCAGGGCAGCATACTGCTCGGTGCAATGGACAAGGATGGTTGCCTGTCCGCGTGCAGCGACGAAGCGGAAACCTGTTTTCGCAAGGCAATGGCGGTGGCGCGCCATCAGGGCGCGAGATCGCTGGAATTGCGCGCGGCGTCAGGTCTGGCCCAGCTGTGGCAGCGCAAGGGCAAAATTGCAGACGCCCGGCAAGCGCTGTCCGAGGTCTACGGCTGGTTTACGGAGGGCTTCGACACCGCTGACCTGCGAGAGGCCAAGGCATTGCTTGGTGCACTTGCCCCGATTTAAGGCCGATGGCGGCGTCGATCTGCGCAACGTCGTGCGCGACAAACCCGGTCACGCGTCGCTGACCACGACGAGCCTCTACCCGCACGTCGACGACGACCGCCGGCACCGCGAGACAGGAGAAAAGCATCGCATTGACTGATGACGGGTACGATTGCGCCCGCCGCGCCGCCCTCGGACACCCTGAGATAACCGTGCGCCGTGCAGGCGGGCATCGTGGTCACGTCGCACGCTCCTCGTGGTTCGCCTCCCTCGCTGCTGACGGATTGCTGGCGAAGCCGGCTACGACCGATAACGTCACTGACGGTTAGTTGCAGACAAGATGGGCGGAACTGTTTGATTCGCGCATCGCGCCTCGACATGCTACACGTGCCTCTGCACAGCTGCCGCGCGCCTCAGAAGAAGTCGCTTGCAGCGAAGGCCTGCGTCCGTTGACCTCGACCCGAACTGATCGGTGCCTGCCATCGACCGAGCCGCGCCTTGACAGCCTCGTGTGTCAGAACCGCGTGCCTGCCGCCATGCCAATTGTGATCAGGTTGCCGCCAATATCGCCTTTCCAAGCCGATCGACAATTGATATGCATGCCTAATTATTATGTCGCGACATCGCTAAATTGATTTCTGTAAAATTTAGCGAACGTAGCTGCTCTCAGCTCCGCAGTGAGTGAACGTCAACCAACGAACCGCGGGACGTTTCCTCCAGATCCGCAACGATCCAGTTCAGGCAGCGCTGCGCCAGTTCGTCCAGCTGTCGTCCAGCCAGTGTGATCACCTGAAGCCGGCGCTGCGTCAACAGCGGATTGTCAAACGGGATCGCGGTCAGGCCGTCGATGCCCAGTCGCTTCGCGACGGATACATACCCCGAGGGCATGATCGCCTGCGGTACAGCCTGAGCGAAACGATAGAGCGCGGCGACATAGCGGCTTGTCATCATGGGCACGATCTCGATGCCCTCGACATTGCATGCGATATCAAACAACTGCCGGTTGGTCGTGCCCTTGTCCTGCAGCACGACGGGATACGCAGTGAGATCCCTGAGCGAAACTTGTTGCCTGGTGGCGAGCGGATGATCGACATGCATCAAGGCCATGACCGGCGCTTTCTGCGTGAACTGCACGACGACACCCGGCTCGGGCTTGAAGCTGAATGCGAGCGCGATCGACGCTTGCCCCGACAGTAACAGTTGGCTCGCCCTTTCGGACGACACCACCTCCAGTTCAATGGCGATATCGGGATGCTCGCTGCAAAAGGTACTGAGCGATACGGGCAGAAAGTCGAACGCAAACCCTTCGGTGCACGCGATCGTGATCGTTCGCGCGCGCCTGCGCTCCTCCCCCTGGATTTCATCAAAGACCGCCTGCGCATCGGATAACGTGCGTTGCGCGTGTCGCAACAGCAACCGACCGGCGTGGGACAGCACCATCCCGCGAGCGTGGCGCTCGAAGAGCGGCACGCCAATATCGCCTTCCAGCTTTGCGATATGGCGGCTCAACGCCGAGACCGTGAGGCCAAGCTTTTCCGTTGCGGACGACAGCGAGCCCGCCTGCGCGACGACCGAAAAATAATAGAGAGAGGGCTCGAGCAGTTTGCGCATCTTGAACTCGGGCGACGAGCGAGGTTTGATTTCCACGCAAATGTACCTTGTTTGATTGCGAATACCAACATACCTTGATACGGCTAATCTGGACACACCTGATCGAACACCACGCAGCAGATATGTCCCGACAAAGCGCAATCGCCCGAGTCCGCTCGCATTTCGACAGCGGCGCCTTCTTTAGCACACTGAGCCGCCGCGTCGCGCTCGCAACCGAAAGCCAGCAAGCCGATGCCGCGCCACTGCTGCGCCGATATCTTTCAGAGGAGATCGAAAGCCAGCTTGTCTCGCTCGGCTTCGTCTGCGAGATACTGGAAAACCCCATCCCGGGCATGCCGCCGTTTCTGGTCGGCGAGCGCATCGAGTCGCCGAGTCTGCCGACGGTGCTGCTATACGGCCATGGAGATGTGATCGGTGGCGACGCGTCCAACTGGACGAACACGCGCTCGCCGTGGCAAGTGAAAGTCGAAGGCGAGCGTTGGTACGGCCGCGGCATCGCGGATAACAAAGCCCAGCACTCGATCAATCTCGCCTCGCTCGCGACAGTCTTCGCGGAACGCGGCGAGCTCGGCTTCAATGCGAAGATCATCTTTGAGATGGGCGAGGAAGTCGGCTCGCCGGGGCTCGACGTCATGTGCTCGATGTTGCGCGAACGCCTGCGCGCCGACTTGCTGATCGCCTCCGACGGCCCGCGACAACGCGCGCCCTCGCCCACGGTGTTCCTCGGCTCACGCGGCGCGCTGCATTTCCGCCTCGCGCTGGTCAATGCGTTCGGCGCGCGCCATTCGGGCAACTGGGGCGGCGTGCTCGCCAATCCGGCGACGGTGCTCGCGAATGCGCTTGCGAGCCTCGTCGACGGTCACGGGCGCATCCGTATCAACGGGCTCCTGCCGCCGGCGATTCCGCCGCAAGTGCGCGAACGCGTCGCGCATCTGGAAATCGGCACGGACGAAGGCGATCCTCCCTTGTCACCGAACTGGGGCGAACCGGGGCTGACACCCGCCGAACGTGTATTCGCCTGGAACACGCTTGAAGTGCTCGCGATGCAGTCCGGCAACATCGCCAATCCCGTCAGCGCGATTCCACGCGCGGCGGAAGCGGTCTGCCAGTTGCGCTTCGTCGTCGGCACCGACTGGCATCGCGCGAAAGAACTGATCGAAGCGCATCTCACCCGCGAAGGCTTCGACGGTATCGAAGTGACGATCGAAGCGTCGGGCGCCGCAACGAGGCTCGATCCGAACAACCGCTGGGTCGCCTTCACGGAGCGCTCGATCGAATCGACAACGGGCAAGCCCGTGACGCTGCTGCCCAATCTCGGCGGCACGATCCCGAACGAATGCTTTGCGGACACGCTCGGCCTGCCGACCATCTGGATTCCACACTCGTATCCCGGCTGTCGTCAGCACGCGCCCGACGAGCACGTGCTCGCTCCCGTCATGCGTGAAGCACTGGAGTTGATGACGGGCGTCTTCTGGGATCTGGGCGAGCCCGGTGCGCCGTACAGCAGTTGACGCCGTACCGCAGTGGAGCCGTTTTAGCTCTCCTTCCGACCTCTTGCACGGAACACACACCATGGATTCGACCGTCATCGATGAAGGCGTACCCCGCCCCGACGCCAGGCCAATGCGGCGTCTGATTGTCGCGACGAGTATCGGCAACGCACTCGAATGGTTCGACTTCGCGGCATACGGCTTCTTCGCCGTCACACTGTCGAAGCTGTTTTTTCCCGCGCACGACGAGACCGTCTCCCTGCTGATGACGTTCGGCACCTTCGGTCTCTCCTATGTGTTCCGGCCGCTCGGTGCGTTGTTGCTCGGACGTTATGCGGACCGTCGCGGACGCAAGGCGGCGCTGCTCGTGTCGCTTGCATTGACGACAATCGGCACGCTCATCTGCGCGGTCATTCCGACGTATGCACAAATCGACCTTGCCGCGCCTGTCGGCCTGATGACAGCACGCATTCTCATCTCCTTCTCGACGGGCGGCGAGTTCGGCAGCGGCACCGCACTGATGATCGAGCAGAAGAGCAAGCGCAAGGCATTCCTCGCGAGCTGGCAGTTCTCGAGCCAGGGCATGAGCACCGTTCTCGCGTCGTGCACGGGGCTCGCGCTCAGCACACAACTGTCGCCCGAGCAGATCGAATCGTGGGGATGGCGCGCGCCTTTCATCTTCGGCTTGCTGGTCGCGCCCGTGGGTCTTTATATCCGCAAGCATATCGACGACACACTGCCGGATGCCGCTACCCGCGCAAAGCGCAACGCCCCCGTGCGCGAACTGCTCGCGCACAGTAAGGGCCGCATCCTGCTGGCCGCGGGCATCATGGCCGTGTCGACGGCCGCGAGCTATCTGATGATCCTCTACATGCCGACCTATGCAGTGAAGCAATTGCACTTGCCGGCATCGACGGGCTTCGCCGCGACGGTTGTGACGGGCGCAATCCTGATGATCTTCACGCCGCTCATGGGCCATCTCGCGGATCGCTACGGACGCAGCCGCATGATGGTGATCTCGGCCGTGGTTACGCTCGTTACGATCTATCCGTGCTTTGCGTGGCTGCTGTCGAGCCCGTCGTTCTCCGTGTTGATGGCGATCATGGTGCTGGCCGGCGCGTTGAAGGCCATCTACTTCGGTCCGCTCGCTGCCGTGCTCTCGTCGCTCTTCCCGACCAGCGTGCGCAGCACGGGTCTGGGATTCAGTTACAACATCGGCGTCATGGTGTTCGGCGGATTCACGCCTTGGCTCGTGACCGCGATGATCGGCGCGACGCACAATCCGCTGTCACCCGCGTTCTACCTGATGGCGTGCGCTGTGTTGAGCCTCGCATGCGTCGTGGTCTATCACAACAAGCTCGTCAAGCACATCTGAGCCATGAATCATCTCACCAACGATTTCAGCGGCTGGCTGATGTATCACTCGGTCGGCGTGTATCCGGGCCATCGCGAAGCGATGACGGCAGCGCTCGCGAATTTTGCCGCAACGTGGTGCGCGCCAGACGACACGCGCTGGGACGCCGCGCTTGCCGCACGCGCGCAGCTGCTTTCCGACTGGGCCGCGCTGATCGGTACGCAAGACGCGAACGTGTTTGGCGCGCAAAACGTCACCGATGCCTTTGCCCGCTATCTCGACGGCCTCGCTGACGACGTGCTGCGCAATCGCACCGTGCTCGTCGCGGCGGATTGCTTCCCGAGCCTCCATTTCCTGCTGTCGGGCCTTGCACAGCGACGCGGCTTCACGCTGCGTACCGTGCCCGTACGCCAGGGGGAAAGCTATGTGCGCGACGAAGACTTCATCGACGCATGGACCGGCGATGTCGCGCTGGCGCTCGTGACATGGATATCGTCGCTGACATCGAAGCGCGTGACTCTTGCCGCGATGTGCGAGCAGGCGCGCCGGCGCGGCAGCCTCGCGGCGCTCGATGTCACGCAGGGCATCGGCATCCTGCCGTTCGATCTGAACGACACGCCCTTCGACTTCGTCTGCGGGTCGACGCTCAAATGGCTGTGCGGCGCGCCGGGGACCGGCCTGGGCTATATCGCGCCGCATGCGCTCGAAGCGGGCGCGACCCCTGCCGTGCGCGGCTGGTTCAGCCAGGAAGATCCGTTCAACTGGAACATCGACGCCTTCACCTATGCATCCGACGCGCGCCGCTTCGATACAGGCACGCCTTCGGTGCTGCCTTTCGTCGCGTCGCAGCCGGGAATGTCATGGATGCGCGCGCAGCCTGCAGGCAGCGCGCGGGCGCACAATCTCGCGCTGTGCCACGAACTGATCGCACTCGTCGACGACAAAGGTTATCGCCTGCTCTCCCCGCGCGCCGATGACGAACGCGGCGCGAGCATCATGGCCGAAGTCCCCGCTCATCTCGATGCCGCGAAGATCGTCGTGCAACTGAAGGACGCGGGCCTCTTCGTCGATTCGCGCAGTCGCACGCTGCGCTTGTCGCCGGGCATCTGCACGACCCGCGCGGGACTCGACAGGCTCGCGCGATGTCTGCCGCGATGATCGCGGGCGATAACTTCTCGCGCGCGCCGCGGCGCATGGGAATCGCCTGCGTGCTGACAGGGCCGCCGGTGCGCACGAACATGATGCGCCACCGCTTCCCTTTCCTCACCGATGCGAATTCCCATGAACACTACTTCCGTTACTTCCGCACCAACTGACGCAGCGATCGAAGGCGTGCGAGGCATTCTCGTGTCCATGCCCTGCACCGATCTTCCCGCCACGATGCAGTTCTTTATCGCGCGCATCGGCTTCCGGCTCGACGCGATTTTTCCCGCGGATGGGCCACGCACCGCGATCCTCTCTCGCGACGGCTTCAAACTGCGACTCGGCCTCGATATACGCGACGGCATCAAGACGCTGGACGTCCTCTGCGACGACCCTTCCCAAATGCCCGGCGAAATGCGGGAGCTGATCGCACCGAACGGCGTCACCGTTCGTCTCGTTCACGCCAATCCGCCGATGGTGCTGCCGCCAACGCGCCAGCAGCTCGTACTCGCCCGCGCAAACGACGATGCACACTGGAGCATCGGACGCGCGGGCATGCGCTATCGCGATCTGCTGCCCGAACGACACGGCGGCGCGTTTATCGCCTCGCACATTCGCATTCTCGATGGTGGCCCGGTGCCGGATTACGTGCACTTTCACAAGATCCGCTTTCAGACCATCTTCTGCCGCAAGGGCTGGGTGCGTCTCGTCTACGAAGGGCAAGGCGATCCATTCATGCTCGAAGCGGGCGATTGCGTGCTTCAACCACCCGAGATCCGTCATCGCGTGCTGGAAAGTTCGGCGGGTGCGGAGGTGATCGAACTCGGCAGCCCCGCCAAACACATCACGATGGCCGATCACGACATGGCGCTGCCCTCGCCTGTCTATGATCCGGACCACGATTTCAACGGTCAGCGCTTCGTCCGGCATGTCGCAAAGCAGGCGGTGTGGAAAGCGTGGCAATCGCCGGGCTTCGTCGTGACGGACACAGGCATCGGCGCGGCGACGAAGGGGCTCGCCGGCGTGCGCGTGGTTCGTCCGCAAGGCGAGGGACAGGAAGCCTTGCGCATGCACGATACGGAGTTCTGTTTCTTCTTCGTGCTCGCGGGCAGTCTCGACGTCGTCGTCGTGCAAGGTGACGAGCAATGGCGTCTCTGCGCGGACGACAGCATCGCGATCCCGGGCATGCTTCCTTACGCGTTCAAGCATTGCAGCGCGGATCTGGAACTGCTCGAAGTAACCTTGCCGGCCGATTTCTCACTCTCATGACCCGCCGCTCATGATCGATCACAACACTGTCGCCTTCGTTTCGGGCGCGAATCGCGGGCTCGGCGCGCAGTTTGTCGCGCGCTTGCTCGCACGCGGCGCGGGCAAGGTCTATGCTGCATCGCGCGCCCGTCATGTCGATATCGACGACGCCCGCGTGATTCCCGTCACGCTCGACATCACCGACGACGAGAGCGTGACTCATGCCGCGCGCCTCGCCGCGGATACCACATTGCTCATCAACAATGCGGGCGTGAACCGTCACTCCTCGTTTCTCACGCCCCCGAGCATCGACGATGCACGCACCGAAATGGACGTCAACTTCTTCGGCACGCTGCGCATGACACGCGCGTTCGCGCCGATACTCATCGACAGGCATGGCGCGATGATCAACGTGCTGTCGATCCTCGCGCGCGTGAGCCTTCCCGCGATGGGCTCGCTATGCGCATCGAAGGCGGCGGCGTTGCGACTCACCGAATCGCTGCGTGCGGAGCTCGGGCTGCACGGCGTGCGTGTGTTGGCGGCGCTGCCCGGTGCGATCGACACTGACATGAGCCGCGATTTCGAAGGCCCGAAGCTCGATCCCGCCGATACCGCCGATGCGGCGCTCGATGCCTTGGCAGGCATGGCAGGCGAGGCCTATATCGGCGCGATGGCGCAGGGACTCGCGCAAGGTCTCGCGCTGGATCGTGCCGCCACGCACGCGCAACTTCTCTCAACATCCTGAGACGGATAACGACATGGGCTCTTACATCGACATCGACAGTCACGACGGCAAGCGCTTTCGCGCGTATCAGGCGGCGCCCGCGCACCGCTCGGGGCCAGGCATTGTGCTACTGCAGGAGATTTTCGGCATCAACGGCTACATGCGCGCGATGGCGGACCGCTACGCCGAAGAAGGCTACGTGGTGCTCGTACCGGACCTGTTCTGGCGCATGAAACCAGGCGTCGAACTGGGCTACGGCGAGATGGATTTTCATCAGGCGCTCGGTTATAACGAGAGGCTCGATATCGATCTCGCGGTGCAAGACATCGGCTCGACGCTCAAAACTTTGCACGCACTGCCGATGCAGGCGGGCAAGGTCGGTGCGATCGGCTATTGCCTCGGCGGAAAGCTCGCGATGCTGGCGGCCGCCCGGCTCGATCTCGATTGCGCGGTGAGCTACTACGGCGTGGGGCTCGACGCGTACATCGACGAAGTGCCGTCGATCCGCTGCCCGATGCTCTTTCACTTCGCGGGTGAAGATGCCTTCTGTCCGCACGATACACGCGAACGACTGCTCGCCGCTTTCGCTGACAACCCGCAAACGAAAGCGCATGTGTACCCCGGCTGCGATCACGCCTTCGCCACGCCGGAGCGCGCTCACTATGACAAGCCCGCCGCGACGATGTCCTATTCGCGCACCGTCGCGCTCCTGCGAAGCGTGCTCGGTCCGATTCATGATCTGAACAACTTGTGGGAGCGCCACTGCTACAACGAATTCGCGACGCGCGACGTCGACGCTGTCATGCCGACAATGGTTGCCGAGCCGTACGTCAATCACGTCCCGACGATGACGGGCGGCGTGGGGCATGACGAGTTGAAGCGCTTCTATCGCTATCACTTTGTCAATTCGAATCCCGAGGACACCAAGCTCATTCCGATATCGCGCACCATCGGCGCGGACCGCATCGTCGACGAATTCGTATTCTGCGCAACGCACGATCGGGAGATCGACTGGCTGCTGCCTGGCGTCGCGCCGACGGGTAAGTACTTCGAGGTACCGATGCTCGCCGTCGTGTGCTTTCGCGGCGACAAGCTCTATAACGAGCACATCTACTGGGATCAGGCTTCCGTGCTCGTGCAGATCGGCGTGCTCGATCCAGCCGGATTGCCCGTCGCGGGCATTCAGACGGCCAGGAAGATGATCGACGAAACGCTGCCCACCAATACGCTGATGCGGAACTGGGCGTCGAGCGAGGGCAAGCCGATCTGAACTGACGTTTGGAGTCGTTTTGAGGAAGCGCGATGCCCGGATTCGGCATCGCGCTTTTTCTATTCGCAGACAGAAAAGAAGCCTTGCGATTCTCGCAAACCCAGCTTGATAGATTGCGAATACAAGAACTTTTTCGTGTGGGTAATGTGGCATCAGGAGTCGACGCTGCACGCACTCCATCCGCGATAGGTTCTCCACAAATCCATTACTTCGTCATGCCAATTAAGATCAAGACAATATCTGCTGTCGCGCTTCTCGCTGCCTGCGGCGTTGCGCAAGCGAATACCAGTTCCGTCACGCTGTACGGACTCGTCGACTACGGCGTGAACTACCAGAGCAACGCCGGAGGCGGACGCGTGTTCGGCGGCGCGAGTGGCATCATGCAGGGCTCACGCTGGGGCTTCAAGGGTGTCGAGGACCTGGGTGGCGGCCTGTCGGCCATCTTTCAGCTGGAGAACGGCTTCGATCTCGGCAAAGGCTCCGCCTTGCAGGGCGGCTTGTTGTTCGGGCGGCAGGCGTACATGGGGCTGTCGAACAAGACGTATGGCACGTTGACACTGGGACGTCAGTACGATTCGCTCGTGACTTTCGTCGAATCCCGCATGAATTCGGCGAACTATGGCGGCGGCACCACTGCGCATCCGGGCGATCTCGACAACCTCAACAATAGCAAGCGCGTAAACAACTCGGTGAAGTACACGAGCCCGAGCCTTGGCGGCTTCACCGTGGGCGGCGTGTACGGCTTCGGCGGGCAGGCAGGCGATTTCGCGCGCAATCAGATCTGGTCGGTCGGTGCAGGCTACGAATATGGCAGCTTCTCGGCGGGCGCAGCCTTCATGAACGTGAGAAACCCGAATCAATCGTTCTTTACGGCAACGCCCACGAACGTCGCCGGGACGAACGTCAACAATATGACGGCAAGCCCGGTCTACAGCGGATACGCTTCAGCGCACTCGTATCAGGCCGTCGCCGTCGCCGGCAACTATATCCTCGGCCCGGCTACGTTGGGTTTCGTCTACAGCAACGTGCAATTCAAGGATCTCGGCGATACATCGTCCGGCTCCAATCCCCTCAAACTGACGGGCACCGCGAAGTTCAATACTGGCGAATTCAACCTCACCTATTTCTGGACACCGACTCTGGCGAGCGAATTCGTCTATAGCTACACGCACGGCTCGGGAGCGGGAACGATCGGCAGCTCGGAATACAACACGATTTCGCTGTCGCTCGACTATTACCTCTCGAAGCGCACGGACGTGTATGTAATCAGCAGCACGCAATTCGCAAGTGGCACAGACTCCACGGGCCACGCGGCGCGAGCGACACTCAATGCGCTGACGGCATCATCGACCAACCGGCAGACTTTCGCTCAGATAGGGATTCGACATAAGTTCTGAGTCCGCAGACCGCCGCGATGCGATCTGCGGAGCGTCGGTAGAGGAGCGTCTTGGGTAAGCCGTTGAGCCACGATAGTTGTGTAAATCCGGGGACCGAGGCGGTTCAGAACGCGGAAGGCCACATGGAGAGGCGCGCAAGCGCGAGCGTCCTGACGACACGGCGTGGTCAAAGACCCTGGCACGCACGCTCTTTGCGCGAGAACAACCAGGTTTCTGATCTGTCCAGTTGCACTGCGAACTGGGCCGCATCGAGAAGGTAAGGAGCCGTAGTCCAGGAGGAACGGGCGGAAGAAGTCAGACTCCGCCATAGTGTGGGTATGAGCAGTGCGTTGTTCAGCCCGGAGGTACGGTGCTATATCGGAACGCCTCGCAGACCGAGGAAGGTAGCCGCCAAGGCCGGGCAACGCGTTACCGTACTGCTCGGCCCTCGTTAAACGCGGGGAGCCTGTCAGATTTTTAGTGTGCCGAGGTCATGAGACGATAACGGAAATAACGTCCTATGACCGAAGCAACAGTGACCAGGAAGAGCAAGAACCCGAAGGCGCCGAAGCTGTTCCCCGATGAGCTGATCGATCAACTGCTGGCGCAGGTACAGAACAAGGATGCCGAGTCGATTCTGGGCGAATCGGGCCTGGCCGGCCAACTGAAGAAGCAACTGGCCGAGCGCATGCTCGCTGCTGAGCTGTCTCACCACCTTGAGAGCGAAGCTGAGCAAGGCAAGGATGGCAATCATCGCAACGGGACGAGCCCCAAGACGGTGATCACGCCCAATGGCGAACTGAAGCTGGACATTCCGCGTGATCGGCAAGCCACGTTCGAGCCGCAACTGGTGGGCAAATATCAACGCCGGCTGCCTGGCTTCGACGATCACGTCATTAGCATGTACGCCCGCGGCATGAGCGTGCGCGAGATCCAGGGCCATTTGCTGGAGCTGTACGGGCTGCAAGTATCGCCCGATCTGATTTCAACCGTCACCGATGAGGTGCTGGCCGAAGTCGAGCAATGGCAGCAACGTCCGCTCGAGGCGATGTATCCGATCGTCTATTTCGATGCCCTGCGACTGAAGATCCGCGACGAAGGTACGGTCAAGAACAAGGCGGTGTACCTGGCGCTGGGCATCCGCGCCGACGGCCGCAAGGAAGTGCTGGGCCTGTGGATCGAACAAACTGAGGGCGCCAAGTTCTGGCTGAAGGTCTTCAACGAACTGAAGAACCGCGGCTTGCACGACATCCTGATCGCGGTGGTCGACGGCTTGCGCGGATTCCCCGAAGCGATCGAAGCGGTGTATCCGGCCGCACAAATCCAGACCTGCATCGTGCATCTGATCCGCAATTCGCTGAATCTGGCGAGCTGGAAGGACCGTAAGCCGTTGGCTGCCGCTCTCAAGCCCATTTACCAGGCTGCCACCGCGGAAGCCGCAGCGGCGGCGCTTGAAGCGTTCTCTCAGAGCGAATGGGGCAGGAAATTCACCACGGTCACAGCGATGTGGCAGCGCCAATGGGAGCAGGTCATCCCATTCTTCGCCTATCCACCGGAAGTGCGCAGAATCATATACACGACCAACGCGATCGAGAGCATGCACATGCAGTTGCGCAAGATCGTCAAGAATCGCGGCCACTTCCCCAGCGACGAAGCGGCCAGCAAACTGCTGTATCTGGCCTTGCGCAACCTCGGAAAGGATTGGAAGATGCCACCTATCACCTAGCGGCAAGCAGTCAATCAGTTCGCCATTCTGTTCGGCGAGCGATTCACGAGCGCCATGAGCTGAGATCTTTTAACCCGACCTCAGCACACGAAATTCCTGACACCTCCAACGCGGGGCTTCTGCGCACGCCTTTGCTGGAAATAGCAAATGCATTCCCGCACAGCGCTAAAGCCCAATGTCGCAACGACTTCCTGGCGATGCGCGTCTCCACTCACCAAGACCACAAGCGCGCCCACAATCAGGAACACGACGAACAGTCCAAGGAACAGGCACAGCTACATACGAACCCTGAGTTTCGGCGAAGAAAACAACTGGCTCCGCAGGCGCAACTGGCTAAGCGCGATGACGAGGTAGACCAGCAAGGCAATCGCCCTTGTCGTCGGCAGCCATGACTCGAAGACGTACTTCGGTGCCAGGTTGTTGGCAGCGCAGCCAGCGAAAGCTGGCCATGTCCATCCCCGAGCGTCCCACTGCGTTCAGACAGGTCAGAGGCCTCATAAAACAGCGGTTCGCTCATCGCATTGCATACGACGCGAAATCTGCTGTTCGGATACCTGCCGCGGCTTCGCCGCGACGTAGACTCTGTCGAGTCTCGTCCATGTCTTCTCCCGGATCTTTTGAAAGTGCAGCGGACTTTTGTGTCCGCCTTATCGAAGGGGATGGTCAAGATTCGACGGCGTGTACCCTTGTATCGTCGATTGCGATGCACGTGGCAACGGGTCACGCGTCGAGTTTTTCCACCAGATCGGGCACGGATTCAAAGAGGTCGCCGACGAGGCCGACGTCCGCAACCGAGAAAATCGGCGCTTCCGCGTCCTTGTTGATCGCGATGATGGTTTTCGAATCCTTCATGCCAGCAAGGTGCTGGATGGCGCCAGAGATGCCCACAGCAATGTAGACGTCGGGAGCGACGATCTTTCCGGTCTGTCCAACCTGATAGTCGTTGGGCACGTAGCCAGCGTCGACGGCTGCACGCGAAGCCCCGAGCGCAGCCTGGAGTCTGTCGGCAAGAGGTTCCAGCACGGACTTGTACTGGTCGCTCGATCCCAGTCCGCGGCCGCCCGACACGATGACCTTTGCGGCCGTCAGTTCCGGGCGCTCGAGTTTAGTCAGCTCGCGGCTGACGAGCGTCGAAAGGCCTCTGTCGGGCACGGCCGCAAGGGCTTCGACGGGCGCCGTTGCCGCCGTTTCTGCGCTGCTCGCTTCGAAGGCTGAAAGACGGATCGTCAGAACCTTCACCGGGTCCAGCGACTGCACCGTTGCGATTGCGTTGCCCGCATAGACAGGACGCTCGAACGTGTCTGCGCTTATTACCGCAGTAATGTCCGAGATCTGTCCGACCGCCAGTTTCGCAGCAACGCGCGGAGCGATGTTCTTGCCATAGGCAGTCGCCGGAAAGACAAGATGCGAATACTGATTGCCGATGGCGACTATGTTGGGCTCAATGGCCTCGGCCAACCCGTCTTTCAGATGTTCTGCGTCGGCGTGCCATATCTTCTCGACATCTTCGAGCCTTGCCGCCGCCGCTGCGACCTCAGCTGATCTGAAGCCCGCGACGAGTACGTGAATGGGTTCACCAATTCGACGTGCTGCCGTCAGAGTATGAAGCGTCGAGGCGTTCAGTTCCATGTTGTCGTGTTCTGCAATTACCAATGTCGTCATGGCAGGCCCTCAATTCAGCGTGACTTCGCTCTTGACCATCTGCGCCAGCGCATCGACATCCGGCACGATCACACCCACCGCGCGTTTGGGCGGCTCACTGACCTTCAACGTTTTCACGCGCGGCGCGATGTCGACACCAAGTTCCGCTACATCGACGACGTCGATCGGCTTCTTCTTCGCCTTCATGATGTTGGGCAGCGTTACGTAGCGCGGCTCATTGAGGCGTAGATCAGTCGTCACGACGGCAGGCAGCTTGATACTGACGGTCTCAGCACCACCATCGATCTCCCGGGCAACGAGCGCCACACCACCTTCCACCTGTAGCCGCGATGCAAAGGTCGCTTGCGGAAGATCCGCGAGGGCAGCCAGCATCTGGCCTGTCTGATTCGCATCGCCGTCGATAGCCTGCTTGCCGAGAATGACGAGATCAGGCTTCTCCCGCTCAAAGATCGCGCGCAGGATTCGCGCGACACCAAGCTGCTGGAGCTCGGTGTCGACCTTCACGTGGATGCCACGATCAGCGCCGATGGCCAGTGCCGTGCGCAAGGTTTCCTGACACTGCGTCGGACCAGCCGATATTGCAACGACTTCTCTCGCGTGACCCGCTTCCTTGAGCCGCACAGCTTCTTCGACGGCAATTTCGTCGAACGGGTTCATCGAGAACTTGACGTTGGCCAGTTCGACACCCGTCTGATCGGCTTTCACGCGAACCTTCACGTTGAAGTCGACGACCCGCTTCACAGCAACCAATACTTTCATTTCCGAGTACCTCAGCCTGCTACGATTGAACTGATGAGATGGTGCCCGCTAGTACTTCGTCATATGCGCGCTTGAGCCGCTTCGCGCCTTCCATGATGTCTTCGACGCCAGGCGCTGCGAACGACAGACGCAATGCTGACGTGTCGATCTTGTCCGCGAAGAATGCCTTTCCTGGTACGAAGATGACCTTGTTCGCGATCGCGCGTTTGAGCAGCCCGGATGCATCGATGCCCTCAACGCGAGCCCAAACGAACATGCCGCCCTTCGGCTGGTGCAACTGAATGGCATGACCCAATTGCTCATTCAGCGAGTTGCACAACGCGTCACTCTTGCGCTTGTACATGCTGGTTATACGCGGCAGATGCCGTTCGAGCGCGCCATCTGCGAGGTACTGAGCGGCCGTTGCCTGCGTCCAGGGCGTGCTGCAAAGGTCGACGGTCTGTTTGGCGATCACGCAGCGGCGCGTAATTTCCGCGTGAGCAATCGTCCAGCCCACACGCAGGCCAGGCGCAACGATTTTCGAAAGGCTTGCGAAGTGCACGACCCACTCGCGCGAGTCTTCAACTTCGCTCGTGAGCGCCAGAATCGAAGGGACAGCGTCTTCCGCGAATCGCAGATCGCCATAAGGATCGTCTTCGACGATAAGAAGCCTGTACTTCACGGCCAGCTTCAGCAATGCGATTCGACGCTCACGCGTAAGCGTTGCCCCCGTCGGATTGGCAAACGTCGGGACCGTATAAATCAGCTTGGGACGCGCGACCGTGCCTGACGCAAGCAACGCCGCAAGCGCGTCGACATCGAGGCCGTGTTCGTCGACGGGCACGGTGACGATTCGGGCCTGTTGGAGCTTCATCGCCTGGAGCGTCGCTGGGTAGGCCGGCTGCTCCGTCATCACGACGTCGCCCGGCGCAACCATGATGCGAAGCAACAGGTCCAGGCCCTGCTGCGAGCCGGTGGTGACGAGAAGCTGGTCCGGCGCACATGTCACACCGCGACGAGCCATCAACGCGAGCAGTTCTTGTTTCAGCTCGGGCAATCCGTCGGTCGGACCATATTGCAGACATTGGTTGGAAGCCTGATACGCGCGTGCCTCAGCCGCGCCCAGACCTTCGACATCGAACAGGTCGCTGGCCGGATAGCCGCCCGCGAACGAAATCATGCCCGGCTCGCTCAGGTACTTGAACAATTCTCGAATCGGGGAACCGGAGGGGCTCTGGAAAGGCGCGGTGAATTCGTACATGTTGGTGATGGCCGAGAGCCGGGCGGTCGCGTCGTCCAGGCCGTCGATGCTCGTGGGCGTCAGTTGGTAATTTGAGCCTTCATTGTGGTCAGCCATTACTCGTCCATCAAACGATATCTACGCACCAGGTCATGCCGTTTTCTCATCAACCGTGGCACTACATACGCTGACAGCCAGCTTTATGCGCGTCTGGACACCGTCGGTACTTCCCCCGAATCCGCACTTTTGAAATAGAAGTTGAACCGTTTCGCGAGCAGAAAGAAAAAGACCCGACAGCGTCGGGCCCAAGCAAAAGATACCAGGGAGATTGCCACCCCGGAACGGAGCGGCGCTACGTCACAACTACACGACGTTCTTTTCGACAATGGGACGGTTTTCCAGAACACGGCACCAGCTGAGAGACGACAGATCGAGCGTCGTATACTTGCCTTCGAGAATCAGCTCACTCACACCGCGCCCTGTTGCGGGGCCTTGCTGCAAACCGTGACCGCTATAGCCATTGGCAAACACGCAGTTATCGATATCCGGGTGATAGCCGATGATGGCGTTATGGTCGAATACGTTGTACTCGTAGTAGCCTGACCAGCAGTTCTCGACGCGCAGTGCTTCGAACTCCGGTACGCGGTTAGCCAGGGTCGGCCAGATGATTTCGTCGAAAATGTTGTGGTCGACTTCGTCCAGCGGCAGATCGTCCGGGTCGTTGTCAATGCCGGGCGACGTTCCCGTGATATACGTATTGCCTTCCGGGCGGAAGTACACGCCCGTCGGGTCAATCAGCAACGGCGCATTGGTCAGGCGGGCAGGCGACGATACATTGAAGATGCTTCGACGGCGCGCATAGACAGGGATGTCGATGCCCATCATCTCCGATACCGTGCGCGTCCATGCGCCTGCAGCGTTGACGAGCGTATCGCACGCGTACCGTTCACCGTCGCTCGCAATCACATGAGTCACTTTCCGGCCGCCAAGAACGAGTCCCGTCACATCCGCTGCGATGTAACGTGCACCAAGCGATTGCGCCTTCTTGCGCAAGGCCTGAACGAGGCCATAGCCGTCGAACCAGCCTTCACCGCTGACGCCGTATGCACCAGCGACGATGTCTTCGACATTCAGCCACGGAAACCGTGCCTTCAGCGCGTCTCGCGACATCAGGTCGATGTCCGCACCGAGGCTCTTCTGCAATGCATGGTTCTCGCGCAGCGTCGATTCACCTGCGGGCGTCGCCAGGAACAGGTAGCCGCCTTCGTGTAGGTCGATAGCGGGCTTGTTCCCGCCGACTTCGAGCAGGTCACCGATGTTGCGCAGGAATTCGATGCCATACAGCGACATCTGGATCGACAGCGGCGTCGAAAACTGCTGCCGAATAGAAGCGGCCGATAATGCCGACGACGATTTCGCGTAGCTCGGGTCACGCTCGATGATCGTCACGGAAACCGTCGGGTCCGAAGCGCGCAAAAAGTAAGCGATAGAACTACCGATTACTCCGCCGCCAACGATAACGACTTGAGAACTCACGACTTGCTCCACGTTGCAATTATCTCAGGCGCTCTGTCAGGCGCCAGTAAAACGGAAGGCCGATACGTTCTTCTGTAGAAGTTCGTACCGGCTGATATCGAAGGACGACTGACTTTAATCGATGTTGAAGTCGATGCCTTGTGCGAGTGGCAGTGCCGACGAGAAGTTGACCGTGTTCGTCGCGCGGCGCATGTAAGCCTTCCAGGCATCGGAGCCCGACTCGCGGCCGCCGCCCGTCTCCTTCTCACCGCCGAACGCACCACCGATTTCCGCGCCGCTCGGCCCGATGTTCACGTTCGCGATGCCGCAGTCGCTGCCTGACGCCGACAGGAAGCGCTCGCTTTCCCGCAGGTCCGTCGTGAAGACGCAGGACGACAGGCCGTGCACGGCCGCATTGTTTGCTTCGATCGCGTCATTGAACTCGTTGTACTTCAGCACGTAGAGAATCGGCGCAAAGGTCTCTTTCAGCACGACTTCCGTCTGCGATGGCATTTCAACAATAGCCGGACGCACGTAGAAGCCCTTTTCTTTGCCAGCGACGGCATGGCGCTCGCCCCCGAACACCTTGCCGCCTTCGCGCTTTGCCTGCTCCAGTGCTGCCTGCATGCGATTGAACGACTGCTCGTCGATGAGCGGGCCCATCAACGTGCCATGTTCCAGCGGGTCGCCGATCGGGACCTTGCTGTACAGGGTCTTCAGACGCTCGACCGTTTTGTCGTAGACGCTTTCGTGAACGAAGAGACGCCGCAGGGTCGTGCAGCGTTGACCTGCCGTGCCGACTGCCGAGAACAGGATGCCGCGCAGCGCCAGTTCCATATCAGCCGTATGCGAAACGATGCCGGCGTTGTTGCCGCCCAGTTCCAGGATCGAGCGGCCAAAGCGGCGCGCAACTTCGATACCGACCGCACGGCCCATTTCCGTGCTCCCCGTCGCGCTTACGATATTCGAGCGCGGGTCGGACACCAGCTTCGCGCCGACGGCTCGTCCGCCATTGATGACGCTCGTCAGACCTTCGGGCGCATCGCCGAATTCCTTGAGTGCGTCCTGGAGGATCTTGTCGACAGCGAGCGCCGTCAGCGGTGTCTTCTCTGACGGCTTCCATATGACGGCATTGCCGCACACCAGTGCGAGCGCCGCGTTCCACGACCACACGGCCGCCGGGAAGTTGAATGCCGAAATGATTGTGCAAACGCCCATCGGGTGCCAAGTCTCGGCCATACGGTGACCCGGACGCTCCGACGCGATGGTCAGACCGTAAAGCTGGCGGGACAGGCCGACCGCGAAGTCGCAGATATCGATCATTTCCTGCACTTCGCCCAGACCTTCCTGAAAAATCTTGCCCGTTTCCAGTGTGATGATGCTGCCGAGTGCGCGCTTCTGTTCACGCAGCTTGTTGCCAAGCAGCCGTACCAGCTCGCCACGGCGCGGCGCAGGCACGCTACGCCAGATCTCGAAGGCACCCTGTGCTTTCGCCAGTGCCGCATCGACCTCCCCAACCGACCTGCTTGCAACACGGCCGATCAGTTCGCCGTTGATGGGCGAATGCACGGCGATGTCGCCAGCTTCCGCAACGTGGGAAATGCCGAGTTCCGAGAGAATGGCCGATGCTTTCACTTGATACCCCTTCAAATTTTCGATACGAAATAACAGTACGTCAGGAAACCATGCACACACGCCATTTTGGCTACAACACTCGCGCTCGCGTTTTTAAGGCCTTTAACGCACGCAGCAGCTTCCTGAAGTTTGATGCCGCCAAATCAGTCCGTCTGCAAACACGGGGCGCATTTCGCATGAAAACAGCACGCCATCTCGCATTCGATGCGGTTGCGGCAGCACGAATGCGGCCGGCCAGGCCGCACTCCTTCAATCAACGCCCGGACGAGACATCAGTCCGCCGTCTTGGTCGTCACGGGAGCCCAAGCCACATTCTTGACCTGATACATCGTCGAGCTTGGATTCTTGAGGTCACCCGTCTGCGTAAATGCAATCTTCCCGGTAATACCGTCGTAGTTCGTCGCCTTCAATGCAGCGTTGTATTCCGCCGGCTTCACTGAGTTGGCCTTCTCCATCGCCTTGATGGCAACCCAGGTGGCGTCGTAGGCAAATGGCGCATAGGCAAGCATGTCGACGCCGTACTTCTGCTTGAATTTCACTTCGAAGTTCTTGCCCTTCGGAAGCGTGCCAAGCGGTTGGCCGTACTCCCAGACCGACGCGCCATCAGCGGCGTCACCAGCAAGCTTGATGAAGTTCGCATCCATCACGCCGCCACCGGCCAGGAACTGCGCCTTCATCCCGAGTTGACGCATACGCTTGACGAGCATTGCCGCCTGCGCGTCCAGACCACCGAAGAAAACCAGATCCGGATTCGTGCCCTTGATATGCGTGAGCTGGGCGCTGAAGTCCACCGCCTTGTCGTTCGTAAACTCCCGCGCGACGATGGTCCCGCCTGCGGCCTTCGCTGCCTTTTCGAATTCATCGGCCTCGCCCTGTCCGAAAGCGGTGCGATCGTCGATGATGGCGATGCGTTTGGCCTTCGTCACCGTTGCAGCGTACGTCCCGGCGTTGCCGGCGTTCTGTGAATCCGTTGCGATGACGCGGTAGACCGTGTTCAGTCCTGCCTGCGTGATGGTCGGGTTCGTCGCCGCGGGTGTAATCATCGGGATGCCCGCCTTTGCATAGACTTTCGACGCCGGCAACGTCGTGCCCGAATTGAAGTGCCCGATAACGACTGCGACGTTGTCATCCACGAGTTGCTGGGCGACCTGAACGCCGATTCTCGGGTCGCTCTGATCATCCTGCGATTCCACGACGAATTTGACCGGCTTGCCATCAATCGTCGGATGCCCGGCATTGGCTTCGTCGACAGCCATGCGCACGCCGTTCTCGATATCTTTGCCGTACGCCGCCCCACCACCCGTAAGCGGGCTGGCGACGCCAACCTTGACCACCACCTCTTGTGCGCTCACGCCGCCCGCAACCAGCGGGAGTGACATTGCAACAGCGAGCATACAAGGGGAAGTGCGAAGACGGAAAATCATGGGCATTCCTTTGATATCTGTAGTCGGGTTTAAACGCACTTCGGCGACGATGAACGGCCCCAGCGCGCCTCTCACATTCACGTCGGAGTCGGTGCCAAAGGCATCAGCGTGAAGGCGTGAGCGGATTGTCCGTAGCCAATACCTGTGCATCAAACGATATCTATGCACGACCTGATGCACTTTTATCATCAAGCCTTTGCTGACAATGCTTCGAGGCCTATAAGGCGGTCGTTTTGAAACGTCGGTAGATTCCCGAGGCCGGGCGTTTCTGAACGGTTTGTCACTTGGGAGAGGTCGCAATGCATTGGCTCGGTACGCGGCATCGACGAGGCAGATAACGGCTCGGAGCGTTATCTGCCTGTGTTTCGCTCCCGCTTCATTTAGTTCGGCATGCAATTTATATAGACGAGTAACTCGTCGCCACGATGCGTCGACTTACGACACCGAGGCCAGGTCGCCCGTCACGCGCGGTCAAGGCGCCGACTGGATCGACGGCATATTCTCGAGTGCTTTCAACGCAAGCTGGGCGATGTGCAGTGGCGTCTTCCCTGCCCCCTGCTCGATCTGCTCGCGACAGCTGAATCCATTCGTCACGATGAAGGCGTTGGATGGCACGTCGCGCACCAGCGGCAGCAGCCTGTCTTCCGCGATTTTCATCGACAGGTCGTAGTGGCCGGCGTCGAATCCGAATGAACCCGCCATCCCGCAGCATCCCGTATCGAGCAGCTTCCAGTTCACGCCAAGCTTGTCCAGCAGCATCGTCTCGCCCTTCATCCCGAACAGCGACTTTTGATGGCAGTGACCGTGCACGACCACTTCAGCGTCGAGTTTCGGCCAGTCGAAGTCCGCGCGCGCGACGAAGTCCGAGAAGAGGAAGGTCTGCGCGGATAGTTTTCTCGCCATCACGTCATCGGGCAACTGCTTCAGCAGTTCGTCTTTGAAGACGGAGAGACAACCCGGCTCGAGCCCAACGACAGGCACGCCTGTGCGGACATCGTCGGCCAGTTCATCGACGGCGCTGCGGAGCAAGGCTTTCGCTTCGTCAAGAAGCCCGTAGTCGTAGAGCGGCCGCCCGCAGCAAAGCCGCTTGCGGGGCAGCACAACCTGATAACCGATCTGGCTCAGTACATCGAAGGCGGCCGTTGCGATTTCCGGCGAAAAATGATCGTTGAACGTGTCAACCCACAGGATGACCTTCTTCGCGTGCTTCGGAACGGTTCTACCGTTCGCCATGCCACGCCGGCTTGCCAGCGCTCTGAACGTCGTAGGCGCGAAAACGGGCAGATTGCGTTGCGGCGCGACGCCAGCGAACCACTTGCTGATACGAGCCAAGGGCGGAGTCGACACCAAAAAGTTGATAAGCCACGGAAAACGACTCGCGAATGGCGCCCATTGTCCGATCCTCCCCATGAACATCGCCTGCCTCGGCCGGCGATGCTTCTCGTAGTAGTGTGAAAGAAACTCTGCCTTATACGACGCCATGTCCGTATGCGTCGGGCAATCCGACTTGCAGCCCTTGCAGGCAAGACAGGCGTCCAGTGCTTCCTTCACTTCATGGCTGTTCCAGCCATTCGTGATGACTTCGCCCTGAAGCATTTCCCAGAACAGATGAGCACGCCCACGCGTCGAGTACTTCTCTTCTCTCGTGGCCCGGAAGCTCGGGCACATCGTGCCGCCTTCGAGTGACCGGCATTTGCCCATCCCGATGCAGCGCTCGACTGCGCGTTGCATGCCGTCGCCTTCAGGGCTCGCGAACGTGAGTCGGGTAGTCAGCTTGACCGGCTTGTACGACGGCCCCATGCGCAGATTTTCATCCGCACGATAGGCGTTCACGACCTTGCCTGGATTCAACCGGTTCGCCGGGTCCCAGATGGCCTTGAAAGCTTCCATCGCCTGCATGATTTCGGGGCCGTACATGATGGGCAGAAACTCTGCCTTCGCCTGACCGTCACCGTGTTCGCCCGAGAGCGAACCGCCGAAATCGACCACCAGTTGCGCCGCCTCGCGCAGGAAGCCCCGCCACGTCAGCACCCCTTCAGCGGTACGGACGTCGAACGTGATACGGGCGTGAACACAGCCGTCGCCGAAGTGACCGTAGAGACACGTCTCGTAACCATAGCGGTCAACGAGTGCCTGAAATTGGCGCAGATAATCCCCGAGACGCAGCGGATCGACAGCCGCATCTTCCCAGCCAACCATCGGGTCAGGCTTTGAACGATCGATTGATAGCGATACAGCAGAGGCGCCCGTCTCACGGATCGACCAGATCTTCTGCTGCTTCGCTTTATCTTCGACGACGAGGCCGGTGACACCAACGCCGCCCTCGCCCGCCGCAAACCAGGCGTGCGCATCGTTGGCCTGCTGGATAGCATCGGCAATGGTGTCGGCGCCGAATTCCAGCACGACCCACGCATCGCCAGCGGGCAGCAGCGCAATTTCCTCGGCCTTCAACCCGCGCGTCTGCAGTCCCCGGATGATGCCGCGATCCAGACCCTCGATCGCTATCGGCGCAAAGCGGTTGAAATGAGGAACCGCATCGGCTGCCGTATAGATGTCGCAAAAGCCGAGGACAAGCAGCACGCGGCATGACGGGCTGTGGACGAGCCGGACCTTCGCCTGAAGCGTAACGGCACAGGTTCCTTCCGTTCCAACCAGCGCACGTGCGACGTTGAACCCGTTCTCCGGCAGCAGCTGATCCAGGTTGAAGCCCGATACGCGCCGCCTGATTTGCGGGAACTCGTGCCGAATGCGGTCCGCATAACGATCGCGGAGATCGCGCAGCTTGCGGTAGATCTCGCCGCGACGACCGCCTTGCGCGATGATGTCTTCGAGTTCGGCGTCGGTGGTCGGCCCGACCCAGAAGCGGGCGCCATCGTACGTGACGATTTCGAGCGCTTCGACGTTTTCGACGGTCTTGCCCGCCATGACGCTATGCGCGCCGCACGAGTTGTTGGCAATCATGCCGCCAAGCGTGCAGCGGCTGTGCGTCGCCGGGTCCGGCGCAAACGTGAGACCGTGCTTTTCCGCAGCGTCGCGCAACGTATCGCACACGACGCCTGGCTCGACGATTGCCGTCCTGCTTTCCGGATCGACTGAAACGACCCGGTTCACATACTTGCTTGCGTCGGCCACCACCGCCACGTTCACGCACTGCCCGTTCTGCGACGTGCCACCGCCGCGGGTCAGAAACGGAACGTCCTTGCGACGGCACGCGCCCAGTGCTGCAACGAGATCATTGACGTCGGCGGGCACGACGACGCCTAGCGGTATCTGCCGATAGTTCGACGCATCGGAAGCATAGAGGGCCTTCGAACTGGAATCGAAACGGACTTCACCTCGAATCGACCTCCGAAGCTCCGCTTCGACTTCCTGAAGCAGACTCTTGCTTGCCTGAAACGGTGTGGCGGCTTTCACGTTACTTCGCTGCGTTGGCGGTCATCTTGAAGATACCCGTCGCGTTGCCGGCGTCGAAGCGCAGGTCGGTCTGCCAGCGGCGCTCCTTTTGATCGAACGCGCGCTTGCGCGTAATGAATTCATAGAACGAGCCCGGCACTTCCCGCGTCACGGTCCTGCCGTCGGCGGACCTGAACTCACGCCTGACCGTATCGGCACGGTACGCCGTCTGGAAAACGCGGCCCGAACGCGAACGCTCGACTTCGGGCTTCATGGGCCGGCCTTTCGCCTTCTCGGCATCCGACAATGCGAACACATCGTCCACGCGGTCCGTTGCATGGTTAAAAGCATTGCCTTCCGTCGAAATCCACGCCATCTCGGCGGACTCTAGCAGCAGCGTTGCATAGTCTGCTTCGCTGGGAATGTCGTGCTGACGGGCGAATGCGCGAACGATGACGGGCAGCAATTCCTGAGCCGCCTCGAATGGCAGCGAGCCATCGCGTTCAAGATCCGACAGTTGCGAAATCGCGAGCGGCGTCAACGGGTCCTTCGACGATTTCACGACGTTGGTGACGGCCGTTTGAAATTCCTTCGAAAACCGCTCGGGGTGCAGTTCGCTGACGAAAAACTGCGCGATCTCGTCTGGCGCGTCTTCGTGCGCGTACGCGCGGCCCGTCATGCCGAGCTTGTCCAACGGGTAGCGACCGTTCAGCCTGAAACCCAGCGGACGCAGGATTCGGGTGAAAGCACCTTCGCCCGGAGGCAGCGCTCCGTTATGCGGCCAGCGGACAGTACGAAGCGCCCCATGGTCGAAGTACACCGAGCCACCGTTGGCGATGGCGTCACTCGTGTACGTGCGTCCGTTCGGCGAGCGCTGTAGCAGGTCCTCGAAAAGCGCCATGTTCATGGCTTGCGCCAGTTCGGCACGCGTGACGGTACCGTCCTCCCAGTCCTGCAGGATAGCCGGGACATTCAGCGTCGAAAACAGGAGTTCAGTCTTTTCGTGGCCGAGCAGCTTCGTCAACAGACGTTCTACGTTCGCATTGCGCATCGCTTATCTCTCAGAGCAGACCGCCGCGAAGGCGGGAATGGGTCATCCTTCTGCCTTCCGGTTAAAGGAGAACCTGACGTGATTCGCATTATTGGAATCCTTGCGGACCTCGTAAAGCGATATAAAATTGTCACTTGATGAGTTTTTGGAACCAAGATGCGCAAGTTCAAGATTCCGAACATGGGTGCGCTAATGGCCTTTGAAGCCGCAGCGCGGCACGAGAGCTTCACGCATGCGGCCAAGGAGTTGTTTCTGACTGAGAGCGCAGTGTCGCGGCAGATAGCGACGCTCGAATCGAATCTCGGCGTGCGCCTCTTCGTTCGTGCGAAGCAGCGCGTGGTTCTTACCCGGGCCGGGCGGCTGTACGGCACGCAGGTGCGCCGGGCGCTGGAGAATCTGGACCGCGATACGCTTTCGATCATTGCGCACGGCAGCGGCGGCGGCTATCTCGAACTTGCCGTGCTTCCGACATTCGCCTCGCACTGGCTGATTCCCCGGCTGAAGGACTTCTACGATCGAACGCCCGACGTACGGGTCAACATGGGTGTGCAGACCGGCATGTTCGACTTCGAGGAATCGCACTTCGAGGCGGCCATTCACTACGGCAAGCCCACCTGGCCTGGCACGTCCGCAGATTATCTGTTCGGGGAAGAAGTCGTACCGATCTGCGCGCCGTCGCTGCTATCCAGACCGATAAGAAAAGCGCACGAGTTGCTCAACTATCCGCTTCTTCACTCCACGACTCGCCCCGACGCATGGACGCGCTGGTTTTTCAATCTGGGCATCGAGGACAATTCGACGATGCAAGGTGTGCGCTATGAGTTGTACACGATGCTGATTGCCGCCGCAGCGGCGGGACTAGGAATCGCGCTGGTTCCGAAATTTTTTGTCGATGGGCATCTGAAACAGCAGGGCCTTGTCATTCCGTTCGAAGTGGCCTCCGCGGTTGATTCAGCCTACTACCTCGTTTATCCGACCGAACTCAGCCATGGCAAGCCGCTCGAACTTTTCAGAGCGTGGCTCCTCGAAGAGGCCAGCGCGTACAACGCGATCCACAAGCCGGCGTGACAAGCGCGACACCGCGAGCTGGACACCAGCGCACATGGTCGCGACGTCTACGCAACATCGAGGGGCGCGGTGATCGCCAATGCGCGCGCAAACGGTAACCCGTACCTGCCGATAATCGAAGAACTGCAACAGCACGGGACCTCTTTGTTCGACCGGTCCGTAAATATCCTGGCCTCACACCGCGCTCCAGACCGGGAGCGGGTCTCATTAGTGAGCGCTTGGTCCACAGATCGACTTGCGCCATTGCAGTACAACCAGTTTTCACTTCCCCCGAACCGGCATGATGAACCTCGTTCGTCGCTCGAGCTGAGGTTCCCGACGGGCAGCGCGTTCTTCCTTGAATCACTACGGGTATATCCGATATCAAACCCGATAGTTCGCGCCATCACGCTCAAGCAGCCGCAGCAACGCCGTCCATTCGCGGTCAAGATGCACCGTACCGAGGTAGGCATAGTCATCGTGCTGCTTCGCGGCGTGCTCGCACACCTCGGGAGAAGGAATGACGACCTTCTGTCCCGCTGACAGTGTCGCCACCTGAATTTCGCAAGCCCTGTTCAGATAGAACATGCGTGTGAATGCCTCTGCAACCGAGCGGCCCGTAGTCAAAAGGCCATGATTGCGCAGGATCAGATAGTCTCTGCTGCCAATCGATGCGACTATGCGCTCGCGCTCATCGAGTTCCAGCGAAATGCCCTCGTACTCGTGATACGCCACGCGGTTATAGAACTGCATGCTGATCTGGTTCAACGGCAGGAGACCGCACTCCATCGCTGCGACGGCCATGCCGTACGTCGTATGCAGATGAACGACACACTCGACGTCGTGTCGCGCCTGATGCAGCGCGCTATGAATCGTGAAGCCCGCAGCATTGACTTCGAAGCGATCATCGCCGATCGGATTTCCGTTGACATCGATCTTCACCAACGACGATGCCGTGATTTCGTCAAAGAACCAGCCATGGGGATTGATCAGGAACTGGTCGGTGATGCCGGGCACGCGGGCCGAGATGTGGGTGTAAATCAGATCCGTGAGTTCGAACTTTGCTGCCAGCCGATAGGCTGCCGCGAGTTGCACACGTGTGTCCCACTCGGCTTGGGAAACGTTTCGAGGTTTTCGATTAGTATGCGGATCGGTCGTGGAAATCATGCTGGATGCTCTCCGGGTTCGATAGTCATAACGCGCAGCGATACCGCGCGCTCAGGTTTGTTGTTTCGGTTGCCGTTCAGATCCCGGCTACGAGGGCTGGCACTGCTTCAAACAAGTCGCTCACCAGACCGTAGTCCGCGATGCTGAAGATCGGCGCTTCTTCGTCCTTGTTGATCGCGACGATCACCTTCGAGTCGTTCATGCCCGCGAGGTGCTGGATCGCGCCCGAGATGCCCACCGCGACGTACAGTTGCGGCGCAACGATCTTGCCGGTCTGGCCGACCTGATAGTCGTTCGGCACGTAGCCCGCATCGACGGCTGCGCGGGATGCGCCCATCGCCGCGCCGAGCTTGTCGGCAAGCGGCTCGAGAATCTTCGTGTAGTTCTCGCCGCTGCCGAGACCCCGGCCACCCGACACGATGATGTTCGCCGACGTCAGTTCCGGACGGTCCAGCTTCGTCACTTCACGGCTCACGAACTGTGAGATGCCTGCATCGGCTGCGGCGTCGATCTTCTCGACCGATGCGCTGCCGCCTTCTGCTGCCACCGGGTCGAAGCCGGTTGCGCGCACCGTGATGACCTTGACCAGGTCTTGCGATTGAACTGTTGCAATCGCGTTGCCAGCGTAGATCGGGCGCTCGAACGTGTCCGCGCTATCGACCGCCGTGATGTCGCTGATCTGCGCGACGTCGAGCTTCGCGGCGATGCGCGGCGCGATGTTCTTGCCGTAAGCGGTCGCGGGCGCAAGGATGTGCGAATAGTCCTTCGCCGGGTCTTGCACAAGCGTCAGCACCGTCGCTTCGACGTTTTCGGCGAGGCCCGCTTCGAGTTGAGGCGCATCGGCGAGCAGCACCTTCGCTACGCCTGCAATTTTCGATGCGGCTTCAGCCGCTGCCTGTGCGTTGTGGCCCGCGACCAGCACGTGAATATCGCCACCGATCTTCTGCGCGGCAGCGACCGTGTTCAGCGTCGCGGCCTTGATCGACGCGTTGCCCCCCACGGGGACTCCCTTCGGTGCGTTGTGTTCAGCAATTACCAGAATCGTCATTTCATTCGTCTCCGCTTTCCGCAAAATTCGCGTCGATCAAAGC
This sequence comes from Paraburkholderia phymatum, assembly GCF_038900715.1. Classification (GTDB taxonomy): domain Bacteria; phylum Pseudomonadota; class Gammaproteobacteria; order Burkholderiales; family Burkholderiaceae; genus Paraburkholderia; species Paraburkholderia phymatum_A. The sequence goes on along the minus strand of NZ_JAYMRZ010000023.1, from coordinate 81,993 downwards.
ACCTTGGCTTCCGTCTTGAGCTTCTCGACCAGCGTTTTCACGTCCGGCACCCTCACGCCAGCGGAACGCTTCGGCGGCTCGCTGACTTTGAGCGTCTTCAGACGTGGCGTCACATCGACGCCCAGGTCTTCGGGCTTCACGGTTTCGAGCGGCTTCTTCTTTGCCTTCATGATGTTGGGCAGCGTCACATAGCGCGGCTCATTCAGGCGCAGATCGGTCGTCACCACGGCGGGCAGCTTGAGCGACAGCGTTTCGGCACCGCCATCGACTTCACGCGATACGGTCGCCTTGCCATCAGCCACAACGACCTTCGAAGCAAACGTCGCCTGCGGCAGGCCCGCGAGCGCAGCGAGCATCTGGCCGGTCTGGTTCGAGTCGTCGTCGATCGCCTGCTTGCCGAGAATCACCAGCTGCGGCTGTTCCTTGTCGACCAGCACCTTCAGCAGCTTGGCCACGGCCAGCGGCTGCAGGTCTTCATTCGATTCGATGAGGATCGCGCGATCCGCGCCGATCGCCAGCGCCGTGCGCAGCGTTTCCTGGCACTGCGCGACGCCCGCCGACACCGCGATCACTTCCGTCGCGACACCCGCTTCCTTCAGGCGCACCGCCTCCTCGACGGCAATCTCGTCGAACGGATTCATCGACATCTTTACGTTCGCGATGTCGACGCCCGTCCCATCCGACTTCACGCGGACCTTCACGTTGTAGTCGACCACCCGCTTCACTGGCACCAAAACCTTCATCGTTGTTCCTCTGCCGTCGGGCCCTCAGTGTGCCCGAATTTTACGGAAAATCCCGATTTTTCGCGTCCACTACCGTTCCACCTCCTCACTCGCAGCGCCTCGGCCGCAGACCGAGCCAAACCACGAAATCTCACGAAAACGCTTATAAAACCGTGCTTTACAAAGAAACAGGAGCAATCAAAAATGGCCTGGATACGAAATTCATTTTGTTCGTGTTGACAGCACTGTAAGACGTCACTCATCATATGTCAACGAACAAAAAAATAGCTCTTCCGACGCTTGATGGAGAAAGGAAACGAAGCACTGCCGGAGCGATCGTCGGCGGTCTTTTTCGCCGGGACATACCCGGCGCATGTCATTGGTTAAACAGGAGAATCATGGTGGCCAGTCACGACAACGCACGGGTTGGCGTTGATATCGGTGGGACCTTCACCGACGTTGCGCTCGAACTCGGTGGAACGCTGTTCTCCACCAAGGTGCTAACGGATTACACGGCGCCCGAACGTGCCATCATCAAAGGCATCGGCATCGTTGCAGACAAGGCCGGTATCGCGCTGCAGGATATCGGTGTCATCATCCATGGCACCACCCTCGCCACCAACGCACTCATCGAGCGACGCGGCGCAAAGACGGCCTTTGTCACGACGGAAGGCTTTCGCGACACGATCGAGATGCGCACGGAAAACCGCTTCGAGCAATACGATCTGAACATCAAGCTCCCTCCCCCGCTGATCGAGCGCTGCGACCGCTTCACGCTCGGTGAACGGATCGACGCACAAGGCGGCATTCTGCTCGCGCCGACGGAAGCGCAAATCAAATCGATCGTCGACCGTATCGTGCAAGGCGGCTATGAGAGCGTCGCGATCGGTTTCATTCACGCGTATGCGAACGGCGTGCATGAACGCATGATGCGCGATGCGATCGAGAAGCGTCTGCCTAACGTGTCCGTGTCGATATCGAGTGAAGTGTCGCCGCAGATTCGCGAGTTCGAGCGCTTCAATACGGTCTGCGCGAACGCCTACGTGCGTCCCATCATGAAGTCCTATCTGGATCGCCTGCTCGGCAAGGTCCGCGAAGCGGGCGCAGTGTGCCCGCTTTTTATCATCCACTCGGGCGGCGGCATCGTCTCGATCGAAAGCGCGTCCGCGTTCCCGGTTCGCCTCGTCGAATCGGGCCCGGCGGGCGGCGCGATCTTCGCCGCGCACATCGCAGCGCGCTACGATCTGAACAGCGTGCTCTCCTTCGACATGGGCGGGACCACCGCCAAGATCTGCCTGATCGACGACCTTACGCCGAAGACGGCCAACACGTTCGAAGTCGCCCGCACCTATCGCTTCAAGAAAGGCAGCGGCATGCCCATTTCGATTCCTGTCGTGGAGATGGTCGAAATCGGCGCGGGCGGCGGCTCAATTGCATCGCTCGACGTGATGCGCCAGATTCGCGTAGGCCCGCATAGCGCAGCATCGGAGCCCGGCCCCGCATGTTATCAGCGCGGCGGCACGCAGCCGACCGTGACCGACGCCGATCTGCTGCTCGGACGCCTCGATCCCGCCAATTTCGCAGGCGGCACGATCCCGCTCTCCACCGACAACGCCGCCACCGCGATGGTCGAGGAAGTGGGCGGCGCAATCGATCTCAACGCTGAGGAAGCCGCCTATGGCGTCGCCGAGGTCGTCGACGAGAGCATGAGCAATGCGGCGCGCGTACATGCTGTCGAAAGCGGCAAGGACATCGGCGACTACACGATGATCACCTTCGGCGGCGCAGGTCCTCTCCACGCGGCGCGTCTGTGCGAGAAGAGCGGTATCCGGAAGTTCATCGTGCCGCCGGGCGCGGGCGTCGGCTCTGCGATCGGTTTTCTGCGCGCGCCGTTCGGTTATGAAAGCGTGCGCAGCGCGAGCATGCGCTTCAACGACTTCGATGCCGATGCACTGAACGAGATCGTCGGTCAGTTGAGCGAAGAAGCCGTGCACTTCGCGCGGCAAGGCTCGGGCGATGCGGAACCGCTCGTCGAAATCAAGGCGTTCATGCGCTATGTCGGCCAGGGCTGGGAAATCCCTGTGACAATTCCACACCGCCGTTTCGCCGCCGACGATCGCACTACCTTCGCGGATGCGTTCACGAAAGCCTATACGCAGTTCTTCGGCCGCCCTATCGATGGTCTCGACATCGAAATCGTCAGCTGGGCCGTGAAGGCAAGCTCGCCGATGCCACCCGTCGAGCGCCTGCAACTCGTGACGTCGCGCGATGCCGTAGCCGCTGCAAAGACCCGCAAGATTTTCGACGCGGCCCTGCATCGTTTCGTCGAAGCGGCCATTGTCGAACGCGCTTCGCTGAAGGTGGGCGAATGCGTGACGGGACCTGCGATCATCGTCGAGCCGGAAACCTCGACGCTCGTGACCTCGTCTTTCGATGCGACGGTGCAGCCCGACGGATGTCTGCTCGTCGTCGCCAAAGAACCGAACGCCACCCGCTGATCAGGAGCCAAACCACATGTCCCTTGACAATCTCGACACGATCCACATGCAGGTGATGTGGAACCGCCTGATTTCCGTCGTGGAAGAACAGGCGATGGCCCTGATCCGTACGGCGTTCAGCACCAGTGTGCGCGAAGCGGGCGACCTCTCCGCGGGCATATTCGACAGGCGCGGCCGCATGCTCGCGCAAGCCGTGACGGGCACGCCCGGGCACGTGAACACGATGGCTGAAGCCGTCGAGCACTTCATGAACGACATCGGCGTCGACAGAATGTACGAGGGCGATGTCTACCTCACGAACGATCCGTGGAAAGGCACGGGCCACCTGCACGACTTCACGGTCGTCTCTCCTTCCTTTCACGACGGCGAACTGATCGGCTACTTCGCCAGCACGGCGCACGTGGTAGATATCGGCGGCCGCGGCTTCGGGCCGGACTCGCGCGAAATCTACGAAGAAGGTCTGTTCGTGCCGATCATGAAGCTGATCGAGCGCGGCGAAGTCAACCGCGATCTGATCAACATCCTGCGCAACAACGTGCGTGAGCCCGACAAGGTCGTCGGCGATCTCTACGCGCTGGCGGCATGCAATGAAACGGGCCACAAGCGCCTGCTGGAGATGCTCGGGGAGTTCGACCTGAAAGACGTCGAAGGGATCGGCGAATACATTCTGGCGCGCAGCCGCGAAGCAACACTCGAACGCATTGCCGCGCTCCCGAAAGGCACACAGACCAACGACATGACGCTCGACGGCTACGACACGCCCGTCAGGCTCAACGTGACGCTCACCGTCGGCGACGATCATCTGCTGGCGGACTTCGCCGGTTCTTCGCCGGCCAGTCCGTACGGCATCAACGTACCGCTGCTCTACGCGAAAGCGTATGCATGCTACGGCCTGAAGTGCATCATCGCGCCGGAGGTGCCGAACAACGCGGCATCGCTGGAACCGTTCCGCGTGGCGGCGCCGGCGGGCTGCATCCTGAACGCGCAACGCCCGAGTCCCGTCGCGGTTCGCCATGTGCTCGGCCACTTCGTGCCCGACCTCGTTCTGGGCGCATTGCACAAGATCCTGCCGGACCGCGTGCCAGCGGAAGGCTCCGGCGCGTTGTGGAACCTGCACGTCAGCGCGCGTCCCGTGCATGAAGATTCGGGCCTCAAGGGCAGCGAGATCCTGATGTTCAACAGCGGCGGCACCGGCGCGCGCGCGGAACTCGATGGACTGTCCGCCACTGCGTTTCCGAGCGGCGTGCATGCGATGTCCGTCGAAGCCACAGAGCAGGTCGGACCGATCGTCGTGTGGCGCAAGGAAATGCGCTCGGGCTCGGGCGGCGCAGGCAAGCTGCGCGGCGGCCTCGGCCAGATCGTCGAAATCGGGCCGCGCGCAGGCTACCACTTCCGCTTCAATGCGATGTTCGATCGCATCGATCACCCCGCGCGTGGACAGTCGGGCGGCCAGTCAGGCGCGCCGGGTCGGGTCACACTGTCGGACGGCACGAGGATGAAGGGCAAAGGGACGCAGGCCGTCGCCGAGCATGAACGCGTCACGCTGTCCCTGCCGGGCGGCGGCGGCGTTGGTTCGCCGGAACAACGCGACCGCGAAGCCTTGTTGCGCGACATCCGCAACGAGTACATCTCCGAAGCGCAACTGCGCGACGACTACGGTCTAACGCTCGATGCCCTGAAAGCACCGGCAGGAAAGTAAGGAACAGACATGACCGACATCAGCAAGCCTCCGTTCAAGAACATCCTGATCACGGGCGCCGCGGGCGCGCTCGGCTCTGTGCTGCGCGAATCGCTGCGGCCGTACGCCGAACAACTGTCGCTCAGCGACCGCGCGCCGCTCGGCGAAGTGCGCGCGAACGAGCGTCACTTCGTCTGCGATCTGGCCGACCGCGACGCCGTGTTCGACATGATGAAAGGCGTCGACATGGTCATCCATCTGGGCGGCGCGCCGCGCGAGAACACGTTTCAGATCATTCTCGATTCGAATATCGCGGGCAGCTATCACATCTATGAAGCGGCGCGCCAGGAAGGCGTAAAGCGCGTGATCTACGCGAGTTCCGTTCATGCGATCGGCTTCTACGAATGCACGCAGACCATCGATGCCAATGTGCCGCAACGCCCGGACAGCCTGTATGGCGTGAGCAAGACCTTCGTCGAAAACCTGTCGCGCTATTACTTCGACAAGTTCGGGCTCGAGTCCGTGTGCGTGCGCATCGGCTCGTGTTTCCCGAAACCCGTCGACCGCCGCATGCTGGCCACCTGGCTTTCCTACGACGACTTCTCGCACCTGTGCATTCAGGCGCTGATGACGCCGAGCGTCGGCCATATGATCGTCTACGGCAACTCGAACAACAGCGCGAACTTCTGGGACAACACGCAGGCCGGCTACCTCGGCTACCGCCCGAAGGATTCCGCCGATGCGTATCGCGCCGAGGTCTATGCGAACACGCCCATCGGCGATCCGCGCCATCCCGCCGTGCGTTTTCAGGGTGGCCAGTTCGCTGCCGACGGCCACTTCGAAGATGATCCGAACAACAGGTAAGCGCCGCTAACCCGATCGACTTTCTGGAAGCATTGAGATGGCACAGCAAGCAACAAAGAACCACTACGACGTGGTGATCGTGGGCGGCGCAGTCGTCGGCAGCGCGACCGCGTACTTTCTCGCGACGAACCCGGACTTCAACGGCTCGGTGCTGGTCGTCGAGCGGGACTGGACTTACGCGAAATCCGCGACGGCGCTGTCGAGCGCTTCGATCCGGCATCAGTTTTCGAATCCGCTGAACATCCGCATTTCGCAATTCGGCACCGAGTTCATTCGCAAGTTTCACGAACTCGTGGAAGTTGATGGCGACGCGCCCGAACTCGGTTTCAAGGAAAACGGCTACCTGTACCTCGGCGATGCCAAAGGCGCGCCGATGTTCGAGCGCAACTACGCGACGCAACGCGAAAACGGCGCCGATGTCGCGCTGCTCGATCAGGCGCAGTTGAAAGAACGCTTTCCGTGGCTGAATACCGAAGGGCTCGTGAACGGCGTCTACGGACAATGCGGCGAAGGCTGGTTCGACAGCTATGGGCTGCTTCAAGGCATGCGCCGCAAGGCACGCTCGCTCGGTATCGAATACATCGAAAACGAAGTGGTCGATGTGGTTCGCGAAGGCCCGAGCATCAAGGGCATCAAGCTCAAGAGCGGCGAGAGCATCAGTTGCGGCCTGATGGTGAACGCAGCGGGCACACGCGGCCCCGCGATGGCGCGACTCGCTGGCCTCGACATTCCTGTGGAGCCGAGAAAGCGCTGCCTGTTCGTATTCGACTGCCGCACGCCGCTGCAAGGCACCGTCCCGCTCACGATCGATACGACGGGCATCTTCTTCCGGCCCGAAGGACAGTACTACCTGACGGGCTGCTACCCCGACCCCGATCCGCTTGCGGATGTCGACGACTTCGACGTGATCCATTCCGAGTTCGAAGAAATCATCTGGCCCGCCCTCGCCGAACGCATTCCTGCGTTCGAAGCCATCAAGGTCGTCAATTCGTGGGCGGGCCATTACGACTTCTGCGTGCTGGACCATAACGCGATCGTCGGCCCGCATCCCGAGGTCACGAACTTCCTGTTTGCCAACGGATTCAGCGGACATGGCCTGCAGCAGTCTCCCGCGATCGGCCGGGGCTTGAGCGAGCTGATCGTCTACGGCCAATACCGTTCACTCGATCTCAAACCGCTCGGTTATGAGCGCGTGGTCGAGAACAAGCCCTTCCTCGAAGAAGGCGTGATCTGAACGTGTCATCACTGTTTGCAGAGGTTGAAAACATGACTTCCCATTTGTACCGGACCGCACTGGTTACGGGTGCATCGAGCGGCATCGGGCGCGCCGTTGCGCAGCGGCTCGTCAAAGACGGGCTGCACGTCTATGCACTCGGCCGCGATGCAAAGGCGCTCGATGCGCTCGCGAGCGAGTGCAACGTCACGCCGATCGCGCTGGATCTGCAGGACACGACGCCTTTGCGCGATCTGTTCGAGCGCGTCGAAATCGACGTCGTCGTGAATAACGCTGGCCTGCTGCCTGCCATTGCGAAATTCGGCGAGAGCGAGCTGACGGATATCGACCGCATGATCGATATCAATCTGCGCGCGCCGTTGCGTCTTGCTCACATGGCACTCGACGGCATGACCCGACGCAAGCGCGGTCACCTGTTTTTTGTCGGGTCGAGCGCGGGGCGTTTTCCGCATCCGAACACGGCCGTCTATGGCGCGACCAAGGCCGCGATCAGCATGTTCTGCGATTCGCTGCGTTGCGATCTGCTCGGCACGAAAGTGCGCGTCACCGAGATTGCGCCCGGCCGCGTGCAGACGAGCCTGTATCGCACCGCGCTCGGCGCGCAAGGCGCGAACGAAAAGCTCTACGACGCCCATCGCTCGATCCAGCCTGACAACATCGCGGAACTGATTGCAACGGCGCTCTCGCTGCCCGATGCAGTCGACGTCTCGCGCATGGAAGTTTTCCCGACCGATCAGGCAGCAGGCGGCTCGCAGATCGTCGCCGTCGAGTAATCAACGCATCGTCAAACAGGACATATTCGAACCATGAAGAATCAACGAGTCGTTATCGTCGGCGGTGCCTCCGGCCTTGGCTTGACCGTCGCAAAGCTGATGCTCGCGGATGGTGCTGAAAGCGTCGCGCTGATCGACAGGAACGGGCCGCTGCTCGACGAAACCGTGGGCGCGCTGAAGGCGCAAGGTCACCAGGTATTCGGCGCGGTCGGCGACATCACGCGCAAGGAATCGGCGCAGGAAGTGTTCCGCAACGCGCTGGAAGCACTCGGCCGTGTCGATTGCCTGATCAACAGCGCGGCGATCTATCCGCGCCGCCCGATCCTCGAAATATCCGACGACGAATGGGACCTCGAGAACGCCGTCAATATCAAGGGCACCTATCACATGATGGTCGCCGCGATCGACCATATGCGCAGCCGTCCGAAGGTCGAAGCGCACGTCGCGGGACGCATCGTGAACATTACGTCCGTCGATGCGTTCAAGGCTCATCCGCAGAACGCGCACTATGCGGCGACCAAAGCCGCCGTCGTGAGTCTGACGAAATCGTTCGCGCAGGAAGTCGCGAAGGACGGCATTCTCGTGAACTCTGTTGCGCCCGCAGGTTTTGCGACAGAGAAAGCGAAAAAGGCCGGCTTTCTCGGTGAACTCGCCGCTGCAAATCCACTGGGACGTGCCGCGGAACCCGAAGAGATCGCACAGTGGGTCGTCATGATGGCGAGCGCGCGCAACACCTATGCAACGGGCGAAAACGTCATCGTCAGCGGCGGCTATATCTACGCTTGAGCCTCATCAATCAGTCGGCCCGCCCGGTTAATGGGCGGGCAACGACGCATCCGCGCCTGTGGTAGAGTCATAATATGTCATACGGCGCAGGTCAGATCCGTTCCACCACGCCGGCGCGGTACGCCTGCAGCCGAGAAATGCAGAGCACTCTGATCCGGTGTGAGTACACGGAATGACTCTGGACGCTGAAACTCTACTGAAGAACGCGGCGAGCACTGGCAAGCGCCGCAGCCTGACCGAACTGGTCATCCAGGCACTGAACGACAAAATCGACCGCGGCGAATACGCGCCGGGCGCCAAGCTTCCAACCGAACCTGAACTGTGCAGTGAATTTGGCGTCAGCCGCACCGTTGTGCGCGAGGCCGTTGCGTCGCTCAAGCTGGGGCGCAGGCTGATTGCGCGCCATGGTGTTGGCGTGTTCGTTTCGGAGGCCCCTGGCCAGTCGGGCGAAACGGGTTTCATCGACACGACGACGCTGCACAACTCGATGCATGTGCTGGAACTGCGCATAGGCGTCGAGACGGAGTGCGCGGCCTATGCGGCGCAGCGGCGGTCAGAGCCTCATCTCCGTGCGCTAAAGGAAGTGTATACGCGCATGGAAATCGTCGCCGCGGATGACGACGCCGAATGCGCGCGTGCTGACTTCGAATTTCATCTGGCTGTCGCCACCTGCTCTGAAAACCCGCACTTCACTTCGATTCTCCGCTCGCTCGGCCAGGAGATCATCATTGACCTGCGTCTGAAGCACGCGAAAGCGAACCCCAAGGAACGCAAGACGTACATCAGGCGGATTCAGCGCGAGCACGCCGACATTCTCGATGCAATTGAACGGCAGGACGAGAGCGCGGCGCGGCGCGCGATGCGACGCCATCTGAATGAAAGTCTCGAACGGTACCATCATCTTTCGAGCACGCGCAGCGAGTGAATTGGCGCTCCGCGTCAGCGCCTTTGCTTGACAACAAACGCCGGACGAACGATGCGCCGTGTGCAGCTTCGTTTCATCCGGCGTATTAACCTGAGCAGGACGCTCCGTTAGTTCTGCAATGCCTCGACCTTGTCGCCAATCGCGATCGCCTGCGGCACCCACTTTCCGCCAATCACCTTATAGAACGTCGCAGCGGGGTCTTTCATGTCGCCGTTCTGCATGAAGGCGATATTGCCCGATACGCCTTCGAACGCAACCGATCTGATGAGCGGACCATACACTTTCGGGTCGGTCGAGTTCGCCTTCTGCATCGCGTTGATCAGCACCCACGTCGCGTCGTACGCGGAAGGCGAATAGGCGACGACGCCTTCGTTGTACTTCGCCTTCATCTTGTTGTCGAATTCCTTCCCGGCTTTCAGCTTCGACAAGGGCACGCCATAGTCCCACGAAACAGCGCCCTCCGCGCTATCGCCCGCTACCTTCAGGAACGTGTCGTTCTCGAAGCTGCCGCCGCCCAGCAAGGTCGCCTTGATGCCGAGCTGCCGCATCTGCTTGATCAGCATGCCCGCCTGTTGATCGAGCCCGCCCCAGAAAATGACGTCGGGACTGAAAGACTTCATGCGCGTGAGCTGGGACTTGAAATCGACTGCCTTGTCAGTGGAAAACTCACGATCCACGATCTTCCCGCCCGCCCCTTCCACGCCTTTGACAAACTCGTCTGCCATGCCTTGCCCGAACGCCGTCCTGTCGTCGATGACGGCGATGCTTTTGCCCTTCAGCGCCTGCACGGCTGAATGACCCGCGAGCTGCCCCATCTGCGCATCGGAGTTCGTCACGCGAAATACCGTCTTGAAGCCCTGCGAGGTGAGCATCGGATTCGTTGCCGTCGGCGACACCATCGGGATACCGGCGTTGTAGTAGATCCGCGAAGCCGGGATGCTGGTGCCCGAATTGAAGTGCCCGACGATTCCCGCGACCTTCGCGTCGACCATCTTTTGCGCGACCTGCGACCCCATGCGCGGGTCGCCCTGATCATCTTCCGCATCCAGTACGAAATGCACCGGCTGGCCACCTATCACGAGCTTTTTCGCGTTTGCGTCGTCGATTGCAAGTTCGACGCCGCGCTTCAGATCGACCCCGTAGTGGGCAGATGCCCCCGTCAACGGGGCGGCGAAGCCGATCGTCACGTCCCCCGCATGAGCGGCCGGAGCGACCAGCAATGCCCCTGAGGCCACGCTCGCGGCGAACACAATGCGTTTGAGTTGATGTGGGATGTTCATCTGATTCCTCTGCGAGTTTCGACAGGTTGAAAAACAGGTGTCAGTCTGGACCACGCCCGCCTCAACCCGGTCAGACCACGGGCCATGCATTGGAACCAGACGTCATGCCCATCAAGGTATTAGGTGAGACGTCATATGTCAACGGATCAAAAAGGCTCGGGAGCCAGGGTTTTCGAGGGTATTGGGCGAACAGGTCAAACGGGGGCGGGACATCCCGCGCTGATGTCGATAAAAATCGATGTAGCGCCTGTCCGGGTCGGCAACGAGGTAGGCAGCGGAGTGCAGGCCTCTGGAAACGTCGTACCCGGTTCTGCGTAAGTCAGTGCGATGGCCAGCACGACAGCCGCACCAATGACCCCATGCAACGATGGGGCCGAGCCCGCAATCCTGGAACCGTGCGAAGCCCCAAGCAGCCATCCGGAGCCGATAATCGAGCCCAAGCCTGCAAAGAGCAATGCAACCGGGCCGATACTTCGGTTGACGTTCATCAACGTGTCTCGTGAATCGCGTCCGCGGGGCGTGACTGATCCTCGCCGCCGCGGCGCTTCGTTGTCGTCCGGGCAATTAAGCCGTCATCGCGATGGAGATGACGGCGAGCGGGAGTTCGCTCAGGCTATCGCTTTGGCGCACCAGGCCAGTTGGCGCTCGAGGACGGATTCGGCGGACTCCTCGACCAGCTCCTGATAGGTCGCGGGCGCGGTCGCGCCTTCAGTATTGACGAGCAACACGCGGGAAGCGCCATTGAGGCGCACTTGCCTGGCCAGCTGCTGGTCCTGCAGCAATACGATGAGACCAGCAAGACCCGCTACACCCGACTCGCCAGCAACGATCGGTGCGTCGGTATCGCTGCCGGCAGCCAGAATACGCATGGCGTTCACTGCATCGTCATCGCTGATCGTCATGAAGTCATCGACGCCAGGTTGGAGAAACCTCCATGCGAGCGGCGAGGTCTCGCCGCAAGCGAGCCCAGCCATCACGGAGTCGACCGAGCCCGTCGCACGTGCAGCGCGTCCCGCCAATGCGCTCTGATACAGGCAGTCGGCCTGCTGCGGTTCGACGACGACAAATCGCGGACGATGCTTGCCATGGAATTCCCATAGGTAACTCGCCAATCCTGCTGCAAGGCCACCGACACCGCCCTGAAGAAACACGTGCGTGTAGGCCGGCTGATCCGGCTGGCTATCGCTCTGCTCGACGATCTCCGCTGCAATCGTGCCGTAGCCTTGCATCACATCACGCGGGATGTCTTCGTAACGGTCGTATGACGTGTCGGAAACGACGTGCCAGCCGTTCAGCGAAGCCAGGCGAGCCGCCTCTTCGACCGACTCATCGTAGTTTCCGGTGATCCGGACAATTTCGGCACCGTACGCGGCAATGGCCTTCTCGCGCTCGACGCTGACATTGGCATGCAGCACGATCACGCAATGGCAACCCAGCGTTTGCGCGGCAGCAGCCAGTCCCTTTCCGTGATTGCCGTCCGTGGCGCTCACCACCGTGAAATGCGTCAGCAGGTCCCGATAGCGTCCTTCAAAAAGACCACGCGCATCGAGATCATGATCCGGCCACAGCCGCTGGATCAGGCGCACCAGCGCAATGGGCGCGCCCAGAGCCTTGAAGCTACCCAGTACGGAGCGCGCTGACTCGTCCTTGACGCTGATGCTGCCGACCTTGAGCGTCGCGGCCAGCCCGGGCAACTCACGCAGCGGCGTCGCATCGGGCGAAATCTTGTCCCAGCAGGAAAGCCATGCGCGGCTCTCCTGTGCTTTTTCGATGCTGAGAATCTCCTTCAGCTCAGCGGGATATGAGGTGCGCGTTGCGCGCGGATTTGCTACCAGCATGACCGTGACACTCCAGTAATGAATGATGTGAATTGGCGAATGGAATCCCGCTCACTTCGCCGCGAGGCGCTGGAGCACGACGTCTAGCAGAACGTTTGCGCCATCGATGAGCTGATCGTCGTCTGTATGTTCGCGCGGGTTGTGGCTGATGTCGCCGCGGCTCGGCACGAATATCATCGCCGCGGGCGCGATGCGCGCGATCATTTGGGCGTCATGTCCGGCGCCCGACGTCATCCGGCGATGCGTGAAGCCCATGCGCTCTGCTGAAGCTTCGATCGCATCGGCCAGTCCTGCATCGAATACGACAGGCTCGAAGCGGACCAGGCGCTCGGTCGTGATCTTCACGCCTTCCTTCTCCGCGACCTCTTCGAGGAACTCAGCGAGCCGCCGCTCGGCATCCTGCAGGCGCTGTTCGTCCGGATCACGCAGATCGACCGTAAAGACTGCCTTGCTCGGAATCACGTTGATGACATTCGGCTCGATGCGCAGCATGCCGATTGTCGCCAGCGTGGTGCCGGTAGTAACGGCCAGCTCACGCAGGAACGTCGAAACGGCAGCGGCCGCCCAGCCCGCATCATGACGAAGCCGCGTTGGCGTTGTACCCGCGTGATTGGCATTGCCCTCAACAGTAATCTGCTGCCACGAGATGCCCTGGAGATTCTCGACCACGCCAATGCGGATGTTCTCTGCTTCGAGTATCGGGCCCTGCACGATGTGCAGTTCGAGATACTCGTGCGGAACGATTGCGCGTGGCTCCAGGTCGCCGGCATAGCCAATGCGTACGAGTTCGTCGCCAAGCCGCGTGCCGTCGATTCCGATAGTGTTCAATGCTGCATCAACGGACAGGCCGCCAGCGTAGACCAGCGAACCCATCATATCCGGCTGATAGCGGATGCCTTCCTCGTTGGTGAACACACCGATGATGATGGACCGCTGCGGCCCGATGCCTGCCTGACGAAAAGCTCTCACGACCGCGAGCCCCGCCAGCACGCCGTAGCAGCCTTCCAGCGCTCCGGCGCTTTTCACCGTGTCGATGTGCGAACCCATCATCAGTGGACGCTGACTGCCGTCATCCGAATCGGAACGCAGCGTGCCGAAGATGTTGCCGATACGATCGACGCGGACATCGAGGTCCAGTTCGCGCATCCATCTGACGACGAGATCGCGCCCGGCGCGCTCATCGTCTGTGAGTGCAATGCGCGTCCGTCCACCGGCTTCACGATCGGCGCCCAGTTCGCCGAGCTGGCGCAATTGCTCGATCATGGGTGTGCCGTCGAGGGTCAATGATGAAGGTACAGACGTATTCATTTATTTCGCTTTGGTCGTTAGCCGACCGGCAACTCGAGCCGGGCGATCTCAGCGAAATATCTGGCTCCCGTCAAAAGGATTTCGTCATTGAAATCGTAGGTAGCGTTGTGGAGGGGAATACCCCCTTTCTCCACCGACTCGCCGTTGCCGATGAAGATGAAGTTGCCGGGAACGACCTGCAGGAACGCGCCAAAGTCTTCCGAAATCATCATCGGCTGGATGTTGGCGTCGACGCCATCGCTTCCCGCCACATTGCGCGCCGCTGTTACCGCGACGTCCACGAACTGCTCCGAGTTCACCGTCGGAGCAAATTCGTGCGTGTACTCGAACGTGCAATCGGCACCGTGCGTGCAACAGATACCTTCGCATACTTCGCGCATGCGCGTCTCGAGCAGCGTCTGCACTTCGCGCGAATAGCTTCGCGTATCGCCCTTGATGATGACATTCGACGGAATGACGTTTCTCAGGCCGTCAGTGATGAATTCCGTACAGGAAATCACTGCCTGCAGACTCGGGTCGAGATTGCGCGAAACGACGGTCTGCAATGCCATGACGATCTGCGACGCGATGACGATCGGGTCCACCCCCATATGCGGACGGGCGGCATGTGTGCCGCGCCCCTTGATATGAATGACAAAGTTGTCTTCACTCGCCATGATGCCGCCCGGACGCGTTGCGAACGTTCCCGCACGCATGCCCGGCATGTTGTGCGCGCCAAAGATCGCCTCGATCGGGAACCGTTCGAACAGGCCGTCGGCCATCATCGCCTTCGCGCCGCGGCCATGCTCTTCTGCCGGCTGAAAGATGAAGCGGACGGTGCCGTTGAAGTCGCGCCGCTCGGCAAGGAGCCGAGCCGCTCCCAGGAGCATCGACATATGCCCGTCGTGCCCGCACGCGTGCATTTTTCCGGCGGCGCGAGAAGCATGCTGCCGGTCAGGCGCCTGCTCCACAATGTTCAGCGCGTCCATATCGGCGCGCAGGCCGATAGCTCGCTTCCTGTCTCCGACCGTCAGGTTGGCAACGAGTCCGGTTCCGCCGATGCCACGGTGAACCTCCAGTCCCAGCGTCCTGAGAATGTTCGCCACATAGTCGGACGTATTGACTTCCTCGAAGCCAGTCTCGGGATGTTGATGCAAATACTGGCGCCAGCTCTTCAACTGGCTCTGCAGCGTGCTTTCCATAGTCGGACGTCCTTGCTTATGAAGTTCGCGGAATGCGCATATCGAGCATGTCGGCTACAGAAATAGTATTGTTTGCGGGGCTGGAAAAAGTCTCTAAATCAATAGCTCTCATGCAAAAATATCTTTGTTTCGACCTTCTGGCTGCAAAACCATGACACTCAGCCTCGACGACTTTGATCTGAAGCTGTTGATGGAAGTCCAACGCGACGCGCAAATCCCTCAAAACGAACTCGGCGCACGCGTCAACCTGTCTACGGCTGCCGTCAATCGCAGATTGCGACGCCTGTCGGACGAAGGCGTCATTCGTAACTACGCCGCCATCGTCGCGCCCGAGAAGGTCGGCTATCCGCTGACGATCATCGCGACGGTCGAGGTCGAGAGCGAGCAGATCTGCTCGACTCGATGAAACGCACCTTCGCGCAGTGCCCGGAAATCCAGCAGTGCTACTACGTCGCGGGTGAATGGGACTTCGTGCTGATACTGACGGTTCGCAACATGGAGGAGTACACGGCCCTCACGCGGCAACTGTTCTTCTCAAACAACAACGTCAAACGCTTCAAGACGCTGGTGAGCATGAGCAGCGTAAAGGTGGGGCTCGGTGTACCCGTGGCTTCCGAGGGCGGGTGACGCAATCAACGGACTACTGACCTGTCGGTCCAGTTGCCCTGGTCGAACTGGCGAACGGCAATTGCGCCGTTACGGATATCCCCCTTCTCGTCGAACTGGATGGGGCCTGTCACGCCGTCCAGCTTCGAAACGCGCAGCTTCCGGAGATACACCTTCGGGTCGGTCGACCCGGCAGCCTGCATTGCGTCGGCCATCGCGAGTACCGCGTCATAGGCGTAAGGAGCGTATAGCTGCACGGGAACACCAAAGCGCTGCTGATAGCGCTTGAAGAATTCGGGTCCTTGCGGCATCTTTGCGGGCGGCACACCCGCCAGCGTGCAATAGGTATCGTTGTTCATCGACGCACCGGCCAGTTTGATGAACTGCGGGGTACACGCTTCATCGCCGGCAATGAACTTGACCTTCAACCCAAGCTTTTGCGCCTGCTGCACAAATGCCGCAGCTTGCGTGTCGCCACCCGTGAAAGCGATACCTTCTGGTTGACGGCTCTTGATGGTCGTGAGAATCGCCATCCAGTTCGTTGTCTTGTCGGTGCCAAATTCACGTGCGACTACGTTGCCTCCGGCAGCCTTGACTGACTTTTCGATCTCATCGGCAAGACCTTGACCGTACGCCGTGCGGTCATCGACGATGGCAACCTTGTGCGCGCCAAGATCGTGGACCAGATACGCGCCGATGACCGAACCCTGTCTCACATCATTCGCAACCATACGGAACACATTCGTGAATCCTTGCTGCGTGAGCTTCGGATTGGTCGCCGATTCGGTGATCATCGGAACGCCTGCATCCGAGTAAATTTTGGAAGCGGGTATCGATGTCCCGGAGTTCGCATGTCCAACAACACCCGCCACACCATCGTCCACCAGTTTCTGCGCGACGGTCACTGCCGTCTTGGGATCGGCCGCATCGTCCTGCGAGTCGAGCACGAACGTAACGTTTTGCCCGCCAATGCGGACCTTTCTGTTGTTCAGATCTTCGATTGCGAGCCGCACACCATTCTCGTCGTCCTTCCCGATGTGGGAGAGTTCGCCAGTCAGAGGGGAAACCTGCCCGATCTTTACCGTCAGATCTGCGTGAGCCGTGAGAGGTTGCAGGAAAAGCATCAGAGACGCGAGGCATATCGTCGGTCGGGATAATTGCATGGTCGTACTCACGATAGGTTGGCTGTGGATCGGATCGACAGAATCCGCGACCCGTTGGGCTCGGCAACACTGCGCCCGCCCTGTAACCATCGTAACGACGCCGCACAGTAGCCAAAATCAGGCGCGAGGACCTTTCTGCAAATTTCGATCGAGATGCGGACACTTTTCGATAATTTTTCTCGATGCGTCCTCTCCGGGCAGCCTCAGTATCCAGGCAGCCTGATCCTTTGCCCCGCTATCGAGGCGACGCAGATACCCGGGCTACCCCTCGTGCCGAAGTCAGACACCCGGAACGTGGCGCATTGATCACCCCGGTGTCCCACGGCTGCGCGCCGCAGACGAGCCAGCGAGAACGAGGACGCCAGTACGAGCGGAACAAATGACAGCCGAAGCACCGTGCCCCATCCATATGCCGTCAGCAGGCCACCCGACAGGAACGAGCCGAACGCCATCGTCCCGAATACGACGAAATCATTGAGCGACTGCACGCGGGCCTTTCCTTCCGGGTAATGACACTCGAGCACGAGAGCCGATGCGCCCACAAACCCGAAGTTCCACCCGATGCCGAGCGGGATAAGCGTGAGCCAGAAATGCGCGACATCGATGCCCAACATGCCGACTGCTGCCGAGAGGGCTGTGAGCGCCAGGCCGGCGATGATCACCCGGTGCGCACCGAAGCGCGTAATCAGCCGCCCGGTAAAGAAGCCTGGAGCGTACATCGCGATGACGTGCCACTGAATGCCGAGGTTGGACGACGCCTGTGACAGGCCGCACATTTGCATGGCCAGTGGTGCCGCCGTCATGAGGAAGTTCATCAGCAGGTACGAGACGACCGCGCAGATGACGGCAGTCACGAACCGGGGCTGGCGGGCAATGACGCCGATCGGACGGCCGCCCGCTGCCTCTGACGCCGCCGGCATTGGAAGACGAACGCCAAGCAGGATGAGTGCGGACAACGCAGCGACGGCCGCTTGCGCCAGGAAAGTCGCTGCGAACGTGTAAGGTGCCCACAGATACATGGTGTGGATGACGAGTTGTGGCCCTATTGCTCCGGCGAGCACGCCGCCCGCCATGACCAGGGACAGCGCACGAGGACGCCGCTCCGGCGGCACACAGTCCGCGGCCGCGAAACGGAAGGAAAGGACCACAGCGGCATACGCGCCGCCGAAGAACGTCGCCGCGCAGAATAGCCAGAAGGAGCCCAGCACAACCGCCAAAGCCGCGAGCAAGCCGACAAGCACGCCAAATCCGGTCCCGATCAGGAAGGCGACGCGGCGACCGTGACGTTGGGCCATGGCCCCTGCAGGTAACGAGCAGGCCGCCATCCCCACCACAAAGATCGAGATCGGCAGGGTCGCCAGCGCATGACTGGGTGCCAGCGTGTTCCCGACGATTGCGCCTGTTGCGTAGACGACGGTCGAGTTCGCGCCGGCGAGCGCCTGCGCGATGGTCAGTCTTGCGACATTGCCCCGTAAAGGGGCGACGATGCCGCCTCAGTGAGAGTGTCCGCGTTGATGTATGACATTTGATTCAAGTTGGTGCGGCTCGCCGCCGATCCGGAGCAGCGTCCGCCGGGCACTGGACTCGAAACCCCATCCGGCTTTGCTGGCATGAACGATGACCGGTTGCCACAGGTCGTCGTTAGCGCACGTCGCGCGTTTGCCCCATGGTCAGGACCATCCGGAATTTGACGTCGCCGCGCTTCATCCTCTGGTAGGCGATGAACGCGTTCTCCAGTGGCATCGTCTCGATCATCGGACGCACGCCCGTCAGCACGCTGAAGTTCAGCGTTTTCTCGTTCTCATAGGGTGAGCCGGTGATCGATCCCGCGACGCTGCGCTCGCCGGCGACTAGCTGGCCGGTCGATATGGGCAGCGGGTCTTTGCCCACACCGAGCACGATCAGCCGGCCCTGCGGCGCAAGCCCCCGCAACAGCGCGGACACTACGGCGGTGTTGCCGATGGTCGTCACGATGGCCTTCGCACCACCCATCGCCTGGAGCCTCGCTGCCGCGTCTTCCTGGTTCGTGTCGATATAGACATGCGCGCCAAGTGCCAGCGCATCGGCAGCGATGTCAGTGCCGCGTCCGACCGCAACGACCTTGAAACCCATGCGACGCGCGTACTGGATGGCCATGTGCCCGAGGCCGCCAATGCCCAATACGGCCACGACATCGCCCGCCTCCGCGCCGGACTTCCTGAGCGCATTGAAGGTAGCGACGCCTGCGCACAGGATGGGCGCGGCTTCTTCGGCGTTCAGTTCGTCGGGTATCGAAATCAGGCCTGTGCTACGGGCCAGCATCATTTCGGCATAGCCACCCTCACACGAGGCGCCGACGATCGGCTGGTTCTGGCAGAGCTGGAACTGGCCGCGGCGACATTGAGGGCATTCATTGCAGTGTCCGCCGAGACGGCCCACGCCTACGCGTTGACCGATCTTCCAGATCGATGGCGTACCCGCTCCAATGGCAGCAATGCGGCCAACCACTTCATG
The DNA here is from genome assembly GCF_038900715.1 of Paraburkholderia phymatum. GTDB lineage: Bacteria > Pseudomonadota > Gammaproteobacteria > Burkholderiales > Burkholderiaceae > Paraburkholderia > Paraburkholderia phymatum_A. Next base: position 62,644 of record NZ_JAYMRZ010000023.1, on the reverse strand, counting down.
GCCGGGCACGCGGGGCGACTGCAGTGTCGGGGCCGCCCCTTCGATATCACTGACGTCGGCTCCGCAGATGCCACATGCCTCGACCTCGATCAGCACCTGACCGGCGTCCGGTACGGGTATCGGGCGTTCCACCAGTTCAAGAATCCCGGGTTTCGTCGCGTGCATTGCGCGGTAAGTCTTTTTCATCGTCAACTCCTGGTCGTATTCCGTTTGCCGCAAGACGCGTCCTGACGTGTCGCGGCATCCTTCAATGCACGCACCCCCAGGCTCGCAGCCTCGATGGCACCCGCAACGTAGCCGGGAAAGTGCGGCGACCATTCGCTGCCGACGCCCACGAGCCGGCCATGCCAGACGCCCGACGAGGCTTCGGCCGAAGGTACCGCGCTGTGCTGGACCACTGCATCCTGATCGGCTGCGGTGGCCGTGTATGGGTCGGCAGCCCAGTCCTTGATGAATTCGGCTGTGGGCGTTGCGGCCCTCGCGCCGAACAGCCGGATGAGCTGCGCACGGCAATGCGCGCGCATCACGTCGTCGGCAACCCTTCTTCGGACCCTGGCCGGAACGCCAAAGAAGCCGAACAGCGCCGCACTGCCGCCGGGTATCGAGGCGTCGTGGATTTCTCCCAGCGGTCCCCGCGCGCTGCGTGCTTCGCCGGACAGTCCTTCCTCACGCCAGAACGGCGCGTCGTAGACGGCGACGTACTTTGCATGTGGCGCCATCCAGGTCGCGGTACGGCGCCACGCCCGCTCCAGGGTTTCGGGCAGCGCCGGTGTGAATTCGATTGTCGCCGCGGCGAGACGTGGCGGAATGGCGAGCAGCACATGCCCGGCACACAAGGACGTGACCTTTCCACTTGGGCCCTCGATGTCCAGTTCGACGTGATGCCCAGTACAGCGCAGGCGTCGCACCGGGTGGCCCGTCATCAGGCGCGCGGGCTCGAGGCGGCTGCGCACCGCGTCGATGAGCGCAGCCATCCCTCCGACCAGGCGCGCGGAAGATGGCGAGGACGCGTAACCACGGATTCGCGCTGGCCGCTCGTGCGGCGAACGTTCAACCATCATGTCGCCCGCTTCGTGCTGCTCGAAGCGCTCCAGTCCCAGGTCGCGGACAAGTCGGTCCAGCTGAGGCTGTAACGCTAATGGGAAGCACCTCGTAATAGGAAGGAAGGGCCTGCCGCCCGATATCTGCTGGCTGGTAGGCCACACGACCTTCTCATTATGAGCGCGTGCTCTTCACAGCGATTCGAGCCAGGTCAGCAGCTCTGGATTCCGCTTCCAACGCGGCGGCCGACCGGGCTTTGTTGATGGGTCGACCTGCTCGAGCGCCTTTCGCTTGGTCTCTAGATTGGCGCGAGCGTAGTGATTGGTCGTATCCAGTCGAACGTGGCCGAGGTAGCTGCGGATCACCGTCACGTCGACACCGGCAGCGACGAGCTGAACTCCGACGCTGTGACGCCACGTGTGCGGCGTGATCCGCTTTGTCGCGAGCGATGGAACCTGCTGCGAAGCTGACTGAACGTACTGCTTGAGCTTGAAGCGAACCCCGGCTGCACTGAGCGGCTGGCCATATCGATTGACGAAGATAGGCTCGTTATCCTTACGCGGCTGTCGCCTGAGCAGCGCCTTGATTATGGTCACCGTTTCCGGCCACAAAGGACAAATACGACACTTTCGTCCTTTGCCGAATAGCTCTACTTGCGAAGGAGATTCAAAGCGGATGGCTCGTGGACACACATCCAGCGCCTCCTGGATTCGTGCTCCCGTGTTGTACAGCAACGCGAGCAACGCGTGATCTCGCTGCCCTTCCAGGCTCGATTGGTCCGGCTCTCGAAGGACCGCCGCAATCTCCTCGGCATCCATGTAACACATGGCGGGCCGGGACGTCTTCTTGACCGGGATGTGTGCGATCTCTGTGCACTGCGCGATCGCCAGTGGCTCGCGATGGGCGACGAAGGCAAAGAAGCTGTGGATAGCGGCGAGTCGACAGTTGCGCGTGCCGATGGACACCTTCCTGTCTTTCTCCAAATAGTCGAGGAACGCGAGCACCTCACTGGCCTGCAGGTCCGCTAGCGACAGCTGCGTGATCTGCCGTCGCCCACGACTGGCGGTAAATTGAAGGAACATCTTCCACGTGTCGCGATAGGAGCATACCGTGTGCTGGGAAAGATTCCTCTGCTTGCCCATCCATTCATGGAAGAATGCGTGCAGCAAAGAGGCGAATGAACTCTGTTTCATGGCAGGCTCTCCCTCGTCTGTAGCGCCGCTGCGCCATTCTTGCGGAAGCGTTCACCGGCGTCCTGCAGCAACTCCGGCGTGATGTTCAGATAAACCAGTGTTGAGCGGATGTCTTTGTGCCCGAGGTATGTTGCGAGATAGGGAAGCTTGGATTGAGGATTGATTCCCGCCTTGTACCAGTCGCGCATCCGATGGCCAACCATCGTGTGTCGCAGATCATGAACTCGCGGCCCAACTGCGCCGCGCGCGGGTTTGATGTCCGCACGTCGCAGGACATCGGTCAGAATGAGCCGTATGCCACCTACGGTGTACCCGCAATTGCGCTGTGGACTCCAGAACAAGGGGCTCTCAGGATTCGTTGGAGCGCCGGCTTGCTCACGAACAACAAGATAGTGCTTGAGGGAGGCCATGACTCCAGGAGCCAGAGGCAGCCGACGGTTCTTGAAAAACTTCGTCTCCCGGATCTCGAGAGTTTGCTCACGCAGATCGACATCGCCCAGCGTCAACCGCGCGACCTCGCCTCCCCGAAGCCCTGCACAGTATGCAAGCACGAGCATTGTGAAGAGGGTGACAGGACGCCACGAAGCCTTCGGTGAGGGATACAACAGCGCTGCGTGCAAAATCCGCTGTATCTCATCGTCCGTATAGAGATAGGGGGACCGCTGCTGTTGCCGGGCAGAACGAGCTACTCCATCGCCAATTGGCAAGACCGGCACCTGCTGGTCGATCCGGTGCATCGCTTTCGACACCATGCGGCCAGCTCTGCGAGCTTCGAACAAGTGGTACGGCGACGGTTCTTCCTGGCTCCAATGCTCGACGAGTTCAGCCAGCGTAAGCCCAGTCAGCTCAGGATGGCACTGCAGGAACCGATCGAAGCGCAATAGTCTCTGCTCTTCAGTGCGATAGCGATAACCGAGCACGCGCATGTGTGCAATATGCTGATCCATCACAACTCCAAGGAAACTTCCGAAGCGAGGAAGCCGGCGTTGATTCTGGAGGTCCGCGTCGCTGTCCTCACTGACGAGGGCTCGCACAATCGGTGTAGTGCGCGGTCCATACTGTCGATGCAGTTCTGCAAATGGGTTCGACGCGATCATCCCCTGGTCATGCAGCCACCGGACATATCGCTCGATCAGGAAGGTCCGGTGATAAAGGATGTGCGCCTGCCACTTGAGACTATGTTCCTTCAGCCATTGCTTTAGGATTGAGATGTCCGGTGATGTAATCGCGCCGTGGTCCGTGAGAAAGCTATTGAAGTTGCACAGAATGCCCGCATAGTTCTTGTGCGTTGCCGGATGGCGAAAACCTTGCGCCCGCAAAAATCGCTCGATGAGTGCTGCATCGATGAACGGTAAATGAGTCATGGCAAACTTCCTCCTGGCAGATCCAGTCCGATGGATCGCAGATCCTCGGTCGCGAGCTTCAGATAGGTTACGGTCGCGCCCGCAGACGTGTGACCCAACACGTCGCCGATGATCTTTAGCGGCACACCAGATCGCAGCAAGCTCACGGCGCGAGCGTGGCGAAAGGCGTGAGGGCCCTTCCTTCCTTGCGGAGTGACTCCGGCTGCTCGCAGACGAGCACTCGTAATGCAGTTGAGGATCGATCCGTTCTTGAACGGGCGGCGTGGCACCTGGATGCGCAGGAATACCTCTCGATGTACGCTTGGCGGTCGCGCCTTCTCCACATATCGGAGCACGGCTTCGCCAGGTTCGCGTAGCAATGGCAGCTCGGAGTAGGTCCCGGTCTTTGTGTGGCGCACACGAAGGACGTCACGCTTCCAGTCGATGTCCTCCAGGCGTAGATTGACGACTTCTGCAGCCCGCAAGCCGTAGGTCGACAACAGGGTCAAGATGGCGTAGTCGCGCAGGCCGACCGGAGAGAGATCCTTCCGAGTCACCTCCAGTACTCGCTTCACTTCTTCTGTCCGAAGAGCGACTGGGATGCCTTCGTGCTCATAGATGCGCGGCCCAATCACAGTGCCAGCGAGATCAATCGCAGTTCGGCCCGTGCGCCACAAGTAGCGAAGAAAATCACGGAGGCAGACGGTTCGATCTTCGATGGAACCGCGCCGCAGCCCATCACAACATTGCTTCAAGTGCGCGTCAAGTTCGCGAACGCTCAAGTCCGTAAGACCCTGCTGGTCTGCGCGCTGCCCGAGTGAAGCCAGGAATTGCAACGCATGCTTGGTGCGCTTGGCTCGAGTCAGTGGGTGCAGTCCGCGTAGTTCACGCAACCATGTGTCGTAGTCCCTAACGATGTCTCGATGAAACCCTTCGAGCGCGGTGCTTGGTGGGTCCGGGACCGGCCATGCACCGCGCACAAGACGCAGCATCATATTGATGGCACCGGTGTATCGATGTCGCCACTGCTGGAACGGTGGCAGCTTGCTGTACCGTTGCCGCGATAGTCGATATTGCCCTCGTAAGAACCGTGTCAAATGTTCCGAGCGAACGGTTTCGATAGACAGTCCATTGCGGTTGCAGTAATTCAGTAACTGACGCACGCGAGCCGGATACCACTGCTGGATCCGTAGGGAGTATCCCTCGGCCCTCAGGTGTGCCAGCAGTTTCTCGATCAACAACTCATCAGTTGATAGCGGAGCGGACATAGGAACCTCCTCGGACAAGACCAAGCCTGAGGATGCCACGTGCCCGTAATGGTAAGCAGAATCGCGAAAAAATAAGACCCGCCGGCGGACCCGACAGTTTCCTTCCGATTATGGCTTCCTTGAGATTAGCCGAATAATCGCAAGCTTGCGATTAGTCCGCAGGCCAGAACCACGCCGGTCCGAGGTCGAAACGGTGAGGATCTTCCGTTACGCTCCCGGTGCCTGCAACCATCGGCCCGTTGGCAGGAACGGACTCAATCCGGCCACCGAATGTGTCACTTGCCTCAAGGAGTACGTAGTCCCTGAGGCCATGCTGTTCGAGCAAGAAGGCCGCATACAACCCACTGAGGCCGCCGCCGATAATCGCGATATGTGCAGTCGACATCGGTTATCCGCCTGCCGCAAGACCGGCGAGATGGCCTGTCTTCAGATACAGCGTGGCGCCATGCGGGCCAGCCACGAGATCGGGATATTCGCCTGCAGGCAGACGCAACCAGCAACCTCGAACGTATTGCCGCCCGTCGCTCCACAGTTCGCCGCACAGTTCGCCCGTTAACACCAGCAGTTCGGCGCTATCGATCGCGTTCGCGAAGAGCTGCTCGTCCGGATCGAGGCGTAACAGAGCGGTCCGTTCGGACGCATCTGAAAACAGCAAGCAAACGTCACGGCCTGCGCGTCGTCCCCAGCACAACGGGTCGTGTGTGTCGATACGCACGGCGCGATCTTCCCCAGGCGGCATCTGCCCGAGCTTGACGAAAATGATTGCGCCCTCATCGCTGGAGGGCTGATGCGACGACCCAGGTGGATTGCGCAGATACCATCCGGCCGGATAGTGCCGATTCCCTTCCGAGAACGTGCCGGACAGCACCAGTATCTCCTCGCCACCTGCGTGTTGATGCTGCGGGAAACACGAGGCCGAAGCGTAGCGCACGATGCTCGTGGCACGGCCCGTCTCGCCGCCCAGCCGGTCGAGCATCACGCGCTCGACCCCGCTTTGTGGTGAAGCGACCCAATGGTATTGATCGGCCGCGACGACAGCGCAGCGCGAGAAGTCCGCGTTGACGAGCATCGCGTTTCCTCCAGGCATGAACGGGAGGCCGTCGGCTGATCGCTGCAAGAGCCCCAACCAACGGCCTCAGATTGGACTATTTGTTCGGCAACGAAGCGTGTGCGTCGAGGACGCGCGCCGAGTACGTCAGCGCAGCGCCTGCGTTCAGCGCAATCGCGACGCCCAGCGCTTCGGAGATTTCTTCCAGCGTGGCGCCGTGCTCGACCGCTTTTCTGGTATGCACAGTGATGCAGCCGTCGCAGCGCGTCGTGACAGCGACGGCCAGCGCGATCAGTTCATGGATCTTCGGCTCCAGTTTGCCGGTCTTCGCGGCAGCGCCTTCGATCGTCATCAAACCACGCACCACATCGGGAGTGAGCGTGGCGTATTCGTTCACGCGCGCGATCAGCACGTCGCGATAGGTATTCCAGTCTTGCATCATGGTGGTGTGTCCAGGCGACCAGGTGAGGGCTCGTGCCGTGGCTCGAAGCCCCATTGAATAGGTGAGTGTTATGCGGCCTGATAGATGCGCACGTCCGGCACGTCGTCCAGCAGCGGCTTGAGACCGCCGACCACATCGGCGCTGAACAATGCGCTCTCCAGGTAGGCTTTCGCGTTTTCCTCTGTGTCAAAACCGTGCAGCACCTGCACATCCTGCTCGCGCACCAGCAGTTCCTTCGACTTCGCGCCCGCGATCGTATTGAGGAACGCGGCCTTGTACTTCTGATAGACGCCGACGGCAGCGGCACGGTTGGCATCGGCGATCTTCAGGGTGATTTGCAGATAGACCATTTCTCGGCTCCTGTCACGGAAGGGTTGATCAGGCCTGGCGACCGGCCATCACGCCGCCATCGACGGAGAGGACGGTGCCGGTAATCCACGACGCACTCGAAGAAGCCAGGAACAGAATCGCCTCGGCGACGTCGGCCGGCTGTCCATTGCGACCAAGCGGGTGGAAAGCATTGAAGGCCGGCAAGGATTCCTTGACCTGGTCGTCCGTCATGAACGTGTTGTAGACGGGCGTTTCCACCACGGCCGGTGCGACGGTGTTGACCCGGATGTTCGAGGCCGCAAGTTCGATAGCAAGGTTGCGCGTCAACGCGTGTACGCCGCCATTCGCCGCGGAGTACGCAGCCGAAGGCGTCGCCCCGATGGCCTGCAGGGCCCAAAGCGAGCCTGTCTGCACGATGGCGCCACCACCGCGCAGCTGCATCGCCTTCGCCGCGGCCTGCGCCATGAAGAATTTACCCTTGAGGATCGTGTCGAGAAACCAGTCGTACTCGGACTCGTTCACGTCGAGAAATGCCTTGGGGCGGAACACGCCCGCGTTGTTGACGAGAATGTCGACGCCGCCAAACCCCTGCGTCGCCAGTTCGACCAGCGCCGTCGCCGTACCAGGCCGGGCGATGTCACCCGCATGGACACGCACTCGGGCGCCGGACGGGTCGATATCCGCCGCTGCCTGCCTGAGCTTGGCCTCGTCACGGCCGCCAATGACCACGTTGGCGCCGGCGTTCACAAGGCGGGCGGCGACTTCTTTACCGATGCCCGATCCGCCGCCCGTGATGATAGCGATTTTGGAAGAAAAACTATTATCCATGACTGCTCCTGAAAAAGAATGAAAGATCGGAACGAAAGCAACACGAATCGTGTCGTTATTGCTAATTCATGGGAATATTCTCGCCACCCTGCACCACATTCACAAATGAGATATTCTGTTTGCCATTGAAAGAAAATCTTTCTACCGATGACCGCTCCGATTTTCCTGAACGCGCTGCGCGCCTTTGAGGCAAGCGCGCGCCACCAGAGCTTTTCTGCTGCTGCACTGGAATTGAACGTCACGCCGGCTGCCGTCGGTCAACTCGTTCGCAGCCTCGAAGAATGGCTGGGTGTGCCGCTGTTCCATCGCGGCAGCGGCGGGCGAGCGCGTCTTGTGCCAACGGACGTTGCCGTACGGGCACTGCCCGACATCCGCGATGGGTTTGATCGGCTGAACCTCGGATTCGCGCGACTCAAGGAAGGCTCGGCTGTCGGGGTGCTGACGGTGACCGTCAGTCCGGCGTTTGCCGCGAAGTGGCTTCTGCCGCGCATTGACCGCTTCCAGAGCACCTGGCCAGAAACCGACGTGCGTCTCGACACCAGCCTGAAGCTGATGGATTTCGCGACCCAGGGAATTGATATCGGAGTTCGTTACGGCGCGGGGAACTGGCCAGGATTGGAGGCCGAGAAACTGATGGACGAAGAGGTCTTTCCCGTGTGCTCACCGGCGTTTCTCGACAAGCATCGCCGCTTGCGCGGCCCGGCAGACCTGGCCGGGCTGACGCTGATAGACGATCTCTCCGTCGATCGTCAGATCGGATTCGTCACCTGGGACGCGTGGCTCGAAACCGTTGGAAAGAAAACAATCGCGGCTCGATCCGGGTTGAAGATCAACAATTCTGCCGCGGTCTTGCAAGCCGCGATCGATGGCCGCGGAGTCGCGCTAGCGCGTAGCGTTCTCGTCCGCGATGATCTGGCCGCCGGGCGTCTGGTCCGGTTGTTTCCAGACATCGTGCGGCCGTCGGTGCTCGCGTATTACGTCGTCTACCGGAAGGAGTGTGCTGCGTTGCCGAGACTTGTCGCGTTTCGCGATTGGCTTCTTAGCGAGGCTTGCGTCGACTGACATACGAAGTACGTTGGCCCTCATATCGAGTGACCGCTTTGTGGATACGATCGTCGAATGGGCGCCTGCCAGCGCTTGCGCAAGCGTCAGTCTCGCGATGTTGCTACTGGCATCGGCCATGTCGTGCGGCGAGCCGCCCCGTTGCGAGGCTTCTGTATTCATTGCGTCACTCCAGATCCGTTTGGTCGACCACCATCCGTTGCGCAGGGACCCAGAGATCGTGCGCCATCGTCAGAAATCCGGCGATATAGGCGACATCCTCTTCGCCCTTGCGAACCCCGACATTGATGCTCTTGCTCAAGCCATGCTCGCCGAGCCGGACGGTCCGTACAGGCAACCCGTTCCCCTCCTCCGCGACGAGCCAGTTCGGTAAGACGGCGATGCCGCGACCGGCCGCAACCAGTTGCAGCATCAGTTCAGTCTGCTCTGCCGTCCGATGAAATTTCGGCTTGCAGTGCGCGGGCACCAGAAAGCGCGTGAAGATGTCGAGGCGCTCCTTGCTCACGGGAACCGTGATCAGTTCCTCGCTCATCAGGTCCTGAGGCACAGCGAACTCGCGTGTGGCGAGCGGATGGCACTCCGGCACCACCAGCATCAACTCATAGTCGATGACGGGACAGAACGTGATGTCCGGCACGTCGATCGGGTCGGGCGTGATCAGCAGATCGATTTCATACCCGAGCAGCGCGGCAACGCCATCAAAGCGGAATGCGGTGCGCACATCGAAATCGACATCGGGCCACGCGGTGAGGTAGTGCGGCGTGAGCCGGGTAAGCCATTTCTGGCACGGATGACATTCCATGCCCACGCGCAGCGCTCCACGGCGACCCTCTGCGAAATTCGTCAGCGTCCGTTCTGCGTGCTCCATCTGCGGTAGCACGCGCCCAGCGAGGCCAAGCAGATATTCGCCGGCGTGCGTGAAGCGCAGTCCACGGCCGTTCTTGGTCCAGAGCTTGACGCCATGCCGTTCTTCAAGTTTTCGAACCATGTGGGATAGCGCCGACTGCGTCACATTCAACCGGTCGGCCGCCGCCGTCACGCTGCCGAGGCGATCCACTTCCATCACGATCGAGAGGTATTGGAGGTCTAGCATTCCTGTTCTCCATCAGCGCAACGCTTCGGTGCTTCGCGGGCGATCGACGCTATCGGTGCGTTGGATCGGCTCTTGCGACGATCTCGCTTTTCGCAAAGTGAGCGCAAACCCGACCAGACCCAGCACCGGTCCTGGCACCAGAAGCCACATCGCATCGAGTCCGATATGTTCGAAAAGCGAGGTGCTCGCTTCAATCGATAACACCGTGATCGCAAAGCCAATCGAGTTCTGGATCGCGAGCGCGCTTCCCACGAGCGCGCGCGGACATGCGTCGGCAGCGAGCGCGGAAAACTGCGGCGAGTCAGCGGGGGCCGACGCGCCCCAGATCAGCAGAAGCACGGCCATCGTTTCGGGAGCCAGGTGACGCCAGCCCAAAGCGAAGACGAGCCCACATAAACCGGATATCGCGAGTGCGCATGTCGCTACCTTCGCACTGCCGAGGTATCGCGATACAACACCGCCGAGCAAGGAGCCCAGCGCACCGATCCCGATCACAATGAACGACATCGCCGAAACACTGAGCCCTGGATAAGCGCTCGTCAGCGACGTATGGGAAATCAGCAGCGGTACCGCGGTCCAGAACGCGTAAAGCTCCCACATGTGACCGAAATACCCGAGCGTCGCGGCCCGAAACCGGCGAACGCGAAACGCGCTGAATACGGATGGCGGCGACGTCGCTGATGTCTCCTTGCTGCTCGCAGAACGGGTCGACACGACGGAGTGCGGCCCATCGCCGAGCGCGCCGATAATGCCGGCCCCACCGACAGCAAGCAACGACGACGCAGAAATGACCAGTTGCCATGAGAGACCCATTCCCAGCACTCGCATCGCATGGGGCAGCGCCGTGCCGAGTATGAGCATCCCGACAAGCTGCGCGAGCGCTTGCCCCGTGCGATTGGGCGCCCAGCCGATGATCAGCTTCATTCCCATCGGGTAGATGCCGGCGAGGCAGATACCGACGCCGAACCGGAAGAGCGCGCCACTCACGAGACCGGTCGACAGCCACGCAAAGCCCAGGTTGAACAGCGCACCGACGACGGCGCTGCAGACGAAGATTCTGCTCGCGCGAAAACGATCGGCGGCGCCGCTCAGCGAGACGATGAGTGTGCCGAGGATGAACCCAAGCTGCACCGCACTCGTCAACCAACCGATGTCGGCAGCGCCGATGTGCCAGATTCTCACCAGGTCGCCGGCAGTACTGTTCGCACTGAACCACAGTGCAGTACCGAAGAGTTGGGCGATCGAGATTGCGGCGACCGGGCCTATCCCTTCAATGAGCCGTTTCCGCACGCCGGTCGCCCCGATCATCGATTCGCGATGGGCGCCCGCGCGCTGCGCAACTGGTCGAGCCATCGCTCGTCTCGAGGAGACGGGCGACGATGCAGCCGTTCGTTGAGGATCGCGTGCGCTTTCCCGACCTCGCCGCTTCGCATTAGCGCAACCAGCAAGGTGTCCTCGACGACCTCGCGCTGCGCGCCGCTTCCGCCGATTCGCACGACGTCTCGCGCGACCGGCTCGAGAATCTCTGCGGCGAGCGCGTACTTTGCTTCGGCGAAGGCCAACGACGCGCGGCAGATCGCCGGGACGACGGGGCCAGCCGGAAGCTTGCCTTCGTCGATGAGCCTGTTGAGCTCGGCAACGCGTTCTTCGACGGCTTTGCTGTCGCCCGTCGCCGCGGCGACCAGCGCCATGTGGAAGTCAGCGAACGGAAAGCCCGCTTCCTTGAAGTAATCCGACGCGTACTTCGCTGCGTCGTCCCACATGCCCGCCGGAACCGCGTGGCCGTAGGCCTGCACGCGCCAGAGAAACGACGACGTGTCGCTGACGATGTTGATCGGCGTGCCGAGCGACGCAGCCGGCGCGACATGCTCGTTGTAGATGGCGAGCGCTCGCCCGGTGTCTGCCCGCTCAAGGGCGATGAGCGCGCTATGCCATGCAATGTGGCCGTGAAGCACGCCCGTCTTGTCATATTCCGGCAGCCAGCCGGTAATCATGTCTTGCGCCTCGTCGTTCGCACCGGATTCGTACAGCACGTGGGCGACGGCGTGCGCCGCATTCACGTTGTGTCGCCGCACTTGCAGCGCGCGTTGCGTCAGCGTGCGTCCGAGCTGGAGGTCGCCGTTTTCGCCATGCGCCCAGCCTCGATAGGTCAGGAACCACCAGTCGTCGGCATCGAAGTGTTTCGCGTGGCGTTCGCACAGGTCGACGCGTGCCTGGTCATGGTCGGCTATGCCGGAAAACGCGAAGAGGCCGAACGCCCCAAGCGGCATCGACAGGATGACGATGTCCCGCGGCCAGCGGTCGGTGTGCGCGAGCGCGGCGGTGAGTGCCCTGGCCGCCTGTCCGTTGATGGCCAGCGACAGCACGTCGACGTGGCTGCGCTCACGTTCCGTCCCGTTACGGGCGACGAGATCGAGCGCCTTCACGATATGTGCGCGAGCCTGGGCCGGCTGCACGCTAATCGCATGCAGGCGCGCGCGGGCGGCATACGCCAGCGCGAAATCGGGGTCGGCCGCGATCGCCTCGTCCAGTGCGTCCCCGGCGCCCGGCCACAGCGACAGAAGCAGGTCGACACCCGTACGGTATCGCTCCGCGGCATGGTCGGATGTTGTCGAAAGCGGCAGGTCGTAGCGGTCGAGGCGGCCCATAAATCGGATACTCCGGAAATTCGTTAGCAATCGGGCACGGCTGTCAGTTGCGACCGGCCCTGTAGCGCTTCAAAACGCGGGAAGGTCATTAAACCCGGTTTTCCCGTGACAGTATTTCGACTGGTAGCCAGAATGTATAGAATATCTGCCAATCGGACGAACGACATGAACTGGGAAACAATCGAAGCCCCGGCGGACGCCATGCCTCCCGCACCGCTCACAGTCCGTGCGCAGTTCATTCCGGCGCGTCACTTCTTTCCGGAGCACTCGCATCGCTGGCATCAGATGGTCTACGCGATTTCCGGGGCGTTGACGGTAATATCGGAAGGCGGGTCGCTCGTGATCTCTCCGGAGCAGGCCGTGTGGTTGCCGACCGGGCTTCGTCACAAAGTGGGTTCGCTTCTCGGCGCTGAGTTTCGCAGTCTGTGGATAGCCGAAGAGACCGGCCGCGCGCTCGCAGGCACGGCTCCGATGGTGTTCGCGGTTTCGCCGCTGCTGAAGGCGCTCATCATCGAAGCGGCGGCCATCGAAGGGCGGCAAGACGATGACGGCTATGCCGGTCGAATCACCCATCTCATTCTCGACCAGCTCCGGCGCACGCGGCCACTGCCGACCGCGTTGCCGTGGCCGAGAGACGGCGCGCTCGCGACGCTTTGCGAAGCGCTTTATTCAGATCCGGCAGATCCGCGTGGACCGGAAGACTGGGGGCGCGTGCTAGGCATGTCGGCCCGCACGCTGGCGCGACGTTTCGTCAGCGAGACGGGGATGAGCTTGCGGTCGTGGCGCCGCCGAATGAGGCTGTTCAGGGCGATCGAACTGCTTGGCGGCGGCATGGGCGTCACCCGCACAGCGATGGAGCTTGGCTACGGCTCGACATCGGCATTCGTGTATGCGTTTCGTCTCGAAATGGGCAGCAGCCCGCAGGTCTATATGCGCGGTCGTGGCGAGGAGGCGGGAAACCGGTCTGCGTCGCCAACTGCCCGTGTCGCCAGCGAATGATGGCAAATCAGCGCGCGGCACGCGTCAATGCATTAAGGGGCGGCTGCCACGGTGGTCCGTGGTAGTCCGCCCTCATAGGCTTAAGGAAGTCGCGAAATCGTTTCGATGCTCCGCGCGGGCACCGGATGGCTCTCAGGCCAGTTGATCCTCCGGCTTGCCGACTTCAAGTTCGTCACGCGCCTGAGACACGTCCTTGCGGACGTAGAACCGGTAGGCCGCATACACGACCAGCACCCAGACGGCCGAAACAACCAGCGACATGCGCATATCCGGCAGGATCGCGATACCGACCAGCACCGCCACCACGAAAGTGAGCGCGATGTAGTTGCTGTAGGGGTAGAACGGCATCCGGTACGCGATCTGGTGTTCTTCCCCGTTCTGGATCTTCAGCTTCCGGAACCTGAGATGGCTGATGACGATTGAGCCCCATGCACAGACCAACGCGAACACAGTCACCGAAGAGAAGAGTTCGAACGCCTGCTCAGGCATGATGTAGTTCAGCAGCACGCCCGCGAACATCGCGGCAAACACCATCAGGATTGCACGGTGCGGCACCTTGCGTGAATTGGTGACGCCGAGAAAGGCCGGTGCGTTCTTCTGCAGCGACAGGTTGTAGAACGTGCGGCTATTCGTGAACACGCTCGCGTTGACTGCCGACAGCACGGCCATGATCACGACCAGATTCATGATGCTCGCTGCGGCCGGAATGCCGATCTTCGTGAAGACCTCGACGAACGGGCTACCCTTCGTCGTCAACGACGTCCACGGGAAAACCATCAGCAGAACCGCGATCGCACCGACGTAGAAAATCAGCAGTCGCCAGAACGTGGCATTGACAGCCTTCGGCATCGTCGTTTTGACATCCTTCGCTTCGCCGGCCGCGAGACCGAGATTTTCGACACCGCCGAATGAGAACGCGACCATCACGACCGCGAGGAATGTGCCGCTCGCTCCCTTGGCAAAGAATCCGCCGTGGTCGACCAGGTTGTGATAACCGACGGGCACGCCGTTGTTGCCGATGCCAAACACGATCATGCCGACGCCAAAAATGATCATGGCGACGATCGCGATCACCTTGACGAGCGAGAACCAGAACTCCGCCTCGCCGTATATCTTGACGCCGATCATATTGACGACAAACATCAGCGATACCGCGGCGCCGGCCGTCACCCAGATCGGAATGTGCGGGAACCAGAAATGAACGTAATTGCCCAACGCATTCAGGTCGGCCGCACTGGTGGCGAGCAGAAAGATGAATGCGTTCCAACCGTTCAGAAAGCCTGCGAAGCGGTGAATGTAGCGGTTCGAATACGACACGTAGGAACCGGACACCGGCTCTTCCACGGCCATTTCACCGAGTGCCCGCATGACGAAATAGATCGCGATAGCGGCAAGCAGAAAGACCAGCAGAATGGCCGGACCAGCCGTTCTGATTGCCCAGGAAGATCCGTAGAACAGTCCTGTGCCAATTGCGCCGCCGATGGCAATCATCTGGATATGGCGGTTCTTAAGATCTCTTTTCAGATCTTCCCGCTCGTATGCCTGTGCTTCGATGTTGTTGTTCATGTCGCCTCCAAGGAAGTTGATCGATTGTTGTTTTTTTCAGGTTGGAAAGAAGGTCAGATCGCAAGCTGGGCGTGGAACGCCTGGCGCGCACACCGTTATGCATCGCTGTCTTTGAGCCATAGTCAGCTTCTTCGGCTGCACAGGCTTCTTATATTTATATCGTCATCCTAATTATCTATCTTGCTTTCCCAGGTTCCGGAACAAATCACTTTCCGTAGCGTCGATGGCCGTGCCAATCGCGCTGTCCGATGTAGGTCGTCTAAAGGGGTGCCCCGTGCATCGTAGTCCTGTGTCACGCCGCTTTCGGCGTTAGCATCGGCTCAGCGCATCGGGTGTTGCACGGATGCGACCACGCATGGATTTTCGTCGCGCCGTCGTTGAACGGGACGCTAGTTCGCTCTCGCCAATTGCTGTTTCAGAGTTCAGCGAGCGCGGTGGTCAGACGGCGAATTGCTTCGTCCACGGTGGAACGCGGACAGCCAAGGTTTGCGCGCATGTACCCATGCCCCTCGATGCCAAACTTCGGCCCGTTGTCCAGCCACAGTCGCGCGCCCGTCAGCATGAAATGCTTGAGGACGTCGGGGTCCATCGCCAGTCCCCGGCAATCCATCCAGGCAAGGTACAGCGAATCGGCAGGTAGAACCTCGATCTTCGACGTGAGGCTGTGGACCGCATTTCGGAAGTACGTGTGATTTTCACGCAGATACCGCAGTAACTCTTCGAGCCACGGCTCACCACGAGAATAAGCGGCTTCGGCGGCGACCATCCCCAGCGTGTTGACGGATGGGTACATGTTCCTGTCGAACTGCCGACGCAATTCGTCGCGAATGCAGCGATTGGGCACGAAAAGATTCGCGCTTTGAAGTCCCGGCAGGTTGAAGGTCTTGCTCGGCGCGGTGCAGGTGATGCTGTTCTCCGCAAACACTTTCCCGAGCGACGCAAATGGGATGTGTTTCTTGAATGGATTCACGATGAGATCCTGGTGAATCTCGTCCGAAATCACGAGCACGCCATGTCGCAGGCAGATTTCCCCCATCGCACGCAGTTCGCCTTCCGACCAGACGTTGCCCGTCGGATTGTGCGGATTGCTCAGAATGAAGAGTTTCGTGTTGTGCCTGATCGCTGCTTCGAACGTCTTTTCGTCAAAGCGATATACGGTTCCCGTGCGCTCGAGCGGCGCACAGGTCAGCTGGCGCCCGTTCAGCAGAACATCGTCGTGAAAATGCGCATACACGGGCGGCTGAATCAGGACCGAGTCACCCGGCGAAGAGAACGCCTGGATGGCTGTTTTCAACGCGGTGATGATGCCGCTGGATTGAAGCACCCACTCGCTCGGGACCTCCCAGCCAAAGCGCTTTGCCTGCCAGCCGGTTATTGCGCAGACGTAGCTCTCGGTCGCTCCGCGTGAATACCCGAATACACCGAACTCAACGGCCTCATGCAGTGCATCGATGACGACTTGCGGCGCCCTGAAATCCATATCCGCCACCCACATCGGCAGCGGATCGGCCGCGAATTCCTGTGCCGTCAGCAACTTCTCGCCGAACGCCCACTTGAGTGAATTGGAGCTTTTGCGGTCGATAACTTCATCGAAAATCGATCCGACTTTTCCTGCACCACCTGCGCCGCTTGCTGGCATTTCACAACGAAGCTTCACGATGACTTCCATCCGCAATAGACGGCACGCCGGCGGCGTGACCTCGTATTGCAGCTAGACTAGCAGCGCGAAATGCGGGGCAACAATGGTATGTTCTCATGGAGCAGTGAGCATGGCTCATGGATGCCGGTCCGCTTTGTGCACGAGGGGCGTTGAGACGGCGGGCGCGCCAGGAGCAATCGGGACGCCATGTTGTATGCGGCGCACGGTTGCGACCGCTTCCACCTTTTTGAATGCGGCAGAACGACGTCAAACGACGCTCCAAGGGAGCGACGGCGCTACACAAAGGCCGCACTGAATGACAACCACGAGGTCCTTAAGGAGTTGGTTGCATTCGGGGCCGAGATCGATGCCCGTGACGCGTACGGGAATACGCCGCCTTGGGGCGCATGAACCAGGTACCGGTGGTGCTGGCGCTACAGGACACGACCGAATTCAACCTATCGCATCTTCGCGCCACAGAAGGATTGGGTTACTGGACAGCCGATAACGGGTGTGGCTTCCTGATGCATAGTCTGCTAGCGGTGACACCCGAAGGGTTTGCCGCTGGGTGTGCTTGGAATGATGACCTGGGCGCTGCTCAATGAGAAGCTCGGCAGCAAATAGGGGCATCAAGATCGAGTCGTACAATGGCTTCTCGAAGTGGCTGTCATTCGGAGGGGACGTGATCGCCGAGAACGAGCCAGAGGAGCAGCAGAAGCGGCTTCGCTACAACGACCTGATCGCGTCGGCCGTGATTTTGCAAAACACGGCTGACATGATGCAGGCGCTGCGCGAGATGGCGGCAAACGGCGAGAAAGTGCGCGCGGAGGATATCGAGTTTCTGAGCCCGTATCCGACCCACAACATCCGGCGCTTCGGTCACTACAAACTGCACCTGGATCGTCGGCCGGAAGCCCGGATCAGGGATCCGCTGTTCGGCCAGGCTGCCCGTACCTAGGCATCCCGTTCATGACTGCACGCACGGCCACCACGACGACCTGTTTCGGCGATGTCGACACCGCCTGCTCGAGCGGCTCGAATCGAACTACGACACAACCCGCCTGCTGGCCACCGTCGATATCGTCGATCGCATCCGCCACCAACTTGATGATCCCGAGGGGATACGCGACGATCTCCTGGAGATCCGCAGCATGGCGCAGTCGGTGCTGAATGGCGCACCCCATCGGTGCCGTCGCGACGCGAAGGCACCTTGCCCGACCGGGTGCTGGACGCGCTCGACCGGATTGACGAATTTGTCACGGAGCTCACTCGGTGAGGACGATCATCGAGCCGCTCGAAGCGCTGCACCCAGACGACGGGTTTGGCGAGGGTTGAACGATGCCGGTCCGTCTGCCGATCGGGACGGCGCGTTCATCATCGATGAGGCGCGCCAGACCCGGCCGTGCGGTCAGACGATCATGGTTCAGCTAGCCTTGGCGTTTTCGGAGACCACCTCACCAGGGAAGCGGACCCGCGGCGTTCGAGAATGTGCCAGTCGGCCCATTCGCGTCAAGGAGTGCGAGGCGAACGGGCTCCCGTGCCGCATCCTCAACGGATCCAGCCCCGGGGGCATAGTTGCTCAGATCCGTTGCGGTGAACCCCGGACAGACCGCATTGACCTTGATGCCGGTTCCCTCCAGTTCGATGGCGAACGCCTGCGTCACTGCATTGAGTGCGGATTTCGACGTTTGGTACACCCCGACGTACTGTCGCGAGTAATCCGCGGGGTTGTCCTTCAGCGTGAGAGAGCCACCTGCGCTCGAAACGTTGACGATGCGGCCCGCCGGTGCTTTTCGAAGAAGCGGCAGCATTGCCTGCGTGACTGCGACAACCCCGAACACGTTGGTCTCGAACACCAAGCGCATATCGTCGACTGACACACGGCTCACCTTATCCCCGTCCTTCATTTCTTCGACGGACATCCCCGGCTTGATTGGACGCGAGATCCCCGCATTGTTGACCAGCACATCAAGACGACCCAGCGTCTCTTCGATCTGCGCAGCCGTTGCCGCAATCGACGCCTGATCCGTCACATCCAGCTGGAGGGCCTGAGCCTCTGCTCCCACGCTTTTCGCTGCCGCCACGCCGAGGTCCAGCTTGCGCGCTCCGACGAGTACCTTGAAGCCTTTCGACGCCAGATCTTTCGCAATCTGAAGGCCGATTCCCTTGTTTGCACCGGTAACGAGTGCCACGGGTCTGCTGTGCATGTCTGCTCCGTTCAAAAATGATGGGCGAGCGCGATTCGCTTACGTTAGAATGTAAGCGGAACATCGCTCCGGTTGCAGACTATACGGAACATTGTTCCGCTTAACAAGAGGGAAATGACTTGAGCAGCAAGACAAATAGGACGGACAGCGAACGTGCTCCGCGTTCGGTGCGCGCGGACGCGCGACGCAACATCGACACGTTGCTGCGAACCGCGCTGGCTGTCTTCGAATCCTCGGGAATCGATGCGCCAGTGCGGGAGATCGCGCAAAAGGCGGGAGTGGGTATCGGCACGATCTACCGCCACTTTCCGCAACGTTCCGACCTCGTCGTTGCTGCTTTGTGCAGCGAAGTGGATGCCTGCGCGGATGCGGGCGTTGAACTTGCCGCCACGCTTGGCGCCGGGGAGGCATTGGTGGGATGGATAGATATCTATGTTGGATTCGTGACGACGAGGCGTGGACTTGCCGCCGCCCTGAATTCCGGCGACCCCGCCTTTAAGGCCTTGCCTTCATATTTCCTGGAGCGACTCCGCCCGGTCGTTCAGAGTCTCCTCGATGCGGCGATCGCTTCGGGCGACATTCGCAAAGGGATACAGCCCGACGAGCTGCTGTGCGCGGTGGCTGCCCTCTGCGCTCCACTCGAATGCCCCGATCCTCCCGACGCTCGCAGGCTGGTGGCCCTGTTCGTCGACGGACTGCGGTATGGTGCAGTCCCCCCAGGACTCAGCTCACGACTGAAATGAGGCCGCATGCAAAAGGGCTGACAAATTTTGACGGAATCGGCTTGCTCGCGCTGCAAGCGCCGTCGACCGTTGCGGCTCGTCCACTTATAAGGCCACGCACATGTGGCCTAGCGGGGCGACGACGAAGCGTCTGACGCCGACGCAGTCAGATGTCCCGTCAGCGCAGGCGCTGCTGATATTCGGGTTAGGAAACGGATCTCGTTGCGATCGACATGCATGCCGTTGGCTGGTTGATTTTTCGCAACGTCAGGGCAGCGATGAACGCGAGGAGCCCACCAGCAGCGAGTGACATATACGCCCACCCCCACTGATGCGTCCAATCGAGCGTTGCTCCGAATGTCATGGGCGCAAGCGCTCCAGCGCCGAACCCGAGAATCGATCTGACACCCATCACGCGGCCCAGATAGGCTGCCGGCACCTCGTCCGTCATGGCCGCTGAAAGTACGCCCGAATCGGCAAGAATGAAAAAGCTGCCGATGGCCACGAGCGCGATCACCCAGCCGGCACCCCACTGCGCGGACCAACCGATCAGCATCGAGCACAAGGCGCCCATTGCACCAACGTACACCAGCACGCGTGACCGGCCCCATCGGTCCGACAACGCGCCGACGACTCCCGTGGCAATCATCCCCGACAGGTGCACCGTTCCGCCCACAATCAGGCTGGTGGACATTGCGCCAAGGCCGGACGGTTGAAGTGCAGTCGCCAACAGCGTCGGAGTCCACGCCCAGCTACCCAGCAACTCCCAACAATGGGCAATGTAGCCGACCAGAAGACATAAAGACGTGGGACCGAAAATGCTGCTCCAGCGCATTGGCTCCGCAGACGCCGCCGCCTTACGCTCATGTCGTCGGTTCTCGACGTCTTTAAGGCTGAACTGGCCAACGATCGCGCCGGCCAGGGCGCCGATGGCGCACAGAGCAAAGGCCGCCGACGGGCCGCATGACTTCGCCACCCACATCGAGAGAGCGACAGAAAGGAGGTAGCCGAATGAACCGGCCGCCAGAACCTGTCCCATCGCGCGCCCGCGTTCTGCCGGCAAGCTCAGGTCCGAGACGAGCAGCAGCGCTGGAGTGTAAGCGCCGCCTTGCGTGAGCCCCACGAAGACGATCAGGATTCCCGCGGAATGCGGGGACCTCGCGAAGATAGCGAACACGACCAGGGCAGCAGCGCCTGCCCATGTACAGACGAGATACATACGCCTGGCTCCCAAGCTATCGGAGAGCCAGGAAGCCACTAGAAGCGCAATGGCGTTGGAGAGATTGAACGCGGTCTGGATCGCGCCGGCAGTCGTTGCATCCATGTGCCAGGCTGAACGCAGTACGGGCAATGCACCCGCAAATGCCATCGTGCCCATGCAGGTACCCGCACGGCCGATGCATAAAAGCAATTGACGATTCATATGTACCTCGCCGGGGTCGAGCGCCCCGGTCGTAAAAAGCGCGACACAGATGGAGAAAAAGATCGATGGGGCGGTTATCGATAGCGAAGCACGTGGCCCACGTGCCTCGCGGCTGGAACTCGCTCAGGCCTCTTTGCTCTGTGCCGCCTTCAGGTACCCATCGCGTGTCTGCGGCAGTTTCATGCCGAGAAGTGTGGCCGCGACCTGTGTGCGCAGAATCTGTGCTGTACCGCCTGCAATGGTGAACATGCGGGCATCACGTACGTGACGCTCCATCGCATTGCGGCGCCCGTAGCCAGATGAGCCGTAGAACTGCAAAGCGTCGTTGGTGACCTTGTTGGCTGTCTCGGCCGCAAAAATCTTCGCCCGTGCCGCCTTGTCAATATCCGGAAACTCCGCGCCGCTGCATGCCGCAGAACGCAACAGCAATCGAGCGGCCTCCAGTTGAGTTGACATGTCGGCCAACATCCACTGCAGTCCCTGAAACTCGGCAATCGGTCGACCGAACTGCTGACGCGATTTTAGATACGCCATACCTTCCTCAAAGGCACCCTGTGCGATGCCCAGGGCGACCGTTCCGGCACCGACGCGCTGCGCGTTGTAGGCGGTCATCAGCGCCGCGAAACCTCGCTTCAGCCCGCCGGGTGGCATCACGAGCATCGACCTGTGCACCTTGAGGTCGCGGAACTCGAGATGGGTTTCAGGGATGCCGCGCACACCCATCGCGTAAAGCCTCCGGCCGACCACAAGACCGGCCGGTGCGTTGCCATCCCGCACGCAGATGAATGCACCGATGCCTTGCTCCACGCCATCGTCGAACACACGCGCGAAAATCAGGTGCAGCCTGGAAACGCCACCGCCCGTGATCCAGTATTTCTCGCCATTGAGGATGTAGTCATCCCCCTTCCTGTCGGCACGCGTGGTCATTTCGCTGGCAGCGCTGCCAGCGTTGGGCTCAGAGATACAGATCGCGGGCTTGTCCCCCGACAGAACCAGCTCTGCGGCCAACTTCAGTTGTTCGGGCGTCCCATACCTGGCGATAGCGCCGATTGCGCCCATGTTGGCCTCGACGGTGATGCGGCCCATGGTGGCGCACGCCTTGGCCATTTCCTCAATAACGATCACGGTGTCCAGGTAAGACAAACCACGCCCACCCAGGCTCCTTGGCAATGTCATGCCCATGAACCCCGCGTCGCGCAGTGCTGTGACGTTGTCCCATGGATACTCCTCCGTGAGGTCCGTATTGGTGGCGGTCGAGGCAAATACCGTTTGCGCGAGCTCCCGCGCTTGTGCCTGCAGAGTCAACTGCCCGGCGGTCAGGTCGTACATGGCGTCTCCTGTAGCGATTGATTTGTTCCAAGCCAATCCGTTAGTACTTCGGCAGCATGCTCGTTCAGCCGTGGCGGCGGTCGCCTGTAGCTCGGGGGCGTAGCCGACATCCTCAGCGGATTTGCCAGAAGACGAAGCTCCCCATCCATCGCCCAGTCACAGGGCATGTGCAACTCGGCACCGCGAGCTTTGACGTGTGGATCGGCAAATACGTCTTCCAGATTGTTCACAGGCCCGCACGGGACCCCGACTGCCTCCAGCTGCTGCAGCCATGTCGCGCGATGCCGTGTTCGTAAGGTGTTATCGATCAGTTCGCACAGTGCTGTGCGATTGCGAATTCGCATCGGGTTCGTCGCGAAGCGTTCGTCGGACGCGAGTTCGTTGATCCCGGCGACCTCGCAGAACCGCCCAAACTGTGCATCGTTGCCAACGGCAAGGATCATCGGTGCATCCGCCGTTGAGAACACCTGGTATGGAACGATGTTGGGGTGGCCGTTGCCCAGGCGGGCCGGTAGCTGACGATCAGCCAGATAATTCGTTCCTGCATTGACGAGCCAGGAAATCTGCGTATCGAGCAGGGAAATATCGATGTGCTGCCCTTCGCCCGTTCGCTCCCGATGCTGGAGGGCCGCGAGGATGCCGACGGCGGCATACATGCCAGTCATGACGTCCGCGATCCCAACACCAGCCTTCATTGGTTCACCGTCCGGCACCCCGGTGAGGCTCATGATGCCGCCCATGCCCTGGATCAAAAAGTCATAGCCGGGTCGGCTGGCGTAGGGGCCCGTCTGCCCGAACCCTGTGACCGAGCAGTAGATCAGGCGCGGATATTGATCCCTGATCTGCTCGTACGCCAGGCCGTATCTGGCCAGGCCGCCCACCTTGTAGTTCTCGACCAGCACATCGGCGTGTGCAATCAGTTGATGGACGAGTTGCCGACCTGCGTCCGATCCGATGTCGATAGCGATCGAACGCTTGTTCCGATTGGCCGCGAGATAATAGGCGCTCTCTTCCGTTTCCTCGCCCGACTTCCCGCGTACGTACGGTGGGCCCCATTTGCGCGTATCGTCACCTTCGTCAGGTCTCTCAACCTTGACGACATCGGCGCCGAGGTCACCAAGAAGCTGGGTCGCACTTGGACCCGCCAGGATGCGGGAGAGATCGAGGACCCTGATGCCTGCCAGTGCTGTCGTCTGTCCAGATTTCATGCCATATTTCCGTCGGAATAGTTCACCGCGCCGCTGCGCGCAAGATGCGACAGCAACATCGGCCTCAGTGGAGGGTTGGTTACATCCAAAACCTTTCGGCTTTCTGGCGCCGCGCGTGGCTCCCGCGCATTGACTTCCGCGCGGTACCTGCCCTCAGGTATCAAACTGACCGAAAGCCTCCATCGCTCTCGCGGAATAGACAAACGCGGCGCCCGCATTAAGGGCAATGGCGGTTCCAAGCGCCTCCGCAACCTCCTGTTTCGTTGCGCCCGCTCTTTGCGCTGCTGCAGCATGTGAAGCGATACAACCCTCACATCGTGTGGTGACTGCCACGGCCAGTGCGATGAGCTCACGTGTCTTGAGGTCAAGCGCTTTGCTCTCATTCAACGACTCGTTCAGACCAAAGAATGCCTTGCCCACCGGCGCGTTCGCTTTCAGCAGATTTGCCCCGGCAGCACGTTGATTCGAAAGCAGTTCAGCCCAGTCATTAATCATCTTCGTCTCCAATTTCCTTCAGCTTCGCAACCACCCTGCAAAATGGCACTCAACGCTGCGCAAGCGCCTCCGATATTCGCGCAATCGCCAGGTCGACCGTCTGGCGGGGGCAGCCGAGATTCGCGCGCATGAAGCCGTGACCTTCCACGCCAAACTTCGGGCCCTTATCAAGCCACACGCGGCCCTTGATGAGCATGAAGTCTTCGAGCTCCTCCGGCGTCATTCCAAGCGCGCGGCAGTCAATCCACGCCAGGTAGAGCGATTCCATGTCGATCACCCTCAGGCCAGCATCGAGCGCATTGATGCGCTCGGCAAAGTGCTGCTGGTTCCGGGCGATGTAGGTCACCAGCGCGTCTACCCAGGTCGCGCCATGCGTGAAGGCGGCTTCGGTAGCCACCATCCCGAGCAGGTTGATGCGGGTGTTGTGGTTCCTCTCGACCGTGCGGATCACCTCGTCCCGCTTGACCTTATCGGCAATGAACATGTTGCCGCATTGCAGTCCGGCCAGGTTGAAGGTCTTGCTCGCCGAAGTGCAGGTGATGCTGTTGTGAGCGAATCGTCGATCCAGTGAGGCAAACGGTGTGTGCTTCCTTCCGGCACCGTACACAAAGTCGCAATGAATTTCGTCGGCGATCACGAGCACCCCGTGGTTCATGCAGATCTCGCCCATGGTGCGCAGTTCCTCTTCTGTCCACACATTGCCCGTCGGGTTGTGCGGGTTGGACAGAATGAAGATCTTGGTGTTGTCTTGAATCGCGTTTTCGAACACCTGGGCGTCAAAGCGATAGCGCCGCCCATCGAAATGCAGTGGTGCCGCGGTGACGTGGCGACCATTGATGACCACATCGTGATGAAAGTGCACATAGACCGGCGGCTGGATCAGAACCGAATCGCCAGGCTGTGAGAACGCCTGCATGACAGTTTTAAGCGCCGCAATGACGCTGGCGACCGGCACTACCCATCCAGGAGGCACATCCCAGCCGAAGCGCTTTTGCTGCCACCCGATCACGGCGTCGACGTAACCTTTCGTCATGCCAGCCGGGTACCCGTAAATGCCGTGCGAAACGGCTTCGTGCAGCGCTTCGATCACCGCCGGCGGAGACATGAAATCCATGTCCGCCACCCACATGGGCAATGGCTTGGCCTGTGCCTGAACATCCGTCATGGCGCCGGCCGGGTTCCCCCACTTGAGTGAATTGCTACGGTTGCGGTCCACCACGGTGTCGAAATCAAACCATGTTGCGCTAGCCGCCAGCGCACTTCGATTCTGAGTCATTGCTCTTTACCTCTTTCTGTCTTGCGTAGTTCGCGAAAGCCGCGTCGGGGGCAACTTCAGTAGCCCAGTGCCTTGAGCACGGGCGACAGGCACACGATCACGCCAAACACAAACACGTACCAAACTCTGGAGGATACGTATCTCCGAAGCGCGGGCACCTTGTACACCAGAACGCACGGAATGATGAACGACGCAATACCGTAGATGGGCGATGCCAACTGTTGCAGCAACAGGATGGAGAAGCGCGTCTGTACCCAGAACCAGAGCCCGAGCACAATAGACACGCAAACGCCGGCAGATACGAGGCGGGCATTGACGCGTTCCTGCGGAACGATACGCGTCAGGACGTTCATGACCATGCCTTTGATAGATTCCTCGAAGCCCAGGTAGATGCCAAGGAAGGCGGTTAATATTGCGAACACATTCAGGGCTGCGGTCATGTACAGCACACCATCTCCATGGATCACGCTACCAGCCAGTGCGAGCGCCGAGATGTTTTGCGCCCTGGCCGAGAGCGCCTGCTCGTGCGAGAGTGCCAACGCAAACGACGTGGCAAAGAACAGGACCGCGACGGCCAGGATGGCGAACGCAATGCGGTTGGCGCGAATGGCGCGATACGTAGCGACGCGCGAGTCCTTCTCCACCTTTCGGAAAGCGATGTTCATGGGGCTGAGGATCTGCACGAAGAGGATGGAGAACAAGGTGAACGGCACAGTGAGAATGGTGTCGATCACGAACCGTTTGAACTCCGGCAGCGACGGCAGATTCGCGCGGACATCCCAATGGGGAATCATCACCACGCCCAACAACACGACCACGCCGAGCTTGAAAAGCACCAGCGGGCCGGACACCCTGAAGATCAGCTTCTCGCCCTGCGCGGCGACCAGGACCAGCAGGCACAGAATGGCCAGCGAGAAGAACGGACTGTCCGAGAGCAGCCCTATGGTCATACCGAAGCTCTGCAGGTACTTCGCCGCATCAAAGGTCACCGCCATGGAATAGGTCAGCATGCCTTTGAGCAACATGAAAAAGTACACTACCGCCAGAAAGATGCCCCAGTTCCTTCCGAGATACTGGGTAACGATTCCCGCGTAATGCTCGCATTCCGTGCTGCCTGACAGCGTCTGCAGATATAGCTCCTGCATCATGTACAGCGCGGGATACGACAGCGCCACCGACGCAGCAAACACCCTGATACCGGTGATACCAACCTGAAGCGGCAGAAAAACGATGCCGGCGCCGATTGCCATTCCGATGCAGAGGATGACCCATCCAAGGTCGTATCTGGTGAACGGCACCTTGCCGACAAATCCGGCGGACATGTCCAACTCAGCGGAAGTATTCAATCTCGTCTCCTATAGTTAATTGTGCGTGGCGTCGGCGGGCCTAGTAGCTCTTATGTTTTCGACGCTGGATCCCCTTTACTTTGCCGTCGGATCGTCCTTAGGTGTCTGTTCGGTCGGGCAGACGGATCGCGAGCATTTCCCCGACAGCGCAGGTGAGCTCGCCTGCATTCAGAATCAGGTCGATCCAGGCCTTTCGTCCCTCAAGTGAACGAAGCCTCCCCCATATCACCAGCTCAACACCAAGTGGTGCGGGCCGCTTGAAGTCAACCTTCAATGACGCCGTCACGAAGCGGATCGGCTCAGAGAGATCACCCGACCCCGGCCCTTCTTTCTGACAGGCAAAGGCGGCTGCGGATGCCGCGCCATGACAGTCGAGAAGCGAGGCGATCATCCCGCCATAGACATGATCTGGAACACCGCCGCTATACCGGATGTCAGGCGTGAACCTGGCAACCGTTTCATCGCCCACGAGATAGCTCTTGAGGTGATGGCCGTGTGGATTTTGCGCACCGCAGCCATAGCAGTGAGCGAACTCTGGCGGGTAGCTGTCTTGTATCGCACGTGTCGACATCTCGATGCCTCCATAGGGAACCCGTGATGTCAAGACTCAGCGGGTAACCCGTTGACCTGCAATCATCCCGGTATCAACTTGACCTTGGGGTTATCATATTTGTTCATCTCGTTCATGGACAATTGAGGTTTTTTTCAACCTGAGCGGAGCGGCGTAAATTCGGCAGGCGTCCTCCTCGATGATGTTCACGGACTGGAAGTCCATGCTGTACCCGACGGACCAGGACTTGCCATAACACTGGACTCCGACCCGCGCTTCATGAAGACGCGCAGAAACAAGCTTGAGGAATAATTCAATGGGCCATCGATCCGGCACAACGACACCGACACTTCGGCAGCTTCAGCTTTTGCTGGCGCTCACGTCTTCAGACGGCATAGCGAGTGCCGGCGCGCAGCTCGGTATGTCACCTTCGGCCACGAGTCATGCGCTGCGCGCTCTGGAAAAGGCGCTGGGAACCGAGTTGATTGACCGCAATACGGCAGGGGTCACGCTGACCTATACCGGCGAACATGTGCTTCCCCACGTCCGCGACGTCTTTGCATCCATTCAACTCGTCCAGACCACAGCGCTGGCCGGTGCAGAGCTAAAGACCGGTCTGCTGCGTTTGGGCTCGTTCGGCGCCAGTGCGACGATCAGGGTTCTGCCCCCGCTGATCGAGCGATTCAAGGCCCGCTACCCTGGCGTTGATGTGGTGGTCACAGAAAAGCCGGACGAGCAGACGTCGCGTGACCTGATCGAGCGCCGCCTGGAACTCGCGGCGGTCACGCTGCCCAAGACGGACGTCGATTCGCAAACGCTCGCCGTCGATGAACTCGTCGCGGTCTTGCCTTCTGGACACCCTCTGGCAAAACTTGATACCGTTCCGCTCAAAGAAATGACGGCTGACCCGTTCATCCTGACCCGTGCGGGGTCGCAGGCTTTGGTGACCCGGCTGTTCTCAAGAAATGGGCTGCGCCCCAGGGTGACGTATGAGCTCCTGCAACTGATGTCGATACTGGAGCTGGTCGCCAGTGGGAAGGGCATCTCGATTCTGGCCAAGCTGGCGCTGCCGGATCGGTATTCTGGCACGGTATTCCGTCCTCTTTCGCCTGGCACGTCCCGACGTATCGGATTGGTGTGCCTGAATCAGAACCGACTGTCCCCTGCGGCTCACGCGTTCTGGCAGGAAGCTCGCCGATATCACTCTGAGCTCAAAGGTGCTGTTCGATAACGCGTATGGATGGTTTCGATGACTCCAGAATCTGTCCGCAACTTGAAATCAGATTCAATTGCTCAGGAAAGGACATGAGTCGACAATCGATATCGCTATAGGGTTCGCCACCATCGACCGATCAAGAGTGCGAACCGCCGACTACAATGACACCCCGCCAAGGAGACATGTAATGCGCGTTCCGGCTACGCTCTTCAAACAGTTCGTGCACGAATTTACGCTACTCGTTGACACGTTCCCGGATGATGAAGCGCAAATCCTGGGCACAGGACACGATCTCCTTGCCGAGATCGTTCGTCGCGATGACTGGCTCCCCGAGGCGTATGCGCAGCCACATCCCCAGTACTACCAGCAGTACCTGCTACACGCCGATCCGGCCGATCGTTTTTCGGTTGTCAGCTTTGTCTGGGGCCCGGGCCAGATGACTCCGATCCATAACCACACGGTCTGGGCGCTGATCGGTTTGCTCAGGGGTGGCGAGCGTGCCGAATGTTTTCAAGTCGGGGAGCCCGGCCAGCCGATGCGATCGCTCGGGGTTGATTACCTCAAACCGGGAACTGTCGAGAGTATTTCGCCCCATACCGGCGACATCCACAGGGTATCCAACACATATGATGATCGCGTCTCGATCAGCGTTCATGTCTACGGCGGGAACATCGGACGAATTTCGCGGCACGTCTTCGACCCGCAGACGAGCATGCGCAAACCGTTCATCTCTGGTTACTCGAATGAGGCCGAGATCTCCGCGTAGGCAGTCAACACTTGCGTCGACCCGTTTTATCCGAAGCGCTCCGATGCGCGTGACCCCGTCCTGATGTCCACTTCAAGAATCAACGCCGACGTTGTTCGTTTGGCCACTGCGCAAGCCTTGGCCGGCGCCAACTCCACTGTCGTCTACGCCACCGGCGCGATTATCGGCCACATGCTTGCCCCGACGCCGGCGCTGGCGACATTGCCTGTATCCATCTTCGTTGTCGGCATGGCAGCTGCAACGCTTCCGGTTGGCGTAGTGACGAGGCGCTACGGCAGGAAAGCTGCTGCGCTGTTTGGCAATGCCTGTGGCGTCATCGTCGGACTGTTGGCAGCGTTCGCGCTGGTCATTCCATCGTTCAGCCTGTTCTGCGTCGCCATGCTGTTTGGTGGCGCATACGCAGCCGTGGTGCTGACGTTCCGGTTCGCAGCTGCCGAATGCGTGCCAGCAGAGAGTCGCGCCGGGGCCATGTCGACGGTGCTGGCCGGGGGCGTTGCCGCCGGCATACTGGGACCGCAGCTGGTTACAGCCACCATGAATCTGTGGTCGCCGCATGCGTACGCGGTCACCTACCTGGCCTCCGCCGGCGCCGCGGTGCTCTCGGGGATCGTGCTAATGGGCGTGCGGTTCGAACACCAGCCTCCGATCTCCGCCCATGCACAGGGCCGGGACAGCTCTGTCATCGTACGGCAGCCGCGCTTTGTAGTCGCCATGCTCTGCGGCGTCATGAGCTACATGATGATGAACTTCATGATGACGTCCGCGCCACTGGCCATGGAGTTGTGCGGTATTCCGCGTGTGCACTCCA
The DNA here is from genome assembly GCF_038900715.1 of Paraburkholderia phymatum. GTDB lineage: Bacteria > Pseudomonadota > Gammaproteobacteria > Burkholderiales > Burkholderiaceae > Paraburkholderia > Paraburkholderia phymatum_A. The sequence continues at coordinate 32,798 of NZ_JAYMRZ010000023.1, read as the reverse complement.
ACTACGGCATCGAGGTCCACGTGATCGCCATGTATCTGCCGAGCTTCTTCACGGGACGGCTGATCGCTCGCGTTGGTGCGCCGACTGTCAGCCTGGCGGGGTTGGTGTTGATTGCGCTGGCCTCCGTCACAGGCATGACCGGTTTGTCGGTGAATCACTTCTGGGTAGCGCTCATGCTGCTCGGCCTAGGCTGGAACTTCGGCTTCCTGGGCGCTTCCGCCCTGGTGTTAGCATGTCACGCGCCGACGGAAGGCCCTCGCGTGCAGTCCATTTACGACTTCGTAGTGTTCGGCACCATGGTCGTCGGCTCGTTCGCGTCGGGCGGTCTGTTGGCGACTTACGGATGGGGCCTGGTATGTGGTGTCATTTTGCCCGCGGTGTTGATAGCAGTCACCAGCGTTTTCTGGCTGCGGTGGGGGCAACCGCGAACAGACGCACTGGCTCACCGCAGTTGACCCCTTCACCGTTTGATTCCGCTTGGCATCCGGAATGACCCGAACGGAAGGTGTGTGCAGTTCTCGCGGCGACGCTCAATATACAGCTGAACGTGCGTGTTGCTGAGGCAGGTGCGGCTGATAAAACGTGTCGCTTCAGATTGCTGACGTTCGTTTCGGTCACTCACATCGGTGCGGCGACCACGACCGGCTCAGTTGGCCTCTTTAACGGCCGCGTGCAGTGCATCCACGAATACATCCAGGTCCGCTTCGTTCATATAGATATGCGGCGACACACGCAGACCTTCCAGCTGGCCGACGCGCCGGTATTTGACGTGAACCGAGAACGGTTGCCGCAAAGTGCGTTCGAGGCGCACGGCATCGATGCCGTCGATAGAAAACAGGCTCACAGCGCCGAGCGTATCGGCCTCGAGCGGCGTGTGAATGCGCAAGCCCTCGATGTCAGCGGCGCGCGCGGTCCAGTAGCGGGTCAGCGCACTTAATCGCGCATGAATATTCGCGACACCGATCTCCCGATGAAGGCGGATCGCCGGTTCGATGCCGGCCTGCAGCGCCGAGTTGTAGGTGCCCAGGTTCCAGTGATCGAACTTGTCCGCCGTGTCGGGCGTGGCATCGAATGGAGCGAGCAATGGCCAGGTTTCGCGTAAACGTCGTCGATTGATGATCAGCATGCCGTTGCCAACGGGCGCGCCGAGCCATTTATGCAGGCTCGTCACGAAGAAGTCGCAGCCGAGTTCGCGAAAGCTGATGGGCATCTGCGCAAAAGATTGCGCTGCGTCGACGATGGTAATAATGCCGCGCTCCCGCGCGAGCGCACACAAGCGCGCGACCGGCAGTACCCTGCCTGTCCAGTGAATCATATGCGTCAGGTGCAGCACGCGCGTGGCGGGGCGGATGGCAGATGAATATGCAGCGACTACTTCCTCATCGCTCGCAAGCAGATCGAACGTCACTGCGTCGACGACAACGCCCTCGCGCGTCTGGCGCTGTTGCCAGCCACCCAGTGCGCTCGGATAGTCCCACGGCGACACGAGCACGCGTTCGCCAGCTGATAAGGCGATGCCGAAAATCGCAACGCTAAGGCCCTCACTCGCATTTCGGTTGAGCGCGATCTCCTCTGCGTCGCAATCGGCGAGCGTCGCCAACTGCCGCATGATGTCCGGAAGCTTCGCGTCGAGGCCGGTCCACATGTTGACGTCAGGATTCTTGCTGACGAAACGGTAGGCATCGATGACCGCCTGCTCAACGACGAGCGGCGGCGGGCTGACAGCTGCATTGTTCAGATTAAGCAGCGGATGCTGCGCGGGATATGATTCGCGCACGCGTGCCTAGTCCACGTCGGCGTTCATTTCGCATTGAGTATCTGCAAGCATGTTCTGTCCTGTTCTGGTTTCGGCGCGCGCCTGCAAAGCCGAAGTCAATTTATCTGGTAACAGGCGGCCTGTGTCATTGTTCGGACAGACCAAACCGCACGAATGCTAGTCTTTTGCGATCACAGGCAGAATATCGTGCTGCGCTGCTGTCGGCGACGCGCAGCCCGCTCTCGCGCGCCTTTCGTTCAAGGGTAACCGCAAGGTAATTTATGCTCTGCAGAGCATAATTACGAACCCTGTTCGCCCGCAGCGGACAGATAAAATAACAGCATGGTTGAACCTGTTGTTGCATCGGCGGGGCAAGGCCTGCCCTCGCCGCCCGCAGACCTGAACATTCTCGCCAAACGCACGCCGTGGACCAGGTCTCGCCCGATCCATCCGTTGCCAGCGCCGTCTGGAAGCGTTGCGGTGAACCCGCCTACCCGGCCGTTCGGATCGAGCGGGCGGAGCTTGGCATCGTTGCTTTGGCATCGCTGCTGCGCCGCGCCACATTGACCATACACTTGCCGGGCAACCGCGATGGAAGCGGTGGCTGAAGGCCGTGGTCCACTTGCGTCTGGCGAGTCAATGTTGTGCGACTCTTCGGACATGGTTTCCGTATTGGATAGTACGACCACGCGGCCCTCGGGCAACGCAACTCTTATCACGGACGCTTCTGCGCCCTTCTACCGCCAGATCCTGCTGGAAGAGACGACCAGCCTGGATTACGCGAAAAGGCCGAGCTGGCGACGTTCACCTTTCTGCTCTGAGACGGTCTGGCTTTCGACCAAGGCTGGCTCGTGTGCTTGCGTTTCGATCTGGAAGAAGGCGCCGACTCCGGCGTTCTGCGCGGTGCGCAGCCAGTCTGGCATGTCGCCGAGGCCGTTCTTCCATTCGTTGTCGCGCGCGTCGCGATACAGCGGTGGATGGTCTTTATCGTGCTGGGTCGATTCGGCGAGCGCTTCCGGGGTGCTGCCGAATTTCTTCCATCCTGCGGCGGATCCGGACGATCAGTCGGTCGCGGGCTTCACCATCAGCGATTCTTCCCTTCATGAACAAGCATTTCTCGTAGGGGTCGAGCCGTGCAGTATACCGGCGGCTCGAAAACAAAAAACCCGCAACGGGTTGTGAAGCCAGATCGAGACAGATACGGACGTGCTGCGTCGTAGAAGTCGGTTACGCGTGCCTGCGCGCCATCTGGTCGAACGATTTACCAGCACGGAAACGCTCCAGACGGTCACCCGCGTCGGTGATTATCGCGAGCGGCGCGCGCTGCATCTGATAGTCGTATGTCGCGACGATCACGGCGAATTGCCGAAATCCTTCTTCGTCGAGTGCCCATACATGGAAATTGCGACCATGATCGAAAGCGGCGGAAAGAATGCTTTCAGCGTCCCGCATCTGTTCGAATGTCGCCTCGCCATATCCCGCTTCGGCCAGCAGGCCAGTCAGGATCATCACCTGGCATAGCGTCTGTGCAGCATTGACGTTGCCGCTGCCCCGCCGCATGGCATCAAGCGCGACGTGTACCTGCAGACAGACACGGTCAACCCCGGCGCGCGGCATCGGTAACAGCATTGCCTTGCTCCGGCGCGTGCCTGCCGCCTGGGTGATTCTTGCAAACGGGATCGTTCTGGTCATCAGGTGAATGAGGCGTGGTTTCGAAAGACCTTGCGCTCGAATGCTACACCAAGCCGTGATATACGCTCCGGGCTGTTGGCTATGACTTGGCGACGCGGCCGCCCTGTTTTGCTTGTATTCAGATGGTAGAGGGATCTTTTTCGGCGGTCAGGGAAGCGGCGACGCGCCGACAGTCGCTCGTTAAAGAAACCCGAACTGTTCGAGCAGGACGAAGACGTCCTGCTCATACCAAACACTTTGCGACATATGAATTGCGGAAATCAGGCCGAGACCGCTTCCGAAGCCATGTCGCTGGTCAGTGCAACCGCCTCTGGACTGTGCGGTGCCTTTTTCGCCGGCGCTTTCTTCGTCACAGACTTCTTCGCCACGGCATTTTTGACTGCGGCCTTCTTCGCCGGCGCAGATTGAGTTAATACTGTCTTGCCCTTCTTTGCGACCAGCTTTTTCCTCGCGGCTTTCTTCACCGCTGCCTTCGTGGCCGAAGCTGATTTCGAGGCCGGGAGTCCCTCTTCCGCGCCAGCAATCAGAAACTTCGAACGATCCTTGGCGCCAGCCAGCCATGCCGGTGCCCGACCGCGCCCACTCCAGGTCGCGCCACTTTTGGGATCGCGATATTTCGGAGCCTGGGGTCCGCGCACGTAGTTGCCGGGTTTTGCCGTCTTCCTGGCGATAGGAGCCGGTTGTGCGACGCTGTCGTCAATCAGAAACCTGGTACGGTCCCTGGCACTCGCAATCCATGCTGGAGCGCGGCCGTGTCCCGTCCAGGTAGCGCCCGTCTTCGGATCGCGGTACCTCGCAGGAGCTGTGGGTTTGGTGATCGCCGCGGCGCCTGGCTTACGACCGCGTTTCTTGCTGCCTAAGTGTGCATCGATGTCCGCGATGGTCAGGCCATGCTTCTCCATCAGGTCACGAATCTTGGCGATGGCGGTCGACGACTGACTCCTGATGAGCGCATCAGCTTGCGCCTGAAGCTTTGTGATTCGTGCCTGCACTTTTTCGAGCGTTGCCATTTGTCCCCCTTCGGTATAGCGATGGCCGCACTATGCCACACAGCATTGAGCAAACGCTAGTGTCGACCTCTCCAGCTGCGGCCGACCTACGAGCTGGATGTCCGTAACGGGTGGTTGATGACGTCGGTGAAAGCCGATCGTCCGGCACTCGGCGTCGCGAGCACGCTGATTCAACCCGGGATAGGAGTGGAAGTTAGATGACCCGACTCCTGGAGAGCCTCACCTTTTCGCCGACCTGAGAGGACAAAAAACGGCAGTGCCTGCCACCCTCGGAATGCACCGAGCCTGGCGTCGTTGCGGGAAGTTCATTTCAGTGCATGTCTTAAGGCATTTTCCTGACACAGCAATCGTGCCGCGTCACAGAATGCACCTGCTCACTCCATAAACAGAATAGCAAGCGCCTCCTAACTCGAGAGTGAATCAACCACGACCATGGCAAAGAAGATCAGCGTTCAGCAGGTACCGGCGAAAAAGCGCCGTTCGGCGATGCCTGTGCCCGAGCAGCACGTGGACCACGCGGATATCCTCCTTTTGTTCGAGCAGGTGCGTCGCGAGACTGTGGCGCCTATGTTTAAGACATAGTCGTCGTAAATGCGCGCCTCACGGGTGCGCTCGCAACTGGGCGGGGCCGGTCACCCATGACGATTTTAAGCCTCGCCGAAAATTTCCTCGAAGCCTTCCTGGCACAGCTGTAGCAGCTGGGCGGGATCGTTGCCCCGAATTTCCGCAGCTGCGCGGATGACGTCGTTCATCTCCCAAAACAGTTCTTTGACGCCATTGCGAACGGATTTCTGCTGGTTGGGATGCAGCGTGCCATCGAGCTCCTTCCAGATCGGGACGAGGTCGGTCTCAATCGCCGCGTAGAAGATCTGCAGGGTGTCGTGGATGTACACCACATCCTGCGCGAGTTTGTTTTGTTCGTCTCTCTTCTTGCGGATCAGCAGCTTCTGGATCATGAAGCTTACCGGGTTCGGCACGCGAACGGCTTCCACTGCCTCGCCCAACCCGGAATCATCCTCGGGGATGGTCACAACCCAAGGCTTGTACAGCAGCACTTCGAGGTAACGAAGCTTTTGCGCGACCACTCCAGCCTTCAATTCGGTCGCGTCATCTTTCAATCTCCCTTGCCGGTCGCGCTTCTTCCCGCTGTTCGTGAGAGGGGTGAGAAACTCCGCATAGAAACCTTTCGCGTCGCCGCCCATGGTGTAGCGCATTGCTGGCGGCTTGTAGTCACCAGTAAAGTTGGGCTCTTCCGTGAACCCCGCCGCAACCAGCGCCTGCTTGATATCGCCTTCGAGCAGCTCGCGCTCCGCGTAGGCCACGTCTGCATCCTGCGTGAAGATCGGATTATAGTCGGCCGTGTAGGCGCGCGGCTCGTAGTGGTAGAGCCGAAACGCCCAGCCGCCGACAAATACGATCTGCTTGCGCCAGGGTTCGAGGGTTAGCGCGAGCGTGCTGAATTCCGTCAGATCGCTCACGCGCGCGCTCCTACTACGTTCGCCAGAACGCCGTGCTCGAACTCGGCCGCCTGCTCGGCACCGCGCGACGGATCAGCTGATACGTCAAGCCATGTCTGGATGATGTCGGACACCCACTTCCCCTCATGAAGCACGCGCCCCCGGCCTAGCGATTGCGGATACGGGTGCTGCCGCAAAACCACATCGGCCCGCTCGCCGTCATGCATGAGTCGCAGGCCCCGCCAATGCTCGGCGGCTGCGAGGTCGGGCACCCAGAGGGTTGTTATGAAGCCACGTACGTGCCCCACGCCAAGCGCGTCCGCCGCAGCGAACTGGCCAAGCGTCACCTCTTCCCCTTCCCGCTTGAGAAGCTTTCGCAGTTGCTGATCCTCAGGCACGCCTGGCGCGAGATATTTCATGGGCAGCCCCACAGCTGGCTTCAGGTACGCGGCTTTCCATCGTTGTGCCAGTTTGCGTCGCTGCACGACTCGCAAGTATGGCGCGGACTCGATGAAATTCTCTTCTTTCAGGGCATTGATGAGGCGTGTGGCAGACATGACAGATACACGAGCTTCGCGCGCGAGGTCGGTCGCCGTGAGGTAGGTCCTGCCCGGGGCGTTGATCATCCCTTCACGGCTGATGTCTGCCGCGAGCAGGAGTTTGAGCATCCACTGGGCGAGATCCGAGAACACGAGCGGCGGCGGCGCAGAATGGCTTCTGCGCCGCACGCTGGTAACGGAACGTTCATCAGCCACATGGTCCAGTCCGGGAAAGTCAGCGTACAACGGCTCGCCCGCCAGTATGGCGAAGGGCTCACCCTGCCCATACTGGCGATGAAAATCCATGAGCTTTTTGACGAGCGCCGTCGAAGCGGTTCCCACCCAGATGAGAACGGCCGGGCGGACGCCATTTTGCTGCGATCGAAGGCGTGCCTCCAACAGAGCCTGCGAGAAAAGTGGTATCACGCGGTCGGAGCGCCCTTCCGTCGACGTCTTCAATACGGCGTAATACGTCCGACCGTGAGGGTCGGTCAGAACGAAATCTCCGATCCAACCCGTCTCACGGTCCTCCTCGACCTGCCAGCCATTACCTTCGAACAGCGAATCCAGGGAGCTTCGTGCCAGACGGTCAGCCGCTCCGAGAGAAAGGTATCGATCGCTCATGTTTCACTCGGCCACGTTAACTAACATGGCCATCTGAAATAACACGGCCATGTTACTACCGCGCCGCCGGGTTCGCAAGGGTATCCGGTTGCCGGAAAAAAAACGGGACGCCGAGCGCCGACGGCGATACCGATGATCGCGCGCACGAAACGTGGCTTTTTCCGCCGCGCGAGTTGAGACGTTGGAGTATCAAGCGCAGGCACTGCCGAAAAGTTCGATCGTTGGGCACACGTAAGAAGCTCCTTTAACTTTGGTTAGCAAGGTTGGGCTGAACCGCACCTAGAACCGTGAAGCCAATTGGCTTGCTATAAGCTAGTGTATAGATCTGTCACCAACCTTCGCTGCACATCTGCGACGGATGCGCCTCAATTCGGATACACAGCCGGCTGCGCTCTATAGTGCGGCCGCTCCTATGGGCCGTAACGATGTCCCGACCTTCGCCCGAAGGAACTCGAAAATGGTCGCTGCAGCACGAGCCTTCGCCTCCGGTTCGACGCCAGCGCCATGGCCACCGTCGCTGTGTTCCACGTACCAGACTTCGTCGTGTCCGAGCGCCTGCATCTTTGCGACCATCTTGCGCGCGTGGCCGGGGTGTGCACAGGATCGTCTGTCGACGACGAAGCGCGATCGTACCGCGGATAGATCAGCGTGAATCCGTCTAAAACCCACCGGATATGGCCACCCTCCTCCTGGTTCAGGTCAAGCACATTGATGTCAAGCACTGTCTCCCATTGAGGGTGTCCCGCGATCAAAGCGTCCCATGGTGTGCGCCGAATAAAGCCGAGAGGATGCTGTTCGTCGCCCAGATATTGCAGCCCCATCACCATAGCGCCCGCATATAGTGATGCGATCTTGCGCCATCATGTCGTCGAGAATCCGTTTGGTTAGCGTGTCAGCGCGTGGTGAATTTCCATACATCGCCATGGTTCTTACGGGTGTGCACGGGCCCGTGAATCCACAGAATTGTGCAACGGCGTCCATATCATTTCCGAGTGCGAATTTACCACGAATATAAATCACCATTGAAAAGTAGCTTCGACAGTTGAAGGCTGGCGGTCGTTTGCGTTTTCGAAACGCCATTTCAAACAGCAGCACGAGCCTGATAACTCACCGACTCACATGCGAATGATCGACCTCGATTCCGCGCTCGGCAATCATCGTTTTCCAAATTGCGCGGACCTAACGAATATGTAACATACCACCCCCTTCGCATCACGACCTTGTCAGACGGTTATTGATCCGGCAATAAAATGTTGAAATCAAGCCGCATAACGGACAGGATCATGCTGGAAGTATCGCCGGATGCGTTCGGGTTGCTTCTGCACAACCCTGTAATGGTGCGCGGTGGCCTTGACCAGTTGCAGCCTGGTACGCGTTGGCGCCCGCCGTGTGACGCTTTGCTTGAGGTCGGCGTTGGCCATCTCGTTGGGATTGAGCTCAGGGCTGTAGCTGGGCAGATAGAACACCTCGATCCGGTCGCGGTGCCTGCCCAGCCAGGCCTTCACGGCCTTGCCGTGATGGACACGCAGATTGTCCAGGATCAGGAAGATCTTTTTCTTCGCCCCGGTGATCAGCCGTCGCATGAAGTCGATCAGGATGCCGGTGTTCAGCGCACCGTCGAAGATCTTCCAGCGCATCTGTCCTTTATTCGTCACGGTGGAGATGACCGACAGGCCGGCACGCTTCGCGTTGACCTTGAGCACCGGTGTCTTTCCCGTGGGCGCGTAACCGCGGCCCCGAACATCGTCGGAGCGCAGTCCGGTTTCATCGCCCCAGTGGACTTCGGCTCCTTCAGCCTGGGCCCGCTGCGCAATGGCAGGATAGTCTTCATCGAGCCACTTCCTGATCGCCGCCGGCGATTGCTCATAAGCCTTCTTCAATGGCTTTTGCGGGGTGAAGCCCCAGCGCGACAGATACAGCCCCATCGTACGAACCGGCACACGGATGCCGAACCGCTGTTCGATCACTTCGGCCACGCTCTGACGGGTCCACAGGGCATAAGGCATTTTCAACTGGTCAGGTGTGCGGTCTTGGATGATTTTCTGCACCACCCGCTCCTGATCTGCGCTCAGGCTGCGTCCGGTACCCGACGGACGACCGCGAGGCCCGACATCCACGGCACGCCAGCCGCCCGCCTCGTACGCCTTGCAGGCCGCAATCACCGTCGTGGGCGACATCTCGCAACGCAGCGCCACCTCTTTCAACGCTACGCCTTCGATGCGCATCTTCACCGCGCGGCGACGGCGTTCATTCAGTGCCGCCATCGGCAAGGTTCGGGAGTCGATTTTTTGCATACCACTTCCGACCAGGTGTTGCGCTCAAAGTTTCAATATTTTATTGCCGGATCAATAATGCAGGCGCTAGAGCACCTTCGTCATGACCGGATTCACGTTTCGTTTCATTGATCAAAATTTTCGCCTTCATGTGCGAGCATTAAGGCTCGTCGCGCCACGAAAAGGCATTAGAGATCTATGGGTAAACGGGTGAACATTCATACGGCGAAGGAAACCATTTACCCACTTCACAAGCAAAACTTGGATCGGTTTTATGTAGTTTATGGAAAGTATCCGTTGGTGTCGTGCCTTTATGAACGCAATCTGCTGCATTGAACCATGCCTGAACCCCTACTGCCCAATATTCGCCGGGATTTTGCCCGGCGTATGAATTTCCCAGATACTTCTCCTTCGCATCTTTATACAACGTATTCAAACGGTCATCAAACCCTGGGTCATGAACAAGTATGCCCGCGTCCATGACAGCATGTGCGAACTCACGGATACAAATAGATTCACGTGGATATCTGTCCAAAGGGCGTCCTACTTTGAGCAAATTCGCTTCACTGCAACTTACATATGGAAGGCAAGAAATCCAGCCGCATCCCTGTGCTCTTTTATCCCATTTTTCGTCGCATGGTAGTGGGAATCGTCTATCCATATCCACATACTCTGGAAGCGTCGTCATCTCTCTATTCTTTGGGATAATGAGAAAACCCTTTACGTTATTTGCGAGCAGCCTCCGGATCGGGTCATGTTTTGATACCATTACCTCGATGATGCGTTTTGCCTTAAGAAGCGCAAAACTATCGACTTCTGCCGCTGCGACAACCGGTATTCCACTAGCGTCAACGTATTTTTTGTAGTAGTTCCTGTCGAACCCCAAGCTATCAGGAACGGGCGAAATAAAATCGACATGCGTCTCCATCCTCATTTCCTTCGAAAAATAGTTTAGAGCCCGCACCTTGCATGTCATACATGCATCGAATGCGGAAATGACAGAGTTAGTGACATCCGCTTAGCTTTTTTCAATCCGATAAGCTACGCATTCGAGGGATTCTTGAAGCCAAAAATGTGACTCTTGTTTTTCAAACCGGACTTCTTCGTACTGTTGCTGCGAGTAGCACTGGCATACACGAACGCCACGGAATCACTCCAACAACTCGTTTGGCCAATACCTCCGCATGAACACGCATAAGTGGCGCGCATCCCTTTAAACACCAACAATACCGCGCTACGTTAGTTCCATGAGTCGGGAATTCTTCATAGAACATTCGTGGTTCATGGCGCGTTTGACAAAAGACAACGGGATTGCATCGGTCGAAGCAGATCGCGTCGTTCAGCTGTTAATAGGCACGTAACTTCCCACTCTCCATTTGGTCCGCTTGACCGCTTCCCAGACGCAAAATGTGCGCCAACTCGTGCATGTACATGAAAACAGCGCTCGCCTCCAACGTTTCGTGTCTCAAATCCGACAATCACAACAAACCGCAAGTGTCGGTCGAAAACAGTGCCCATCAACCTGAGCTATAGTTTTTTATCGAAAGGCTTTACCTAGTTTTTCATATCAAGTGGACTTCGTAATCCCTTATATCTTCGCGCCTGGCAGAATCTGAACCAACAAGGGTTAAGAAGATGAGTTCTTCAGTTTTCAACAGCAGATGATGCAACAGGCGTTTTTCATGAAGGCTTCATGGATGAATGCAAGACGTTCGAAGCGGATGCGCAGTCGTCGAAAGTTGTGAAGCCATGAGATGGTGCACTCGACAACCAGCGTGTTTTGCCCAGTCCGCTGCCGTAAGGCCCGCCGAGTCGGGTGATTTGAGTGGCGATACCGGCCGCGTGTAGCGGACGGCGGTATTTGTCGTGATCGGTGGCGGGCCTCGCTCGCCAGCAATGGGCGGGATGGTGTCAACCAGCGCGTGAAGCTGGGTGACATCGTGGCGGTTGGCGCCGGTGAGAATTGCCGCGAGCGGGACGCTTCGGTAATGAGGTGGTGCTTTGAACCTGGTCGCGCACGGTCGGTGGGATTCGGTCCCGTTTTTGGCCTGCGCCCACCGCGCGGAAATCGACGACTACACGGGATCACTCAATCCGGTCGGCCTCGCGCAGCTTTGCGAGCAGGACCTCGTGCGGCCGTTCCTGATTGAGCAGTTCGTCCAGGTTCTGTTCGGGGCAATATTTCGGAAGCCGAATAAGACGCAGGCCTTCTGCGTTGTCAACGACGAAGCGCCTGACAGCCATGGACCGATCGATGTACCGGATATCCGTCAACGATCAGGCATAGCTTGCGGGTAGCCTGTTTGAGCAGACGTTTCATAAATTCGATGAACGTCACGTTTTGAACGTCCCCTCGAACACCATGAAGCTCAACGTCCCACGACTGGATATCGCCGAGATCATAGCTTCATCCATTTGCTCACCACTCGCAGGCTCACACTGTAAATGTTCGCCACCGCAGTCTGCATCTCATCGCGCCACGCACCGCTTGCACGATCATTTTCTTCACGTGCGCCTGCGTGGCTCCATCCAGCTTTCTGGCATCGTTTTTTCTCTTCATGCTCGTACAACGCATTGCGCACTATTTGGTGCACACCTCAGTGACTAGGCGAATCCTTACGCAATATTCAGGATTGGACGACGGTAGTTTTTCGAGAAATTGGCCGATATCAGTGATCGTGTTCTGCGTCGTAAGCGAAGCTGAAGGTGCGCGGTTCGATACCTTGTAACTTTCGTTAGCTCTGTAGAGTCGGCCGGGCAGTCGGCACGAGGTGGAGCTCCGCGACGTGGAAGCACTTGCTTACGACCACATTGACGAACAAGCCGACTAGTCCGACGCTGCATCCGATGGCGAAGGAAGGGGTGTCTCCAATAAACGGAAAAGAGGCCTGCGCCATGACTCTCAACAGAAAACTCACCTCGACGATCGTCATCCTGTGGGTGGGCATCATCATGATTATCTTGTTCGGCGCGTGGCAACACCGATCGACGACGATCTTGGATCGTCAAGAACAGCTTTCGTTGCTAATCGAAGAAGCCAACTCGATCGTAAGCCATTATTACCAGCTTTCGCAGCAGCATACGATCTCGGAGGATGATGCGAAGAAGCAGGCCTTGGAAGTGCTTTCGTCGATTCGGTATGGCACCGACGGATACCTTACTGTGATCAATTCTCAGTCGGTGGCGTTAATGCACCCATTCAAGCCTGAACTCGTCGGCAAGAACATGTCAAACTTCACCGACAAGGCTGGCAAGCACCTCTTCGTCGATTTGGCGAACGTGGTTAGCCAGAGTAAAGGCGGGTTCGTCGAATATCTGTGGACCAAACCGGGGAGTGAGGCATCTGTACCAAAAACCAGCTACGCGCTTCGCTTCGAGTCTTGGGATTGGATTCTCATCACCGGCATGTACATGGATGACGTCCAAAAAGCGTTCTTCAACGACATTGTCCGCTGGATTGGAATCACTGTTGCCCTAGGAGTCGCCTGCACTGTTGTGATGTTGCTCGTCTTGCGAAGCATAAAGCACTCTCTCGGCGGCGACCTAGAAGTGGCGGTCGCGACGACACAACGCATGGCGCGTGGTGATCTTGCCACTCCCATCCCGGTCATGCATCGCGAAGGAGAGAGCTTGTTGCGTGCGCTGAACGTGATGCGGAGAGGTCTCATCGATGCCATCTCGCGAGTGGCCGACAGTGCTGAGAATATCAATGTCGGAGCAGTCGAAATCGCAGCTGGCAACACGGATCTGTCGCAACGCACGGAAGAACAAGCGGCTGCGTTAACGCAGACTGCATCGAGCATGGACGAGATGACCGTGAATGTGAAGCACAACGCCGACAGCGCGGTCATGGCCGCCATTCTGGCGAGCCAAGCCACAGACATTGCGACCCGCGGCAGCAGCGTCGTCGAAGACGTGATCCGTAAAATGGGCGACATCACGAACAGTTCAAGGCAGATCGGCGACATCATTGGAGTAATCGACGGAATCGCATTCCAGACCAACATCCTCGCGTTAAACGCAGCCGTCGAAGCCGCGCGTGCGGGTGAGCAGGGGCGCGGCTTCGCGGTCGTTGCGGCAGAAGTGCGAAGCCTCGCGCAACGCTCAGCAACAGCGGCGAAGGAAATCAAGGCGCTAATTGGGACCTCGACAGTCAGCGTCGAAGAAGGCGCTGCGCTCGTCGCCAACGCCGGCTCCACGATGACGGAAATCGTCGCATCGGTAGGGCGCGTGAATGAAATCCTGGAAGAGATCAGTCATGCGTCTCGCGGACAGAGTGCAGGCATAGAACAGGTGAACCGCGCCATAGGAGAGATGGACCAGGTGACCCAGCAGAATGCTGCACTGGTCGAGCAGGCCGCCGCGGCTGCGCACTCGCTCAGGGATCAGGTCGCCATCCTTCGCGAAGCAGTCTCGTCTTTCGCACTGCCTGACTGAGCTTCCCCCGAAATTTCGACTTCCAGCGGATCGCGTGTAAACTCGATCTGAAGGAAGGAAAAAAACAATGTTCAAGGTACCAAACTAGGCATATACGGCGGAGTTCAGGGCGGCCGCCGTACAACGGGTCAAGGATGGACAAAGCATCCGTGCCGTGTGTGTCCACGATCGAAAAGGCAGTACATGCACCCAACACGAGCCACGAACGCCACGCACGCGGTCGCGTCCAATATGGACGCGCCAATCCGAGAAAGCGCAGGAAGAATCGGCCGTTGATGCTGTAGTCCTTTGGATCCTGAATCGTTGCAGTAGGCAGCATGGAAATTCCTACGTATTCAGGCAACAACGCCGCCGACCGTCATCTTGTCGATCCGCAGGGTCGGCTGGCCGACGCCGACCGGCACACTCTGACCTTCGTTGCAACATACGCCGACGCCCGTGTCGAGCGACATGTCGTTGCCGATCATGCTCACGTACTTCACCGATTCCGGGCCGCTGCCAATCAGCGTCGCAACCTTCACCGGGCAGATGATCTTGCCGTTCTCGATCATGTACGCCTCGGACTCCGAGAACACGAACTTGCCGTTCGTGGTGTCGACCTGGCCGCCGCCGAAGTTCACCGCATACAGGCCGTTCTTCACCGACGCGATGATTCCTGCGGATCCTTGTCGCCATTGAGCATGTAGGTGTTTGGTCATGCGCGGCATGGGCAGCGCCGGGTACGACTCGCGCCGCGCGTTCTCCGCCACAACGCCCCCGCGCATTCCCGACCATGAACGCGTGCAAGCTCGGCAATCAAATCGGCCCCCTCAGCGCTCATCGCACCAATCACGGCCGGGCCGAGATAGCGCCCAACCGGAAGGTCTTCGACGATATTCAGTACGCGCGCAATATCGACTTCCCTCGCCGCCTGCTTCCCCGATTCGTCCGGCTCACGAAAGGCGACAACGAAATCGAGCAAATCGCCCAACATTGCCGGCATTCCCATGACTGCCTCGAATTGCTGATCACCTGCAAGGATTCCCGCCGGCCTGCTCACTCGGTTCTGCGTCATTTCGTTCTATAACTTCGCTACTGCAAACGCCTTGAGCGCTGCATCGCCGTTGAAGGCGCACCACTCCTTCGGTCCGGAGGGAACCTCGATGATTTCAGGCTGAATGACATCGTCTTCCGGCAATGCGGCGCCCAATTCCCGCAGCCATTTCTTGACCGTTTCCTTCAACCTTTACGTCCCGGACAACCTGTCGCATTCCTTTCCGTTCACATACAAATTCAGTGACGCGACGCTACGCATTCCAAAATAATCGAAGACGTTCTTGCCTTCATCCACTTTCAGTTTCACCACTTTGATCTTCCCGGAACCGCCCGGTGTTCGGCGAAGTAGTTGTCGTACCGCGGCGTGACTACCGTCTTGTCCTTCCGGCCGCCGCGACGTCTATGCCGATCGCCTTCTGGGGCGTAGCTGGCTTCAGTACGCGGCCGTGCTGCCCCAGAGCCGCAAGCACGGCGTCCATCGTGCCGTTCTGCTGCCAGCGCTTGAAGTTGCGCCGGGCGGTAATGTGGGGCGGGTAGCCAAGATTCTGCGGCAGATGCACCCACAGGCATTTCGTGGTGAACACGTGTAGGATGGGGTTCAGCCCGCAAACCGGCGACGCGCGGACGGCCAAGGCCAGGTGTCTGCGGGCCGAAGAGCGGCTCGACCACCGCCCATTCGTCGTCAGAGAGCGGCTGGTAGGTCACAGTTTGCGTACCTTTTCTTCGTTCGATCATTGAACGGTCTGGCCGTCCAGCATTTCTATCCGGAACGGTCCACGGACGCCCACTGAAAATTCGGCCGCCGCGGCCAGGGCGCGTTCGAGTTTGATTTCTGGCCGCATCGGCATGCCGGCGGTGGTATGCAGCGAGCCCAGCGCCGCCTGTTCGCCGCTACCACAGGCATTGAAGTTCACGGCGTTTTCACCAACCTGATAATCGCCGTCAATCCGGAAGATGCGCCCCTCGTGTCCAACCAGAAAAGTGCCAGCCGATTCCCGTTCGCCGTCCTTCCGCGCGTATCCGCCGCGGGTAAAGCACTCGCGTACCGCCTCAACGAACGTTGTGCACATGAAGACGAACACATCGGTACCTTCAGGGCGCGGCGCGACGGTCAGACTATGGCCCAGAAGCTGCCCCATCCTGAAGGACGAAGTGAAGCCGATCAGGAACGGCCCCACCCGATAAATCTTGGGGTCGGCGCGCACCGTCATGTACGAACCACCCGCTCCGGCCGAATCGGCACCCATGTAGACCTTCTTGCCATCCGTCAGCGCCACAATGCAGGTCATGCTACCTCCGTAGGTGTTGCCCAACAGAACGCGACGTGCATGCCATCGCACGGCTCAGCCGTAGTCCAGCCGAATCCATGCAGTTCGCCCATTGCCGTCCAGAACTGCCTCGCGCCCGCCTCGCGGTTCCATGACCTCTCGCGGGCGGTCGTCACGACCACCCTGATACACGCCTTCTCGCCAGGCAACTTCATCAGCAGGAGCGCGGCAATCTTGTGCCACTGATTCTCAGTGGCCCGCATTACCCGGTGATTGGCGTTGAGAACGCTCATTCGCGACCCTCGGTAATCGGTAAGCCAGCGATGTACGTTGCCGCGATCCATTCGAACGCGAGGTGGCGGCATTCCTCGCGCGTGTACGCAGTCCCGCCCGTGATTCCGTCCAGACAACGGTCGCGGGTTCGGTGCAGGCGCAGGCTCGGCAACCGTGTTGGGCGCGGACGCAAAAACGCTGGCTGTGACTGCAGCGCCGTGAGATTTGATTTCGTGTTCGGTCGTCATTAAATCCACCAGGAATGGTCCGCGAAAAGCAAATGCAATAGTTGGGCCAACGCGACGACATGTGCATCGATCGGTAAGAGCTTCAAGCGCGGCGCAGTCGAACTCAATGCCCTGCGATGGTTTGAGCTTTGCGATGGGGGGCGGTAAGCGCTCAACCAGATCGCAGCAGGTTCGCGCGGTGGCCATCCGGTGAGCATGTGCACGAGGTAGGCGTACGACTGAAGGTCGCTGGCGTTGCATGCGAGTACGACTCTGCCAACGGAGCCTGGCCATCTCGGTGTGGTGTGACGCATTTCTTCCAATCGTGCCGACGGATGTGGGAGATGTGGGGTTCCGGACAAACGGTGCAAGGGGCCAGAAAAGCTGACGGCACAGGATTGAGTCTTTGCCCCATGTTCAAGAAATGGAGGGCAACTCTCAGCGACGTCGGCTCTTGCGGTGACCTCGTTGTCAAGCGCATTTGAAATCTGAGCCACTTAGCGCGTCGGCGTGGAGTGACCCCCTGAGGCTGGACAAGGAGTCGGCAGTGAAGTGATACGCTTGCTGGGCCTTGATCGAAAGATGCCTTATCGCCATCGTTCACCTGAGCTTTGCGAATCATATGCATGGTCTCGATTCCACCCAGAATGATGCGCGCGCAACGAAACTTCTTGAATCCCATTATTGGGCGGGTTCGACGCTTGATGGCTCGGTGATCCTGTTCGGCAATGTTATTCAGATACTTTTTTTCTGGCGGACCCTGATCGGCATATCCCGCCTGGCGTTGATCGCTTGCAAGGCAGCCAGATTCGATCCGCTCTTATCGATCGTCACGGTCTCGGGTTCGCCATTCTGGTCGATTGCCTTTTCGAAATAGGCCCGGGCCACAGCCTTGTTCCGTCGGGCTCGCAGCAGAAAATCAACGGTGTTGCCTGCCTTGCCGACAGCCCGGTAGAGATACGCCACTCACCCCTGATTCGATGTAGGTCTCGTCCATCCTCCAGCTCTTGCCGACTGTCCGTTTGCACCGTCGAAACGCCTTCTCCAGGACCGGCAACAGTTTGAGTGCCCAACGATGAACCGTCGAATGATCGACCGCGATCCCGCGCTCGGCCATCATCTGTTCGAGATGACGCAGGCTCAGCGGATAGGCCACGTACCACCGAACGCACAGCAACATCACGTCTAGCGGGTAATGCAACCGTTTGAGTACTTTTGTCACAGCCGGACTCAGCTTTTCGGTCATCGATCAGGTCACGCCTTAAAGGCCGTCAGCATAGCAGACCGCCTTATCGCGACAGATTCAAGATAGTTGCTAGAGTTCCGCAACGAAAATGGTGACGTAAAATACTCGTATTTACCCGTTAAAATGCTCTGTGTGAATTGAAGTCCGTGTTTCCCAAAAATCCAGTCTTCAACCACATAGTTGCCCGTCAGCTCCGTAGGAGACGTCATGTTCCACCCTGGCATTTCAATCCGATTGACGTGTCTCGGACGAACACCCATCGACTTGACTGCGGTAGCGTCGGCTCCAAGGGGTATACTGTCGAACAAGATTAAAGGAAGACTGTCGCTGTTCGAAAGGTCGACCTTCGTCAACCCGAACCGCTCGACCGAGTTTGCTTTTCTCGAGAGAAACTTCTCAACGGCATGTACATGCGTCGGAATACCCGGATGGGAATCCCACTTCGCGTAGAAATCGGAACGAAGAATCTGCCAGTCCGCGTATTGCGAGTCGAGATCGCCTCGGTCAAACGAATTGGCATGTCGGCACTCGTGCGGAACTGGGTAGCGAGGAATTCCAATAATCGATGTGAAGTTGTGAAATCCGCCCGGCTTTGTCCGTTGCCTCATTTCCCGAAGCAAGGGAATCCACACGTCTTTCGTTACGAAATGTAACGACGAGTGCGCCAAAGCTAGGTCATAATTTTCGTCCGGTACGAAATCCTCGATCCGTCCCTCGATCACATCGACGTTCAACGAATAACGGTCAGCAATCGAACGAAATTTCTTTACGGCGCTCGAGGAAAGTTCCAAGGCGGTCACCTTGTGTCCCCTGAGGGCAAGAAAGAGCGCATTTCTGCCTTCACCGCAGCCGATGTCTATAACAGTCGAGTTTCGTGGTAGAAACTGTTCAATTTCAAATACCTCAACACTCGGTCCGCCCATCGTCCACGCTTTCGCGTCCGAATAACCTTTCTCCCAAAATCGCTCACTGTTACTCATCGTGGAACATACCTCTCTTCCAAGGTTTTCACATGGTTCGAGAAAAGATGGTGCGCGACCAAATTACTGTATTTGTAACCCTTCTTGGTCAATCGAATCTTGTCATTGGACGGCGGCTCGATGCACCCTTCAGCCTCGAGCGCATCAATTACGTCCGAAAAATCAGAATACAGATTCCGGACAAACAGTGATGAATAGTATGTCCCAGACAGTTGGTTTAACGTAAGATTGAGAATGAAATATCTCAAGCGCTCTTCGTAAGCATCAAGAACAATTCCATACCTCACCATGCTATGTTCGGTGATTTCGAGGCTCAAATAATCTTCAATGGCCTTGCCGACCTCCTTGGGGTCGACCGCATAGTCGAAGCTGTAGTGGTATTTTCCGTTGTAGCTTCTTGCGCCTGCTCCAATTCCGATCATCGGAACGCCGAGAAAGTCGGAGGTCTCTTGAGCGTACGCGCTGGTATTCTCTGGCAGACGGGTGAACCTAGTGAAGGACTCTTGTCGGTATCCATTCATTTGCATGAACTCGACATTGCTATCGTAAATCGCATACTTGTTTTGGTCATCGATGTATCGCTCCGGATGCAATCGCTGCTGCTTATGAATCGCTGTGAGAGGTCGGCTAACTGCGGGATACAGTGAGATAGTCAATGGACCTGATGAAACGATGTGGCGGAGCGAATTTCCCCAGCTTTCGTAGGTCTGACCTGAAAGACCGTAGATCAGATCCAGATTGAAATTTTCGAAACGCTTTCGGATATTTTCTACCGCAGAGATTGTTGTCGAGACCGGGTATGGGCGACCGCTGGCCTTCAGCTCCGCGGAATCCATAGTTTGGATACCCATACTGATTCGGTTCACGCCTTGGCTTTTCAAGAAATCGAGAAGTTCCTCGGACATCGAGTCGGGAGAACCTTCGACACATAGCTCGGCAGAGGACGCAATATTCGGGAATCCACGTTGAATCGATGAAAAAATCTGTCCGAATTGTTTTTTGTTTAGAATAGTCGGGGTTCCGCCACCAAAATACACAGATACAACAGTCTTGCTTCCGGTGTACTTCGCATAAAATTTGATTTGGTTACATATCTTATCAACATAATTTTGTATTAGGTCCTCTGTATGTTGGGTCGTTAGAAATAACGTACAATATGTACACTTGTATCTGCAAAACGGTATATGGATATATATTGAAACTGGCCCGCGATCACCCGGATGCCATACTTCCGTAATGCCGATATTATGTAGATCTTTATACGATCTTTTCGAAGGGTAACTATATACATACGACTTTAAGTGATTGTTACTTATAGAATGTCGAATTGAATCCGCGATTTTCTGCATGCTTTTCTCCAGTCACTTCTGTATTTTACAGGGGTGGATGTGACGCGAAACTTGAAGTTAAGTGACTAAAACGATTTTGATGGCGAGAGAATGTCCTCGCGCGGCGAGGCAGGTATACCTGTTAGTGGACCGGCCAAGATCCGGTCGAATTGCTATCATAAGCTCGCCGATTATGGAATCGTCGTCACTTATTCGATGACGACATAAAGCGTTCAGGCCGCGCGATGCCGCCCCGAACTGCCGTGCTCGCTTGACGTGGCTCACATGATCACCAAGGGGCAGATGAAAGCCAGCGGCGCCCGACAGACTTTCGCTGATCAGTTTTATTCGTTGGCTGAATACGCAGTCCTATTCAAATCAGGATTTGTTCAACTTGGGGTCGTTATCGCGACAAAACCACCTCAACTTGTTCGGGGATTGGCCAGCGTATCGAAGAAAAAGTTGTCGGTCGCCGCATAGCGCTTCTGGCGTCGTGCCCAGTCGTACTGGCCGCGCATCAGTGTACCCATATCGTGAAGGAAACGCTGAAGCCCGTCACCCGCCCAAGACCTAATTCTCGCCTCCAGCTCCAGATACTCGCGAACCAAATCATTGTGGATGCGAACCGTATCGTTGACAGCTTCCTGTTGCGACATGCCTTGTGCGATCAGAATGTTCGGCAGGTTCCATATCATGCCGATTTCGCGCGGAAACGACATGAGATCGTTACACAGACTGGCGATAATGCCGACGAGGGTCCGAAGCCGCCTTACTTCGACATGCTGATAATCGTTCGGCGGTACCTCGTACCCGGCGACGACATCGGCCAGCGCACAGGTAGGAGCTCCGCCACCAAAGCTGCTCCGTCCAAGCAAATATTCCTTCACGCTTGGCGGCGGACTGTTAATGCTGACGCCCACCTGCCAGATCGTGCCAAGGAAATAATAGGTCATGCCTTCCACCCATCGCAGGTATTGCGTCGAGCTGCTCACCTTCTCGATGCGACGCGCCATGTCGAGAGTCGCCTCTCCTGTTCTGACGCAAAGATCTGTATATTCAACAGGGAGGCGACGGATTATCGCCTGACAAATCGGATGCCAATCGTATCCGTGAGAATCGGTCATGATCTCGCGCAGCCAGAGATGGAATTGCGCCAGTCCCTCCGGCGATCCGTGGTACGCACCGGCCTCACAAAAGTGATCTTCCATAAGGAACATCCAGGCGCTCCAGATCGATGCGGCCAGGAACGCTTCGCGATCCATGCGGTGAAACATCCTCCCAACTAGGTCGGCCGGACCAAGGCTGCGCAACACGGCTTCGCCCCTACCGCCGCGCTCAACGAATGCGTGGCGGACCGCCCACTCCACAACCTCCGCTTCCACTACGTCGGTGTTCGAATCACGCCCCTCCGGAAACGGATAGTTGAGCGCCGGAAGATGCAGTTTGTCGGCAAGCAGCGTGCTACCCGGACGTAGCTTTATTTCGGGATTGCATGAATGAATCGGTCGGTTCATGTTCGATCTCCGGAAAGACTCGCTCTTATTAATACTGCCGTGCGAACCTGGATAGCGCGCCATATCAGCATCACCCGGCACTACACTACGAGCAAATCGCCCGACTGGATGATCCCCACTTCCTCGGTAGACATTTCCCGCACGGCGACTTCGTTCACTCGCGGCTTGTCTTATGCATAATGCGAAAAGGCAGATGTATTCTCGCCGTCAACACGGTTGTTTTGACCAGGATGCGCACGAGTCAGGCAATACACACATAGCCGTGTGTCGCGAGACCGCATGCGGTACGGCATGGCGTCGTTGTCCAACAAGTCCGCGGGCGGCGCCTTCGGCCGGGACGCCCTGCAGCCGCGCCCCGCCAATACGATGAGGTAAAGCGCATTCACGACGGGCGTTCCTGATTGCGAGGTGATGTCATTGTCCAAAGCGGCGATGCCGCGACCGATAGATCCTGAGGGCCTCATCGAAATCCGCGCGGCTGAAATCTGGCCAGCACACAGGCGTGAAATGAAACTCAGAGTACGCGCTCTGCCACAGCATGAAATCAGACAACCGCTGCTCACCGGAAGTCCGGATGATAAGGTCAGGATCGGGTTGCCCTGCCGTATAGAGGTGGCTCGCGATCAACTCAGGACCGAGGCCAGTCAGCAGCGTGTCTAGCATGCCGGCCGTGAGGTGGTTCGCGATGAGCGTCCTGATGGCATACAGCAATTCGAGGCGGCCGTTGTACGCGACCCCAATGTTTACGGTGAGCCCATCGATGCCAGCTGTACGGCGCTCAGCATTCTGAATACGGTGCGCCGCACCACGGGGAAGGCGGGACAGGTCGCCGATTACGCGCAGACGCCAGCGGTGGCTGCCCGCAAGTTCCTCGAAGACCTCGACAATGACGGTCAGCAATGCGCGCAGTTCTTCCTGATCGCGACTCAAGTTTTCCGCAGACAATGGCCACAGCGTTACTAGCGGGATACCCGCCTCGCTGCACCATGACAGCAGTGCATGAACCTTACGCCCCCCTGCCCGGTAGCCATCGATAGACTGCAGTCTCAACCGTTGGGCCCAACGTCGATTGCCGTCGAGTATGACCGCAAGGTGTCGAACCGGAACTGACTGATCGGACAACGTTGCATCACCCAAGGTCGCCCCGCGTGCGTCTGAACTTGACAAAGCCAAAGCTTGAACCATCACCGCTTCCTCAATATGGGCGCTGATTGATCAAAAAGCCACGCGGCAGTGGACGGAACTGACCCAGCCAGCTCCTTATCCGATGACCTGCCGGTTTTCCGCATCTTGAACGCGCTCTTGCTTTGGGTGGATCGCGACGCCTTAGGCATGGATCGTCCGCATCTGACACGGAAGAAATTCGGTGCGCTGGTCGCCGCGAGCTCCTCCGATGCGCTTAGAACCAAAAAGCATGCCATATACCGAATTGCCTGCACCAACCAAACATGCGATCGGTGACATCGGAAACTCAACGAAGCCGACAAAGCATGTGCACCCATCCGGCACTTCTGACAACCATTTCTAGGACCCGTCGACTGTCTCCTGAGCGATTGATTCTTCGCCGTAGTCCGAGCCACTGCCGACACGTTGACAGTGCCCTGACGCTGCATAGCTTGGAGATCGCGTGGGCAAGCTAATAAGGATACCGGACTGCCTACCGGCAATCCGCTATGAGCTGATCGGAAACCAGCGTTTTATTGCTTGGCACGGCACCCAGTTTCCCCTGCTTCTTCCCGCACCAAATCGCCGCTCGTGCGCCAGAATTCGCGAAACAGCTTGATCCATCGGGTGACTCTTTTCCTGAACGCCCCGTACCGCTCGCACTTCCCGGTCGCTTCGGCGATTTCCTGGCCGATCGTGAAGAAAGCGACCCAATGCTGAGCCGAATCAAAGCATCAATTCACCCGTGCAATCAAGCGTTCGTCGGTCACCTTACCTTTTCCCGTTGGATTGCGTTGCAATATCTCCGGCATTGTCCGATGTACGACAAATGTTGGACATTTGCGACAGCCGGTTCGGTCGATGGGTTGTGTCTGCATGACGGTCCGTCCGGCGTAAAAATTGCATTAGTCAGTTGCACACGTCCAACTCACACGAAAGTCAGGATATGAGTATCTACAAGCGATTTCGGTTGATCGGGGAAGATCCGGCGGATCGCCGTTCCGCGAAGATGGCACCGTCGGCGAGGTACCGGAGAAGATCGGCATATGGGGCGACGCAGGAGCGATCCATGCCGTCAGGATGTGGCGGACAGGTCACAACGGCATGACTTTCGGCGAGCCACGCGGTCCATACAGCGAGTTCACGGCTCTGGTGCAAATAGCGCGGGGCGAATCGGGTTAAGGTGTCGGGCTGAACGAATTGAGAACCGACGATGAGCAAGCTGAAGAGCCTGGGCGAACTGTTCAGGCCGTCACTTTGACCGCGATGTGATCATCCTGTGTGTTCGCTGGTACCTGCGCTACAAGCTTAGCTTGCGCGATCTGGTCGAAATGATGGCGGAACGAGGCCTGTCGCTGGCCCACACGACGATCCTGCTGGGTGCGGAGCTTTACGCCGGAGTTCGTCAAACGGTGGAACCGCTTCGGCAGGCCCACCGGCCAGTCCTGGCGCGTCGACGAGACTTACCTCAAGCTGCGCGGCAAGTGGATCTATCTTTATCGGGCGGTGGATCGGGTGGGTCAGACGGTAGACTTCATGCTCAGTGCCAGGCGCGACGTGAAGGCGGCAAAAGCCTTTTTCAGGAAGGCAATCAGACTTCAGGGCCAGCCACCGAAGACCATCACGCTTGATGGCTATGCAGCCTCGCACCGCGCCGTGCGCGAGATGAAGGCCGATGGCTTGCTGCCTGAGGACACGAAGGTCCGATCCTCGAAATATCTCAATAATCTGGTCGAGCAGGATCACCGCAACATCAAGTCCCGGACGTCATGCTCGTTGACGGCGCGCCACAACAGATATGGCTCGCCGCGAGCGTCACGAACATCCCATCCAGATGCCCAAGTGCTGCCTGGCATGCGCCGCACGGCTTTGGCGAACAGGACGAATCCGGCGCCGAACTTTTCGCACCAGCAACGGATCGTCTCTATGTAACCACGACGCCACGCTATTCACGGGATAGGCGTACTGGCAACTATGGAGAGTTCTTGATCTGCCCACGTCGTGAGGGAGGCCGTTGCCAGTGCGGGCATGAGAATGTTGCCTGCCTTTGAGAGAGATAGAGAGATCTGATCTCGGTCAAATGCGACTAAGGCTTCTGCTCGTATCCTATGCTTGCAGTGAGCGGTTGTCCTCGGTCCGCTTACTGCTAGGGCTTTTTGGCGGACCGTCAGGGTTTAGGTGGCTCTGACGGTTTTTTTTGCGAGATTTTGGATCGAATCCGGCAGGGGAATTAGCTTGTAGCTGTCCGTTACCGGCATGTGATGCATCTGCCGGTGAGCGCACCAGGCTCCGGAACATCCCCGCTTTTCCGATGGGTGTTCGGTAAACGCGGCAACTTTCACAGGTTTAAAACACGAGATTGCCCCCTTTCATGTTATTGCGTAACCCAATGGCTTCTCTGACAAACGGGTCGGTACTGACGGTGCAGCATCCCACCGCGGCCATTCTGGCACGTATATTGTCAGACTCGACGGAGGTCGCACTTTGGCTACACGTGCTGGCGGTACGCTGTATGTCGTCCAGGCACGTCCCCGGCAATCATCACCTTATCCCAAGCGCTCAACGCCGAACGTGAGACGCCGATCAAGGTCCGCTAGAACAAATACCTGAACAACGTTGTAGAGCAGGACCACCGTGCCATCAAGCGTCGCACCCGTCCCATGCTGGGATTCAAAGATTTTCGCTGTGCCAGCATCATTCTGGGTGGCATCGAAGTCATGCGTACGATCGTCAAGGGGCAGATGAAATGCATTCGCGGCACTCAGCCATCTGCCGCTGAGCAATTTTACTCGCTGGCGAAATAAGCAATCCTATGCTATCGCGCTTTGCTATGACCGTTGCCCTTATCGCGACAAAATCCGAAATCCTTTTAAACAGTGCCGCGGTTGTCACAACGAGGCGATTTTCAACAGCCTGTTAGGTCCTCGACCTCGCATCAAGCTAGGAAGCAGTTCATGGACAGCAATGTAGTACCGACGTTCCTACGCGCTCAACTCAAGCGGGGACTGCTCGAGGTCAAAGTCGACGCCGCCGCCTTGCCCGCGGCTAACTTGTTCGGTTTCGCAGAGCGCCGGAATCCAAAGCGGGCATTCCTCTTCGTGTCCAAAGTTCTGGGACGCCACATACCGGCGCGCCCATCGATCATGGCTGCCAGTTTCGAGAGCCTCGTCAGCGAGATCCCAGCGGACATGCCCGGCCCAGTGCTGGTAATCGGCATGGCCGAAACCGCAGTTGGCCTCGGTGCCGGCGTGCACCGTGCTTACAGTGCAACGCGTTCCGACAGCGTGTACCTCACCAGTACCCGTCATCCTTTGGGTACCGACCTCTTTGCTCGATTCGAGGAAGAGCACAGTCATGCCAGCACCCACTTAATCCACCTGCCGGTCGATCCCGAGGTTCGTGATTTGATGCTTCAGGCCCGATCTTTAGTCTTGGTGGACGATGAGGCTTCTACCGGCAAGACCTTTCTCAACCTGCACCGCGCACTAATCGAAGCCGGCCTGAAGAAGATCGAGCGAGTGGTCACGTGCGTCCTGACGGACTGGTCTGCGGGTGCTGTGCGTAAGGCCATCGGAGAGTCGACCACCGCCGTATCCTTGCTGAGCGGCTCGTATCAGTTCCACGAAGATCAGTCCGCGCCCCTGCCGGATATGCTACGCGTCGGCGCCGTTTCTATAGGTGAATGGCCTCTCTCACCCTGCAATGACTGGGGGCGCTTGGGCGTTCGCCACGTGGACGACACGCTCGCACCGGACATTCAGATCCAGCCCGGCGAGAAAGTCGTCGTAGTGGGTACCGGTGAGTTCGTCTGGCGTCCCTTCCTGCTGGCGGAGCGCGCGGAGCGAGCCGGGGCGGATGTCTACTTCAGCTCCACCACCAGGTCCCCTATAGCCCTAGGCCACGCCATCGAGCACGCGCTGTCGTTTTCTGACAACTATGGCCTCGGTATTCCGAACTTCCTCTACAACGTGAAGCCCGGCCAGTTCGACCGAGTTCTTATCTGCACCGAAACCCCGGCGCAAGCGCTCCCTGCAGAACTGGTTGATGTCCTGAATGCGGAGGTAATTTTCGATGAGCAGTAATCGTCCGCTGATATTCGTCGACCTCGACGACACCCTGTTCCAGACCGCAGGCAAGATGGCGGAGGCCACCCCACGAATCATCGTCACCCTGGACGTGCATGGGCAGCCCAACGGGTACATGAACCCGGTCCAGAAATTCTTCATCAACTGGCTGCTGGCCTCGGCCGACGTCGTTCCGGTTACCGCACGTAGCGTGGAGGCCTACAACCGCGTCAAGCTTCCTTTCACCGAAGGTGCAATTTGCTCCCATGGTGGCGTGATGCTCCGCCCTGACGGATCGCTTGACCAGACCTGGCACGGACAGATGGCCGAGTCGCTCCGGACCTTTCAAGACCGGCTGTCGACACTGAGCGAGGCCACCCTGCAGATCGGCAAAGAACTGGGCTACTCCCTGCGCAGTTGGGTAGTTGGAGAGAAAGGTCTGCGCCACTACGTGGTGACCAAGCACAACGAGTCCGACGACTCTGTGCTCACTGAGTTGCTGACCGAAGTTCAATCTCGAAGCATGTTGGAATGCATGCACATCCACGTTAACGGCAACAACCTCGCCTTCCTGCCTGCGGGTTTGGAAAAATGCTTCGCCGTTCAAGAATGGTTGCGCCGCGACCGTGAGATCCACGGCGAGCGGCCAGTCCTGGGCTTCGGTGACAGCGTCTCCGACCTGGGGTTCATGGACCTCTGTCACATGTGGTCGACGCCGGCGCGCAGTCAACTGGCAACAGTAGTGAAGGCGCTCATCAATGAGTAATCTTCTCGCCACCCTGAGCACCGTCGGCAGCGGCAGCTACGCCCCTGAAGATGTACATTTCCTTTTGCAACGCGTGCAGATGAGCGTCACTAACGTTGAGGAAAAGGAGCTTCTGATTCAGACGAATCAGAAGCATTACTCTGAGATGATAAGCTTGGAGCAGGCTCCTACCGACGTGCACAAGGGTCTCTACACCCATGCCCTGGCGCAGAACGGTGCTCGTATGGCTTCCAATGTTCAGTCCCTGGCCTTGGCATTGAATGCCGCTTACACCGGGCCGAGCATCGCCCTGGTTTCATTTGTTCGCGCAGGCGTGCCCCTCGGCGTCCTGCTGCGCCGGGCACTCGTCGAAATGGGCCGCGATGCTCACCACTACGGTGTCAGCATCATTCGTGATTGCGGGATCGACACGGTGGCTCTGGAAGCCATCATCCAGTTGCACGGTGCCGAAAAGATCGTCTTCGTGGATGGCTGGACCGGCAAAGGCGCAATCTCCGGTGAGCTCAGGCGGACCTTGGACGACGACAAGCGCTTCCCAGAAGATCCTCGCCTCGTTGTTCTAGCAGACCCCTGCGGCCGCGCTTGGCTGGCTGGCTCTGCAGAGGACTGGGTAATTCCGTCCGGCACCCTCGGTGCAACCGTGTCCGGCCTCGTATCCCGCACCATCTGGCCGACTCAAGGTGGGCTTCATGGTTGCGTGACATACGACCACCTGCCTAAGCATGATGTAACCCGAGAGTTCATCGATAAGATCGAGGTCGAACGTGGGGCGCTGGGCGAAGTTTATCCCGCAACTCCATGGACCAACGAACAGCGATTGGAACTCCAAGCGTCCGCTGATGACGTGGTGTCCTCGCTGGCAACTCGTTTTGGCATCTTCAACTTGAATCGCGTGAAGCCGGGTATCGCTGAGGCAACCCGAGCGGTTCTGCGTCGTGTGCCTGATCACGTTCTGGTACGTGATCGCAGCGACAGCCACGTGCAGTTGTTAATGCATCTCACTGACCGCGCGGGCGTGACCGTAGAGGAAGCTGGCGCTGACCTGGGGCCGTATCGTGCCGCGACAATCATACGGAGTCCGATCTGATGGGCGCCACTTCTCCATTCGCCCTGGGGGCGACTCTGTACATGCCGGCTACCCGCGGTGACATCCTGGACGTGGTTTTCGGCACCAAGATCTCAGAATTGCGCTCACTTGTGGTGTGCCTGGAAGACGCGGTGGCGGCGATCGACGTCGAAAGCGCGCTCGCGAACCTGCGGGCGCTCCTCATGGATGTTGAGGCTAGGGGCGGCCGCCCTGAACATGGTCCCCTGCTGTTCGTCCGGCCGCGCGATGCTGCGATGGCAGCGGTGCTGAGTGACTGGCCCCTGATGAAGCACGTCGATGGGTTCGTCGTACCCAAGTTGACCCTGAAATCCCTCCAATCTTGGGAATACGCGGTGAGCAACCCGGATCTGTGCCTGATGCCCACACTGGAGACAGTCGACGTGTTCGACCCTGGCGCAATGGTGGAGCTTGGCCAGGCTCTGAAGGCCAACCTGAACCAGCGCATCATCACGCTGCGGATAGGCGGAAACGACCTCATGGGTTGTCTTGGTCTGCGGCGCAATCCGGCCACCACGCTCTACAACACGCCGATGAACTACGTGATCCCTATGCTTGCTGGGATCATGGGGGCTCAGGGCTTTGCTCTGACCGCTCCTGTATTCGAGCAGCTCGCCACTCCTCATCTCCTGAAGGAGGAGTTGGAGCTGGACATCGCTCATGGGCTGGTAGGGAAGACGGCTATTCATCCGAGCCAGATCAGCGTCATCCACGATACCCTCCGAGTGAGCGTCGCGGACCTCAACTGCGCCAAGTTTATCCTCAACGATGTAGCTCCTGCCGTTTTCAAGCACAACGACGCGATGTGTGAACCCGCAACTCACTACAAGTGGGCGGTCAACATCCTTGAGCGCGCTAAGTGGCACGGAGTGAAGGCCGCTGATCTGGGTAGTGGGGAGCACAGCGTCCGACTGGCAGAGGCCAACTGATGAGCGTGGAAATGCTTGAGGCTAACCCGAAAGGAGTGAAGGTGCTCTCGGTGTTCGATTTCGATGGGCCCCTCACCCGGCACAATAGTTTTGTTCCGTTCCTGCGGTTCGCCTTCGGCAAGCGTGAGTTCGCTCGCCGAGTCCAATGTACGTTTCGTCCATACGCCAACTCCTGGCGACCGCCCGCTTGCAGCGCCGAAACGCCTTCTCCAGAACCGGCAACAGTTTGAGTGCCCAGCGATGCGCGGTCGAATGGTCAACCGAAATTCCTCGCTCGCCCATCATCTGCTCGAGGTGACGCAGACCCAGCGGATACGCAACGTACCAGCGCACGCAGAGAAGGATTACGTCAAGCGGATAATGCAGGTACTTGAGCACCTTCGCCACCGTGGGATTCAGGTTCTGCTTCATCGGTCAGATCGTCCGTCTTCGGGACTTCAGCATAGCAGGTCCCTTATTGCGACAAAGCCGATGCGCACGGGGTAGGCAATATTTGATCTGAAATCAGTAACTAGACGGGTAAAAAATGGGACGTTTATCTTTTGCGAAGCATTTTGGCCATCGACTACCGTTAATCAAAGCCAGCAATCTTGGAGCGGCCATCATCGCCGCCGGTCTTATGAGTGCCTGTAGCGCTGGAGACGATGGTTCCGTTTCCACAACATCAACCGCAGTACCGTCCTCAAGCTCAGCCCCTTCCCCACTGACAATTCGGCCAACTTCGGCCACCACGCCTGCAACTCTGTCCTTGCCACCGTTAGCAGCTGATCAACCCTACATCGACAATACGGCCTACGACACTACCGCCGGCGGTTCGCTTTCCTCTGCAATCGAGGGGGCTGCTGTGACACACCATCGTATTACCGTCAACGGTCAAACGCTGACCTATACGGCAACTGCAGGGCATCTGACCGTACGGGATGAGCGCACCAATGCCCCAACGGCTTCGATCTTCTACACCGCCTACACGTTGGACGGGGCGGACGTAACGCAACGTCCGATTACCTTCTTTTTCAACGGCGGGCCAGGTGCGTCGTCGAATTATCTTCGCATGGGCTCTTATGGGCCGATGCGGGTATTTTCCGAACAGGGTTCCACGGTGACCGGCCCTAATGACGTGACCCTCGGCGATAACCCGCAGACGTTGATCGACAAGACCGATATGGTCTTTGTCGACCCTCCGGGAACCGGTTATTCCGAAGCGATCGCACCAAAGAAGAATCAGGATTTTTGGGCGGTCGATGCGGATGAGACGGTCAACGCTGGGCTGATCTATCGATACCTTAACGTCAACAATCGCGGCCAGTCGCCGCTGATGCTCTACGGTGAATCCTACGGCGGACCACGCGTCGGGATCATGTCGTACACGCTGCACAATACGTATGGGATCAAACTGAGCGGCCTTCTGATGCAGGCGCCAGCGTTAAATTACTACGAAGAAGCAACTTATAATCTTTATCCGGATGGCTCCGTAAAGCCAGCTCGACGGTATCCCCTTCCGGCGTTTTTGCTTCCCACTGTTACGATGGCGGCAAGATACTGGGGGGCAATTACAGATCCAGCGCTAATAAACGTCGATTCCCCACAGCTTTTTCAAAAATCGGAGGATTTCGCCTTTAATGAGCTTATTAAGCTAACGCCCTCTGTAGATCTCGTCAACAAACAAATTGATGCTTTCACACGGCCGTATCCGCAAGTATGGAAAACCACGACAAGTTCCCCCGAGCGCCCCTCAATTGCCAGCATAAATCAAATGGGCAAATTAATTCAATCGATGGGAAATGCGCTATCTTCTGATGTCCCCATCCAATTCGCCTCAAATTATGCCGCGTCAATTGTTCCAACAATGGCATATTCATTTTTTAATTCACCTACGGCGCAGTCAGGCGGCGCATTGAATTTCATTCTTGGCGTCGACTTAAGCGGCTATAAAGCGGATTACGTTTCGTGGATTTCATCCGATAGCGTCGAGGATGCAGCAAAAAAATATACCGGCACCCTTAACTCTCTAATGGGAAATGGGGTATACGCGACCGCAAATAAAAGTCCATATCTATTCGACTCGTCTTCAACAGGGTCACCAGCAAATTCATCCGTGCTTGCACAGACAATTAAATTTGCCAACGATTCGGGTGCACAAATCGCCGCTGATAATTTACAACTGATGCGAAAAAACGCCATCGTTACGACAAACGCCATGGTGAACGGGAAAACATTGGGGCTGTATGATTTAAGAAAAAGTCTGATTGGGGGTGATATTTCGCAAGCCATGAACAATTATTTGACATGGGATCCGGCGCTTGACGACCTGTCAGCATACACGCCGATTTTCGCGTCGTATGTCTATAACACCCTAAAATACCAGGCCGTGTCCGGATATCAAGGACTGAATTCGATAATCGCTCCCGCCTGGAACCATATCACAAGTTATCCAGATGGTTCTCAGCTTCCATTTCCGGACGCAACCATTTTCATTGCGGATGAAATGGCAACCAATCCGAAGATGCAAGTGTTGACTGCTGCCGGGTATTACGATGCCGTCGTTCCGGCGGCAAAGGTCGATTGGGACATGCAATATGTTTCGGATCCCAAGGGCGGCCGGGTCCCGCAATCGCAAATGCAAGCGAGCTATACTCGAATCCTGTACCCTGGCGGTCACATGGCGTATGCAGACGATGTGAGTCGTCAGCAGATGCATGACTCGCTGGTCAGTTTCTATGCAAAGGCGACGAGTACGTCAATTCCATCCATGACGAGACAGCTAGACTGATGTCCCCCGCCGCAGAATAGTGGTCGTCCGGATAGAGCTCGGATCTTTTGTACATTCAAGGGCAATGTCAAGTTTGATGTGCGCAGTAAGATGTGGGCATGAAGAAGATGGCTCTGGTGCAAATAGCGCGGGGGCGAATCGGTTAAGGTGTCGGGCTGAACGAATTGAGAACCGACGATGAGCAAGCTGAAGAGCCTGGGCGAACTGTTCAGGCCGTCACTTTGACCGCGATGTGATCATCCTGTGTGTTCGCTGGTACCTGCGCTACAAGCTTAGCTTGCGCGATCTGGTCGAAATGATGGCGGAACGAGGCCTGTCGCTGGCCCACACGACGATCCTGC
>NZ_JAYMRZ010000022.1:0-147487 GCF_038900715.1 Paraburkholderia phymatum | reverse complement strand
CAACCCGCGAATATCAGTGTGATCCACCGTCGAGATTTACTGCTACGTCGCTCTCAGGAAATTCACATGACGTCTACACGACAACCTGAAAACCGATCCCATTGACACGTGAAGTCATATCAGTCCGAAGACCGCTACAGAATGGCGCGAAACGCGACATCTGGCGCTGCCCTCGGCTACTTGCTCGCTCCGGGCGTGACGGATATCGCAACCGCTTCGGTGTGCACGACCTCAACCTGATCACCCACACGAATGTTCTTCAGTTGCTCGGGGTCCACGAGCACGTCCATTGGGCCCTTCGGCCCTCTAATCGTGACGTGATTGCGCGTTGCATCCACGGCAACGACATCGCCCACTACCGTAGTCTCGCGACTGATTATGCCGCCCGGTTTGGTCCCGGACGCGGCCGGCTGCAAGGTCTGCCGTTCGCTGGAAGAGCGCGGGCCGCTTGTTTTTTTCAGGCTCAGCGACCTCGCCTCCTGGTATTCGGTGGTGACTACATCGCCGACCTTCAGCTGATCGAAGTTGCGCACTTGCTCGCTCGCCGCGAGTTTTTCGACGCGGCCGTTCTTGTCCTTGAGCATGACAGTCCGCGTAGCGGGATCGATGGAGACAACCGTGGCGACTACCGTTGTCGTTCCTGTCACGGTGCTCTTGTCGGGTCCCTGCTTGATCTCCACAGATGGCTGTTGCTGGGCAAATACCGGGCAGCCCGTCATGGCGATAGCAGCCGCCACAAGTAAATACTGGATCTTCATTGCCGTGCTCCCTGGGATGGCGGTGTGTCGGCACCGCTCGATGCGAAAGTAGCTTTAGATCGAATCGGCTCTGATTCAACTCGACTTTCTCATATCCCGCCACGGCCTGCATAGGGACATGTCCTTGGCCTGATTCTGGATTCCGTTCGTCACCCGCTTCGTCCGTTCCGTCGACAGCGATGGACGCCGGCAGCGCATGCAGCCGCCAACCGCTTCGACCGCGTCAATGAGGGAATTGCAGGTGCTCCCATCCAAGGTCCGAGAAACACGGACCTTGAGTCGCTTCGCCGAATTTGATGTCGTTATGTTCGGCGTTCCATTCGAGTACTTTCACGTTTTCATCGGCGTCGACGGTCACGTCCCATCCGATGCAGCAGACGAAAGGCACTTTCGCGTGAAGCGCCAGCACCTTCGCGACGCATTCGGAGAATGCCGGAATCCTGACGCCGTCGAATTCTATTTTCGTGTCCGGATGCGCCCGTACATCCGTCCAGTCGCTCATAAAGCCGCGCGGGTCCAGTTCTCCCGTCAGCGCATTGATGGGTACGTTGACCTCGCTGCCCGTCTGTACGTGCGTTTCGCCGGCTCGGCCCAGACGCAGGAAGCACGCGCGAAGCGAGATCCCGCCTGCCGGCTCGACGACCGTCGTCAGCCGCAGCGTCGCGACGGGACCGCGCGTGAAAAGGTCGAATAGCTCGTGTTGCCTGATGAATGCCTGAAATACGCCATTTCCGCCTGACCGGATGGATTGCGGGTCGAACGACTGGCTATCGATGACATATACGCCTTTCCCTTGGCCCGATTGATCCAGTTTAAAAGCGATCTTGTCTGTTTCGCTAAAAAGCATATTGCGAAGATCCTGATCGGCTATGACCGCGTTTTCCATCGTATAGAAAAAGCCATTGGCGAAATATCCCAGGTCGGGAAATGCCTTGTCGCGGAATATCAGCTGTGATGCCGATTTCAACGTCGAAATCTTTCCGTACCAGCCTTTCGTGCGCGGTACGACGACCGCTCCATAATAATTGTCCGGTATCCAGCCTTCCTTGAATGAGCCGTTCACGGCGGCATAGACGCGCAACCACGGCGCGTAGATCGCGTCGCCGAAGACGTCGTGTGCATAGCTGTCGGTTTGCCTGACCAGAGCGGGGCTGATCTTCCCGTGCAGCTTTTCGATCGTTCGAAGGATCTCTCTGGCCTGGATCGCATGGTCCCGATGGAATTTATATTTCGCCAGTTTTTTCACTGACGTTTTAGCGAGCTGTTCGAAATCGACTGGCATTCAGCATGATCCGTCTTTATCGATAAGGAGAGGAAGCAGGCGGCTCGCATGTGCTAAGACATTAAAACGAATCCGATGGACATTCACACAAGCCAATCAAACCCACTCACACAAAAGATGCGCAGGGGCATCATGCATTCGACATGATCTAAAGGAAAGCTTAGTGATAAATCGTCGATAAAGAAAATTTAGTCCCTAATTGTTGTGGCTTTGACCGATATGGCGGAATTCAGTACGGCCGCCTTTCGATGTGACATCCGTTCGCAAAGGCGCTCGAACATGCGTATATCGGGGTTGCCCCCCCGCATGGCGGGCTGCCGACTCGACGTCCCGGCGGCTCGCGCGAAGTTTCAGGCGCCGCGCGACGGCCACGAATACACGAACCTGCCGAAGCATCGATGCCCTTCACTAAGCAACGCTTAATCGAGACCAAAGAAGAAATGAATTCCTAACGATTCCCTGGCCGCATAACCTTGTTTTCCATGAGGT
Organism: Paraburkholderia phymatum; assembly: GCF_038900715.1. GTDB lineage: Bacteria > Pseudomonadota > Gammaproteobacteria > Burkholderiales > Burkholderiaceae > Paraburkholderia > Paraburkholderia phymatum_A. The sequence continues at coordinate 144,958 of NZ_JAYMRZ010000022.1, read as the reverse complement.
CAGCCAACGAGGAGCGAGACGATGACCATTCCCGTGGAAAGCAGCGTGATCACCGATGCCAGGCAGCGTTATGCGGCGGGTGTGCTCAAGTACAGGCAGATGGGGTACTGGCAGCCGGATTATCAACCGAAGGATACGGACGTCATCGCACTGTTCCGCATCACGCCGCAGCCGGGCGTGGAGCCCGACGAGGCGGCGGCGGCCGTGGCGGGCGAATCGTCGACGGCGACATGGACGGTGGTCTGGACCGACCGGCTCACGGCCTGCGAGAAGTATCGCGCGAAGGCGTACCTCGTCGATCCCGTGCCGAACACCGGCCCGGGCACGCCGACCGAGCAGCAGTACTTCGCCTACATCGCCTACGAGCTCGACCTGTTCGAGGAAGGGTCGATCGCGAACCTGACTGCGTCGGTGATCGGCAACGTGTTCGGCTTCAAGCCGCTGAAGGCGCTGCGCCTCGAGGACATGCGCATTCCCGTCGCGTATGTGAAGACGTTCAAGGGGCCGCCGACGGGCATTGTCGTCGAGCGCGAACGCCTCGACAAATTCGGCCGCGCGCTGCTCGGCGCGACGATGAAGCCGAAGCTCGGTCTGTCCGGAAAGAACTATGGACGCGTCGTGTATGAAGCGCTAAAAGGCGGCCTCGACTTTTCGAAGGACGACGAGAACATCAATTCGCAGCCTTTCATGCACTGGCGAGACCGCTTTTTGTTCTGCATGGAAGCGGTCAAGCGCGCGGAAGCGTCGAGTGGCGAAATCAAGGGGCACTACCTGAACGTCACCGCCGCGACGATGGAGGACATGTACGAGCGCGCCGAATTCGCAAAGGAACTCGGCTCGTGCATCGTGATGGTCGATCTCGTCATCGGCTGGACCGCGATCCAGTCGATGTCGAACTGGGCGCGCAAGAACGACATGATCCTGCACATGCATCGTGCCGGCCACAGCACCTATACGCGGCAGAAGAATCATGGCGTGTCGTTTCGCGTGATCGCGAAGTGGCTGCGTCTCGCGGGTGTCGATCACGCGCACGCGGGCACGGCCGTCGGCAAGCTCGAAGGCGATCCGCACACGGTGCAGGGCTTCTACAACGTGTGCCGCGAATCGCGCAACGAAGTCGATCTGCAGCGCGGCCTGTTCTTCGAGCAGGACTGGGCCGCGCTGAAGAAGGTGATGCCCGTCGCGTCGGGCGGCATCCATGCGGGCCAGATGCATCAGCTGCTTGCGCTGTTCGGCGACGACGTCGTGCTGCAGTTCGGCGGCGGCACGATCGGCCATCCGATGGGCATCCAGGCCGGCGCGACCGCGAACCGCGTCGCGCTCGAAGCGATGACGAAGGCACGCAACGAAGGGCACGACATCGCGAACGAAGGACCACAGATTCTCGAAGCCGCTGCGCGCTGGTGCACGCCGCTCAAGCAGGCGCTCGACACGTGGCGCGACGTGACCTTCAACTACACGTCGACCGATACGCCCGACTTCGTGCCGACCGCAACGACATCATAAAGACGGAGAACGACATGCGACTCACTCAGGGAACGTTTTCTTTCTTGCCCGATTTGACCGACGACGAGATTCGCGGACAGATCGAATACGCGCTGCGCCAGGGATGGGCGTGCTCCGTCGAATTCACCGACGATCCGCATCCGCGCAATTCGTTCTGGGACATGTGGGGTCTGCCGATGTTCGACCTCAGGGACGCGGCGGGCGTGATGCTCGAAGTCGATGCGTGCCGCAAGGCGAAGCCGCGACACTACGTGAAGGTCAATGCATTCGATTCGACGCCCGGCTTCGAGACGATGCGGCTGTCGTTCATCGTGGCCCGCCCGGACGACGAGCCTGGCTTCTGCCTCGTGCGCGACGAAGGCGAGGCGCGCACGATCCGCTACCGGCTGCGTCCCTATGCGGACGACCGGCGGGAGGGCGAGCGCTACGAGTAGCGCGCGGCGCGACATGATCGCCGCATATGGTTCAACCCGTTGACGAGACTCGACGCCATGAGCACCGAAAACGCCATCGACCTGCAAGCGATAGTACGCGACGCGCAAATCCACGATGTGCTGGAACGGCTCGACCGCGAGCTGGTCGGGCTTGCGCCTGTCAAGACGCGCATCGGCGAGATTGCCGCGTTCCTCGTCGTCGAGCGCGCGCGCAAGGAGCTGGGCATGGCGACCGCTGCGCCGTCGCTGCATATGTGCTTCACGGGCAATCCCGGCACCGGCAAGACCACGGTGGCGATGCGCATGGCGGAAATCCTTCATCGCCTCGGCTATGTGCGCAAGGGGCACGTCGTGGCCGTCACGCGCGACGATCTCGTCGGCCAGTACATCGGCCACACGGCGCCGAAGACGAAGGAGGTGATCAAGCGGGCGATGGGCGGCGTGCTCTTCATCGACGAGGCGTATTACCTGTATCGCCCGGAGAACGAGCGCGATTACGGCCAGGAAGCGATCGAGATCCTGCTGCAGATCATGGAGAACCAGCGCGACGATCTGGTCGTGATTCTCGCGGGCTACAAGGACCGGATGGACACCTTCTTCAGGAGCAATCCGGGCATGACGTCGCGCATCGCGCATCACATCGACTTTCCCGACTATACGGACGAGGAGCTGTTCGAGATCGCGGAGCTGATGCTGCGCGACATGCACTACAGGCTCGACGCCGACGCGAAGCTCGCGCTGCGCCAATACATCGGGCGGCGCAAGAGCCAACCGAACTTCGCGAATGCGCGCTCGATTCGCAACGCACTCGATCGCGCTCGGCTGCGTCAGGCCAACCGCGTGTTCTCGTCGACGGGAACCGTGACGCGCGACGCGCTCGAGACGATCGTCGACGCCGATATTCGCGCAAGCCGCGTGTTCCGCAACACACCGTAGAAGGAGGCAGACATGCAGCACGGCCGAACGACGCTCTCGAAGTTCATCATCGAAGAGCACCGCCGCCATCCGGCGCAGGACGAGCAGCTGACGGCGCTCATCAACGACATCCAGACCGCGTGCAAGTACATCGGCACGCGTGTCGCGCGCGGCGCGCTCGACGGCGCGATCGGCGCTGCCGGCGCGAAGAACGTGCAGGGCGAGACACAGCAGAAGCTCGACGTGATTTCGAACGAGATCATGCTGTCGTGCTGCGAGTGGGGCGGGCAGCTCGCGGGGATGGTCTCCGAGGAACTGGAGCACGCGTATGAGATTCCCGCCGAGTATCCGCGCGGACGCTATCTGTTGCTGTTCGACCCGCTCGACGGCTCGTCGAATATCGACGTCAATCTGACCGTCGGCACGATCTTCTCGGTGCTCGAAGCGCCGCCGGGCATCACCGATCCGCGTGTCGAGGATTTCTTGCAGCCGGGCAGCAAGCAGGTCTGCGCGGGTTATGCGCTGTTCGGTCCCGCCGACATGATCGTGCTGACGCTCGGCCGCGGCGTGCACGGCTTCACGCTCGATCCGCAGATCGGCGCATACATCCTGACCCATCCCGATCTGCACATCGGCGAGGACACGCAAGAGTTCGCGATCAACGCGTCGAACAGACGTTTCTGGGAGCCGCCCGTGCAGCGCTACATCGACGAGTGCGTGAAGGGCCAGGCCGGTCCCCGGCAGAAGGACTTCAACATGCGCTGGATTGCGTCGCTCGTCGCGGAGGTGCACCGCATCCTGATGCGCGGCGGCGTGTTCATGTACCCGAAGGACTACAAGGACCCGGCGAAGCCCGGGCGCTTGCGGCTGCTCTACGAAGCCAACCCGATGGCGATGATCGTCGAGCAGGCGGGCGGGCGCGCATCGACGGGACGCGGACGCATTCTCGACGTGATGCCTGAGGCGCTGCATCAGCGCGTGCCCGTGATCCTCGGCTCGCGGCGAGAAGTCGAGCGGCTCGAGCGTTATCACGTCGAGTTCGACAGCGGCACCGACGAGCGCTTCGAGTCGCCGCTGTTCAACACGCGCTCGCTGTTCCGCGCAACGCAGTGACGCGTTGACCTCCACGACAACGAACACGAGGAAGAGACATGTCGACTAAACATCCGATCGTCGCGATAACGGGTTCGTCGGGTGCGGGCACGACGACGATTACGCGTTCGTTTCAGCACATCTTCCGGCGCGAGAAGGTCAAGGCGGCGATCATCGAAGGCGATTCGTTCCATGCGTTCGATCGTCAGCAGATGCGGCAGAAGCTGAAAGAAGCCGAAGAAACGGGCGATCAGCACTTCAGCCATTTCGGGCCGGAGGGCAATCTGTTCGAAGAACTCGAGCAGTTGTTCTCCACTTACGGCTCGACGGGCACGGGCAAGTGCCGCAAGTATCTGCACGACGAAGCCGAAGGCGCCGAGCACGGCCAGCCGCCTGGCACGTTCACCGCGTGGGCCGACGTCGCGGAAGACACCGACCTGCTGTTCTACGAAGGACTGCATGGCGCGGTCGTCACGAATCGCGTCAACGTCGCGCAGCATGCGGACCTGCTCGTCGGCGTGGTGCCGATCATCAACCTCGAATGGATTCAGAAGCTGCATCGCGACAAGAACATGCGCGGTTATTCGCAAGAGGCTGTCGTCGATACGATCCTGCGCCGGATGCCTGACTATGTGAGCTACATCTGCCCGCAGTTCTCGCGCACGCATGTGAATTTCCAGCGCGTGCCCGTCGTCGACACATCAAATCCGTTCACGTCGCGCGACATTCCATCGCTCGACGAAAGCATGCTCGTGATCCGTTTCGCCAATCCTAAAGGTATCGACTTTCCGTATCTGCTGTCGATGCTGCACGACTCGTACATGTCGCGTCCCAACACGATCGTGTGTCCGGGCGGCAAGATGGGTCTCGCGATCCAGCTGATCTTCACGCCGATGATCCTGCGCCTGATGGGCAACCGCGAGCAGGCAACGATGTGAAGGCGCGTGCCGATGTCATGAAGGAGGACTTCCGCAATGAATCAAATCGCTCACACGAGTCTGGAGACGGCGGCGCCGCAGAGCCGGCGCCGTCTCGCGAACGCGCTTCGCTTTCTCGCGATCGATGCCGTGGAGGCCGCGAAATCGGGCCATCCGGGCATGCCGATGGGCATGGCCGACATCGCCGAAGTGCTGTGGCGCGATCATCTGCGGCACAGTCCCGCCGATCCGTCGTGGCCCGATCGCGACCGCTTCGTGTTGTCGAACGGTCATGGCTCGATGCTGCTTTACGCGGCGCTGCATTTGACGGGCTACGATCTGCCGCTCGACGAGCTGAAGCGCTTCCGGCAACTGCACGCGAAAACGCCCGGGCATCCTGAAGTCGGCGTCACGCCCGGTGTCGAGACGACGACGGGCCCGCTCGGGCAGGGACTCGCGAACGGCGTCGGCATGGCGTTCGCGGAGAAGCTGCTCGCCGCGCGTTTCAACCGGCCGGGGTTTCCCATCGTCGATCACCACACGTATGTGTTTCTCGGCGATGGCTGCCTGATGGAAGGGGTCAGCCACGAGGCCGGTTCGCTCGCGGGCACGCTCGGGCTCGGCAAGCTGATCTGCTTCTATGACGACAACGGCATCTCCATCGACGGTCACGTGAGCAACTGGTTTACCGACGATACGGCGGCGCGCTTTCGCGCATACGGCTGGAACGTGATCGGACCGATAGACGGCCACGACGCGCTCGCCGTCGATGCGGCGATACGTAACGCGCACGACAATGCGAAAGCGAACGGCGCGCGGCCGAGCCTGATCGTGTGCCGCACGACGATCGGCTGGGGCTCGCCGAACAAGGCGGATACGCACGACGTGCACGGCGCGCCGCTCGGCGCGGATGAAATCGAAGCGACACGGCGCGCGCTCGACTGGGATCATCCGCCGTTCGAAATCCCCGACGACGTTCGCGCGAACTGGAGCCAGCGCGAGCGCGGCGCGGCACGCGTGCGCGAGTGGAGCGCGCTGCTCGAAGCGTATCGCGTCGAATATCCGGACGCGGCTGCGGAGTTCGAGCGCAGGATGCGCGGCGAACTGTCAGCGGACTGGCCGCGCATCGCGCAGCAGCTTGTCGAGGTCGCGCGCGGTGTCACTGGGCCGACCGCGACGCGCAAGTCGTCGCAGATCGCGCTCGACGTGCTGGTGCCCGAACTGCCCGAGCTGTTCGGCGGCTCTGCGGATCTGACGGGCTCGAACCTGACGGCCGTCAAGGCGTCGCGGAGATTCGTGCCGGGGCAGGCGATCGATCCGCACGCGAACTACCTGTCATACGGCGTGCGCGAGTTCGGGATGATGGCGATCATGAACGGGATGACGCTGCACGGCGGCTTCATTCCATACGGCGGCACGTTCCTCGTGTTCTCCGACTACGCACGCAACGCGATACGGATGAGCGCGTTGATGAAGCAGCGTGTCATTCATGTGCTGACGCACGATTCGATCGGCCTTGGTGAAGACGGTCCGACGCATCAGCCGATCGAGCATCTCGCGAGTTTGCGTCTGATTCCTGGCCTCGACGTATGGCGTCCATGCGATACCGTCGAGACCGCGATCGCGTGGCAGATGGCGATCGAGCGCGCGAACGGCCCGACGTCGCTCGTCGCGTCGCGTCAGAACCTGCCGCAAGCGACGCGCGACGACACACAGATCGCGCTCGTGCGCAGAGGCGGCTACGTGCTGAGCGAAGCAGCGGGCGGCTCGCCCGACGTGGTGATCGTCGCGACGGGATCGGAAGTCGCGCTCGCGCTTGCAGCACAACGCCAGCTCGACGAACAGGGCGTGCGCGCGCGCGTCGTGTCGATGCCGTCGACATCCGTGTTCGACCGGCAGGATGCCTCGTATCGCGCGCAAGTGTTGCCGCCGGACGTGCGCCGTGTCGCGGTCGAAGCCGCGCACAGCGACTTCTGGCACAAATACGTCGGACCCGATGGGCGCGTGATCGGCCTTGCGTCGTTCGGCGAATCGGCGCCGGCGGGCGAGTTGTATGCGCACTTCGGCGTGACGGTCGAACGCGTCGTCGAGGCATGCGTGCGATGAAAACGCGGCTCGTCACGTTCGACCTCGACGGAACGCTGATCGACACGGCGCCGGAGCTTGCGATGGCCGTCAACCGTGTACTCGACGGATACGGCTATCCGTCTGTCACGCTCGATACCGTCATCGGTCACATCGGCAACGGCACGCGCGTGTTGATGCAGAAGGTGCTGATAGGGCTCGGCGTCGAAGCGGATATCGCGTTGGACGAGATCATGCCCGTGTTCGACGCGCACTACGACACGATCGCCGGCACCACTGCGCAGCCGTATCCGCGCGTGCGCGATGCGCTCGCGCGGCTGCGGTCCGCCGATATGCACATGGCCGTCGTCACGAACAAGGACTACCGCTTCGCGCAGCGGCTGTTGCAGCAAGCCGAGCTTGCCCCGTATTTCGACGTGGTGCTCGGCGGCGACAGCCTGCCGTACAAGAAGCCTCATCCGCTGCCGATCCGCTATTGCCTCGATCATCTGAAGGTGCCCGTGCGTGCGGCGGCGCATCTCGGCGATTCGCGTACCGACGTGCAGTCCGCGCGCCGCGCCGGTGTCGCGGCATGGGCCGTGCCCTACGGCTACAACCACGGAGAACCGATTGCAAATGCGCGACCGGACCGCGTATTCGCGACCATCGACGAGATGGCCGATCACGTCGTGTCGCCGCACTGAGCGATTCGACATGGACTCACGAAAGGAGATGACATGCCCATCAACGTGGCGATCAACGGTTATGGCCGCATCGGCCGCAACATCCTGCGTGCGCTGTACGAATCGAAGCGGACGGACGAAATCCGCATTGTCGCGATCAACGATCTCGGCGATGCGCGGATCAACGCGCATCTGACGCGCTTCGACACCGTGCATGGTCCGTTTGTCGGCACGGTCGACGTGGAAGAAGATGCATTGGTCGTGAACGGCGACCGTATCAAGGCGCTGTCCGTGCGCAATCCGGCGGAGTTGCCGTGGCGCACGCTCGATGTCGACGTCGTGCTCGAATGCACGGGTCTCTTCACGAGCAAGGAAAAGGCTTCCGCTCATCTTGCAGCGGGCGCGCGCAAGGTGACGATTTCCGCGCCGGGCGGCAAGGATGTCGACGCGACGATCGTCTACGGCGTCAACGACGGACTGCTGAGGCAGTCGTTCACGGTCATCTCGAACGCTTCGTGCACGACCAATTGCCTCGCGCCCCTCGTCAAGCCGTTGCATGCGGCGATCGGAATCGAGCACGGCTTGATGACGACGATCCATTCGTACACGAACGATCAGGTGTTGACGGATGTGTACCACACGGACCTGCGCCGCGCGCGTGCCGCCACGCAGTCGATGATTCCGACGAAGACGGGCGCGGCCGCCGCTGTCGGTCTGGTGATTCCCGAACTGAACGGGCGGCTCGACGGCTTCGCGATTCGCGTGCCGACGATCAACGTGTCGGTGGTAGATCTGACCTTCACGTCGATGCGTCCGACGAACGTCGACGAAGTCAACGCGATCGTCAAGGAGGCCGCGCAAGGCGAGCTGAAGGGCATCGTCGGCTACAACGACGCACCGCTGGTCTCCGTCGATTTCAATCACGACGCGCGTTCGTCGATCTTCGACGCGACGCAGACGCGCGTGTCAGGCGGCACGCTCGTCAAGGTGCTGAGCTGGTACGACAACGAGTGGGGCTTCAGCAACCGCATGCTGGACACCACGGTCGCGTGGATGAAGGCTGCGCAATGAATGCGCCGCTGCCGAACGATTCGTCGTCGAACACGCTTTCGCGCGTGAGCGACTCGCAAGCAATCGCGTCATCATCAGGAGACTTGACATGGCACTCATCTCGCTGCGCCAACTGCTTGACCATGCCGCCGAGCACGGCTACGGCGTGCCGGCTTTCAACGTCAACAACCTCGAACAGATTCAGGCGATCATGGAGGCCGCCGAGGACACCCAAAGCCCCGTGATCCTGCAAGCCTCCGCCGGCGCGCGGAAGTATGCGGGCGAGCCTTATCTGCGTCACATGGTGCTCGCCGCGACGGAATCGCATCCCGACATCCCCGTCGTGCTGCATCAGGATCATGGCGGCAGTCCGTCCGTGTGCCAGATGTCGATCCGTTCGGGTTTTTCGAGTGTGATGATGGACGGCTCGCTGGAAGAGGACATGAAAACGCCGTCGAGCTACGAGTACAACGTGCGCGTCACGCGTACCGTGTGCGAGATGGCGCATGCCGTCGGCGTGTCCGTCGAAGGCGAGCTGGGCTGTCTCGGTTCGCTCGAGACGGGCGACGCGGGCGAGGAGGATGGCGTCGGTGCGCAGGGCAAGCTGTCACACGACATGCTGCTGACGGACCCCGAACAGGCGCGCGATTTCGTCGAGCGCACGGGTGTCGATGCGTTGGCGATCGCGATCGGCACGTCGCACGGCGCATACAAGTTCACCCGCAAGCCGAGCGGCGACATTCTCGCAATCGACCGCATCGCGCAGATTCACGCGCAGATTCCGGACACGCATCTGGTGATGCACGGATCGTCTTCGGTGCCGCAGGAATGGCTGGAGATCATCCGCAAGTTCGGCGGCGAGATCAAGGAGACGTACGGCGTGCCCGTCGAGGAGATTCAGCGCGGGATTCGCAGCGGCGTGCGCAAGGTCAACATCGACACCGACATCCGCCTCGCGATGACAGGGGCGATGCGGCAGGTGTTCGCGGAGCAGCCGTCGGAATTCGATCCGCGCAAGGCATTCGCGGCTGCCAGAAAAGCCGCGCGCGGCATGTGCGCCGCGCGCTTCGAAGCGTTTGGCTGCGCGGGGCAGGCGCCGCGGATCAAGCCGGTTCCGCTCGAGCAGATGGCCGAGCGTTATGCGGTGACGGCCTGACGTCAAAAAGCATTCGATTGAAGCGAAGCGTGCGCCCGCCCGCTGCATTCGCAGCGGGGAAGGGCGCACTCATTGAATGCGTTGACGCTCAGCCGTGCAACGGCATCAGATCTTCGGCGGCCGCTCGACTTGCACGCCCGTCGTCGGATCGAGGAAGAGCTTGCGCTGATAGCGGCCTTCGCCGCGGCGGTTGAAGTCGAACATGCCCATGATGCTGCCCGCCTTCGCATCGAACGATCCGCCGCCGATACGCTGTCCATCGAGCCAGTTGTCTTCGATGAAGCGCACAACCGACGACTGATCGATCTGCGTATGGTCGACGAAGTTCTCCTTGGCCCACGGCGAGATCACGACAAACGGAATGCGCGTGCCCGGACCACAGCGCCCGTTCACGGGTTTGCCATTCACGCCATCTTCCGCCGAGCCCGTGCCGCAGATTCCGGCGCCATTCAGCTGGTCGGCGACGGAATCGTAAGATGCACTCGTCGGCATCGCATAAGCGTGGTCGTACCAGCCGTCGGAGTCATCCCATGCCACGATGACGGCCGTATCTTTCCAGTCCTTTTGCTGCTGCAGGAAGTTGACGACCTTCGTCACGAAAGCCTGCTCGTCGAGCGGATCGGAATAGCCGGCGTGGCCATCCTGGAAGGCCGGGGCCTTGACGAAGCTCACCGCCGGGAAATTGCCGGCGTTCACCGCGTTAAAGAAATCGTCGGTATCGTACTGGTGATTGGCGGGGTCCGCGCTGTGGCTATCGTTCTGCATGCTGTGGCCGATCGCCTGGACGGAACTCGGGCGCAAGTGTTTCGGATTGGCCGTCGACGCGTAGTACTGGAACCAGTTGTGGTGGGGAATATAGTCAGCCGTCGCGGAGCCGACGACGGTCGACAGCGTGCTGCGCTTGCATCCCGTCGTGCCGTTGCTGTTGACCGTCGCGAGGTTGAAGCCGCCCATGAAGCCACCCCACGTGATGTTGCGCGCGTTCAGCAGGTCGCCGATGTTCTTGCCGGTCATCAGTGCCGTATCGGTCGTGCTCGAACAGACGTCGTAGCCAGGGTCGACGTCATTGATCATCGTGAACCCGCCTTGCCCGTCGTTCACGTAGTACGAGCCTGAGGCGGAAGGCTGCTTCGTCGTCAGCACAACCTTCATGCCGTTGGTCTGTCCCGACACCACTTCGAGCGCGCCCGGCGTCGACGGCCCGTAGGTCGACGTATAGGCGTTGTCGCTCATCGCGAAGCGTTGCGCGTAGTTCCACAGAGCCGTGACCGTATTGCCGTCGAAATAGCCCATCACCTGGCCATTCGTGCCGAATGCGCCGGCACCGCCGCTCGAACCTTTACCCGTGAACTTCGGAAAGAGATCGGCAGCGCCCTTGTCGTACGCTTGCTGCTCGGCCGTATAGGCGTGGTTCTGGTCGGCAGTGGACGCCTGCGTGCGGTCGAGACGGAACGGATTGGCCGCGCCTGTTCCATTGGCCGTATTCGTGAAGTTCGGGTTGTTCGTGAGCAGGGCGTCGGAGAGACCGTTCACTTGAGGCGTGCCGGGCAGCGCGTTGAATGCAGGCTCACCAGACGGATTGGTCGCATGCGGATAGGTCGCGAAGTAGTGATCGAACGAAATGTTCTCGCCGTAGATCACGACCAGATGCTTGATGGGAGTAGCCGTATGAACTTCGTCCGGCCGGTTTTTGTCATGTTCGTCGGAGGCGCTCCACGCTACTGTCGATGCGAATGCTGCTGCTGTGAGCGAACCAAGTGCTATCTGACGCCATTGCATATCAGGCTCCTGTTTGGATTCGTATTGGTGGGGATGACCGCGGCGCCCGGGCGCAGAGAGATTCAGATACGCATCACATCGCTTACGCCGTTCAGATGGGGGAGGCTACGCGGCAGTGGGGTACAGGAAAGCGAAGTCATTAAAGCATCGACGTATGAATGCTAAGCGTCAGAGTCCTTACGGAATATTTTCGCCGCTTAAAATGAGGCGTCAGATCGCGAGTGCTCTTGAGAGAGTGTCGCAAAAGAAGGGCTATCAGTCGTTCTTTGACGCCATGCTTTGGCGGAGTACGAGGAGTGAATAGATGCGTGCGAGCGTCACTTATTCGATGAGGCGAGTAACAGCATCGGATACGGGAGTACTTCTTAATGGGTGAAGACGAGCCGCTATACCGCTCTATATACATCGCGTTATTTGCTGGCGTTTCGAATGCGCGGGTCTAAAACGACATCCGTGCAGTGGCATCGCCCGTTGCGCTAGCGGCGAATGGTCATGGGTCTCCACTCGGTCTTATCCTTTGGCGGAGTCCAGGTTGCGTCGGCGGAGTCGGGGACCGGTTGATATGCGCCGCTGGCTGTCCGTTCCATAAAGCGGCACCAGTTTTCGGGTACGTCGGGCCAATCGATCTGAAGACAAAAGTGGCCGTCCTCGGTCACGCTCCACTTGCCGCTGGCGCTGTGCGGCTGAAGAAAGCCGCCAGCCGCCCAGTAAACCGTCAGCGTACCGTCGGGGCCATTGACCCATTGTCTAAGCGCGCCCGAAGTGTTCGTCCTCAGTATGGTGGCGCCCCGCATCAATGGAATCAGTTGATCCCTGGTTAGCCGCGAGGGTTGGCTGCCACCCGGGCGCGACGTATTACCCGACTCGGCCTGGTTAAGCGCCGCTGCCGTGGCCGCGTTTGTCGATGTCGGCGCGGGTGCGCTCGCGACGGTGGGAGAAGATGCAGCGGATGACGCAGGCGCCGATTTCGCAGCAGGCGTAGCGGACGCGCTGCCCTGTGGTGGCGAGGGTTCGGACGCGGCCGATTGCGCGCCATGCTGCGTCCGCGTCGCGGCCGCCGAGCTGGCGGACGGCTGTGGTTCGCTCGCCGTGGGCCGCACGCTCGACGCTGCAGCTTCGGAAGCAGCCTTTGGACCGGGTTTCGGTTTGGCCGTTGCGGCGCGATGCTGCTGCTCGGCCTTGCGTTTCTTTTTTGCCTCTTCTTCCTTCGTCTGGGCCTCCTGATCCAGAACAAAATTCACGCGCTCGATCAGGACGCTTTCACTGGGTGGCGCAAGCCGGACGCGCCCCGCATCCAGTTGCAATCGCGGCGACGACCGCACGCGATCGTGCTCCGCGACGACCGTCGAGTCGGCGCAAAGCAGCGCGAGCAGCCCGGACAGCACGCCCGCACCATTTCGACGAGTGAACTTCATTTGTATCCACCCTCCCGGTCGGCATGGGACGCACGAATTGCCTGCCCGTTGTCGAAAAATATCGCAGGAGGGCGGTTTATGCCAAGCGTTGCTTTTTGCCTTTACGGCTTAATGGGGCTCGGTCTAACAACACAACGTGCGAGCCATTGAGGTCAGTTCGCCCGAATGCACTCGTCAATGCAGTCCGAAACGCCGGGCGAACGATCTTTTCGTCAATAGACTACTCGCGGACTCGATGCGGGTCTTTGCTCCTCTATTGCGAGCCAAAACGGCTCCTCGCTTTCCTTGCGCATCATTGCAACGCAATGACCGATTGCGCAGGAAAGCACGGATTCGAATCGAACGCGTTCCCGTCCGTGAAGGTATGCACGCGATTGTGCCGATTGACCCAGGTCAACGACGGCAGTCCGCGTCACGCGATGATGCGATGAAGGCCTGCGCGTTTCGCAAGCCACGTCCAACATCCATATCGAACGGAGACGAAGATGGGCATTGGTATGCAGATTGTCTATCTCGGCTTCTGCGGGACGAAGCAACTGGAATCGGAAGCCGCCGCACAGCTGGTGAGGCTCGATCGCTATAGCGCGCTCGTGTCGAACTGTCATCTGGCGATCGAAGCGATACGCTCGCAATCGGGAAAGCCGACATACGACGTTCGGCTCGATCTCATCACGCCGACGCACGTGCTCAAACCCATCGCGCACTACTCGGGCGAGAACGCGGAGGAAGCGATTCGCTGTGCGTTCGACGTCGCAGAGAAGGAACTCCATACGGCCGCCGATGCGGCAGCACAACGACGGCATTGAAGTCCCGCCAACACGCACGCGATTGATCCGTCTGACTGCGCTAACGAGTCATCGTGTCATTGCGTCCGCGTGCCGGGCACGAGATGAATGCGCTTTTCCGTCGCCTTCTCGACGGCGGCGCGCGTATAGAGCAACGGAAAATATTCCCCGTTCAGCCACAGCTGCGCGAGGTCGCGATAGTGCGGGCTGTCCGGGTCTCCCGATTCTCCCGGCAGATTCACTGCACGCGAGTTGTCCCAGTTGCCCACGTCGACGATCACGCGAAACGACGGCCCGTTGGTCTGCCGGAAGTCGTTCGCGCGATACGTCGACTGGTTCGGCGTGTACGCGCTGCCGCCTTTGCCAATGGGGCCGACGTTGAGCTTCGCGCGCATGTCGCTGTCGACGAGATCGGCGAACGGATGCGCATTGAGGTTGGTTTGCAGCTTGCCCCATTGCCATGCGCTCGCATCCGCGCCTTGCAAACGCACCATTTCGCCATACGCATCGTGCAGGCTCGCGAGCAGCACGGCATCGCGCTTCGCCGGCGCGTTATCGCCGAAGCGTGTCTCGGGATGCTCTAGCGTGTCGAGCATGACGGCCGTGTCGGGCGCGCCGAACGAATCGGCTGCTTCCTTCGGCAATACGGCCTGCTTGAACGCGCGTCCGAGATGATGGCTCAGCCACACTTCTTCGAGCGCCGCCTGCGGGGAATCCGCTCGCATGTGCGCATCCCATCCCTTGAGCATCGAGAGCGCGGCGCGCGTATCGGCGTCGTCGCTCGAAAGCGGCGCGAGCAGCGCGACGAGCCGGCGCGCGGGAATCGATACGTCGTCGTTCTGCAAGCGCTCGCTGTCTTCGATCGATACCTTCGTCAGCCCCTTCAGCACTTCATCGATGCGCTGATGCCGCGATCCGTTGGTCCATTCGAAGCCGAGCTTGCGCTCCTTGTACGGATAGTCGGCGGGCAGGTTCATCTCGTTGGACGTCGTGAAGTAGCCGTCGCGCGGATCGAAAGCGGAGGGCATGTCGTCGCGCGGCCAGAATCCCGCCCACTCGTAGCGGCCATCGCCGGGAACGGGCATCAGGCCATCCCAGTTCGGACGCCTCGGGGAGAGGCCGCTCGGCACCCAGCCGATGTCGCCGTGCGTGTCCGCGTAGACCTGGTTGACGGTCGGCGCGCCCCATGTAGAAAGATCGCGCTTGAATTGCGTGAAGTTCTTCGCGCGCATGTAGCGCATCGAATCGAAGTACGGCGACATGCCGGGTGCGAGCCATGCCGTGCGCACGGCAAACGCGCGATGCTTCGCGTCCTCGGTGTAGATCACGGGGCCGTGTCGCGTGAAGGCGAGGTCCGCCTTGACGGGCGTGCCGCCGCGCACGGCGATCGTCTCGTGGACGATGCGCATCGGCTCCCAGCGGCCTTTGTAGCGATATTCATGCGGGTTCGCCGGATTCAGCTCGTAGACGTACAGATCTTCCTGATCGATGTTGAAGATCGTGAGGCCGAACGCGATCGTGCCGTTGTGTCCGATCGACACGCCGGGCGCCGACGGCTCGCCGCCGCCGATGATATCGAGCGTCGGTGCGCTGACCTGCTGGATGTAGCGCAGGCTCGGCGCGGCATATGCGCGATGCGGATCGTTGGCCATGATCGCGCGGCCCGTCGCCGATTTGTCCGGCGCGATCACCCAGTTGTTGCTGCCTTCCGTCACCTCTTCGGGATTGTCGGCGGCTGCGATCAACGTCGTCGAGGCGTCCGCGCTCTTGAGCGAATCGCGGGTCACGTGCACGCCTTGCGTGGCGAGCGTGAAGACCTTGAGCACATCGTCGGGCAGACACGGATCGAGTCCTTCGGGCATCTGCGGCTGCCAAGGCGGCTGCAAGCCGAAGCGCACCGAATCGGCGGCAAGCGAGCTCTTGCACGCGACCTTCGCGCGCGCCACTTCGCTCGTCAGATTGCGCGTGAGACCGTGGCTGCGAATGCGCACGACGTCATCCGCCGACCACTTCGCGGGCCAGTAGCCGACCTTGCGGAACTCGTAGGGCAAGCGGTCCGGATGCACGGCGAGCCAGTCGATATACGCGTTCACGCCCGCAGCGAAACGCGTCGCGACGGGCTTCGCGTCGGGACCATAGCGTTTCCACTCCGTCGACATGTCGCCGCGATAGAGAAAGAGCCGCGTCGCCTTGTCCTGTTCCACATAGGCGGGGCCGAATACTTCGGCCAATTGTCCAAGGCCGCGACGACGCCACAAGTCGATCTGGAACATGCGGTCGCGCGCCGCGTTGAAACCCTGCACGAAGAACGCGTCGTGCTCGTTATCCGCGAAGATATGCGGCACGCCCCATTTGTCGATGAGGATGTCCGTCGGATGCGTCAGCCCTTCGACAGTGATCGTTTCTTCGCGCGCGGTGTCGGCGCGTACAGGTTGCGAGGAGAGTGCGCCCAGCGCCGCGCATGTCATAACGACTGCGAGAGTGTGTCTTGCCTTCACTTGTTTCCTCCTTATGGTTGGAATGCAATGTCTACTCGAGCGTATCGAATGTACCGGAGTTCTTCGCATTTGCGCTAATGGCGTTTTGTGTATGCGCGACGGGGAGTGCGTTTGCGGGCGCAACATTCTGCGCGAGTGGAGGCGCTGGCAGCAGGAAGCGGATAGAGACTCAGAAGGACGCGATAAGCGCTTCACCAGCGGCAAGCCGATTGGCACCTTTGACGATCGCCTGGCCGTCACGATCCGCAAGCGTCGACAACAGCACCACGCCCGCCTGCGTTAGCACGGTGGCATCTTCGGCGCCCATGTTCAGCGCGATGAACAGCCGTTGGTCGTGGTGGCGCCGCTCGTAAGTCAGCACATCGCCGTCTGCGGCGACATGGTCGATCGTGCCCTGCACGAGCGCGGCGTTGTTGCGCCGCAAGGTCAACAGGCGGCGATACAGCGACAACATGCTCGACGCATCGCTCTCCTGGTCGCGCACGCTCGTTGTCGTGGCAATGGGTAGCCACGGCTTGCCGCTTGTAAAGGCTGCATTCGGCAGCGAGCTGTCCCATTGCATCGGCGTGCGCTCGGGGTCGCGTCCCTGGCCGATGCCCGGTTGCCGGCGCTCCGCCGGGTCCTGAATCTCATCGGGCGCAATGGCGCCGTCCGTCATGCGGAGTTCGTCGCCGTAGTAGAGCGTCGGCGTGCCGCGCAGCGTCAGCAGCAGCACGGCGGCCACGCGCGCCTGCGCCGTGCCCACGCGCGACGCGACGCGCGGATTGTCGTGATTGCCGAGCACCCAGTTGGGCCACGCGTGCTCGGGCAACGCGCTGTCGTAATCGCGGATCATGCGGGCGATCTCGCCCGCGTTCCAGGCCGCGCTGAGCAACTGGAAATTGAACGGCATGTCCGCGCCATCGCCGTTGGTGCCGTAGTACTTGATCAGTTGCGGGACAGGCAGGTAGATCTCGCCGATCAGCACGCGCTCGCCGTACTCACCGAGCGTCGCGCGCATCGAGCGCACGATTTCATGCACTTCCGGCTGATCCTCGGTGTAAGTCTGCAATAGCCGGTGATGATCGGGAGCACGAGGCCCATACGCGGGATTCAGCGGGTTGTCGCGAAGCTGCGCGTCCTTGATCAGCAGCCATAGCACGTCGACGCGGAATCCGTCGACGCCGCGATCCAGCCAGAAGCGCAGCACGTCGTCCATCGCGCGGCGCACTTCATGGTTGCGCCAGTTCAAGTCGGGTTGTTCGCGAAGGAACGCGTGGTAGTAGTACTGACGCGTAGGCTCGTCCCACTCCCACGCGGAGCCGCCCATGCGGCTCAGCCAGTTGTTCGGCGGGCCGCCATCGGGCGCGGCGTCGCGCCACAGATACCAGTCGCGCTTCGGATTGTCGCGTGACGAGCGGCTTTCCTCGAACCACAGATGCCGTTCCGACGAATGATTCGGCACGAAGTCGAGCAGCACCTTGAGCCCGAGCCGGTGTGCGTGGTCCACCAATTGCTTGAAGTCGGTGAGCGTGCCGAACATCGGATCGATGTTGCAGTAGTCCGCGACGTCGTAGCCGAAGTCGGCCATGGGCGACGGGTAGATCGGCGAGATCCAGACTGCATCGACGCCCAGCGAGACGAGGTAGTCCAGGCGTGCGTCGATGCCGCGCAGATCGCCGATGCCATCGCCGTTGCTGTCCTGAAACGAGCGCGGATAGATCTGGTAGATCACGCCGCGTTGCCACCACGCCAGCTTCGACATTGCAATTCCTCTCAACGATTGACTTTTCCGGCGACACGCACGAAGCCCATGCTCAACGACCTCTGGTACAAGAACGCGATCGTCTATTGCCTGTCGGTAGGCACGTTCATGGACGCGAATGGCGACGGCGTCGGCGACTTTCAGGGTCTCATGCGGCGGCTCGACTATTTGCAAGGGCTGGGCGTGACGACGATCTGGCTGATGCCGTTTCAGCCGTCGCCGGGGCGCGACAACGGCTACGACGTTTCCGACTACTACAACGTCGATCCGAAGTACGGCACGCTCGGCGACTTCGCCGAATTCACGCACGCGTGCGACGAGCGGGGCTTGCGCGTGATCATCGACCTCGTGGTGAATCACACATCCGACCAGCATCCGTGGTTCAGGGAAGCACGTAGCGATCCCGGCTCGAAGTATCGCGACTGGTATGTGTGGTCGGACAGCCAGCCGTCCAATGCGAAAAGCGGTGTGGTGTTCCCGGGCGTGCAAAAGTCGACGTGGAGTTTCGACAAGCGCGCAAAGCGCTGGTATTTCCATCGCTTCTATGATTTTCAACCGGATCTGAACACGTCCAATCCTCATGTGCAGGCCGAGTTGCTGAAGATCACGGGCTTCTGGATTCAGCTTGGCGTGTCGGGGTTTCGAATGGATGCGGTGCCGTTCGTGATTGCGACGAAGGGCCCGAAGGTGCGCCGGCCCGTCGAGCAATACGACATGCTGCGGACCTTCCGCGAGTTCTTGCAGTGGCGCGAGGGCGACGCGATCATTCTCGCGGAAGCCAATGTGATGCCCGACACGGACCTCGACTATTTCGGCGACGAAGGCGAGCGCCTGCCGATGATGTTCAACTTCCAGCTCAACCAGAACACGTTTTACACGCTCGCGACAGCCGACACGAAGCCATTGAAGAAAGCGCTGCTCGCGACGAAGCCACGCCCGCCCACCGCGCAATGGGGCGTGTTCCTGCGCAATCACGATGAACTCGATCTCGGGCGACTCACGCCGGAAGAGCGCGCGGCCGTGTTCGCCGCGTTCGCTCCGGAGCCCGACATGCAGTTGTATCGGCGCGGCATTCGCCGCAGACTTGCGCCGATGCTGGCAGGCGACAGACGCCGCCTCGAACTCGCGTACAGCCTGATGCTGACTTTGCCCGGCACGCCCGTGTTCCGCTACGGCGACGAGATCGGCATGGGCGACGACCTGCGCCGGCACGAACGCGAAAGCACGCGCACGCCGATGCAATGGTCGGCGGAACCGCAGGGCGGCTTCACGAAGCATCCGAAGCCGCCCGTCCGCGCGATTTCGGGCGGGGCGTATGGCTTCGAGCGCGTCAACGTGGCGAGCCAACGGCGCGATCCGAATTCGTTCTTGAACTGGACGGAGCGAATGATCCGCATGCGCCGCGAAGTGCCGGAAATCAGTTGGGGCGATTTCGAAGTACTGCGCACGTCGCGAAACGATGTGCTCGCGTTGCGTTACGACTGGCGTAACAACTCGGTGCTGTGCGTGCATAACTTCGGTGACGAGGCGTGTACCGTGAGGTTCCGCTCCGGCTACAACGAAACGGGCGACGACAGGCTGATCAATCTGCTGTCCGACGATCACAGCCACGCGGGCGATGACGGCCGGCATGCCGTCGTGCTCGAGCCTTACGGATACCGGTGGTATCGCGTCGGCGGACTCGATTATCTGCTGAGGCGCACCGAGGTTTAGATATTTAGCCCGTGATCAGGCGCTCGAACACGTCTGTGCCGCCCATCTGCCCGCCCTTGAACATGATTTCGGTGCCGTCAAGCGAGGGCTCGTCTGCATGCAGGCGGCAGACGGTGACGCCCGTCGTCAGCGGCGCGCAATATGAAAGACCCCATGCGTCGAGCGCTTGCGCCGCGTGGCTCGACGTATCGCCGCCCGCAATGCCGATGCGCCGGGGGCGAGCGGCCCGGACCACGTCGCGCAGCAGTGCTGCCGTCGCATGCGCGGTCTGCGCGCGGCTTGCGTCATTTTGATTGTGCGTACGCCGCGTGAAGGCAAGCACGTGCCGGCCTTCGCGCAACATATCGACGACGCGTGCGGCGTCGAATTGCAACGTGTCGCCGTCGCACCCGAGCGGATCGAGTTCGATCTTCCAGTACGAGTGAGCGGCTTCGATCTGCGCGGCCGTCAACGGGGACAGGCTGCCCGCGAGCGCGAACACCGGGCCTTGCGCGCGGCCAAGAGCTTGCGATGCGGTATACGCATGCGATACGTCCGAAGCCGCTGAAGGCATTGCGGCACACCATGCTTGCGCGACGCTGCTCGCGCCGACGGCAAGCATCGGCGCATGGCGAGAGCGTTTATCGATCAGCCGGCCGATCGTTGCGAGGTCGTCGTCACGCAGCACGTCGAACAGTATCGCGGAGGCACCTTCCGACAGCTTCGCATCGACCATCGCACCGACTTCGTCAAACGGCAATGCGTATGCGCGCCAGTCCATCAACGCCACGTCGCGCATGCCTTGCTGTTCGAGATGCACGCGCAGATCTGCTTCGTTCATCGGCGTGACGGGATGGCGGCACATCGTCGGATGGCGGTCGATCCGATGGACTTCGTGCGTGCCGCTTCCCGCCGCCGCAAACAGTTGCCCGAACGCGCAGTATCGCAGCAGGCCAGGCTGGCCGCCGACGATGGGCACGAATGGATTCGCGAAATGACGACGCAGCGTGGCAATGGCCGTCGCGATGTTGCCGGTTTGCGGCGCGCTGTCGAATGTCGAGCAGACCTTGTAGTGCATCACGCGCACGCCGAGCGCGGCGAAGCATGCCCCGACGCGCGCGAGTTCGTCGGCCATCGCGGCGGGCGGCATCGCGCGCGCCGCGCCCGCCATGCCGATCGCGTCGAGCGGGCCGATGCTGTCGAGGCGCATGCGAGTCGGCGGCGCGAGGAACAGCAGCGTCCGGAGTCCGGCGCGAGCAAGATGCGCCAGCGTGTCGGTCGCGCCCGTGAAATCGTCGCCGTAGAAGCCGTACGGCGCGGCGCTCGACGCGCTCATGTGCGCGCACCGAAGAACGCGAGCGCGGCGCGCAGTTCCGGCGCATGGGCCGCATGGTCGTGCAGCGGCGTGCCGGATTGCGCCGCGTCCCACGCCTGGCGAACGCTGCGCACGCCGGCTGCCGGTCCATCCGGATGCGCGAGAATGCCGCCGCCCGACATGAAAAGCAGATCGGCGCTGCCGGTCGCATCGAACGTCGCGGGAACGGTGCCCGCCCATTGGCCGGACGAGAACGCGGGCAGCACGCAGTCGTCGAGACCATCGGCGAGAGGCGTCGCGCAATCGCGCGCGGACTCGGTCACTTCCGCATCGCTTTGCGCGAACTTGCCCGCGAGCCCATGCACGTGCATATGATCGACGCCCGCGAGCCGCCACAACGTCTGATACGCCTGAAAGCCGATGCCGAGCGCCGCGTCGCGCGACATCATGCCGAAACCGTTCCGATGCGCGTGCAGAACGAGCGGCGTCGAGCGGCGCAGCGTCTGGATCGCGGAGAAACCGCACCAGTTGACGCTCGCCATCACGCAGTCGCCTTGCTCGCGCTCGACGAGTTCCGCGTGACGCCGCATCGCGTCGGTATCGTCGGTGATGTTGAACGCGACCATCACGCGCTTGCCCGTGCGCTCGCGAAACGCACGGACTTCGCGCATCACGGCGCGAACACGTTCATCGAGGGGCGCATGCGATGGATTCGCGCAGACTTCATCGTCCTTGATGAAATCGACGCCCGCCTCGCATAGCGTGCGCACCAGATGCGCGGTCTCTTGCGCCGACAGCCCGACGTTCGGCTTGATGATCGTGCCGACCATCGGCCCTTGCCGGACGCCCGTCAGACGCCGCGTGCCCGCGACGCCGTGCGCGGGCGGATCGAAGCGCTCGCGATACGCGCGCGGCACACGCATCGACAGAAGCCGCATGCCCGTCACTTCGCCGAGATCGTACAGATTGCCGGCGACCGTCGCCGCGAGCGTCGGCAGATTGGCGCCGATGTTCGCGACGGGGAACGACAGCGTCACGCGCGCGCGCCTGAACGGCCCATTCACGCGCTGCCGCATGAGCCATGCGCTCGGCAGCGACGCGTGAGGCATGGCCTCCAGTTCGTCGATGTGCAGCACGCTTGCACGGCTGCGCGCGCGCAGTTCATCGCTTTCGCCGGCGACGCGCACGAACGTGCCGCTCGACTGCTCGCCCGCCATCGTGTCCGCTACTTTCGCGAGATCGAGGGGCGTCTCGATCAGGTAATCGGCTTCGATGCTGTCGTCGCGTGCTGATGGCGCGCTCATAGCGTGCCCAGATCGGGAAACGGACGCACTGCATCGCGGCCATCCCAGTTCAGCGACGCCTCGCGGATCATGTCGAAGAGCTTCCCTTTCGGGCCCGCGATCTCTGACAGCTCGATCACTGTGCCCGGATGCTGCTCCGTGTCGAAGTAGACGAAGCGTCCGTTCTTGCCGACGTTGCCGCTCATCGCCACCGTGAAGCCCTGTTTCAGCAGACGTTCGAGATCGGCGTCGAACGAAGTCGTCCAGTACGCGTTGTGCTGCAAGCCCGTATGGCCCGCTGAGAGAAAGTCGCGATACATCGACGGCGCGTCGTTGCGCGTCTGGATCAGCTCGACCTGCAAGTCCCCGGAGTTTGCGAGCGCAACGGAGTTGTGGACCTCGTAGCGCTCGCCGCGATAGCGATAACCCTCGATGGGCACGCGTTCGTTATAGAACCACGGACCGACGCCGAGCACGCGGCTCCAGTGGTCCATCGCCGCCTCGATGTCGCGCACGACATAACCGGCCTGACGGATCTCGCCGAAAAAACGACTCATGAATACACTCCCAATGCCAGAGAAGGGATTGCGATGAAGCTGCGAAATGGTTGTTGCGAACGGCTGGGGAAACGACGGGCGCTCAGAGAAAGCCGGTCGATATCCACGGCACGAACGCGACGAGAATCAGCCCGAGCACGAGCGCGCTCATATAGCCGACGATGGGCCGCATGCCGGCATCGGGATTGATGCGGCTCACCGCGCACGCCGAGTAATAGCCGACGCCGAACGGCGGCGAGAACAGGCCGACGCCCATCGAGAGAATCACGACGATCGCGTAATGCACTTCGTTGACGCCGGCAGCGCGCGCAATCGGAAAGAGCAGGGGG
This sequence comes from Paraburkholderia phymatum, assembly GCF_038900715.1. Taxonomy (GTDB): domain Bacteria; phylum Pseudomonadota; class Gammaproteobacteria; order Burkholderiales; family Burkholderiaceae; genus Paraburkholderia; species Paraburkholderia phymatum_A. Next base: position 121,744 of record NZ_JAYMRZ010000022.1, on the reverse strand, counting down.
CCGAACAGCACGATCGCGGGAATGCCTTCGAGCACGCTGCCGAGCACGATGAACACGACGATCGACAGCGCGAGAAAACTCCATGAGCCGCCGGGCAGCGCCGTCATCAGCGACGCGAGATCCTGCGAGAAGCCCGACTGCGTGAGCGCCCACGCCATCGCCGTCGCGCAGCCGATGATGAAGATGATCGCGCCCGACAATGTAGCCGCGTCGATCAGCATGCGCGGCAGACGCGACCACGCGAAGCGCCGATAAACGAAGAGACCGATCAGCACCGAGTACGCAATGCCGATCGTCGATACTTCCGTCGCCGTCGCGATGCCTTCGACGACCGCGCCGCGAATCACGAACGGCAGCGCGAGCGCGGGAAACGCGACGACGAACATGCGGCCGATTTCGCGCCGGTTGAAACGCTGTGCGCGGCTCAGGTCTTCCTTGCGATAGCGCAGCCACACGACGAAGCACAGCATCAGCGCGAGCACCAGAGCGGGCAGCATCCCCGCCGTGAAGAGCGCGGAGATCGACAGGCCCGTGACCGAGCCGATCGTGATCAGCACGATGCTGGGCGGCACGGTTTCCGTCTGCGCGCCCGCCGTCGACAGCAGCGCGACGAGATCGCCTTCGTCCGCGCCGCGCCGCTTCATTTCGGGGAACAGCACGGGCGCGATTGCGGCCATGTCGGCGACCTTCGAGCCCGAGATGCCCGACACCAGATACATCGTGCCGATCAGCACATATGACAGCCCGCCGCGCACATGGCCGACGAGGCTCGCGAGAAACTGGATCATCGCGCGCGCCATGCCCGTCATCTCGATCATCAGGCCGAGGAACACGAAGAGCGGCACCGCGAGCAGCACCAGATGCGACATGCCTTCGTCCATGCGGCCGACGATCACTTCGAGCGGCGTATCGGTCGTGAGGCTCAGATAGCCGAACGTCGCGAGCGCGAACGAAAAGCAGATCGGCACGCCGGAGAAGATGCCGATTGCGACGACGCCGACGAAGAAGATCAGCAGGTTCGCCTTGCCGAGATCGGGCAACGCGGGCGCGGCCCACGCGATGACGCCCGCCACGATGGCGACGAACGCAAGCGCGATCGCGATGTCGCGCATGCGGCCCACCTGCGCGAGCCGGATCAGTCCGACGAGCAGCATCAGCGCCGCGCCGACGGGCAGCGCGAACGCGCGCCATGCATCGCTGATCTGCAAGGCGGGCGTGAGGATCACGGTTTCGGCGGCGGCGAAGTCGTACGCGGGCCACAGAACGAGCGCGAGCAGCGCAATCGACAGCACGATCGCGAGCGTATCGACGAGCGCGCGCCGCCGCGGCGACAAGCGGCTGACGAAGGCCGTCATCCGCATGTGCTCGCCGCGACGTAGCGCGAGCACCGCGCCGAGCATCGACATCCACAGGAACAGCATGCCCGCCAGTTCGTCCGACCACACGAGCGGCTGATGCAGCGCGTAGCGGAACACGACGCCCGCCAGTAGCACGACGATTTCGACGGCGAGCAGCAGCGCGCACACACCTTCGACGAGCGCGATCAACGCGCGGTCGAAGCGGCGCAGCCAGCGCCTCGGACCGCTTGCCGCGAGCGCTGTGTCGAACGATGAAGCGGCCGTGGCATCGGCGATGGCTGCATGCGGCAGCGCCTGATCCGTCATGTCGATCTCTCCAGTCCGCGATGCGTGCGGCACGTTAAGCTCCTGCACGTGCCGCATCGCATCGAGCGCGAAGTTGCGCGAGCTTGTGCGAATTCAAGCGAGCTTGCCCGTGTAGCTTTCCAGCAGCGACCACGCTTCGTTGCCGAAGCGGCCCTTCCAGTCGGAATAGAAGTTCGCTTGCCGCAGCGCGGCGCGGAACGTGTCGGGCGAAGGCCGGTTGATCGACAGTCCCTTGCCTTGCAGATCGGCGACGGCGGCATCGTTGAGCTTGCGCACATCGTCGCGCTGGCGCAGCGCCGCCTGGTTGAACGCATCGGACGTGATGCCTTGCAGGTCTTTCGGCAGCTTCTGCCACGCGCGCTGGTTCAGCACGAACCAGAAGCCGTCCCAGATGTGATTCGTCAGCGAGCAGTACTTCTGCACTTCGTACAGCTTCGCCACTTGCACGATGGGCAGCGGATTTTCCTGCGCATCGACAATATGCGTCTGCAGCGACGAATAGACCTCGCTGAACTGAAGGCTCGTCGGCGCGGCGCCCAGGCCCTTGAACATGTCGATGCTCAGCGGACTGACGGGCACGCGAATCTTCAGGCCGTGCATGTCCGACGCGTTTGCGATTGCGCGCGAGCTGGACGTGGTCTCGCGAAAGCCGTTGTCCCACATCTTCTCGAACGATTCGAGACCGGCTTTCGCCATCGCCGCGCGCACATACGCGCCGACCTTGCCGTCCATCGCGCTCCACACCTGCGAGTAGTCGCTGAACGCGAAGCCGATTGCGTTGATCGCGGCAACGGGCGCGAGCGTCGACACGACGAGCGCGGACGGCGTGAACATTTCGATGCCGCCGCTGCGCACCTGCGCGAGCATGTCGGTATCGCCGCCTAGCTGGTTGTTCGGGAAGATGCGGATTTCCATCCGCCCTTTCGACTGCTCCTTCACCTGGTCCGCCGCTTCTTTAGCGCGAACGTTGAGCGGATGCGTGAGCGGCAGGTTGTTGCCGTACTTGAACACGTACTGTGGCGCAGCGGCACGAACGATGGCGGGAAAGCCGAGCGCACCGGCGACGGGCGCGGCCGCCGCGGCGCGCAGCAGCGAGCGCCTGACAAGGTTGGTCATTCGAATGTCTCCAGGTTTTGTTTGATGTGTGCCGCTGTGGCATCATGCTCAATCAAAAACCATCAAGATCCGCACAGGCGCCGATGCGTCTTTTTCGTTACGCTCTGTGCTGTCTGCATGATGTTGCTGCAAGACTAGGGACGGCCAGGCGCCGTGTCAAACCGCAATCCTGATTGTTTTTGATGGACTATTCCCTCAGAAAGCAGCATGGCTGACGCACCCATTCCTCTTTTTCCGCCGCGTGCGCGGATCGCCGACATCGCCGCTGCGGCGGGTGTTTCGACGGCGACCGTCGATCGCGTATTGAACGGCCGCGAAGGCGTGCGGCCGATGACGGCGCGTCGCGTGATGCAGGCCGCCGCGCAGGCAGGCTATGTGATCGACGCGCCGGCGCCCGAGACCAAAGCCGCGCGGCCATTGAAGATCGAGTTTCTGGTGCCGGCCGGCACGAACCGCTATCTGCGCATGCTCGGCGATTACATCGAGTTCGCGCACAACCAGTGGGCTGCGCAAGGCATGCGCTGCCGCGTGCATTACGTGGAGAGCTTCAATCCCAATGAACTGGCCGCGCGTCTGCTGCACTATGGCCAGCGCGCGGATGGCGTGGTTTTCATGGCGCTCGAACATCCCGTGGTACGCGATGCCGTGAACGCGCTCGCGGAGCAGAACGTGCCCGCGATCACGCTGATTTCCGATCTGTCGAATTCACGCAGGCTGGCTTATGTGGGCATCGACAACCGTTCGGCGGGACGCACGGCCGCGCTGCTGCTGGGACGCTTCATGGGGCCGCGTCCGTCAGGCAAGATCGCGATGCTTGCGGGGAGCCTCAACTATCGCGGGCACGAGGAGCGCGAGATCGGCTTTCTGCATCTGATCGAATCGACGTTTCCGCAAGTGAAGGTGATCGGGCTGCGCGAAGGGCAGGACGATAGCGAGCGCAACTACGTGCAGACGCGCAACCTGATCGCGCAACATCCCGATCTTGCCGGCATCTACAACAGCGGCGGCGGCTCGGATGGCGTCGCGCGCGCGATCGTCGAGGCAAAGGCCGAGCAGAAGATTCTCTTCGTCGGACACGGACTCACGCCGGATACGCGCGCGTTGCTGATCGACGGGACAATGGACGCGCTCATCACGCAGACGCCGCAATCGATGGTCGGCAACGCCCTGAAAATTTTCCGTAACGTGCACGAAGGCCGCGACGCGCTCGACGGCGTGAAGCCCGTGCAGTTCAGCATCGTGTTGCGCGAGAATCTTCCCTGAAGCAATCTTCAGTGCAGAGGAGAGGCAACCATGCAATCGGGTTATGCAGCCGCCGCCGTCGCGTCTGCTTTGGTCGTCATATATGTGCATTCAACCATCCCGCGCTATACGGTGAGGGGATCGAGACGGGTGATCGCCCATTTGTCGCTGGCGGTCGTGGGCATTCTTTTCGGCGTAGTCAGCGCGATGGTATTCGGGTCGGTTGCTTCGCCGTGGCTGGTGCTGGTCGTCGGATTCGGCGTGGTTCATGTCCCGGCGGCGTGCGTATTGGCCATTAAACATCTACGCCATTCAGGCAAAAGCTAAGCGGTAAGGCTGCGGCAAAGTTTGCCGAATCGATGAATGCGCACATGAGCGCAGGTCGGCACGTGGCCGTCAAAAATGAAAAATTCCACATTGCCGCCTAAGATACGAAAGTCCGACGCGGCCGGGTGCATCGCCAGAAGCGTCATCGCGCGGTGGCCATGTCGCGCACGCGGAAACCACGACTATGGAGATGCTCGAAATGAACGATGTTCTCCTCGATGCCACCCCGTTGAGCGCCGACGAATTGCACAACATGGACCGGTATTGGCAGGCGTGCAACTATCTGTCGGCCGGCATGATTTACCTGCGCGCCAATCCGCTGTTGCGCGAGCCGCTTGCGAAAGAGCACATCAAGAAGCGACTACTCGGCCACTGGGGTTCCGATCCCGGCCAAAGCTTCGTGCTCGTGCATCTGAACAGGGCAATCACGCGGCAAGACCTGAATGTCATATTCGTTTCCGGGCCGGGCCACGGCGCGCCGGCGACATTGGCGCATAGTTACCTCGAAGGGCGCTATTCGGAGATCTATCCGGACCGCGCTGAAACAGAAGAGGGCATGGCGCGCTTTTTCCGGCTGTTTTCGTTTCCGGGCGGCATCGGGTCGCACTGCACGCCCGAAACGCCGGGCTCGATTCACGAAGGCGGCGAGCTGGGCTACAGCCTTTCGCATGCCTATGGTGCTGCGTTCGATAATCCCGATCTGATCGTCGCGGCGATGATCGGCGACGGCGAAGCGGAAACGGGACCGCTCGCCACGTCATGGCATTCGAACAAATTCCTCAACCCTGCACGCGACGGCGCCGTACTGCCCATTCTTCATCTGAACGGCTACAAGATCGCCAATCCGACTGTTCTCGCCCGCATTCCACACGACGAACTCGCCGCGTTGATGACGGGCTACGGCCACAATCCGTATTTCGTCGAAGGCGACGATCCGCAGACGATGCATCAGAAGATGGCCGCGACGATCGATCGTTGCATCGAAGAAATCCGGGCGATCCAGGCGCGCGCGCGTACAGGCGGCGACCTCAGCCGTCCGCGCTGGCCGATGATCGTCCTGCGCACGCCAAAGGGATGGACGGGCCCGCGCGAAGTCGGCGGGCATAAGGTAGAGGGTTCGTGGCGTGCGCACTAGGTTCCCGTCGCGGACCCGGAGAGCAATCCGGAAAGCCTCAGGCTCATCGAAGAATGGCTGCGCAGCTATAAACCGGAGCATCTGTTCGACGAGTCGGGGAGGCTGGTCGAAGAACTGCGCGCGCTTGCGCCGCGAGGCGACCGCCGGATCAGCGCGAATCCGCATGCGAACGGCGGGGCGTTGTGCAAGGCGCTCGATCTGCCGCCCTTCGAAGATCATGCCGTCGACGTGAAGGTTCCGGCCGCAACCTGTCTGTCACCGACCGATGCGCTCGCGAAATACCTGTGCGACGTGATGCGCCGGAACATGACGAGCTTCCGCGTGTTCGGACCTGACGAAAGCGCGAGCAACAAGCTCTCCGCGATCTATGAGGCTTCGAAGAAAACGTGGCTTGCGCTCACGGAGGAAAGCGATAGCGACGGCGGTGAACTGGCCGCCGACGGCCGCGTGATGGAAATGCTCAGCGAGCACACGCTGGAAGGCTGGCTCGAAGGCTATACGCTCACAGGCCGTCACGGACTCTTCGCGACTTACGAAGCGTTCGTGCATGTGATCGATTCGATGTTCAATCAGCACGCGAAGTGGCTCGAAAAAGCAAAGCGCGAATTGCGCTGGCGGCAACCCGTGCCGTCGCTGAACCTGTTGATCACGTCGCTCGTATGGCGCCAGGATCACAACGGCTTTACGCACCAGGACCCCGGCTTTCTCGATGTCGTGACCAACAAGAGCCCCGACGTCGTGCGCATTTATCTGCCGCCCGATGCAAACTGCCTGCTGAGCGTCGCCGATCACTGCCTGCGTTCGCGCGATTACGTGAACGTGATCGTCGCCGACAAGCAGCCGCATTTGCAGTATCTCGACATGAAGGCGGCGATCACGCATTGCACGAAGGGCGTCGGCATCTGGGACTGGGCGTCGACCGATCAGGGGCAGGAACCGGATGTCGTGATTGCGAGTGCGGGCGATATCGCGACGATGGAAGCGCTCGCCGCCGTCGAAATACTCAAGGGGCTGTTCCCGGATCTGAAGATGCGCTTCGTCAATGTGGTCGATCTGTTCCGGCTGATGCCGGACACCGATCATCCGCACGGACTGTCATCGCGCGATTTCGATTCGCTGTTCACGACCAACAAGCCGGTGATCTTCAATTTTCACTCGTATGCATCGCTCGTTCACAAGCTCACGTATCGCCGCGCGAATCACGTGAACATTCACGTGCATGGCTATGCGGAGAAGGGCAACATCAACACGCCGCTCGAACTGGCGATCATCAACGGCATCGATCGCTTCACGCTCGCTATGGACGTGATCGACCGTGTGGCGGCGCTGCGCGGCGTGGGCGACCATGCGAAAGAGCGCTTGCGCGATCAGCGGATCGAGAACGTCACGTATGCGCATGCCGAAGGAATCGATCGAGAAGAGATTCGCAACTGGACGTGGACGAGCATGTGAGCGCTGAAAGGCGCGAAGGCGATGACGAAGCAAGATTTCGATCATCGGGATGGTGAGTTGCATCGCGCGCTCGCAATTTCTGCGGAGTTCATCGCCTCTTTTTTCGATTCTTCGTCGCGCGTTCTTCCAGACGTTCGTTGCACTCGATAATGGTTTCGATCGCCTTTTCGGCGCTGGGCGATAAGGTGCGATGCGCGAGACTCACAATCGCGAATTGCGTCACGAGTTCCTTCGAGTCTTCGAAGTCAATCGTTCGCAGCGCTCCGCTGTCGAGTTCTCGCCGTACCGCCGAGAAAGGACCGTATATCACCATGTCGGAGTCTGTTGCCAATTCCTTCAGCGTGTGAAAGCTGTTGCATTCGACCGCGAACTTAGGCTGTTCAAAGGGCTTGAGTTGCCTCAGCTTGCGAAAATTCTCCAGCGTGTGTTTCGGGGATGGCACCGACGCCACCTGAAGTTCTCTCAGCATCGAAATCCTGCGCTGGCTGCTCGAAAAAACAGGGTGTTCCGGCCTCGCGAACCATCCGCATTGGCAGGACGGCAACGACCTGATCGCCAGGTCCGGTGACGGCGACACGGCGGATTCCACCGTAATCATGAAATCAATAGTCTCTGCGTGGAGCCGTTCGAGGAGCGCGCTCCAGTCGTCCACGCTGACACGCACCGAAAGGCGCGGGTGAGACCGCGCGAGCACGGCGATCGTGTCGCTCAATAGCGCCGCAGCGGGAATGGGACCGGCGCCGATCATGACTTCCCCAAGCTCGTGGTTATTGAAGAGCTTCACGTCGCGATCGAGCGCCCGGATTTCAAACAGCGCTCGCCGCGCACGCTCGACAACCAGCCTTCCACCGGGCGTCAGGACGATTCCACGAGGATGACGATCGCATAGCCGCATGCCGAGTTCGTCTTCCAGCGACTGAATGCTTCGCGTGAGCGCGGATTGCGTCAGGTGTACTTTTTCGGCGGCTCTTGCGAACGCGCCTTCGTCTGCAAGGGCAACAAGATGTTCGAACTGGCGCAGGTTCACTATGAGTTCCACTCAACGATGGCATTCGTAATTTGCAATGGAAGTATAGATCGATCTCGTCTAGATTTGGAGCCATGCGAAACATGGGGCGTCCGCGACGTACCCGGGCGATGCTTTCCGCGCGCACAACAGACAAGCGCAGGCTTTCGCCCGCCGCAGATAGAGCTGAGACAAATGCATGTACTGATCGTACTTGCCCATAACGAATTGCAGGAGACAACGTGAAACGGATGATTCCGGTGTGGTTTATCGCTGCACTCTGGGGAGCGATCTGGGCAACCCAGGCAGTCGCTGCGCCAACGATTACCGAGCCGACGAAAGTGACGGGCCAGCCCGGCTACAACCAGCCGAATCAGTATCTGACGGGCCAGACAGTCAAGCTGGCCGACAACATGGAGCCGGTCATCAGCAATCCGGACCAGGTCGCTGACGCCCGGCAGAAGCTCGCAGCGTTGGAGAAGCGCGCCGGTAAACGTCCGAATGTGGTTATCTTTTTGCTCGACGATGTCGGGTACAGCGACTTTGGGTTTAACGGCGGGGGACAGGCCGTCGGCAACGATACACCGGACGTCGACCGCATCGCGAGCCAGGGCCTGATTCTCAGCTCCGCCTACTCGCAGCCGAGCTGCTCGCCCACTCGCGCGACGATCATGACTGGCCAGAACATGGCGCACCACGGCATCCAGATTCCCGTCATGTATGGTCAGCCGGGTGGCCTCGCTGGAATGATCACGCTTGCCGCGCTGATGTCGCGACAGGGCTACACCACGCAGGCGGTCGGAAAGTGGCACATGGGCGAAAACACCGCGTCGCTGCCGCAAAACGTCGGCTTCGACGATTTCCGCGGCTTCCTTTCCGTTTCCGACATGTACACGGAGTGGCGCGATCCGCAGTACAACCCCGAGGTGGCGCTGAGTCCGCAACGCTATAACTACATCCTCAATCTCCCGTTCAACAAGAGCGACGTGCATGCGGCCAAAGGCGGCCAGCTCGAGAATCTGTATGAGATCAACGCGGACAATATCAAGGATCTCGACCAGAAGTGGCTCGACTACACCGTTGGTTTCCTGAACCGGCAGAAGGACGCCACGAAGCCGTTCTTTCTGTACTACGCGCCGCGTGCGTGCCACTACGACAATTACCCGAACGACTACTACCGGGGAAGGTCCGCGGCGCATACGAACTACGGCGACTGCATGGTCGAGGTGAACGACATATTCAAGAAGCTGGTCGATAGCCTGGAAGCAAATGGCGAGCTGGATAACACCATTATTTTCTTCGGCTCCGACAATGGACCGGAGCAGGAAATCCAGCCGGCTGCGAAAACGATGTTTCGCGGCGGCAAGGGCTCGACGTGGGAAGGCGGTGTACGCAGCCCGTTCTTTGTGTACTGGAAAGGCATGATCGCGCCGCGCAGATCGGACGGCCTGTTCGACTTCGCCGATATGTTCAACACGTCGCTGTCCCTGGCGGGGCTGCCCGGCGCGGAGGTTGCGAAAGCCGTACCGTCGACGACCTATATCGACGGCATCGACCAGACGTCATTCCTTCTCGCCGACAAGGGCGTATCGAACCGCAAGAGCATCTTCTACTTCTGGAACGACGAAGTCTCGGCTGTGCGCGTCGACGAGTTCAAGATGATGTTCAAGGCGCAGCTGCCCGATACGGTCAACCGCATGGGCTACAACGGCGGATTCGCAGGCACGGTCGGGCAGGCATGGACTGCCATGGTGTTCAATCTGTACAGCGACCCTAAGGAAGAGGAGTCGGTTCTTGCACGTCACACGCCGCTGGAAGTCTTCTTGCTCGCGGAATACCGGCGCTATCTTGGTGTGCTGAAGAAGTATCCGCCGCGACACCAGTTGTCCGTCAAATAGGCATGCGTTGGCGCCGTCGCAGAGTCGGCGTCACGCATGTTGCAAGGATTTCGAATGAAACCGGTAAATAGCAACAGGCGCTTGTGGGGAGCGCTGGCATTGGCTGCGGTCATGTCCGCGGCCGGCCTCGCTGCCTACGGGTGGAGCCTGACGCCAGCCGCTCTGACAGTCGGCGACGGCAGGACCGGCCCGAACGACATGGTCTGGATTCCGGGCGGCAAGTTCACGATGGGCAGCGAACATCCGCATGCACTGCCCAACGAACGTCCCGCGCATCGCGTGAAGTTGAGTGGATTCTGGGTCGACCGGCACGACGTGACGAACGCGCAGTTCGCGCGCTTCGTCGCGGCGACGGGCTACGTCACGACGGCGGAGAGAAAGCCGAAGTGGGAAGACCTCAGTATCCAGTTGCCACCAGGCACCCCAAAGCCTGATGACAGTGTCCTTCAGCCCGGCGGTCTGGTATTCACCGGGACGGACGCGCCCGTGCCGCTCGACGACTATTCCCGCTGGTGGAAGTTCGTGCCTGGCGCGAACTGGCGGCATCCGACGGGTCCGGGCAGTTCGATCGTCGGAAAGGATAATCACCCGGTCGTGCAGGTTTCCTATGAGGATGCGCTGGCCTACGCGAAGTGGGCTCACAAACGCCTGCTCACCGAAGCGGAATGGGAATACGCGGCGCGGGGCGGGCTCGAGCAGGCCGATTACGCGTGGGGCGCCGAGTTCTCGCCTGGCGGGAAGAAGATGGCCAACACATGGGAAGACAGCGCGCGACCGTTCCCGGTGACGGCGGTACGAAACTCAAGCGAAAAGGTTCAGGTGGGCACGTCGGCGGTCGGTACGTATGCCCCTAACGGCTACGGTCTCTACGACATGGCAGGCAACGTGTGGCAATGGGTGGGCGACTGGTATCGCGCGGATGCATTCCGTATCGAGGCGGCAGGCGCGCGGACGATCACCGATCCGGCGGGTCCGACGAACAGTTTCGATCCCGATCGGGGCGCGCTCGCGCACGCGCCCGCACGGGTTACACGAGGCGGTTCGTTCTTGTGCAGCGAGACGTATTGTGTGAGCTATCGGACGAGCGCACGGCGTGGTACCGATCCAATGAACAGCATGTCGCACCTCGGATTTCGCCTTGCCATGGATGAAAGCGAATGGCAGCGCGAATCGGGTCGCTAGTTCGGGTAGTGATCGGCTGCTGCAAGCCGTTTCGATTCGCACGATAGGCGGCCGTACTCCCTGATTGCGAAATGCGGCAAACCGGCCGCCGCCTAAAAGCGATCGACGCGAAACGGAAACGGATCTGCAACCGGGTTAGCGCCGACCATCATCTCCGCGAGCAAACGCCCTGTAATCGGACCGAGCGTCAATCCGTGGTGCGCGTGGCCGAACGCGAACCACAATTCCTTGTGACGTTTCGCCGGCCCGATGATCGGCATCATGTCGGGCGTGCACGGACGCCGGCCGAGCCAGGGGCGCTCGTCGAGTCTTGCGCCGAGCGGAAACGTATTTCGCGCGATGGGTTCGATTGCGTCCAGTTGCACGGGCGTTGCAGGCGCATCGCACGCGGCCAGTTCGGCGCCCGTCGTCAGGCGGATGCCGCGCGCCATCGGCGTGATCATGTAGCCGATCTCCGTATCGAGCACCGGCTGGTTCAGGCGCGCGCCATCGACCGTCGCGTAGTGCATGTGATACCCGCGCTTGACGGCGAGCGGCAGACGATAGCCAAGCCGTGCGCTGACCGTATCCGACCACGGGCCGAGCGCGACAACGGCTGACTGCGCGTAGATGCGGCCAGCCTCCGTATTCACGCTCCATTGCGGTTCGAGCGTCATCGCATCGCCGATGAAGATGCGGCCGCCCAACTGTTCGAAGTAACGCGCGTAAGCAGTGACGAGCGCATTGGGATCGCTGACGGAATCGGCATCGGTGTAGCGCAGCGCACCCAGCAATGCGTGACTCAACGACGGCTCTTCGCGCCGCAGCCGGGCTGCATCGAGTGCCTCGAACGCGACGCCATATTCTGCGTTCCATCGCTCGACCTGGCGCAACTCCGAGTCCTGCTTGCGCGCGCTGCGGAAGACTTTCAGCCAGCCGCCCGTGCGCAACAGGGCCTGCGCACCCGACGCCGCGATCAGCGCGCGATGCTCGCCGACACAGTGCTCGATCAGCGTCGAGTACGAACGCGCGATTGCCGCATGGCGGTCCGCACGCGAGTGATACCAGTAGCGGTACAGGAACGGCAGCAGCTTCGGCATCGCGCGCGGGTGGTAGCGCACGTCGAGCGAGCGGTTGCGCGCATAGCGCAGCAGTGTTGCCGGATCGCGAGGAAATGCGTACGGGTACACGCCCTCGCGCTGGATCAGTCCCGCGTTGCCGAACGACGTTTCGTTGCCGGGCGCCTTGCGATCGACGAGCGCAACGGACAGTCCGCGCTGTTGCAGATGCACGGCCACCGACACGCCCACCATGCCCGCGCCGAGTACGACGGTATCGAACTTCATCGCAGCGTTTTCCTTGCCGATGACGTCATGCGAGCGCGGTCACGGCGATTTCGACATCGAGCCCCGGCCTCATCAGCAATGCCTGCACGCAGGCGCGCGTAGGCGCATGGCCCGACGGCACCCAGGCTTCCCAGGCCGCGTTGAATTCGTCGAAATGTTTAGGGTCGCTCAGCCACACGTTCGCGGTGAGAACTCGCGTCTTGTCGACGCCCGCCGATGCGAGCAGCGTATCGATACGCGTGAGGATTTCCGTCGCCTGCACGGTGATCGACGCGCCGGCCGTGTCCGGCACCTGGCCCGACAGATAGACGATGCCGTTGGCGATCACCACCTGGCTCATGCGTGCGTTGGTTTGCAGTCTTTCGATCTCGTTGGACATGATGTTCTTATGCGTGAGTTACATGGATGACATGCTGGCGTCGCCTTCGCCAGCAGAGTTGAAAATGGGCGGCGCGGTGACGATCGACTTCAGCGCTGCATTCGGCTGCGTGAGACGCGACAGATCGGGACGCGGACGGCGCAGTGCGGGCTCCTTGTCGAAAGCCTGCTCCATCGCGCGCGCGACGGCCAGCGTCTTCAGATCGCCATGATACGGCCCGACGATCTGCAAACCGAACGGCATGCCCGCATGATCGACGCCGCATGGAAGCGATAGCGCGGGATGCGTCGTCAGCGTCACGACGTAGGTCAGCGCGAGCCATCGATAGTAGTTCTCCTGCGCGCGTCCGTTGATCTGCGCCGCGTACAGCTCGCGCCACGGAAACGGCGAAACGGGCGTAGTCGGCGACACGATCACGTCGTAGCGCTCGAACGCGGACTGGAAGCGCCTGAAGATGCGCGTCTGTTCCGCGTGCGCCCATGCGCTGTCGGCGAGCGTCATCGACGCGCCCATTTCGTAGTTCGCGCGCGTGTTCGGTCCCAGCGCGCCCGGGTCGCGCGCATACACGTCGCGCAGCCCCGCGACGAAGCTCTCCGCGCGGATCACATCGAACGAGCGGTGTACATCGCCGAGATCGAAGCTGACGGGCTCGCATGTGCGCACCATTCTCGCGAGCGCGGCCATGCGCGAGCGGAACAGCGCGCGGATATCGTCATCGACATCGCACGAGCCGAAGTCTTCCGTATAGCCGACGCGCAGCGTGGCGAGATCGAGCGCGGGCAGCGCCGCGAAGCCAAGTGGATCGGTTTCGTAACTAAGCGGATCGCTCGCCGACAGGCCCGCCGTCGCCGCGAGTTGCAGTGCCGTCTCTTCGACATCGCGGCCCATCGGACCGACGACCGAAATCGGCGTCCAGCCGAGCAGACGACGCGAGTTGGGCACGAGTCCAGGAGAAGGGCGAAAGCCGACCACGCCGCATTTCGATGCCGGGATGCGCAGCGAGCCGCCTGTATCCGAGCCGGTGCAGACGGGCAGCATGTCGCACGCGAGCGCCGCCGCCGAGCCACCCGATGAACCGCCCGCGTTCAGTTCGGTGTCGAACGGATTGCCCGTCGCGCCCCAAACCGGGTTGCGCGTATTTGCGCCGGCGCCGAGTTCCGGCACATTCGTCTTGCCGACGAGAATCGCGCCCGCCGCGCGCAGCCGTTCGACCAGCGCGACATCGCGCGAAGGCACGTGACTGCGCGACATCGGCGAGCCGTAAGTGGTCAGCAGGCCCGCCGTATCTTCGAGATCCTTCACGCCGAGCGGCAAGCCGTGCAGCAGTCCGAGCGGTTCGCCCGCAAGCACCTTGCGCTCGGCGGCCTTCGCGGCTTCGCGCGCATCGTCGTAGCAGGTTGCCGTGATTGCGTTAACGGCGGGGTTGATGGCTTCGATCCGTTCGATGCAGGCATCGAGCAGTTCGACGGGCGAAATCTCTTTCGCGCCGATCATCCGGCGCAACTCGACGGCATTGCGGCTGACGAGATCGTCGTGAGCAGACATGATTCGAAATCCTCGAGTCGGAGTAAGGTCGGGAAAGCGCTTCATTCGTGCGATCGTGCAGCCGGATCACAGGGACGCGCGATACGCGCACGCAGCCGCCGCGTACCATGCGGGCACAAGCGGATTGCCCGTCAGCGCGACGAGCAAGCATGCCACGAACGGCGAAAAGCCGCCGAAGAACGAAGCGCTCACGACATAGGTTAGCGCGATAGCCGTCGCGCGCGCATGCCACAAGAGCGCTGACGAGCGATCATCCGGTGCGTTCGGCCTGTCATCGCGCTTTGCTTGCAACGGTCCGGCTGAACGTCAAAGGCCTCAGATTTTCGCCTTCGACGCGCGCTCCTGTCCCGGCGTGATGGAAAACGCCTTGCGATAACACCGTCCGAGATGCGACGCGCTTGTGAATCCGCATTGCAAGGCGATATCGAAGATGGACGAGGTCGATTCGTGCAGCAGTTTTTGCGCGGCCTTCAGGCGCACGTCGAGATAGAACTGCGACGGCCCCATGCCGAAGTGCTTCAGCCACATGCGCTCGATCTGACGCGGCGAAATGCCCACCAGTGAAGCGATGGTCTGCACGGGCACGGGCCGTTCGATGTTCTGTTCCATCAACGTGATCGCATTGACGATGCGCCGGTCCTCGATGCCGTAGCGCCACTGGATCGCCATTTTCTGGCTTTCCTGCGATGCGCGAATGCGTGTGTGCAGAAACTGATCGGCGACGTCGGCGGCGAGCCGGTGGCTATGCGCGCGAGCAATCATGTCGAGCATCAGATCGATCGCGGACGTGCCGCCGCCGCACGTGAGCCGGTCGCCATCGATGCAATAGAGGTCGCGCGTCACCGTCAATGACGGAAACTCGTCGGCGAGCGCTTTCAACGCCTCCCAATGGATCGTGCAGCGGCGCTTGTCGAGCAGCCCCGCGCGCGCGAGGATCATCGTGCCGAGACTGATGCCGCCCAGCGGCCGGCCGCTCGCCGCATAGCGGCGCAGAAAATCGAACACCGACGCGTTGCGGTAGTTCTCGACATCGATGCTTGCCACCACGAATAGCTGATCGACGGCAATCGACGACGTCATCGCCGATTCCGGCAGCAGCGAAAAACCCGAGCTCGACGACACGGGTTCACCGTCGGCGCTGATCAGATGCCAGCTATAGAGCGGCTTGCCGCTCATCCGGTTGGCGGCGCGCAGAGGCTCGGTTGCCGAGCTGAGCGCCATCATCGAGAAGTTCGGCACCAGAAAAAAGCCGATGCGTTGCGTGACGACGGGACGCTCGTGCGTGCTGCACGAAATGCCGGCCGCGCCCGCGCCGGCCGTCCGCCGTTCCAGATGCAGCGCCGCAGCCAGCTTCGGCGCATCGTTGCTTTTCCTGCGCATGTCCATGGTGGAGGAGCCAAGATAGGGAGACTGTCGCATATCGCGATGCGCGGGTCCATCGCGTCATGCGTGCCTCGAAGCGCTCAGGCCGGCGCCGGTGTCATTCGCCCGTGTAGTTGGGCGCGCGCTTCTCGAAGGTCGCGGCGATGGCCTCGCGATGATCCGCCGTGCGATGCACGATGCCCTGAAACGCCGCCGACAGTTCCAGCAGACTCGGCAGATCCATCCGCTGGCCTTCGCGGATCAGGCGCTTGCTCATGCGCAGCACGTTGGGCGGATTGCTCGCGATCCGTTGCGCCAGTTCATTTGCGGCAGGCAGCAACTGCGCATCAGGCACGACGCGTGACACGAGACCCCATTCGAGCGCGCATTGGGCGTCGATGGGCGTGCCCGTGAAGATCATTTCGGCGGCGCGCGACAGGCCGATTGCGCGCGGCAGCAGCCACGCGCCGCCGTCGCCGGGAATGATGCCGACTTTCGCGAAGCTCTCCGCGAACAGCGCGCTTTGCGCGGCGATGCGGATATCGCACATCAACGCGAGATCGCAGCCCGCGCCGTGCGCCGGACCGTTGACGGCGGCGATGCAGGGCACGTCCAGTTCATGAAACGCACGCGGGATGCGCTGAATGCCGCGCCGATAGTTCTCCCGTATCTGCGCCGAGTTGCCGCCGAAGGTGCCCACCTCGTCGCGCATGTGCTTGATGTTGCCGCCCGACGAAAACGCAGGGCCTGCGCCCGTCAGCACGATCGCGCGCACGGACAGATCGGCTTGCGCGCGCTCGAGGCTCGCGACGAGCGCATCGACCACTTCCATCTCCGTCAACGCATTGCGCGTTTCCGGTCGGTTCAGCGTGATGGTTGCCACGCCGCCGTCCAATTCGTACAGCACCGGTTCATTCATGATTACGTTCCCGTTTGCAAGAGGTCCTGAGCCACGGAAGCCGCAAGCTCGCGCCGAAGCACCTTGCCGCTCGGATTCAGCGGCAGCCTGTCGACGAACAGCACCTTCTTCGGCCGCTTGTACGGCGCGAGGTCGTCGCTGGCCTTGCAGAAAGCGATGATCGCGTCCTCCGTCAACTGGGTGTCGCTGCGCACGACGAACGCCGTCACGGCCTGCCCCCACTTCTCATCCGGTATGCCGATCACAGCGGCCTCCTGCACGCCGGGGCAGTGATACAGCACTTCCTCGACTTCGCGCGGATAGATGTTCTCGCCGCCTGAGACGATCATGTCGTCGGCGCGGCCGTGGAAATGGAAGTAGCCGCCTTCGTCGACGCTGAAGAGATCGCCCGTATAGAGCCAGCCGTCGCGAAACTTCTTCGCCGTCTCGACGGGGTTGTTCCAGTATGCGCGCGCCAGTTGCGGGCCGCGCACGATCAACTGGCCGACTGTGCCCGCTTCGACGCATTCGGTCGGCGGCACCGCGCGCTCCGGGTCGTTCGTCACGATGCGGCACGTGCTGATCAACGTCGGCTTGCCGCACGAACCGAGGCGCGACAGCGCATCGCGCGGATGCAGCAGCAACGTGAGGCTCGCTTCCGTCATCCCGTAGCCGTTAAAGATGTTCGGGCAGAACTCGTCGATCACACGCTGCATCGTCGCGGCGGGAATGGCCGCGCCGCCCGTCGTGATCATGCGCAGGCTGCGATGATCCGTCTGCGCGAACGTGGGGTGGAACAACATGTCCTGAATCTGCGTCGGCACCGCGAAGAGCGTGGTGATGCGATGCCGGGCGATCGCGGCCAGCGTGCGCTGCGGGTCGTAGCGCGGCAGCACGATGTTCGCCGCGCCCACCATCAGATGCGGCATGAAATACGCCTGCATGCCGCCGACGTGATAGAGCGGGGCGATATGCAACGCGGCATCGGTGCTCGTCAGGCTGTACTCCATCACGCAGTTCGTGGCGATCGCAACGTCGTTGCCGTGCGTGTGGATCGCGCCTTTCGGGCGGCCCGTCGTGCCCGACGTGTAGACGAGCGCGGAGATGTCGTCGGGCGCAAGCGTGGGCAGCGGCGCGTCGCGATGGCGCGTGCTGTCGATCAGCGCGTCGAAGTTGTGATGATGCAGGGGCGCGTATGCATCGACGGCTTCTTCGCCGTGTCCCGTCACGCAGATATAGATGCGCAGATCAGGGAGCGCCTGCTCGGTCTTCGCGATGACGGGCAGCATCGACTCGTCGTAGATCAGCGCGCGTGCGCCCGCATCGCGAATGATGAAGGCCGCTTCGTTCGCCGACAAACGATAGTTCATCGGCACGGCAATCGCGCCGAGCAACTGGCACGCGAAATAGGCGGTTGCCGTTGCGTCAGACGTCTTCTGGAAGATCGCGACGCGGTCCGTTTGCCGCACGCCGAGATCGAACAGCGCCTGCGCGAATCCGCGCACGCGCACGTCCCATTGCGCGTAGGTGAGGCGCGTGTCGCCGCAGACGAGCGCGAGACGCTCCGGGTACTTCGCGACCGTATTGTCGAACAGCGAGGTAATAGTCAGCATGATGGAAATGGAATACGGTCAAAGGTTGATCTTGAGTTCCGGCAGATCGCGCGAGGCGATCAGGTACTTCACCATTTCCGATGTGCCGCCGACGATCGTCAGCGCGCGCGCGTCGCGATAGAGCTGCTCGGCGCGGCCGTATTCTTTCGTCAGGCCGTCGCCGCCAAGGATTTGCACCGTTTCGTTCGCGCAGAAGTTCGCCGTCTCGGTGGCGACGAGCTTGGCCATGGCCGCTTCCTTCATCAGCGTCTTGCCGTCCATGCCCGCGTCGTACATCTTCGTCGCGCGATAGGTGATGAGTTCGGCTGCGTCGATGCGCCAGCTCATCTGCGCGATCTTGTCCCAGATGAGCTGCTTGCAGCCGAGGAACTGGCCGAACGTCCTGCGGCTTTGCGCATGCTCGCGCGCGATCTCGAACGCGCTGCGCGCGACGCCGAGACCGGAGCCGCCGAGAATCGCGCGCTCGAAGTTGAACATGCCGCGCATGATGCCGAAGCCGTCGCCTTCGTTGCCGAGCAGATGATCGGCGCTGACGCGGCAATCGTCGAACTTCACTTCGCCGACGATGCAGCCGCGTCGCCCCATGAACGTGTAGTTGCGCGGAAAGCTGATGCCCGGGGCGTCTTTCGGCACGGCGACGGCCGTGACGCGCGGCTTCGCGCCGTCATCGCACGGCGTGATGCCGTAGACGATATACACGTCCGCGACCGATGCGTTCGAGATGTAGCGCTTGAAGCCGTTGATTACCCATTCGTCGGTGCGCGCATCGTATTCGACGCGTGTCTGCATGTCCGCGGAATCGCTGCCCGTGCCGGGCTCGGTCACGCAGATTGCGCCTATTGCATGGCCGTCGAGGATCGGCTCCAGGTATGCGTCGCGCAGCCGTGCGCTCGCATGGCGATGCAACGGATACGCGCAGCTCAATGCCGTCGCAATGGTCGTTTCGAATGCGTAGTTGATCGCGGACGCTTCTTCGGAAAGGATCGTTGCGTGCGTGAGGCCCGGCTTTTTCAGCGAGCCTCGATAGAGATCCACGAACATCAGCCGCAAGTAGCCCGCTTCGCCCAGTGCGCGCACGACATGTTTGACGGCGTTCCAGTCCTGATGGTCTTCGATATCGGCGGCGCGCGGCGCGAGCTCGCGTTGCAGGAAGGCGCGCACTTCGCTGCGAAACGCGCGGTCTTCTTCGGTGAGGAGAAAGTCTTGCATGGCTGGCGACACTTCAGTTCGTGGCAGGTTGACGGGTGGTGCGAATGCCGCGCTCGGCGAACACGCGCGAATCGCGTACCGTCGGCAGCAGAAAGCGTGCCTCGCGTAGCGATGCGAAGTCGAGTTCGCCGACAACCAGTTCCTCTTCGGTGGTCGAGCCCATCGCGACCGTGCCGCCGAATGGATCGAGAATGCGTGAGCCGCCCCAGAAACCGAGCATGCCTTCCGTGCCGATGCGGTTCGCCATCACGACGGCGACGCCATACGTCACCGCGTAAAAGCGCAGGTTCAGTTCCCACGACGACGGATTGTCGAACCCGCCGCCCACGGCCTCGCGCGCCGAGCTGATGGGAGCCGCGAGCAGCGTGATGCCGTCGCACATCAGGTCGTGCACGAGACCGGGGTTCCACAGGTCGTTGCAGATCGGCGTGGCGACGCGCCAGCGGCTGTCGATATCGAATGCGCCGAGCTGCGCGCCCGGCGCGTAATAGAGACCGTCGCGCAGCTTGCCGTATGTCGCGAGTTGAACCTTGCGATGCACGTGCACGATCCTTCCGTGCGTCACGGTTGCCTGGCTGTTGTAGAACTGTCCGCCGGGCGCTTCTTCGATAAAACCGAACGACGTATGCAGATCGACGCTCGCTTCGGCAAGCGCGGCGAGCGCGGGGTGATCGAGTCGCATCGCGAGCCGCAATGCGTCTTTTCCGGCGCTATGGCCGCATAGCGACAGCTCGGGGAACAGCAGCATCGAGACGCCGCGCTTGCGCGCATCGTCGATCATGCGCAGATGCTTCGCGAGATTCGCATCGAGATCGCCGTATGAACTGTCGATCTGCGCGGCGGCAACCGTCAGCGTGCCGCCGCGCGCCGTATCAAAAGAAGGGTAAGGCATGTTCTTGTCTCTCAGGTTTGCATGTTCTTGATGCGTTAGAGCAGACCCGCTTCCTTCAGGAAGTCATGCGAGACCTCGCTGAACGACTTCTTTTGCACGTCGACGGAGGCGTTCAGGCGCGCCATGGTCGGCGCGTCGAGCTTTGCCGAAAGCGCGTTCAGGATTGGACCGAGCTTCGGGTTGGCATCGAGCGTCGCCTTGCGGATCACGGGCGTCAGCGCATACGACGGGAAAAAGCCCTTGTCGTCCTTGAGAATCACGAAGTTGAATGCGGGCACGCGGCCATCGGTGGCGAACACGAGCGCGATGTCAACCTGACGGTCCTTGAGCGCCTGATACGTGAGGCCCGAATCCATCCGCTTGATTTCGTCCTGCGAGAAGTCGAAGCCATAGAGCTTTTGCAGCGGACGCAGACCGTCCGGGCGCGCATAGAACTCCGAGTTGCACGCGAAGGTGAGCGTCTTGCCCGCCTTGATCGCTTTCGCGAGATCGCTGAGCGTCGCGATGCCGAGCTTCTTCGCTTCGTCCTGATTCATCGCGAACGAGTAGGTGTTATTCGCGCGCGACGGATCGAGCCACACGAGACCTTTGGCGGCATCGAGTTCTTTCACCTTCTTGTAGGTATCTTCGGGCGAAAGGCGGTCGTTGATCTTGTTGTAGGTGATCAGCGACGTGCCCGTGTATTCCCAGTAGACGTCGACCTGCCCGTTTTCCTGTGCCTGGCGCAGCACGGCGCTGCCCATGCCGTCTTTTTTCGTGACGTCGAAGCCCTTGGCCTGCAAAAGCTCGGTCGTCATTTCGGCGAGCAGTTGCTGTTCCGTGAAGTTCTTGCCGCCGACGACGACACTCGCCGCCGCGCACGTGATGGCCCAGGAGGAGGCAAACGAGAGGGCGACGAGCGCGCAGGCTCGCTTGAAAAAGGCAGTCTTCATGATGTCCTCGAAGAAACGCGTTAGCGTGTGGTTGAACTAGCGTTGCGGATTGACGCCTTTCGACACGAGATGCGCCTGCATCTGGCCGACGAGCAAGTCAGTGAGAATCGCGAGCAGCGCAGTTGGAATCGCGCCCGCCAACAGCATCGAAAAGTCGTTCATGTCGATGCCGGTGAAGATCAGTTCGCCGAGCCCGCCGCCGCCGACGAGAAAGGCGAGCGGCGCCGTGCCGACCGTGATCGCGAGCGCCGTGCGGATGCCCGCGAAGATCACATAGAGCGCGTTCGGCAACTCGACGCGCAGCAGGATCTGCGTGGGCGTCATGCCCATGCCCGTCGCTGCTTCGATCAACGCGGGAGGCACGGCGCGCAAACCTTCGAGCGTGTTCAGCACGATCGGCAGCAACGTCGCCACCCAGAGCCCGAAGATCGACGGCCAGCGGCCGATGCCGAGCACGCTCATCGCGAGCGCGAGCAACGCGAGCTTCGGCACCGCCTGGCCCATGTTGACCGTCTGCAGGACGGCTTGCGCGACGCGCGCCTGCTTGCCCATCGCGCGGCTCAGATAGATGCCGAGCGGCACGGCGACGATAATCGCGAGGCCGCCTGCAATCGCGACCATCGTCATCTGCTGGATCGACTGGTAGATGATGTCGCTGCGATACTGGCCGATCGAGGCGAGCAGGTTGTCCGCGTGCGCAAGCGCGGGTGCGGTGCATGCCGCGAGCGCGACGCAGCGTGAAAAGAGCGCTTTCTTGCAGGTTTTCATGCGCGTGTCTCCGAGGGCAACCGCAGCATGTCGACGATATGCGCCTGATTCACGTAGCCCACAAAGCGGCCGTCGTCGTCGACGGTGGGCAGCCATGACTGGCCGAGCGCGAACATCGAAGAAATCACGCTGCGCAGATCGTCGCTGTGGCGCGCGAAGCCCTGCACCGGCGTCGCGTGTGCGGCCATCAGCTTGCCGTCGATCGCGCGCAGTTCGGCGGCGCTCAGATAGCCTTGCGGCTTGTCGGTGGCGTCGAGCAAGATGATCTGCTCGATGCCGTGCTGTTCGAGCAATGCACGCGCGCGGTCGCTGCTTTCGCCGACACGCGCCGCGCAGTCGCACGCCGACAACGCATCTTTTGCACGCACGAGGCGCAGCCGCTTCAACGCGCGATCCGCGCCGACGAAGCCTGCAATGAACTGGCTCGCGGGCCGCGCGAGGATCGTATCCGGCGTATCGAACTGTTCGAGCCTGCCGCCGCTGAAGATCGCGATGCGGTCGGCCATCTTCACCGCTTCGTCGATGTCGTGGCTCACGAACATGATCGTCTTCTTCACCTGTTGCTGGATGCGCAGAAACTCGTCCTGGATCAGCTCACGGTTGATCGGGTCGATCGCGCCGAACGGTTCGTCCATCAGCATGACGGGCGGGTCGGTTGCCAGCGCGCGCGCCACGCCGATGCGCTGCTGCTGCCCGCCCGACAGATCCTTCGGGTAGCGCGACAGGTAGATCGACGGATCGAGCGCGACGATCTCCAGCAACTCGGCTGCGCGGCGCTTTGTCTTCGCCTTGTCCCAGCCGAGCAGACGCGGCACGACGCCGATGTTCTCCTCGACGGTCATGTTCGGAAAGAGGCCGATCTGCTGGATCACATAGCCGATCTGGCGGCGCAGTTCGACGACGTCGAACTCGTCGGTATCGCGGCCGTCGATGAAGATCTTGCCCGAGCTTGGCTGGATCAGGCGGTTGATCATCTTCAGCGTGGTCGTCTTGCCGCAGCCGGAAGGGCCGAGCAGCACGCAGATTTCGCCCGCGCCGACTTCCATGTCGATGCCGTCGACCACCGGGGCGCTTGCGCCTTCATAGCGCTTCGTGATGTTGGAGAGCTTGATCATGGTTATTGCGCGTGACGAGGAGATTTACGGAGGGAAGCCCATGCGCCGAGACGCAGCGCGAGCGTGGCGGTGCGCGACGGACCGCGCAGGCCTTTCGGCGTCAGCAGGCGCTGCACCCACGCGAGGCCGTAGTCGGCGGCGATGGCGAGCACGCTGACGAGAATCGCGCCGGCAATCAGCTGACGTGGGTCCGATTGCGAAATGCCGCGGCTGATCAGCTTGCCGAGCCCGCCCGCGCCGATGTACGCGGCGACGGCTGCGATGCCGACGTTGATCACGACGGCCATCCGCACGCCCGCCATGATGATGGGGAGCGCGATCGGAATCTCGACTTTCCACAGACGCTCGCGCGTCGTCATGCCGATGCCGCGTGCGGCCTCGCGCAACGCGGGATCGATGTTCGTGATCGCCGTGTACGTGTTGCGCACGATGGGCAGTTGCGAATAGAGAAAGAGCGCGATGACCGTCGGCAGAAAGCCGATGCCCTGGCCGATCACGGAAAGAATCGGGATCATCACGCCGAACAGCGCGACGGATGGAATCGTCATCACGATAGCGGCCGTGTACAACACGATCTTCGCGGCGCGCGGACTGGCCGTGATCGCGATGCCGAGCGGCACGCCCGTGAGGATCGCGAACCCGACACCGACGCCGACGATCTCGATGTGCTCGACGGTGAGCCGGACGATCGACGCGAAGTTGTCGACGATAAAAGCAAGCGTTTCCACGTTGTCTCCTTGTCGACCGGAGTTGGCGCTTTGGCTGTCGGCTGGAGTTAGTGCTTCAGCACTTACTCCAGCCCCATGCAGAGCACTTACTCCGGTCCCATGCCTTACGGCGTATTCAGGTGCTTCTTTGCTTCGTTTGCGTTGAGCAAAAGATAGCCGGACAAAATCGGCAGCTCCTCATCTGTAGTCGACCTTGTTTGTCACAAATGCGACATCGCGATTTTGCTGCGCTGCGATGCCGTTATTGGGTAAGGGGCAGCAGGCCAGATGATTACGGGTTATCCCTTGCTTGAAAGCGACAGGCTGTTGAACGTTTGCATGCGGGATTGCCGACGGGCGTGTCTATTTCTTTTCCCGCAGGCGTTCTTTCAATTGCCAGGCGGCAAAACCCTATAATCCGTTCTTTTAAATCGCGTGCTTGGTACACCGCGCTTATTGCGAGCGGCGACCAGGGTAGAACATCAAATGAAAATCTCAGAGATCATGACCCGTCGCGTCGTGACGGTTGGTTTTGACGACACGTTGGCGACCGTAAAGGAGATCTTCGACTCAGTCGCTTTTCACCATTTGCTGGTGGTGGAGGACGGGCAACTGCAAGGCGTCGTGTCGGATCGGGACTTGTTGCGCGCGATGAGTCCGTTCATCGATAGCGTCGTCGAGTCGCCGCGCGATGTCGCGACGCTCAACAAGCGGGTGCATCAGATCATGAGTCGCAAGCCTTCCACGCTCACGCCCGACGCGGAGGTTTCGGCGGCGATCAGCCTGTTCCTCGACAACGGGATTTCGTGCATTCCAATCGTCGATGGCGAATTCAGGCCGGTCGGGATCGTCAGTTGGCGGGATATTTTCAAGGCGTGGCCAGCGGCAGATACGAGCCCGGCCGACGAGGAGAAATAAAGCCCGGCCGACGGGCTGTCGATGCCCGCAGCCGGCGCTTGCAGTCGACGCTTGCGGTCGACGCCATAGATGCACATGCAAGCGTTGCGGGCCAGCCGTCGAAGCATCCGGCCGCCGGCCCGCTCCACGCCATCGTTATCCTGCGGCGACGGCCCCTGCGTCTTCGCACGCGTAGCTCAATGCCGTCGCAACCTCCGGACACGTCACCTTGCCGAACGCCACGTTGAGGCCGCGGCGCAAGTGCTCGTCGTCGGTGAGCGCCTTACGCCAGCCCTTGTCCGCGATCTGGAGGACAAAGGGCAGCGTCGCGTTGTTCAGCGCATACGTGGACGTGCGCGGCACGCCGCCTGGCATGTTGGCGACGCAGTAGTGAACCACTTCGCCGACCTTGTACGTCGGTTCCGCGTGGGTCGTGGCTTTTGCTGTCTCGCAGCATCCGCCCTGATCGATCGCGACGTCGACGATGGCCGAGCCCGGGCGCATCGCCTCGACCATCTTGCGCGTCACGAGCCTGGGCGCGGCCGCGCCGGGCACCAGTACGCCGCCGATCACGAGATCGGCGTCGAGCACGTGCTGCTCGATGTTGTCCTGGTTCGAATACACGGTCACTACGCGCGCACCGAGCAGCCGGTCCATGCGGCGCAACACGTCGACGTTCCGGTCGATGACGACGACCTGCGCGCCCGTGCCCACTGCAATTTGCGCGGCATTGGAGCCGACCACGCCGCCGCCGAGGATCACGATCTTCGCGGACGGAACGCCCGCCACGCCGCCGAGCAGAATGCCCTTGCCGCCATGCGCGCGCTCCAGGCAAAAGGCGCCCGCCTGAATCGACATGCGACCCGCGACCTCCGACATCGGCGCGAGCAGCGGCAGTCCGCCTGCCGGCTGCGTGACCGTCTCGTAGGCGATGCAGACGGCGTTGCTCGCCACGAGATCGGCGCATTGCTGCGGATCGGGCGCGAGGTGCAGGTAGGTGAAGAGAATCTGCCCTTCGCGCAGCATCGCGCGCTCGCGCGCTTGCGGTTCCTTCACCTTGACGATCATGTCGGCTGCGGAAAATATCGCCTGGGCGTCAGGCGCCACTTGCGCGCCGGCTGCACGGTAGGCGTCGTCGGATGCGCCGATGCCCGCGCCCGCGCCTGTTTCGATGCTCACCGAATGTCCGTGCGCAACGATCTCGCGCACGGACGACGGCGTGAGGCCGACGCGATATTCGTGGTTCTTTATTTCCTTCGGAACGCCTATGTGCATATTGCCTCCTGTATGGAACTTCACGCCGGCCGCAAAGCCATCCGATTCGTCAGATGTTCACCACGGCAGCGAATAGGTCTTGGTATTGGTGAAGCTCTTCATCGCCTCCTGCACGCCTTCCTTATAGCCTAATCCCGAATCCTTCACGCCGCCGAACGGCGTGAGTTCGAGCCGGTATCCCGGCACCTCGCGCACGTTGACGCTGCCCACTTCCAGCTCCGAAATGAAGCGTGTGATGTAGTCGAAGCGGTTCGTGCACACGGAAGACGATAACGCATAGTCGGTGCTGTTCGACATACGGATTGCTTCGTCGATTGTGCGGAAGCGCATGATCGGCGATACGGGACCGAACGTTTCATATTTGACGAGCGGCATATCCGGCGTGACGCCGTCGACGACCGTCGGCGAATAGAGTGCGCCGTCGCGCTGATTGCCGGCGAGCAGGCGCGCGCCGCGTGCGATCGCATCGTCGACCTGGTGTTCGCAGAAGCGCGCAGCGGCTTCGTCGATCACGGTGCCCATGTCGACCGATTTGTCGGCGGGATTGCCATATTTCCACGCGCGCGTCTTGTCGACGACGAGATCGGTGAAGCGGTCGGCGACGGCCTCGTGTACCAGCATCCGCTTGATTGCCGTGCAGCGTTGTCCCGAGTTCTTGTACGAGCCCGAGACGGCGAGCGTGCTGGCTTCGTCGAGATCGGCGTCTTCCATCACGATGATCGGATCGTTGCCGCCCAGTTCGAGGACCGCGCGCCGATAGCCCATGCGCGACGCGATCGACTTGCCGATCGATACGCCGCCCGTGAACGTGATCAGATTGATCGCGCGATTCGTGATGAGCTCATCGGCGATCACGGCGGGGTCGCCCGTGACCACTTGCAGCATCTGAACGGGCAAGCCGGCTTCGTACAGGATGTCGGCGAACAGGTAGCACGACAGCGGCACTTTCTCCGACGGCTTCACGACGATCCGGTTGTTCGTCGCGATGGACGGCACGATCTTGTGCGCGACCTGGTTCATCGGGTGATTGAACGGCGTGATGGCCGAAATCACGCCGAGCAGCGGATCGCGCTGCGTGTAGACGCGGCGCTTCTTGCCGTGAGGCGTGAGATCGCACGAGAAGATCTGCCCGTCGTCCTTCAGCACCTCGCCGGCGCCGAACACGAGCACGTCCGCGACACGGCCTGCTTCGTATGTCGAGTCCTTCATGCACAAGCCGGCTTCCGTCGTGATCAACGCGGCGATTTCGTGCGTGCGCGAGCGCACGGCATCGGCTGCGCGCCGCAGGATCGCCGAGCGCTCGTAGCGCGTGAGCGTCGGGCGATACGCGCGCGCAACGTCGAACGCGCGGCGCAAGTCGTCGAGCGTCGCCTTCGGCACCGTGCCGACGAGCGCGCCGTCATACGGGTTGCGAACATCGATCACCTCGTCGCGATAGATCTTTTCGCCGTCGATGCGCAGCGCCTCATGGCGAACCTGCGATTGTCCTTTCGTCGTGTCTGCAATGGCGTTCATGGGCGTGTCCTCGTTACTGAAGATGATTGAGCGCGATGTCGATGATGTCGAAGTTGCGCAGCCGTTCGCGTTGCGCCGCCGACTTTGCGACGGGCTGGCTGAAGATCAGCGGAACGGTCTGCTCGGCGAGGCCGCCGTGCGAACGCAGGGGCGCGTCGAGCCCCGAAAGATCGTGTTTGATGCGCCGCGTGCCGAGCACGACATCGCGCTTCGAGATGACGATCAGATCGCCCATTCGCGCGGGCGGCAATTCGAAGCGCGCGCATCCTTCCGCGCCCGTAAGGACCAGTTCGATGCCGGGCTCGGCGGCGAGCTTGCGGCGCAGCGCATCGACATCGGCGGAGGCGAGGGCGGGCAGATAGACGGTCGCGAACGACCCGAGCGCGCCGTGATGCACGACGTACGGATCGGTGATCGGCAGGATCACGCGCGCCTTGTCCTCGCCGAGCCATTCGTCGAAGCGCTCCTGCAGATAGATCACGTTGGGTTCGCCGTCTTCGTTGTGCTTCGCGTTCATGCCGTGGTCGGCCGTGATCGCGACGATGGCGCCCAGCTCGTCCAGCCGCTGCAGATAGCCGTCCATCATCTGGTAGAACGCGTTTGCGCCGGGCGTGCCGGGCGCGCACTTGTGCTGCACGTAGTCGGTGGTCGACAGGTACATCAGGTCGATGTCGCGCGTCTCCAGCAGACGCACGCCCGCCGCGAACACGAACTCCGACAGGTCCGCGCTGTACACGCTCGGCACCGGCTTGCCGACCAGTTCGATCACATCGTCGATGCCGTTCTCGTCGAGTGTGGCCTCGTCCGCCTTCTCCGACGAGAAGCAGATGCCCTTCAAGCCTTTGCCGAGCAGACGGCGCAGCTTGTCCTTGGCCGTGACGACGGCGACCTTCGCGCCCGCGTCGGCGAAGCGCGCGAGCACCGTGGGCGCGACCAGGTACTTCGGATCGTTCATCAACACTTCCGTGCCGCTCTCGCGATCGAAGAAGTAGTTGCCGCTGATGCCGTGCACGGCGGGCGGCACGCCCGTCACGATCGACAGGTTGTTCGGGTTCGTGAAGCTCGGCACGACGCAGTCGCCCTTGAGCGCGGTCGCCGGCTGCAACAGCTTCTTGATGAAAGGCGCGACGCCCGCCGCGGCCGCCATCTCCAGATATTCGTACGCGCAACCGTCGACGCAGACCACGACGACGGGTCTGCGCATCCAGTTGTAGCGACGGCCGTTCACTTCGATGGATACAGGGGATTCGCTCATGGTGCTTCTCCTTTTGACCAGGGTAATCCGGGAATCGGGAATGAGGCGTTGTGTGGCAAAGTGTGGCAATACTTGACATTAAAATTGACGTTTTGTAGATTGTCAACAACAGACAACAACGAAGCAGTCGACGAGGGTTGCAGCATCGAGTCGCAGCAGAACCGCCGCAGCAGCACTGAAGCAGCACCACATATCGCAGCACTGGCCGTTTCCGTCGCTGGCAGCGACGCCATTTATCAAGGGGTCTGGAGATGAAGGAACAAGCGGAATTCAACGGTTGCAAGGGTCTTTGGGGCGTGGCCGCGCGCTGTGTCGTGGCGGCGTCGCTGGCGTTCGGCGCGGTGCAGCTGGCGCACGCGAAGACGCAATTGCTGGTCTATACGGCGCTCGAAGACGAGGCGATGAAGCCGTACAAGGATGCGTTCGAGAAAGCGAACCCGGACATCGAGATTCGCTGGGTGCGCGACTCGACGGGCGCCGTCACGGCGAAGCTGCTCGCCGAAAAGAACAATCCGCGCGCCGACGTCGTGCTCGGCCTCGCCGCATCGAGCCTCACGCTGCTGGACCTGCAAGGCATGCTGATGCCGTATGAGCCGAAGGGTTTCGACAGCCTCACGCGCAAGTACAGCGACAGCAACAATCCGCCGCATTGGGTCGGCATGGACGTGTGGGGCGCAACCATCTGCTACAACCGCGTCGAGGCGGAGAAGCGCCATCTGCCGAAGCCGACTTCATGGGAAGACCTCGCAAAGCCCGTCTACAAAGGGATGATCGTGATGCCGAGCCCGGTCTCGTCGGGCACGGGCTATCTGGACGTCACCTCGTGGCTGCAAACCTTCGGCGAAGAGAAGGGCTGGCAGTACATGGATGCGCTCGACAAGAACGTCGCGCAATACGTGCATTCGGGTTCGAAGCCTTGCACGCTCGCGGGCACGGGCGAATTCCCGATCGGCATTTCATTCGAGTTTCGCGGACATGAGTTGCAGGCGCAAGGCGCGCCCATCGATCTGATCTTCCCGAAAGAAGGGCTCGGCTGGGACATGGAAGCGACGGGCGTGATGAAGACGACAAAGCACCCCGAGGAAGCGAAGAAGCTCGCGGACTTCATGGCGAGCAAGCAAGCGAATGAAATCACCGCGCAATGGTGGGCGATCGTGGCCTATCCGGGCGTTGCGAAGAAGCTCTCCGGCATCCCCGACAACTATTCGCAAATGCTCGTGAAGAACGACTTCGTGTGGTCCGCGAAGAACCGTCAGGCGATTCTCGGCGACTGGCAAAAGCGCTACGGCAGCAAGGAGCAGAAGTAGCACCGGGTCTCGCGTGAAGCGCGTGAACGTTATGTGATTCGCGCGCTTCGACCGACGCAGCGGCGCGTGCCGCTGCGATGCAGGCAGAAGCAGCGAAGGCGGAGGAACAGATGACAGCCTATTTGAGCGTGCAGCAGGTTTCCAAGCGGTTCAACGACACGCCCGTTCTGACGGATATCGATCTCGGCGTGAGGAAGGGCGAGATGCTTTGTTTTCTGGGGCCATCGGGATGCGGCAAGACGACGTTGCTGCGCATCATCGCGGGACTGGAGACGCAGAGCACCGGCCGTATCATGCAGGACGGCCGCGACATCTCGCGTCTGCCGCCGCAGCTTCGCGACTACGGCATCGTGTTCCAGTCGTACGCGTTGTTTCCGAACCTCACGATCTTCGACAACGTCGCCTACGGTCTCGTGAATCGCAAGATGAAGCGCGCAGCGATTGCCGAGCGTGTGCATGAACTGCTCGCGCTGGTCGGCTTGCCCGACGCGCATCGCAAGCATCCGAACCAGCTATCGGGCGGCCAGCAGCAGCGCATTGCACTCGCGCGTGCGCTTGCAACTTCACCGGGACTGCTGCTGCTCGACGAGCCGCTGTCCGCGCTCGATGCGCGCGTGCGCGTGCGGCTGCGCCAGGAAATCCGGCAGTTGCAGCAGCGCCTCGGCGTCACGACGATCATGGTCACGCACGATCAGGAAGAGGCGCTGTCGATGGCCGATCGCATCGTCGTGATGAATCATGGCGTGATCGAGCAGATCGGCACGCCGCATGAAATCTATCGCGAGCCCGCGTCGCCTTTCGTCGCGGATTTTATCGGCAAGGTCAACATGATTCCCGCCGAGGTGATGCTTGACGGCACGCTGAAGGCAGGCGAGATCGGCTTGCGCTATGGATGCGGCACCGCGCAGCCCACGCCGGGCTCGAAGGTTTCTGCGTTCGTGCGTCCCGAAGACATTCACATCCGCATGCCAGGCGGCGCGCCCGACAACCTGCTGGCCGCCCGCGTCGAAAAGCTCGAATTTCTCGGCGCATTCTGCCGCGTGAGCTTCAAGGTCGACGGGCTGGCCGGGCAGGAGATCGTCGCGGATCTATCGTTTCATGAGATGCGCCGCACGGGTCTGGAAACGGGCGCGCGCTTCGATCTCGCCATCAATCGCGAAAACGTGTGCGTGTTCACGGCCGCGAAGGAGCGTCTGCAATGAGCGCCGTTCTGATCGAACGCCGTGGCGGCGACGAAACGCACGCCGAAGTGCGGCAAATCACGCATTGGCATGACCGGATCGGGCAGCTTGCGCTTCTGCTGATGTGCGCGCTGCTCGCCGTGTTCCTTTTGTTGCCGCTTGCGCTCGTGATCGGCAAGTGCTTCGTCGATGCGGACGGGCGCTTCATTGGGCTTGCGAACTTCAGCGGCTATCTGGCGAACAGTGCTGTGTGGACGTCGGCGCTTCACTCTGTAGCCGTCGCCTGCACGGTCACGTCGATCGTCATTCCGATGGCGTTCACCTTCGCCTATGCGCTCACACGATCGTGCATGCCGATGAAAAACGCGGTGCGCACCGTCGCGCTGCTGCCGTTGCTCGCGCCGACGTTGCTGTCCGCCGTGTCCTTCATCTACTGGTTCGGCAATTCGGGCATCCTGAAGCCGCTGCTGCACGGACACTCGATCTACGGTTTCTCGGGCATCGTATGCAGCCTCGTCTATGCAGCGTTTCCACACGTGCTGATGATTCTCGTGACGGCGCTGTCGTTATCCGACGGACGCCTTTACGAAGCCGCCGACGCAATGGGCACGCGCCGTCTGCGCAAGTTCATGACGATCACGCTGCCGGGCGCGAAGTACGGCTTGATCAGCGCGACGATGGTGTCGTTCACGATCTGCATCAACGACTTCGGCGTTCCCGTCGTGATCGGCGGACCGTACACGGTGCTGTCGACGGATATCTACAAGCTCATCATCGGCTTGCAGGATTTCAATCGCAGCGCGGTGGTCAGCCTGCTGTTGCTGTGTCCCGCGCTGGTTGCATTCGCCGTCGACTTCTTCATTCGCCGCAAGCAGCAGTCGCAGCTCGGCGCGCGCTCGACGCCGTTCCAACCGAAGCCGTCGCGCGGCTTCGACATGGCGATGCTCGCGTATTGCGCCGTCGTGTGCCTGTTGATGATGGCCGTGGTGGGCATTTCGGTGTTCGCATCGTTCGTCAAGTTCTGGCCGTATCAGATGAGCCTCGGCTTGCAGCACTACAAGATGGGCCTGATCGCCGCCGGCATTTTCGATGCGTACAAGAACAGCCTGAAGATGGCGGCGTGCGTGGCGATCGGCGGCACGGCGATCGTGTTCGGCGGCGCGTATCTCGTCGAGAAGACGCGCGGTCCGCGCTGGCTGCGCGGCTTCATCAATCTCTGCGCGATCCTGCCGATGGGCGTGCCGGGGCTCGTGCTCGGCATCAGCTACATCTTTCTCTTCAATGCGCCCGCCAATCCGCTCAATGGACTCTACGGGACGCTGGCGCTGCTCGCGATCGTGACGGTCGTGCACTACTACTCGTCGAGTCATCTGACGGCCGTGACCGCGTTGCGGCAAATCGACAACGAGTTCGAAGCCGTTTCCGCATCGCTGAAAGTGCCTTTCTACAAGACGTTCTGGCGCGTCACGGTGCCCGTGTGCCTGCCGTCGATCCTGCAGATCGCGCGCTATCTGTTCGTCAACGGCATGACGACGGTGTCGGCTGTCGCGTTTCTGTATTCGCCTGACACGCAGCCTGCATCTGTCGCGATCCTCAATCTCGACGACGCCGGACAGATCGGACCGGCCGCCGCGATGGCGACGCTCGTGCTCGTGACGGCTTCGTTTGCATGTCTGCTGTTCGCCGGCGTGTCGCACGGCGTGTTGCGTAGAACCCAGGCATGGCGCACTGCGCGCCGTGGCTGAATCGTACTTTCACCGCGTCTATCAAGGAGCTCACGTGAACCTGTCCAGCCAACCGATTCTGCTCACTCCCGGTCCGCTCACGACATCCGACCGCACGCGCGAGGCGATGCTGCGCGACTGGGGATCGTGGGATGGCGACTTCAACGAAATCACCGCGCGCATTCGCCGCGAGACGCTGCGCATCGTGCACGGCGAAGCGACGCACGAGTGCGTGCCGTTGCAGGGCAGCGGCACGTTCTCCGTCGAAGCGGCGATCGGCACGATCGTTCCGCGCCACGGTCATGTGCTGGTGCCGAACAACGGCGCGTATTGCCAGCGGATCGCGAAGATCTGCCGCGCGCTGGGGCGGCGTCATCAGACCATCGACTATCCGGAAGACACGCAGATCAAGCCCGCCGACATCGACCGCGCGCTCGCCGCCGATCCGGGCATTACGCATGTTGCGCTGGTTCACTGCGAAACGGGCGCGGGCGTGCTCAATCCGCTGCACGAGATCGCGATGGTGGTCGCGAAGCACGGACGCAGTCTGATCGTCGATGCGATGAGTTCCTTCGGCGCGATCGATATCGACGCGCGGCAAACGCCGTTCGATGCCGTCGTCGCCGCGTCGGGCAAATGCCTGGAAGGCGTGCCGGGCATGGGCTTCGTGATCGTGAGGCGCAGCACGCTGGAGCGCTGCGAAGGCAATAGCCACTCGCTCGCGATGGACCTGTACGATCAATGGGTCTACATGAATCGCACGATGCAATGGCGCTTCACGCCGCCGACGCATGTCGTCGCCGCGCTCGATCAGGCAATCGCGCAGTACAACGAGGAGGGCGGTCTCGAAGCGAGAGGCGCGCGTTATGCGGGCAACTGTCGCGCGCTGATCGAAGGCATGGGCAAGCTGGGCTTCCGGCCATTTCTCGATCAGTCGATCCAGGCGCCCATCATCGTGACGTTCCATGCGCCCGACGATCCCGCCTACGACTTCAAGACCTTCTATCAGGAGGTGAAGAAGCGCGGATACATTCTCTATCCGGGCAAGCTGACGCAGATCGAAACGTTCCGCGTCGGATGCATCGGGCACTTCGGCAAGACGGGCATTCCCGGCGCGGTCGCCGCCATCGCCGATACGCTGAAGGCAATGGGCATCGCGCAGGTGTCGCCGAAAGCGGTTGCGTAGAACACGCGGCGACGCTCGAAGATTTCGCGCGCGTGATCGTGCGAGATCTTCGAGGTAGCGGGGTCTTCGAAGCGTCGAGGTCTTTCGATATCAGTTCATTCGGGCCATCATTCGTGCGGCCAATTTCTGTGGCCGCACATAAGCTGGCGCATAAGATGGCCGATCAAGACCCCGCAACCGACGCTCGATCCTGACTAACAGTCTCGGCCCAGCGCTCATGCGCGCGCCGCATCCTCGCGAGACCGTGCGCGACGTGTTCACGCACGAGCGCGACCGCGTGTTCTTCTTCGCCGCGAGCCAGCGCATTGACGATCTTCTCGTGTTCGGTGACGGATTCACCGAGCGCGCCTTGGTCCGTTTCGATCGCCGCCTGCCGCAACAGGCCGAGCTGTCGCACGAGATGCCGATACGTCGAGATCAGATGCTGATTGCCGACGCCCGCGACCATCGCATCGTGCAACTGGATGTTCAGTTCTGTATAGCGCGCGAGATCGCGTGTTTTCTTCGCGGCCTTCATCGCGGCGATGATGCCTTTCAGCGTGTCGAGCGTTTCAGGCGTCATGTGATTCGCGAGCCAGCGCGCGACGGACTCATCGAGCATCGCGCGGACTTCGTAGATCTCTTGTGCTTCGCGCAGCGAAACGACCCGCACCGTCACGCCACGGTTCTTTTCCGTTTTGAGCAGGCCAGCCTGTTCGAGCGCGCGAAAAGCTTCGCGCACGGGGCCTCGCGATACGTTCAGCCGCGTGGCGACTTCCACTTCATTGAGCTTTTCGCCGGGCGCAAGCTCGCCCGAAAGAATGCTGTGCTCGAGACTCTCCTGCACGAGCATCGCGAGCGAATGGCGTTGCAAGAGTTCAAAGGCGCCGGGCAGATTGGAACTGGTCATGGCAGTCGATGGAATCGAAGAGCGACGAATGAACGTCTGACCTGTCAAACACTAACTTATGGGTTTGTTTATTGTCAACAATGCCGAACGCTGGATTTAACCGAAGTCGCCTTGCGCGCCGGCAGCGACGTGCGGTCAAATGTGGGGCACCTCTCACACCTCTCAAACTCCCGGATCGTGCCCAAG
The DNA here is from genome assembly GCF_038900715.1 of Paraburkholderia phymatum. Lineage (GTDB taxonomy): Bacteria > Pseudomonadota > Gammaproteobacteria > Burkholderiales > Burkholderiaceae > Paraburkholderia > Paraburkholderia phymatum_A. The sequence continues at coordinate 86,562 of NZ_JAYMRZ010000022.1, read as the reverse complement.
ATGAGACTATTGTTCGCCCGACTCTCGCCGCCTTTTCCTTCGTTTCCGCCACTGCATGCGCCAGCATGACGGTACACGCGGCCGAAATGCATGTGATGACGTCAGGCGGCTTCACGGCCGCCTATCAGGCGCTCGGACCCACGTTCACGAAGCAGACGGGCAACACGCTCGATACGATTCTCGGGCCGTCGATGGGGCAGTCGCCACAAGCGATCCCGAATCGTCTCGCGCACGGCGAGCCTGCCGATGTCGTCATCATGGTCGGCTATGCGCTCGATGGTCTCATCAAGGACGGCAAGGTCATCCCAGGCTCTCGGGTCGAACTGGCGGATTCGCGCATCGGCATGGTCGTGCGCGCGGGTGCGCCGAGACCCGATATCGCTACTGTCGATGCTTTGCGCCAGACGCTTCTGCATGCAAAGTCCATCGCGTATTCGGACAGCGCGAGCGGTGTCTACATCAAGAACGAGATGTTCAAGAAGCTCGGCATCGAAGAGCAGGCGGGCCCGAAGGCGAAGATGATTGAACGCATCCCGGTTGCGTCGGTGATCGCGCGCGGTGACGACGAGATTGGCTTCCAGCAGGTCGCCGAGTTGCTGCCTGTGCCGGGCGTGGACTTCGTCGGCAAGGTGCCTGAGGAGATGCAGTCGGTGACGCGTTACGCGGCTGGCATTCCCGTCGGCGCGAAACATCCCGAAGAGGCGCGTGCTCTGCTTCAGTTTCTTGCTTCGCCGGCCGCGCAGCCGACGGTGCGCAAGACGGGCCTCGATCCCATCGCGCGTTGAGCGGGAAATGGCAAGCGGCATTCGCTCTGCGGCGGATGCGCGGTGCGAATGCCGGGGAAAGCTGCTTTCGCTCAGGCCGATCCGTAGTCGGCTCACATGACAGTGGCCGCAAACAAAGCAGCCAAACTCAGGTGATCGCCCCCAGTTGCCACGGCACGAACTCGTTCTGGCCGTAGCCATGCAGTTCGCTTTTCGACTTCTCGCCGGAAGCGGTCGCGAGCATCAGCTGGAAAATCTCTTCGCCCAACTCATCGACGCTACGCGTGCCGTCGATGACCGCGCCGCAGTTCAGATCGATATCTTCCTGCTGCCGCTGCCAGAGCGCCGTGTTGGTCCCGAGCTTGAGCGATGGCGACGGCGCGCATCCATACGCCGATCCGCGTCCCGTCGTAAAGCAGATCAGGTTCGCGCCGCCCGCGACCTGTCCCGTCGCGGAGACGGGGTCATAGCCGGGCGTGTCCATGAACACGAGGCCGCGCGCATCGACCGGCTCGGCATAGCGGTAGACGTCAACCAGATTCGTCGTGCCGCCCTTGGCCACTGCACCAAGCGACTTTTCGAGGATCGTCGTCAGCCCGCCCGCCTTGTTGCCCGCCGACGGATTGTTGTCGAGGCTCGCATCCATTCGCGCGCAATACGCTTCCCACCAGCGGATGCGGGCGATCAGCTTTTCGCCCACTGCCTGCGACACGGCGCGACGCGTGAGCAGATGTTCGGCGCCATAGATCTCCGGCGTTTCCGAGAGAATCGCCGTGCCGCCGTGCGCGACGAGCCGGTCCACGGCTGCGCCCAACGCGGGATTCGCGCTGATGCCCGAGTAGCCATCCGAGCCGCCGCATTGCAGGCCCACCATCAGATGGCTCGCGTCGACGGGCTGACGCTGTACCTGATTCGCGTCGACGAGCATGGCCTCGATCTGTTCGATGCCCGCGGCCACCGTGCGCGCGGTGCCGCCGCTGCTCTGGATCGTCAGCGTCTTCAGCGATGCGCCTCCTTGCAGGCCTTGCCCCTGCATCAGTCCGTCGATCTGGTTGGTCTCGCAGCCCAGGCCCACGATGAGCACGGCCGCGAAGTTCGGATGACGCGCGTAACCGCCGATCGTGCGCCGAAGCACATCGAGCGCCTCGCCGTTCGCGTCGACTGCGCAGCCCTGGCCGTGCGTGAGGGCAACGACGCCATCGACGTTCGGATAGTCGGCGAGCGCCTGCGGATTGATGTCGCGACGGAAGTGATCGGCGATTGCGCGCGCGGCCGTGGCCGAGCAGTTCACCGATGTCAGTATGCCGATGTAGTTGCGCGTCGCCACGCGCCCATCGCTGCGCACGATGCCCTGAAATTGCGCGGCCGGCCTCACGTGCGCGGTCGGCCGGATGTCGGCGCCGAATGCATAGTCGCGTTCGAACGAACCGATCGCGAGGTTATGCGTATGCACGTGCTCGCCCGACGCAATGGAACGCGTCGCGAATCCGATGATCTGCCCGTAGCGTCGCAAGGGTGCGCCGGTTTCGACAGCGCGAACCGCGACCTTGTGCCCAGCGGGAATCAGCCCGCGCACCGTGACGCCATCGCTCAGACGCATGCCCGCGACGAGTTGATGCCGCGCGATCACGACATCGTCAGCGGGATGCAGCCGGATGACGGGATCTTGCGATGCGGCGGCAGCGGCAGGTGTTCCCGCTTCGAATGCCGTATTCGTTTGCATCACACCACTCCATGCAGATTTGCGTGCGCAGCAGGGAACGGCACGCCGTATCGCGCGCCGCATGCTTCGAGCGGCCCGACGATGGTGCCGTGCAGCCGCACGCCATGCGCGAGCTGCTCGGCGCGCCGGGCCATCGCGCGGTCGCCGGGCAGGCGCACGGGATCATGCTCGACGCGCGGCGGATTGCTGCGGCACGCATCGCCGAGCCAGTCCATTTGCCGTTGCAACGCGTCGATGCCGCCCAATGCATTCGGATCGTACAGCGTCATGAACACGATGGCACCCCAACCTTCGGCAGGGTCGGCGCGGCCGAACCCCGCGAGTCCACCCGTGAGCGCCTCGATCAGCAATGCGAGACCGAATCCCTTGTGACCCGCCGACAATCCGCCAAGCGGCAGGATCGTGCCGGGAGGATCGGCGAACAGCACGCCCGGATCGCGTGTCGCCTCGCCGTGCGCATCGAGCATCCAGGCTTCGTCGAACAGTTGGCCGCTCTGATGGCGCCGCGCGCACATGCCGTTAGTCGTTACGGATGACGAAATATCGATCAGCATGGGTGTAGTCGAAGTCGGCACGCCGAGCGCAATCGGATTCGGCGTAAACAATGGGCGCGTGCCGCCGAAGGGCGCGACGCTCTGCACGCTAGGGTCGGAACTCGCGAGCATCATCACGAGATTCGAATCGGTGGCGCGCAACAGATACGCGGCAAGGCACGCGATGTGATGGCTGCGGCGAATGACGAGCGTCGCGCTGCCGAACTCGCGCACGCGAGGAATCAGCGTATCGATGCCGGCATGAACGAGCGCCGGTCCTGGCAGACGGCGGCCGTCCCACAGCAAGGTCGAGAGACGGTCGGAGACGACTTCGGGCTTGCCGTCGCGCGTCATCGTGCCCGCTTCGAGTTGACTGAGGTAAGCGGGCAGCAGCGCGAGTCCGTGCGTATCGTGGCCCATGAGATCGCCTTCGACGAGTGTGCGCGCAACGTCCTCGGCATATCCGTTGTCGAGGCCCGCCTTGCACAGCAGTTTGCGCGCGTAGTCACGCAGCGTGCTCGCGTCGTAGCGCATCGGTTCCATCGCCATGTCTCCCTTCGTCAATGTGATGCAGCGGCTCGCAAACGAGGCCGGAGGCCGGCCATTGCGGCATGACACCGACGATAGTCGATCGAACGAATCGTGAGAAGACGTTGATTCAACGATCAAGTATTGTGCGCTGCACGGATGCTCACCTAGACTGGCCTCGCCGATGCAGCACAGCGCGTGCTGCATCTTCTCGCCGACGACAGCCGGGATAGAGGAGAGACATCTGTGAGCAACGAGTACATCACCGACAAGGTGAAAGCCATCATCGGCGCGCAGACCGATTGGGTTGCTTCGACACACCCCGTCGAAGCGAGCGAAGTGCGCCGCTTCCATCACGCGACGATGGACGACGCGCGTCGCTACTGGGACGAAGACTGGGCCGCGACGAGCCGCTACGGCAACGTGGTCGCGCCGCCGGGCTATCCGGTGCATGCGTTTCGCCGGCCAGCGGAGTCGCCTGATCCCCTCGACGACATGAACAGGCCGAACTACGACGGACTGAGCCGCAGCTTCAGCGGCCTGCCCGCGGTCGAAGTGGAACTGCCGCGCGACCTCAATGGCGGCTACGAATACGAGCTGTATCGCTATGCGCGCGTCGGCGAGAAGGTGCTGCGCCAGGCGCGCTACAAGGACATCGTGCAGCGCGACGGCAAGAGCGGTCCGATGGTGTTCGTCATCATCGAAGAGACCTACACGACCGAGGCCGGCGAGAAGCTGCTCAAGGTCACCAATACGCAGATCATGCGCTAGGCGAGGACTGTCATGGCCGCACCATGTTTCGAAGATGTCGAGATCGGAATGGAGATTCCGCAGATCGTCAAGGGACCGATGACCACGGCGCATATCATGCGCTGGTCCGCATCGATGGAGAACTGGCATCGCATTCACTACGACTGGCGATTCGCGACGGAGCACGACAAGCTGCCCGACGTGATGGTCAACGGCTCGTGGAAGCAGCACATCATGCTGCAACTGCTGACCGATTGGGTCGGCGAAAGCGGCTGGGCATGGAAGCTCCAGTTCCAGTTTCGCGGGATGAACGTGCCGGGCGATGTCATTACCGCCTGGGGCCGCGTGACGGGACGCGAGCAACGCGGCAGATATGGCGTCGTGCATCTGGAGATCGGCCTGCGCAATCAGGACGGCAAGGAAAGCACGCCGGGCACCGCGACGGTCGTCTTGCCGCTGCGGCATGGCGCGCGCGTGCCGTATCCGTTCGATCCCGCCGTTCTCGAAGAGGCCGCGTGAGCGCCGCCTCCGTGATGTCGGTCATGTCCGCCACATCCGTTACGCCGTCGCGTGCGTCGGCCGCGCCGACGGGCGCCCGCGTTGCAGCGCCGCTTGCGGGCGTGCGTATTATCGAATGGAACGGCTCGATGTCGGCGTCGTTCTGCGCGCGTCTGCTGTCCGATCTCGGCGCCAATGTGCTCAAGCTCGAGCCGCCCGGCGCAGGCGATCCGCTGCGGCGCGCCGGCCCGTTCGCGCCCAACGCGTCCTACGGCGACGATGCGGCACTCTTCGCCTATCTGAATCACGGCAAGGACAGCGCGACGCTCGATCCGTCGTGTCCGACGGGCGCCGCGTTGCTGAATCGCCTTGTCGAATCGGCTGATCTGCTGATCACGTCCGCGCATGCATCGCGCCTTGTCGAACTCGGACTCGACGGCGACACGCTGAGGAAGATCCAGCCTTCGCTCGTGACGCTCGCGGTCACGCCGTTCGGCACGCTGCCCGCGCGCGGCGCATCGACGGCACAATCGAATGCCGATACGCTCGCCGCCTTCACCGATTTCACGCTCACGCATCATGCGGGTTACGCGTTCCATCAGGCGCGGCCCGTCCATGCGCCCCGCGAGCAGCCGCCCGTCGCTTGCGCGGATCGCGAAGTCGCGCTCGCCACCGGCGTCGCGGCCGCGAACGCCGCGTTGTGGGGCCTGCTCGAAGCGCAGGTGAACGGCGAGGGCCGCAGCATCGAATGCGCGGAGCTGGACGTCATCGCGCATCTGCTGATCGAACCCGTCGCCGACTACGGACGCGGCGAGCGCACCTTCAGCCGCCGCCGCGAGGAACTACAAGGCACCGAAGTTGCGGGCGGGCTGATCTGGCTGTTGCCCTGCAAGGATGGCTTCGTGATGATTTCGCCGCGCGAGGAGCATCAGTGGGAACGCTGGGTCGAGCTGCTCGGCAATCCGCCGTGGTCGCGCGATGCGGCACTGTGCGGCGAACGTAGCGCGCGCAACGAAAACTGGATGATTCTTCAGGATGAAATGTCGAAGTGGACGCGCGAGCACACGCGCGCGGATGTGTTCGAGCGCGCGCAGGCGGCGCGCGTGGCGTGCTTCCCCGTGAGCGGCGCGCGCGATCTGCTCGAGAACGCGCAGTTGAACGCGCGCCGCTTCTTCGATAGCTGGGAAGGGACGCGCAGCGCACCGCTGTCGATGCCGGGCTTGCCGTTCAGCTTGCGCACGCAGTCGGGCGCCGAGTTGCCGCGCGCGCGGAGCGTGGTCTCGCCTCGCCTGGGCTCGGCCAATCGCGCGGTCTTCGAAGGACGTCTCGGGCTGTCGCCGGGTGAAATGGAAACATTGCGCCAGCAGGGAGTGGTGTGATGAGCGAAACGAAAAGGGCGGCATTGTCGGGCCTGCGCGTCATCGATTTCAGCTGGGTGCTGGCCGGCCCGATGACCACCAAGATGCTCGCGGGCATGGGCGCGGAAGTCATCAAGATCGAATCGTCGACGCGGCGCGAGCACACGCAGCGTCAGCCGTGGTGGGCCGTGGTGAACGCGGGCAAGAAGAGTTGCACGATCAACCTCAGCCGGCCGGAAGGGCCGGAGCTGTTGCGCCGTCTGATCGCGCAGAGCGACATGGTGGTCGAGAATTTCTCGAATGGCGTGCTGACGAAGTTCGGGCTCGACTATCCGACGCTGGCCGCGATCCGGCCCGATCTGATCTTCGTCTCCGCGTCCGGCACGGGCCGCGAGGGACCGCAGCGCGACGCGCTCGCCTACGGCTCCCTGTTGCAGGCCTACAGCGGCCGTGCGAGCGTGATCGGCACGCCGAACGAGCGGGTCGAGGCGATGGGCATCCTGCCTGCGTGGACCGATCCGATCACGGCGCTGTGGGAATGCTGCGCGGTGCTCGCCGCGATCCGCCACCGGCGCGTGACGGGCGAGGGCGCTTTCATCGATCTTTCGATGCTCGAGAGCACCGTCGCGCTGCTGCCCGAGTTGCTGTTCCGCGAAGCGCTGGGCAGCGATGCGCCCGCCGCGAGCGGCGCGCGCGAATGGAGCGCCGCGCCGTCCGGATGCTTTCGCTGCGCGGGCGACGACGCGTGGCTTGCCGTATCAGTTTGCGACGACGGGCAGTGGCGCGCGCTGTGCGACGCGATGCGCAAGCCGGAACTCGCCACGGACTCGCGCTTTGCAAACGCATTGGCCCGCGCCGCGCATCGTTCGGAAGCGGACGATCTGCTGGCCGCGTGGCTCGCGGACCAGCCGGCCGGACGGGCGCTCGACGCGTTGCAATCGCGCGGCGTGCCGGCGGCGCGTTCGCGGCATATCGGCGCCGTGATCGAAGACCCTTATTTCGCGGAGCGCGGGCTGTTTCCCGAGCTTGCCGACGGCTCGCGCAACATCGCGCTGCCGTGGCGCGACAGCGAAGGCTTTCGCGGCGACTTCGCGCCGCCGCCGCGTCTCGGCGAACATAACGACTACGTGTTCCGCGAGCTGCTGGGGCTCGATGCGAATGAAATCGAAACCTTGACGGAAGCGGGCGTGCTGCGCTGACTGCGCCAATTGTGCCGATTACACTGGTTGCGCCGGCAAGCGCATCGGCCACCTGAACGAACTATCTGAAGGAGCGGTGAAATGAGAGAAAAAGTGGCGGTATGCGAAGTCGGGCCGCGCGACGGCTTGCAGATGGCGCACGACATCATGCCGACGGAGCTGAAGACGCGCTGGATCGCGGCAATCGCACAGGCGGGCGTCGGCGAGATCGAAGTCGGCAGTTTCGTGCCGCCGAAGCTCGTGCCGCAGATGGCGGACACGGAAGCGATCGTCAAGGCGGCCCTGCAACAGCCGGGCTTGCGCGTGATGGCGCTCGTGCCCAATCTGCGCGGCGCGCAGGCGGCGTATGCGGCGGGTGCGCACGGCGTCGGCGTGCCCGTCTCGGTGAGCGAGGGCCACAGCCGGTCGAACACGCGCAAGGGCACGATGGAACAGGTCGCGGAAGTGCGCCGCATCGTCGAATGGGTCAGGGAACAGGAGCGGCCGATGGCGATCGAGCCCGGCTGCGCGACTGCGTTCGGCTGCGCGATCGACGGCGTCATTCCGCTGGAGAAAGTGATCGAAACGGCCGTGGCGCTGGCCGAAGCAGGCGTCGATGCCGTCGCGCTCGCCGATACGGTCGGCTACGGCAATCCCGCGCAAGTGCGAAAGATGGTCAAGGCGGTACGCGCGGAAATCGGCGACAAGCTGACCAAGCTGCATCTGCACGACACGATGGGGCTCGGGCTCGCGAATGCGCTCGCCGGACTCGAAGAGGGCATCCGCTCTTTCGATTCGGCGCTGGCGGGCCTCGGCGGCTGCCCGTTCGCGCCGGGCGCGTCGGGCAACATCGTCACCGAAGACCTCGTGTTCATGCTGGAGAGCATGGGCTTCGACACGGGCATCGACCTGGAAAGGCTGATCGCCGCGCGCGATCTGCTTCACGAAGGCGTGCCCGCCGAGCCGATGTACGGACAGGTGCCCAAGGCGGGCATTCCCAGGACGTACCGGGCGCAGGCGCCCGTTCCTGTATAGCGGGAGCGTGAGACTGCATATGGCTACTGGCATCACCGGATTGTGAGCGCTCAGGCATTCGATTATCTTGTCGGTCACTGTGCCCCCGTACGGCGCCCTTGCGCCGGCAAGGAGATCGAGGTGCAACGCAACCGACAAGACGGCGCAGCGGCGCTCGCGCACGCGCCCGGCGATTACCTGACGCGCGCCGAAACGCTCGCGCTCCTGCAGATCAAGCTGCAAACGCTGTATGCCTATGTCAGCCGCGGCTGGATACGCAGCGTGCCGCAAGGCGACAAGGGACGTCGCCTGTACGCGCGCCAGGACGTCGAGCGCATGAAGTCGCGCGCCGATGCGCGCAGCGGTCATGCGCCCGTCGCGGCCGCCGCGATGCGCTGGGGTGAGCCCATCATTTCCAGCACGCTCACGGAGATCACCGCGCAAGGGCCGCGCTATCGCGGCGTGGCGGCGCTCGACATGGCCCGCGACGGGCAGACGTTCGAAGCCGTCGTCAAAGCGCTGTGGAATACGGGCGACGACGTCACGTTGTCCTGGCAACCGTGTGCCCGCACGCTGCGTTTCGCCGACGCATGGCCGGGCACGGCGGGCTTGCAGCCCCGGCGTGAACTCGTGCGATTCTTCGCCGACATCGCGCTGCGCTTCGGCAGCGAGCATCTGCGCGGCGTGCGCTCGTCCGATGTGCAGTTCGTCGCGGCGAGCCGCATGATCGCGACGATGGCGCATTGCCTCGGCCATCTGCGCCGGCCGCACGACGGCGCGGCGGCAACGTCGGCTCGCAAGCGGGGCGGCGGGCTGTCCGCGACGCTGCTTGCCGTGCTGGGCGGGACGGTCTCGCCGCAGCACATTGCCGCGCTCGATGCGGCCCTCGTGCTGTGCGCCGATCACGAACTCGCCCAGGCGACCTTCGTCGCGCGCATCGCCGCATCGGCGGGCGCCGATGTCGGCGAATGCGTGGCGGCCGCGATCCTCACGCAAACGGGGCTCACGTCCGCGCGCTCGTATGAAGCGACGGAAGACCTGCTGCGCGCATGCAAGACGGTCGCTCAGGCGCAGCGGCTCTTCGAAGAGCACTATGCGGCGCACCGCAACCTGCCGGGCTTCAATCATCCGCTGTACCCGGAAGGCGATCCGCGCGCCCGCTATCTGATCGACGTCGTGCGGCGGCTCGCGGGCCGTCATCCGTCCGTCGAGCCGCTGTATGCGGCGCTCGACATCGCCGCGCGGCACGGCTGTCTGCCGAGTCTGGAAATCGGCTTGACGTTGCTGACGATTGCATTGGGCCTGCCGCCGCGCAGCGCATTTGCGTTGTTCATCATCAGCCGCTCGGCGGGATGGGTTGCCCATATCGTCGAGCAGCGCACGTCGGGCGCGCTGATCCGTCCGCGCGCCGATTATCTGCAGACGCTTCCCGCTTCTTCGGATAGCGCGGCAGCCGTGCTGCCCGTCGACGGCACGATGCTCGCGGCGGAATCTCATACCTGATTGCAGCACCGGTTGCATTCTTGACTGAATGCCTGATTGCGATCCCCGATCCCGCCCTCGTCGAACGACGCGTGAATGAACGGCCCCGCGAGGGCCGTTTTTGTTGCATGCGCCAGCGCCGATGGGCGATCGTCGCGCGCCGCTCGCATCGACGATCGAGCAAAGCGACGTTGATTCAACGATCAAGTATTGTGGGCCATCGTGCGCGTCACTAGACTGGGCGCTACTTCGACTGAAAGGGAATCGCAGCCTGGCCAGTGGACGGAAGCGCCGCGTGTCACGGAACCTGGTTGCACGGCGCTCGCGATCATTGTGTCTCGCATGCGAATAATTAGTATCCCGACATTCATGCCCGCGACGATGCGGGCTCGACCATAGCGACCATTGAGACAGGCCGCACAGGAGGAAGACACGATGAGCACCCCGAACAGGGCGATCGGCGCGGATGTCGTCGGCTCGCCTGACATGGCGGACTATTTGTCACGTCCCGTCACCGCCGGCACCGTGACCGCCCGCTTCGACCGTCTGCCGATGACGGCCACCCTGTGGAAGCTGCTCACGCTCGTCGCGCTGGGCGGATTCTTCGAGCTTTACGACGTGTATTTCGCGGGCTACATCGCACCGGGCCTGTTCCACTCGGGCATCCTCACGCCCACCACGCCGACCTTCTTCGCGATGAACGGCCTTGCCGGTTTTCTTGCATCGCTGTTCGTCGGCCTGTTCATCGGGACGATCGTCTTCGGCAGTCTCGCGGACCGTTTCGGCCGGCGGCGCGTGTTCGCCGCGTCGATGCTGTGGTACTGCGTCGCGACCATCGTCATCGCGTTTCAGGACACGGCCCTCGGCCTCAACGTATGGCGTCTGATCTGCGGCATCGGCGTGGGCGTGCAGTACGTGACCATCGACTCCTACGTGTCGGAGTTGACCCCGCGTCACGCGCGCGGAATGGCCTTCGGGCTCGTGTACGGCGTCGCGCAGATCTGCGCGCCGTTGATCGCGTTCCTCGCATGGGTGCTCGTGCCGATCGCGCCGCTCGGCTTCGACGGCTGGCGCTGGGTGATCGCACTCGGCTCGGCGGGCGCGTTGCTGGTCTGGTATCTGCAACTGCGTCTGCCGGAGTCGCCTCGCTGGCTCGCGCAGAAAGGGCGCGTCGACGAAGCCGAGAAAGTCATGCGGATGATCGAGGCGCGCGTGCGCAACGAATACGGCAAGGAGTTGCCCGCTCCCGCTGAAACGTCGGAAGCGGACGAGCAAAAAGGCACGCTGCGCGAAGCGTTCAGCCCGCAGTATCGCAGCCGCACGTTGATGCTCGTCGTCGTCAATTTCTTCCAGACCATCGGCTATTACGGCTTCGTCAGCTGGATTCCGACGCTGCTCATCGCGAAGGGCATCATGGTGACGCGCAGCCTCGAATACACGTTCCTGATCGTGCTGCTTTACCCGATCGCGCCGTTCATCGTGATGCTGGTCGCGGACCGCTTCGAGCGTAAATGGCAACTCGTCTGGAGCGCGATCTCGGTGGCGGTGATCGGCGTGATCTTCTCGATGCTGAAGGCGCCTGGCTGGCTGATCGCCGTCGGCATCGTGCAGACGCTGGTGGTGAACTGGCTCTCGACGATCGTGCACACGTACCAGGCCGAATTGTTCCCGACGCGCATGCGCGCGGGGGCGGTGGGCTTCGTCTATTCGTGGAGCCGGCTGTCGTCGATCTTCGTCGGCTTCTTCATCGCGTTCTTCCTGCGCGAGTTCGGCGTCGGCGGGGTATTCGCCTTCATCGGCGGCGCGATGACGATCGTCGTGCTCGCGGTCGCGCTGTTCGGGCCGCGCACCACGGGTCTTGCACTCGACGATATCGCGCGATGACGAATGCTTGAGGGAGTAGCCACGGCGCTATCCCCTCGAGTGCGTCTGCACATTCCGCCGACTGGGCAAGGGTGGGGCGATTGCCGAGCCGGCGTTTAGACTCGATCGCAATGCGATTTACGTCGGGCGAAGTCCGCCTGAAGCGATGATGTACGGCAAAGCATCGGGCGCGGTCAGCCGCGCGGAACGATCGTCGTCATCCGGGGAGCTTGCAGGAAATCGAAGTCGCAGCCCTGATCGGCCTGCGTGATCGACTGCATGAACAGCTTGCGATAGCCACGCTCGTGCGGATCGAATGCACGCGGTGCCAGCGCGGCAACGCGCTCCGCAATCTGCGCATCGTCGAGCTCGAGCGCGATCGTGCGTTGCGCGACACTCAGGCGAATGCGGTCGCCGTTGCGCACGATCGCGAGCGGACCGCCCGCTGCCGCCTCGGGTGTCACGTGCAGCACGATCGTTCCGGCGGCTGTGCCGCTCATGCGGCCGTCGGAGATGCGCACCATGTCCTTCACCCCTTGCCGCGCGAGCTTCTTCGGAATCGGAATGTAGCCCGCTTCCGGCATGCCCGGCGCGCCGAGCGGACCGATCTGCTTGAGCACCAGGATGTCGTCGGCAGTCACGTCGAGATCGGGGTCGTCGATGCGGCGCGCGAGGTCCTCGGCGTTCTCGAACACCACTGCGCGTCCCGTGTGCTCCATCAACTTCGCATTCGCCGCCGACCGCTTGATGATCGCGCCGCCCGGCGCGAGGTTGCCGCTCAGCACGGCGATGCCGCCTTCGGGATAGACGGGGTCGTCGACGGGACGCACGACGTCCTGTGGAAAATCGGCGGGCGCGGCGTCGAGCTCTTCACCGAGCGTGCGGCCCTTGCCGGTCAACGCATCGAGATGCAGCAGATGGCGGATGCGGCGCATCACCGTCGTGAGACCGCCCGCGCGATGAAGATCCTCCATGTAGTGCTGCCCCGAAGGCTTCAGATCGACGAGCACGGGCGTTTCGCGGGCGATGCGATCGAGCCGCTGCAAGTCGACGCGAATGCCGAGGCGCCCGGCGATGGCCGTCAGATGAATAATGCCGTTGGTCGAGCCGCCCGTCGCGAGCAGCACGCGCAGCGCATTCTCGATTGCGTCGGGCGTGAGGATTTTCTGCGGCGTGAGCTTCGCGCCGATCATCGCCACGGCCTGCTGCTCCTTGCGTTCCGCGATGCGTATGCCGAATTCACGCAGTACATCCAGTCGGAAACGGCCCGCTATGCGCGCGTGATCCGGATTTCCGGTGCGAAGGTCGATTGACCGCATGCGCGGCATCGAGTGTTATCGAGGAGACGGGAGACCATGAATCAGCCCATCGCGTTTGCGTCGGCGCCGCTCGGCCATCATCTGATGGGAGTCGATATCGCGGCCGGCGTGTCCGACGCGCAATTCGCGGCAATCGACGCCGCCTTCAACCGATACGGCGTGATCGTGCTGCGCAATCAGCGGCTCACGCCGGAGCAGCACATCGCGTTCGGCCGGCGTTTCGGGCCGACCGAGCGCTATGGCATCGCGTCGTATCTGCTGCCGGGTCATCCGGAAATTTTCGTCGTGTCGAACATCATCGAAGACGGCAAGCCGATCGGCATGGCCGACGCGGGACGCGCGTGGCACAGCGACATGTGCTACGTGACGAATCCGCCGCGCTGCTCACTGCTCTACGCGCTCGAAGTGCCGCGAGAGTCGAACGGCGAGCCGCTCGGCGATACGTGTTTCGCGAGCACGCAGGCCGCTTACGATGCGTTGCCGTATGACATGAAGCAGCGCATCGAGGGCCTGAAGGTGCGTAACAGCTATGCGGCGAGCGTCGAGCGCAAGGCCAGGCTGAAGCGCGATCGCGGCGGCGAGTTCTCGCAGGAAGAGCGCCAGAAAGTGCACGAGAAGTTTCCCGACGTGCTGCACCCGCTCGTGCGCACGCATCCCGTGACGGGACGCAAGTGTCTCTATGTGAGCGAGGGATTGTCGGCGGCGATCGATGGACTGGAACGCAGCGAATCGGATGAGCTGATCGCCGAACTGCTCGCGCACATGATGAAGCCCGAGTTCGTCTATCGGCATCGCTGGTGCGAAGGAGACCTGGTGATGTGGGACAACTGCTCGTCGATTCACATCGCGATCAGCGATTTCTCGCCCGAACAGCGCCGCCGCATGCATCGCACGACGATTCTCAACGAGTCGTCGGCGGTGCCGGGCGTGTTCGCGTAAGCGGATGAAACGCGAAAGAATGCCGTTCAGTCAAGCGACTGAACGGCATTCGTGGGGTGGCGCACATGCTCCGTTTGCCCGACCTTCGTGCCGATTTCTTTGCACCGGCAGCGGCCCGTTTTTGCGCGCGCGCTAGCTCATGATCGGCGTCATCGCCGTTTCGATCCGCGACGCCTGGTTGCGGGTAATCATGCTGCCGAGCGCATGACTGAAGCGCGGCTCCTGCACACCTGAAACGATGTATTGCCACCGATACGCACCGAGCAGACCTGCATGCACGGACTCTTTTTCGGCCATCGTCAGAGGCCGTCCGCAGATCGTCGCAAAGTAGTCGGCATCCGCGCGAGCCTGCGTTTGCAGCATGCCGTCGACGGCAGCGACCAGTTCGATCAGATCGTCGACGGCCTGATCGCGCTCTTCGGGCGAAAGCCGCGCGTCTTCACGTTGCCATTCGAGTTCGTCGAGGATCGCATGCTGCGATTCCTCGCGCCAATGGTAGAGAAAGACGTCTCTCCACAGCTCGGATGCGTTCGAGTCGCCGTCGATGCTGCCGCGATAGTGCGCGAGCACGAAGAGCTCGATGTGACAGGTCAGCGCGAGCACGGCCCAGGTGGATTTCGAAAGGACGAACGACGCCACGCTGTTGGCTTCCGGCAAGAACGCGTAGCCGGCGGGCATGCCTTCGGCGCACATGCGTTCGATGCGGCGAAACAGTTCCTGATGCTTGATTTCCTCGTCGCTGAACCGGACGAGCGCTTCGAGGGCGCTCTGGTCGCCAAGGCGGTACGGGCCGCTCATCTCCAGTACCTTGGCCGCAATGAAGCGTTCGACGAGGCCGAACATGTTTGCATACGTGCGGCCCTGAACCTGGCTGAGCATGCGTTGTTCGTCGGGGCCGAGGAAGGCGAGGGAATCGACCTTCGACAGCGCGTCCGGCAGGAATTTCTTCGAGAAATCGAAAGATCGGCCGCGAATCACGTCGCGGTCGATGTCCCAGCGGACGCGTTTCGATGCAGCGATACATTTTGCGTAGCGGTTGGCGTCGATCTGGTTCACATCGGTGGTGATTTCCATTGAAACATCTCCTTCAATTGCGATTCATCGATACACACCGTGCCGATGCCGCAGGGATGTCCCCTTCGAACGTGCCGGCCACCTTGGCCGGGCCGCATCGCCACGATCCAACTATCGTTGGCGGACGTCATCGATCCGTGAACAGCGCGCGGGACCGCGTGAAATCGCCGTAAAAAAATCGAATGAAAATAGCGGCCCGGCCTGTGTGAAGTCCGGTGAATATCGCGCGCCGCGAAGTAAACTGTTTGTAGGCAGCGCTTCATCTCTCGCACGATATGACCCGGCTCACGATCGAAGTCCTTGGAGGCTTGCACATCCGCCTTGCCGGGGAGCGCCTGCCGCTGGACTTTCCGACGAAGAAGAGCAAGGCGATCCTGGCCTACCTCGCCTTGTCGCCGGGCATGCTGCGTTCGCGCGAGCAGCTGGCAAGCGTGTTCTGGGAACGCAGCGCCGAAGAGCAGGCGAGAGCGAGCTTGCGGCAGACGCTGTCGAGCCTGCGCCGGATGCTGTCGCACGCCTCGCCGCTGTTGAAGACGGAGCCGGACGCGATATGGCTCGACGCCCATCTTGTCGACGTCGACGCGTTGCAGTTCACGCACTTCTCGGGCGAGCGGTCTGCCGAGTCGCTGGCAAAGGCTGTCGCGCTCTATCGAGGCGCGCTGCTCGATGGCTTTGGTCTGCGTGAAGAACCGTTCGAGCAGTGGATGACCGTCGAGCGCCGCTGGTTTCATGAGCGCGCGGTGGACGTGTTCGCCGAACTCGTCAGCCTTTACGAGCAATCCGGCGCGTCCAGTCACGCGATAGCGGCGGCGAGCAGAATTCTGGCATTGGACCCATTGCTGGAATGGGCGCATGCGGCGCTCATGCGGCTGTATGCGAGAGCGGGGCGCCGGGATGCTGCCATGCGTCAATATCAGGAATGCGTCCGCGTGCTCAATGCCGAACTCGGCATGGTTCCCACGGAAGGGACGCAACGCCTCGCGGCCGACATCCAGCAGGATGGGTACAGCGTGCCCGCCGCGTCAGGTGGCGTTGCTGTCGTGCAGGCCGAGCAGCCACGCGCGGCGTCGCACGGCTTGCGTGAAGCCGTCGACGCGGCGATATCGCCGGCCGAGCGCAAACCGTTGAGCGTGCTCTGCACGCGCGTGCGCGAGCCGATCGGCGACATGGACCCCGAACTCGCGCTGGAGCGGGTCGACGCCGTGCTGAAGACGATGGTCGAGGCCGTCCACCGGTTCGGCGGCCTCACGACGCAGCTTCGAAGCGATGGCGTGACGGCGCTGTTCGGGGCGCCCGTCTCGCAGGAGGACCACGCGGTGCGCGCGTGCTATGCCGCGCTCGCGATGCGCGACGCGATGCCGACCGTCGTCGGGCGGCCTCTGGACGTGCGGATCGGTATCCATTCCGGCGATGCCGTCGTGCGGACGATCGGCAGCGAACGGGCGCAGCACTACGATGCGCTGGGCGCCGTGCCGCAACTGGCGAACCTGATCGATTCCGTCCTGCGCGTCGACGAGATCGGCGTGAGCGCCGACACCGCGCGGTGCGCCGAAGGATTCATCGAACTCGCGGATCATCGGGCGCGAGTGCTGCCAGGCACGGCGCCCTCCGTCGAGATCTTCATACTGCGCGCGAGGTCCGGGCTGCGGCTTCGTTGGGACGCTCGCGCGGCACGCGGTCTTTCGCGGTTCGTCGGACGCGATGCGGAAATGGCCAGTTTGCAGGGGCTGCTCGGCCGTGCCGCGCGTGGCGCAGGGCAGGTGTGCGCGATCGTCGGGGAAGCCGGGGTGGGCAAGTCGCGTCTGGTGCACGAGTTCGTCAGCGCTGCACGCGCATCCGGATGGACGACACTCGAAACGGGTACGAGCTCGCACGACAATAGCGCGATCTATCTTCCCGTCGCCGAGTTGCTGCGGACGTGGTTCGGCATCGGCGAGCGCGACACGCTGGCCAAAGCGGCTGACAGGCTGCGCCAGGGCATCGGGGCCGTCGACCCGGAACTCGCGGTGATGCGTCCCGCGCTGGCGGCGCTGCTGGACTTGCCGCACGATGATCCGCAGTGGGAGATCGCGAGTCCGCCGCAAAAGCGCAAGCGCACGCTCGAAGCCGTCGCTTCTCTCGTGATCCGTACAAGCGAGAACCATCCGCTGGTCGTCGTCGTCGAGGATCTGCACTGGAGCGACGATGGCACGCAAGCCGTGCTCGATCATGTCGTCGATTGCATCGGCGCCGCGCGCGTGTTGCTGCTCGTCACGCATCGGCCGGAATACGGGCACACGTGGTTCGGCAAGAGCTATTTCTCGCAGCTTCATCTGGACAGTCTTGCCGCCGAAAGCGCGGACCTGCTGCTGCGCTCGCTGCTCGGAGACGACGCTGGCGTATTGGCGCTACGCAGACGGCTGATCGAGCGCACGGGCCGCACGCCGCTCTTCCTCGAAGAGTCGGTCCGCGCGCTGGTCGATGCCGGTGCGCTGGTGGGTCAGACGGGCGCCTACCAGATGGTTCGGACCATCGACACATTCGAGATTCCATCGACCGTGCACGCCGTCCTGGCATCGCGGATCGATCGACTGTCCGCGCAGCAAAAGGCTCTGCTGCAGATGGCGGCCGTGATCGGGCAGGAGTTCGCGGTCGATCTTCTGCAGCCGGTGGCCCAGCTCGAAAGCGAACGGCTGCACGACCTGCTGGGCGAGTTGCAGGCGGCGGAATTGCTCTATCAGACGCGCCTGCTGCCGCATCAGCAGTACACGTTCAAGCATGCGCTGACGCATCGCGTCGCTTATGCAAGCGTGCTCAAGGAACGGCGGCGATCGGTGCACGTGCAACTCGTGGAGGTGATCGAACGGCTTCACGCGCAACGTCTCGACGAGCACGTCGAGCGCCTCGCGCATCACGCGCTTGCGGGCGAGCTGTGGGAGAAGGCTGTCGACTACCTGTACCGCTCGGCGTGCAAGGCGCTGCAGCGATCCGCGTATCAGCAGACGGTCGAGTACCTGAACCGGGGACTCGACATCATCCGGACGTTGCCTCGCACGCCGGCGCTGCTCAGGCATGAACTCGACTATCAAAAGGTCCTGGGCGTGACGATGATGGCGGCGAAGGGCTGGGCGGCCAAAGAAGTGCTCGACGCGTATACGCAGGCCCGTTTGCTATGCGAGGAGCTGGGTGACGAGAGCGAGTTGTTCACCGTATTGCGAGGCGAAGGACAGTACCGGATGATCCGTGGCGAGTCGGAAATCGCCCGCGAACTCGGCAACCGCTGCGCCGCGCTGACGGCGGACTCGCACGACCATTCGATGCTTATCGAAACGCATCATCTGTTCTGGACGAACAGCTTTTTCATGGGGGAATACGCGGCGGCCGGGTTCCATTGCGCAAAGGGGATCGCACTGTACGAGCGCGAGCGGGATCATGCGCTGACCTTCAAGTACTCCGGGCATGATCCGGGTGTGTGCTGCCGGTGCTTCACCGCGCTCGTGCAGTGCCTGCGGGGCTATCCGGACAAGTCGCTGTCGATTTCCGACGAGACGCTTGCGCTCGCAAACGAACTCGATCATCCGCTGACGACGGCTCTCGCGTACTGGACGCGCAGCTTCGCGCATATGCTGCGCGGTGAGCCGGAACTGGCGCGTCAGTGGGCGGCACGGGAGATCGCCGTATGTGAGGAATACGCGTTGCCCTTGCTCTTGTCACAGGGGACGTTTCAACTGGGCTGGGCGTTGGCGCAATCCGGCGATCTCGACGAAGGCATCGAACGGATGCGAGAGGGCATTGCGGCAATCAGCGCAACAGGCGCGGAAATGGGCTTGCCGTACTTCAACGCGCTGCTCGGCGAAGCGCTTGGCCGAGCCGGCAAAGGGGAGGCGGGGCTCGTCGAGATCGACCGGGCGCTCGCGGCTGTCGATGAGCATGGCGGGCGTTTTCAGCTCTCCGAGATGCTGCGGCTCAAAGGCGAATTGCTCGCGGCCCAGCGGACTGCGCGCTGCGAAGAAGGGCTCGCGTTCATTCGCGAAGCGGTCATGGTTGCACAACGGCAGGGCGCGTGCTTTCCGGGTCTTCGCGCGGCGATCAGCCTTGCGCGCCGCCTGGCATCGACGGGCGACTTCGATCATGCCTGTGCCGTGCTGCAACCCGCCTGTGAAGCGATCAGTGAGGGAAACGGACTGACCGATGTGCGCGTGGCGCGCGCGCTGCTCGCTGAATTCAAGAGCCGGTAGCAGAGGCGATCGCGTGCATGGAAGCGATAAGCGATGCGCGTCCGAATGAACGCGCGAACACGTGAACGCTCGATTCGAACTGCGGTTATGCGTCGCGAGCGCATCTATCTCGACCGTTTCTGGAACGAATTCTCCGCCGATCCCGCGAGGTTCGATGAGGAGGCAAGGGTTCACTACGCCGAACTCTACGCGTTGCCTGGCGCCATGCGCGCCGGCTTTGCGCAATTCGCGGCCTTCGATCAGGATGCGGACGACAACCGCGCGTGGCTCGCCACGGGCGCACGGCTGCGGATGCCCGTGCTGGCGGTCGGCGGCGAGAAGTCCTTCGGCACCACCATGGCGGTGGTGATGCGGTCCGCTGCAGACGACGTGCGAGAGAGCGTCATACGGGACTCAGGCCATTGGGTGATGGAGGAAAGCCCACAAGCGACGATCGCCCTGGTCCGCGGCTTTCTCGCGGATGGCTGAACCTATGGCGGCAATCCGGGCTTTGGACCGGTTTTGACAATTGTCGGGGCGACCTTTAGCGAGCGATGCGGACGAGTCGCGCGTGCCGCTCCATGAAATTCGTCGGTTGCCCTTCGGTCCGCGCAAGGTGATCGCGCTGCGAACGAGCAGCGCCACCCGGCTACCGACAGCTTACCGACAACTGTCCTTGGCCCGTCGATCACGACAATTCGCGGCAGTGCCGCCGGCGTAAGTCAGTTGCAAGAAAAAAATCTTAAACAGCGACGGAATAACCGCTCATCGATTGCGTTAGCAGGTTGAGTCGCACTGTACGTCTCGCGAATCCGCGCGCCCTGCTGTTGCGGGTCGTGTCGCGCAGCGCTCCGATAAACGCCATCAAACCTGGAGTGGTCTTGAGTCACAACACGGTTCAACCGGGGTGGGTGCGTATCACGCACTGGATCAATGCTTTGGCTGTCGTGCTCATGGTCATGAGCGGCTGGCAGATTTACAACGCATCGCCGATCTTTCCCATCGTTCAATTTGCTCCTTCTATTACGCTAGGCGGCTGGTTAGGGGGAGCCTTGCAGTGGCACTTCGCCGTGATGTGGCTGCTGGTCGCGAATTTCATCGTGTATCTGGCGGCGAACCTCATGTCGGGACGCTTTCGTCGCAAGCTGCTGCCGCTCGGTTTCACACAGCTCGTTGCGGATCTGCGCGCAGTGCTGCGCGGGCGCCTGAAGCACGACGATCTCGCGCATTACAACGCAATTCAAAAGCTTGCCTATCTCGTCGTGATCGCCGATATCGTGCTGATCGTGTTGTCGGGACTCGCGGTGTGGAAGTCGGTGCAGTTTCCGCTGCTGCGCGCGCTGATGGGCGGATACGACAATGCACGCGTTGTTCATTTCGGCTGTATGAGCGTGCTGGTGGCGTTCTTCGTCGTGCATCTCGTGATGGTCGTGCTGGTGCCGCGCTCGCTGTTGCTGATGATCCGGGGGCGCTGAATCATGACGATCCGGAAGCGAACTCCAAAGGCAGGCTCTTTTCTCGCGACACACGGCGAGTCGATCATCCGCGACGCGCAGCGCGAACTCAAATCGCCGGCGCGACGCCTGTTCGGTCAACGCTTGCTGACGTTGGGCGGCATTGCGTTGCTGTCGGGCTGTGATCTGAGCAACGACAAGTCGGTCGATGTCGCGCTGCGTCGCATATCGTTTTTCAACGATGACGTGCAGGCGCTGCTGTTCGATCCGAACAAGCTCGCGCCCACGTATCCGGAGTCGATGATCACGCGGCCATTTCCGTTCAACGCGTTCTACGACATCGACGAGGTGCCGGAAGTCGATGCCGCGACGTACCGTTTGCAGCTAAGCGGCCTCGTGCATGGCAAGCGTACGTGGACACTCGACGAACTGCGCGTGCTGCCGCAGGAAAGCCAGATCACGCGGCATATTTGCATCGAGGGATGGAGCGCGATCGGTCGCTGGGGCGGTGTGCGCTTCTCCGATTTCCTTCGTCGCGTGGGCGCGGATACGAGCGCGAAGTACGTGTCGCTACGTTGCGCGGACAACTACTGGACCAGCATCGACATGCCGACGGCGCTGCACGCGCAGACGCTGCTTACGCTCACCTACGATGGCGACGTTCTGCCTCCGAAGTACGGCTTCCCGATGAAGCTGCGCATGCCGACCAAGCTCGGCTACACGAACCCGAAGCACATCGTCGCGATCGAAATCACAAACCGGTACCCGGGCGGCTACTGGGAGAACCAGGGCTACAACTGGTTCGGCGGCTCGTGATGCATCGATGTTTTCAACCTGATGTTTTCAGCACGACGTTTCATCCTTTACACATCTGAACCAACCAGTTGGGAGCTTCCATGTCTTTTAGCATCAAACTCGGAACCGTCCTTTTGACAGCCACGCTTGCATCGGCCGCGTTCGCGCAGACGCCCGCGACGAAGCCGGCGCGCATCCGTGGGGAAATCGTGTCGCTCGACGGCGATACGCTCAAGGTCCATCGGCGCAGCGGCGACACGGTGTCGATCGAAGTCAAGCCGGCAGTCGCTGTCTCAGCCGTCAAGCCGATGCAGTTGTCCGATATCAAGCCGGGCACGTTCATCGGCACGGCCGCAACGACGGGGACGGATGGAAAGTTGACCGCGACGGAAGTCGTGGTGTTCCCCGAGTCCGCGCGCGGCACAGGCGAAGGACATTACGCGTGGGATCTTGGGCCGAACAGCTCGATGACGAACGCGAACGTCGATACCGTCGTGCAAGGCACGAGCGGGCGTGATCTGAAGCTGTCGTACAAGGGCGGTAATAACGTGGTCACAGTGCCGCCCAACGTGCCCATCGTCACGTTTACGCCTGCCGCGCATACCGACCTCGCGCCCGGAAAGAAAGTATTCGTTGTGGCCACACCCGCATCGCAGGGAACGTATGTGGCACAGCGCGTCGTCGTAGAGAAGGACGGGGTTGCGCCGCCGATGTAAGGCGTGCCGGAAGACGGACGTCGTCTTGCGCGGCCGATAGCGGCGTCGCGCGCATTCGCGCCGTATTCGGCGACCGCATTGCGCGCGATGGCCGGGATCTTGCCGGCGACGCCTTGCGAAGGGCAGGCATGTGACGGAGTTCGGCCAGCATCATGCTGGCGGGGCTTAACCTTGCCGGAGTTCCCAAACGCCGGCTGGCGGCGCGTTGCGCCAGATGACACGCCGCCAGCGCCAGGTGAGACTCGTCGGGACATCAAATGGCGTTCTAGGCTGATAGGTGAACTGCACGAGGCTGCGCGCGACATTCTGCATGAGAAACTTCGCGAGAATCATAGTCGTCGGGCGAATAACCTCCTTCGGCAGCGAGCGAAACGGCAGCGCCGAGACGATCAGGGCGCGCTCCGGCAACGAATCCAGAATGTGCGCCTGTTCGTGAAAGGAGCCAGCGACAACTTCAATGCCGGGATGTCGCGCGGCAAGCTTGCCAGCCAGTGCAGGGTCCAGTTCGAAGGCTATCAGCCTTGCCGAAGGGTTGCGCTCGATGAGCGCATCGGTAATGACGCCCGTGCCGGCGCCAAGTTCAATAATCGTATCAAACTGGTCGGCCGGCTGCGCCATTGCGCGCGCCAGGTACGGGGAAGATGGCGCGATCGCGCCCACGGTGGCGGGATTTTTCAGCCAGTGTTTGATGAAGTGGATGTTCACGAGGTTAGAGACTACACGTCTATGCAGGATAGGGCAGGGGTAGTGTCCAGATCTGGACACTACGGCGCGGTCGCAATCTTCGTGCCTGATATGTCGGATTAGATGAGATGGCACTGTCACGTTGCCGAGATGGTCGAGTAAGATCGCGTGATGAAAAACGCAAAATCGCTGTACCACGGCCATCGCTTTCCGGCATCGGTGATCAGTTGCGCGGTGCGTTGGTATTTCAGGTTTCAGCTCAGCCTGCGCGATATCGAAGAACTGTTGTTCGAGCGCGGGGTTATCGTCAGTTACGAAACGATCCGATGCTGGTGCGATAAATTCGGCGCGCGCTTCGCACACGGTGTGAAAGCGACGCATCGCAAGCCCGGCACCACATGGCACCTTGACGAAGTATTTGTGGCGTTACGCGGCGAGTCTTATCTGTTGTGACGCGCCGTCGATCAACACGGTGCCGAACTCGATATCCTGCTACAGAAGCGTCGCGGCAAGGCCGCCGCGAAGCGGTTTTTCAAGCGTGTGCTTGCCTCGCGCTCTGAGGTTCCGCGCAAGATCGTGACCGATCAACTGCGCAGTTATCCGGCAGCGAAGGCCGGGATTCCCGCACTGGCTCACGTCAAGCACGTTTTCGTCAAAGCCAGCGCGCGGATCAATAACCGGGCTGAAAACAGTCATCAGCCGACGCGTGAACGTGAGCGACGCATGCGGGGCTTTCGCGATCCTGAACGCACGCAGGTTTCTTATCATGCTTCGGGCCAATCCGTCAGCACTTCGCGCTCAAGCGACACCTGCTACGTGCCTAGATAACGCGCTTGCCCTGCCGGTTAAGTAACGCGTGCCTCAGCGGACCATTCTCGACTTGACGACGCACGACTGCCATTGACCGTGTTGCGGCCGATCCGGCTCGCCGTGCCTCTTCAGGCAACCTGACGTGCGTTGCGTCGCCATTCGCCAGGCGTGTTACCCGTTCGTTGTGTGAAGATCCTGCGAAACGCAGCGATGGATTGATACCCGACGAGTTCAGCCACGGCTTCCGTGCCGAGCGAGGGATTCCTGAGTGCGTTAGCTGCAATGCTCATTCTGATGTCCGCCAGCAGATCAGTGGCAGAACGCCCGAGCACCGTTTCGAAGTGCCGCATGAACGTAGTGCGCGACATGTTGCAAAGTTGCGCGAGCATCGGCAACGTCCACTGTTTCGCCGGCTCTTGCAACATGGCCGACATGGCCGGAAAGAGACGCGGATGGCCGGCCAATGCGAGCAGGCCCGTAGGTGCCTGCGAGGACTCGCTTGCAACGCGCAGCGTTAATGTGAATAGCGCTGACGAAAGCGCATTCAGCATCGCGAATCCGCCAAGCTTCGATTCCTGAGATTCGAGCCTCATCAGATGAACGAGGCTTGTCAACTGGTCAATAGCGGAGGCGGTGTTGGCATAGGCGCCTGATTCTTTCGAGCGTACGAGCAGTGTTCGAGGAAGATATTGGCCGATGATGCGATCGTGGGGCGCTTCGACAATGAAGCGTCCGCAAAGCATATCGAGCTGTTCGCCCGAACCGGAATTCTCGCTGATCACAAAGTTTGCCGTCTCTCTGACATGCGCTGGCGACGGCGCCGCCCCGCTGCCGTCGTGCAGCACGTGTGCCGAGCCATGTGGCAACAAGACGATATCGCCGGGGCCGAGTTGCTGCGAGGACAGCTCGCCGTGACTTTCGAGTGTCGCGGTGCCACTTAAAACGACGTGAAAGGGAATCTCGCGTTCCGCAGATTGCCCGTATGAGATGCGCCACGGCGCACCATACGCGCAGCGAATTTCGAGTTCGCCCGTCACGGTGATGATCCCGAGCAACTGGCTAAGCCAATCCATGTTTTCGCGCATTTACGGCCTGATCGGTACTTTTGAGCATGCTATTAACCTTTTCGAGTCTCTACAAGATCATCTCGTGAACCTAAAGTGACGACTCCACTTCAACCTTTTACGAGGAGTCTCACGATGAGCCGCATCTCCATTCCCGATACCAGGTCCGCAACGGGCGCTACCGCCGAAGTCTACGCACAGGTCAAAAAAGTCGCGGGCGGAACCGTCCCCAATCTGTTTGCCGCGCTCGGCCATCTCGCGCCTGCGTCCTTGTCCGCCGTCCTCAATGCCGAAGGCGCGCTGGCCGCGAGCAGTCTCAGCAAGCAGGATCTGGAAACGATCAAGCTGCTGGTCAGCGAGCTGACGGGCTGCGACTACTGCGTCGCTGCTCACGTGATGCTCGGGAAGATGGCCGGTCTCAGCGCGGACACGATCAACCGCATCCGGGCGGGCGAGCCGACGGGCGATACGAAGCGCGATGCCCTCGTCGCCTTCGTTCGCAAGCTGCAATTCACGAGCGGCACGCTTTCGCGGGCCGACTTCGACGCAATCCGCGCAGCGCAATACACGGAGACGCAGTTGGCGGACATCTCGCTGGCGATCGCGCTGACCATCTTCACCAACACGTTTAACCGTATCAACGACACCACCGTCGATTTTCCGCCGGTGAAGTAACGCGCGAGCCGGGGCGGGCTTGACCGCTCGCCCCGATACGCCAATCGAGATGAAAACGCGACGCGGTCCGATCCCGTCGCGATAACAGAGGAGCGAACTATGTCCATGCGATTCCGGGTGGCCGAACGCGGCACGAACAATCATCATCTGGCTCTCCTTCGATGGTCGATGGTGGCGATTTTCATATGGTTCGGCATTCAGAAATTTACGCCGTACGCCGCTGACTCAATTGCGCCGCTGATTTCGCACAGCCCGTTCATCAGCTGGTTGCATGTGTTCGGCGTGATCGGCGAAGCGAGAATCATCGGGACGATCGAACTGCTCACCGCGGCGATACTGACTGCGGGATCGGTGGTTCCCATCGCGTCGGCGATAGGGGCCGCAATGGCGGCGTTGACGTTTGTGCTGACGACGTCGTTCGTCTTCAGCACGCCAGGCATTACGCTGACAAGTGCGACTGGCTTTCCGATCGTATCGACGCTCGTCGAGCAGTTCTTGCTCAAGGACGTCGCCTTGCTGGCAGCCTGTTTGACGTTGCTTGTCGCGTCGGTCCGGCGGCACCCTGCTGTTGATGAAAATGTTGCGACGTCGATGGCGTGGCGAGATAGCGAGCGATGACACTTCGCTTGCAACGCGAGCGCGGATTCAAAGATCGTTCAGACCTGTGCGAGGCCACCGTCGACGAACAGATCGATACCCGCGACGAAGCTGCTGTCCTCGGATGCGAGAAACAGCACGGCGGACGCGATTTCCTCAGGGCGGCCGATGCGTCCCAATGGCGTTGCGGCGGCGAACCTGGTGCGCAGCTCGTCTGCTTGCGCTGCGGTGGTGACCTGGCTGTCGATGATCGGCGTGTCGATGGCGCCCGGACTGATTGCATTGACGCGAATGCCACGGTCCTTGAGTTCGACGGTCCATGTCCGCGCGAGCGAGCGAACGGCCGCCTTCGCCGCGCTATAGGTGTCATGCGCTTGCAGGCCTTTGACGCCCGCGATCGAACTGGTCAGGATGATGGTGCCTGTGTCGGCCATCAGCGGCAACGCCTTCTGCACGGTGAAAATGAGTCCGCGCACGTTGACGTTGAACGTCGCGTCATAGTGCCCGGGCGTGATCTCATCGAGCGTCCGGTGCTCGATCGAACCAGAATTGGCAAAAAGAACGTCGATGCTGCCGCGTTCCCGCCTGACAACGGAATACAGGCGATCGAGGTCTTCGAGCTTCGTCACATCCGCTTGCACGGCCGATACATTGCGGCCGATCTGCTGCACGGCCTTGTCGAGTTCAGCTTGCCGCCTGCCGACGATGAATACATACGCGCCTTCGTCGACGAATCGTTGTGCAGTGGCAAGGCCGATGCCGCTGCTGCCGCCCGTGATGACGGCTGTTCTGTCTGCAAGTCGATTCATGATGTTGTCCTTCGTTTCTCGAATTCCATGCCACTTCGCGCTTCGTTGAAGCTGGCCCGAAACGGGTGTTCCGTCCGTTTCGGCCTCTACGTCGTAGAAGTTCGACTAGGCAGCGTCGATCTGCGGATGGAAGGCGTAGTCGGTATAGCCGTGCGCATCGCCTCCATAGAACGTCGAGCGGTCGTAGTGAGCGAGTGGCTTGCCCGTGCGCAGACGCTCTGGCAAATCGGGGTTAGAGATGAACATGCGCCCGAACGCAACGAGGTCCGCATTGCCGTCGACGATGATCTGTTCGGCGCTTTCCCCCGTAAAGCCGCCCGCGACGATGAGCGTGCCTTTGTAGATGCGACGCATATCTTTCGACGTAACGTCGGATTCACTCGTTTCCTGCTCGACAATCCCGCGAATGCGCGGCTCGATCACGTGCAGATACGCGAGGTCATAGCTGTTCAGCCTCTCGGCCACATAGCCGAAAGTGGCATGCGGGTCGCTGTCGGACATCGTGCCGTACGTGCCGCTGGGCGAGAGGCGGAGGGCGACGCGACCGGGACCCCACACCGCGACGACCGTGTCGAGCGTATCGAACAGAAACCGCGCACGGTTTTCGATCGAACCGCCGTATGCGTCGGTGCGGTGGTTCGTGCCATCCAGCAGGAATTGCTCGAAGAGATAGCCATTTGCGCCATGAAGTTCGACACCGTCGAAGCCAGCTTCTTTCGCGAGCACGGCACTGCGACGGAACTGTTCGACGATGCGCGGAATTTCGGCAAGTTCGAGCGCGCGTGGCACGACGAGTTCGGCTTCTGAGATGTTGCCGCTCTCGTCGCGAATGGCCGCATGTTCGAGCGAGCGCAAGGCCGACGGCGCCACGGGAGTGGTTCCGCCCGTGTTGACGGGATGTGCCTGGCGTCCCGCGTGCCACATCTGCAGGAAGATTCGCGCGTCCTTCGCGTGCACGGCATCGATCACGCGTTTCCAGCCCTTGACCTGAGCATCGGTGTAGATGCCGGGCGCGTCGACGTACGCGATGCCAAGCGACGACACGGCCGTCGCATCGGTAATCAGCAGGCCGCCTTTGGACGCGCGTTGCGAGTAGTACTCGATCATGAGATCACCGGGGACGTTGCCTTCCTCGGTGCGCATCCGGGTGAGCGGCGCGAGCACGACACGGTGATCGAGTTCGAAGGGGCCGACGTTGGTGCGGCTAAACAGCTTGTTCATTCGTTCATCCTCGGGTTGAGCGTTGAAGATGGGCGAATCATGGTTGCAAGAATGTGCAGGCAGAAGGGGGCTGGCGGCGATAAGTGTCATTCCACACGGGCATGCCGCATGCCCCGGCGGCCTCAGCCGTACATGGGGCGAACTCGATCGACGTGCCCGAACCGCCATGCTCGCGCGGAATGGCACTTATGCCGGCGATCTGCTATGGGGAGTTCACGCTTGCGGGCATGATCGCGCCATCGGTCGTCGAATGGGGCACGCGTATTTCGCAATCGAACGCAACGCATATGGTGCGTGATGCGTGATGCGTGACGTTCGACGATCAAATGGAACGGGAACGGCGACATGAAGATACTGGTGACGAGCGCGTCCGGCGCAAACGGAAACGGGTATGGCCAGGTACTGGCCTTCTCGATGGATGGGATTGCGCTGGGCGCCTTCAGCGACGACCCTCGGATCACTGATCCGCGCGGGCTGCGAGTGAGTGCGGACGGTCAATTGCTGTATGTCAACAGCGGCGACGACCGCGTTCTCGCGCTCGACTCGCAGGGCGAAGTTCAATTCGACAGCTGCCATATCCCGGGCCTGAACGCCGGCGGCGGCAACCTCGGCCCGGACGGACGCTATTACGTCGGGTTGCGCTCCCAGCGAACCATCGCCGCGTTTCCATCCGATCTCGACGGCGCAGGGGCGCCGATATTGACACCTGGCGTCGTGCCGTTTCCGCGCGGATTCGCGTTTGCCGGCGGCGGATCTCTGTTTGTCGCGTCGGGTGTCGGGCTGGATGGGTGGGGCGCAAATGCAATCCTGCAATTGACGCCGAGCGGCATGCTGATCAACGACCGGTTTGCGATCGACGACGCAATGAGTCCGCTGGATCTCGCTATCGCGCCAGAGGGCAATGTACTGGTGTCCAGCGAGTTTCCGTTCGGCTCGCCGGCAGCCGCTGCATCTGTTAGAGAATACGACGGACGCAGCGGGATGTTGGTACGTGTATTCTCTGCGCCATCCGACGTGCCGTTTCGCCGCCCGCGCGGATTGCGGTTCGGGCCCGACGGCCATCTCTATTGCACTGCCCAGGATGGCGTGGTCGCATTCGACTACAAATGCGGGCGCTGCCTGGGTGTGGTCGTCGATTGTCCGCGGCTGAACGGACAGGCGATCGAATTCTTCGGTGACTGAACCTTCGTGTGCATAGCCGCTACCGTGAAATAACGACCTCGACGAGAAGGGGAGAAGCGCAGTATGGATCGATTGGCTGCAATGGAAATCTTCATCAGCGTTGCCGAGGCGGGTTCGTTCTCGGCCGCGGCGAAGCGTATGAACGTCGGCCAGCCCGCCATTTCCAAATCCGTTGCGCAACTCGAAGAGCGGCTGGGTGCGCGGCTCATCCTGCGTTCGACGCGCGGTCTGACGATGACGGACGCTGGCCAGCGGTTCTACGAGCATGCGAAGCTTGCGATCAGGGAGGCCGACGAGGCCGAACAGGTCGTCCGCCACGCATCCGATAGCCTGTCGGGCAAGCTGCGCGTGAGCGCGGCCGTGACGTTCGCGTGTCTTCACGTGCTGCCTTCACTGAACACGTTCCTCGGGCGGCATCCGAAGCTGGAAATCGACCTTGTGCTCGATGATCGCAACATCGATCTTCTGGAGGAGGGAATGGATGTCGCGTTGCGGATGGGCTTGCTAGCGGATTCCGCAATGACGGCGCGGCGCATTGGACGAAGCCCGCGGCTCGTCGTCGGCACACCCGACTATTTCGCGCGGTCAGGCATGCCGATGACGCCCGCCGACCTTAGCCATCATCAGGCGATCGTTTATTCGCAGCGTGGCGGCGGCGAGACATGGACGTTCACCCAGGACGGCAGCAACGTTGATGTGACCGTCTCCGGACGCGTCCGCGTGAGCGCAGCCGAAGGCATGCGAAAAGCGGTGCTCGGCGGAATGGGGCTTGCCGTCGCGTCGCACTGGATGTTTTCTCCCGAGCTTGCGTCGGGCGAGGCGCAGGCCGTGTTGACCGACTGGACCTTGCCACCCGTCGACCTGTGGGCGGTCTTTCCTTCGGGACGTCTGGTGACGGCGAGGGCTCGGGCATTCGTTGCATTCGTCGAGGAGGCGCTGGCTCAATCTGCCAGCGGGCAACCCGGCACGTCGAGCGCTTGAGCGCTAACGCTCGCGTCGTTTTCGGCCCGCTGCGGCGTTGCTTCACTCGGGCCGAAGCGGTCGTCGATCAAAACGGGGCTTTGCCGATGGACGCGCCTCCGTCCA
This sequence comes from Paraburkholderia phymatum, assembly GCF_038900715.1. Taxonomy (GTDB): domain Bacteria; phylum Pseudomonadota; class Gammaproteobacteria; order Burkholderiales; family Burkholderiaceae; genus Paraburkholderia; species Paraburkholderia phymatum_A. Next base: position 56,250 of record NZ_JAYMRZ010000022.1, on the reverse strand, counting down.
CGTACAGCGTCTGACCTGTGATGAAGCCTGCATCTTCCGAGAGCAGGAACGAGATCGCTGCCGCGATTTCGTCGGGCTGCCCAAAGCGTCCCATGGGGACTGCGGCGAGGTAGCGTCGTTCGCCCTCGCTGCCCGGCGCGTTGTTAGCGCGAAACAGTTCCGTTTCGGTCGGGCCCGGCGCTACGGCGTTCACCGTAATGCCACTATCGGCGAGTTCCAGCGCCCACGATCGCGCGAAGCTCACGAGCGCGGCCTTCGCGGCTGCGTAGGCGGTTCGCTGAACGATGCCAAGGACGGTCAGGCTAGAGACATTGACAACCCGTCCCCAGCGACGTTCGCGCATACCGGGCAGCAGCGCCTGGACGGTCTGCACGGCCGGGTGGAGATTGAGCGACAAGACATCGTCAAGGTCGTCAAGACTGACGTTGCCGATGTACTGAGGGCGGACGAGGCCGACGTTGTTGACGACGCCGTCTATCGCATGCCGGCGACTCAGATCCTCGAGCGCGGCCGCGGTCGCTTCGCGATCTGCGAGGTTCACCCGCACGAGTTCGCCGGGGAAGTCGACGTGCTCGCGTGCGAGACCGATCACCTGATGGCCGGTTCGCGAGAGACGCTCGGAGAGCGCTCGCCCGATACCCTTGGTTGCGCCCGTGATGAGGAAGGTGCGTGCAGCCATGTTGATTCTCCGAAAGTCACAGAAGGCCGCGCCGCGCCAGGCGGCACGGCGGGCGACGCGTCAGATGTCGCGTGTCTTTTCGAGGACCGGGAGCATTTCCGACGGATCGGGACGATGCGTGTAATCGGGGTTGACTTCAGCGTACAGCACGACACCATTCTGGCCGATGACGTATCGTGCGGGCATCGGCAGCGTCCAGCTCGGGTCGCCGTTAAACGCCGGCAGATCGTTCTTGAGGTTTTTGTACAACTGGATCAGATAGTCGGGCAAATTGAAGCGCAGGCCAAACGCCGCTGCCGTGTCGTTCCCGACGTCGCTCAGCACCGGAAAGCCCAGTTCATTCGTGCGCACAGACTTGCGGCTGTTGACGGCCGTCTGCGGCGAAATGGCGACGACGCTCGCGCCGAGCGCCGTGATTTGCGGCAGGACTTCGTTGATGGCCTGGAGTTCAAGATTACAGTACGGACACCAGACGCCGCGGTAGAACGTGACGATGAGCGGTCCCTTCGCAAGCAGTTCTTCCGACGACACTTCGTTGCCGTCCTGATCGTTGAGGCGGAACTGCGGCGCGCGGTCTCCTGCCTGGATGGCGCGGGCTGCCTGTCCGCTCGCGATCAGTTCGGCCGTGGCGCGTTCCATGATCGGATGGATTTCGGGCGGCGCGTTGTATGGCGGCTTGCCCGCCTTGAAATCGGCCTTGAATGCGTCGAGCCTGTTCTGGAGCGACATGATGAGTCTCCCGTTAGTTACTCAGGGGTGTATCGGTTAAGGTCGGCGAGCCGTGGGCTCGTCTTGGGTCTCATCATCGGAGAACGAACGTCGGGCCGGTAGGTAGCTTGGGCGAATAACACCCATTCTTCGAAGGCATGGACGCATGAGACGCTGTCAATGTCGAAAGCGTGATCCACCGTCATATCAGCGTTTCGCGAAAAGCCTCAGACATCGAGCACCGTCGAGGCGGGGAGACGCCTCCAGACGGCATGCTGTTCGTTTGCATTCGGCAGCCGGTGGTCATGTATGAACGACTGGTCTTGAGGAATTCGAATAGACGTAACCGATCCTGACTTCGTAGCGCGTACCGAGCGTCAGATCCGCACCCCAACCATACCGGAAACGATGACCGCCGCTCACAGCGATGGGGTTTTAGCGCAGGGGCGCCCAGGATTCCGGCAATCATAGCCGCCGGAGTTGGAGATGAAAATCACGATTCGCGTTGAGATGACCACCGATTGGGATGAAACAGATACGTTCGAAATCTGTCACCTCGAACGCCTTCTCCGGTTCGAGTTGGCGATAGGGACGCCTTCGGCCATTGACAGCCCGACCGCAAGCGGTACCGCTGCCTTGTTGCCAGCGTCCATGCGTTTGTCGAAAAACTTCTCCAGTCCGACGCCGGCCGCGAGCAACGCCGCTTCTCCGTCCTGGCCGAGCTTATTGCAATAGTTGACGCCAATCCAGACTTCATCGGGTGTCACGTCGAGATCATCGATTGCCTTGAACAGGTCGCTCAGCAATCGGTGGAAAATCTGCTTGAGACGGGCGTTACCCACTATTGTCATCGAGGTTGGCGGCGGGCTTCAGCAGTTCCTGCACATCCTTCGTATAGGAAACTTTAACGCTCACGGTTACTGTCTCCACTCAGTTTTCTGGGGAAAAAATCTCAGGGTGTGCTCGCCCTCAAAAGAGCCCATCGCTTTCAGGGACCAGCGCGGAACTGCACGACCTTCTGACGGACTTGCCGCATTTTCCGTACATGGAGATATCGGTGACGCGATTGTGCCGTCAACTGCTGTCCACATCGTAGATCCTGCAGTTGGGATATCCGCCCGCCAGGCGCCCGACGTGGTGTCACTTCCCGCGGCGCTGCGATCCCTTGCGAATACTCCTTCTCGCGCGCCTTGACTTCATCGGCGATACTGGCCGACACACTTCTATTGCTTTAAAAAGCATCGCGAATGTCCTCATCCTATCTTCGGCAGCTATCGATGTCCGAACGAACAACTGGGACCATCTGTCCGCCAAACCGCGGTCACTATTCGCAGCTTCACCGATTTAGTCACTGACTGCCCAGTGGCCAAGGTGTGGAAGAAGCTTGGTGATGACGCTCGATCCAGGCTCCCTATATCGTTGTCGCCTAGACAGACAAGCAGCATGACCGGTCGTATTGACGTTGCTCCTCCGTAATTGTCGTTGGGTAATCGCGTAGTTGACGCTCACCGCTACTGCGTAACGATGAGCCGTCGAAGTGCTTCTGCCACTGCACTGAATCGGAATCGATTTCCGCGAAAACACGTTCGTTTTCCACGATGATCAGCTTCTTGATCAATTTCTGTTTCGTTACTGCGTAACGACGGGCCACCCGGGCCAGTGCGAGAAGAGCGCGAACGTTCAGCGAAGTCGGCCCACAACCTGCCGATCTCGCCTGCTTCGAGCAGCACGTCGAGCTGTTCGGACAGTACGGCAATTACTGCTAGCCGTGATTACAGATGCTGCTAGCGGCGTAAATCCCGGATAGGCCCGCCAGGGGACGCTGAGAGCGATTATCTCGCCGAGTCGACGTTTCTAATCAACGCGAAAACTCTAATATCCGCCCCAATCGGGGGCATATGTCGAACCTGTTCCTTGGGCGGCGTAAGGATCGCACGCCAGTGTCCTCTGCATCCTTTGGTCCGCTCATCGAACGAGTTGGCGACACCCCAAAAATGATTGACAAAGCCAAATTTAGAGGCGTACATTGGCCTTAACTTGATCGAGTCTCACCGGTAGCGAATCAATGCAGGCTTAATTGTTCCGCTACTAAGCAACATCAACTTTCCGCTTGCTAATGCGAGCGGGCACGGCGACAGCGCCCATCAGACCTTCGAGGTCGGGTGGGCTTTTTTTTTGTGGCTATTGAACGGTGCACCTGCTCATATGGAACGCAAATCGTCCATACCGCTAGGAATTTTATGTTCCGTGTCCGGTACCTACGGCTCCATCGGTCGAACCATGCTCTCAGGAGCATTGCTGGCGGTGAATGAGATTGCGGAGGACCCGACATATGATTTTAGTTTCAGACCGCTGGCGAGGGATCCGGAAGGCAGTCTTGCGCGCTACTTCTCATTGTCCCAGGAACTCCTGATGGAGCACGCAGTGACGCATGTTGTTGGCTGTTATACGTCATCGAGCCGTAAGGAAGTTGTTCCCTTGTTTGAGCGTTCCAACGCGTTGCTCTGGTATCCCTCTCATTACGAGGGATTCGAATGTAGCGAGAATGTTATCTATGTCGGAGCGTCGCCGAACCAGCATCTCGCTCCGCTTTCCGACTATATGATGTCGACTCATGGCAAGCGTATCTATGCAATCGGCTCCGACTACGTGTGGTCGTGGGAGAGCAACCGCGTGATGCGCGAAATCGCCGAGTCGCGGGGTGGCCGTCTGCTCGCCGAGCGTTACGTGCCTGTTGGAGCGACCGACGTCAAGCGGATTGTCGAGGAGATTCGCGCACTCAAGCCCGATTTCGTATTTTCGTCACTTATTGGGGCATCGGTGCCTGCGCTGCTGCATGGCAACGTTGAGTCGCTATGTGAGGCTCACATTCCGCTTGCCGATGCGCCGCCTATCGCCAGTTGTAACCTGTGCGAGATGGGGCTGCAGGCGGTGAGAGCTGAAGCGCGCGTGGGCCATATCTGTTCGTCGGTCTATTTTCAAAGCATCGAGAGTGCCACGAATCGCGCTTTTGTCGAGAGGTATCGGTCACGTTATGGCTCTGCGTCGATTACTTCAGCGGATGGAGAAGCGTCGTATATTGCTGTGCATTTACTGGCACAGGCGATTCGCGCGGCCGGAACGTCCAACGTCAACCGTGTTCGCGAAATCGTGTCAACGTGTCGCCTCGACGCGCCGCAGGGCCCCGTTCGAATTGATCCAGAAAACCAGCACAGCTATCTCACCCCACGTCTCGGCCGTTCGATGAAGAATGGACAGTTTGAAATCATGTACACGGCCGATGGACCGGTCAAGCCGGATCCCTATCTTGTCTGGTTCGACGCCGCACCCGACGCGGACGGGAGCCGCGGAGAGAAAAGACTGCGCGCACTATCACCCGCATTAGCGGGGGCGGTGCGATGAAGGTTGCTCCGATTCCCGTGTTTCGAGGTCGCCGAGTACTCATCGTGCACAAGGATGACAGCAATCGCCGACTGCTGAGCACCCAGCTGGCGAGACTTGGCATGACAGTCGACTGCCGTGCCGCCGATGATTTGAGCCCATGGCCGCTTGCGGACCTCTGTTTTTTCGACGCGGACGCTGAAAAGCGCGACGCCTTTCCTTGGTACTCGGACCGGCCTGAGGTGCCGCTCATTGCAATGATCGGCACAGAAACACCGGAACGTATTCAGTGGAACCTCTCGCGCGGTGCCGTTGCGTTCCTGGTCAAGCCTGTTCGATCCAACGGAACGTACTTGGCCTTGATGCAGGCCGAACACAATTTCATGCAACGAAGTCGCAGTAGGGCAGAGCTGAACGAGATGTCCGAGCGCGTCAAGGCACGTCGTATTGTCTTCAAGGTTCTACTTTGCTTGATGAAAAGGGAAGATCTGAACGAAGATCAGGCATACGATCGGCTCCGTTCGTTGAGCATGCAGCAGCGAACGTCGATTGAAGCGCTCTGCGTCGCGATGATGTCTGGCATTCCGGACAGCATGTCCTCTGTGTCGGACAAGGTCTTGTGAAGGAAATCCAGGTTACTGTCGACGGTTGAGAACGCTGTATTCAACATACTCTTGTTGTTGAGCAGGATCGAGAGATAGGAAAGCAAAAAAGATTTATCGATGGTATTCATAGCTGTGATTTACTTAATTCGTACAACTATATAAACGGAAAATTTTGGAGGCGCTTGATGTCTTTGAAGAATATGTTTACTGGACCGGAGGCGTCCATTGATGACCAGATCGAAAGCTACTCTATCGATCGTGTACCTGCGGAGAAGCGTTGGCCCGTACCAGCGATTAGTCTCGTGCTGCTGGGCAACGCCACCGCGATGTTCTTTTTCTCGTTCGGAGCTCAACAGTATTTCATGGTTGGTTGGCAGACCATGCTCATACCGATCTCATATTTCTTTGGAGGCGCGTTGGTGATCGGCGCGCTGACAATGCGAATGGCGAGCCGAGAAGGGCTGTCACAGAGCCTTATTTCGCGGGGACTGGGGTTCGGAAGCAGGGGGGCCGCGCTCACATCTTTTATTTATGCAGTCAACTTCATTTTCTATTTCCTCTACGAAGGAACCATCGTCTCCCACGCGATTGCCTATCAGTTCGGTGTGGGGATCGATTCATGGGGAGGCGTCGCCATCTTTGCGGTGGTTGGTCTGTTGACCGTAGCGCTTGTCTGGCGCGGCATGTACGCCATGTCAATACTTCAGACGTGGGGATTTCCGATCTTCGTCGGCTTGTTGATATGGGCGGTGATGCAGATGGCAAGGCAACACAGCGGTGCTGGTGCGGCAGCGCACGCATTCGTCAATAGCGGAGGCCCAACCACTGCGAGTCTTGCGGCAGCCATGAGCTTCGCCAATGGACAGATGATTTTCCAGGGTTTGATGGCCACGGACTATGGCCGATTCGCCTCCAGGACGATCCGTTATCGTGGCACAGCGACCATCATGCTGCTGGAGTTAATCCCGATGTTTGTCGTGATCTTTTTGGGTGCGTACTTCGGCTCGGGCCTTGTTGGAACATTTGGCGAGCAGAAAGCGCAGGATCCTGGTTTCGTGTTTGTCCACCTCATGGGCGCACTGGGGGCGATATTCGTTGTTGTCACGCAGATCCGCATCAATGTGATGAATCTCTACGGCGGCTCGATAACGCTCGCCAGTGGCTTTGACGTCGCAGCACGGATCCGTCCTGGCCGGCCTTGGTGGATGTTCGCGATCTGGCTGTTCGGTGTGGTGTTCTACGCGGGTAACGTGATAAACCATCTTGGCACTTTTCTGGCTATTACTGGCGTACTGACGAACACGTGGGTGCTGATTTTACTCGCCGACTATTTTGTTTGTCGCAAGCTAATGAAGTTGGGTCGCGCTGAAAACATCGAGTTTCACGAAAGTGATGTACGTCCTTGGAATCCATGCGGTCTTATCTCGCTGGGGATGGCAGTGGCGGTCGGTGGGGCAGGCATTCTGGGTGCTTTTCCGATCACCTATGCATCGTTCGTCGCAATGATCGTCGGCCCCGTTATTCATGTCGTTCTCACCGCGGCTACGGGTGGTCGTTACTACACGCCTGTACAGCGTGAAATTCGCGCAACTGCGGGGCGTGTATGAGAAACCAGCCCTTCAGTTGCGACTCGTTTATCGTACTACCCGATGCCGCCGCGAACGGCCACCTGCTGTTCGGTAAGAACAGTGACCGACCGGCAGGAGAAGCCCAGCCTTTGCGTTTTCACGAGCGACGGCAGGCTGGCAGCGAACTGCGACTCGCTCACGTGACCGTCCCGGATGCGCCGGCGTTCCGGCACATCGGAGCGTCTCCCTTCTGGTGCTGGGGCTATGAGTTCGGTATCAACGAGCATCACGTGGTGATCGGTAACGAAGCACAGTTCACACGCCCGCTGGCTGACGCAATCGTTGAAGCGGGTGAGGAAAGCGGCGGTAACGGTATTATCGGCATGGAACTCGTACGCCTCGGCCTGGAGCGCGCGTCGACGGCCGAGGCAGCGGTCCGGTTAATAGCGGATCTGCTGGAGCGTTACGGCCAATGGGCCTCCGGCAAGTTCGGCCTAAGAGCATCTGACGGCGCGTACGACAACTCCTATCTGATAGCGGATCCGCGGGAAGCCTGGGTACTGGAGACAGCGGGGCGGCAATGGGTCGCGCGACGCATTACTTCAGGGGTATGCAGTATTAGCAACGAACCGTCAATCCGCGGTCACTATGACCTTAGCAGCGAAGGACTGGTTTCCAATGCAATCGCGCAGAACTGGATGGACGGAGCTACACCATTCGACTATGCGCGTGTATATGGTGATCCGAACGTGCCACTTCAGGTTTCCCGGATTCGCCAGCGCAGATCCGAGCAATTGCTGAGGAATGCGACTGCCGCTGGTGGCGTAAGCTGGCAAGTCGCATTCGGCGTATTGCGCGATCATCTCGAGGGCACCTTTCTGGACGGGCCACGTTTCAACGCTGCTCGTCCGGACTTCCACACGCTGTGCATGCATGAACACCCTTCCGGTTTTACCTGGGGCAACACGGCGGGCTCCATTGTGGCCGACCTCGGGGCCGACGCGGAAGACCTGGCTGTGGTCTGGTGGACGCCGCTGACACCTTGTACAGGTGCTTACATCCCGATATTTCTGGAGGCATCGTCGTTCCCGCGCACGCTGGAGCTTCCGGGCGCCATGCCTGTTGCGGATCCTGCCAGCTTCGGGCAGCCTGCGTTCGATCCTGCTTCATTCTGGTGGCGCAGCCAGAACCGGCTCGATGCCTCCAAAGGGGATTACCTGGGCTCATCTTTCAATGACCGTCAGCCGGAACTGCGAGGGTTTTTCCATGCCATGGAAATGCGCTGGATACACAAGGTGGAAGCCCTTCGTGAGCAATGGCGATCCTCGCGCGGTCTGAACCGGGAAGCGTTGCGCCAGCAGTTCGCGGCCCTGACTGTGATGGCTATCGAGGAAGTTGACGAGGCGACTCGCGTGTTCTTTTCGAAGTATGCTCCGGAGGCAGTCAATCGAAGCATCGATAACCGTTGGGGCGGGCTCAGTCCGGAGAAATAGCCTGTGCGAGGGGCTCTGTCGGGTTGGCGGTCGCGGAGTGACGAGCGCGGAGGTTGCAAAGAGCGGCGCCAACCTGGCCGCGCTTGAAGCCATCAATGCTGAGCGCGACAAGCCGATCAAGATCCGCCAGACAAATTATTTGAACAACATAGTCGAGCAGGATCACCGTGCCGTGGAGCGCATCGCTCGACCAATGCTCGGGTTCAAGAATTTCCGCTGCGCGGGCATCCTGCTCAGCGGTATCGAGATCATGCACATGATCGCCAAAGGGCAGATGAACGACGGCGACATCCGAATGAGTGCAGCTGAGCAATTCTACTCGCTGGCAGCGTAGGCAGTCCTCATCATATCGGAAACGTTCTTCGCCAGTTGCCCTTATCGCGACAGAGCCGGTTTGTGCCGCAGTGACCCATCACGCATGTTGCGGCTCGGACGGGGCGGAACTGTTCATGCCGATACGGCGTTTGCCCAAGATCGTGATTGCAGCGATCAACGCGGGCAGCGCTGCGACGGTGAATACCGCAAGCATCGACCAGCCCCGGCCAAGGAGATAGCCGCCTATCGCCGAACCGAAGATCGACCCGGTGCGCCCTATGGCATTCGCCCAGCTTACCCCCGTAGCGCGGTTAGCCGTGGGATAGAAGGACGCAGTTAGCGCGTTGACCCCGATGAGGGCGCCGCCCGATCCTATTCCGGCGCCGAACACGGTCAGCACCAGAAGCGTCGGGAAGGGCGTGGCATAGCCCAGCGCCGCTATCGAGACCGCGCCAAGAACATAGCTGGCGGCGAGTACTCGATGCGGGTCCGCCTTGTCCATTCCGTATCCGATGACAACCGCTCCTACCGTGCTGCCGAGCGGTAGCACGAGGCCCACGAGCGCTGCCGTTCGCAAGCTTTGGCCCGCGCCCGTCAAAAGCGTGGGCAACCAGCTCGTGAGCAGATAGAAGACGAGCAGACTCATGAAAAAGGTAAGCCACAGCAGGATGGTGCCGCGTGCGAGCCCCGGGGCGAACAGCTTGCGGACGGGCGAGCCCGCCGACACTTGTGGGCGGAGGAAATGCGCGTTCAAGAGTTCCGGTGCATCTTGAATCCGCGACAGAATCGCGGCGATACGTCCGTCGTGCCCACCCTTCATTGCCAGGTAGCGGGGCGATTCGGGCAGAAACCAGACAAGGAAAACGAGAAGCACAAGGGGAGCGAGTCCGCCGAGCATGAAGACCGCCTTCCATCCATGATCTTCGACCAACCCCGCCGAGGCCAGACCGCCCAGCATTCCGCCGAGGGTAAAGCCGCAGAACATGACTGTGATCGTCAGCGATCGGGTCCTGCCAGGGCAGTATTCCGCCGTCAGCGTTGTGGCCGTCGGCATGGCGCCGCCAAGGCCGATACCCGTGACGAGACGCCAGAATGTCAGCCAGTGGATATCCGCGGCGGTTGTCGAAAGCAGGCTCGCGACCGCGAAAAATGCAGTCGTCAGCAACAGCACGGGCTTGCGGCCAATCCTGTCTGCGATGGGACCAAAGACCATTGCGCCGATCATCAGGCCAAGTAGTCCAGCTGCGAAGAGCGGCGCGAGCCGGGCTGGGGCAAGTCCCCATTCGGCGCGCAAGGCCGGCGCGATGAATCCGACGGCCGCCGTATCGAAGCCGTCGATGGCGACCACGGCGAAGCAAAGCGCCACCACGGCCGACTGGAACGGCGATATTTTTTGTCCGTCGACATAGGCCTGGACGTCGATAGTGTGGACGGTGGACATAACCGGGTCTCCTCCTTGTTTGCTATTGGCTGTTTATGGCCACATCCGCGAGATGGACCGAAAGGCACAGCGACAGGGAATGCCATCGAGGTTTTTCGCCTCGTTGGTGTCGCTCAACCGGCTGCTCATCGCATCGCTTTTCCGTTCGGCGTGCCCGACGACGGAATCATCGGCAGGCTCTTCAATGGGCGCGCGTTATCCGCCCATGCCACGGGATCGGGCATGTGCCCCTGGGCGAATGCCTTGCGCAGCATCCGCGTCTCCCTTGGCGCGTTGATCCCGGTGGCACCGGCTAACCGGCCGCCCGGCATCAGGAATAGCCAACATCCGTTCCCGGCCTGCGGGTCGCCACGCGCCACCGCATGGGCGGCGCGGTGCGGCAGTCCCAGGCACTGCAGATTGGTCGCGTATTGATCGGACCAGAACCAGGGAATCTCCGTGTGCTGGTGGTCCTTGCCGAGCGCTGCCCGTGCTGCGCAGATCGCCTGGTTCTGCGCGTTTGCCCAGCTTTCGAGGCGGATTTCCTCGCCAGCGAAGTCGCTCGGATGCAGGGCAACGTCGCCAGCAGCGAAGATGTCGGGATCGGAAGTCCGTCCCTGCTTGTCCACCACGATGCCGTCGCGAACTTCGATGCCACAGGCTGCAGCGATGCCGGTGTTAGGGCTGATGCCGATGCCCACCAGCACGTGATCCGCAGCGACCGTTTCGCCGCTTGCGAGTTGTGCGACGACGCCCGATTCGCCGACCCGTAGCGTGGAAATCGCGGCGGAGGTCTTCACGGTTACGCCGTTCCTCTGGTGCATTGCCAGCAGAAAATCGGAGACGATCGTCGGCACAGTGCGCGCGCACAATCGTGAACCGGCTTCCAGTATCGTGACGCTGACGCCGGAACGTCGTGCTGTCGCCGCGGCTTCGAGTCCGATCCAGCCGCCACCGATAACGAGCAGATGGCGCGATTCCTTCAGCGCGGCACGCAGCCGCAACGCATCGTCCTGCGTTCGCAGGACATGCATGCGCGCAGGGCATTCGACCTGCATCCCCGGCAGCATTTTTGGGCGGCCGCCCGTGACGAGAAAAAGCTTCGTATAGTTCAGCGAGCGTCCATCGGAACAGATCACGGTGCGCTTCGAGCGGTCTATTCGCGAGACCTGTGTGGCCGGCCAGAACTCGATGCGCTCGGCTATCGCAAACTGCGCCGTCAACAGGGTGAAACTGTCGGGCGCTGATGTGCCGTCCAGGAATCCCTTTGAGAGGGGCGGGCGCTCGTAGGGCCAGTGGCGCTCCTCGCTGATCAGCACGACACGTCCCTGGATTCCCTCGGCGCGCAGCGTCCGGGCGAGCCAGGCGCCTGCCTGACCGCCGCCCACAATGATGAAGGTTTCGTCTTCGTTCGACATGTGGGGTCTCCTCAGAGCGATACTTCGACGCGGTCGCCGACGATTCGGGTGGGAAAGCTCTGTACGGGTTCCGTGATGGGCGCCGAACACGCCGAGCCGTCGCGGATGCCGACGAGTCCCTGGTGCAACGGACATTCGACACAGTCGCCCTCGACGAAACCTTCGGACAGGCGCGCATGGCCATGGGAGCACAGGTCGCGCAGCGCATACACCTCGTCGGCCAGTCGAAAAAGGGCGATCGGCGTTTCGCGGACGGCGACCCCGAGCACTTCGCCCTCGGCAACATCGGATGCCGCCGCGGCATCTGTCCATTCAGCCATTTTGTTTTCCTCTCAGATCGGATAGGCGAGAAGCGTTTGCACTCTCGACGTGTCGAAGACACAGCGCTTTTTCCTGAAGCGCAGTCCGTCGGGCGTGTTCACCACATGGTCGATATAGCGCCCGGCCTGATAGATGCTGGTCGATCCGTCCTGTACCGTGTTGACGACCAGGTAATTGGTGGTCATCGTCCAGCCGTCTTCGCATGGCTGCCATTGCATGCCGGACAGGAAGTGCCGATACGATGGCCTTTCGTAGATGTTCGCGTTGCGCAGCGAGAGCACGCGGTCGCGTATCATCCTGGCGCTGTCGCAATGGATGATGGGCGCGGGCAGCCCTTGCTCGACATTCTCCTTCGAGACGATTTCGTAGAAGCCATCTTCCGTGAAGAAAGCGGCCCATTCTTCGAGTTTGTCGTTGTCGATCGCCGAAATATAGTTATCCTGAAGAGCGGCGAGACGCAGTCTGGTATTGATCTCTTCCATCGTGTTACTCCGTGGCCTGGCAAACGGCTTGCTCGAATCCCATGAGTTTCTGGTAGCCCACCCAGAATTTCCGGATCAGGTTTTCGGTGATCATCGTGCTTTGCTCGTCGGGAGCGGAACGCGCCATCTCGATGACCGAGTTTTCGTCGCCGTCGCGTGCCGTGCCGCGCTGCACGAGTTCGGTCGCCTCGGTATCCTCCATCGATACGTAGCCCGCGGGGCCCACGAGATTCGCCTGCTTGATGCGCAGCGCGCGCAGCTCGGGCGTATCGTCCTCGTAGCCGAAATAATGAAAGACCAGCTCGTAGTGGTTCGGGCCTTTCGGCAGTAGCTGCCGCGCGCACAGCGTGTTGTGAATCTGCTGCAGGATCAGTTGTGGAAAGATGGACTGGATCGCCGTGCTGGCCGGTTCATCGAATTCCTTTTCCAGCGCCAGGATGGAAGGGTCTTCGAGCTGGAAGCCTTCGTCGTAAGAGCGGATCTTTTGTTCCTTGTAGACATCGGAGTTCGCTTCTTCCTCGTTGCGGCCGACGAAGATGATGCTGTGCAGCCCATCGACATCATCGGCCGCGCAATGCGCCTTCATTCCGACGCGGAAAATACTGAACGTCGCGGTGAAGAGATGCAAAAGGCTGGCGTGGTAGGGGTCCTTGACGTTCTCCGTGTAGAGCTTCCAGTTGCTGTCAGAGTACTGTCGCGTGCAGCCGAGATAGACGATGGGCTTGTGAAACAGCCGGTCGATATAGTGGCGCATCGCCGGCCCGACGTGCTCTGCGAACGGCGCGACGGTGTCGCTGAACGTTGCGAACACCAGGCCCCGGTAGCTCTCCACTCTCAATTGACGAAGACTGTGCTGCTGCGGGTCGAAGTCCTTCGGCATGCCCGTCGCGTCCTTCTGGCCGCGTCGGAAGGGCACGCCCTGGAGGTTGCCCTTCGTTCCATAGCTCCACTGGTGATACACGCAACTGTGCGAGAGCGCGTTGCCGCGCTGGAGCCGGCATACGATCGCGCCACGGTGAGCGCAGCGGTTCACCCACGCGGCGAGCGTGCCGTCTTCTGCGCGCGTCATGACAACAGGGGTATCGCCGACGAAGGTGCTTTTGAAGTCTCCCGGGTTGGGAATCTCGACTTCGAAGCCCAGGAAGTTCCAGGTCGGGCCGCGGTAGATGCGCTCCTGCTCGAGCGCGTAGATCTCCTCGTCGCTGAACACCTTGTACGGAACCCGCGAGCCGTCCTGTTGCGGGAAAAAGGCCAATGGCCGTTCATTTTGCAGTTGCATCGTTGTCTCCGTTTCAAATCAGCCGGGTCTTCTCTGCCTCGCGGCGTGGTGCCGCTCGGACAGGACGCCGTCGTTTCCTGTTGATTGCAGTATGAACAGGTAGCCACCGTGTGATAATCACCCGCAAACGACAAGGACCTTGAACCACGGAGAGATAATCGATGGATCGGCTGACGAGCTTGACAGCGTTTTGCCAGGTCGTGGAATGCGGCAGCTTCTCTGCCGCCGGCCGTCGCCTCGATCTGTCGGCGAATATGATCAGCCGACACGTGCAGTCCCTGGAGGGCCGGCTGGGCGTGCGGCTCTTCAACCGGACAACGCGCCAGGTGAGGCTCACGGAAATCGGCCGTTTGTATTACGAACGCTCCAGTCAGATCCTCAGTGAACTCGACGACGCGGACCGTATCGTCGAAACGATGCAGACGAGCCCGCGCGGCAAACTACGGCTGCATGTCAATACGCATCTCGTGCGTTTCCTCGCTCCGATTCTTTCCGAGTACCTGACCTTGTATCCCTCTGTCAGCCTGGAGCTAGTCACCGGCGAGCGTGCGGTCGATCTCATCGAGGACGGTTACGACCTGGCCTTGCGCACGGTGACGCCGCCAGATTCCGGGCTGATCATCAGAAGCCTGACACCTTGGCGCCAGGTCATTTGCTGTTCGCCTTCCTACCTCGCACGCCACGGCGCGCCCCGCCACCCGTCCGAGCTGGCGGGGCGCAATTGCCTTCAATACCAGTTCTTTCCTTCGGGCAACGAATGGCGGTTCGAGGCGCCTTCGGGAGAAACCTTGACGGTCAGCGTAGGCGGCAACCTGACCACCACCAGCGCGGAACTGTTGCGATCGCTCGCCCTTGATGGAATCGGAATACTGGTGGCCCCGAGTTTCCTTGTCGCCGACGATATCGCTGGCGGAGCGCTGCTTCGGCTATTCGAGGAGTACAAGCTTGCGGAATTCGCGATCAATGCGATTTATCCGCATAGGCGCTATGTTTCGGCGAAGGTCCGCACGCTGATCGACCTTCTGGTCGAACGCATGAGCGATCATCGGGAATGGGTGCAACAGGTGCATGGGGGATCGTGAGGCGGTTCTTACCGGCCGTGACAGGGTCGCGCTGGAACTGAAGACACCCGAGTCGGACCGCGCTCCCGGCGACACGGTGCGTACCGACTGCCTCCGCACGGCGGTCCAGCAGGCGTTCATCGAGTGTATGCGCGACGAATGCGAATCACATGTGCGAGACGCCATCGCGGCAGTGACGTTCTACGTCTACACAAATTTTTGCGCCGCACACAAAACCTGAGCAAAAAGTATTGAACTGCTGACCCGTTTTGGCGTGGATCGCGCATTTTCCGGGTGTTAACTTACGCATCGTATCCACGGGTTTGTCGAAGCCGGCCCGAGGATGACAACGCGATCGACACAAAAATCCAACAGGAGACAGCAGTGAACAGGTTCCGCTATTCCGCAGCGTGTGCCCTCGTCGGCGCGGCCCTGCCTCTGACGGCGTTTGCGCAATCGTGCAACGTTCCCGTCCTCAGAGTGCTGGCCCAGAAGAGTCTCGGTCTGACCGTCATGGAGAAGTCTCTGCCGGACTACCAGAAGCGCACCGGCACCCGAATCGAAATCAGCTACTTCGGCGAAAACGATCGCCGGGCCAAGTCGCGCCTCGACGCGTCGACGGGCGCGGGCTCGTATCAGGTGTATTACGTGGACGAAGCGAACGTTGCCGAGTTCGCGTCGGCTGGCTGGGTCGTCCCGTTGCTGAAGTACTACCCGAAGGACGCCGACTACGACGACTTCCTGCCGGGTCGTCGCGCCGTCGCCAGCTACAAGGGCGTCGCCTATTTCGCGCCGCTGATCGGCGGATCGGACTTCCTGTTCTATCGGCGCGATCTGCTTGAAAAGGCGCACATGCCCGTTCCGCGCACAATGGACGAACTCGTCGCCGATATCAAGAAGCTGAATTCGCCGCCGAACATGTATGGATGGGTGGCGCGCGGACAGCGCGGCTCCGGCATGAACGTCTGGCGCTGGGCGCCGTTCATGCTTGCGGAAGGCGGCACATGGACGGACAAGAATCAGCAACCCGCGTTCAATTCCCCTGCTGCCGTGAAGGCGACGCAGCTATACGCGGACCTCTTCAAGTACGCGCCGCCGGGATCGGCGACGTACGACTGGAGCAATGCGCTCGAAGCGTTCCGCTCCGGCAAGGTCGCGTTCATGATCGAATCGACGCCGTTTGCCGACTGGATGGAAGATCCGTCGAAGTCGAGTGTGGCGGACAAGGTGGGCTATGCGCGGCCGCCTGCGCCGCTGCCTTCGGCCGCGTACGGGCACGGTCTTGCGATTTCCTCGGTGGGCGCCAAGGACGAATGCACGCGGCAGGCTGCTGGCAAGTTCATCGCGTTTGCGACGAGCAAGGAACAGGAACAGGCGCGTCTGCGCGAGAACGTGTTTAGCGACTATAACCGCACGAGCACGGTCCAGAGCGACTACTTCCAGAAACACGTCAAGCCGCAGATCCTGGCTGGCCTGAAGGACACGACGCCTGTATCGAAGGTGACGTTCTGGCCGAGCCCGCAGTGGCCCGATATCGGCGACAACCTCGGCGTTGCACTCGAAGAGGTTTTCACGGGAACACAGAAGAACGTTCCGGGCGCATTGAACGAAGCTGCGCAGTATGCGCAGGATGCGATGGAGCACGCGCGCAAGTAGCGCGTGCAGATGAGGGCAGGGCATTGGCTCTGCCCGCGTTCGATCCGTTCCGGAAGACCGTGTGGCCTTCCGGCTTCGTTGGCCGCCGAGGTGTTGAATGTTCAATCGCGGAAAGACCAGCCTTCCGTTCGTGTTCCTCGTTCCGCCACTCATCCTGATGGCGGTACTGGGACTGGTACCCACTATTGCGGCGATCAACCTGGCGTTGAGAAACCGTGTGCTGCGCTATCAGGATAGCGAGTACGTCTGGTTTCGCAATTTCGCTCGCCTCTTTGCCGACCGGCGTTTCATCAACTCGATTGAGGTTTCTGCAATCTGGGAATTCGTCACCGTCGTGGGCGCGGTGCTGGTCGGGATTGTCATCGCCATCTATCTGTTCGAGCATGTTCGCGGCCGGATGCGCAACGCGATCAGCGTGCTGCTGATTACGCCCGTGCTTTTGCCGCGCGTGTCGGCCGCGTTCATCTGGAAGTTCATGTATTCGCCGCTGACGGGCATTCTGAGCTGGATGCTCGGCCTTGTCGGCGTTCAGAACACCGCGTTCCTTTCCGACCCGAGCCTTGCGCTGTACGCGGTGGCGCTCGTCGATATCTGGCAGTGGGGGCTTTTCTTCTCCGTTGTCGTGCTCAAGCTGCTCGAAACGTTGCCGCCGGAGCCGCTCGAAGCCGCGCGGCTCGACTATGCAAAGACGTGGCAAGTCTATGCATACATTGCACTGCCGATGCTCAAGGCGCCCATCATGAGCCTCGTGTTCATCAAGATGGTCGAGTCGCTTCGATCGTTTGACCTCATCTATGTCATGACCAAGGGCGGTCCTGGCGTCTCGACGGAAACCCTCGACATGTATGCGTATTCGCAAGGCATTGGATTGTCGGGCAAGGTTTCGTACGCGTCCAGCATGGCCGTGCTGATGATGGTCGCGACAACGTTGATTTTCACTTTTATCTGGAAACGGGTGAACAAATGGGAAGACTGATCCCTCGCAGCACGGTTCTCCTGTTTGGCGTGGCACTGGCGCTGGTTGCCGTTTTCCCCGTGTTCTGGGCGGTGCTCAATTCATTGAAGAACCTGCTCGATATCGTGACGTCGACGCCGCGCTTCTTCTTTACCCCGACGCTCGACAACTATCGGCAGGTCATCTCCAGTCCCGAGGTATTGATTGCGCTCGGCAACAGCTCCGTGATCGTCGGCACGGCAGTCCTGCTCGGCACCGTGCTGGGCGTGCCGGCTGCCTATGTGATTGCGCGCTATCACGTGCCGGGCAAGCGCGATATTCAATTCTTCCTGCTGTCGCTCCGCTTCCTGCCGCCCGTCGCCGTTGCGATTCCGCTGATCGCGATCTGGGTCGACCTAGGGCTGTACGACACACGCTTGTCGATGATCGTCACCTACCTGCTGACAACGCTCTCGACGATCACCTGGTTGTCGATCCCCGTCTTCCAGCGCGTGCCGCGCGAGATCGAGGAAGCGGCCACGCTCGACGGCTGCGGCCCCTATGAAGTGTTCTGGCGCGTCGCGCTGCCGACCTGCGCCAGTACGTTGATGGGCGGAATCATCTTCAGCTTCGTGCTGGTCTGGAATGAACTGATGATCGGCCTCGCGCTGACATCGTCGCACAGCGCGACGCTTCCCGTCGTGGCCTCTGCGTTTACATCGCTTGGGCAAGAGGTGCCGTGGGGCGTCATCAACGCGTCGACGGTATTGCTCGCATTGCCGCCCATCCTTTTCGTAGGCGCATTGAGCCGCCTGCTGAACTCTATGCTCAAAGGAAAGTAAGGAGACTGTAGTGAAGGCACTTGTACTCGAAGCGACGCGTCATCTGAGCCTGCGAGATATCGATTTGCCGCAGACCGTCGGGCCGCGCGACGTCAAGATCAGAATCCATACGGTAGGTGTGTGCGGCAGCGATGTCCATTACTACACGCACGGCCGCATTGGGCCGTTCAAGGTGGAAGACCCCATGGTGCTGGGGCATGAGGCATCCGGCACGATCGTGGAAGTGGGCGCGGAAGTCACGCATCTGAAAATCGGCGACCGCGTATGCATGGAACCCGGCATTCCGCAATTCGATTCGCCCGCGACCATGCGCGGCATGTACAACCTCGATCCCGCTGTCAGGTTCTGGGCGACGCCGCCCATTCACGGTTGCCTGACGCCGTTTGTCGTCCATCCGGCAGCGTTCACATTTCGACTGCCGGACAACGTGACCTTTGCCGAAGGCGCGATCGTCGAACCGCTGTCGATTGGCCTGCAAGCCGCCAAAAAGGCGGCGATGAAGCCGGGCGATGTGGCCGTCGTCATCGGAGCCGGCACGATCGGCGCGATGACCGCGCTTGCAGCGCTTGCAGGCGGCGCGTCACGCGTGATTCTGGCCGACGTGGTCAAGGCGAAGCTGAAGCACTTCGCCACCAACCCCGCCGTAACGACGGTCGACGTGACGGAGCAACCGCTTGCCGACGTGGTAAGTGAAGTGACGCAAGGGTGGGGCGCCGACGTCGTGTTCGAAGCGTCGGGGAACGCGAAGGTGTTCGACTCGCTGCTCGACCTTGTGTGCCCGGGCGGCTGCGCCGTACTCG
Source organism: Paraburkholderia phymatum (assembly GCF_038900715.1). GTDB lineage: Bacteria > Pseudomonadota > Gammaproteobacteria > Burkholderiales > Burkholderiaceae > Paraburkholderia > Paraburkholderia phymatum_A. The sequence goes on along the minus strand of NZ_JAYMRZ010000022.1, from coordinate 37,288 downwards.
TAGGCATGCCGCCGGGACCTGTCGCGCTCGATGTGGTCGCGATGCAGGCCAAAGAAGTCCGGTTCGAATCGGTGTTTCGCTACGCCAACATTTTCCCGCGTGCGCTCGCGATGATCAGCTCAGGCAAGATCGACGTCAAGCCGTTCATCTCGCGCAAGTTCCCTTTCTCGGAAGGCGTGAGGGCTTTTGAGGAAGCTGCCGCCGGTCATCCGGAAGACGTCAAAATCCAGATCGAGATGGACTAAACCATGGCCAATATTGTCTGCAAGGGGCTGACGAAGCACTACGATGGCGGCCCGCCCGTGCTGCATCCGTTGGATCTCCAGATCGACGACGGTGAATTTGTCGTGCTGCTCGGACCTTCGGGCTGCGGCAAGTCAACGATGCTACGCATGATCGCTGGACTGGAGGGCATTTCCGGCGGCAATCTGTCGATTGGCAATGCCGTGGTCAACGACGTGCCGGCGCGCGAGCGCAACGTTGCGATGGTGTTCCAGAACTACGCGCTTTATCCGCACATGAGCGTGTACGACAACATCGCGTTCGGGCTGCGCCGGCTGAAGACGCCCAGGCAGGAAATCGACCGTCGCGTGCGCGAGGTGGCATCGATGCTGAATCTCGATGCGCTTCTCGATCGCAAGCCGCGTGCGATGTCGGGTGGCCAGCAGCAGCGCGCGGCGATCGCACGGGCGATGATCAAAACGCCGGATGTGTTCCTGTTCGACGAGCCGCTGTCGAATCTCGACGCGAAGCTGCGCGCGCAGTTGCGCACGGACATCAAGCGTCTGCATCAACGTCTGCAGACAACAACCGTATACGTCACGCACGATCAGCTCGAAGCCATGACGCTTGCGGACCGCGTTATCCTGATGCGCGGCGGCCGCATCGAGCAGGCGGGGACACCGAGTGAGCTTTATCACTATCCGCGTACGCTGTTCGCCGCAGGCTTTATCGGTACGCCAGCGATGAATTTCCTGCCGGGCGTGATTGAGCGATTGGCTGATGCGGTATCCGTGCGGGTGAGCGCCGAAGCATGGACGCTCGCCGGGTCACGCTTTTCCACGTTGCGCGCCGGACAAAGTGTCAAGGTTGCCGTCAGGCCGAACTATGTGCGGATCTCGGACGGTACGGGAAGCGCGGATACGTTGAAGATGCGCGGCAGTGTCGAACTGGTCGAGATGCTTGGCGCCGACGCGCTTGTCACGGTCGTGTGTTCAGGCGAACGCGTAGCTGCACTCGTGCCATCGAACAGCCTGCCGCACGTCGAGGCCAATGTGACGCTCGAGTTTCACAGCCGCGACTTGCACGTGTTCGATGCGCAGACGGAGGAGAACCTCTCGCTGGCGCGTGGTGACGAGACAGTTCGCGTCGGCGTCGAGCGGACAATATCGGCAGTCGGGACGCACTAGCGCCCATTCTTCGCACGAAAAGAAGCGGCACGAAGGAGACAACGAAATGAGCCCGGATCTGGAACTGGTCCATACGCGACAGGACGAATCTTTTCGGGCATGGGTGCATGACTACCCCCATACCGTGGCCAAGTGGCACTTCCATCCAGAATATGAAGTTCACGTGATTCGTGAATCGAGTGGCAAGTTCTTCGTGGGCGATTTCATTGGTGATTTCGCGCCGGGCAATCTGGTTTTGACAGGGTCTAACCTGCCGCACAACTGGATAAGCGACAGCGGCAACAGTGCCGAAGTACCATCGCGTGATCTCGTGCTTCAATTCTCGCGCGAGGCCGTTGAACGGATGGTGTCGGCGTTCGCTGAGCTGAGCCCTGTGCTGGTGCTGCTGGATCAGGCATCGCGTGGACTCCAGTTTCCGGACCGCCTTGGACTGGCCATTGTGCCCGTCATGCAGGAGCTCTCGACAGCGCACGGTGCGCGACGCGTCTCACTGCTGATGTCGATACTCGACCAGCTCATCGGCTGCGCGGACAGGAAGCTGCTCGCGGGGCCGTCATACGACGTGAATGCACAGCGGTACATGTCGTCGAGCATCAATCAGGTGCTTTCCTATATTCAGCAGAACCTCTCCGGAAATCTTCGTGAAACCGATGTGATCGAGCTTTCAGGCATGAGTGTTAGCACCTTCACACGCTTCTTCAAGCGTCACACCGGCTGCACGTTCGTTCAGTATCAAAACCGGCTGAGGCTCAATGAGGCGTGCGAACTGCTGATGTGCACAGACCTGAGCGTAACCGATGTGTGCTATCGCGTGGGCTTCAATAACGTATCGAACTTCAACCGGCAGTTCCTCGCACTGAAAGGCATGCCGCCGTCTCGATTCCGCGCACTCCATCGCCTCAACGAGGCTCCGGCTCAGGTAAATCGAGCGGCCGCCTGACATCGCGCAATACACCATCAAAGGAACCGGATCTTGAGTTATCTAGGAATCGATCTCGGCACGTCCGAGGTCAAGGCAGTGCTCACGGACGACGAATCGAATGTGGTCGCAACAGCGGGAGCAAAACTACGGGTAGACAGTCCTCATCCACACTGGTCGGAGCAGAGTCCCCAATCCTGGTGGAACGCGACGCTGGACGCAGTCGGGGCAGTACGTGCCGCGCACCCGGAAATGTTTTCGGCGCTACGGGGGATGGGTCTGTCGGGGCAGATGCACGGTGCCACGCTCCTCGACCGGAGCGGTAACGTACTGAGGCCGGCCATCCTGTGGAACGACACGCGCGCATTTGCAGAATGCGTGGAGCTGGAGGCCCTCGTTCCGGATTCGAGGGCGATCACGGGCAACCTCGCGATGCCGGGGTTCACGGCGCCCAAGCTGCTCTGGTTGTCGAAATACGAGCCTGCAGTGTATCGCGCGATCCAGAAAGTGCTTTTGCCGAAGGACTATATTGCCTGGCGATTGACGGGGGAGTTCGTATCCGACATGTCGGATGCTTCCGGCACGCTGTGGCTCGATGTCGCCAGACGGGACTGGTCGGACCGTATGCTTACGGCAACTGGCCTGTCCAGGGACAATATGCCCCGGCTCGTCGAAGGGAGCGAAGGCGCAGGGCATCTGCGCGATGAACTGAGACGCGAATGGGGCGTGACGGGCTCCGTCACCGTGTGCGGCGGTGCGGGTGACAATGCTGCGAGTGCTGTTGGAATCGGCGTCGTGAGGGCGAAGGACGCGTTTCTGTCGCTGGGTACTTCAGGCGTGTTGTTTGCCGGTACTGCGCAATTTGCGCCGAACCCCGAGCAGGCCGTTCACGCGTTTTGCCACTGTCTGCCTGGACAATGGCATCAGATGAGCGTGATTCTCTCGGCCGCTGCGAGTCTGCACTGGTTGTCCACTCTCTTGAAGACGGATGTGTCGGAGCTTGTCCGCCTCGCGCCAGAGGGCCAGGACGGCGGTGCGCCACTGTTTCTCCCGTACCTGAACGGTGAAAGGACACCGCATAACGATGCTGCGGCGAAGGGGGTATTTTTTGGTCTCACTGCAGCGCATCGTCCGGAACATCTGGCATACAGCGTGATGGAAGGTGTTTCGTTTGCAATGGCGGATGGTTACGCGGCGCTGCGCAGCGCCGGTACGGAGCTCGAGCAGGCGTCGTTTGTCGGCGGCGGTTCCCGAAGCCCGTTTTGGGGCCGATTGTGTGCCACTGCGCTGGGTTTCCCTTTGAATCTGCACGAAGGAAGCGAGGTTGGGGCCGCCGTCGGCGCGGCCCGACTTGCGCGGCTCGCTACGGCCAACGAAGACGTTCACGCTGTATGTGTCGCGCCGCCCGTGCTGGAAACCTATGAACCTGACGCGCAGCATCAGGGCATGGTGGAGGAGCGCCTGACGCGGTATCGCCAACTGTACCGGGCCTTGAAACGGGAGTTTCAGCACTAGCCCTCGTGCGGCATTCGGTGCGCGCGGTTTTTCTATTTTTCGTGCTGCCGTGAACCGCTGTCGCGATCGCTAATTGACAACGCACCGTGTAAAAAGCGCAGCGCAGAGACGTCTCGATGCGCTCAAGGCGAGTGACGGCTACGGCGGTGTCGTCGCGACTTCGGTCAGTTCCGGTTCGGGGCGGAGGTTCTATCAGGGCGATGATTCTCAGTAAAACATGGTTCGTGACGAGTCGGTGCCCAAGAATCCAGTACTTCACATGGCATCTCGGTCACGAACCAGCACGTTGAACCGCCCCGAGTTTTCCGGAGGCTCCAACTCTTGAGAGAATGGAGCTATGGAAAACACGAACAAGAAAACGCCAAAGTATTCGCCGGAGGTCCGGGAGCGAGCAGTACGGATGGTGTTTGAGCATCGGTCGGAATACCCACGCTATGGGAAGCGATCGAGTCGATCACATCGAAAGTGGGCTGCTCGCGCGAGACGCTGAGGAACTGGGTGCGGCAGGAAGAGCGCAACCGCGGTCTGCGAGCGGGGCCGACAACGGCGGACCAGCAGCGCATCAAGGAGCGGGAGCGGTAGCCGTCTTTCCATGCGCCGTTCAGCGCGGCACAGCCGTTTTCCACCTATCGGCACGGTCCATATGAAAGACGTCATGGGCTCGCGCACAACTCAGAATCCGCGGGTTGGTAACCGCCGCCGAAATCGAACACCGTATGCAGAAGAAAGGGTATGCGGGCTCGTACAGATTGACCTTACCCCTCTGAAGTATCCCACTGTAAAGTTAGTGGCAAGGCCGCAGGAGAAACCTTGTCATGAAGAAATCGCGGTTCACGGAAGAACAGATAATCGGCGTGTTGAAGGAAGCCGAAGCGGGCATGAAGGTCGCGGACCTGTGCCGCAAGCACGGCATTTCGGACGCGACGTTCTATAGCTGGCGCAGCCGCTACGGCGGCATGGACGTGAATGAGGCGCGGCGGCTACGCCAGCTGGAAGATGAGAACCAGCGGCTCAAGCGACTGGTGGCCGAGCAGGCGCTCGACATCCAGGTCCTGAAGGACGTTCTCGGAAAAAAGTGACGTCGCCCGCACAGCGCCGGAAGCTCGTGCAGCAGGTGATAGAGCAGCACGATTATTCGGAGCGGCGGGCGTGTACGCTCGTTGGACTGAACCGACGAACTGCGCGACGCTATGCGCAATACGCAACTACCTGTCCGCGATGGCCAACCCACTCCAGCCCAGGATGCCGAGCCACCCGCTGAACCCGATGCACCCGGCAGCGGGCCGGATATCAAACGCTGAATCACTAGTCCGGGAAGAACCTGATACCTTGGCTGCAATCGCCGCGCGGCAGCGTGCCATTCATGCGCGAGGTCGTCATTAGCGGCATGCCGTCCCGGTGGTGCATCTGCGAACCTGTGTCAAGAGCAGCGCCGGAGTGATCGTCGCATTTGCCCTTGGCCTCACAGCCGAGAACGAATGCTGCCCTCATCCGGATGCCAGCGTTCGCAGAATGCGGGTCCTATCGAAGGTCAGGTTTTTTGTGCTGTCAGTGACGTGGCCTGCCTCGGACATACACGGAGCGGAGGGACCGGCGAAGTGCCGTGCCTGCAGTTTAATCACGATGTTGGCGTATTGCGTTGACTAACTCCGCTCGCGCAATGAAGCATGGCATTCATTGCCCGGCAACTGACCGCTGACACTCAACGCGCCTGCATTGATTCGCAGGCGCTCGAAGCGAAGTCCGTTCGCGCGGCGGTCAAAGGCCATGTGATAGTTGCGGAGAGTGGCGAGATAGCGTGGCGGCGTCGCTGCGCCTGTCTTCGATGCGTGGAGCGCGCCGGTCGCGCCTATCGGCATATGCGGCCCGCTGAAGTGCCCGGGCGTCAGGCGCATGATAGAGCTCGCCGGTGCTGCAGCAGGCGGTGCTGAATATTTCGCGGGCTTTGGGTTACCGGGGATAATGGCCGGGAAGCAATCGACTTGAGAAGCGGAGAAAAGGATGGACAAGCAAGGCTTTACCACAGGCATCGTTCACGGCGACAGGATCGCGGGCACTGAGCACGGCGGCGTGCATCAGCCGATTCATACGTCCGTGCAATATGGTTTCGAGCGCGTCGAGGATCTGATTGGCGTATTCCAGGGCACGAAGAAGGGCGGCTTCAATTACGCGCGGCAGGGCACTCCCACGACCGCCGCGCTCGAGCGCAAGATCACGAGCCTGGAAGAAGGTGTCGGCACGGTCTGCTTCAGCACCGGCATGGCCGCGATCACCGCGACGTTCCTCACGCTCTTGCGCGCGGGCGATCATCTCGTATCGAGCCGTTACGTGTTCGGCAACACCAACAGCCTGTTCGGCACCCTGCGGATGCTTGGCGTTGAAGTGACGACCGTCGACGCATGCGTCATCGAGAATGTGAAGGACGCTATCCGACCGAATACGCGCATGGTGTTCGTCGAAACCATCGCCAATCCGGGCACGCAGATTCCCGACCTGCAGGGCATCGGCGACGTGTGCCGCGAGCGCGGCATCGCGTATGTCGTCGATAACACGATTACCTCGCCTGCATTGTTCAGGCCGAAGGCAGTCGGCGCAAGCCTTGTCGTCAACTCGCTGACAAAGACGATCGCGGGCCATGGCGCCGCGCTCGGCGGGGCTGTGACAGATACGGGTCTGTTCGACTGGCGCGCGTATCCGAACATCGCCGATGAATATCGGCGGTCGGCGGCGAAGGAGCAGGGGCTTTTGCAGATCCGCAAGAAGGGCCTGCGCGACATGGGCGCGTCGTTGTCGTCCGAGCAGGCGCACTCGATTGCGGTGGGCGCGGAAACGCTTGCCTTGCGCGTGAAGCAAAGCAGCGACAACGCGCTCGCTCTCGCTCAGTTTCTCGAAGGGCACAAGGCCATCGGCAAGGTGTTTTATCCTGGCCTGAAAAGCCATCCGCAATACGGGATCGCGCAGGCGCTGTTCAAGGGCGCGTCGTGGCTGTTGTCGTTCGAATTGCTTGACGCGGAGCGCATGATCGAAGTCGTCAACGCGCTCAAGCTGCCGATCAAGGCGACCGGTCTCGCCGACACGCGCACGCTGATCATTCCCGTTGCGCCGACGATCTTTTTCGAAGCCGGTCCGGAAACGCGCAAGGCGATGGGTATATCCGACGGCATGCTGCGGCTATCGGCGGGCATCGAGGATATCGATGACCTGATCGCGGATTTCTCACAAGCGCTGAAGTTTGCGGCGTAACGTTCGGTTCCTTGATGTGAACGAGGCTGGCGCGCTGGCCTCGGTCGCCCTGATCCCGGCAGGGCGGTTGCCGACACACTATCCACCGGCTTGTTGTCGCTACGCACGATGACGAGTGTCGCGAGCAGCGTAAACGTGACGGGCGAGCTAGCACTATGAATGTCCGATGCTCTAGCTGAGCAGTCTCATTGCTTCTCATCGACATTGAAAGCGCGGCGCAATCGTGAATTGTCGCGGTTGCGACGGCAGCACTGAGGACGGTGTCTCCGGGCGACGTTGCAGCCACTCGCGCCATCCGCCGTATTCCGTGATATCGGTTGCGCCGTCCAGGCCGCAGGCTTCGCAAACGAAGCCGGTCCCCCAGCGGCCATCCGCAAGCTCGACCTTGCCCAGCGCGAGCGGCGCGGGGATGCCAGCGAGAAACGAACCGAATTCGGCGCTCGGCATGTCCCACACCTCGACGGCGATCGCCGCGCCATCCGCCGTATCGCGCATCGTGCCGGGACGCTGCGTCGGGCCTTCCGGCAGCGCATACAGGCGATAGTGCGGCGCGCTCGTCGTCGATTCGATGAGCCGGGCGGCGCGCGCCTTCAGTTGCCCGTTCAACGCGAGCCCTTCGAGATGCGCGCCGCACACGACGAGCTTCATTCTGTCGTGACGCGCTTCCCGCGCAGGCACAGTGTTATCGTCTTGCGCGCCCCCGATCAACGGCACAGCGAGCTTTCGATGCAACGCATCGGCCACGCTCAGCAGGTATTGATCAGTGAACGCGCGGCCGAACAGCGTCACGCCCCAAGGCAAACCGTCGCGCATGAAACCAGCGGGCGTGGCGACGGCGGCATAGTCGAGCAGATTCATGAAGTTCGTGTAATGCCCCAGCAGCGAATTCGCGCCGATGGGATCGCGCTCCAGTTCGGCGAGCGTGACGGGGCGCGGAATGGATGGCGTCAGCACGCAATCGAGTTGTGCGAGCACAGCGTCGCAGCGCTGCTTCAGCGCTTGCAATCTGTACTGCGCGCGGAACGCATCGACGGCCGTCGTGCCCGGCGCTTTCGCGAGCACGTCGCGGATCACGGGCAGCACAGCATCGGGTTGTGATTCCATCAGCGTGCCTGCAACGCTGTAGCGCTCGGCCACCCACGGCCCTTCATAGAGCAGACGCGCTGCCTCGACGAAAGGCGCGAAGTCGATTTCAACGGCCTCGCCGCCGATCGATTCGAGCGCCGCGCGCGCCTGCGCAAACAATGCGGGACTTTCGTCGCAGCCTGCAAACTCGAGTTGCTGTGGCACGCCGAAGCGAAAGCGCTTCACTGCGCCGAATGCCGCTGCATCGTTCCACTGCGGATTGGCACGGCTGTAGGCGTCCGTGGGATCGTGGCGAGCCGTGAGCGCAAGCAGTTCGCTCGCTTCGCTCGCGGTCGTGGTGAAGTACGTCACGCAATCGAGCGTGCGGCACGCAGGTACGACGCCCGCCGTCGACAGCAGTCCCTCCGTCCCCTTCATGCCGACGAGATTGCTCAGCGCGGCGGGCACACGGCCTGATCCCGCCGTGTCGGTGCCGAGCGCGAAGCTGGCGACGCCGAGCGCGACGGCCAGCGACGAGCCCGCGCTCGATCCGCCCGAAGGATAGTCGGGATGCACGCCGTTGCGACATTTGCCGTACGGCGAGCGCGTGCCGTTGAGGCCCGTCGCGAACTGGTCGAGATTCGTCTTGCCGATGGGCACGGCGCCGAGCGCGATCAGTTGCGCGACGAGCGTCGCCGATGCGTCCGGCGTGTAGGCGAATGCAGGGCAAGCGGCCGTCGTGCTGTGCTCGGAGGGGCGGGCATTCTGCGCGGGTGCCGACCTGCAGTGGATGCGACGCGCCAGCGAGAATGGCCCCGTTGAAAGTCTTGAAGACGCGCGGCGCTTTGCACGGATGATGCAAGCGATCCGCCGTTGCCCGAAGCCCACGATTGCGCGTGTTCAAGGGCACGCGTTTGGTGGCGGGGTGGGGTTGTGTGCGGCATGCGACATCGTGATTGCGAGCGACCAGGCCCGCTTCTCCGTCAGCGAGGCGCGTTTCGGCATCTTGCCTGCGGTGATCGGTCCTTATCTCGTGGAGGCGGTGGGTCAACGTCAAGCCCAAGTTTGCTAAAGTTTCGGCCCATTGCTACAGCACAAATAACTGCCCGAGTTGCGGCTCGCTATCGCATACGCCAGCAAGCCGTAACGCGTGCCAGGCCATCGCGAAGTTGCTCGATATGACGGGCTTGCCTGTCGGCGCCTCCAGTTCTGGAATCAACGCAGCGACACGCAGGCTCGTGCAGGAGACGAACACCGCGTCCGCATCGGCGTGGCGCGCCAGCTGTTCAATCGCCGCGCGAAGCGAAGGGGCATCGATGCGGGCAACCTCGTTATCGTCTGCGTGCTCGAACGACGCGATGCGGGTCACGGCGATCCCGCGTGCTTCGATGTAGTCGCGCATGAAGTCGTTGATGGACCGGATATACGGCGTCAGCAATGCGACACGCCGCACCTGTAGCGCGGCAAGCGCCGCGACGGCAGCGGTGATCGGCGTCGTGCAGGCGATGCCGGGACGCGCCTCGCGTATGCGGGCAAACACGGGCTCCTCGCCGATCACCATAGCGGCGGACGTGCAGCCGAACGCCACGACGTCGAGCCGCTCGCCGGGCAAGAGCAACCCGACCGCGGGCGCGATGCGTGACTCGATTTCCGCGAGCCGTGCCGGTGTGATATCCGGCGAGTTCTGCAAGCGGCTTTCATAGAAGGCGACGCCATCCTGCCGGAGCAATTGACGCCATTCGTGTTCGATCGTGTGGTCGGTTGCCAGCACGATGAGGCCGATGGCCGCGCGACTCGCGATTCCGTCGTCGAGCGCGAAATTGAGCTTCGTGTAGGCGTCGAGCTGCAGTGAGGTCGTGCTCATTTGATCGTCATCCCTGTCAGGCCCAGCTCGGGTGTACGTCCCGCCATGATGTCGGCGAGCAGTTTTGCGGTACCGCAAGACATCGTCCATCCCATGTGGCCGTGGCCCGTGTTCAGAAACAGATTGCGGTGGCGCGTCTGGCCGATCAGCGGGGTGCCTTCAGGCGTCATCGGACGCAGCCCTGCCCAATAGCTCGGCTTCGTGTAGTCCGCGCCGTCGGGAAACAGCTCGCGCGCCGCGTGCAGTATCGGCGCGAAGTCAGAGGGCGTGTGGCGTGTGTCATAGCCTGCAAATTCGGCCGTTGCGGTAAAGCGCAGCCGCGCGCCGAAGCGCGCCCACGCAACGAGATGGTTTTCATCCACGCCACCGATCTGCGGGGGGCGGTGTTCCCGTCCGGCCGGAAAGGTTGCCGAGTAGCCCTTGACGGGATAGATGGCCAGCCTGTAACCGAGAGGGCGCGCGAGAATCGGCGAATACGAGCCAAGCGCAAGCACATACTCGTCCCCGGCGATCAGGCCCGCTGGGGTGCGGACCCCCGTTATTGCATCGCCGGCCGTTTCGATGCGGCTGATCGTGGTGTCGAACATGAAACGTACGCCAAGCCGCTCGCAGACTTTCTGCAGTTCGCGGGTGAACTGATACGCATCGCCGCTCTCGTCACTCGGGCAGTAAATCGCGCCGGCAATCGTGTTGCGCGCGTGCTCGAGCGCCGGCTCGCGCGCGACTGCCTGCGCGGCGTTCAGCGTTTCGAGCGACAGGCCATTGTCTACGAGGATCGACATGTTGAAGCGGCCGCGTTCGAACGACGCTGCGTCACGATAGAGATACAGCAGGCCACGGCGGATCCCGTCGTACTGCAGTTGCTCCCTTGCGGTCACCTGCTGCAGCTGATCTTGCGCGTATCGGCACAGCCGTACCTTCCGCGTGGTATTTTCGCGCGACCGCGTCGCGGTGCAGTTGCGCAGGAACAGCGCGCACCAGGCCCACATGTGGGGATCGGCTTTCAGGCGCAGGCGAAGCGCCTGTCCTTCGACGAACAGCGATTTCAGCAGGATCTTCGGTGCGCGCGGCGAAGCCCAGGTGTACGAATGCCCCGGCGCGACGAGCCCGGCATTCGCAAAACTGGTTTCGAGCGCAACACCTGGGCGGCGATCGAGCACGGTGACGGCGCGACCATCCATCGCGAGGTAATACGCCGTGGTGACGCCTGCGATGCCGGCGCCGAGCACGATGCTCGTCATGCGCGACCCCTGCTGTCATTGACAAAATATTAGTCGGTCGCCGCTTTTGCGGGGGATTTATACGCGCATACCCTATAACGGTCAGGCGTTGCTCGAGTTCTATTATGGAAGAGGCATTCTTGTGCCCGCACTGCGCGAAATCTGCACAACAGGCTCGCGCCACACCGCACGTAACGATCCATTACGTTCCGCTAACTGACCGCTGGCTTACCTGCCTCGCGGGATGGTCCGGTCGGACTCACAGTCAGGAGCCGCGAACATGAATATTCATAACAATGGCATGCCCGACGCCGCTCGCATTCTGCGGCAATCCCTCAGCGCGGCGGTTGTCGGACTCACGACGTTCTCGGCGCTCGTCCCACAGGCGGCGCAGAGCCAGACCATCAAGATCGGCGTGCCCGTGCCGCTTTCGGGCAGCAGCGCCAATGCCGGCGCCGACATCGTCAACGGCGCCAAGCTGGCTGCCGCAAAAATCAACGCGGCAGGCGGCGTGCTCGGCAAGCAGATCGAACTGGTGCCGGAGGACGACGCCTGTGACGCGCAAACGGCTGTGCAGGCTGCCCAGAAACTGGTGGACGCGGGCGTGGTCGCGGTGGCTGGCGGGTACTGCTCCAGCGCTGCGCTTCCCGAGCTGACGACGTTCCATCGGGCGGGCATTCCCTATGTACTGGATGCGTCGACCAATCCGAAGCTCACCGAAATGGGCTACGACGACGTATTCCGCACCATTGGTCGCGACGATCAACAGGGCCCGTTCGCGGCCAGCTTCATCAAGAATTCGCTCCACGCGAAGCGCGCAGCCGTCATCGATGACAACACAACCTATTCGAAGGGCCTCGCTCAGAACACGGTCGACGCGCTCAAGAAAGATGGCGTCGACGTCGTATACGCCGACTCGATTACACCGGGCCAGATGGACTACTCGCCGACGCTCACCAAGGTCGCGTCGCTAAAGCCTGACGTCATCTACTACACCGGCTACTTCTCCGAAGCCGGACTGATCGTCAAGGAGGCGCGGCAACTGGGCCTGAAGATGACCCTCATGGGCGGCGATGCCACCAACGACCCGACGCTGATGAAAACGGCTGGCCCGGCGGCCGACGGCATGATCATCACCACCTCTCCGCTGGCGCAATTCCTGTCGGGCGCCCACGGCTACGTTGACGACTACACCAAGGCCTACGGCCAGGGTCCGGGACCGTATTCCGTTTACGAATACGATGCAGTCGGCGTTACGGCAAAGGCGATCGCCGATGCGAAATCGACGAGTCCGGCGGCGATCATCGCAGCGCTCCACAAGGTCAAGGACTATCCGGGGATGACGGGAACGATCGGGTTCAATCCGAAAGGCGACCGCAGCCTCGCGGTCTATATCACGATCATCGTGCGCAACGACCAGTTCGCGGCTTATCAACGACAGGACGCGGCGGGCAAATGGGTGGTAATGAAGTAGGCATGGCGACGTATCCGTTGCGGCCATGAGCACCTTTTTCCAGTTCGTCGTCGAAGGGCTGACAATCGGGTCGTTCTATGCGCTCGTGGCCCTCGGGTACACGATGGTCTACGGCATCATCCGGCTGATCAATTTTGCGCATGGCGACCTGTTCATGGTCGGCGCGTTCGTCGGATGGACGAGCCTCGCGACGCTCGCGAGCGCGCACCTGCCGCTTGCGCTCGCACTGGCCGCTGCTTTCGCGGCGTCGATGGTGGTGACGGGGGTGCTCGGCGTCGCCATCGCGCGCGTCGCCTATCAGCCGTTGCTGCGCGCACCGCGTCTGTCGATCCTGATTACCGCGCTGGGCATCTCGCTGGTGCTCGAAAACGCCGTGCTGCTGACCTATGGCGCGGGCTTCAGGACCTATCCGTACCTGCTCACCCAGGCGGGGCTGAATCTGCACGAAGTGCAGATCACGTTTGCGCAGATCGGTATCATCGTCACCAGCTTCGCGCTGATGCTGAGTCTCTATGCTTTTGTTCACCACACTTTCCTCGGCACCGCTATGCGGGCGCTCGCCATCGATCAGGATGCGGCGCGCCTGATGGGCATCGATGTCGAACGGCTGATCCAGCTCACCTTCTTTATTGGATCGGTGCTTGCTGCTGTCGCGGGCGTGATGGAAGGTCTCTTTTACACGCAGATCAACTTTTTCATGGGCTTCGTGCTCGGCCTGCGCGCGTTCACCGCGGCGGTTCTGGGCGGAATCGGCAACATTCCGGGCGCGATGGCGGGCGGCTTCCTGATCGGGCTGCTCGAGGCATTCGGCGCCGGCTACGTGTCTTCGCAGTGGACGGATGTCTTCGTGTTCGGTGTGCTGATCGCCGTGCTCGTGATCAAGCCGACGGGCCTCTTCGGCGAACGCGTCGTCGAAAGGATGTAGCCCATGCGCGCACTGGCTTTCCTGCCGCGTTGGCCTGTGCTTGCCGTCATCGGCCTGCTGGCGGCCGCCATCGCGCTGCCCGCGTTTGCGAGCGGCTATGTCGTGAACGTCGCGCTTACGATCATCACGTACTCGATCCTCGGCCTCGGGCTGAACATTGTCGTCGGCTATGCGGGACTGCTGGATCTTGGCTATGCGGCATTCTTCGCGATCGGAGCCTATACGACGGCACTGCTCGAAACGCTGCTGCATTTCTCGTTCTGGGAGACACTGCCGTTCAGTCTCGCGATTGCCGGCGTATCAGGGATCGTTATCGGCTACCCGACACTGCGCCTGCGCAGCGACTATCTGGCGATCGTCACGCTCGGCTTCGGCGAGATCACCCGCATCGTCGCGACCAATCTCGAGATCACCGGCGGGCCGAACGGCATCTACGGCATCGAGAGCCCCAATCTGTTCGGCTATGAAATCAGCTCGCCGCGCGCGGTCTACGAGCTGGGCATGGCGTTCTTCATCGTCGTGCTGGTGTTTGCGATCCGGCTGGGCCAGTCGCGGCTCGGACGCGCGTGGACCAGCATCCGCGAGGACGAAGCGGCAGCGGAGGCGGTCGGCGTGCCGACATTGCGTGTCAAGCTGCTCGCGTACGTGATGGGTGCGCTGATCGGCGGGATAGGGGGGAGCCTGTTCGCCGCGCGCTTCGGCACCATCGATCCTACAGGCTTCACCTATCTGCAGTCCGTGACGATCCTCATCATCGTCGTGCTCGGCGGGCGCGGCAGCATTCCCGGGGTGATTCTCGGCGCGGTCATCGTCGCGGGCGTGCCGGAATTGCTGCGCTTTCTGAATCTGTGGCGCATCTTCGGATTCGCCGTCGCGCTCGTGATCCTGATGTTGCTGCGGCCGCAGGGCCTGTGGCCCGTCCGCAAGAAACGCGCGATGCCGCGCGCGGACCTGGCCGGCGTGCCGCTTCCGCCCGCGCCTTTGGTCGGGGCCGGGGAGGGCGAAACACTGCTGGAGGTTCGGGACCTGGTGTGCCGTTTCGGCGGCGTGCTGGCCATCGGCGGAATCAGCTTCGTCGTTCGGAGCGGCGAGATTCTCGCGCTGATTGGACCGAACGGCGCAGGCAAGACGACGGTTTTCAACTGCCTGACAGGCGTGATCCGCCCGAGCGCAGGACGCATCTTCTGGTGCGGGTCTCCGCTCGGCGGCGGCGCGCCGCACCGCAACGTGCATTGCGGCCTCGCCCGCACGTTCCAGGGCATTCGCCTCTTTGGACACATGAGCGCATTCGAGAACGTGCTGACGGGCATGGACCACCGGCTGCACACTCCGCTTGTCGCTGAACTGGTGGGCACGCCGTCCGCACATGCCGAAGCGGCCGAACACGAGGCGCAGGGCATGCGCTGGCTCGCGATGGTCGGGCTTGCCGGGCGGGCGAGCGAGTACGCGGCCGATTTGCCCTACGGAGATCAGCGGCGGCTAGAAATTGCACGGGCGCTCGCCAGCAATCCGCGCCTCCTGTTGCTGGACGAGCCCGCGGCCGGAATGAATCCGACCGAAAAGCACGCATTGATGGACCTGATCCGGCGCATCCGCGGGCTGGGCATCACGGTATTGCTGATCGAACACGACATGACGCTGGTGATGGGGGTGTCCGACCGGATCATCGTGATGGATCATGGCGTGATCATCGCTGAAGGGCCGCCGGCGCAGATCCAGAGCGATCAACGGGTGATCGACGCCTATCTGGGCACGGCCGAAGAAGACGATGCGGCCGACGATGTCGCCAATGGGGAGAAGTCGTTGTGGAACTCCTAGAGGTTCGCGATCTGCGCGTGAGCTACGGCAACATCGAGGCGCTGCATGGCATCTCGCTCGATGTCCAGCCGGGCGAAATCGTTGCGTTGCTCGGCGCCAATGGCGCCGGCAAGACCACGACGCTCAGGACCATCTCAGGTCTGGTCCGCTCGCGCGCCGGACGGATCGCCCTCGCCGGACGGCCGCTGACGGGGCTGCAGGCTCATCAGATCGTCGCGCTCGGCATTGGGCACGTGCCGGAAGGACGGCGGATGTTCGGGGCGTTGACAGTCGAAGAGAATCTGCGGCTTGGCGGCTACCTGTTGCGACGCGACGTGGCTGCGCTCGAACGCCGGATCGCCGGACTCTACGAGACATTCCCGCGGCTTCGCGAGCGTCGCAGCCAGTTGGCCGGCACGCTCAGCGGCGGCGAACAGCAGATGGTCGCCATCGCGCGCGCGTTGATGCTCAAGCCGAAACTGGTGTTGCTCGACGAACCCTCGATGGGACTCGCGCCAAAACTGGTGCGCGCGATCTTCGGCATGATCGCCGACATCTGCACCGAAGGCACCTCGGTGCTCCTTGTCGAGCAGAACGTGAGGCAGGCTCTTCGCATCGCGCACCGCGCCTATGTTCTCGAGAGCGGCAGCGTGGCGCTGTCGGGTGCGTCGTGGGAACTGGCGCAGGACAGCCGGGTCCGCACCGCGTATCTCGGCGGCAGCGCGTCGGCGGCGGCGTGACACGCGAGGCGCGCGCCGATTTCGCGCGACGATGACGGAACAGAGGGCTGTCGCTGAGCATCGCGCCAGTCAGTGTGGCTGACCCAGGCACGCGTCAGCGACGTCGACGATCGGCTCGCTGACGGCGTGTGCTTCGGGGAAGCGATCGATGCATTTGATCTGCAGCAGCATCCACCATGTGCCGGGCGGGTCGTGGCCAAGCCACATTACCGTCGCGGCCGCTTTGGTCCGAAGCCGCCATCGCTGCCAGTCGGCGCCTGTCGGCGAAAAGTGGCCCTGACTGTCTGTGTACTGGCGCGGGTCCAGATCGTAGCGTTTCAGGTAGGCGGGACTGAGGCGCTCGTCGAGCGTAATTCGCCCGTCATGCGCGATGCGCGCCTGTTCACGCACCTCGTCCAGACTGAAGTCGCTCACCGCCCGCCTGACGACCAGCAATTCGACCAGCAGCGCTAAGCCAGCTGCCAGACATGTCGCGGCGATGCCGAGCGCGAGCAACGAGAAAATCCGCGTGCGTGCCATCATTTTTCCGGGCCCCGCAAGGCGATGCGAGAGCGCGCCATGCCTGCGACGAACGCAGGCGGATTCGACGACTCCCGATTCAAAACATACAACTTCGCATGCCGGTGGTCCAGACGGCAGCCGCGCCCCGTGATCAGACACGGGGTGGGCCTGGAGAACGCGCTATGTCCGGGATTGCGACCGTGCGCCGTGGCGGCGTGCCGCGCATCGCAAGCCGCTCCGACGGACATGCGCATGGACGGTAGTAGGATGACTCATCACATCGACCAGTTGCCATAAGCGGCGCCGTGCCAATCTGTGGACATAGACCGCTTTTTTTCAAGGAGCGACCTCATGCTGAACTACCCTTCCGCGTATCAATCGACAACAGGTTCCGCGCTCGATGTCGACAAGGATTTCTATAGACGCATCGCGACGGAACAGGATAGCCGCGAGCTGGTCGAGTCGATCGTCGTTCCGATCCGCTCGGGCCGGGCGTGGACTGTGCCCGCTGGCCACGTGTTCCGCATTGTGACGATCGAAGGACCGCAGGTTGCGGACCTCAATATCTGGAACCAGCACAATCCGCGCGAACGGATGTGGGCGTCGCGCACGCGTCAGCTTCAGGCGGCTCATGTGAGCACGTTCGACAGGTTGTGGTCGACGCTGCCGTTCCTGCGCCCGTTGGTGACGATCACCGACGACAGCCTCGCGAATTATGGTATCGACGAGCACGGGGGACGCGTGCATGACCTGCTCGGCACACGTTGCGATCCGTACGTGAACCGCATGCTGACAGGGGAAGACTTCCATTTCCATTGCCATTCGAACCTGACGCGCGCCATCGCGCCGTATGGCCTGACAGAGTACGACGTCCACGATGTGCTGAACGTATTCCAGTGCACCGGTTTGAATCTCGAGGACAAATACTTCATGAAAGCATGTCCCGCAAAAAAGGGGGATTATCTGGAGTTCTTCGCAGAGATCGATTTGCTGTGCGCGTTGTCAACCTGTCCGGGGGGCGATCTTTCATTGCCGATGTGGGGCCCTGATGCGCGTGATCCGATCGAAGTGTGTCGGCCGCTTGGCATCGACGTTTATCGCGTTGCGCCGCAATTGCTCGCCGGATGGTCGCAGCCACCTGTGGCGGCTTACAAGGGGCAGCATGGTTTGACGTTACAGATGCCGGACTGGAAGTAATCGATCCGCGACAGTCGCGAGTGTGGGCGCCCCTGCTATCGACGAGCGGTCCGCAGCGCAGTCTGACTTATCGCCACCATCGCGGGGGTGTGTTAGCTATTTCGATGGTTCCAATGTCGGCGAAGCACCGCTTCAGGGAAATGCGTGTGTACCTTGTGGGTCGAGAGTGTGAGTTCGCTGATGCGCAAAGCTGCCGTCCCGCGGCTCGACGCCGCCGCCGTCAGCAGGCCGCCACATTGCCGACGTAGAACTCAACACGCTCCAATGTCCGCAATGGCCGACCAGCCGTCGTCGTTTCCTTGATGAACATTCGTTGCGGGGGAGGGAAGTAGAGGTGCAACCCAGCGCACGCATCGTTTTGATATAACGTTCGTCACCGAAGTGGCTGTGCGGTCGGGGCTACCGAAATGGGTGGCTGTGGTTTCGTCACGCCTGCGGCGCCGCTACGGCGTTCCGTTGATCCTCGTCAGATATCGTGCGATGTCCTCGACCTGTTCCGGAGGCAACGGCGCGCCATAAACCGCGCGCATCTTTAGGACTTCGGCCTTCCAGGATTCGAACGAAAGCGGCGGCTGGCGTATCACCATGTCCACGGAGTGGCATATCACGCACTGTTGATTGGCCAGATTGGCCCCCGGCCCGGGTGGAAAAGTCAATATGCCGTTTGGCAGCGAAACCTCGACCGTTTGCGTAGCTGCTTTTGTCGAGGGCTTGTTGGGGCCAGCTGCGAACGACGTGCCGATCCCCGTTGCGGCCAACATGGCCAGAACGATCGATCTCACTCTCATCGCGCTCTCCTCATGCTGCGACAACCGTTACCGATTCGACCAGATTGCGCATATAGCCGCCGGGATTCCAGTTCGGCTCGTCCGGCTGTGCCTCGCCCTTGTCGTTGATCGCTTTCACCTTCAGCACGTGTTGCCCGGCATTCCGGGGCATGAAACGCGCCTCCCAGCGGCGGAAGCTGAACTTGCCGAAGTCGCGGCCGACGCTAGCCGTTGACCACGACGCTCCACCATTCGAGGAAAAGAGCACCTTGCTTACGCCCGAATCGCCACCGAAAGCGATGCCGCGCACCGTTTGCGTTGCGCCCACATCGATCACCGAGCCGTCGCTGACGTTGGTGAAGAATGATCTCGGCACCATGCGGTTGATCGCGATCGTCTTCACGCCGGTCTGTTCCGGGGATACGTTCGCGTGCGGCGTATCCGGGATCTGGTACGCCTTCGCCATCCAGAAGTTCTGATCGGGTGTGTCGATGACCTCGATGTCGTTCAACATCTTCACCCAGTACGTCGAATACCAACCCGGAACGACGAGCCGCAACGGGAAACCGTTCAAAAGCGGTAGCGGCTGCCCGTTCATGGCGAACGCGACCATGACTTCGCCGTCGCGCGCATGATCGACGCTCAGCGCCTTGATGAAGTCGGGTGTGGCGGCAATCACCCCTTTATCAAGGCCTCTGTAGCGAACCTGCACGGCCCCGGCCTTCACGCCCGCGCGATCGAGAATGTCCCTGAGGCGTACGCCGGTCCACAACGCATTGCCCATCGCGCCGTTACCCCATTCTCCACCAGCGACGCGCGGCTTGAAGAATCCCCGCGAGTTGCCAGCGCATTGGTTCACGGCGGCGAGCTCGACGTGCTCAAACCCTTTCCTGATGTCATCGAGTTCGAGATCCAGTTCGCGGGCGACCGATCCATGAACCGTCAGCCGGAACGTCCGGGCGTCGACACGCGTGGGAATGCTCGCGAGGTGCCAGCGCACGAAAAAACGACCGTTTGGTGTGAACACTCCTTGATCGAAGACGGAAAACGGTGTCTCGAGCAACGGCGGCCGGCTGCGTAAGAGCACCATCTCGCCCTTTTGCGGGAAGTCGGTCGTCAGTTCCCTTAAGCCGTTTTCGAACGGAAGGGTGATCGCGTTGGCGGCGCGCACGAGATTCGTCCAACCGCCTGCCAGGCCAACGACACCGCTCGCCATGAGCGAATGAAGCACGTGGCGGCGCTTGAGGCCGCATTCATCATTCATCGTGGTATCCCCTGGAGCAGCAATTCCTTGATGATTGCTTCGCTACGCTGTATGTGAGGTACTAACGAATATATGCAGCCGGTTAGAGGCTCTCTATCGGGAATACCCGGAAGAAATCCGCGTTTGTGCGCGGTGGGAACCCCACTCCTTGCCACGGCTAGCTTATCGGCGTGAGTTGCGGTGCCGAAAGTACACGGTCCTGTTGCAATAGGGAGGTCCGCTATCATGCGCGGAGCGAGATGAACGACTGAAAGCTTGATGAAGACGCTGAATCCGACCGTGGCCCGCGTGCTCAAACGCCTGCATTACCCGCTTGATGTCATCCTGACTTGCGTGCGCTGGTATGTGGCCTATCCGCTCAGCCTGCGAAACCTGGAAGAAATGATGGCGGAGCGAGGCATCTCGGTCGATCACTCAACCGTGCATCGTTGGGCCCTCAAGTTGCTGCCGGTGCTGGAAAAAGCGTTTCGCCGCCACAAACGCGCCGTCGGCAAGAGCTGGCGCGTCGATGAGACCTACATCAAGGTCAATGGCCACTGGAAATACCTGTATCGCGCCGTCGACAAGGCCGGCAACACTGTCGACTTTCTGCTGCGCGCCCATCGGGATAAGACTGCGGCGCGGCGGTATTTCGAAAAATCGATCGCCCTGAATGGCGAACCCGAGACGGTGACGATCGACAAGAGCGGGGCCAATATGGCTGCGCTGGAAGCCATCAACGCCGAGCGCGAATCGCCCATCAAGGTCCGGCAGACGAAGTACTTGAACAACATCATCGAACAGGATCACCGCGCGATCAAACGGCATACCCGTCCCATGCTCGGGTTCAAGAATTTCCGGTGCGCGCGCATCCTGCTCGGTGGCATCGAGGTGACTCACACGATCGCTAAGGGGCAGATGAAAGCCAACGGCGCCCGACAAACTTTCGCCGATCAGTTCTATTCGTTGGTGGAATAAGTAGTCCTAGTCATATCAGGTTTTTCTCAACTTGCAATCGTTATCGCGAGAGAACCGAAGCACTGATCCTTAAGGTTGCATTAAGCGTCCGTCAGGCAGACTCTGATGTCTCAACGACGCTATCATCCGGAGGAATATGGATCAACTGCATGTTGTCCACCTGTTTCTCGCCTTTGCCGCCGCGTTATGTGCTCTATGCTCAGGGCTGGGCATCGTATATACCCTGTTGGCCAGTCTCCTCATGCGACCGTTTTTTTCGCGCCCGAAGGCTGTGCCCGTTTGCTTTCCACCTGTGACCGTCGTCAAGCCGTTGCATGGTGACGAATGGCAACTAATGGAGAACTTAACGAGTTTCATGGAGCAGGACTACCCGGGACCGGTTCAGTATATATTTGGTGTCCATGATCAATCTGATAACGCGCTCAAAGCGGTCGACATATTGCGGGCCCATTTTCCTCAGAGGAGTGTGACCGTCGTGGTAGACGGCAGGGTATATGGACCCAACCGTAAAATCGCCAATCTCGCAAACATGCTGGATCGTGCAGAGCACGACGTACTTTGTTTTTCCGACAGCGACGTGCGTGTTGGCCCAAGTTTTCTGCGAGACATCGTGGGTGCGCTTCAGCAACCCGGTGTCGGACTGGTCACGACTGTTTATCGCGGATTGTGTGCGCCCGGGTTCTGGCCTCGAGTCAGTTCCGCCATGACCAACTATCATTTTTTGCCCGGCGTAGTGACAGGGCTGTCCATTGGACGCGCGCGACCATGCTTTGGCCAGACGATTGCTACCACACGGACAACACTGATACGCATAGGCGGTCTCGTGCAGTTCGGCCATCATCTCGCAGAGGATTACGCGATTGGCGAAGCGGTGCGCCGCAGCGGCTTGTCGGTCGCCATTCCTCCATTCACCGTACATCATGCTTGCGTTGAGATCACCGTTTCTCAACTAATCGCTCACGAGTTGCGATGGTGCCGCACTATTCGCGCTGCAGACCGGATGGGGCATCTCGGCGCAGTTCTGATGCATCCGTTCCCGCTTGCCTTGCTCGCCGCACTCTTTTCGCTGGGAAATCCGCTGGCATGGGGGCTGATAATGCTTACACTCATTTGCCGCGCGATATTGGTGCTTCAAACGGACCGCGCGACGGGAGGGAGTCGCAGCGGCTTTTTCTGGTTGCCGCTCTGGGATATCCTTCAGTTCGGAATCTACGTGACAAGCTTCTTGTCGTCGTGCGTGTTGTGGCGCGGAGAACGCTTCGATGTTGACGAGGACGGATTGTTGTCAGCCCGCATCCAACGTGACCCGAGCCTGAAATGATCGACAATTCGACGGTGCCCCCTCATATTGAACTGACCACATCCAGATGAAATACCTCGGGTCCGCTGCTGCCTTGCTTGGGTTAATGATTGCAGGCTGGCTAATCTGGCGAGAAGATCCTGTAGCGATCCTGCATCTGTTGGAGTCCGCAGGCGGGGGCTTGGTGCTGGCTGCCCTCGCACATGTCTTTTCCATGATTCCCAACGCATGCGATTGGCGGATGCTGATACGTGATGCGGAGCGCCCCTCCTTTGCGACCATGCTCAAGCTCGTCTGGATTCGCGAATCGATCAATGGACTGCTGCCGGTAGCGAGGATTGGCGGGGAAATCGTTTCGTTTCGCCTGCTCGCGCGTGTCGGCGTGCGCCCTGCAACCGCCGTGGCAGGTCTAGTCGCTGATATGCAACTCACGCTCATCAGCCAGGTCGTCTTTGCGCTCGTGGCCGTCGGGTACCTGCTGGAGCAGGCCTCGTCGGATTCCGTGCGCCTTGCGGGAAGATTAGCATGGGGTCTTGCCGGCATCATACCGGTCCTCTTGCTCTTTGCTCTGGTTCAACATGCACGCCCGTTTGAACGCGCCGCGCGAACGCTTAACCGGGTCACGAGTGGTAAGGTATATGCCCTCGTTGGAAAGTCGGCACGCATCGATCAGTCAATCAAACTGATCTGGCGGCAGACCGGCATCGTGGTGCGCTATTTGTTCATCTGGCAAACGCTGCAGTGCCTTGGGTTGGCGCTCGAAATCTGGATTGCGTTGCATGTGCTTGGGTCGGACGCGACCTTCGCAGCCGCGTTCGTACTCGAGGCACTGATTCAGCTCGTGAGCAGTTTTGCCTTTTTCGTGCCGGGAAACATTGGCGTGCAAGAGGGCAGCTTCGTTGTGATCGGGGGCATGCTAGGTATCGATGCGCCCACCTGCCTTGCACTGGCAGGCGCGCGGAGAGTGCGAGATCTACTGTTCTTCGTGCCCGGACTCATTTTCTGGCAATTGGCTGAGCGTTCGTTTGGCCCTCCGCGCTCACCGGCCTTAAATACTGGCAACGCAAACAGCAAGTGATTCTCATGGAAATGAGAGCGATTCGTGGTTGAATCGAAGCGACACGCGGTGACATCAGATCAGGTCTGGTCATTACCGATCTGATGTCACACGTTGCGGCGCTGCATTCACCTTGGCGCCTCCAGAATGAACGAAACTCCCCTCGACGGGTTCGCCGTCGAACAGCTGATTCAAGGTTTTCGCTCACCTGTACTGCCGCAGCACCAGCCCGACCAGGCGACGTTCGAAGCCGCAGACCGCAAGGTCAGGTATTAGACAAGCAATGTTACTGGTACGCTGAGACCAGGGTCTGATGTGCATCGGAGCGAGATGTGCCGAATGTTTCGTGAAACCTTGAGTCCGTACCGCCCTTCGGTCCTCGACTGGCCTCAGCTCGACCTTGACGCACTTGAGCGGATTGTTTCACTGCCGATCTGGGACATCGCTGTGCAGACGGAGGGCCGGGCCAGACTGCGCATGGCGGCGTATGCAAGCACCATCAGCGAGCCGGACGTACGAGACGCACTTGCGCTGAATGCATGGGAAGAGAACCGCCACAAGGAGGTGCTTTCGCGGATGGTAGCTGCGTACGGTATTCCACTCACGAGCGAAGCACCGTACATATATCCAAAGGATACCGAATGGGCTTACCTAATCACGGGTTACAGCGAGTGTATCGACAGCTTCTTCGCGTTCGGTCTCATTGAAGTTGCCCGACGCTCGGGGCTGTTTCCGCCTGAACTCGTTGATACTTTTGAGCCGGTAATGCAAGAGGAGTGTCGGCATATCCTGCTCTTTGCAAACTGGGCTGCATGGCATCGGGCAAAGCTTTCCTGGTGGAGTCGCATTCGCTTCGAGCTAAAGGTCGCGGCTGTGTGGGCGTTTCTCATCTGGGAGCGAATGCGGCTTGCTCAGACGCTCGATGCCGAGGGAACGGAGCATAAGCAGGATAACAACTTCACCAAAAATGGCGCGCAGTCTCTGTCATCCGTGAAGGTGGGCCTACGCGAACTTATGACGCTGTGTCATGCAGAGAATGATCGACGCTTTTCTGGCTACGACCAGCGATTGCTGCGTCCCGAAACGATCCCGAAGATCGTTGGTTTTGCGCTGCGTTTTATGCGGTCAAAAAAGACCAGGTGACACGTTGACGAATGCCACGGTGCTCAACCTTCTCAGCATCATCATGGGCGCTTGCGATTGGCGCGCTCGAATACTCCGCATCCCGATCAAGAACGGGTATCCGTGATTTCGGTGGCCTTTGTTGTGGACGACTTCATAATTCTTCTTCTATTAGAACGCCAGCGCTGCGAATCACTTGCAGATAGTTGGCCGAATCACCAACAGCAGCGGTGGCTTGCTCTGCCAGTTTCCATATGCGCGAAGACTTTTCGGCGTTTGCCATCATCGCCTGGAGAACATCTGATTGGGTAAATCCGCGAGCGCTCGCCACCTCGAGGACGGCGACCAATATGCGCCGGGCTGCTGATCTTGCCTCCGCCGAGGCTAAGGGTGCACGATACGCAAGAAAGCCTGCCATCAACAGAAATTCGGCCGGGCTGATGCGCTGGCCATTCCCAACGGGCACACCTGCGGCGTCGCCCGGACTTTGCGCCATCGATTACCTCCTAGCTTAGAATAATGCAGCGTGATCATGTGCATCGGCGTCGACCTGTAGCTGACCGTCACATCCGGTCGACATGCCCGATAACGCGGCGGAAAGCGTTGTAACTTCAGGCGAGAAGATCGTTGTTTCGTCCTCTCCGCTGTTGCATGCGGATGTCTTAACTTTGCAATCAGTATGCGTCAAGCCGCGTACGAAGTCGACTCCTTGGTGTGGGTGCGTTCACGTTCATGGATGTTGCGAAGGGCGAGCGAGGGACTCGCGCGATCGGCCCACAATAAATTGCTGAGGCAAACGAAGTAACGACGTTCGCTCCAATACAGTAGTTGTCCACTGCAGTAATTAAAACGTAAATATTTTTTCAACGTGAGAAGAAAAAGGTTCACATTCAAAAACGTGTGAGTCATAGTATTCTTTAGCGGGCTCAGCTGAGATCCAGGGCGCCCTTACACCAGTGTCGTTGTGTCCGCGCCGGCTATCCAGCAACCGTCTGGTTGTTTGAAGAACTCAATTAATTCATCAATTCAATATCACCAGCAGCGGCCTTACGTGCAACGCGTTCATTAGAGTGAACCATTATCTTTGAGGGCATTTATGAAGACGCTGTTTCTACAGGCACCTTCGTTCGACGGCTTCGATGGTGGAGCGGGCTCGCGTTTCCAGACCCGTCGTGAGATCCGATCATTCTGGTACCCGACATGGCTCGTCCAGCCTGCTGCGCTGGTTGAGAATAGCCGTGTCGTGGACGCGCCTGCAGATGGCCTGTCACTGGATGCAACTCTTGATATTGCCAATGATTACGATCTTGTAATCATCCACACAAGCTCGCCCTCGTTCGTGAGCGATGTGCAGTTCGCGGAGCATCTAAAACGACGCAACGCCAGCATCCTGATTGGGATGATTGGCGCAAAGGTGGCCGTCGATCCTCACGGCTCGCTTGTCGCAAGTAACGCGATCGATTTTGTGTGCCGCGAAGAGTTCGACTTCACTTGTCGCGACGTCGCACAGGGACTTCCTTTCGAGTCGATTCTCGGTCTGAGCTACCGTTTGCCAGACGGCGAGATCATGCACAACGAATCTCGGCCGATTCTGGAAGACATGGACCAGTTGCCATTTGTTGCGCCGATCTATAAGCGCGATCTCACGACCACGAATTACTTCAGCGGCTACCTAAAGCATCCGTATGTGTCGTTGTACACAGGCCGAGGCTGCAAGTCACGATGCACCTTTTGTCTCTGGCCGCATACAGTCGGGGGGCATCGCTATCGTACGCGGTCCGTCGAGCACGTCCTCGAAGAAGTGAAATGGATCAGGGACAATATGCCTGAAGTCAAGGAGATCATGTTCGACGACGATACCTTCACTGATTTGAGGCCGCGGGCTGAGGAGATCGCTCGAGGTCTTGGCAAACTAGGGGTGACGTGGTCGTGCAACGCAAAAGCGAATGTACCGTATTCAACGCTGAAAGTGATGAAAGAGAACGGGTTGCGGCTATTGCTCGTGGGCTACGAATCTGGCGACGACCGGATCCTTGTGAACGTCAAGAAGGGACTACGCACCGATATGGCACGGCAATTCAGTGAAGATTGCCGCAAGCTCGGTATCAAGATCCACGGCACATTCATTCTCGGGCTTCCAGGGGAAACACACGAAACAATACAGAAGACGATCCAATATGCAAAAGAGATCAACCCGCACACGATCCAGGTGTCGCTCGCTGCACCCTATCCGGGAACGGTTCTTCATAAGCAGGCTATCGAGAATGGGTGGCTGGAAGAGAGCAAGGTCATCACGCTCGTCAATTCCGCGGGTACCCAGCTTTCGACGATCGGCTATCCGCACCTGTCTCGCGAAGAGATTTTTCTCGGTGTGGAAGAATTCTACAAGCGCTTTTATTTTAGGCCATCGAAAATATGGGAAATTGTTCGTGAGATGCTGGTGAGTTGGGAGATGATGAAACGGCGACTGCAAGAGGGCGTGCAGTTCTTTAGATTTCTCCGTGACCACAAAGCATGAGAGGTGTTACTCGTGAGAATCAATATGGCAGATTTTCGCGGGTAGTCGATCAGTTAGGCGAATCGATCGTTGCTCTGCACGAAGTGCAGGGCAAACGATAGCGAGGACGTCTTGGCCTATGCCTCGCGTTTGAGTGGGAAAGGCTCTGTCAGGTTAAGGGGCCCGGACTATCTGTGCGACGTACGAGTAGTTGTCCTCATCAGAAAACTTCATCGACAACGGTAGCGACGGTCCAATCGTGCCAGTTGGCGAAGCGTTCTTTGAGTATGGCGCGATGACGTGCCACGTTCATCTGATGTCTGGGCAACGCGAAGTGCCGCCGGATCGGGCCAAAACATGAGAGAAACGCCTGCGTGCGGAGCGCATCGCGAAACCCACTCAGCTGGCGCTCGCGCCTGCGGGTCGACGGGTGGCTGTTTTCGGCGCGATTGTTCAGGCGTGGGCTGTGGTGCAAATAGTGTTCAACGAATCGGTTAGAGTGGCGGGCTGACGAATTTGAGAGCCCGCGATGAGCAAACGGAAGAATCTGGACAGCCTGTTTGCGGGTCGTCACTTCGACCGCGACGTGATCATTCTTTGTGTGCGCTGGTATCTGCGCTACAAACTCAGCCTGCGCGATCTCGTCGAGATGATGGCCGAGCGAGGGTTGTCGCTTGCTCACACGACGATCCTGCGTTGGGTGCGACGCTATAAGCCCGAGTTCGTCAAGCGCTGGAACCGTTTCGCCACGCCTGCGGGCCGGTCGTGGTGGCGGCGCGCTCGCGGGTTTGTCCGTCGAATCGCACGAGCCGATCGGCAAGCAGATCTTCCGCTCGTTGCGTGAGGCAATTTTTACCGGCCTGCTTGCGCCCGGCACACCGCTTTCAGAGAAAGAGGTGTCGGAGATGTTTCAGGTGTCCCGTCAACCCGTACGCGAAGCATTCATCAAGCTCGTCGAGGCCGGCGTGCTGCAGGTGTTGCCTCAGCGCGGCACATTCGTGAAGCGGATTTCCCCGCGCAAGGTACGCGAGGGGCGTTTCATCCGCGAGGCGATCGAAGCTGCCGTCGTGCGCAAGGCGGCCGAGGCCATTACCGATGCCCAACTGGCGGAGCTCGCCGCGAACCTGCGCGAGCAGAAGGCGGCGGCAAAGCTCAACGACACGGCCGCATTTCTCGCCTGCGACGAGCAGTTTCACTTTCTGATCGCCCAGTCCATCGATTGCGTTGCGGCGTGGGAGACGATCCAGGACATCAAGGCGCAGATGGACCGGGTCCGCTATCTGAGCCTGCATGAAGTGTCGCCGCTGGATCTGCTGATCAAGCAGCATGCGCTGATCGTGAGCGGCCTGAAGGCGCACGATCCCGACGCCGCGGAAAACGCGATGCGCGCGCATCTGCGAGAGATTCTGGTGTCGCTCGGGCCGGTAGCGCAACTGAATCCGGACTGGTTCGAACCAGACGAGCCGGAGGCGGTGAGGCTGATGCTTTAGCGCTTTTTAACTGCGGAACTGCACGATCGAAAAACGAAATGTAGAGCCGTACTCGAACCATACCTCTTCGCGCAGAAGCCTAAGTGCTCCACAGTCGAAGCTGCCCTTTTGCTTCGGTCTTACGACACGATTCACGTTCCGTATTTCTCGCAACGAGAGAACGGTAGCTTCGGCGCCACCGATCTTGGGCTGGACGATCTTCAAGTGGTCCGCCGTTATGACAAGCGTGAGTCGCGGTTCAAAAATGCGCTCATCACAATCGCGTCAAGTACGGCGGCAATTCCGCGAGCGTCGCGTTTGCCGCGCCTTCAAAGCGTTGAAGCCAGCGCGCGTCGGCCTGCTTCAGGTGGTCATGCAGGGCGGCCGCCGCCTTCGCGGGCTTTTTCGAAAGCAGCAGATCGTAGATGGTCCGGTGTTCTTTCAGCGCATCTTCGATCGACGTAAGCGGAATGCGCAGCACAGGATCGAACAGATAGCGGGTCGGCACAAACAGCATCCGCGTGCGCGCTAGCGCCTGCAGGATTTCGCCATTAGGGCAATGCGACAGCAATCGGATGTGCAGGTCGTGCTCAACCACGTCGGTATCGAACCCTTCGCGCGGAAAGCCATCTAGCGCTTCTACCACCGTTTCGCGCAACTGCTCCAGATAGTCGCGGCTCACATGCGGTGCCGCCTGCTGCAGTGCCTCCGGCTCCAGCAGCCAGCGCAGTTCATACAGATGATGGGTCTTGTCCGGCGTGACGCGCGTTGCAATCCAGCGCCCCATCGAATCCTTCGTGACCAGCCCGACACTGTGCATGCGGGCGAGCACATCCCGCGCGACTGTGCGGCTCACGCCGAAGTGTTCGGCGAGTCGCTCCTCGATGATCCGCACCGACACGAACATCACGCGCGCGCACAACTCGCGTTCCAGCTACAGTTCGATCGGTCTCGCTGCACCCGTGATCCTCACGGCCGCGCGTCTCGTGCAAGGCATTTCGGTCGGCGGTGAATACGGCGGCGCGACATCGTTCATTGCCGAATACGCACCACCTGGCAGGCGAGGCTTCTATACCGGCTGGCAGACGTTCACGATCGGCCTGGCGTTGCTGGTAGGCGGCGGCGTTGCGTCGATCATCACCGCGTCGCTGTCGACGGAAGATCTGCGCGCGTGGGACTGGCGCCTGCCGTTTTTTGCAGGTTTGCCGCTCGGCTTCGTCGGCCTTTATCTGCGGCTCAAGCTCGAGGAAACGCCGCATTTCGCGTCCGTGCAACAGACGGCCGCAGTCGAGCGCGCGCCGCTGTTGACCGGGCTGCGCAACGAGTGGAAGCCAATTCTGATCGGCATGGGGCTGATCTCGGCGCCGTCAGCGTGCATTTACATCTACTACATCTATTCGCCGACGTACCTGTCCGCAGTACTCGGTTTCAAGCTTGCTGACGCGCAGCGCGCGAACCTGTACAGCCTGGTCTTCTATTGCTGTCTGTTGCCGTTCTTCGCACATCTGAGCGATGTGCTTGGCCGCCGTCCGCTGATGATCGCCAGTTCGCTCGCGATCATGCTGGTTACGTACCCGGCGTTCCATCTGCTCGACCCGCACGACTTCGGCAAGACGGTTGCGGGCTTGTGTCTGATGAGCATCGTATTCGCACCGCATTCGGCAACCGCATTGTGCGCGATGGCCGAGATCATGCCGACGAAGCTGCGCTATACCGGGTTGTCGGTGAGCCTCAACATTCCCGTCACGCTGCTCGGCGGCACTGCGCCGTTCATCGCAACGTATCTGGTCTCGCGTACCGGCGACCTGCAATCGCCTGCCTGGTTCGTGACGGGCGCGGGGTTGTGCACGCTGCTTGCAGCCCTCGCGTACCGTGAGACGCTGCGCAGCGGACTGCGTTAGGTTCGTTTAGGGCGCGCGCCCGCGAAAGACATTCGTAAATTCAGCGCCCAGTGCGAGCATCTGAAGCGATAGGCAGTTGTGGCTACCCCTTCACTTCGAGAGAAGTTGGAGAAGAGCATTTCGCGCGCGCCGACGGATATGTAGCTCTCCGTCGTTCATGTTTCCCGCCAGGCGGGCCGTCAAACGGACAACCGCGACACATTCTGCCGTTCGCATCGTTGTGCTCGCAAGGCCGCTGTCGAACACAAAGATCGGGTAGTTTGATTCGTCGATGCCTTAAGGTGTTCTTCAGAAATCATCTGGTTGAAATCGTCCAAAGACTATCGTGCGCGTCTGCGTGCACAAAGAGAAGGATCGTAATAGTGGAAATCCCGTACGAGATTCAACGTGCAGCGAAAGTAATGAGAAGGGTTGAGCCTCGTAGAATCGCGCCATAGACGCGGGGCACGCGCGATATTTCGGCGGTGGGCGTCGATGAATGAAACAGGGAGTTCAAATTGACGCTGAGTTTGCGCGCGCGATTGCTGTTGTGGTTGATCTTGCCGCTGGCGGCATTCGTGGTGGCGACAGCGCTCATTTCATACGACTCGGCCAGTAGTACTGCCACTGTAGTTCAGGATGCGGCATTGCTTTCGTCCGCTCGCACGATTGGCGAAGATATCGATTGGGTCGAAGGTCGGCTCAATGCCGATGTTCCGCCCGCTGCACTCGAAATATTCGAGTCGCCGTATCAGGATCAGGTGTTCTACAAGATTGTTTCCGCCGGAAAGCGATTGCTCGGCGGCAATCCCGATCTCGCATTACCGTTGCGAGAATCGACGCAGCCCGTGTTTTACGATTCGACGTTGGATGGACATGACATCAGAGTGGTCGCGTACACGCGCCAGTTATACGACTCCGGCAAGGTCGAGCCTGTCACGGTCGTGGTCGGCAAGACACAGGTTTCACGTCGCGCGATGCTCGAACAGCTTTGGCGCCCGCATTTTCTTCGCGAATGTCTGATGCTTGCCCTGGTGGCGGCGTTGGTGCCGCTCGGCCTGACCGTCGAGTTGCGTCCGTTGATGAAGCTCAAGAACGACGTCACCGATCGCGAGCCAATGCAAATCGAACCGATGCGCGCAGAAGGGCTGCCATGGGAACTGCGTCCCATCGTCGATGCAATCAATCAATGTATTGCGCAGCTGAAGGTTCATACCGCGAGGCAGCGTCAGTTTATCGCGGACGCCGCGCATCAGTTGCGCACACCGTTGACGCTGCTCGATACGCAGATCCAGTATGCGTCCCGGCGCGAACACCACGATCCCGAAGTTGTCGCTGCGCTTGGCGGCATGCGACGCAGCACGCAGAAGATGACGGACATGACGAATCAGCTTCTGCTGTTGGCACAGGCGGAAGCTGCACCGGCGCACGTCCATACGCGGGTCGATCTGTCTGGAGTGGTCGCGTCGGTGCTCGAAGAACTTATCGTGGCCGCGCATCGCCGTGGCATCGATCTGGGCGCGGAGTTTGCAAACGACATGCACGTCGAGGGTAACGCAAACCTGTTGCATGCGCTCGTCGCGAATCTCATCGATAACGCGATCCGCTATACACAGGACGGTGGCCGTGTGACGGCGCTATGCACTCGCCAAGGCGACGATGCCGTGCTCCAGGTCATCGATAACGGTCCCGGCATTCCCGCCGAAGCGCGCGCGCATGTGTTCGAGCGGTTCTATCGCAGCACGACGTGTGTCGAAGGAACAGGCCTTGGCCTGTCGATCGTGCGCGAGATCGCCCACCTGCATGACGGCTCGGTCGTACTGGGGCAGGGCGAGGATTACACGGGTCTCGTCGTTACCGTGCGAATGCCCGCATGGCGTAGTTGAGGACATCACAATGAAGCTACTGCTGGTGGAAGATAACGCGGACCTCGCGCATTGGATCGTCAACCTGTTGCGCGCGGAGAACTTCATCGTGGATAGTGTGCCCGATGCCGAGCGGGCTGAGGCGATATCGGGAAATCAGAGCTACGACGTCGTGCTGCTCGATATGCGCTTACCGTGCATGAGCGGAAAGGATTTGCTGGCACGCTTGCGACGGCGCGGTAACAACGTGCCCATCCTGATGCTGACCGCCCACGGGTCGATAGACGACAAGGTCGACTGCTTTGGAGCAGGCGCAGACGACTATGTCGTCAAACCGTTCGATGCGCGCGAACTTGTCGCGCGCATCAAGGCGCTCGTGCGGCGCCAGTGCACTGAGAAGGCCGTGTCGCTGATTTGCGGCGATTTGCACTATCAGTTCAATACGCGGGAATTCCGTCACATCGATACCCCGCTTCCATTGCGTCGGCGAGAACATGCGATTCTTGAAACGCTGATGTTGAGGCAAGGAAAGACAGTATCGAAGGCGACGCTGATGGAGAGCGCATTCAGTCTCGACGATGAACCGAGCGTCGATGCCGTCGATATCTATATCCATCGTCTGCGCAAGCATCTTTCCGCTTCGACTGCGCAAATCATGACGTTGAGAGGACTTGGCTATATCTTGCGGACGCGGGATTCCTGATCAACGAGGAGCGCACTGATATCGGTAAATGTACTTAGAAATCCAAGATGATCGTGATAGCGCCTTGAAGGATTGGCCTCGCTAGCATTGAGACAAGTTCTGGTTCTGTCAACGGACCAGGACCATACAAGGAAACACAATCTCAACGCGGCAAACAGAGGAGACAATCTTGAAGAAACGGCACTTGACCTTGGCTCTCGCGTCCGGTGCGATCGCGGCGACAGGCGCACATGCACAGTCGAGCGTTCAGCTATACGGCCTGATCGATCTGAGTGTGCCCAGCTACGTCACTCACGCCGACGAAAAAGGTAATCACGTAGTGGGCATGGGCATTGATGGGGAACCCTGGTTCAGCGGAAGCAGATGGGGCCTCAAAGGCGCGGAAGATATCGGCGGCGGTTCGAAAATCATTTTCCGGCTCGAAAGCGAGTACCGCGTGAGCGATGGCCAGATGGAAGACCCCGGTCAGATCTTCGACCGCGATGCATGGGTCGGCCTTCAGGACGACCGCTTCGGCAAGCTGACGTTCGGCTTCCAGAACACCATTGCGCGCGATGCGTCAGCGATTTATGGCGATCCTTATGGCAACGCGAAGCTGACCACGGAAGAGGGAGGCTGGACGAACGCGAACAACTTCAAGCAGATGATCTTCTATGCAGCGAGTGCAACAGGCACGCGCTACAACAACGGCGTAGCGTGGAAGAAGCTCTTCGATAATGGTCTGTTCTTCGCGGCGGGTTATGCGTTCGGCAACACCACGACATTTCCGACTGGCTCGAACTATCAGGCAGCCATTGGCTATAACGGTGGGCCGTTCGCGATATCCGCTTTCTACAGTCACGCGAACAAAGCTGGCAATACCAACCAGTCTTATTCGGTCGGTGGCAATTACGCGTTCAGTATTGTCCGTTTGAATGCAGGTTATTTCCATTATCTCGGCGATCAGGGTGCGCTCGGACAACGGCATGACGATGCGTGGACGGTATCGCTGAAGATCGCGCCGAAGGGTCCATTGGATTACGAACTCGGCTATCAACAGATGCGCGTCAAGAATGCCGCCTATAACGCGGACGGTGACATTCCGAATGCCAACATCGGCACATTCGATCCAGCTTCGGGCCTGCATAACGGGTATAAGGAAACGCTGTACTGGTCGGCGTTCTATCACCTGTCCAAGCGGACGGAACTTTATCTGGCTGGCGACTACATGCGACTGCACGGCGGCTATACGGTCGCGAGCACGTTCGGCGCGTCGAATCAGCTCGAGTTGACAA
Source organism: Paraburkholderia phymatum (assembly GCF_038900715.1). GTDB lineage: Bacteria > Pseudomonadota > Gammaproteobacteria > Burkholderiales > Burkholderiaceae > Paraburkholderia > Paraburkholderia phymatum_A. The sequence continues at coordinate 3,264 of NZ_JAYMRZ010000022.1, read as the reverse complement.
CGGGTATCCGCACGCGGTTCTAAGCGTAAGTTCAAGGGGGAGAAGACATGCGCTTGCCGACAGTCAAACGCGTCCCCCCCGCGAACAGGACGCACGCTTGTGAATCGTGCGTCCCGTTCGCGCTGAAGCCCGCAGATGCGGCTATCGCATCAACTGACCGACTTGCAATTCACAAACGGCGCAGTATAGGGCGTCGGATACTCGGAAGACGGCCCGCTGAGCATTCGCAAAGGCTGGGTCGCCAGCACGTCGGCTTCACGTTGCTCGCGTCGGGTGAGCATTTGGTCCGACGAATATGCATCAGCCAGTGGCTCATTCACTGCGCAGCTCAGCGTCTTGCCGTCGCTGACACGTACCGTCGTCGTATACGCGTAGTCTGGTTGCGCCGCAGTGGAACTGATGCTCCAGATACCGGCCATTGCGGCGAAAGCAATGTTCAAGGTTCGAGTCCGCATGATCCGCGCTCCTTATTTGCACCTGATTTAGACACGGCAGCTGCGAGGTGGTGCGACCGATTTTGCGGAAGGATTTCTTGCGGAATCGTCAGGTACAACTGCGAATTTCGGGCGGTGTCGTTGAATTGGGTGCAGGAAATATAAGGCGCAATTCTTCTCTGGTAACCCCGCGCTCGAACAACAGTTCTTCGATATCGCGCAGGCTGAGCTGAAACCTGAAATACCAACGCACCGCGCAACTGATCACCGATGCCGGAAAGCGATGGCCGTGGTACAGCGGTTTTGCGTTTTTCATCACGCGGTCTTACTTGATCATCTCGGCAACGTGACGGTGCCCGGGCGGTGGATCGGGGCGGCCAGACGGTAGACTTCATGCTCAGGGCAAAGCGCGATGTGGCTGCCGCAAAAGCCCTTTTCAGCAACGTAATCAAACATCATGGACGGCCACCGGAGACGGTCACGCTCGATGGGTATGCCGCATCGCACCGGGCCGTGCGTGAGCTGAAAAAGGATGGCCTGCTTCCCGGGGACACGAAGTTGCGCTCCTCGAAGTACCTCAATAATCTGATCGAACAGGACCATCGTCACATCAAGTCCAGAACGAACGTGATGCTCGGGTTCAAACGATTCAGAGCTGCCGTGGCCACGATTTCGGGCATCGAGTTGATGCATCGCATTCACAAGGGACAATTCGACCTCACCATCTCGCGCGTGCCGATATCACTGCTTCCTCTGTCTGGAATGCTGTCCTTTTCAATCGATAAGTTATCCATATCTATAAGAGGCATCTTGGACGCGCCACCTATTTGCACGAGATCCTCACAGCCAGATATAAGGTGATGTCAGTGCTCGTGCCCCTGTCTGACTCTGACAAAATGAGCGCTTCCCTGGATTGCTATGTCGCAACCCTGGTCGCAGGGTGTCTTATCGAAGGCAGGCGGACCACTCGGAATATGCTGAGCGCTCGTGACACCGAACAGTTCATTCCCGTTGTCAAAGACTACGATTTTTTGCGTAAGCTTGGAATTTGGAAAAGTGATGCGCAGTTCGCCGGTACAGTTCGCATCCACGCTGTACGAAAGCATTTCGTTGGGCACGAAGGAATCAGGCGGTGAGCCGGACCTTACTGCGCCGTTGACCATCGCAAAGTCTTCCTGCGTGCCTGCTCCGTTACCGTCAAATGTCGCCAGTGCGACGGCGTCGATATCGTTCGGAGTAGCATAGCGGTGGAGCATCTGATTGGGGGCGGTCCCTGTGAGGATTCCAAGCGACTGCGCATGAACTTTGACGCCGTATGAACCTTTCAGGGTCGCGGTTGTGCACGCGTCGTTATCCCCAGCGTGGGCCAGGCTGCTCAGCGACAGCAACGCAATCGCGGCTGCCGCCGCTGTCTTGAAGAAACCGTTAGACATATTTATCTCCTTGTTCTTTGAAACGGGTTAGCGAAAGTCTTAAAAGCACCTGCGCGTCCTGCTGTGCTTGGAATCACGAGACGCCTTTATCGGACAGTGCCCTGTGACGCCAACAGACATCACGGCAGGAATGGGCTTCGGTGTAACGCACTAGTAACAGCAACCACCGGCGGCCCTTGGCCAGCCACGCCCGGAGACAAGAAGGGAATGTGCGTCTTTCACGGCGGACCTCAATCAAAGCGTGTTCTACGGGAGGGGCGGGCCCGTGTGTACGGTGTTCGAAGATGGTACGGACAGCGGCCAACGCGATGCCGGCATGCAGTGGCGAGTAAGTTGGCCGAAGGGATGCTCACTCGCATTCGAGCGGAATTAAGACTCTCCCGTGTCTTCAGGTCACGTAGAGCCGAAGATAAAGTTTGATAGCATTGCCCGATGTGATAGTCAGCAAGAAGGTCGTTTGTGCTCTGGAGGTGTAGCCTCCTCGAAATTGGTCTGTAATTTAATTGACAGAAAAACGATTTAATAAACAGCGAAACTTGTTTTGATAGCTTTAGAACTCTTTCACTTAGAACTCGGTATAGGTGCGCTACGTTACCGAAAATTGCTTTTTTGTTTTTTCCGATAGCCGCTGAGTTACGGCGGAGAATTGTTACCAAGACTGACTAGATGAGCGACCAGGAGGAATCTTGAAGGGGGGCGTGAGGCTGTATTCGAAGGAAGGAGCCGTGCGATTTGTGCGCGGTACAGGGAGCGCGGCCGGTACACGTCCAACGCCCTCGCGGCGCGCATGGCTGCGCCGGATGGGAAAGCTGCTTCGCTTTGGTGCGCAGACGGCTTCGAGGTCGGATACCTGATGACGCGCAATTACGAGCGATTGCGCGGGCAAAGACGGGTCAAGCATCTTGGACGTTGCGATGCCGTCTCGAATAATGCTCAATCACAAACTATTCACAGATATATCAAAATAATCCCGGTATGCTTCACTTCATTTACACCTAAAGAGCCGGTATTGAACTCAATTTTGGCAATATTCATTGCTTGAGTTACTGATGTTTCGGTTTTAATGGCATTCTTCAGCGAGAGCCAATATAGCGGAGTCCGCCCACTTAATAGGGCAATCCCCGAGCCTCTTTTAGGCCCGCAGCCTTATTCATCCACATGTGGTGAGCGAATACAGTGGTAATTGCCGGCGTGTCCCGTCGGCAATGACAATGCACCACCGGCAGAAAGCCTGGAATCCCGAAACGGGTCATCCCGGCAGCAGCCTAAGTAGTCGACCCTGAACAATCAGCGGAGCCTTCTACAGTGGGGCTTTGAGTCGGAAATGGTGTTGTGGGAATTGCAGGGACCTGGCATATTGATGCGTGAATCCTGCAATTCCTGATGAGGTGCAGATG